>NZ_UFQC01000105.1 GCF_900496975.1 Achromobacter veterisilvae
CGCCTCGGGCGGCGGGTCTTCGTACGCACCGAACGGGATATTGAAATGTCCTGGCGCGAGCGCGAGTTCGTTCGCGACAGTTGGGTAGGCGTACAGCCCGTCGCCATCGGTTTGAAAAACGGTTTTTTGCATATAAAGCTCCAAAAAAGGAATTTGCACTGCAAATGCGCGGGTACTGGGTACGACGCAACGCGATGCCTTGCAAAACATCACGGGCAGCGCCGTCAGCGGCCGTATCCTGTTCATTACGACCACTGGGGCGTTTGGGAACGTGGGCAACACGGGAAACACACCCGACGCTGGCACAACGAACCACGGCGCCACCGCTGGGATTAATTTCGATGCATCGCGGGTCGCTCGGACCAGTGTCGAAACTCGCGGATCGAATACTGGCTATCACCCGAGGATCCATGCCTGACATGACCACCTCACTGCAAATGCGCGGACCTTCGCGACACTGCAACTCGACGCGCTTCAAGGGCACCGTCACCGTCAACTCACCCGGT
>NZ_UFQC01000104.1 GCF_900496975.1 Achromobacter veterisilvae
TTGGAGCGCTGGCTCAACGAAGGTGCCCACGCGCTGCGCAGCCTGTTCAGCCTGGCCCAGCAATACCGCTACTCGGGCTGCACCCGCGACGACTTCGCGGCCAAGAACGCCGCAGCTCGGGCAGCATTGGAGAAGTTCGGCGAACTGCCGCAGGACGTGCTCGAAGGCATGCGCCGCTCGAAGTTTGCGCCGCCCATCGCACGCCGCGGGCTGCAACAGCGCGGTGATAGCGCTGCCGCAGCCGCTCCTCCCACCAACGAAGGCACTGCCGCCGATCCGGCTGAGGCCAAGTCCACAGGCACCGGCGAGGACGAACAGGCATGAGCGACCCGAACCGCGAACCGCGCTACTTCCGTGGTCTGGAACAGCCAGCCTTCATGCGGCTGGAACACGCGGCCTCTCTAAAAGGCCTTTTAAAGCCTTTTAAAGGTAAAGGGGACTTCGAGGCCTGGGCCAGCCAGTGCTTCGCCATGCGCGACGAGTTGATTGCCCTGGCGCAGCGACAGGTGCTGCC
>NZ_UFQC01000102.1 GCF_900496975.1 Achromobacter veterisilvae
ACAGGACAGTGAAACGACTTTGCGCCGATGATAGTGGACGGACGTCTGTGAAAGTAGGTCATCGTCAGGCTTTTATTGCTCAAAACCCCACAGGTGAGCCTGTGGGGTTTTGTCTTCTAGTGAGAAGGTATGCACAGCTTGCCGTAGTGCTGGAGAGATCCGGTAAACGGCAGGGTTGCACGATAGGATGCAAATCAGGCAGAAGCCAGTTGCATAATCTGCAAAAACTGTGTTATAGTTTCGAGCTTGGCTGCTACCGAAATATTAGGGAAAACCCTGAAATTTCGATAGCTGCTAAAGAGGAAAAGGTCTTGGAGAGGCCGCGGCAAGAAAGCGTAGCGAACCCCGCGAAGCTGACTTGACGAGCGATAAAAACTTCTTCATAATCTCATTTCTCTGCTGCTGACACAGCGAACGACGCGAAAGCGCCGGGCCAGTCGGCAGGCAGTAAAGAATTTAGCAGTACCGCTCTTTAACAATTAAACAACCGATAAGTGTGGGCGCTTGATGCGAGTGCGGTGATGGGTTGAGATGGGTTTTTAAACCCGCCTCGGCTTTATCACAAGCACAATGAAATCAAGTGCTCACTAGAAGTGAAGTACCTTAGATGTCAAGTCTAAGCACATACCT
>NZ_UFQC01000101.1 GCF_900496975.1 Achromobacter veterisilvae
CAGCCGGACCTGACCCCGCTGGTCAAGGCCAGCGAAACCATCGGCGCGGTGCTCAAGCGCGGCGACATCGTCATCTACGAATCCACCGTCTATCCGGGCGCCACCGAAGAAGACTGCGTGCCGGTGCTGGAACGCGTGTCGGGCCTGAAGTTCAACGTGGACTTCTACGCCGGCTACAGCCCCGAGCGCATCAACCCGGGCGACAAGGCCCATCGCGTCAGCACCATCAAGAAGGTCACCTCCGGCTCCACGCCCGAAGTGGCCGACCTGGTCGACGAACTTTACCGGCAGATCATCACGGCCGGCACGCACAAGGCGTCCAGCATCCGCGTGGCCGAGGCCGCCAAGGTGATCGAGAACACGCAGCGCGACGTGAACATCGCGCTGATCAATGAACTGGCCCTGATCTTCAACAGGCTGGGCATCGACACCGAGGCCGTGCTGCAGGCCGCCGGCACCAAGTGGAACTTCCTGCCGTTCCGTCCGGGTCTGGTGGGCGGCCACTGCATCGGCGTGGATCCGTACTACCTGACCCACAAGGCGCAATCCATCGGCTACCACCCCGAGATCATCCTGGCGGGCCGCCGCCTGAACGACTCGATGGGCGGCTACGTGGTGTCGCAACTGGTCAAGGCGATGACCAAGCGCCGCATCCACGTGCAGGGCGCCCGCGTGCTGGTGATGGGCCTGACGTTCAAGGAGAACTGCCCGGACCTGCGCAACACCCGCATCGTGGACATCGTG
>NZ_UFQC01000100.1 GCF_900496975.1 Achromobacter veterisilvae
AGCGCGGCCATTCTGCTTTTGCCCGCCAGCAGCAGTCGCTCGTAGAGCGCGCGGATATGGGGATTGCGACGAATGCCGACGATGGCAGCCATGTAGAACGTGGCACGCACCCGAGCAGGACCGGCCTTTGACAGGTGCGCACGGCCATTGAGGCTGGTGCCCGACTGACGCTGCACGGGAACCAGCCCCAGATAGGCCGCCAAGGCCTCGGCAGACTCGATGCGTTTGCTATGCATGATCGACAGGATCGCGTTGCTGGCCTGCGGGCCGATGGCCGGGATGCTGGTGAGCAACTCCCGGTCTTCCTTCAAATCGGGATGGCGGTCGATGTGGTCATCGATGGCCCGCTCCAGGCGCTTGATCTCTTCGCGCAGGAACGCAATGGCCTTGGCGATGGAACCTTCGACCAGGACGGGCAGATCACTGAACTGCGTTTTCTCCTGCCGGTTGAGCTCACGCAACAAGTCTTTGCTCAGCGCGTTGCGCCGCGCCAGCAAGGCACGCAACTGCCGCGCATGCAGGGGCGCGGGGTGCCATAGCGCCGGCTTGAGCGCCTGACCGTAACGGGCCAGCACGTAGCTGTCGATCCCGTCGGTCTTGGAGCGCACCGCCAGCGCACCCGCGAAGTCGCGCACCTGGGCTGGATTCACCACGGAGACACTGACCGAAGCGTCATGCAGCGCGGTGGCGGCCTGTTCGTGATACTGCCCCGTCGGTTCGAGTACGGCGTGTAACTGCTGCGGCTGGGCGCCTTGCTTGGCGCACCATTGCAGCAGCGTCTGGATGCCGGCTACCGAATTGGGGACGACCTTGGTCTTGCGTTTGTCTCCTTCACTGCCCAGCAGCGCGCAATCCAGTTTCGCTTTGGAGACGTCGATTCCTAGAAAAAACATGACTTAGCTCCCTTGCCGATTCCAAAGAAGCCCGCTGCGCCCACTTGCCTTGTACATGCAGGGTCCAAATGCCCTAGGCTACCGTCCAGTGTCCAGCCGGCTCAGAGGTGCGGATTCGAGGCTTAATCTTTCGAGCAAAGTCCAAGCTTTGGGTGTCAGAACAAGCTGCTCGAATCCGCTGT
>NZ_UFQC01000099.1 GCF_900496975.1 Achromobacter veterisilvae
TGGGCAACATCGGCGCGCTGGCCTCCAAGCCGGTGATGGAAGGCAAGGCGGTGCTGTTCAAGAAGTTCGCCGGGCTGGACGTGTTCGACATCGAAATCAACGAGACCGACCCGGACAAGCTGGTCGAGATCATCGCGGGGCTGGAGGCCACCTTCGGGGGCATCAACCTCGAGGACATCAAGGCGCCGGAGTGCTTCATCGTCGAGCGCAAGCTGCGCGAGCGCATGAAGATCCCGGTTTTCCACGACGACCAGCACGGCACCGCGATCTGCGTGTCGGCGGCCTTCATCAACGGGCTGAAGGTGGTGGGCAAGGACATCAAGCAGGTCAAGGTGGTGACGTCGGGCGCCGGCGCCGCCGCGCTGGCCTGCCTGGACCTGATGGTGGACCTGGGCCTGCCGCTGGAAAACATCTGGGTCACGGACATCGAGGGCGTGGTCTACGAAGGGCGCACGGCGCTGATGGATCCGGACAAGGCGCGTTTCGCGCAGAAGACCGAGGCCCGCAAGCTGGCCGAGGTGATCCAGGGCGCGGACGTGTTCCTGGGGCTGTCGGCCGGCGGCGTGCTCAAGCCGGAGATGGTGGCGGCGATGGGTCCGCGCCCGCTGATCCTGGCGCTGGCCAATCCGACGCCGGAGATCCTGCCGGAAGTGGCGCACGGGGTGCGCGACGACGTGGTGATGGCCACGGGCCGTTCGGACTATCCGAACCAGGTCAACAACGTGCTGTGCTTCCCGTACATTTTCCGCGGGGCGCTGGACGTGGGGGCCACGACGATCACCCGCGAGATGGAGAAGGCGGCGGTCTACGCGATCGCGCAACTGGCCGAGGAAGAGCAGAACGAAGTGGTGGCGGCGGCCTACGGCACCTACGACATCTCGTTCGGCCCCGACTATCTGATTCCCAAGCCGTTCGATCCGCGCCTGATCGTGCGCATCGCGCCGGCGGTGGCCAAGGCGGCGATGGACGGCGGCGTGGCGACGCGTCCGCTGGCGGACCTGGAAGCCTACGAAGAGCAGTTGCAGCAGTTCGTGTACCACTCGGGCGCGTTCATGAAGCCGCTGTTCTCGGCGGCCAAGCGCCTGGTGCGCGAAGGCGGCAAGTCGCGCATCGTGTTC
>NZ_UFQC01000098.1 GCF_900496975.1 Achromobacter veterisilvae
CATGGCAAAAGGCAAGTTTGAACGTACCAAGCCGCACGTGAACGTGGGTACGATTGGTCACGTTGACCACGGCAAAACGACGTTGACGGCGGCGATCACGACCGTTCTGTCGAACAAGTTTGGCGGCGAAGCCAAGGGCTACGACCAGATCGACGCGGCACCTGAAGAAAAGGCACGCGGCATCACGATCAACACGGCGCACGTCGAGTACGAAACGGAATCGCGTCACTACGCGCACGTTGACTGCCCGGGCCACGCCGACTACGTGAAGAACATGATCACGGGCGCGGCGCAGATGGACGGCGCGATCCTGGTGGTGTCGGCCGCTGACGGCCCGATGCCGCAGACGCGCGAACACATCCTGCTGAGCCGCCAGGTTGGCGTGCCGTACATCATCGTCTTCCTGAACAAGGCTGACATGGTCGACGACGCCGAGCTGCTCGAGCTGGTGGAAATGGAAGTCCGCGAACTGCTGAGCAAGTACGACTTCCCGGGCGACGACACCCCGATCGTGAAGGGTTCGGCCAAGCTGGCGCTGGAAGGCGACAAGGGCGAACTGGGCGAACAGGCCATCCTGTCGCTGGCGCAAGCTCTGGACTCGTACATCCCGACGCCCGAGCGTGCCGTTGACGGCGCGTTCCTGATGCCGGTTGAAGACGTGTTCTCGATCTCGGGTCGCGGCACCGTGGTGACCGGCCGTATCGAACGCGGCATCATCAAGGTTGGCGAGGAAATCGAAATCGTCGGTATCGTGCCGACGGTGAAGACGACCTGCACGGGCGTGGAAATGTTCCGCAAGCTGCTGGACCAAGGTCAAGCGGGCGACAACGTGGGCATTCTGCTGCGCGGCACCAAGCGTGAAGACGTCCAGCGCGGCCAGGTTCTGGCCAAGCCGGGCTCGATCACCCCACACACGGACTTCACGTCCGAGGTGTACATCCTGTCCAAGGAAGAAGGCGGCCGCCACACGCCGTTCTTCAACGGCTATCGTCCCCAGTTCTACTTCCGCACGACGGACGTGACGGGCACGATCGACCTGCCGGCCGACAAGGAAATGGTCCTGCCGGGCGACAACGTGACGATGACCGTCAAGCTGCTGGCCCCGATCGCCATGGAAGAAGGCCTGCGTTTCGCCATCCGTGAAGGCGGTCG
>NZ_UFQC01000046.1 GCF_900496975.1 Achromobacter veterisilvae
CGCGGCGGGCGCAGGCACGGCGGCCGGCGGCGGCGCGGCGGAAGTCACGGCGGCAACCGGGTCGGCCGTCTGGCGGGCCGGCGCGGCGGGCGCTTCCAGCGCGGTCTGCGGGCCGGCCTCGCCATTGAGGGCCAGCATGCGCAGGCAAGCCATGATGAAGCCCGCGTATTCGTCGGGCGCCAGCGTCAGTTCGCTGCGGCTGTGCACCGCCACGGAATAGAACAACTGCACGGCGTCCGGATGCAGGGTCTGCGCCAGGCGCGCGATGTCCGCGGCCAGCGGATCCTCGGCGGCCGTGACCCCGGCCACGCGCTGCTCGATGGCCACGCGCGACAGCAGCACGGCCAGGTCGGCCAGCGCGCCGGCATAGGACAGCCCGCGGATCGCCAGTTCGTCGGCGACCGCCAGCACGCCCTTGGCGTCGCCCGTGGACAGCGCGTCCAGCAGGCGCACCAGGTGCCGCTGGTCGATGGTGCCGAGCATGCCGCGCACGGCGTCCTCGGTCAGGTTGCCGGCGCTATAGGCGATGGCCTGGTCGGTCAGCGACAGGGCGTCGCGCATGGACCCGGAGGCCGCCTGCCCGATCAGCCGCAAGGCCGGGACTTCGAAGCCCACCTCTTCCTGGCCCAGCACGGCCTGCAAGTGCCCGACGATGGAATCGGCCGGCATCTGCTTCAGGTTGAACTGGAGGCAGCGCGACAGCACCGTCACCGGGATCTTCTGCGGGTCGGTCGTGGCGAGGATGAACTTGACGTGGGGCGGCGGTTCTTCCAGCGTCTTGAGCATGGCGTTGAACGCATGCCCGGTCAGCATGTGGACTTCGTCGATCATGTAGACCTTGAAGCGTCCCGCGCCGGGCGCGTATACCGCCTGTTCCAGCAACTGCGTCATTTCCTCGACGCCGCGGTTCGAGGCCGCGTCCAGTTCGAGGTAGTCGACGAAGCGGCCCGCATCGATTTCCGTGCACGCGCGGCACACGCCGCAAGGCTTGGACGTGATGCCCGTTTCGCAGTTGAGCGATTTGGCCAGAATGCGCGAAAGCGTGGTCTTGCCCACGCCGCGGGTTCCGGTGAACAGCCAGGCGTGGTGCAGGCGTTGCGTGTCGAGCGCATGCGTCAGCGCGCGCACCACGTGATCCTGTCCCACGAGGGTATCGAACGATCGCGGCCGCCACTTGCGGGCCAGTACCAGATAAGTCATGGGTGGATTGTAGAGCCTGTTTTGAGAGCTGGCTCGAAAAGGCGGGCCCAGCTCCTGGAGTTCGGCGCGCAAGCCCCGGCGCCCATGCCCGAGGGGACTCCCGCCGAGGCCTGAAATGCAAAGGGGACGGGTTTATTTTCGTGGAGCGCGTCCATGGAAAATAACCCCGTCCCCGAAGAAAACAAAGGGTCATGCGGTAATCATGACCCTTTGTTTTGAAGAATCCGGATGGCGAGCCTTACTCCGGCACTGACCCTAAACGACTATGGCTGCTTCGTTCCCGACCTGACCAGGTTCACCGTCGAACCATGCGAAGGGGCCCGCCACTTGGAATTCTAGCAGAGCTGCGCTTCGCTTGCTCGCTCGAATTCCAAGTGGCGGGCCCCGAGGGGCGGGATGTGGGCCCCCGCCCCAGCCCTCCCCCCGGGGGGGAGGGGGTTAGGACCTCGCTTCGCTGGTCCTTTCGGCTCGCTTCGCTTTGCCTTGCTCTTACGGCCTGTGTCTGACACCCGTACGGGATGGGCGTCCAAACCTAACGGATCTGCCCGGGTGTCTGACACTCTGCTCGCTTCGCTTTGCCGTCCCGCTCTGGTCTGTGTCTGACACCCGTACGAGATAGCCGTCCAGACCTGATGGATCTGCCCGGGTGTCTGACACCCTGGCTCGCTTCGCCTTGCCGTCCCGCTCCGGTCTGTGTCTGACACCCGTACGAGATGGCCGTCCAGACCAAACGGATCTGTCCGGGTGTCTGACACACTCTGGCTCGCTTCGCCTTGCCGTCCTACTCCGGCCTGCTCCGACCTGTGTCTGACACCCGTACGAAACCCCCATCCAAACCCAACAGGCCTGCCCGGGTGTCTGACACCAACCCAATCACATCAATGCTTCAAGTCGATCCACGCGCGCGCCCGGGGGAAGTACAGCGCCGCCCTCGCCTTGCGGCCGTCCAGCGCGGTCACCTGGGTGCAATAGCGCAGCAGTTGTTCGCCGTGCCGCTGGCGCATGCGCTGGGCGAAGGACTCGGGGGGTTCGCCGGGGTGCGGGCGGCCCGTTTTGTAATCGACGATGAGCCAGCCGTCTTCGGTGCTCAGGGCCAGGTCGATCACCGACACCTTGCCCGCGGCGTCGATCAGCGGCCATTCCCGGCGCGCGCCGGACTGCGATAGCAGCCACAGGCCGCGCTCGTCGGCCAGCGTGGCCTGCAGGGTTTCCAGCACGGCTTCGGAAGCCGCGTCCGCCTGGCTCGCGGGGATGCCGGCCCGGGTCAGTTGGCGGCGCATCGCGGGCAGGCGTTCGGCCAGGACCCCGGCCGGCCACGCGTCCACGCCGTCCTGTCCGATGCGGGCCAGCCAGGCATGCGCCAGGGTGCCGATGGCCGCGTCGTAGCCGGCTTCCAACTGCCACGCCGGATGTTCGCCGCCCTCGCCCCAGACGCCGCGCGAGGCGGTGGCAAAGCCGGGGCTGGCCACCTCGTCGGCCACGCGCGACAACTGCGCCAGGCCCGCGCCGTCCACGCGCCGCAAGGGTTCGCCCTGCCACTCGGGGCCGTCGGCGGCCTCGGGCGCGGCTTCGTCTTCCAGCGCCGGCGGGACCGGGGCGGCAAGGCAGGGCCACAGGCGGCCCAGCAGGCTGGCCGACGGCGGCGCCTTGACCTGGCCGCTGGCCTCGTCCACCGACAGATGGCCCACCAGATGCAGACGCTTGCGCGCCCGCGTCGCCGCCACGTACAGCAGCCGGTCGACCTCGTAGGAGGCCCGGCGCGCCTCGCGCGCGCCCAGGTAGCGCGACACCGGGTCGGCCTCGGTTTCCGCGCGCGGCTTGACCGGGCCGAACAGCACGCGGCCGCCGCTTTGCTCGAAGCGCACGAGCGGCGGCTGGTCTCCGCGCGGCGCGCGGTGCAGGCCGTACAGGATGACGGTTTCGAATTGCAGGCCCTTGGATTTGTGCATGGTCATGATCTCGACCGCGCCCTCGTCCTCGTCCGCCGCGTCCGGCGCGGCGAAGAGGCGCGCAATCCCCGCGTCCAGCGCCGCCGGATCGATGGCGCCGTGCGGCGCCAGGCGCTCGACCAGTTGGAACAGGCTTTCCGCGTCGTTGGCCACCGACAGGCCCGCGTACAGGCCCGGCCCGCCCAGGCGGCGCCACAGCGATTCCACCCAGGCCGCGAACGGCATGGCGCCCGATGCGTTGCGCTTGTCCAGCAGGACGGCCGCCACCTGCCGCAGGCGCGCGAACTCGTCCGCGCCCAGCGCTTCCTGGGCGGACGGGGTCTCCGGCGCCTCGGGCGCGGCGTCGAACAGGCTGCCCTGCGGACCGGCGCCGGCCGCGGCCGGCGGGGCCTGGGGCGCGATGCGCAGTGCGCGTTCCAGCAGGACCGGCACCGGCGTGACGTGGTCGTCGCCGAACAGGCGCTGCAAGGATGTCAGCGTCAGCCCGCAATACGGCGCGCGCAGCACCGACAGCCAGGCCAGCCGGTCGCCGGGATGGGACAGGGCCCGCACCAATTGCACCAGGTCGGCGACCACCGGCCGCAAGGCCAGCGGCACCAGGTCCACCGCGCGGCAGCGTATGCCCTCCTGGGCCAGCCGGCGGGTCAGGTTGCCCAGGTGGCTGCGCGCCCGCACCAGCACGGCGACGGGGTGTTTGGCGCCTTTGTGGTCGATCAGCGCCTGGCGCACCAGGCCCACCGCGATGTCCTCGGCCTGCGCTTCGGCCGGCGCCGCGCCTTCGCGAGACCAGGCCGGATGGAAGCGCACGGCCGGTTCCGGCAGCGCCTCGTGGAAGGCGGTGGACGGGCTGTAGGCGATGGCACCGGCCGTGGCGTCGCTGCGCCGGGGCAGCAGCTCCGCGAACGACCGGTTCACCCAGTCCACGATGCCCGCCTGCGAACGGAAGTTGTCGGTCAGGTTCAGGAAGTCCGGCTGCAATTCGCCCACGCCGATCTCTGCGACTTCAAGGAACAGCCCCACCTCCGCCTTGCGGAAGCGGTAGATGGATTGCATCGGGTCGCCCACCAGAAACAGGCTGCGGCCGTCGCCGGCCTGCCAGCCGGAGGTCAGCGTGCGCAGCAGGTCCAGTTGGGTCTGGCTGGTGTCCTGGAATTCGTCGATGAGCAGGTGGCGGATCGACGCATCCAGCTTCAGCAGCAGTTCGCCCGGATCGTCGGCGCTGCCCAGCGCCGACGCGGCGCGCTGGGCGATCTCGATGAAGTCGACTTCGCCCGTGTCGGCGAAACGCAGCCGCAGTTGCGCCACCGCCAGCGCCAGGGTCATCAACTGCGCCCCCAGCACTTCCCATTGCGCGTCGGTGAAACGCGGCGCGGGAACGTCGCGCACCGCATGAAGACGGCGCACCCAGGGCGCCTGGGCGTCGGCGGCCTCCAGCCAGGCCACGAAGGGTTCCTTGTGCGCGCACTTGGCCGGAAAGCCCAGGTTCTTGTTGACGGTCTTGCGCAGCGTGCCGGTGCCGGTCAGCAGCAGGTGCGCCACGGCCCGCCACTGGTCCAGCATGCCGGCGTCGGGCAGCAGTTCCTCGGTCCAGTCCACGAGCGCCAGCAGCTTGTTTTCATCTTCGCCGTCCTGCAAGTGGGCGGCGGCCAGGCGGGCCGGGCCGCAAAGCGCTTCGGCCCAGCCGAAGGGCATGGCCTCGCAGAGCGCGTCCAGGTCTTCGCCGATGGCATCGGCCAGCGTGGCCTCCATCGCCTCGCGGTCGGACCCGTGGCGCAGCAGCGGCAGCCATTGGTCGCGCTGGCCCAGCATGTCGGCGATGGCCTCCTTGGCCGCCTGCACGTCCACGTCCAGGTGCTTGAGCAGGATGCGCACCGCCTCGTAATCGTCCGCCAGTTCCAGCGTGGCGCGCGCCGCGGCCTCGTAATGGGCGCGCGCGTCGTCGGTGATCTCGGGCATGCCGCCCAGTTCCGACAGCCAGGGCATGCTGCGCACCAGCCCCGCGCAGAAGGAGTCGATGGTGCGGATGGCCAGGCGGGCCGGATGCTCCAGCAGGTGCCAGCCCTGCTCCGCGTTGCGCGCCAGCGCGGCGCGGGCCAGTTCCCAGCTACGGCGCTCGTGCATGGCCTCGGGCGGGCCGTCGAGCCCGCGGCGCAGCTTGCTGAGCACGCGCGCGTGCATTTCCGAGGCGGCCTTGCGGGTGAAGGTGATGGCGACGATTTCTTCCGGGCGGTTCACCGTGGCCAGCAGCGCCAGGATCCGGTCCGTCAGCAGTTCGGTCTTGCCCGAGCCCGCCGGCGCCTGCACCAGGAACGAGCGTGTCGGGTCCAGCGCGGCGGCGCGCGCGGCGTGGTCGTGTGGCAAGCGTTCTTGTTCAGCCATGGCTCATGCGTCCTCGTCGTCCAGATGCAAACGCAGGAACGGCAATGCATCGCAGTATTTCAGGTCGTCGCGGCGATAGGCCACGTTGGCCGCGTATCCGGCGACGTATTCATCGGCCAGCGCCTCGATCGCCATGCGCCAGCGCTCGCGTATCCGCGGCCACGGCAGGCCGTCGAAGTACTTGCTCTCGCTGGCCAGGGTGACGCCCGGCATGCCGAGGTCCTCGTCGGCCAGGCCTTGCGCGGCGACCTGCCGCGCATGGACCTGCGCCAGGACCAGGCCCGCCACGTCGCCGCCGGCGGCCTCCGCCAGCACCGACGCGTAGAACGGCAACTGGACGTTGACGGGCCGGCTGCGCGACCAGTCCGGTTCGGGTTTGGCCGCGGCCACGCCGGTCTTGTAGTCCACGATGACGCTGCGCCCGTCGTCCAGGCTGTCGATGCGGTCGAGCCGCAGTTTCAGGGTGAGCGCGCCGCGCTGCCACTGGTGGTTCTTTTCCACCTGCGCCACCGCGAACGGCAGGCGCTGCGCCTCCATGTCGAGCCAGGACGCCAGCACCGCCTGGGCGCGCTGGCATTCCAGCGCCTTCAAGGCGGGCGCGTAGTCCTGCAGTTCCTCTTCCGCCGCCTGCGCCACGGCCTGTTCCAGCAAGGCGGGCAAACGGCCCGCCGCCATGACCTCGTGCAGCGCGTCCTGGTCGGGCATCATTCCCCACACCAGTTCCAGCGCCTTGTGCAGGAACTGGCCGCGCACGTTCACGGTGGCGGCGTCGGCATAGGGCGCCAGTTCGCGTCCGCCCAGGCGGTGCCGCACGAAGGCCCACAAGGGATTGCGGGCCTGCGTGTCGAGCACGTCCAGGCCGCCGCCGCCCCGGTTGCCGGCGGCCAGGGGCGGCCCTTGCGTGTCGTCCAGGGATTCCTGCGGCAGCGCCGCCGGCGCCGCGGCGGCAGGCGGAGCCCAATCCGCCGGCGCGGCGCCGGCGATCAAGGGCGACGGGCGCAATTCGCGCTCGCCGTCCATGTGCGCATGGCTGACGATGATCTCGGGCGCGCAGCGGCACAGCGCGGCGTACATGCCTTCCGCCCATTCGCGTTCGCGCTCGGGCGTGGCGCGCGGCGCCTTGGCCTGGCGCAGCACGGCCAGCGGCAGCAGGGGATTGGGCTTGGGCGACGCGGGCAGCACGTCGTCGGTCAGGCCCAGGATCCAGATGCCGTCCCAGTAGCCGCCTTCGGCCTCCAGCAGGCCCAGCACGTCCAGGCGCGCCAGCGGGTCGCGCTGCGGCTGGAACGAAGCGGACCGCGCCACGCTTTCCAGCAGGTTCACGGCGGCCAGTCCGCCCAGGCGGCCGGCGGCCGGCGCCAGCGCCGAAAAACTGCCCAGGGCGTCGCCCAGCGCGCCCATCACCTGGTAGCCCACGCTGTCCAGCACGGCTTCGCCGGGAAAGCCCAGCGCCGTCAAGGCGGCCTTCATGCGCAGCATCCAGACGTCGCAGGTGGCCTGCCGGCCGCCCTGCGTCCAGATTTCCAACGCCTGGTTCCAGGCCTGCGCCAAGAGCGGCAGGTCCGCCAGCAGCTTGCGCCATTCCTGCGGGCCGACGTGCAGGCGGGCCTGGCGGCGCCAACGCGCATCGATGGCGGCCAGCCGGGCGCGGTCGCGCACGTCGCCCGCGCAATGCCCGGCCAGCAGGGCCGCGCCCAGCACCTCCACGCCGCAGCCCTTGCCCGCCGCGCACTCGGCCAGGGCGCGCAGCCAGGCCAGCGCGGCGCGCGCCATCGGCCATTCGTTCAGCGGCCGGCCCACGGCCACGTTGAAGGCGTGGGCGGGTTCGCCGCCGCGCCCGGCCAGGGCCTGGCTCAGCACGCGCCGGGCAAAGGGCGATTCCGCCTCTAGCTGGGGCGACACGATGGCGTAACGGCCCTGGGGATGCGCCTTCAGGCAGCCGGCCGCCCAGGCGGCCGCGGCGCGCCACTCCGCCCCCTGGTCCGCCGCTTCGTACCGCCGCGCCACGGCCTCGGCCCGCTGCGCGTCGCGCCACTGCGCGACGGCGGTGCCCTGCGCCTCGAAAGCCTGCAGCAGCCGCCGGAAGCGCGGCGACAGGTCGGTGAAGCCCGCCAGCACAAGCTGCCGGGGAGTGGCCAGGCGCCCTTCTTCCAGCGCCCGCAGCACGCGCGCATAGCCCTGGTTGGCGTCCTCGGCGTCGATGCCGGCCAGCGTCCGGCGGTAGCGGTCGCGCCATTTCGCGAAACCGCGGTATTCGTCCGTATCGGCGCCCGAAGGCACTTGCAGGTCCCACTCGTCCATCAGCAGGTCGGCATCCATGGCCAGGCGCGCGGCCTGGCTGGCGTCCAGCAGGACGCGCTCGGCCTCCTCCGCGCGGATCGCCTCGGTCCACACCAGTTGCGTGGCGAAGCTGTCGAGCCGGTAGGCGGGCACGCCGTCATCGGCCTCGAACGCGAGTTCGTTGGCCGATTCGGCCAGCCAGGCGGACAGCGGCAGGATGCGCGGCAGCTCGCTGACCTGGCGCTCCTGGCGCAGCAGGCCGGCAAGCTCCAGCGTCAGCCGGCGCGACAGGCGGTTGTTCACCGTCAGCACGAGCGTGCCGGCGGCGGGCATGCCGCCGATGTCCGGCAGCGATAGGTCGGGATAGGAAATCGATGTGTCCTGCATGGGCACCCAGGGCCCCGCCCGCGGGCGGCGGCTATGACGGAGAAAAGCACCGCCGTAGGATACCGCGAGCCGGCGGCGGAAAATGCGGCTAGAAGCCGCAGAGGGCGGCCAGGTTTTCCCAGTGGATCTGCATCTCGGGCGATCTGTAGCCCCAGAACGCCAACCCCAGCACCGCCGCAAGGGCCAGCGCGCCGGCCGCGCGCCAGCCGCGATGGCGGCGGGCGGAACTAGGGGCGGAAGGCTTGGGCGTCATGGCGGTTCCTGGCATGCCGGGGTCAGGCGGGAGCCGGCTGGGCCACCGGCTGCTCCCGCACCGGCAGGCACAGCAGCGCGGCGACGATGGCCAGCACCACGCCCAGCCACCACACCAGGTCGTAGTTGCCGGTCTTGGCGTAGGCATATCCGCCCAGCCAGACGCCGATGAAGCTGCCGATCTGGTGGCCCAGGAAGACGATGCCCGACAGCGTGGCCGCGTAGCGCAGGCCGTAGATCTGGCCGATCAGCCCCTGCGTGAGCGGCACGGTCCCCAGCCAGAACAGGCCCATCCAGGCCGCGAAGGCATACAGCACCCAGGGCGACAGCGGCATCCACAGCAACAGGAGAATGCCGAAGGCGCGCATGCCGTACACGCCCGCCAGCAGGCGCTTCTTGCTGTACTTGCCGCCCAGCTTGCCCGCGTAGAACGAACCCAGCACGTTGAACAGGCCGATCAGCGCGATGGCGGTGGCGCCCTGCCCCGCCGTCAGGCCGCCGTCGGTGACGTAAGCCGGCAGGTGCAGCGTGATGAAGGCCGTGTGGAAGCCGCAGACGAAATAGCTCCAGAACAGGAAATGGAACGAGGGATGGCGCACGGCCTGCCTGACCGCCGAAGCCAGCGACTGCTGCGGACCCGCGTGGACCTGCGGCCGTCCGCGAAGGAAATAGGCCAGCGGCGCGCAGCAGGCCACGAACAGCGACAGCACCCACAGCGCGCCCGTCCAGTCCAGGCCGCTGATCAGCATCTGGCCGGTGGGCACCACGGCGAACTGCCCCATCGAGCCGCCCGCGCTGGCGATGCCCATGGCCGTGCTGCGGTAGGCGGGCGGCACCGAACGGGCCACGACGGGCAGGATCACCGGGAAGGTCGTGCCCGCCTGGCCCAGCCCGACCAGCACGCCGGCGGTCAGGTAGAGCGTGGTTTCGTCCGTGGCGAAGCGCGTGCCGATCATGCCCAGCATGTACAGCACCGCGCCCAGGGCGATGGTGCGGCCCGAGCCGTAGCGGTCGGCCAGGATGCCCATGAAGATGCAGGCCACGCCCCACACCAGGTTCTGCAGCGCGAAGGCCATCGAAAACACCTCGCGGCCCCAGCCCTGGGCCAGGCCCATCGGCTGCATGAACAGGCCGAAGGTGGCGCGCACCCCCATGGCAAGCAGCACGACCAGCGTGCCCAGCATGATGGTGCGCATGGAAATCGTATCGGATTGACTGGACATGAAACCCGTGTCTCGTTGTTTTTGGTTTTCCGCCCCCTCCTCGGTGCGGATCCGGCGCACAGGCCGGATCCGCACATCATATACAAGTCCCGGGCAGGAGCCCCTTCCCCCAGGGCTCCCCCCTACGACTAAGGTCGAGTGTCCCGCCGCCGGATGCGTCTCTATATTGGGTCAATGCCCGGCCGGCCCCGCTGCCCGGGCCAGACCGCAACGCCGCATCCCGCCGGCCACGACAAAGGAGACCCGCAGTGACCGCACTCCAGAAAGGAACCGTTGCCGCCGTCCTGCGGCATCCCCGATACCAGGAATTGCTGCGCCGGCGCAGCCGCACCAGCCTGCTCTTCTTCGCCGTCACCGGCGCAATCTACGCCGGCTTCATCCTGACCCTTGCGTTCGACCCCGTGTTCTTCGCCCGCCCCCTGCCCGGCATGACGATGAGCATCGGCGTGCTGACCGGCACGCTCGTGGTGTGCAGCGCCGTGGTCCTGATCTCGGCCTACGTCCACATTTCCAACACCGTGTTCGACCCGTTGCTGGCCACCATCATCAAGGACGTCTCATGAAACACGGAAAACGCATCGCCGCCGGGGCCGCGGCATCGGCCTGTGCGCTGGCGGGCCCGGCCCACGCCGCCCCGGCCGGGCAGACCAGCACGTCCGCCATCGTCATGTTCCTGGTCTTCATCGCGGCCACCATGGGCATCACCTACTGGGCCGCCAAGCGCACGCGCACCACGTCCGACTTCTACACGGCGGGCGGGGGCCTGTCGGGCTTCCAGAACGGCCTCGCCATCGCCGGCGACTATCTCTCCGCCGCCTCGTTCCTGGGCATCGCGGGCATGGTCTACGTCAGCGGCTTCGACGGCATGATCTACGCCATCGGCTTTCTCTTCGGCTGGCCGGTGGTCATGTTCCTGATCGCCGAGCGCCTGCGCAACCTGGGCCGCTACAACTTCGCCGACGTGACCTCGTTCCGCCTGGCGCAGACCCCGATGCGCCTGCTGGCGGCCAGCGCGTCGCTGCTGATCATCGCGCTGTACCTGATCGCGCAGATGGTCGGCGCCGGCAAGCTGATCGTGCTGCTGTTCGGGCTGGACTACAACATCGCCGTGCTCATCGTCGGATCGCTGATGATGATCTACGTGGCCTTCGGCGGCATGACCGCCACGACCTGGGTGCAGATCATCAAGGCCGTGCTGATGCTGGTGGGCGCCACGCTGATGACGGCGCTGGTGCTGGCCGCCTTCGACTACAACCCCGACGCCCTGCTGGCCGAGGCCACGCGCGTGCACCCGGCCGGCCTGGAGCTGCTGGCGCCGGGCGCGCAGGTCAGCAGCAATCCGCTGAACGCCCTGTCGCTGGGCATCGCGCTGGCCTTCGGCACCGCCGGGCTGCCGCACATCCTGATGCGCTTCTTCACCGTGTCCAACGCCAAGGAGGCGCGCAAGTCCGTCATCTACGCCAGCTCCTTCATCGGCTACTTCTACCTGCTCACCTTCATCATCGGCTTTGGCGCGGTCGCACTGCTGGTGCGCCATCCGGAGTACTTCTCCACCGGTCCGCAGGGCGGCTTCGATATGTTGAAAAACCTGATCGGCGGAACCAACATGGTCGCGGTGCATCTGGCCAACGCGGTGGGCGGCAGCCTGCTGCTGGGCTTCCTGGCCGCGGTCACCTTCGCCACCATCGTGGCGGTGGTGGCGGGGCTGGCGCTGGCCGGTGCGGCGGCCATCGCGCACGACCTTTACGCCAACGTCATCGCCCGCGGACGCGCCACGGAACACCAGCAGATGCGGATCTCCCGCCTGTCCACCATCGCGCTGGGCGTGATGGCCATCCTGCTCGGCATCGTGTTCGAGAACCAGAACGTGGCGTTCATGGTGGGCCTGGCCTTCGCCATTGCCGCCAGCGCCAATTTCCCGGTGCTGGTGCTGTCGATTTCGTGGCGCGGCTGCACTACCCGCGGCGCCACCATCGGCGGATTCCTGGGACTGGCCTCGGCCACGGTCTGGGTCGTGCTGAGCCAGACCGTCTGGGTGGACGTCTTCGGCTTCAAGACCCCGGTCGTCCCCTTCCCCAACCCGGGAATCCTGTCCATTCCCCTGGCGTTCTTCGCGATCTGGCTGTTCTCCAAGCTGGACCGCAGCCCGCGGGCCGCCCGGGAAGCCGCCGCGTTCGACGCCCTGACCGTCCGCAGCCAGACGGGCATCGGCGCCGCCAGCGCGGTCGATCATTAACCGTTCAGAGGAGCCACCATGGACCCTATCCGCGATCTCTATCCCGTGCCCGAGGGCTTCGCCGGCCCGGATACGGTAACGCAGGAACAGTACGAGGCACGGTACGCGGCCTCGCTGGGCGATCCCGATGCGTTCTGGTCGAACGCGGCCGGGCGCCTGCAGTGGTACCGCGAACCCACGCAGATCCGCGACGTCAGTTTCGCGGCCGAGGACTTCCGCATCCGCTGGTACGCCGACGGCGAACTGAACGTCAGCGTCAACTGCCTGGACCGCCATCTGGAAACCCGTGGCGGCAAGACCGCCCTGATCTGGGAATCGGACGACCCGGCCGTCCCCTCCCGGCATGTCAGCTACCGGGAACTGCACGCCCAGGTCTGCAAGATGGGCAACGCCCTGCGCCGCGCGGGCATCGGCCGCGGCGACCGCGTCACGCTCTATATGCCGATGATCGTGGAAGCCGTGACCGCCATGCTGGCCTGCGCGCGCATCGGCGCCGTCCACAACGTCGTGTTCGGCGGCTTCGCGCCGGCCTCGATCGCCGACCGCGTGCGCGACTGCGGCGCCACGGCCATCATCACCGCCGACGAAGGCCGCCGCGCGGGCCGCGCCATCGCGCTCAAGGCCAACGTCGACGCCGCGCTGCGGATGCCGGGCATGGAAAGCGTGCGCACCGTGCTGGTCGCGAAAAACACCGGCACGCCGGTCGACATGACGGCCGAGCGCGACTACTGGCTGGGCCCGCTGATGGAACGCGAATCCGCCGAATGCGAACCCGAGCGCATGAACGCCGAGGACCCGCTGTTCATCCTCTATACCTCGGGCAGCACCGGCAAACCCAAGGGCATGCTGCACACCACGGGCGGCTACCTGGTCTATGCCGCGTACACGCACGCCACCGTCTTCGACCTCCGCGACGACGACGTATTCTGGTGCACGGCGGACGTGGGCTGGATCACCGGGCACAGCTACCTGGCCTACGGCCCGCTGGCCAACGGAGCCACCTCGCTGGTCTTCGAGGGCGTGCCCAGCTACCCGGACGCCTCGCGCTTCTGGCAGGTCGTCGACAAGCACCGCGTCAGCATCTTCTACACCGCGCCCACCGCCATCCGCGCCCTGATGCGCGAAGGCCAGGAACCCGTGCTGCGCACGGCCCGGACATCGCTGCGGCTGCTGGGCACGGTGGGCGAACCGATCAACCCCGAAGCGTGGCGCTGGTATCACGACGTGGTCGGCGCCGGACGCTGCCCCATCGTCGACACCTGGTGGCAGACGGAAACGGGCGGCATCCTGATTTCCCCGCTGCCCGGCGCCAAGGCGTGCAAGCCCGGCGCGGCCAGCACTCCCTTTTTCGGCATCCGGCCCGAACTGGTCGACGTGAAGACCGGCGCCCTGATCGACGGCCCCGGCGAAGGCAACCTCTACATCCGCGACTCGTGGCCCGGCCAGGCCCGCAGCATCCACGGCGACGCCCAGCGCTACGTCGACAGTTGCTTCAAGGACTACCCCGGCATGTATTTCACGGGCGACCGCTGCCGCCGCGACGCCGACGGCGACTACTGGATCACCGGACGCGTGGACGACGTGCTCAACGTCAGCGGACACCGCATCGGCACCGCCGAACTGGAAAGCGCGCTGGTATCGCACCCCAAGGTCGCCGAGGCCGCGGCCGTGGGCTTTGCCCACGACATCAAGGGCCAGGGCATTTACGTCTACGTCACGCTGAAGGCGGGCACCCAGGAATCCGAAAGCCTGCGCCAGGAACTGGTGGCCCACGTGCGCCGCGAAATCGGTCCCATCGCCACGCCGGACCACCTGCAATGGGCGCCCGGCCTGCCGAAGACGCGTTCGGGCAAGATCATGCGCCGCATCCTGCGCAAGATCGCCGACAACACCGTCGACGACCTCGGCGACATCACCACCCTGGCCGATCCCACGGTCGTGCAGACGCTGGTGCGGGAGCGGCGTATGGCATGATCGGCCCATGCGCGTACTCCTGATCGCCGACGACCATCCGCTGTTCCGCGAGGCCCTGCGCGGGATGATCGGCCGGGTGCTGCCGGGCAGCGTCGTCCATGAAGCCGGCGAGGCCGGCGCGCTCTACGACCTGGTCGACGCCCATCCCGGCGCCGACCTGCTGCTGCTGGACCTGGACATGCCGGGGGCCGTCGGCCTGGACTCGGTGGTCCGCCTGCGCGGGCGGCACCCCCGACTGCCCATCGTCGTCGTTTCCGCGCACGAGGACCCGCTCCTGATGCGCCGCGCGCTGGCGCACGGCGTGGCGGGATACGTTCCGAAGTCCGCCGGATCCGAAACCCTGGGCGCCGCCGTGCTGCACGTGCTGGACGGCGGCACCTGGCTCCCCCCGTCCGGCATCGCCGGCGGCGGCGACCCGTCCCGCGAAGCCGCCCTCGCCACCAGCGTGCGCGAACTCACGCCTCAGCAATTCCGCGTGTTGCAGATGGTGGGCGCGGGCCTGATGAACAAGCAGATCGCCCATGAATTGCAGGTCTCGGAAGCCACCGTCAAGGCCCACATGACCGCCATCATGCGCAAGCTGCGCGTCTCCAACCGCACGCAAGCCGTGGTCATCGCGGAACGCCTGGGACTGAAGACGTGGCGCTATGGCGCCAGGTCCTGAGGGCGCCCCCCCCGGGGCCGGCGCCCCCCGCAGCCGGGCTGGGCGCCGGCCAGCCGTTCAAACCGGTTCCAGATGCTAGAATCCTGGTCTCGAATCGATACGCATCGCTGGCGAATCCTGGTTTTTCAGCCCGTTGCGCAGGTCGGTTTGCAAAAGCCGACACGTCTCGCCGTAGTTAAATGGATATAACCGGCCCCTCCTAAGGGTCAATTGGTGGTTCGATTCCACCCGGCGAGGCCACTTCCGGCGTCGGATCCGACGCCCCGCCCGTTCCCGCCTTCCCCCCTTCGCATCCCCCCGTTCAGCCAAATGAGGGTTAATCCGGGCTACGCTCACGCGCCGCGCGCCATTAGCTTCTCGTGACGCGTCTTGTGACGAATTGAACCCGCGTCAATACGTCACCGATATTTTTTTCGGCGAAGATAGCGAATCGTCTTGCGCATCACTTGAAATTGCTGTTTAAATTCGACGCGTAAGCCTCTAATTCATCTGGACTTTTCCTGATCCGACGCAACGCCGGCTTAAGAAATATTTTTTCACAGACTGACAAGCCTGCTCAAACCATGGCCTTTTCCTGGAAACGTGCGATTGCGAACGCGATAGCGCCTGTGGCGCTGGCGATGTGCGCGCTCCTGCCCCCCGCCGCGCAAGCCGCCAAGAATTCCGATCCCTGCAAGACCAACGCGAAGTCGTCGGCCTGCAAGGCGCAACAAGCCAAGAAGTCGCCGGCCCCGAAGGCCGGTTCCGCCAAACAGGCCGCTCCGGCCGCCAAGAAGGCTCCGCCCAAGGCCTCGGCCGGCAAGAAGGCCGCCTCCCCCAAGGGCGGCAAGCAGGCCTCCGCGAAGGCCACGCCGCCCAAGAAGGGCGCCGCCGGCAAGAACGGCAAACCCAACAAACCGTCGCGCGCGCAGCGCGCCGCCGCCGCGGCGGGCGCCGCCGCCATGCCGCCGCCCGCCGCCTCGGCGCGCGCCGAGGCCGCCGCCCTGCGCTCCAGCACCGCCTACGTGCAGGACCTGGAAACCTCCACCGTCGTCTTCGCCAAGAACGAAAACGTGGTGCGCCCCATCGCTTCCATCTCGAAGCTGATGACCGCCGTCGTCGTGGTGGACGCCAACCTGCCCATGGACGAGATGCTCGAAATCACCGACGACGACGTCGACGGCCTCAAGCACACCACCTCGCGCCTGCGCGTGGGCACCAAGCTGTCCCGCGGGGACATGCTGCACCTGGCGCTGATGTCGTCGGAAAACCGCGCCGCCAACGCGCTGGGCCGCCATTATCCGGGCGGCCTGCCCGCTTTCGTGGCCGCCATGAACGCCAAGGCGCAGGCGCTGGGCATGGCCAGCACGCATTTCATCGAACCCACCGGCCTGTCCAGCAACAACGTTTCGTCGCCCCACGACCTGGCCCGCCTGCTGCGCGCCGCGGCCCAGCGCCCGCTGATCCACCGCTACTCCACCGACACCGAGTACGACGTCGAGATCAACAACCGCACGCAGACGTTCCGCAACACCAACCTGCTGGTGCGCAAGCCCGACTGGGACATCAAGGTTTCCAAGACCGGCTACATCAACGAGGCCGGCGAATGCCTGGTGATGCTGGCGCGCATCAACGGCCGCGATCTGGCCATCGTGCTGCTGGATTCCCAAGGCAAGCTCTCGCGCATCGGCGATGCGGTGCGCATCCGCCGCATCGTGCAAAGCGAAGTGGCGCTGGCCTCGATCCAGTCCGGCGGCTGAATGCCGGCAGCTTCCTCCCCCGCATAAGCGAAGGGCCCGATCCAATCGGGCCCTTTTCTTTGCTACGCGGCCCGGCCTACGCGGCCCGACGTTTCGGGCGCAGGGGCTGCGCGTCGTACAGCGAGGGCGGCAACCCTTCCAGCACGGCCTGGGCGTTGAGCGAGCGGATCGGCACGCCGGCGTCCAGCGGAATCCGGCCTTCGGCCTGCAACAACTGGTAGCGCAGGCAGCACACGCGCAGGAAGGAGGTGAAGTTGGCGGCCTCGCCCCGGTATTCGATCAGTTCGTCGTACAGGCGTTCGATCAGTTGCGTCACGCGCATGCCGTCGCGGCCCGCGATCTCTTCCAGGACCTGCCAGAACAGCCGTTCGAGCCGCAGGCTGGTGGCCGCCCCGTGCAAACGCAGGGACCGGGTCTCGGGCGCATAGGACTGCTCGCTGGCGCGGATGAAGATTTCACACATGGGAGGATCCTGGGGCTCGGGGCAAGGCGCCCGCCTGGGCCGGGACGCCTTTGGCCCACTGTACGCCGTTTGGCGGCGCCCCCGCAAGGCGATGCGCCGCAGGGATTCCCGGAGGGCGCCGCCGCCATTCTGAAACCACACGTTTCCGGTCTCCCCGCGCTTTCTCTGTATTGATATAAATCATGGTCGGGAAAACACACGCGTTCGAGGATAGTCAAACTGATCAGACTTCGGAGGTAGTGATGGATAAAACCATGAAGGCAGCGGTCGCGCGGGCATTCGGCAAGCCCCTCGTCATCGAAGAAGTCGCGGTGCCGCGCCCGGGTCCGGGCGAACTCCTGGTGAAGATCGAAGCCTGCGGGGTGTGCCACACCGACCTGCACGCGGTCGAGGGCGACTGGCCCGTCAAGCCCAATCCGCCCTTCATCCCCGGCCACGAAGGCGTCGGCCACGTCGTGGCGGCGGGCGCCGGCGTCACCCACGTGAAGGAAGGCGACCGCGTCGGCATCCCCTGGCTCTATTCCGCCTGCGGGCACTGCGAACACTGCCTGGGCGGCTGGGAAACCCTGTGCGAACAGCAGCAGAACGCCGGCTACTCCGTGAACGGCGGCTTCGCCGAGTACGCCCTGGCCGCCGCGGACTACGTGGGGCTGCTGCCCAAGAACGTCGGTTTCGTCGAGATCGCGCCCGTGCTGTGCGCCGGCGTCACCGTGTACAAGGGCCTGAAGATGACCGACACCCGCCCGGGCAACTGGGTGGTGGTCTCCGGCATCGGCGGGCTGGGCCACATGGCGGTGCAGTACGCGAAGGCCATGGGCCTGAACGTCGCCGCGGTGGACATCGACGACGCCAAGCTGGATTTCGCCCGCCGCCTGGGCGCGGAGGTCACCGTCAACGCCAAGACCACGGATCCGGCCGCCTACCTGAAGCGTGAAATCGGCGGCGCGCACGGCGCGCTGATCACGGCCGTGTCGCCCAAGGCGTTCGAGCAGGCGCTGGGCATGGTGCGCCGCGGCGGCACCGTGGCGCTCAACGGGCTGCCCCCGGGCGACTTCCCGCTGTCGATCTTCGACATGGTGCTCAACGGCGTCACCGTGCGCGGCTCGATCGTGGGTTCGCGCCTGGACCTGCAAGAGTCGCTGCAATTCGCGGAAGAGGGCAAGGTGCACGCCACGGTCGCCACCGAAAGCCTCGAAAACATCAACGACGTTTTCGACCGCATGCGCCGCGGCCAGATCGAAGGCCGCGTCGTGCTCGACTTCGCCTGAGCACTACGCGCGGCAGAAACGCGAAAGGCGCCCGGGGCGGTCCCGGACGCCTTTTTTTCCGCCGCTATCAGGGGACGATCTTGGTGCCCAGCACCGCCAGGAACTGCGACAGCCAGGCCGGATGCGCGGGCCACGCGGGCGCGGTCACCAGGTTGCCGTCGGTGTAGGCCTGGTCGATCCCGATCTCGGCATAGGTGCCGCCGGCCAGGCGGACTTCCGGCGCGCACGCCGGATACGCCGAGCAGGTGCGCCCCTTCAGGATCCCCGCCGCGGCAAGCAGTTGCGCGCCGTGGCACACCGCCGCGATGGGCTTCCCGGCCTGGTCGAAGGCGCGCACGATGTCCAGCACCTTTTCATTCAGGCGCAGGTACTCCGGCGCGCGTCCGCCCGGAATGACCAGGCCGTCGTAGGACGAGGGCTCGACGCGGTCGAAGTCGTAGTTCAGCGCGAAATTGTGGCCGCGCTTTTCGCTGTAGGTCTGCGCGCCCTCGAAATCGTGGATGGCCGTGGCGACGGTATCGCCGGCCTTCTTGTCCGGGCATACCGCATGCACCGTATGCCCCACCGTCAGCAGGGTCTGGAACGGCACCATGGTCTCGTAGTCTTCGGCGTAGTCGCCGACCAGCATCAACAGTCGCTTGCTCATGGAAAGTCTCCTAGGGATGGCGGAAAGCCGGTTCTGCACCCCGCGGGGCGGGGTTCCGGTTCTTGGTCTTCGTCCCTATTGTGGCTCCGCCATCGGCCCGCGAGGTGGTATCGGGATACCGCAAGCGCCGCGGCCGGCGCTACTGCTCCAGCGCGACGGAGACGCCTTTCGCGCCCAGCAGGCCGACCAGCGCCTTGGGATCGATCCCTATCAAGTAGCCGCGCCGCCCGCCGTTGATGTAGACCACGGGATAGTCCAGCACCTCCGCCTCGACCCATACCGGCATCTTCTTGCGCGTGCCGAAAGGCGAGGTGCCGCCCACCTGGTAGCCGGAATGGCGCTGCGCCACCTCGGGCTTGCAGGGTTCGACCCTCTTCAGCCCCGCCTGGCGGGCCAGGTTCTTGGTGGAGACCTCCCGGTCGCCGTGCATGACGATGATGAGCGGCCTGGCGGACTCGTCCTCCATGATCAGCGTCTTGACCACCGCATGCGGGTCCAGGCCCAGTTGGCGCGCGGCCTCGCCGGCGCCCCCGTGGTCGACGTAGTCGTAGGTATGTTCCGTATAGGCCACCTTGTGCTGCTTGAGGAACTGGGTGGCGGGCGTTTCAGATACGTGGCGGGCTTTGCTCATGAGAATGCCGGACTGATGTGGGAAAAGGCGCCGCGCGGCTAGCCGCGGGGATGGTGCACCGCGTGCAGCGCCTTCAGGCGTTCGCGCGCGACGTGCGTGTAGATCTGCGTGGTGGAGATGTCCGCGTGGCCCAGCAGCATCTGCACCACGCGCAGGTCGGCGCCGTGGTTCAGCAGGTGCGTGGCGAACGCATGCCGCAGGACGTGCGGCGACAGGGGCGCGCGGACGTCCGCCAGCAAGGCGTACTTCTTCACCAGTTGCCAGAAGGCCTGGCGCGACATCGGCTCGGCCCGGCCGGTGATGAAGAGCGCGTCGCTCACGCGGCCGGCCGCCAGTTCCGGCCGCCCGGCCTTCAGGTAGCGGTCGATCCAGTGCGCCGCCTCCGCGCCCAGGGGCACCAGCCTGTCCTTGCCGCCCTTGCCCAGCACCACGCGCACCACGCCTTCGTTCAGGCTCACGTCCAGGGTCCGCACGCCCACCAGCTCGGACACCCGCAGGCCGGTGGCGTACAGCGTTTCCAGCATGGCGCGGTCGCGCAGGCCCCGGGCCTGCTCCAGGTCGGGCGCGCGCAGCAGGGCGTCCACCTGCTGCTCGGACAGGGTCTTGGGCATGCGCGGCGGCTGCTTGGCGGCGACCAGCGTCAGACAGGGATCGCGCTCGCACCGGTGTTCGCGCAGGGCCCAGGCATAGAAACGGCGCAGCGCGGCCAGCCGGCGGTTGGCGGTGGTGGCGCGCGTTTCCTCGTGGCGGAAGGCGAACCAGGCCTCGATGTCGGCTTTTCCAGCATCGCGCAGGGGGATGGCGGGCCCCGCGGGCAGCGCGTGGGCCTGCCCGCCGGCGCCGTGGCGGTCGGCCATTTCGCGGGCATAGGCCTCGGGGTCTTCGAGCCATCGCGCGAAGCCGGTCAGGTCGCGCCGGTAGGCGGCCAGGGTGTTGGCCGACAGGCCGTCCTCGAGCCATACGGCGTCTATGAAAGCGTCGATATCGGCCTGGGAGGCGAGCGGCGGGCGAATGTCGGACATGATTGATTCTACGGCTCAGCGCCCGCCCACGCCCGAAGCGGCCGACTTCAGCCAGCTCTCGAAGAGCTGGAGCGCCTCGGAGCGTTCGCTGCGCTGCGGATAGCCGAAATAATAGCCCTGGCTGACCGTCAGCGACTGCGGCACCGGCATCGCCAGCGTGCCCTGGTCCAGCGCGGGCTGCGCCAGGAAGCGCGGCATCAGCCCCACCCCCAGCCCGGCCTGCACCGCCGCCATCACCATGGTGAACAGTTCGTAGCGGGGCCCGCCCGCGGCCTGGGGGCCGTACAGATGGTTATTGGCGCCGTACCACTGGCGCCAGGCGTCGGGGCGCGAAGCCAGGTGCAGGTGCGTCATGCCGGACAGGGCGCCGGCGCCGGAGTCCGCCGCGCGCGCCGCCAGTTCCGGCGCGCACACCGGCACCAGCTCGCGCTCGGGAAACAGCAGCACGCCCTGCGTTCCCGGCCACAATCCGTCCCCGTGGTACAGCGCGCCGTCGAAGGGCTGGTCCTTGAACTGGAAGGGCAGCGTGCGCACCGACAGGCTGACGGTGATGTCGCCGTGTTCCCGCTGGAAGTCCGCCAGGCGCGGGATCAGCCAGGTCGTGGCCAGGGTGGGCACGACGGCGATGTGGATGCTGCGGCCCATGCCGGTGCGGCTGACCAGGCCGAAGGTGTCTTTTTCGATCTGGTCCAGGTGGTGGCGGATGCGGCCGGCGTATTCCGCCCCGTGGTCGGTCAGCACGATGCGCCGCCGCACCCGGGTGAACAGTTGCACGCCCAGGCGCGACTCCAGGCTGGCCACCTGGCGGTAGACCGCGCTGTGGGTCAGGGACAGTTCCTCGGCCGCGCGGGAAAAGCTGCCCAGGCGGGCGGAGGCTTCGAACGCCTGCAAGGCGCTCAGGTTGGGAATGCCGTTTCTCATAGAGCGGGAACCGCCTTGTGCGGGCCGGGTGCTGCGGCGCTCGGGGCGCGGCGCTTGCCGCGGCGCAACATGGCACGTCGTGCCGGTGGGTCAATAGATTGTGCAATTTTATCAATTGCATTGTGCGATCGAGGAACATTATGCTCGGATGTCCTAACCTCGGCTCATCATGACTACCACCCCCATGTCCCAGCAAGAATCCCGCCTAGGCGGACACATCCTGGTCGACCAACTGGTTGCGCAGGGCGTCAAGCATGTTTTCTGTGTTCCCGGCGAAAGCTACCTCGCGGTGCTGGACGGCCTGCACGACGCGGATATCAAGGTCACGGTGTGCCGCCAGGAAGGCGGCGCGGCCATGATGGCCGACGCCCACGGCAAGCTGACCGGCGAACCCGGCATCTGCATGGTGACCCGCGGCCCCGGCGCGTCCAACGCGCTGGCCGGCGTGCACATCGCCAAGCAGGACTCCACCCCGCTGATCCTCTTCGTGGGCCAGATCGAACGCGGCATGCGCGAACGCGAAGCCTTCCAGGAAATGGATTACCGCGCCGTGTTCGGCACGCAGGCCAAGTGGGTCACCGAAATCGACCAGGTCGAACGGATCCCCGAACTGATTTCGCGCGCCTTCCACGTCGCCACCTCGGGCCGCCCCGGCCCGGTCGTCATCGCCCTGCCCGAGGACATGCTCGTCGAAGCGGCGGCGGTCGCCGACGCGCCCCGCTACGAAATCATCGACTCCGCGCCCACCGCCGGCCAGTTGGCCGACCTGGAAAAGCTGCTGGCCGACGCCAAGAACCCGGTCGCGATCCTGGGCGGCACGCGCTGGGACGCCCGCGCCGTGCAGCAGTTCGCCGATTTCGCGCAGCGCCACGCGCTGCCCACGGCGGTGTCGTTCCGCCGCCAGATGCTGTTCCCCGCCGACCACCCCTGCTTCATCGGCGACGTGGGCCTGGGCATCAATCCGGCCTTGCTCAAGCGCGTCGCCGACGCGGACCTGGTCCTGCTGGTGGGCGGCCGCATGTCGGAAAACCCCAGCCAGGCCTATACCCTGCTGGACATCCCGGTGCCCCGGCAAAAGCTGGTGCACGTGCACCCCGACTCCGGCGAACTGGCGCGCGTCTATCGCCCCACGCTGGCCATCAACACCTCGCCCGCCGCCTTCGCGCAGGCGCTCGCCGGCCTGAAGGCGCCCGCCAAGCCCGCCTGGGCCGAAGGCACGCAGGCCATGCGCGAGTCGTACCTGCAATGGAGCGATCCCTCCGCGATCACGACGCCGGGCGCGCTCCAGATGGGCCAGGTGATGGCCTATCTGGAAAAAACGCTGCCGGCCGATGCCATCATGACCAACGGCGCCGGCAACTACGCCACCTGGCTGCACCGCTTCCACCGCTTCAACCGCTACGGCACGCAACTGGCGCCCACGTCGGGCTCCATGGGCTACGGTCTGCCCGCGGCCGTGGGCGCCAAGCGCGTCTGGCCCGACAAGACGGTGGTGTGCTTCGCCGGCGACGGGTGCTTCCTGATGCACGGCCAGGAATTCGCCACGGCCGTGCAGTACGACCTGCCCATCGTGGTGGTGCTGGTGGACAACGGCATGTACGGCACGATCCGCATGCACCAGGAAAAGCACTACCCCGGCCGCATTTCCGCGACCGCGCTGAAAAACCCGGATTTCGCCGACTACGCGCGCGCCTTCGGCGGCCACGGCGAACGCGTCGAGACCACCGAGCAGTTCGGGCCCGCCTTCGAGCGCGCCCTGGCCAGCGGCAAGCCGGCGATCCTGCACTGCTTCATCGATCCGGAAACCATCACGCCGTCCACGACCCTGGAAAAGATCCGCGACGCGGCCCTGAAAGCCCAGCACTGACACGGCAAGGACACGGCGGGCGCCGGCGGCGCGCAAGGCGCGCCGGGCAACCCGCAGCTTGCCGTCGCAATTATTTTAGGTTTAAACTTTCTAGCATTCCGAACACGGAAATCCATAGCGGAGACCAGCATGTCCTCGAATCCTTCCTTTCACTGGCAAGATCCCCTGTTGCTGGACCAGCAACTGACCGAAGAAGAACGCATGGTGCGCGACGCTGCCTACGCCTATGCGCAGGACAAGCTTGCTCCGCGCGTCCTGAACGCGTTCCGCAATGAACAGACCGATCCGGCCATCTTCTCCGAAATGGGCGAACTGGGCCTCCTGGGCGCCACCATCCCCGTCGAATACGGCGGCGCCGGCCTGAACTACGTCAGCTACGGCCTGATCGCCCGCGAAGTCGAACGCATCGACTCCGGCTACCGCTCCATGATGAGCGTGCAGTCGTCCCTGGTGATGGTGCCCATCAACGAATTCGGCAGCGAAGCGCAAAAGCAGAAGTACCTGCCCAAGCTCGCCCGCGGCGAATGGATCGGCTGCTTCGGCCTGACCGAACCCAACCACGGCTCCGACCCCGGCGGCATGGAAACCCGCGCCGTCAAGACGTCCGACGGCTACAAGGTTTCCGGCAACAAGATGTGGATCACCAACTCGCCCATCGCCGACGTCTTCGTGGTGTGGGCCAAGTGCGTCGGCGGCGACTTCGACGGCAAGATCCGCGGCTTCATCCTGGAAAAGGGCATGAAGGGCCTGTCGGCCCCGGCCATCCACGGCAAGGTCGGCCTGCGCGCCTCGATCACCGGCGAAATCGTCATGGACGAAGTGGAAGTGTCCGACGAACAGATGATGCCCGGCGTGTCCGGCCTGAAGGGTCCGTTCACCTGCCTGAACTCCGCCCGCTACGGCATCGCCTGGGGCGCCGTCGGCGCCGCCGAGGCCTGCTGGCACACCGCCCGCCAGTACACCCTGGACCGCAAGCAGTTCGGCCGTCCGCTGGCCGCCAACCAGTTGATCCAGAAGAAGCTGGCCGACATGCAGACCGAGATCACGCTGGCCCTGCAAGGCTGCCTGCGCCTGGGCCGCATGAAGGACGAAGGCACCGCCGCCGTGGAAATCACGTCCATCATGAAGCGCAACTCCTGCGGCAAGGCCCTGGACATCGCCCGCCTGGCGCGCGACATGCTCGGCGGCAACGGCATCTCCGACGAGTTCGGCGTGGCCCGCCACCTGGTGAACCTGGAAGTGGTCAACACCTACGAAGGCACCCACGACGTGCACGCCCTGATCCTGGGCCGCGCGCAGACGGGCATCCAGGCGTTCTATTGATCGCCCGCCTATCCCGGCCCTGAACAAGGCCGCCCCTCGGGGCGGCCTTGTCATTTCGTCCTTGGGCAATCGAACCGCGCCCGCGCATTGCCGAAAGCCCGAATAGCCGCGGCCCCGCGCAGGCCGTACGCTTTGCGGCATCGGCCAGGCACGGGCCCGGGCGCTCCCGCGCCGTCCCACGTGCCCGACCCAACCAACCAGGAGTCGCGCATGCAAGGCAATCCATCCCTCCGCCTGCTGGCGGGCATCGCCATGGCCTTCATGGCCCATGGCGCCTATGCCGCCACCACCCTGACGATGGCCACCGAATACCCGGCCACCTCCATGCCCGGCCAGGGCGTGTCCACCTTCGCCGAACTGGTCCGCGCGAAGACCTCGGGCGCCGTGGTCATCGACGCGAGCTACGACGCCGCCAAGGGGATCAAGTCCGGCGACATGATCGACGCCGTGGAGGCGCGCAAGGTCGACGCGGGCGATGCGTTCGCGGGCGCCCTGGCCACCAAGTACCCGATCTTCGGCGTCTCGTCCCTGCCCTTCCTGGCCGACTCGCTGTCCAAGGCGCGGAACCTGAACAAGGCCGCGCGGCCGGCCTATGAAAAACTGCTGGCGGCGCACGGGCAGAAACTGCTGTACACCACGCCCTGGCCGGCCTCGGGCATCTGGTCGAAGCAGAAGATCGACGGCGTCGCGGCGCTGAAGGGCCTGAGCATCCGCACCTATGACGCCACCTCGCAGGACGTGATGCAGAAAGCCGGCGCCCGCGCGCAGAACATCTCGTTCGCCGACGCCATGCCGCGGATCGCCTCGGGCGAAGTGAACGCCGTGCTGTCCTCGGGCGACGGCGGCGCGGGCCGCAAGCTGTGGGAACACCTGCCCAACTTCGCCGAGATCAACTACGCCATGCCGGTCTCGATCGCGACGATGAACCTGCAGGCCTACCAGGCCCTGGACGCGCGCACCCGGCGCGCCATCGACCAGGCGGCGGCGCAGACCGAAACCGAACAATGGAAGCGGATCGACGGCCGCCTGCAGCAGAATTACGCCAACATGCGCAAGAACGGCGTGGTCATCAATACCTCGGTGCCGCTGCCCGTGCGCAACGCGCTGAAGGACGCGGCGGCGGACTCGGTGAACGCCTGGAAGGCCGCGGCCGGCCCCGATGCCGCCGCCATTCTGAAGCAGGCGGGCGGCAAGCGGTAGCGCGGCGGCGGCGTTCCCGCCCCCCTGGTCCGCTAGTTCTCGCCGGTAAGGTCGAACAGGCTGGTCGCGTCCAGTTCCAGCACGCCTTCGTCGTGCTGGTTGTAGACCGTCCAGGCCCAGGTGATGATGCCCAGGTCGGGGCGCGACGACGAGGTGCGCACGCCCTGCACCCGCGCCTCCAGGCGCAGCGTGTCGCCCGGACGCACGGGGGTGCGCCAGCGCACTTCGCCCAGGCCGGGAGAGCCGAACGATTCGGAATCGTGCAGCGCCGCGTCCACGGCCATGCGCATGGTCAGCGCGCAGGTATGCCAGCCGCTGGCGATCAGCCCGCCCCACCGGCCTTCGGAGGCGCGCTGGGGATCGGTGTGGAACCACTGGGGATCGTATTTGCGCGCAAACTCCAGGATCTCCGCTTCCGTCACGGTGACGGGGCCGGCCTTGATGAGCATGCCGTCTTTGAAATCGGCGAACTTCATGTTGTGGAATTCCCCCCGCAAATGCGGCCGGCGCGCCACCGCGCGCCGGCCGTCGCATGTTTTTCGGATCCTACGTTCCGAAACCGGTCAGTCTCGAAATGCAGCCGCCCTTCACGGCGCGGCGCATCATGCAGGATAGACCAATCCCGGCCCGATTGCACCGTCACGCCGCGCAACGCGTCCGGTTCCATGCCCGTCAGGCCCCGGACCTGGATGCGAGGTGGACGTTCCGTTCACGGCCGCGCCGCCTCAAGCACGCTGACGGCCTCGCCGTCCACCGCGACAAGCACGTCGGCGCCCTGGCGCAGGTCCGGATGCTGCCCCGCGCCGGCGACGCATTCCAGGTATAGCGGCGTGCCGCGAGGCGTGCGCAGCAGGTAGTTCAGCAGGTTCCCCGCGTAGCCGACCGCTTCGACGCGGGCCTGCAGGCCCGGCTGCCCCGCGGACGCCAGCCGCAGCTTGTGCGGCCGCACCACCAGGCTCACGCTGTCGCCGGCGGCGCACGCGCGCGGCGCGCCCGCGACCTGGATGACCCCGCCCTCGTAATCCACCGCCAACCCGTCCTGCCCGGCCGAACGCACCGTGCCCTGCAGCACATTGCTGCGCCCCAGGAATTCGGCCACGAACAGGCTCGCCGGCCGCTCGTAGAGTTCGGACGGCGACCCGATCTGCGCGATGCGCCCCTGGTTGAAGATGACAATGCGGTCGGACATCGACAGGGCTTCTTCCTGATCGTGCGTGACGTACAGGAAGGATGCGCCGGATTCCTTGTTCAGCTTGCGCAGCTCCCATTGCAGGTCGGCGCGCAGCTTCTTGTCCAGCGCCGACAGGGGCTCGTCCAGCAGCAGCGCGTCGGGCCGGTAGACCAGCGCGCGGGCCAGCGCCACACGCTGTTGCTGCCCGCCGGAAAGCTGGCGGGGATAGCGTCCGGCGTACGCCCCCAGTTGCACCTGTTCCAATGCCGCCCTCGCGCGGGTGCGCGCCTCGCCGCCGGAAACCCCGCGTATCGAAAGGGGAAACCTCACGTTCTGCTCCACCGTCATGTGGGGGAACAGCGCGTATCCCTGGAACACCATGCCGAAGCCCCGGTCCTCGGGCGGACGGCTGGTGATGGGCGCGCCGCGGTGGAAGATTTCGCCGGCGCTGGGCGCGACGAAGCCCGCGATCGACATCAAGGTCGTCGTCTTGCCGGATCCCGACGGGCCGAGCAGCGTCAGGAACTCGCCCGGCGCCAGCGAAAAGTCGATGCCGTCCAGCGCCGCCGTCGAACCGAATAGCTTGCGCAGCCCCTGCACCCGCAAGAGCGGCTCGGCCGGAGAATGAGATGAATTCATGAGGACTCCCGCTTTCCTTTCCTGTGCGCAAGCAGGCGCTCGACGCACAGGCATATGAAGGTGATCAAGATCATCAGGGTCGCCACCGCCGCGATCGTGGGATCCACGTTCTCGTTGATGCCGTCCCACATCGCCCTCGGCAACAGATAGACGTTGCGCGTGGTGATGAACAGCAGCACGACCAACTCGTCCCAGGACACGATGAACGCGAAAATGGCGCCCGATACGATGCCCGGGCGGATGCCGGGCAAGGTGACGCGCGACAGTACCTGCAGGGGCCGGGCTCCCATCGAACGGGCCGCCTGCTCCAGGCGCGGATCGAAATTGGCCAGCGCCGAACCCACCGACACGAAGACGAAAGGCGTGGCGGCAACCACATGGGCAAGCACCACGCCCGTGTAGGTGTCGAGCAGGCCCAGGTCGATGTACAGGCGGTAGTACGCCAACGCCCCCACGATCGTGGGAACGATGAGGGGCAGCAAGGCCAGCATGCGGACCAGGCCTCCCAGCCGCGCGCCGAGCTTCCACGCGCCGATGGCAGCCGCGCAGCCCAGGCAGGTCGCGGCCAGCGTGGAGACGGCCGACACGGCAACGCTCTGCAGCAGGCTTTCCCGCCAAACGGGGCTTTCCACCAGTTGACGGTAATGCTGCAGCGACCATGACTCCGCCGGAAACGACAGATAGCTGCGGTCGGTGAACGACACGGGAATCACGACGAGCGCCGGCAGGAACAGATACGCAAGCACCAGCGCTGCGCACACGGCCGCGGCCCGGAACCACCAGGATGGACGTATGGTCATGGCGCACCGAACAAGGAAGGGACCCGCACGCAGCGCGACATCAGGACCAGGCTCAGCACCACGGTGGCGAGCAAGGCGCTGGCGAACGCGGTGGAAATTCCCCAGTTCATGGTTTCGCTGATGCCGAACTCGATGTACTGGGCCACCATCACGGTCTTTCCGCCGCCCAGCAGGGCCGGGGTGATGAAGAACCCCAGGCAGAAGATGAAGACGAGCACCGCCGCAGCCAGCACACCCGGCAGCGACAACGGCAGGTACACGCGCAGGAATGTGCGCACGGGCCCCGCCCCCAGGGCGCGCGACGCCGCCATCAGCGAGCGGTCCATGCCCAGCATGTTGGTCAGCATCGGCAGCACCGCATAGGGGATCATGTAATGCACCATGCCGATCAGCACGCCGGTTTCGTTGCGCAGCAGCGCCAGCGGCCGGTCGGCCAGGCCCAGCGCCATGAGCGTCGCATTGACGGCGCCCTCCCTGGACAGCAGCAGCACCCAGGCGAAGGCCCGCACCAGCACCGACAGCCAGAACGGCACCAGCAGGCAGATCGTCATCCAGCTACGCACGTGCGCGGGCACGTTGGCCATGACGTAGGCCACGACATAGCCCAGCACCAGGGCGATCAGCGTCGTCCAGACGCATATCCTGGCGGTGGTCGCCATGATTTTCAGGTAGAGCGGCTGCGTGAACAGCGCCACGTAGTTGCCGATGCCGGCCACGGGCTCTGTAAAACTGATCGCCAGGATGCGCAGTACCGGCAGCAGGAACAGGCCGCCGACCAGCAACACCACGGGCAAGACCAGCGCGACGGGAAGCGAGCGCTGCATGGTTCAGTCCTCCTCGGGAAGTTCGTCCGCCCACGACGCGAGCGGCGACCGGAACGCGACGCGCCCGCCGACCAGCGTGGCGAGCACCGCCGCGCCACGGATCGCGTCCGCCGGGATCTCGTACAGATTGCGGTCCAGCACGATCAGGTCGGCCAGCTTGCCGGGCGCCAGCGTGCCTTTGAATCCGGCCTGGCGCTCGGCGATCGCGGGATTGACGGTGTAGCAGCGCATGGCTTCATCCACGGTGATCGCCTGCGCGGCTCCGATCTCGGCGCCCGATGCCGTTTTGCGCGTCACCATGGACCATATGCCGAGAAACGGATTGCGGTCGCAGACCGGAGCGTCCGAATGCCCGCAGACCAGCACGCCCCTGTCCAGCATGTCGCGATGGGGCCACAGCCAGGGCCAGTCGCACTCGGGCCGGTTGCGCAAGTAGGCATCGCCCAGGTTGTAGGCGAAGCCGGCCGCGGACGAATCGATCACGCCCAGCCTCGCCATGCGCTGCTGGATGGGCGGCGGCGCGCAGCAGCAGTGTTCGATGCGCGGCGGGACCGCGCCGGGATGGACGGCCAGCGCCCGTTCGAACGCGTCCAGCGCGAAATCGATGCCCCGGTCGCCGTTTCCAGTCGCGGCCGCCTGCAGGCCCGCGGCCATGACCCTGCCGACCTTGAACGCGAGTTCCTCGGCCGAGAAATTCACGTCGCCGAACTCGGCGGGCCCGGTCGCGGCGGCGCCCGCCTGAGGGGAATAGGGCCGGTAGTACGCGGCCGTGCGGCCGCTGGTGCTGCCGTCCGATCCGTACTCCACGCCAAGCAGGTGCAGGAATTCGTCGCCGTCGCCGAAACGCGCGCCGGAACGCAGAACGTCGTCGACCAGCGCTTCATCGCGACCATTGAGCATCATGCCCACACGCACCCGCAACGCTCCGGCCGCATGCAGGCGCCGATACGCCCGCAACGCCAGCGCGCTGGTCAGGGCGTTGTGGACGCTGGTGATGCCCAGCCTCGCCATCTCGCCGAAGATCGCCGGATAACCGCCGAGATAGTCCTCGACCCGGTCGCCCGCCGCGATATGCGTGGTGAAAGCGAATACGCCCCGGCCGCGCGCCAGGCCCGCCGGTTCGTCCAGGCAGTGATCGGGCACCGCGCGCGCCAGGCCGCTGACGGCCAGTTCGGCGAACGCGGCCTGGCTGGCCACGCCCACCTGGGCATCGCGCCGCAGGAGGAATACCGCGCGTCCCGGCGCGGCGGCATCCAGCGCCGCGCGCATGGGATAGCCGCCGATGTCGTTCTCGTCGAGGCGAAAGCCCAGATACCAGGCGCCGGCCGGCGCCTGGCGGTGGAACGCCGCAAGGCGCCCGAGCAGGGCGGCCTGGGAATCGATCCCGGAGAGGTCGTCCCAGCGTCCCGCCTTGACCGCCTGCCCGTCCGGATGGCAGTGGCTGTCGTTGATCCCCGGCATGGCGAACGCGCCCGCCAGGCCGACCTTGGCCGTCGCGGGCCCGGCCAGCGCCAGGCAGTCGGCGTCCGTCCCCGCGCCGACGATCCGGCCGCCGCGTATCGCCAGCGCCTGCACCACGCCCAGGGAAGCGTCCAGCGTGGCGATGCGGCCGCCGTGCAATACCATATCTGCGTATGCGCTCATGCTGCGTGCTCAGCCGGTGATCACTTTGACGTACTCGTTGTAGATGCGGTCCTGGTTCTCGCCGTGCCAGACCGCATCCGCCACGATCTGCAGCCGGAAGTTCTCGTCGTCCGTGGGATTGTCCTTGCGCAGTTCCGGCGGCACCAGCGCGCTGGCCGCGGGATTGGCCGGGCCGTTGCCCATGAGCCGCAGCAGTTCGATCTGGCTCTCCGGCGACTGGGTCGACGCGATGAAGTCGAAGACCTTGCGTCCCGCGGGATTCCCCTTGGGCACCAGCCAACCGGCCGGTATCAGAATGCCCTGGTTCCAGGTGAAATCGATGCTGGAACCGGGCTCGCGCCGCATCACCGCCGCGCGCGTGTGCCACACCAGGCCCATGGTGGCCTCTCCCTGGCGCAGCAGTTGCTGGCTCTCCGCGCCCGTCTTCCAGAAGATCGCGTGTTCCTTGATCGCGGCGATCTTGTCCAGCGCCCGCTTTTCATCGATGGGATAGATCTTGGCGGCGTCCGCCGGCACGCCATCGGCCATCAACGCGGCCTCGAGCGATGCCAGGACGCGGTCCGGCAGGATGCGCATGCCGGGAAAGTCCTTGGTGTTCCAGAAGTCGGCCCAGGTCCTGGGCACGCGGTCGCCAAAGGCCTTCTTGTCGTAGGCCAGGACGAAGCTGTAGATGAAATGCGAAACGCCGTATTCGCTGCTGAAGCCCGGACGAACCTTGTTCCGGTCGACGATGGAGTAGTCGATCGGCTCCAGGTAGCCTCGCTTGCCCAGCGAATGCGCCGCGGCGAGGTTGGCATCGCACACGTCCCACACCACGTTCTTCGACTCCACCATGGTGCGGATCTTGCCGAAGGAAGGGCCGGTTCCGTCGAACTCCACCTTGGTCCCGGTGGCCTTTTCGAAGGGTTTTCCCCAGACGGCCGGCTGGTGCTTGATGGCGTCGCCTCCCCAGTTGCAGACGACGATCTTCGCCGCGTCGGCATGCGCCCGCCGCAGCGGCAGCATCGCCGACACGCCCGCGGCGCCCAGCAAGGCCAGCAGTTGGCGCCGGCGCGCGGAAGACAGCGTGGGATCGTTCAGCGCAAGGCGCGCCGCATCGGTCAGGCAAGGATCTTGCGGGGGCATCTTCATCTGCTTGCTCCTGTGGGGAGAGAGGGAGCGGGCATGATGACGACGGGGGTTCTTTCATGCAATATATGAGTTTTGCACCTATCCGTACTTCCCCTGAGTCCCGCCCTTATGAGCCCACGCTCGCATCTCGGCCTGAGTCGATCCCATGAGTCGCGCGAACCCAGCTTCGCGCAACTGGGCGTCTTCAACGCCATCATGATTTCAGGCTCCGTATCGCGCGCGGCGAAGCTCCTGGGCATGACCCAATCGGCCGCCAGCAAGATGCTGCGGCAACTGGAAGACGACACCGGCCTGACGCTGTTCGAACGCACCCACCAGCGCCTGGTTCCCACGCCCCAGGCGCTCCAGTTGCACGAAAGCGTCGAGCATCTTTATGGGTCCTACGGCGTGGTGCAACGGCTGATCGGCAGTCTCGCCAATCCCGACCATGGCAATGTGACCGTGGCGGCCATCCCCACCCAGGCCGCGACTTTTCTTCCGCAAGCCGTGAAGCAACTGCGCGCGCGGCACCCCGGCATCACCGTCACGCTGGAAATACTGGCCAACCAGCCTATCGTCGAACGCGTGCTGAACGGCCAGGCGGATTTCGGCCTGGTGCACGACATCACCTCGTCGCCCGACACCCACAACGAGGATCTCGGCCCCCAGCATCTGGTCTGCGTCGCTGCCCGCGGCCACCGCTATGCCGCCCTGGAGCAGGTCGCCGCGCAGGACCTCAAGTCTGAAACCTTCCTGTCCTACGGGCCGCAAACGAATTTCGGGAGCTTTCTGGAGATCGCCTTCTCCGAGGCCGGCCTGCACATGCCCGTGGCGGTGGAAGTCACCTCGTCCGCCGCGCTGCTGGCGCTGATACGCGCGGGCGTCGGGGTGGGCCTGGTGGAACCGGCCGCCATCGCCCCCTTTCCCCTGGACCAGTTCGTGATCAGGCCGTTTCGTCCCAGCCTGCTCATCCACTCCCGCATCGTGCGTTCGCGCATCCGGCCGCTGACGCGGCACGCCGAACTGCTGCTGGAAGAGTACCGCGCCGTCGTCACCGCGCCCCAGCCCGAGTACTTCCTGGGCTGAGGCGCGGGAACCGGTCAGATCACCGCTTCGATCAGGAACGGGCCGCGGCGCTTCAGGCCGTCCTGGAGCGCGCGCGCGAATGCTTCCACCGTGTCCACGCTGACCGCCTCCACGCCCATGCCGCGCGCGAGGTGCGTCCAGTCCAGGTGGGGCTCCTGCAGGTCCAGCATGCGGCGGGCGTTGCGGCCCGGCTCTTTCACGCCGACGTTCTTCATTTCGCCATGCAGCGTGGCGTAGGAACGGTTGGCCAGGATCACCGTGAGGCAGTCGAGGTTCTCGCGCGCCTGCGTCCACAGCGCCTGCAGGGTGTACATGCCGCTGCCGTCGGCCTGCAGGGTGACGACCTTGCGGTCCGGGCACGCCACCGCGGCGCCGGTGGCCAGCGGCAGGCCGATGCCGATGGCGCCGCCGGTCAGCATCAGCCAGTCGTGCGGCGCGCTGCTGGCGCTGTAGAGCGGGAATTCCCGGCCCTGGGTGATGGACTCGTCGCACACGATGGCCTGCTCGGGCAGCAGGTGCGCGACCAGGATGTTGACGGCGGCGCCGGTCAGCTTCCCGGATTGCGGCACTTCGTAGTTGGCTGCCGGCGGAACCAGCCGGGGCGCGTCCGCGGCGATCCCCAGCTCGTCGGCCAGCCATTCCAGCGCGTGGGCCAGGTCCTGCTCGGCCGTGGCCAGCACCACCTGGTTGCAGTCGGGCGGCGCCAGCAGGCTGGGCTTGCCGGGATAGGCGAAGAAACCGACCGGCGCCTTGGCGCCGACCAGCACCAGATGCCGCACGTCCTTCAGCTTGGCCACCGCCAGGTCGATGGGATAGGGCAGGCGGTCGACCGGCGTGCGGGAGCCGCCGCGCTCGATGCGGCGGTTGGAGGTTTCCGACACCAGGCGCACGCCCGTGGCGCGCGCGATGCGGCCGGCGGCGTCCAGCGCGCGTTCGCGCAGCGCGGCCCCGCCCAGCATCAGCGTCGCGACTTCGCCGGAACGGATCGCGGCGGCGGCCGCGCGCACCGCTTCCGCCGAAGTCCGGGCCAGTTCCGCCCGCGGGGCCAGCACCGGCTGGGCGGCGCCGTCCGGCAGGTCGGTCCAGGCCGTGTCGGCGGGCAGGATCAGCGTGGCGATATTGCCCGGCGACTGCCGCGCCACGCCCACGGCCTCGGCCGCGTCGGCGGACACCGCGGCGGCCGTCATCGTGCGCTTGACCCAGTGCGACATCGGCCGCGCCACGCCTTCGACGTCGCTGGTCAAGGGCGCGTCGTACTGGACGTGATAAGTGGCGTGGTCGCCCACGATATTGACCATGGGCGTGCGCGCGCGCTTGGCGTTGTGCAGGTTGGCCAGGCCGTTGCCCAGCCCCGGCCCCAGATGCAGCAGGGTCGCGGCCGGCTTGTCGGCCATGCGCGCATAGCCGTCGGCCGCCCCCGTCACCACGCCCTCGAACAGGCCCAGCACGCAACGCATCCTGGGCTTGCGATCCAATGCCGCGACAAAGTGCATTTCCGACGTGCCCGGATTCGCGAAACACACGTCCACGTCGTTGGCAAGCAAGGTATCGCAAAGGCTGTCTGCGCCGTTCATCGTATTTTCCTAGTCGTTATCAATAGCTTGCGGCGCGCCGTCGCACCCGCGTCAGGGACATAATAGGGAGCCGGAGCGAGACGGGATAGAACCATTTCAGCTTGCGCGCATGGAACCATTCCGAATCCCGCAACAGGTTCTTCCGCCAAGCGGAATTAGCGCCGCGTCTGGTCAGCGTCGAGGCCGCGCGGCGCCAATGGCCGGCGCGCCTGCCTGCGGCTTGACCAGGAGGCCATTGAGCACGATTTCGTAGAACTCGGTGAAGGCGGCGCCAATCGAAAGACCGGTTTCCTCCAGGAATCGCTGATTCCTCAAGCGGTGAGCCGCTCCGAGGATCGCTTCCGAGATCACCCTCGGATTGTGCGGCACGAGCAGCCCCTGGCGCACGCCATCGTCGATCATGTCTTCCAGGCCGCGCACCCGCGCCAACTGATAGGCGTCGAAAACCGCGCGGCCACTCTCCGTCGAATCGAGATCCGTCAACGCCGCCTTGCTCAGGCCCGATGCGTTCAAGGTTGCGCGCAAATACGTGGCAATCGCCTTGGCGCCGTCGGCTTCGCCGCGCGCCGCGGCAAATCCCTTTTCCAGATTCGCGTCCAGCACCTGCCGGCAAATATTGACGAAGAGTTCTTCTTTGGTGGCGGCAATTTCGTATATGCGCCTGCGCGAACATTGCATGCGTTGCGCAATGTCGGCAATCGTCAGGGAAGACACGCCTTCGACGATCAGCAACGCCGTCAGTTCCTTGAGGAAAACTTCTTCGGTACGCCGCTTGGCCATGTATCGCCGCTTGCCTTTGAATGTGAAAAACAGGATTGGTGAAGACGGGAATTCTACGACGCCTAGGTAAAACACCTAGGCTGCAAACCATTATTTCGGTACTAATTATATTGACACAGTACCGTTTGTCATCTCAAATCGGTACCAGAAAACAATATTAAGTACCGAACAGATGGAGACAGAATGCGGCCCTCCCCGAACTCCCTGTATGAAGGCGCCACCGTCGCGTCCTTGTACCTCTCTGCATTCAAGGCGTTTCCCGAGACGCCGGCCATCGTCTCCAACGAGAAAACCGTCACCTATTCGCAACTGGAAGCACAGTGCTACCGCATTGCGCGCCTCCTGCGCGCCAAGGGACTGAAAAGACAGGATGCCGTCGCCTTTCTCGTCGGAAACCGAACCGAAGCCATCATCGCCATCATCGCCGCGCAATTCATCGGCTTGAAATCGGTATCGCTGCATCCGATGGCCTCGGAGGAAGACCACGCTTTCGTGCTGCAGGATGCGCAGGTGAAGGCCCTGGTGGTGGACAACGGCAAGTACGCGCAGCGCGCCCTGGCCATTGAGGCGCGCGGCATCGTTCCGCTGATCCTGCCTCTTGACGGCGACACCCGCGGCGCCGGTCTTTTCGACGAAGCGGCGACGATGGATGGCGGCGATCTTGCCCTGGACGCCCGCCCCGGCGATATCACCAAGCTGTCCTACACCGGCGGCACGACCGGCCGATCCAAGGGGATCCTGCATTCCCATCGCACCGCGGTCACCATGGTGCTCCAGATGCTGGCCGCGTATGAATGGCCCGAACGCATCAGGTATCTCGTGACCACGCCTATCTCGCATGCGGCGGGCGGTTTGATTCTGCCTGTCTTCATCCGAGGCGGCACGGTGTACCTGAGCGAGAAATTCACGCCTGTCGACTTTCTCGAACGAGTGCGGCGGCATCGCATCAACTTCACCTTCCTTGTGCCGACCCAGATCTACGGCCTGCTGGATCATCCGGGGTTGGCCAACGGCGACTGCTCCAGCCTTGAACTGGCGCTCTATGGCGCGGCCCCCATCGCGCCCTCCAGGCTGCTGGAAGCGCTGCGCAAGATCGGACCGGTTTTTGGCCAACTGTATGGCCAGGCCGAAGCGCCCATGACCATCTGCTACCTGCGCAAGCAGGACCACGACCCCGCGCGTCCCGGGTTGCTGGGCTCCTGCGGCAAGCCCGTGACCGGCAATCAGGTCAAGCTGCTCGACCAGGACCTGCGGGAAGTGCCGCTAGGCGAAATCGGTGAACTGTGCGTGCGCAGCCCGCTCATCATGAACGGCTACCTGAACCGGCCGGAGGAGGATGAAAAGGTCTTCGCCGGAGATTGGCTGCACACCGGCGACATGGCCCGCATGGATGGGGACGGTTATCTGTACATCGTCGACCGTGTGAAGGACATGATCATTACGGGCGGCTTCAACGTCTACCCCAGCGAAGTCGAGAACTGCCTGGCGCTGCATCCCGGTATCGCGATGTCCGCCGTCATTGGCGTGCCCGACGAGAAATGGGGCGAAGCCGTTACCGCGATCGTGGTGCTCAAGCCCGGCGCGAATGCCGACGAGACCGAGATCATCCAATACGTCACGCAAAAAAAAGGCGTGGTGAATGCGCCCAAAACCGTGGTGTTCGAAAGCCAGCTTCCCCTCACCGCGTTGGGAAAGATCGACCGCAAGACCCTCAGAAGAAAGTACTGGGCCGACCAGGGACGCCAAGTTAGCTGACCTACATCCCGTCCATGGGCAGGCCTTCAGGCAACCAAGGAGACAACGATGCGCATCAGACACTGCCTTTTCAAAGCATGCCTTTTGACTCTCGGCATGGTTAGCGTGAATCTTCATGCACAGGAGACCTACCCGAACCGGCCCATCAAGTTCGTCATTCCCTTCGCACCGGGAGGTGTCACAGACCTGACGGGCCGCACCTTCGCGAAGTACGTGTCCGAAGCGCTGAAGCAACCGCTCATCACGGAAAACAAACCCGGCGCGGGCGCGCTCATCGGTGCGAACTACGTGGCGCGCGCCCCTTCCGACGGCTATACGATGCTGCTCGGGACCAATGTCACCCACGCGATCAACCCGCAATTGATGGCGTCCACGCCCTATGACCCGATCAAGGACTTCCAGCCCGTGGCGATGTTCGGGCTCAATGGCAACGTGCTGGTCGTCAATGCCTCATTTCCCGCGAACGACTTCGATGCGTTCATCAAGTACGTCAAGGAGAAGCCCGGCGACATCAACTACGCCTCGGGCAGCGTTGGCAGCTCCGCCCACCTGGCCGCGGAGTTGCTGAAGCAGGAAGTCAAGGGCCTGGATTACATGCACGTGCCCTACAACGGCCCCTCCGAAGCCATGTCGGCCTTGATCGGCGGCCACGTGGATTTCATGTTCGCCAACATCGGGGCGGCGATCACCCAGATCAAGTCCGGAAAGATCAAGGCCATCGCGGTCACCACAGCCAAACGCGAGGCACAGTTGCCGGACGTGCCCACCATCGCCGAGTCGGGCGTGCCCGGATTCGAAGTCGTGGGCTGGATGGCTGCCTTCTTGCCGAAAGGCGCGCCGCCCGAAGTCACGGCACGCCTGAACCAGGTCATCAATGACGCGCAGGCCAATCCGGAGTTGCGCAAGACGCTGGATGCGGCCGCGCTCATTCCGGTGGTGGCAACGCCCGACGGCACGACGAAATTCGTGCAGGACGAATATGCGAAATGGGGCCGCGTCATTCGCGACGGCAACATCCCAAAACTGTGACCTCCGGACAGCTTATGACACTCAATGGCAAAGCCTACATAGCGGGCGCATACGAGCATCCGACCCGATATGCACCCGACAAGTCCGTTACCCAGTTGCATGCCGAGTGCGCGCTGGGCGCCCTGCGCGATGCGGGGTTGGATCTCAAGGACGTAGACGGCTACTTCTGCGCGGGCGACGCGCCGGGCGGCAATCCCCTATCCATGGTGGAGTACCTGAACCTGGACCTGAAGTGGGTAGACGGCACCGAGCTAGGTGGATGCTCGTACATGGTACATGTGCGCCACGCTGCGCTCGCCATCGCGCAAGGCAAATGCTCGGTCGCCTTGATCACGCTGGCGGGCAAGCCCAAAAGCAGCGGCATGGCGACGGGAACCGCGCCGCGCGAGCTGGGACCGGAACGGCCCGAAACGCCCTGGGACAGGCCCTATCGCTCCACCATCACCGGCATATACGGGATGCTCTCCCAACGCCACATGCATGAGTACGGCACGACCTCCGCACAGCTCGCCGCCGTCAAGGTGGCCGCGGCGCATCATGCGCAACACAACGAGTTTGCGGCGTTGCGCAAGCCGGTCACCGTCGAGGACGTGCTGGCGTCGCCCATTATTGCCAGTCCGTTGCACCGCCTGGATTGCTGCGTCATCACGGACGGCGGTGGCGCGCTGGTACTGACGAGTCCGGAGATCGCCCGGAGCCTGTCACGGCCTCTCGTCAAGCTGATCGGGGCCGGCGAGAGCATCAAGACCAGCCGGGGCGGCTACATCGAGCTCACCGCCTCGGGCGCCGTCACAAGCGGCAAGCTGGCGTTCGCCGAAGCAGGCGTCGCGCCCGGCGACGTCAACTACGCCTCCCTCTACGACAACTTCACCATCATGGTGTTGATGCAGTTGGAGGACCTGGGATTCTGCAAGAAGGGGCAGGCCGGCCCCTACGTAGCCGAAGGCAATTTGATCTCCGGCCGGGGCCAACTGCCTTTCAATACGGACGGTGGGGGGCTGTGCAACAACCATCCCTCAAATCGGGGGGGCATGACGAAAGTGATCGAAGCCGTGCGCCAACTCCGTGGTGAAGCGCATCCCGCCGTGCAAGTCCCCGGTTGCAATCTCGCGCTGGCTGCCGGGCCCGGTTTGGTCATGGGGGTCGCCCATGCGCATTCCACTCTGATTTTCGAACGGGAGTAACGCGTGAACCGCCAAAGCGAGCTTTCCACCTACCTGAACGATCCCTATGCCCAGGCCTACCCGGAAACCGCTCCATTCTGGGCCGCCGCGGAACGGGGGCAATTGCTTCTGAGAACCTGCAATCAATGCAACCGCGCCCATTGGTATCCGCGCATCGTATGCCCGCTATGCGCCAGTGACGACACGGACTGGAAGCCTGCAAGCGGCCAAGGCAGTCTCTATGCGTTCAGCATCATCGAACGCGCCGATCCGCCCTACGCACTAGCCTATGTCGAACTGGACGAGGGTCCGATCATCTTGAGCAATCTCGTCGACTGCGATATTCGCGCCGCGAAGATCGGACAGCGGGTATCCGCCGTATTCCGGCAAACGCCGGATGGCCGATACGCGCCCTTTTTTACACGCCTTGCGTAGGCCGCGAGCTTCTCTCGTCTCTCCAAACGAAAACCTCTGCAAATCACCGTACGATTTGCAGAGGCCGGAGGTTCGTCGCACTATGGCCCGCAGCGGGGCATAGCGCGCGGGATCAGCGGATCGGCCACGGATACATGGCGCCGCCCTGGCTCCACAGCGCGTTCGTGCCGCGCTGCAAGCCCAGCTTGCTGTCCTTGCCCACGTTGCGTTCGAAGACTTCGCTGTAGTTGCCCACGGCCTTGATCGCGTTGTAGGCCCACTTTTCGTCCAGGCCCATGTTCTTGCCGGCGCCCGGCGTCACGCCCAGGATGCGCGAGATGTTGGGGTTGTTGCTCTTGAGCATCTCGTCCACGTTCTTCTGCGTGATGCCGTATTCCTCGGCCTCCATCAGCGCGAACAGCGTCCAGCGCACGATGCCCAGCCAGTTCTCGTCGCCCTGGCGCACCATCGGGCCCAGCGGTTCCTTGGAGAAGCGTTCCGGCAGGATTTCGTAGTCGTCCGGGTTGGCGACCTGCGTGGCGCGCACGGCGGCAAGCTGCGAGGCGTCGTCGGTGAAGGCGTCGCAGCGGCCGGATTCGAAGGCGCGCACCACTTCGGTGACCTTGTCGATCACGACCGGCTTGAATTCGATGTTGTTGGAGCGGAACCAGTCGGCCAGGTTGAGTTCGGTGGTGGTGCCCGGCTGCACGCAGACCGTGGCGCCGTTGAGTTCCTTGGCGCTTTTCACGCCCAGCTTCTTGTTCACCAGGATGCCCTGGCCGTCGTAGAAGCTGGCGGCGACGGCCGACAGGCCCAGCGAGGTATCGCGCGTCTGGGTCAGCGTGACGGTGCGCAGCAGCACGTCCACCTCGCCCGATTGCAGCGCGGTGAAGCGCTGCTGGGTGGACAGCGCGGTTCCCTTGAATTTGGTCGGATCACCGAACACGGCCGCGGCGACGGCGCGGCAGATGTCCGCGTCCATGCCTTCCCATTCGCCCTTGCTGTTCGTCGCGGAGAAGCCCGAGACCCCGTCGGTCAGGCCGCACTGCACGAATCCCTTTTTCTTCACCGCGTCCAGGGTGGGACCGGCCACCGCCGCCTGGGACGCGCAAGCCAGGGCGATAGCGCCGGCTGCAAACAAGATAGACCGCTTCATCATTGCCTCTCCTGAGATGGATGCCGCGCCGGCTTGTAAGCCGGCTGCGGTTGAAACCGAGCCCTGCTTTACGGGGCCGGCCGCCAGATTAAGCGATGTCCACGGCGTGAACAACGCGACGCTGCCTAGTGGAAACCCGAGGAGAAATGACGGCTTGCCCCTGGGTTTCTCCGCTGTCCGGTGATCGAACTTTATCGCCCCATCATACGGCGCGGACGTCTTCCCTTGCGTGCCATACTTTTTTTGCGCTTTGGCCATCGCCGCCATGGCCGCCAACGCAAAAAATGCCCCGTGCCGCGCGTACTTGCTGCTCCCAACGGAGCGCTCTTTGCCTTGGGGCGGCCCGACGGAAAAAAAAGAGCATGCCAGCTCGACGTCCGGACGCGCATTCCTAGTCGGCCGATTCATGGAGGAGACAAATTCCATGGCATATGCAAGCAAACCGGGGGCTCGCCGCCTTGCGGCACCCCCTCGCCGTCACACCCTGAAGACCCTGTTGTGCGCCGTCCTCGCCATGGCGGGACTGGCCGCCGGCTCCGCCCACGCGGCGGACGACTGGCCAAGCAAGCCCATCAAGATCATCGTGCCCTACACGCCCGGCGGATCGACCGACATCGTCACCCGCATCGTGATGGAAAAACTGGGCCCGCGCCTGAAGCAGACCATCGTCGTCGAGAACCGGCCCGGGGCCAACAGCAGCGTGGGTTCGGCCATCGCCGCCAAGGCGGAGCCGGACGGCTACACCTTCCTGTCCATGCTGCCGGCCTACATCATCAACTTCCACCTGTACAAGCTGACCTACAGCCCGGCCGACCTGACGCCGGTGGTGCAGATGGCGGACCTGCCCCTGTTCCTGTTCGTGGCCAACGACCTGCCGGTGAAGACGGTGGCGGACCTGGTCGCCTACGCGCGCAAGAATCCGGACAAGCTGACCTACGCCTCCAGCGGCAACGGGTCCAGCGCGCACCTGACCGGCGCCGACTTCGCCCTGCAAAACAAGATCACGATGACGCACGTGGCCTACAAGGGCAGCGCCCCCATCCTGACCGACCTGCTGGGCGGGCGCGTGTCCATGGTGTTCGATCCCATCCTGGTTCCGATGCAGTACGTGAAGCAGAACCGGCTGAAGGCCCTGGCGTTCACCGGCAAGGAACGGTGGCCGACCGAGCCCGGGATTCCCACCATGGAGGAAGCCGGCCTGCCCGGCTTCGTCACGGGCTCCTGGGCCGGCCTGATGGCTCCCGCCAACACGCCCAAGCCCATCATCGAGCGCATGGCGCGCGAAATCAGCGAGATCGTCAAGGAACCCGACGTCAGGCAGAAGTTCCTGGACGCGGGCTTCCTGCCGGCGGGCGGCACCACCGGGCAGTTCGCGACGCTGATGGAGAAAGACTCGGCGCGGTACGCCGAGATCATCAAGCAGGCGCGCATCACAGTGAATTGAACGCGGCGGGGCGCGCCGGCCGCGCTCCGCCCGGACGGGACTTCATCATGATCGACAAGTTCTACGACAGTCCCGAGGCCGCGGTCTCGGATATTCACGACGGCGCCACCGTGCTGATCGGCGGTTTCGGCGGCGCGGGCATGCCCACGGAACTCATCCACGCGCTGATCGGACAGGGCGCGCGCGACCTTACCGTGGTCAGCAACAACGCGGGCAACCGGGAAACCGGCCTGGCCGCGCTGATCAAGGCCGGGCGCGTGCGCAAGGTGATCTGCTCGTTTCCCAAGGCGTCGCATTCCTGGGTCTTCGACGATCTCTACCGCCAGGGCCGCATCGAACTCGAATGCGTGCCGCAAGGCACCATCGCCGAACGCCTGCGGGCGGCCGGCGCCGGGCTGGGCGGCTTCTTCACGCCCACCGCCTACGGCACCGAACTCGCGCGCGGCAAGGAAACGCGCATGATCGACGGCCGCGGCCATGTCTTCGAACAGCCCCTGCACGGCGACTTCGCGCTGGTGAAGGCCGAGCTGGGCGACCGCTGGGGCAACCTCACCTACAACAAAAGCGCCCGCAATTTCGGACCCGTCATGTGCATGGCGGCCAAGACCGCCATCGCGCAGGTGCGCGCCAAGGCCGCGCTGGGCGAACTCTCGCCCGAGGCCGTGGTCACGCCCGGCATTTTCGTGCAACGCGTCACCCAGGTGGCCGACGCCGCCTTCTCCAGTTGAAGGAGTCCGCATGTTCCAGCCCCTGACCCGCGAGGCCATGGCGCGCCGCCTGGCCCGGGACATCCCCGACGGCAGCTACGTGAACCTGGGCATCGGCATGCCCGTGCTGGTGGCCGCGCACCTGCCGCCGGACCGCGAGATCGTGCTGCACAGCGAAAACGGCATCCTGGGCATGGGTCCGCCCCCGGCGGAGGCCGACGCCGACCTCGACCTGATCAACGCCGGCAAGCAGCCGGTGACCCTGCTGGAAGGCGGCGCGTACTTCCACCACGCGGATTCGTTCGCCATGATGCGCGGCGGCCACCTGGACATCTGCGTCATGGGCGGCATGCAGGTGGCCGCCAACGGCGACCTGGCCAACTGGTCGCTCGGCCGGCCGGGCGAGGCGCCCGCCGTGGGTGGCGCGATGGACCTGGCGGTGGGCGCGCGCAGCGTCTACATCATGATGGAGCACAACGCCAGGAACGGCGATCCCAAGATCGTCGAGCGCTGCACCTATCCGCTGACCGGCGCGGGCGTGGTGGACCGCATCTATACCGACCTGGCCGTCATCGACGTGACGCCGGACGGGCTGCGGGTTCGGGATATGATCGACGGCATGACCCTGAAAGAACTGCAAGGCCGCACCGGCGCGCCCCTGCGCGCGGACTGATGCGGCCCAACCTTCCCCCTCCCGGCTACGCCGCGCCGCCGGCGGCGGAAGACCATCCCGACCAGTTGCGGGGCGACCCGGACTACATGCTGACGCTCGCCCGCGGCTTGCACGTGATCCGCGCCTTCGGCACCCGCCGCCAGCCGCAGACCGCCGCCGAACTCAGCCGCCGCGCCGGCCTGCCCCGCGCCGTCGTGCAGCGCTGCCTGCACACGCTGATCCTGCTGGGCATGGCCGAACAGCATGGCAGGCTCTACGTGCTGACGCCCCGCATCCTGGGCCTGGGCTATGCGTACTTCTCATCGACGCCCTTCGTGTCGCTGGCCCAGCCCGTGCTGGAGGAACTGAGCGCCACGGTGAACGAAACCTGCGCGCTGGCCATCATGGAAGGCCACGAAATGCTGTACCTGGCGCGCTCGGAAGTGAACCGCCTGCTGGCCACCTCGATGGGGCTGGGCAGCCGGCTGCCGGCCTATTGCACGTCCATCGGGCGCGTGCTGCTGGCGCAATTGCCGGAGCCCGCCCTCGCCCGCTACTTCGCCGCGACCGAGCTGCAACCCTATACCGAATTCACCCTGACCACCGAGGACAGGCTGCGCGCCGAACTCGCGCGCATCCGCGAGCAGGATTACGCGGTCGCCGACCAGGAACTGGAATTGAACGTGCGCGCCATCTCGGTCGCGGTGTGCTCGGCCAGCGGCAAGGCCTGCGGCGCGGTCAACGTCAGCGTGAAGGCCGCCAGGGTGCCCTTGAACCGGCTGACGGACGAGTTCCTGCCGCCCTTGCGGCAAGCGGTGGAACGGATAGGGGAATTCCTGGCAGCGTGACCGGTAGGATGGGTGGAGCGCGAGAGTTCTTAAGCTAGGACTCCGCCCTCCAACGCGCGAAACCCATGCTGTTGTGGGCAGACGGTGGCTGGCAGCGGCCTGAAAACAGTCTGCTCACAACAGCATGGGTTTCGCGCGCTGAAGAGCAGCGTTCTTGTGGAGAGGATCTCGCGCTCCACCCATCCTTGTATGGTTCTGTAGCCCCCACCGAAATGTGTTCAGTGGGAGCTGGGGATCGGGACACACCCATCCA
>NZ_UFQC01000083.1 GCF_900496975.1 Achromobacter veterisilvae
GCCAGGCCCTGACGGCGCCGCCCGGCGCGGGAAGCCCTGGCGGGAGCGCGGCTTTTGGCGGCGCCCGCCGCCAGGCGGAGTTATTATCGTCCGCATGACTACTACCTATCCCACTATCGAGCAAACCGTCGGCAACACGCCGCTGGTGCGCCTGCAGCGTATTCCCGGGGCCGCGGGCGCCGCGCGGGGCAACGTCATCCTGGCCAAGCTGGAGGGCAACAACCCCGCCGGTTCCGTGAAGGACCGCCCGGCGCTGTCGATGATCAAGCATGCGGAAGAGCGCGGCGACATCAAGCCGGGCGACACCCTCATCGAAGCCACCAGCGGCAATACCGGCATCGCGCTGGCCATGGCCGCCGCCATGCGCGGCTACCGCATGATTCTCATCATGCCGGACAACCTGTCGGTGGAGCGCCGCGCGGCCATGGCGGCCTATGGCGCCGAACTGATCCTGACGCCGGCGGACAAGGGCGGCATGGAATACGCCCGCGACCTGGCCACCGAGATGCAGGCCGAAGGCAGGGGAGTGGTGCTGGACCAGTTCGCCAATCCCGACAACCCCCGCGCCCACGTCGAGACGACTGGGCCCGAACTCTGGAACCAGACCGACGGCCGCATCACCCATTTCGTGAGCGCCATGGGCACCACGGGCACCATCATGGGCGTGTCGACCTACCTGAAATCGCGCAATCCCGCGGTGCAGGTGGTGGGCGCCCAGCCCGCCGAGGGCTCGTCCATCCCCGGCATCCGCAAGTGGCCCGAGGCCTATCTGCCCAAGATCTTCGACCGCAGCCGCGTGGATGCCTACGAATCGATCGAGCAGTCCGAAGCCGAGGTCATGGCCCGGCGGCTGGCGTCGGAAGAAGGCATCTTCGGCGGGATTTCCTCCGCCGGCGCCCTGGTCGCCGCGCTGCGCGTGGCGGAGCGCGTCAATGACGCCACCATCGTGTTCATCGTCTGCGACCGCGGCGACCGCTACCTTTCCACGGGCGTTTTCAACTGACGCCGGGCCCCCCGGCGCCCGGACGCAAAAACACCGCCATGCCGGATTCGCTTCCGGCATGGCGGTGTGCTTTTTGAGGGGCGCGCGAGCCGCCGCGCTCGATGCCCGTCCCGGGCTTATTCGGGCTGGATGCCGGCGTCCTGCATCACTTTGATCCAGCGCTCGCTTTCCGCGAGGTTGAAAGCCTCCGCTTCCTGGTAGCTCATGGTGCTGGGCAGCGTGCCCTGCGACTTCAGCGCCTCGACCACCTTGGGCGACTGCGACGCTTCGATCATGACCTTGTTCAGCTTGGCGATGATGGGTTGCGGGGTGTCCTTGGGCGCCCACATGCCGTACCACGTGACGATGTCGAAGCCGGGCAGCACGCTTTCCGAGATGGTCGGCACATCGGGCAGTTCGGCCAGGCGCGTCTTGGTGGTGACCGCGATCGGATGGATCTTGCCGCTCTGGATCAGCGGCAGGGCGGGCGCCAGCGGCGCGTACATCAGGTCCACGTGGCCGCCGGCGACGTCGGTGAGCGCCGGGCTGCTGCCGCGATAGCCGACGTGGGTGATCTTGGCCTTGGTGGAGGTGTTGATCAGTTCACCGGCCAGGTGGGGCAGGGTGGCCACGCCGGGGGACGCGAAGGTCAGCGAACCGGGCTGGGCCTGGGCCTGCTTGATCAGATCGCCGAAGGTCTTGAACTTGGAGTCGGGCGGGACGACGGCCACCATCGGCACCGTGCCCAGCACGCCCACCATCCGGAAGTCCTTGATCGGATCGAAATTCAGATTCTTGAACTGGGCGGGGTAGATGCCCTGCACGGAAGGGTTCATCAGCAAGGTGTAGCCGTCGGCCGGCGCCTTCGCCACCTGGGCCGTGCCGATGGTGCCGCTGGCCCCGGCGCGGGTTTCGATCACCAGCGGCTGGCCCAGGATTTCGCCCATCTGGACCGCGATCACTCGGCCGACGACGTCCGTGGGGCCGCCCGCCGCCCACGGCATGATCACGCGGATGGGCTTGTCCGGATAGTCCCCTTGCGCGTGGGCGCCTGCAACCGGCAGGGCCGCCGTCGCGATCGCCGAGCATGCCGCGGCGATGAAAGTGCGTTTGTTCATCTACTGTCTTCTCCTACAAAAGTGAGATTGGCCGAGGGCAGGGCCGTGTGCAGCATGGCCTTGACCTCGAGCAGTTGTTTTCCCGTGGTGGCTTCGTTCTTCTGCATGCGGCCCAGCGGGCCGGCCACCACAATGGCAAAGGGTTGTTCGTATGCCCGGAAGCCGAGCGAAATGGACATCACGTCCTCGACGTTTTCGCCTACCGAGCGCTGCCAGCCGCGCGCCATGCCCGTCTCCAGATCGCGGTCGAAGGCTTCCCGGCTGGTGAGGGTGCTGTCGGTGTAGGCCGCAAACCCGCTATAGGTCTTGAACCATTTCTGCCGCTCTTCATGCGACAGCATCGACAGCAGGGCCTTGCCGGAACTGGTGGCGTGCACCGCCTTGAAGCCGCCGGGCTGATGGGAGAAGCGGATCGTCTGCTTGGATTCGGCGACGATCAGGTACACGACCTTGTCGTCGGCCAGCTTGGCCAGCAGGGCGGTTTCCCCGGTGATGTCGCGCACCCGGGCCAGCACCGGTTCGATCACGGCGTTCAACGGGTCGCTGTGACAGATGAGGGTGGCCACGTGGATCAGCTTCTGCGTGGGGTAGTAGCCGTGCTTCTTGCCGATTTCATACAGATAACCGCGCGCCACCATCGTTTTCAGAAGGCCATGGCAGCTCGAGAGCGGAATCCCCATCTGGGCAGCGATTTCGCTGTACAGCAAGGGCTTCTGCTCTTCGGCGAAGAGGTTGAGGACATCCAGGACTCGGCCTGCGGTTTTCACATCCATGATGTTAGTATCCTATACGTGATAAAGTTATGTCAATCTGCATTCAATCGCCAAGGAGCCGCTACGCATGAGATGGAAGAACCGTCCTGAGGGATCGAACTGGGGGGATTTCGGGCCTGACGACCAGCGAGGCTGTCTGAATTACATCACTCCCGCGAACGTGCTGAGCGGCATGCGCGAAGTCCGCGAGGGGCTGAGTTTCTGCCTGTCGCTGCCGCTGGACTACCCGGGCGGGAACGGCGTGAACGTCCGGCGCCACCCGCCCAAGCTGCGCCCCACCGAGAGGGACGGCGACCAGTACCTGAATTTCCCGCTGGGGCGTTTGCGTCCCGGCTGCGTCGACGTGCTCAGCGACGACATCGTCGAGATGAGCCTGCAGTACTCGACGCAATGGGATTCGCTGGCGCACGTCGGCGCGCTGTTCGACGCCAACGGCGACGGCCTGCCCGAGCGCGTCTACTACAACGGCTACCGGCCCAACGAGCATGTGGTCGGGCCGGTGGACTACGACGTCGACAACGGCTTCGCCAAGACCGACCTGGGCCAGGGGCCGGCCTCGAACGCCAGGAAACTGGACATCACCCAGCTTGCCGAGTCCTGCCTTCAGAGCCGGGGCGTGATGGTCGACCTGGCCCGCCACTACGGCCGGGAGCAGAAGTCGGTGGGCTACGACGATCTGATGCGGATACTGGACGCGGACCGGATCGAGATCGAGCAGGGCGATATCGTGCTGTTCCACACGGAGTTCGGCGACGCGCTGCTGGAAAAGAACCGCGAGCCCGATCCGCACACGCTGCACGAGATCTGCGCGGGCCTGGACGGCAGCGACGAGAAGCTGCTGCGGTGGATTACGGATTCGAAGGTGGCGGCCATGGCGTCGGACAACCACGCCCTGGAAATCTATCCCACGCAGAAACCCAATGCCTGCTGCGCGGCGCTGCCGCTGCATCACCATTGCATCTTCAAGCTCGGCATGCCCATAGGCGAAATGTGGTATCTGGGTGCGCTTGCCCGCTGGCTCGCCGCCAACGGCCGCAGCCGCTTCCTGCTGACGGCGCCGCCGCTGAACCTGCCCGGGGCCGTGGGTTCGCCGGCGACGCCGGTCGCGACCGTGTAGCGCGGGCCGCGGCCGGCAAGCCGCGGCCTTGCCGGCTTTTCAGGGGGCGACGCGGGCTTCGATTTCGCCGGCCAGGTCCGCCACCGAGGTGGCGTAGAAGTAGCTGCGGTTGTACTTGGTCAGCGCGAAGAAGTTGGGCGTGCCGACCCGGTACTGCGCGGTGCCCCGGGCCTCTTCCACCAGGTCGACGACGCCCAATGGCTGGCTGGTCCAGCCTTCGCCGGACGCGCCCGGCCGCAGGCGCGCGCCGGCGGCCGCGAGCGTGCCCCAGGTCTGCTTGGGCTCCAGGCCGCCGTCCACCAGCGGGGCGGGGTCGGCGGGCAGCGCCACGGGCGCGAATACCGGCAGGCCGCGCTGCCAGCCGTGCTGCGACAGGAAGCTGCCCACGGACATGATCGCGTCCCGGGTGTTGTTGCTGAGGTCGATATGGCCGTTGTCGTCGCCGTCCACCGCGTAGTGCATGACGCTGGTGGGCATGAACTGGGGCATGCCGATGGCGCCCGCATAAGAGCCGCGAGTGTCGAGGTCCAGCTTGTCGTGCATGACCAGGGTCAGGAAATCGGCCAATTGGCCGCGGAACATCGTGGCGCGTTCGGGCTTGGCGGGATCCGGGTAGTCGAAGGCCAGCGTGGTCAGGGCGTCCAGCACTCGGAAGTTGCCCATATTGCGCCCATACAGCGTTTCCACGCCGATGATCGATGCGATGATGGGCGCGGGCACGCCGAAGCGCTGGGCGGCCTGATTGAGCAGGTCGCGGTTTTCATTGTAGAAGTCCACGCCCCAGCCGATGCGCTTGGGCTCGACGAAGCGCGAGCGGTACGTCAGCCAGCTTCGCCAGACCTTCTTGCCCGGCGGCGACGGCGCGATCAGGCGCGCCACCGTGGCGTTGTAGCGCGACCCCTGCAGCGCCGCGACCATCGGGTCCAGCGGCAGCTTGCGGTCGGCGGCCAGGCTTTCCACGAATGACCGGACTTCCGGCCGCAGCGCGCCGTTGGCGCCCAGCGCGGCGGGTCCGTCGTCCGGCAGTTCGGGGCTCAGGGTCGGCGCGCTGGGCCCGATGCGGGTGGGAGCGGATGAAGAGGCGGCGGCCGGCAGGGATGCCGGGGTGGAAGCAGTGGGGGCGGTGGTGGAACAGCCCGCCAGCACGGCGGAAAGCGTTCCGAGTTGCAGTAATCGCCGACAGATGAACATAATCTTCCTTATGGAGACCATGTATCTTACCCACCCGGCATGCCGCCTGCATGAAATGGGCAGTTGGCATCCCGAAAGCCCACAGAGGCTGGACGCCATTTCAGACCAGTTGCTGGCCAGCGGACTGATGCCTTATCTGAATGACCGGCAGGCGCCCCAGGCATCCCGTCACGACCTGTTGCGCGTGCACACTGTCCAATATCTGAACAGTTTGCGCGAAAACACGCCGGAGCAAGGGTATTTCCCTATAGATCCCGATACGCTGATGAACCCGCACACCTACGAGGCCGCGCTCTACGCGGCCGGCGCGGGGATGGCGGCGGTGGATGCGGTGATGGGCGGCGAAGCCCGCACCGCGTTCTGCGCGGTGAGGCCGCCCGGGCATCACGCCTGCCGCTCGCAGGCAATGGGGTTCTGCTTTTTGAACAACGTCGCTATTGCGGCGCAGCACGCGCTGGACTTCCACGGTCTGGCGCGCGTGGCCGTGATCGATTTCGACGTGCACCACGGCAACGGCACCGAAGACGTCTTCGCCGGGGACGAGCGCGTGCTGATGTGCAGCTTCTTCCAGCATCCGTTCTTCCCGAACAGCGGCGCGGATCACCCGGCCGCCAACATGCTGAACGTGCCGGTCCCGGCCTACACGGGGGGCCCCGCCGTGCGCGCCATCGTGACCGACACGTGGCTGCCCAGGCTGGAGGCGCACCGGCCGGAATTGATCCTGATCTCGGCCGGTTTCGACGCGCACCGCGAGGACGACATGGGCCAGATGGGCCTGGTCGAAGCCGACTATGCCTGGATCACCGAAAGGCTCGTGGAGGTGGCGGATCGCCACTGCCAGGGGCGTATCGTCAGCACGCTGGAGGGCGGTTACAACTTGTCCGCCCTGGGGCGCAGCGTGGTTGCGCATATACGAGCGCTGGCGAAGCTGTAGAATCAGGAAAAAATTGTGCAATGCGATCCCGGCGCATGCCGGGTAATTATTTCCATTTGGAGGCAGCGGGATGAAGGTGTTGGTACCTGTCAAGCGCGTCGTTGACTACAACGTCAAGGTGCGCGTCAAGTCTGATCAGACTGGCGTGGATATCGCCAATGTGAAGATGTCCATGAACCC
>NZ_UFQC01000045.1 GCF_900496975.1 Achromobacter veterisilvae
TTTTGCCTAATTTGCATCCTATCTTGCAACCCGCGGCGCCGCTGAACCTCCAGCCTTGCCATCGCCCTGAAACCAGGAGTCGGTCACTTCGGATGGCTAATGATTCGTAAGGGTAAACCCTTGATTCGCTTCACCAGCCAAGCCCAAGACTATAGCATATTGTTTCGAACGGCGCAACGGACTTCTGTCTGATTCGCGCTATCCATGCAATGATGCCTGCCTGGCCCCGCGCTTCGAAAAACTGCCCGAACTGCGAAGGAGCGAGACTATAGCACAAGTTTTCGCGCCATCGCCGCCGCCCGGCTTGCCTGGGGAAAGGGTACGTTTACTATTCGGCTTGTACGCCGCACCTAATATGGAGACGAGCACGCTATGCCCCCAGCCATCGCCCTGAGCGAAGATATCCTGATCAACGTTACCCCCTTCGAAACCCGAGTCGCGCTGGTGGAACAGGGGTCGGTACAGGAGCTGCACGTGGAGCGCAGCATCCAGCGGGGCCACGTCGGCAATATCTATCTGGGACGGGTGGTCCGCGTGCTGCCCGGAATGCAGAGCGCGTTCATCGACATCGGGCTGGAGCGGGCGGCCTTCATCCACATCGCGGACCTGCGCGAGAACCGGGGCGAAAGAAGCCAGGGCCTGACGCCCACGCCGATCGAGAAGCTGCTGTTCGAGGGACAGACCCTCATGGTCCAGGTGGTCAAGGATCCCCTGGGCACCAAGGGCGCCCGCCTGTCGACCCAGATCAGCATGGCCGGACGGATGCTGGTCTATCTGCCCCATGACCCGCATATCGGCATTTCGCAGAAGATCGACACCGAGTCGGAGCGCATCCAGTTGCGCGAGCGGCTGCAGGCCTTGATGCCCGCCGAAGAAAAAGGCGGCTTCATCGTCCGCACCCAGGCGGAAGGCGCCAACGACGAAGAACTGACGGCGGACGTAGAGTACCTGCGCAAGCTCTGGACCAGCGTGCAGGCGGCCGCCCGCACCCAGCCCGCCCCCGCCCTGCTCCACCAGGACCTGACGCTGGCGCAGCGCGTGCTGCGCGACATGGTGGGCCCCGGCACCGGCGCCATCCTGGTCGACTCCCGGACGACGAGCGCCGCCATGCTCGAGTGGGCGCGCATCTATACGCCCTCGGTCGTGGACCGCATCCAGCACTACAGCGGCGAGCGGCCGCTGTTCGACACGGCCAACGTGGACGACGAGATTTCGCGCGCCCTGTCCCGCCGGGTGGACCTGAAGTCGGGCGGCTACCTCATCATCGACCAGACCGAGGCGCTGACCACGGTCGACGTCAACACCGGCGGTTTCGTGGGCGGGCGCAACTTCGACGACACCATCTTCAAGACCAACCTGGAAGCGGCGCAGGCGATCGCCCGCCAGTTGCGCCTGCGCAACCTGGGCGGCATCGTCATCCTGGACTTCATCGACATGGAGGACCAGGAACACCGCGAAACCGTGCTGGCCGAACTGAAGAAGGCGCTATCGCGCGACCGCACCCGCATGACGGTCAATGGCTTTACGCAACTGGGACTGGTGGAAATGACCCGCAAGCGCACGCGCGATTCCCTGGCGCACCAGCTTTGCGAACCCTGCCCGATGTGCGAGGCGCGCGGCAACGTGCGCACGCCGCGCACCGTCTGCTACGAGATCCTGCGCGAGATCCTGCGCGAAGCCCGGCAATTCAACCCCAAGGAATTCCGCATCCTGGCCTCGCAGGAAGTGGTCGACCTGTTCCTGGAAGAAGAAAGCCAGCACCTGGCGATGCTGGGCGATTTCGTGGGCAAGCGCGTGTCCCTGGAAGTGGAAAGCCGCTATTCGCAGGAGCAGTACGACATCATCCTGGTCTAGGCTTCTTCAGTGCGGACGGACGCCGGCCATAGCAGGTAGCCGGCGGAATTTCACCTCATTGTGTATGAATTGTGTGTCTTAACGATTCGTTTGCAATGAAGTTTGAAACCGATGGCGACGGGAAGAACGAGCCGATAAGCTGCGGGCGCTTTGCGGGCCATGCCCCGCATGGCGCCCTTTCTTTTGCTTTCGGAGGTCAATGCAATGAAGTCCCTATTCCGTCCGTTCCTGGTGCTGGCCGCGGCGCTGCCGTTCATGTTGGCCGCGTGCGGCGACAAGGAGCCCGAACAGCGTGCCGCGTTCACGCAGTTCCTGCAGACCCGCATCGTGGACAAGCCCGGCGTGCGCGTGCCGAAGCTGACGGACGAAGAAAAGCAGTCCTTCGGCGACTACACGGCGCACTATGCGGTGATCACCGACTTCAACGCCGGCATGGACGCTTCCGTAAAGCCGCTGTCCGGCATCATGCAGAAGGGCGCGGTGCGCTCGCTGAACGACGTCGTGGCGCGCCGCGACGATTTCAAGGCGGTGCAGGCATCGCTGAACGAGATGGGCGCGGCGCTGCAGGCGCAGCAAGCCAAGGCCGACGCCGCCCGCGCGCAGCTCAAGCAGCCTGAAGACCTGAAGGCCGTGTACGACAAGGCCTATGAAAAAACCGTCAGCCTGCCGGCCGACACGTTCCGCGACACGCTGCCGCAACTGAACGCGACGTTCGACGCCAGCCTGAAGATCGCCGACTACGTGGCCGCGCACGCCGCCCAGATCGATCTGTCCGGTCCGATCGTCAAGGTGCAGGACCCGGCCGTGCAAGCCGAACTGAACGGACTGCTGCAGGACCTGAACGCGCAAGCGAAAAACGTGCAGCAGGCGCAAACCCGCATGCAGGCGGTCATGGTCGGCCGCTAGGCGGCCGAGGCCCGGCCGGCGGACGCGCCCGCGTCCGGGCCGCAGTTCAGGACGCCGCGGCCGCGGCGATGCGGAAAGGAAAGGCCTTGGCGCCCCGGGCGCGGTCGGTCTCGCGGTGCGCGCGGATCGACCATGCCGGCCCCGCCCCGCCGGTCTGCGAGAGCAACTGGCGCATGGAGCCCGCCGAAAACCCGCAGCGCAGGACCAAGGCCTGCCGCCGGGCCAGTTCTACACCAACAGCATGAGGCGTCGTGGAAATCCGATCCGATTGCAGCATGGCAGCCCCCTGGCAAAAGCTCTTCATGGACGAAGAGTCTGTGCGAACTAATCTACCTCAGTCACTGGCGCTTGCGCGTGAAATGATGCGTAACGTAATGCGAACAAATGGAAATATTGGTTCATGCCGACGGGCTGGGCGCCGTTTCGCCGGCCTCGCGGTCGGGTTTGTCGTTTTTGCCGTCCGCGGGGCCGCTCATGTTGCCGTACAGCAGCGAGCGGCCGGCGAACAATCCGCCCGCCACCTCCAGGTCGAAACGGTCGGTATCGCGCTTGCGCACGTCCTGCGCCACCTCGGCGGCCTCGTCCGCCGGCACGCCTATCACGCGCAGCGCGGCTTCGCCGAACGCCAGCGCCGATTCCAGGGTTTCGCGGACCTGATAGTCCACCCCCTCTTTGGCCAGCGCCAGCGAATGGATGCGGTCATAGGCGCGCACCGCCACCCGGACTAGCGGAAATTCGGCCTTCACCAGCTTGACGATGTGGTTGACCGCCTGCGGATTGTCGATGCAGATCAGGATGACGCAGGCATTCTCCGCGCCGGCGGTGCGCAGCATGTCGACGCGGGTGCCGTCGCCGTAATAGACCTTGACGCCCCATTTGGCCGCCGCCCGGATCGCGTCGGTGTCGACGTCCAGGATGGAGACTTTCAGGTCCCGGGCCAGCATCGCCTGGGTCACGATCTGGCCGAAGCGGCCGAATCCCACGATCAACACACAGCCGTCCAGGTCCCTGGCCACGTCCACGCCTTCCATGGAAGGCGCCGGCCTGGGCAGCAGCCAGCGCAGCGCCAGCACGCACAGGGGCGTGAACGCCATCGAAATGATCACGACCGCGGTCAGCACGGCGCCGGTATGCGCGTCGAAAATGCCGGCCGCGGCCGCCGCCCCGTACAGCACGAAGGCGAACTCGCCGCCCTGCGCCAGCAGCGCGGCCCGGGTGGTCGCCTCGGCGTGCGTGGCGCGCAAGGCCCGCGCCACCGCATAGACGCCCACCGACTTCACCAGCATGAAGACGACGACGGCCGCCAGGATCAGCGGCCATTCGCGGGCCACCGCCGACAGGTCCAGGGACATGCCCACGCCCAGGAAGAACAGGCCGAGGAGAATGCCGCGGAAGGGTTCGACTTCGGCCTCGAGCTGATGGCGGAAAGTGGATTCGGACAGCAGGACGCCCGCCAGGAACGCGCCCATGGCCATGGACAGGCCGCCCAGTTCCATCAGCAGCGCCGCGCCCAGCACCACCAGCAGCGCGGCCGCCGTCATGACCTCGCGGGCATGCGCGGCGGCCAGCAGGCGGAACAGAGGATTGAGCAACCAGCGGCCCGCGGCCAGCAGGGCCAGGATGCACCCCAGCGCGATGGCCGCCTGCAGCCACGGATCCCCGTGCTCGGCGCCGCCCGCCGGCGCCAGCAGGCTGGCCAGGGCAAGCAGCGGCACGATGGCCAGGTCTTCCAGCAGGAGGATGGACACGATGCGCTGCCCTTGCGCGCTGGCGGTCTCGCCCCGTTCGGCCAATATCTGCATGACGATCGCGGTGGACGACAGCACGAACCCCATCGCCGCCATGAAGGCGGCCAGGCCGGACAGCCCGGCCAACAGGCCGACTCCGGTGAGAAGCGCGCCGCAGGCGGCCACCTGGGCCACGCCCAGGCCGAAGATCTCGCCGCGCAGTTTCCACAGCCGGGACGGCTGCATTTCCAGGCCGATGATGAAAAGAAACATCACCACGCCCAGTTCGGCGACGTGCAGGATGGACTTCGGATCGGAAAAAAACCCCATGCCGAACGGCCCGATGGCCAGCCCGGCGGCCAGGTAGCCCAGGACGGACCCCAGGCCGAGGCGCTTGAAGAGCGGGACCGCGACGACGGCGGCTCCCAGCAGGACGACGACGTTGACTAGCTGGGTGCCATCGGAAGGCAGGGACATGGGGCGCTCCAGGGTGCAGGGCCCGCCCCGATGCCTGCGGACCGGCCGGGATCCATTTTCCGGCAATCCGCCGGATTGGCAATCCGGAAATGCGACAGAAGGAAAACGCGTCCGGCCGCCGCCGGACGCGGGGGAAGCCCGGTCAGTCCTCGCGGAACTGCATCTTGTAGAGCGAGGCGTACAGGCCGTTGGCGGCCAGCAGCTCGGCGTGGGCGCCCTGTTCGACGATCCTGCCGGCATCCAGCACGATGATGCGGTCGGCGTTCTGCACCGTGGACAGGCGGTGGGCGATGACCAGCGTGGTGCGGCCCTTCATCAGGCGTTCCAGCGAGGCCTGGACCTGGCGCTCGGATTCGTTGTCCAGCGCGGAGGTGGCTTCGTCCAGGATCAGGATGGGCGCGTTCTTGATGAGCGCGCGGGCGATCGCCAGGCGCTGGCGCTGGCCGCCCGACAGGCGCGCGGCGTTCTCGCCCACCGGCGTGTTCATGCCCTGCGGCAAGCCGTCGACGAACTCCAGCAGGTTGGCGGCGGCCAGGGCGTCGCGCACCTTCTGTTCGCTGGACTTGCCCAGGGCGCCATAGCCGACGTTGGCGGCGATGGTGTCGTCGAACAGCACCACGTCCTGGCTGACCAGCGACAGGTGCGAACGCAGGCTGCGCAGCGTCAGGTCCTCGACGGGCACGTTGTCCACGAGGATCTGCCCGCTGTCGGCCAGCACGAAGCGCGGCAGCATGTTGACCAGGGTGGTCTTGCCGCTGCCGGACCGCCCCACCAGGGCCACGGTCTGGCCGGGCTCGACGACGAACGACACGTCGTTGACGGTGTCGCGGTCGGCGTCCGGGAAGCGATGCGACACATTGCGGAACTCGACCTTGCCGCGCACGGGTTCGGGCAGTTCCCTGGTGCCGGTATCGCACTCGGGAACCTGGTCGATCAGGGTGAACACGCTTTCCGCCGACACCAGCATCTTCTGCATGCGCGCGGCGACGTTGGTCAGGCGCTTGATGGGGTCGAAGATCTGGGCCAGCGCGGCCATGAACGAGGCGAAGCTGCCCACGGTGAGCGCGCCGCTGTTGGCCTGGCTGAGCGCCACCGCGATGACCGCGCCGACCGAGACCGAGATGCACACCTGGGTCAGCGGCGTCAGGGCGGCGTCCGCCGTCGCGGTGCGCATGGCGAACCGGCGCAGGCGCCGGCTGACGAAATCGAAGCGGCCGCGCTCGACCTCATAGCCGTCGAACAGCTTGATCACGCGCTGGCCGTCGATGCCCTCGCCGACCACGCGGGTCAGCTCGGCGTTCATGTTGACGGTTTCGCGGTTGATGCGGCGCAGGCGCTTGATGAAGAAGCGGGAGATCAGCACCGAGACCGGCAGCATGATCAGGATGATCAGCGTCAGCACCCAGGACATGTACAGCAGCACGCAGATCAGGGCGATGACGACCAGGGTTTCGCGCACCAGCACCGTAATGACGTCGGTGGCGTAGCCGGTGACGTTGCCCGCGTCGATGGTGAAGCGGTTGAGCAGGCGGCCGGTGTCGCCCTGCTTGAAATCGGCGTCCGGCAGGCCCAGCAGGCGCTCGAACATGTCGCGGCGCATGCCCAGCAGCACATTGTTGGCGACCCAGGCCAGCAGGTAATCGCTGAAGAAGTTGCAGATTCCGCGCAGCAGGATCAGGCCCACCACCGCCAGCGGCAGCGCCCACACATAGTAGGGTTTGGCACCCGAGAAGCCGCCGTCCAGCAAAGGCTTCATAATGACGGCCAGGACGGGTTGCGTGGCCGCCGCCCCCGCCATCAGCAGGATGGCCAGCAGCAAACCCTTCCAGTAAGAGCCCACGCGGCTGTAGATCCGCCTCCAGAGTTCGGCTTTGACGGGTTGGGAACCCGCGGGCGCATGGCGTGCGGCAGAATTCAAAGGGATCACTCGCTTTTATACAATTGTGGCGAGAATTGTACCGGCTGCGCGCCGACGCGCCGCCCGGACCGACCTTAGCCCTAACGCGCCCAGCGCCCATCCATGTCCGATATCAGTTGTCTGTACGTCCGGTTGCCCAATTGGGTGGGCGATGTCTGCATGAGCCTGCCCAGCCTGCGTGCCCTGCACGCCAGCGGGCTGCCCCTGGTGATCTGCGCCCGCCCCTGGGCCCGCGACCTGCTCGACGGCGTGGCCAAGCAGGATTTCATTCCGATGCGGGGCAAGGTCGGCCCCGACCGGGCCGCCGTCAGCGCCCACCGGCGCGGCCTGGGGCCCCAGGGCCGCGGGGCGCGGGGCCTGCTGCTGCCGGACTCCCTGTCCAGCGCGCTGGTATTCCGGCTGGCGGGCCTGCCCTCGGCCGGCTATCGCGACGACGGCCGCAGCTTCCTGCTGCGCTGGCCGGTCTCCAAGCCCGGCGACTCCCTGCACGCGGTCCAGTCCTGGCATTACCTGACCCGCGAGGCCCTGAGGCGCTGGGGCCTGCCCAGCGGCCCCGCCGAGCCTGGCCCGACCCTGGACCTGCCCCTGACCGCGGCCCACCGCGACGCGGCCGCCCATGCGCTGGAAGCGGCCGGGCTGGCCGGCCGGCGCTTCGTCCTGATCGCCCCGACGGCCACGGGCCTGCACAAGGGCAGGATCAAGGTCTGGCCAGGATTCGATACACTTACCCGCGCCCTCCAGGCCGACGGCCATACCGTGGTAATGTGCCCCCCTCCGGCCGAGACCGACGAGGCCCGGCGCAACGCGCCGACGGCGCTCCTGCTGCCGCCTCTGTCGCTGGGCGCCTTCGCGGCGCTCACGGCCAGGGCGGCGCTGGTGGTTTGTAACGATTCCGGCGTGTCGCACGTCGCCGCCGCGGCCGCCGCCAGGGAACTCACCCTGTTCGGCGTCACCCGCCCCGAACGGACCGGGCCGTGGTCGCCTCGGGCAGTGTGCATCGGCGCCGAGAACGCCTGGCCGTCGGTCGAGGAAGTCGCGCAGCAGGCCAGGATCCTGCTGGACGAGACGCAGTAATCAGGATTTGAAATGCCCTTTTCCACCTATCTCGCGAATCTGATCATCCCCTACAACCTGTGCCTGACCCTGGTCGTCGTCGGACTGGTGCTGGGCCTGTTCCGGCTCCGCAAGACCGGCGGCGCCCTCATCGCGGCCGGCTTGCTGTGGGCGCTGGCCTGGTCGCTGCCGGCCACGTCGCTCTGGCTGGGCGGGGCGCTGGAATCCCGCTATCCGCACCTGCCGCCCTCGGAATCCCCGACGGCCGACGCCATCGTGGTGCTGGGCGGCAACACCGCCAACGGCCGCGCCAACTGGTTCCAGCCCTACGACAAGGACACCGCGGTGGTGCGCGTGGACACGGCGGCCCAGCTTTATCTGGCCGGACGCGCGCCCAAGGTGGTGCTGTCCGGCGGCGCGCTGGAAGGCGACATCAGCGAAGCCCGCGGAATGGCGCACGCCATCCGCCAGCAAGGCGTGCCCGAAACGGCGCTCATCCTGGAGAACGCCAGCCGCACCACCTACGAAAACGCCGCCCTGACCGAGGACCAGCTCAAGTCCCGCGGCATCGGCAAAGTCCTGCTGGTGACCTCCGCCCTGCACATGCCGCGCGCGATGGCGGCGTTTTCCAAGCAGGGCGTGCAGGCCATCGCCGCCCCCGCCCCGCCGCAGATCGTGCCGCCCACCGACGGTTCGCTGCAACTGTGGCTGCCCGACCAGCGCACCTTCGACGCCAGCCGCTCCATCATCAAGGAATACGCCGGCCTCTTCGTCTACTGGCTGCGCGGATGGGTATGAGTTCCGCGGCGCTGGCCTGTCGAGCCGGCTGCGGCGCCTGTTGCATCGCGCCGTCGATCACCCGGCCGATCCCCGGCATGCCCGCGGGCAAGCCGGCCGGCGTGCCCTGCGTCCAGTTGCTGCCGGACATGCGCTGCGCGATATTCGGCCAGCCTTCGCGCCCGGATTTCTGCGGCGGCTTGCAGGCGCAGGCGGAAATGTGTGGAGAGGACCGGGAATACGCGATACGGTGGCTGGCGGCGCTGGAGCGGGCGACGGCGCCGGGGGGGTGATTTTCTTGTGGGCTGGGCGGTTCGTCATGGCGAGAAACGCTTCCTGTGTCAGACACCCGGGAAGAGCGGCTTCAGCTTGACGGGCAGGTCGTAGGGGTGTCAGACACGTGCGTCGGGCCTTTATCGCTGTGTCAGACACCCGGGAAGAGTGACTTCAGCTTGACGGACAGGTCGTAGGGGTGTCAGACACGTGCGTCGCAGCTTGACGGGCTGTTCGTACGGGTGTCAGACACGTGCGGCGGGTCTTTCCCCCTGTGTCGGACACGTGCGTCGGGCTCTTGGCTCCGCCTTGGTCAGCGGCGCTCCAGCAGCACTTTTTCGTATAGCACTTCGTAGCGTGCGGCCACGGTCTCCCAGCTTTGATCGCGGGCGATCGCCAGGCCGCGCTCGGCCAGCGCCGCGCGCAGGCCGGGTTCGGAGCCCAGCCGCTCCAGCGCCTGGGCCAGTTGCGCGCCGTCGCGGGGATCTTGCAGGATGAGGGCGTCCTTGCCCGCCGACAGGTACTGCGCGAAGCCGCAGTAGACGGGCGAACTGACCACCACCGGCAGCCCGTGCGACATGGCTTCCAGCGGCGCCATGCCGTAGCTGTCGTTCAGCGTGGGATGCGCGTAGATGTCGGCCGCGCTGAAATAGCGGGCGACGTCGGGCGTGGGGTCGATCAGGGTGACGCGGCTGGCGATGGCGCCGGCCGCGCGCACGCGTTCCCGGGTGGGCTCGTCCGCGCCCACGACCAGCAGCTTGTATTGCGGCGGCAGCTTGCCCAGGGCGTCGAGCAGGGCCGGCAGGCCCTTGCGCAGGGGATTGCGCGCGACCAGCAGACAGCCGACGGTGCCGGCGTCCCATCCCAGCCGCGCGCGGGTCTCGTCGCGTCCGTCCCGCTGCGCGGCCGTGGGCAGCTTGACCCCCGGCGCGATGATGTCCACCGGCAGCCGCGGACCGTAGCTGCGATGGAGTTGATCCATGATCAATCCGGAAACGGCGACCACCCGGCGCGCGGGCGCGTTGCGCACGCGCAGTTTTTCCAGGATCAGGTACGTGGCCAGGCGCGGGCTGAGCCAGGCGGCCAGGCGCTGCATCGGCTTGGCGCGGGTCACACGGTTGTAGCGCACGGGCGTGACGTGCATGACCTGGATTTCGCCGGCCCAGCCGTTCATGTGCGAATGCACGATGTCGTAGCGCCCGCGGGTGAGCCGGTCGGCGCGCCAGGCGAAATACAGCACCCGCATCCAGCTTGGCAGCCAGGCCGGGAAGCGCACCGGCAGGAAGGGAAACGGCAGGTCGCTGTCGAAGTCGCGCGCCACGACGGAGACGTCATGACGCTGGCCGAGTACGCGCATCAGCTCCACGCCATAGGCTTCCGCGCCTCCGAAGCGATTGCCGAAGCGGTCGACCAGCAGCGCGATGCGGAGCCGCCGCTCAACGGCGCCGGCGGGAGTCTTCATACCGGGTCAGGCATTTCTGCAGGAAGCGGATGATGTTGGTGGAGCGCGCCACCGTCACGCGGGGCAGCCCGTAGGGATCGTCGGACGCCGCCGCCAGGCCGCGCTGGGTCAGCGTGGCGTTGTCGTAACCGGCCTCGCGCACCATGGCCCGGTGTTCCGGGCCGTGGTCGCCATAGGGATAACAGAACGCGGTGACGGGCCCGCCCAGCGCCTGTTCCAGTTCGTCCTTGGATTCGACGATCTGGCGCCGCGCTTCCTCGGGCGTCATTTCGGGCAGGTGGACGTGGTCCAGGGTGTGCGAGCCGACCTCGTTGCCGGCCTGCGCCCATTCCCGCATTTCGTCCACGGTCATCAGCGCCGAGAACGGGATGCCTTTCTGCAAGTCCCACACATTGCCGCCGTCGAACTGGCGCGCCACGAAATAGTTGGTGGCGGTAAAGCCCAGTTCGCTGAGCACCGGCATCGCGTTGCGGTGCACGTTGCGGTAGCCGTCGTCGAACGTGATGCCGAACACCTTGCCCTGCCGTTCGCCGCGCACGTAGGGCATGGCGTCCCGCATGGACAGGCCGCGATAGCCCAGCCTGTGCATCCAGCGCATCTGCCGGGCGAAGCTGGCGGGGTGTACCGTCAGTCCGCGATACGGCGTGCCCTTGGGATTGGGCTCGCCGATCTGGTGGTACATGAGTATGGGGATAGACATAACTGCGGATTATAGAGCCCGGTCTCAGCGCAATGTAAGCTGATAGACGTCCAGTGTCGCGGCGGCGAAACGTTCCAGGTTGAAGTCGCGCACGGCGGTTTCCCGGGCCTTGACGCCCATGGCGCGCACGGCTTCGGGGTGGTCGAGCATGAAGCGCAGCCTGGCGGTCATGGCCGGCACGTCGCGCGCGGGCACGATCCAGCCATCCACGCCGTCGGCGACGTTCTCGGGCAGGCCGCCCGCGTCGCTGACCAGGGCGGGCAGCCCCAGGCCCATGATCTCGCGGCATGCGAACGACAGGGCCTCGCGGTACGACAGCACGAAGCCCGCGTGGCAGGCGGCCAGGGCGGCCCGCACGTCGTCGAGCAGGCCGGGAAACACCACCTGGTCGATCATGCCGAGTTCGCGCACGCGCGCCAGCTTGGCCTCGGAGGGCGGGTCGCCGGCCACCAGCAGCCGCACGCGGGCCTTGTCCGCGGCGGGCAGCGCCGCGACGGCGGCGACCAGGTCCAGCCAGCCCTTGTCGTAGTCGGTGCCGCCGGAACTGCCCAGCAGCAGCTTGCCGCGCCAATCCGGCCCGAAGAAGATGTCGCGCAGCTTGTCCAGGCTTTCGGGCGGCGGCGGCGCGAAGAAGTTGGTGTCGATACCGTGGCGGATGGTCGTGATGGGGCGGCGCCGGTAGGGCGAATTTTCCATCAGGCGGCGCACGTAATCGCTGACCGCGATGCTGTGGTCGGTGGCCAGGCGGGCGCGCAGCCAATTGCCCAGGCTGGTCACCGGGTGGTCGTTGTGCTTGGTGAAGACGATACGCGGACGCCGCGGCAGGGCCAGCGTGGCGAACATGACCTGCTTGTGGTCGGCCGAGCCGTTGCAGTGGATGACATCGTAGCCGCCCTGGCGGATCAGCCGCCGCAGTTGCGCGCGCTCGCCCAGCAGCGCGGCGGGGCGAGACGAATACTGCATGGGAACCGCCGTTACGCCGGGGATGGCCTTGGCGTAGCGGTAGAGCCGGCTGGCCTCGGGCGTGGCGACGGTGATCTGGTGGCTGCCCGCCAGCGCCTTGGCCAGGTTGATGATATAGGTCACATGGCCGCCGCCGTTGCGGCCATGGAAGTTGGTGTAGAGGATCTTCACTTTTTCTTGTCGGCCAGGAACATCAGCTTCGAATAGCGGAAGAAGCTGCCGGCCGCCGCGGTGACGGCCAGCACCAGGCCGTGCCTGCCGTCGAGGAAGCCGCGCCGGATCAGGTAGATCCGCACGAAGGTCCAGAAGCCGTGGCCCAGCGCGCCGAAGACCGAGGCGCGCCGGCCCTTGGCGTACATCATGGCGGCGGCGTCCGACGAGTAGCGGTTGACCTTGTTGATCAGGGCGTCCAGGTTGTCGTACGGATAGTGCAGGAAATAGCCGCGCATCCGCAGGGGCTGGCCGCTGGCCGGCACCACGCGCTCATGCACGGCGGCGTCCGTGAAGCGCGCCGTGCCCCGCTTGAACAGGCGCAGCACGTAGTCGGGCCACCAGCCGCTGTGGCGGATGTCGCGGCCGCAGAAATTCGACAGGCGCGCGATCTCGTAGGCGTCGGCCCGCGGGGCGCGCAGCGCCTCCTGGATTTCCTGGGCCAGTTCCGGCGTGACGCGCTCGTCGGCGTCGATGGACAGCACCCAATCGCCCGTCGCCAGGTCCAGCGCGCGGTTCTTCTGGGGCCCGAAGCCGGGCCAGTCCGGCGTGACTTCCACCCGCGCGCCCAGGGCTTGCGCCAGTTCCACGGTGCCGTCGGTGCTGCCCGAATCGACGACGATGAACTCGTCGGCGAACGCCACCGACTTGAGGCACGCGGCGATATTGGCCGCCTCGTTCTTGGTGATGATGATGACTGATAACTTCATCCGCGATTCCTAAGACGCTTTTTCCAGGCCTTCCAGGCATGGAAGCGCGGGCCCCAGAAGGGGTCGCGCGACAGCCAGATGCGCCGGTTCAGCCACCCGCCGCCCTGGTTGCGCACCGCGAAACGGTAGATGTGCCCGGGATCCGCGCCGGGGGCGTTCTGGCCGAAAGGGTCGGTAGTGTACAGGTGGCGGAAGCCGGCCTCGCGGGCCGCGGCCACGTAGTCCGCGTCGAAATAGCCCTGCGGCCAGCAGAGGTGGTCGCTCGCCTGGCCCAGCCGGCGTTCCAGCGTGTCCCGGGAGTCCCGCAGTTCCTGCGCGATATGCGCGCGCTTGGCGTCCGTGTCCGCGCCGCAGACCTTGTCCCAGCGGGTGTGGGTGTGCGTGTGGGAATGGAATTCGAAGGTGCCCGCGGCCCGCATGGCCTCGATCTCGCTCCAGCGCAGCATGGCCTCGTCGGCCCTGCCCTCAGCCACCAGCCGCTTGCAGGCGTCGTGGTCCGGCGTGGCGGGCAAGGGGCCGCCCTGGCCCGCATGCGGCCGGACCGGCCCGTCGCCGATCCAGCCCGTGATGGTGAAGAGGACGGCGCGCATGCCGTAGCGCGCCAGCACCGGATGCGCATGCACCCAGTTGTTCAGGTAGCCGTCGTCGAACGTGATCAGCACGGACCGTTCGGGCGCGGCGCCGCCCGCCAGGTACGCCGCGAATTGCGCGGTCGACAGCGACTGGTAGCCGGCGCGCGCTAGGCGCGCGATCTGCGATTCGAAGACGTCGGGCGTCGCCGCGATCATGCCGCCGGCCGGCGTGACGTGGTGGTACATCAGCACCGGGACGTTGGGCGCGTTCATCCCGCGCGCTCCGCCAGCCACTTGGTATAGACGGCCTCGGTGGTCTCGGCCAGCCGGGCGGGCGAGAACACGCCCTCTTCCCAGACCATCTTGCGGCCCGCCTCGCCCATGCGGCGGCGCAGGCCGGCGTCGTCGATCAGGCGCTCCAGGGCGCCGGCCAGGGCGCGGGCGTCCTTGGGCGGCACCAGGATGCCGGTTTCGCCGTCGCGGAACATCTCGGACACGCCGCCGACGTCCGTGCCGATGACGGGCAGGCCGCTGGCCTGCGCCTCGACGTAGACGGTGCCGGAGGCCTCCTGCTGCGTCGCCAGGGCGAAGAGGTCGAAGCCCGCCAGCAGGTTGGGCACGTCGCGCCGCATGCCCATCAGGTGGATGCGGTCCTGCAGCCCGAGTTCGGCGACATAGGCCTGGGTCTGCTCGAACACCGGCGAACCGCCCCCGACGAACACCAGGTGCAGTCTGGGGCGGCTGGCCATCAAGGGCGCGATCGCGTCGATCAGGTCCTTGTGCCCCTTGGTGGCCCGCATGACGGCCACGCAGCCGACGACGATATCGTCATCGGCCAGGCCGAGTTCCTCGCGCAGGGTGGAGCGCTCGACCGGCGGGGGCAGCACGATGGGCGAATAGACCGTCGCCACGCTTGCGGCGGGCACGCCGCGTTCGATCAGGTGCTGGCGCACGTGGTCGCTCACCGTCGTGACGCGGTGCGGCAGGCGGGTGTAGGACCACAGCGAGCCCACCTTGTTGGACAGGTGGCGGGTGCGCACGATCAGCGGCGTCCCGGCCAGCCGGGCCGCGGCGGCCGCGATGACCGTGTCGCGGCGGCTGTGCGTATTGAGGACGTCGAAACGGCCTTCCCGCAGGATGCCGCGAATGGTGGCGACGCCTTTCAGGTAGTTCGCCACGCCGTCCATTTCCAGCGTGTGCACGGTGAAGCCGGCGTCCGACAGGCGTTCCGCCAACAGCGCCTTGGGCTGGCAGATAGCCTCCATGTGATGGCCGCGCGCGCGCATGGCGGTCATTTCCTTGAAGATCCGCCCTTCCTGGCCGCCGAAGCTGGTGGCGGCTTCCGAGTGAACGATACGCAGGCTACGCATCAATAAGTCACCTCCACCCCGTCGGGCTTGGTCCATTCGTTCAGGTTCGCCAGCAGCGTATCGGCCATGCGGACGCGCCACTCCTCGCCCAGCCGGACCGTGCACAGGAAATTATTCTTGGTATAGACGATATCGACCGGCACGCCGGGAATGCCGTTCTCGGGTTCGGCCCGGAACGGATTCAGCATTTGCCGCAGGCGGGCCGCGTCGGCGCTGCCGTTGAGCTTGACGCGCAGGGACTTGGCGCGGGCCTCGCGGGCCAGTTGCAGGTCGTAGAGCTGCTCGGCCACGATGCGCATGCCGCCGGAATAATCGTCGTTGCTGACCTTGCCCTGCACGATGACGAGCTGGTCTTCGCGCAAGCGGTTGCGGTGCTTTTCGTAGAGTTCGTTGAAGACCGAGATTTCCACCTGCGCGGTGCCGTCGTCCAGCACGGCGAAGACCATCTTGCCCCGCCGCGTCATCATGACGCGCACGCTGGCCAGCACGCCGCACATCCATTGCAGGTCGCGCTGCGGCTCCACGCGGGCGAGCTGCATCGGCACGATGCGGCGCACTTCGTCGCGCCAGGCGTCGAACAGGTGGCCGCTGTAGTAATAGCCCAGCGCGGACTTTTCTTCGGTCAGCTTCTTGTGCAGGTCCCAGGGCGCGACCTTGGCCAGTTCGCCGGCCACCACGTCGCCGCTGTCGTCGCCGAACAGCGAGGCCTGGTTGGCGCTGCGGGCCGCCTGCTCGGCGGCCTCCATGGCGGTGGGCACCGAGGCCAGCATGGCCGCCCGGTTGGGTTCGATGGTGTCGAACGCGCCGGCCTTGATCAGGGCCTCGATGGTGCGGCGGTTGACCGCCTGCTTGCTGACGCGGCGGCAGAAGTCGAACAGGTTCAGGAAGGGGCCGCCTTCCTTGCGCGCGCGCAGGATGTCTTCGACCGCGCCCTGCCCCGTGCCCTTGACCGCCCCCAGGCCGTAGCGCATGGTGCGCGGCGGCCTGCCCTTTTCGGTGTGCTTGTCGGCCACCGGTTCAAACCGGTAGGCCGAGAAGTTGACGTCCGGCGGCAGCACCTCGACGCCGTTGTCCTGGGCGTCGCGGCAGAAAATCTGGACCTTGTCCGTATCGTCCATGTCCGACGACATGGTCGCGGCAAGGAATTCCGTCGGATGGTAGGCCTTGAGCCAGGCCGTCTGGTACGAGATCAGCGCGTACGCGGCCGAGTGCGACTTGTTGAAGCCGTAGCCCGCGAACTTCTCCATCAGGTCGAACAGCTTGACCGCCAGGTCGGGATCGTGGCCCTTTTCCTTGGCGCCCTGTTCGAACAGTTCCCGGTGCTTGGCCATTTCCTCGGGCTTTTTCTTGCCCATGGCGCGGCGCAGCAGGTCGGCGCCGCCCAGCGAATAGCCTCCGATGATCTGCGAGATCAGCATCACCTGTTCCTGGTAGACGATGACCCCGTAGGTGCTCTTGAGCGTGCTTTCCAGGTCGTTGTGGAAGTAGTCCACCGCGGCGCGGCCGTGCTTGCGGTTGACGAAGTCGTCCACCATGCCGGATTCCAGCGGCCCCGGACGGTACAGGGCCAGCATGGCGATGATGTCTTCGAAGGTGTTGGGCCGCAGCTTTTTCAGCAGTTCCTTCATGCCGCGCGATTCCAACTGGAACACCGCGGTCGTGTTGGCGTCGCACAGGATCTTGTAGGCGGCCGGATCGTCCAGCGCCAGCGCCATGACGTCGAAGTCGCGCTTGTCTTCGTTGAACTGGCGCACGTAGCGCACGGCCCAATCCAGGATGGTCAGGTTGCGCAGGCCCAGGAAGTCGAACTTCACCAGGCCGGCGGCCTCGACGTCGTCCTTGTCGAACTGCGAGACGGCGCTGTTCTCCTGCCCCGGCTGGCAATACAGCGGGCAGAAGTCGGTAAGCTTGCCGGGCGCGATCAGCACGCCGCCGGCGTGCATGCCGATGTTGCGGGTCAGGCCTTCCAGCGGTTTCGCCAGGTCGACCAGCCCGCGCACTTCTTCTTCCTGCTCGTAGCGGTCCTTGAAGGCGGGTTCGTCCTTCAGGGTGCGTTCCAGCGTCCAGGGATCCATCGGGTTGAACGGGATCAGCTTGGACAGGCCGTCGCAGAACATATAGGGCATGTCCAGCACGCGGCCCGCGTCGCGCACCACGGCCTTGGCGCCGAGCGTGCCGAAGGTGGCGATCTGGCTCACGGCGGCGCGGCCGTACTTTTCCTTGACGTAGTCGATGACCCGTTCGCGGTTGTCCTGGCAGAAGTCGATATCGAAGTCGGGCATGGAGACCCGCTCGGGATTCAGGAAGCGCTCGAACAGCAAGTCGTAGCGGATCGGATCCAGGTCGGTGATGCCCAGCGCGTAGGCCACGAGCGAACCCGCGCCCGAGCCCCGGCCCGGCCCCACCGGCACGCCGTTGTTCTTGCCCCAGTTGATGAAGTCCTGCACGATCAGGAAGTAGCCGGGGAAGCCCATCTGGATGATGGTCTTGCATTCCCAGCGCAGGCGTTCGTAGTACTGCTCGCGCTTGGACTCGCGTTCGGCCTCGTCGGGGAACAGGAAGCGCATGCGCTTTTCCAGGCCCTCTTCCGACAACTGCACGAGGTAGTCGTCGAGCGTCACGCCCTCGGGCGTGGGGAAGTTGGGCAGGCGCGGCTTGCCCAGCACCAGGCTCAGGTTGCAGCGCTTGGCGATTTCCACCGTGTTGGCCAGCGCCGAAGGCACGTCGGCGAAGCGCCGGGCCATTTCCTCGGAGCTGAGCAGGTACTGCTCTTTGCTGAACCGGCGCACGCGGCGCGGATTGGCCAGGATCTCGCCTTCGGCGATGCAGACCCGGGCCTCGTGCGCCTGGAATTCGAATTCGTCCAGGAACTGCACCGGATGCGTGGCCACCACCGGCAAGCCCGCTTCGCCCGCCAGGCGCATCGCGGCCTGGGTATAGGCTTCGTCGCCGTCCATGCCGGCGCGCTGAAGTTCGATGTAGTAGCTGCCCGGGAACAGGTGCTCCCATTGGCGCGCCAGCGCCAGCGCCGACACGGCGTTGCCCGCGTCCAGCGCCTGGCCCACGTCGCCCCCGCGGCCGCCCGACAGGACGATCAGGCCGTCCTGCCCCTGCAGCCATTCGCGCCGGATCTCCGCGCGGCCCTTGCCCTGGTTCGTCAGGAAGGCCCTGGAGAGCAATTCGCACAGGTTGAGATAGCCCTTGTGGTTGCGCACCAGCAGCAGCAGCCGGAAAGGCTTGGCGGGATCTTCGTCGTTGGACAGCCAGACGTCGCAGCCCGCGATGGGCTTCACGCCCGCGCCGCGCGCGCCCTTGTAGAACTTGATCAGGCCGAACAGGTTCGACAGATCGGTCAGCGCGACGGCGGGCTGGCCCAGCTTGGCGACGCGCTTGATGAGGTCGGGAATGCGCACGATGCCGTCCACGACCGAGAACTCGGAGTGAACGCGCAGATGAACAAATGGGGACGGGTTTGTTACGGCTTCGGACATAGGGAGAATTGTACCGGTCAAAGCCACGGTCCCGGGCGATCCGGGGAGCCCCGCGCGCGCGGCCTGTGTAACAATAGCCTCTGGACCTGACCCACCATTGCTGCACGAGATTTACGTATGAAATGGCTAATCCCCGGGATCTGGCTGGCCGCCATCCTCTTCGCGCACTTCCGCGGCCGCGTCAAGCTGCCGCTGGGCCGGCAACTGCTGGACCACTCCGTGCTGCTCGCCCCCGTCAACGCCTTCATGGTGCTGGCCTCGCGCGTGCCGCCCACGCCCTACCTGACGACGAGCGAGATCGCCGAACTCAAGGTGCTGGACGAGCATTGGGAAACGATCCGCGAAGAGGCCGTGCAGATGGCCGAGCTGCGGCGCATCAAGGCCGCCGACACCCACAACGACATCGGCTTCAACTCGTTCTTCAAGTACGGCTGGAAGCGCTTCTACCTGAAGTGGTATGACGCGCGCCACCCGTCCGCCGAAGAACTCTGCCCCAAGACCGTCGCCATCCTGAAGACCCTGCCCAAGGTCAAGGCCGCGATGTTCGCCGAACTGCCGCCGGGCGGCCAGCTCAACCGGCACCGCGACCCGTTCGCCGGGTCCCTGCGCTACCACCTGGGCCTGGTCACTCCCAACGACGACCGCTGCCACATCATCGTCGACGGCGAATCCTATAGCTGGCGCGACGGCGAAAGCGTGGTGTTCGACGAGACCTACGTCCACGAAGCCTACAACCGCACCGAGCAGAACCGCATCATCCTGTTTTGCGACGTGGAGCGCCCCCTGAAGTGGCGCTGGGCCGAAGCCTTCAACCGCTGGTTCGGCCGGGTCGTCATGTCGGCGGCAAGTTCGCCCAACGACGGCGGCGACCAGACCGGCGCGATCAACAAGCTGACGCACGCGCACTGGGTCATCGACCAGAAGCGCAAGGCCTTCAAGGCCTGGAACCGCAAGGTCTACAAGGCCACCAAGTACGGGCTGATCGTTCTGGTCATCTTGGGGTTCCTGGCGCTGTAGGGGAGGCGACCCCGCGCCCGGTGTCTGACACCCGTACGAGACGCCCGTCCGGCTGAAGCAGACCTTCCCGGGTGTCTGACACCAAGGTGTTTGTGCTTTCGTTGGTGTCAGACACCCGGGTGGCGCCAGCGCAAGTCCTGGATCGTCTCGTACGGGTGTCAGACACAGCCTTCGCCCGAGTGCCAGACACAGCCTTCGTCCCTTCACAGCCTCCGCCCCCCTCTACCGCTTCAACGACTCCCAACTCTTCATCAGCCGCTTCACCGAAACCGGCATCGGCGTGCGCAGCTCCTGCGCGAACAGCGCCACCCGCAACTCTTCCAGCAGCCACCGGAATTCGTCCAGGCGGGGATCGGGCGCCCCCTTCAGCGCCGATCTCGCTCGCTGGTACTGCGTCAGGAGCGGCGCCATCTCGGCCACCAGTTTGGCGTCGCGCGCCGGATCGGCGCGCAGCTTGTCGATGCGCGCCTGGATCGCCTTCAGGTAGCGCGGGAAATGCGCCAACTGCGCGTGGGGCGTGTCGCGGATGAACCACTTGGGCATCAGCGCGCCCAGTTGCGCCTGCAGGTCCGCGTAGGCGGTGGCGTGCGGCTTGGCCTGGGGCAGCTTGCGCTGCACCGCCGCGTACTCCGTCAGCACCGCCCCCGCCAGCCGTGCCACTTCCTGGGCCAGCAGGCCGAGCCGGCCCTTGCCCTCGGCGCGCCGGGCGTCGAACTGCTGTTCGTTCACCGGCCAGGGATCGGCCAGGCAGGCCTGCCCGAGCGCGCAATCGATGATCTGGTCGCGCAGTTCTTCCTGCGTGCCCAGCGTCATGTACAGCATGCTGATCCGGGTCAGGTCCGTCAGGTTCTTTTCCAGGAACTTCACCTGTTCGCGCAGCCCCAGCCGGAACAGCCTGAGCAGGCCGGCGCGATGGTGCTTGCGGGCCTCGTCCGGATCGTCGAACACGTCCAGGTCGCAATGCGCGCCGCGGTCCACCAGCGCCGGATAGCCGATGACCGATTGCCCGCGCCGCTTGATCTCCATGATCTCCGGCAGCGGGCCGAAGGACCAGGAAGTCAGGTTCTCGTGCGCCAGCGCCTGGGCGACCTGCGTGTCGCTGGCCGCCAGTTGCTGGAAGGTGGCCTGCGCCTGCTTGCCGAATTCGGCGCGCAGTTGCGCCAGGTTGCGGCCGGCGGCCAGCATGCGGCCGTGCTCGTCCACCACCCGGAAGTTCATGAACAAGTGCGCCGGCAGGGTTTCCAGCTTGAAATCCCCCACGGCCGGGCGCACCTGGACCTGGTTCCACATATCGGCGATGACGGCGTCCACCAGGCCCTGCTGCGGATCGCCCAGGCGGTCGAACCAGCGCTCGTAGAACCCGGCGGCGTAATCCGGCAGCGGCACGCAATGGCGGCGCAGTTTCTGCGGCAGGGACTTCAGGAGCAGATGCACCTTTTCCTTGAGCATGCCCGGCACCAGCCATTCGCAGCGCGCCGGATCGATCTGGTTCAGGGCGAACAGCGGCACCGACAGGGTCACGCCGTCGCGCGGGGAGCCGGGCTCGAAGTGGTAGTCCAGGGCCATGGACACGCCCTGCCATTCCACCTTCTTGGGGAACACGTCGGTCGTGACGCCGGCGGCTTCATGCCGCATCAGTTCGTCGCGGGTCAGCATGAGCTGGGCGGCCGCAGCCTTGTCCAGCCCCGACACCCACTTTTCCAGCGAGGCCGTCTGCGAAATGTCGGCGGGCAACTGGCGGTCGTAGAAAGCGTAGATCAGTTCGTCGTCGACCAGGATGTCGGGACGACGGGCCTGGTGCTCCAGCTTCTCGATGCCGGCGATCAGCTTGCGGTTGTGCGCCACGAAGGCCAGGCGCGTGTCGATCTCGCCCGGCACCAGGGCCTGGCGGATGAAGAGTTCGCGCGCGTGCGCCGGATTGACGCGGCCGTAGTGGATGCGCCGGCCGGCGTAGATGACCAGCCCGTACAGCGTGGCCCGTTCATTGGCCACGACCTGGCCCGCCTTCTTTTCCCAGCGGGGATCGGACCAGTTCCTGCGGATCAGGTGCGCGGCCACTTTTTCCAGCCACGCCGGGTCGATGCGCGCCACGCAGCGCGCGTACAGCCGCGTGGTCTCGACCAGTTCGGCCGCGACGATCCAGCGCCCCGCCTTCTTCACCAGCCGCGAACCCGGATGGATGTGGAAGCGGATTTCGCGGGCGCCCTGGTAGTGGCCGCCCTCGTCGCTCTTGAAGCCGATGTTGCCCAGCAGCCCCGACAGCAGCGCCAGGTGCAGTTGTTCGTACGTGGCTTCCGCCTGGTTCACGCGCCAGCCCTGTTCGCCCACCAGGGCGGCCAGTTGGGTGTGCACGTCGTGCCATTCGCGCAGGCGGATGGGCGACAGGAAGTTCTGGCGCAGCAGGGCCACCAGCTTGCGCTGCGAGGCCTTGTGCTGGACCTGTTCGCCGTACCACCGCCACAGCTTCAGGAAAGAGATGAATTCGGACTTGTCGTCGGCGAACTTGGCGTGCGCGGCCTCGGCCGCCTCGCGCTCCTGCATGGGACGGTCGCGCGCGTCCTGCACCGACAGGGCCGACGCGATGATCAGCATTTCGGCCAGGCACTGGTGTTCGCGCGCGGCCAGGATCATCCGGCCGATGCGCGGGTCCACCGGCAGCTTGGCGAGTTCATGGCCGGTGCGGGTCAGCGCGAACGAGGCGCCGGTGCGCGCGCCGTCCGCGTCGTCGCCCGCCGCGGACTCCAGTTCGATCGCACCCAGCTCCTGCAGCAGGTGGTAGCCGTCGGCCACGGCGCGCCCGGGCGGCGCCTCGACGAAGGGGAACTGCTCGATATCGTCCAGCTTCAGCGACTTCATCCGCAGGATGACCGACGCCAGCGACGAGCGCAGCACTTCCGGATCGGTGAACGCGGCCCTGTTGTTGAAATCCTGCTCGTCGTAGAGCCGGATGCAGACGCCCGGCCCCACCCGGCCGCAACGGCCGGCGCGCTGGTTGGCCGAGGCGCGGCTGATCGGCTCGATGCGCAGTTGCTCGACCTTGTTGCGCCAGGAATACCGCTTGATGCGCGCCAGCCCGCTGTCGACCACGAAGCGGATGCCGGGCACGGTCAGCGAGGTCTCCGCCACGTTGGTGGCCAGCACGATGCGCCGCGCGTTGGTGCGCGGATGGAAAATCTGCTCTTGCTCGGCCTGCGACAGCCGCGCATACAGCGGCAGCACTTCGGTGCCCGCCGGATGGCGTTTGCGCAGCGCCTCGGCGGATTCGCGGATTTCGCGCTCGCCGGGCAGGAACACCAGCACGTCGCCCGGGCCATGCCGCGCGCATTCGTCCACGGCGTCCACGATGGCGTCGATCAGGTCGCGCTCCTCGTCGCCCGACATCCGCTCGCGATCGCGGCCGGGCTTGCCCGGGGCCGGGGCGGCCTCGCCGTCGGCCGGTCCCTCGCGCACGGGCCGGTAGCGGACGTCCACGGGGTACAGGCGGCCGGACACCTCGATGACGGGCGCGGGCTTGTCCTCGGACGCCGCGAAGTGCCGGGCGAAGCGCTCGGCATCGATCGTGGCCGAGGTGATGATGATTTTCAGGTCGGGGCGGCGCGGGAGAAGCTGCTTCAGGTAGCCCAGCAGGAAATCGATGTTCAGGCTGCGTTCGTGCGCCTCGTCGATGATGATGGTGTCGTAGCGGCGCAAGAGCGGGTCGCGCTGCGACTCGGCCAGCAGGATGCCGTCGGTCATCAGTTTGATGGACGCGTTCGGGCCGGTGCGGTCGTTGAACCGCACCTGGTAGCCCACCACCTCGCCCATCGGCGTGCCCAGTTCCTCGGCGATGCGCTTGGCCACCGAGGTCGCCGCCAGGCGGCGCGGCTGGGTGTGGCCGATCATCTTCTGGCGGCCGCGGCCCAGTTCCAGGCAGATCTTGGGCAACTGCGTGGTCTTGCCCGAGCCGGTTTCGCCGCTGACGATCACCACCTGGTGGCCGGCGATGGCGCGCGCGATCTCCTGGCGCCTTGCGCTGACGGGCAGGTCTTCGGGATAGGTCACCGCGGGAATGGGGCGCTCGGGGCGCGGCGCCCGGCGCGCATTCGGCGCGGCGGCGGCCGCCGGGGCCGCCGCGTCCGCGGCCTTGGAGGCCCGCGGGCTGGAGGATTCAGGCATGTACGATAGTCCGGTTAGGCCGACATTATAAATTTCCGCGCGCGCCGCGCCGGGGAATCCGGCCCCGGCGGTCATATAATTTCGCCACGCCGTCCGCGCGACGGCGCTCTGACGCGGCATGGCGCCGCGTTTTTGCCGACTCTCAGGAATCCTTCCGCCCATCATGCCCGACCTGGAACCAGACACCGTCTCCGCCCTCGAAGCCCCAGAATTCGCACCCGCCCAGTTCGTCCGATGGTTTCGGGACGTGGCGCCCCATGTGCATGCTTTCCGAGGCAAGACGTTCGTGGTGGCGTTCGGCGGCGAACTGGTGCAGGCCGGCGCGCTGAATGCGCTGGTGCAGGACCTCTCGCTGCTGTCCTCGCTGGGCATCCGCCTGGTGCTGGTGCACGGCTCCCGCCCGCAGGTCAATGAGCAACTGCGCCTGAAGGGCTTTACCCAGCAGTTCGACCGCGGCCTGTCCCCCACCGACGCCGCCGCCCTGGAATGCGCCAAGGAAGCCGCCGGCGAGATCCGCCTGGATATCGAGGCCGCCTTCAGCCAGGGCCTGCCGAACACGCCCATGTCGCATGCGCACATCCGCGTGATTTCCGGCAACTTCGTCACCGCCCGCCCCGCCGGCGTGATCGGCGGCGTGGACTACAAGCACACCGGCCAGGTCCGCAAGATCGATATCGACGCGCTGAAATTCGCCATCGAAAAAGGCTCGTCCGTGGTGCTGCTGTCGCCGCTGGGCTTCTCGCCCACCGGCGACGCGTTCAACCTAGCCATGGAAGACCTGGCCACCAGCACCGCCGTGGCGCTGCGCGCCGAAAAACTGATCTTCCTGTCCGGTTCGCCCGGCGTGATGAACGACGACGGCACGCTGGACACCGAACTGGCCCGGGTGGATGCCGACGCCCTGCTGGCCGCCGGCACGCTGGACGAGGACACCCACGCCTTCCTGCATTGCGCGTCCCTGGCCGTCAAGCGCGGCGTGGCCCGCGCGCACCTGCTGCCCTTCACGCTGGACGGCAGCGTGCTGCTGGAAATCTTCACCCACGACGGCGTGGGCACCATGGTGGTCGAGGACACGCTGGACGACCTGCGCCCGGCCACGATCGACGACGTGGGCGCGATCCTCAGCCTGATCGAACCGCTGGAGGCCGACGGCACCCTGGTGCCCCGCCCCCGCAGCGTGGTCGAGCGCGACGTGGAGAATTTCACGGTGCTGGAGCACGACGGCGTAATCTACGGCTGCGCCACCCTGCACAGCTTCCCGGGCGAGCAGATGGCGGAAATGGCCTGCCTGATCGTGCATCCGGAATGGCAGGGGTCGGGCGAAGGCGAGATCCTGCTGCGCCACATGGAATCGCGCGCGCGCGCCGCGGGCGCCAAGCGGCTGTTCGTGCTGACCACCCGGACCTCGCACTGGTTCATGAAGCGCGGCTTCGTGCAGGGCGGCATCGCCGACCTGCCCCGCGAAAAGCAGAACAACTACAACCGTTCGCGCAACAGCCTGGTCTTCATCAAAAAGCTGTAATCGTCCCGGCCCCGGCGTCCAACCGCAGGACCCGAAGGGGCTTGGCGCCCTCTGGACGCCAAGCCCGCTAAAATACGGGCTTACTTATCTTTTCCGGCAGCGAACCATGGCCCGTACCGTCAACTGTGTGAAACTGAAGCGTGAAGCCGAAGGGCTGGATTTTCCGCCCTACCCCGGCGAACTCGGCACCAAGATCTGGCAGAGCATTTCCAAGGAAGCCTGGGAAGAATGGAAGGGCATCCAGACTCGCCTGGTCAACGAAAACCGCCTGAACCTGGCCGACGCCCGCGCGCGCAAGTACCTGAAAGAACAGATGGAGCGCTTCCTGTTCGAAGACGGCAGCGTCGAAGCCCAGGGCTACGTTCCGCCCTCGGCCTGACCGGGCCGCGCCCGCGCCCTCCCGCGGGCCCTCCGCTTCCGAAGCCCCTCGCCCGCGAGGGGCTTCGCGCTTGCGGCCCCGCCCTGCTCCGCGGGCTTAAGATCCCTCTATCGAATGGGTATCGCGCCGCCATGAAAACAGAACCGTCCCCCGCCGCCTTTCCTGCGATCGCCCGCGCGCTGGAAATCGCCCCCGACCGCCAGACCGGCACGCTGCGGGACGTGCGCCACGTGGTGATCCTGATGCAGGAAAACCGCTCGTTCGACCATTATTTCGGCACGCTGCCCGGGGTGCGCGGCTTCGCCGACCCGCTGCTTGCGCCCACCGCCTCGGGCGACGTGCTGACGCAGGAGGACGGCGCGGCGCGGGTCCGTCCCTATGCCTTGCGAGCGGAATATCCCGGCGGCACGCCGGTGGGCTACATCACGCCGCATACCTGGGACGACGCCCAGCGCGCCTGGAACGACGGCCGCATGGACCAATGGCTGCCCGCCAAGAGCCGGCTAGGCATGGGCGCCTACGACGGCGCGGACGTGCCGTTCCAGACCGCGCTGGCCGACGCCTTCACACTGTGCGACGCCTACCACTGCTCGATGCACGCCGGCACCAATCCGAACCGGCTGTTCCTGTGGACCGGCACGAACGATCCGGCGGGGCTTGCGGGCGGCCCGGCGCTGGTCAACACCCACGACCGCCTGGGGCCCGCCGGCGAAGGCTATGCCTGGACCACTTATCCCGAACGCCTGCAGGACGCGGGCGTGGACTGGCGCATCTACCAGGACATGGAGGACAACTATCACGACAATCCGCTGGCCGGCTTCAGGCAGTACCGCCGGCAGCACGCGGAAGGCGCCGCCGACGCCCCCTTGCGCGATCGCGGCCTGTCCACGCGCACCCTGGACGACCTGGCCCGCGACGTCGCCCGGGGCACGCTGCCGCAGGTGTCGTGGATCATCGCGCCCACCGCCGACTCCGAGCATCCGGAAGTCTCGTCGCCGCGCCAGGGCGGCGCCTACACCGAGCGCGTGCTGGACATCCCGACGCGCAACCCCGAGACCTGGAGCCGCTGCGTGTTCTTCGTCACCTACGACGAAAACGACTGCTTCTTCGACCACGTGCCGCCGCCCGCGCCGCCGGCCCGTCCCGCCGACGGGTCGTCGGGCGGCCTATCCACCGTCGAGCTGGACGGTGAATACCACGACGCGCGGCACGGTCCCAGCGCCTCCACGCCGGACGACCCGCCCGGCCTGCACGGCCGCGGGTTCGGACTGGGCCCCCGCGTGCCGATGCTGGCGATCTCGCCCTGGAGCCGCGGCGGCTGGGTCAACTCGCAGGTGTTCGACCACACCTCCGTGATCCGCTTCCTGGAGGCCCGTTTCGGCGTGGCCGAACCCAACATCAGCGCATGGCGCCGCGCGGTGGCCGGAGACCTGACCTCGGCCTTCGACTTCGCCGGGGACCGCGGGCCGCAACCGGAAGAAGGCGGGCGCCGCGCCTGCCCGCTGCCGTATGCGCTGGAGGCCGAAGGCGGGATGGCGGCGGACGGACGGCACTACCGGCTGACGCTGCGCAATCCGGGCGAAGCGGGCGCGGTGCTGCACGTCTACGACCGGCTGGCGCTGGAACGGGCGCCCCGCCGCTACACGGTGGGCGCGGGCGGCCGCCTGGACGACGGCTGGCGCCTGGCCGATGGCGGCGCCTATGACTTGTGGCTGCTGGGTCCCGACGGCTTCCACCGGCAGTTCCGCGGCGACGGCCGGGATGCCGGGCGGATCGAGGCGCAACTGGCGCCGGCGGGCGCTGGATTGCGCCTGCGGCTGCTCAATCGCGGCGGTTCGCCGCAGCCCGTGGAATTGTCGTCGCGCATGGGAGACGGCTGGCGCGCCGCGGCGCAGGTGCCGGCCGGCGGCGCGCTGGACATCGAGTACGCGGGCTGCGAAGGCTGGTACGACCTGGAACTCGGCGCCCCGGGACTGCCGGCCTTCGGACGGAGGCTTGCCGGGCGCATCGACGGAAGCAAGCCGGGTGTGCCGGATCCTAGGCTGGGGGTGGGGGTGACGTTGCCTGAGGGCTGAGGGTGGCGGCTTGCGGGGGTGTCAGACACCCTTTGCTGCGCTTGCCCAGTGTGAAGATTGTCTCCCCAGGGTGTCAGACACTGGCAACGAGAATTGTCTCCCCAGGGTGTCGGACACTGGCGACGATCCTGTGTCTGACACCCTACGAGAAACTCGCCAGGCTGAAGCCCGCCTGCCCGGGTGTCAGACACCCTTTGCCGCGCTCGCCCAGTGTGAAGATTATCTCCCCAGGGTGTCAGACACTGGCAGCGATCCCGTGTCAGACACCCACCGCGAAGAAGCTACTGATCCTGCTGCGGCTCTTCCGAGTCTTCGTCGCCGCGCGCCTGGCGTTCGGTGTTCTTCACGCCGGTGTGGCGCACATCCGCGCCCTTGACCATGTAGATGACGCGTTCGGACATGTTCTTGGCGTGGTCGCCGATGCGCTCCAGCGCTCGCGCGATGAAGATCATGTCGATGGCGCGCGAAATGGTGCGCGGGTCTTCGATCATGTAGGTGATGAGGTGGCGCAGCGCGCCCTTCCATTCCTTATCCACTTCCTTGTCGCTGCGCACGACGGCGGCGGCCTGGATGGGGTCGAGGCGGGCGAAGGCGTCCAGCGCCTGGTGCAGCATGGTGCGCACGTTGGCGGCCATGTGGCGCAGTTCGATCACCGGGATGTGGCGCAGTTCGGCTTCGTGGATGCGGCGCGCGACCGTGGCGACCTTCTCGGCCTCGTCGCCGGAACGTTCCATGTCGGTCAGCATCTTGGACACGGCCATCAGCATGCGCAGGTCGATGGCGGTGGGCTGGTGCCGCGCCAGGATCCGGCTGATGCTCTCGTCGATCTCGACTTCGTGGCGGTTGACTTCCTTTTCCCGCTCGCGGACCTTCTCAACCAGCGACAGGTCGCCGCTGGCCAATGCGTCGATGGCCTCCTGGATCATGGCTTCCACCAAGCCGCCCATCTGCAAGAACTGCGAACGGACGCTTTCCAGATCCGCGTCGAACTGTTTGTTTGTGTGCTCCGACATCCGGGCTCCCTGCGTGGTTGGTCTCATGGCATCGCCCCGAAATTGAAGAGTGTTACGAAACGGGCCTGCACAACCCGCAAGGTTATGACCCAAGTGTGACAGGATTATGAATCGCGCCCCCGCCGCCCGCAAGGCGGGGCGGCACGAGGCAATGCGCCGCGCGGGGAACGGTCAGGCCCGGCGGTCCAGGCGGCGGATGCCGTTCTGCGTGGCCAGCAGCGCCACGTCGGCGCCCGGCATCGCGAACAGGCCGCAGGTCACCACGCCCGGCAGGTTGTTCAAGCGGGCTTCGAGGCCCGGGGCGTCGGTGATGGACAGGCCGGAAACGTCCAGGATGATGTTGCCGTTATCGGTGACGAAGCCCTCGCGCAGGCGGGGCTGGCCGCCCAGCGCCACCATGGCGCGCGCCACCGATTCGCGGGCCATCGGGATGACTTCGATCGGCAGCGGGAACTTTCCCATGGTCTGGACCAGCTTGGATTCGTCGGCGATGCAGATGTAGCGCCCGGCCACCGAGGCCACGATCTTCTCGCGCGTCAGCGCGCCGCCGCCGCCCTTGATCATGTGCAGGTTGGCGTCGATCTCGTCGGCGCCGTCCACATAGATGGGCATCGAGGACACGTCGTTCAGGTCCAGCACTTTCAGGCCGTGGCCGGCGAGCCGGGCGGCGCTGCGTTCCGAACTGGCCACCGTGCCGCCGATTCGGCCCTTGAAACGGGCCAGGCCGTCGATGAACAGATCGGCCGTGGAGCCCGTGCCCACGCCGATGACGACGTCCGGGCCGGCGACCTGTTCAACGAATTCCAGGGCCGCGTCGGCGGCTTGCTGCTTGAGTTCTTGCTGGGAGAGCATGGCGGGAAGAAACGGAAAGGGTTGTCGAGCCGGGAAATTTAGCATGCGGCGGCGGGCCAGGCGCGCGCCAGGATCGCCTGAGTGTCCGCGCCCGCGGCCAGTTCGCCGTGGATGCCGCCGTCCGCGCGCAGGCGGCTGGCGGCGAACGCCTGCCCGACCGCGTCCGGCGCATGCTGGATCAGCAAGGCGGCCTGCCACAGCCGCGCCAGGCCGGCGGCGATGCGCCGCGCCTGGAACTCGGCCTGCGCGGTATCGGCCAGCAGGGCGCGCCAGCGCGCCAACGCGTCGTCGAAGTCGCGGTTCCGGCCCCGCGCCGGGGCGAATTCGCGCTCCAGCGCGGGCAGGGCCTCGGGCTCGCGCTGCAAGGCGCGCAGCACGTCCAGCGCCATGACGTTGCCCGATCCTTCCCAGATGGAATTGACCGGCGTCTCGCGGTACAGCCTGGGCATCGGGCCCTCTTCCACATAGCCGTTGCCGCCCCAGACCTCCATGCACTCCGCCACCGCGGCGACGGCGCGCTTGCACACCCAGAGCTTGGCGGCGGGCGTGCCCACGCGGACGAGCGCGCGGGCCTGCGCGTCGGCGCGCTCGTCCACCGCGCGCGCCAGCCGCAGCGCCAGCGCCATGGCGGCCTCGCTTTCCAGGGCCAGGTCGGCCAGCACGTTGCGCATCAGCGGCTGTTCGATCAGGGGCTTGCCGAAGGCCTGCCGGTGCCGCGCGTGATGGGCCGACTGCACCAGCGCCTGCCGCATCAGCGCGGTGCTGCCCAGCACGCAATCCAGCCGCGTGGTGGCGGCCATTTCCAGCAGCACGGCCAGGCCCCGGCCCGGCTCGCCCAGCAGCACGCCCCAGGCGTCCTCGAACTCGACCTCGGCGCTTGCATTGCTGCAATTGCCGAGCTTGTCCTTCAGCCGCCGGATGCGGACGGCGTTGCGCGGCCCGTCCGGTATCCAGCGCGGCACGAAGAAGCAACTGAGCCCTTCGTCCGTCTGCGCCAGCACCAGGTGCGCGTCCGCCTGCGGCACCGACAGGAACCATTTGTGGCCCACCAGGCTGTAGGGATTGCCCCGGCCGGACGCCCCCAGCGGCACGGCCCGCGTGCTCACGGCGCGCAGGTCCGAGCCGCCCTGCTTTTCGGTCAGGCCCATGCCGATCAGGGCGCCGCGCTTGGCGGACAGCGGCGCGTCGGCGCCGTCGAATTCGCGCGAATACAGCGCCGCCAGCCACTGCCCGCCGAAATCCACGGCCCCCGCCGGCTCGCGCTGCAGCAGAGGCACCGCGGCGAAGGTCATGGTCGTGGGGCACAGCGTGCCGGCCTCGACCTGGCCCTGCATCACGTAGGCCGCCGCGCGCGCCACCTGCGCGCCCGGCTCGGGCTGCGCCCAGGCGCGGCTGTGCAGGCCGCGCGCCATGATGCCGCCCATGAGCAGATTCCAGGACGGATGGAATTCGATATGGTCGATGCGGTGGCCGCCGCGGTCGTAGCCGAGCAGCCGCGGCGGGCAGCGGTTGACCTGCGCGCCGGCTTCCAGCGTCTGCGCGCGGCCCAGCCAGGCGCCGTGCGCGGCCAGTTCGCCCGCCCAGGCCCGCGCGCCTTCCCGGTCGACCGCGGCGCGCAGCGCCGGATCGGTCTCGTACAGGGAATAGTCTTCCAGGGGCGGGACCTGGTTGAATACGGTGTGCGTCGCGAACGATGACATGGCAACTCCCTGAATCCATCCGCCGATGCGCCGCCGGCTGGCGGCGCGCCGCCAGCCTCAGCGGGCCATGGGCGCCACCAGGGCCCAGGGCCGCAGCGCCTCGACCTGCGCGGCCAGTTCCAGCAGCAGGGCCTCGCTGCCCAGCGGGCCCATCAACTGGATGCCGATGGGCAGACCGTCGGACGACATGCCGAAAGGAATGGAGATGGCGGGCATGCCGGTCAGGTTGGCCAGCGGCGCGAAGGGCGAATAGCCGATGACGCCCTTCTTGCCCAGACGGTAGGCCAGATAATCCGCGTTGTCCATGGCGTAGCGGCCGATGGGCGCGGGCGGCTGCGCCAGTACCGGGCTCAGGAACAGGTCGTGCCCCTGCGCGCCGTCGCGCTCCAGGAAACGGCCGACGCGGCGCGTGATGTCGTGGCAGGTGTCCACACAGGCCACGTATTGCGCGCCGGAGATCGCGCGGGCATATTCGCGCGCGCCCAGCGTGGTGGGCTGCAGTTCATCGGCGGCGAGGCGGCGGCCGCGCCCGCCGACGAAGGCGTCGATGGCGTTGGCCGCCGCGCTGGCGATCAGCGGCAGCATGGGCGACAGCACTTCCTCCGACCCCACGGGCGGCGCGGCCCGCACCAGCTCGTGGCCCAGCGACGCGAAGAACCGGGCGGCCTCGTCAAGGGTGGCCGCCACCTCGGGGTGGATGGCTTCGCCTTCGTAGGTCGTATCGATGAACGCGATGCGGCGGCGCGCCGCCGCTTGCGGATCGGCCGCCACGCGCGCCACGACCCCGCGATACGATTCCGCGGGCTGGGCCGGCGCCGCGTACGGCGCGCCCACGTCGGCGCCCGCGCTGATGTCCAGCGATGCCGCGCAGTCGCGCACCGACAGCGTCATCATGTGTTCCGTGGCCAGCCCGCCCCAGCCCTCGCCCTTGAGCGGACCCAGCGGCATCAGGCCGCGCGACGGCTTCAGGCCGAGCACGCCACAGCAGGAAGACGGGATGCGGATCGACCCGCCGCCGTCGCTGCCGTGCGCGATGCGCACCATGCCGCTGGCCAGCGCCGCCCCCGCGCCGCCGCTGGAGCCGCCCGCGCTGTGGCCGGCCTTCCAGGGGTTCTGCGTGGCCGGACCGTACACCGGCGATTCGGTGGTGGGGCTCAGGCCCAGTTCGGCGCTGGTCGTGCGGCCGAACGGAATCAGGCCGGCGCGGCGGTAGCGCTTGACGATCTCGGCGTCGACATTCCATTCGACCTGGCCATAAAGCACCGACCCCATGGCACTGGGCAGGCCCAGCGCGGCGGTGCCCAGGTCCTTGAGCAAGGTGGGCACGCCCAGGAACGGCCGGTGGCGCAGTTGCGCCTGCCGTTGTTCCGGCGGCAGCGCCGCCAGTTCGTCGTCCAGCGCCTTGGCCAGGCGCAGGCCGGTTTCCGCCTGCACGCCGCAAGCCGCGTTGATCGCGGGATTGCGGGCCGCCACCCGGTCCACCGCCTGCTGCATTGCGGCAAGCGCCGTCGTGACCCCTAGTGCGATATCGGCGCCCAGCGCCGTCGCGTCGAGGGTAGAGGAATCATGGCGTTCAGCGGTGCTCATGCTTGCGATGCTCCAGGTATCGGCGGCGAATTGCCGCACATGCCAGGATATCGGCAGTCGGAGCGGGCAACAAGCGCGGGCGGCCACGCCCGGCGCCTGCTCCGTCCCTCCGGGCGGATCAGTCGGCGCCAGCGGACGGCGTCTCCGGATCGCCGGCCTCTTCGCCGGCCTCGCCCAGCAACAGCCGCGCATCGGCATCGGGCAGCGCCTCCACGTCCTTCAGGTTCCTGAGCATGACGCGGGTGCGCACCTCGGTCTGGCCGATCTTGTTGCTGGCGGTGTCCAGTGTCTTCTTGACGCTGGCCAGCGCGTCGCCGAATTTGCCGAATTCCGTCTTGACCGCCCGCAGCACCTGCCAGACCTCGGACGAACGCTGTTCGATCGCCAGGGTGCGGAACCCCATCTGCAGGCTGTTCAGCAGGGCCGCGAGGTTGCTGGGGCCCGCCACGTTGACGCGCAGGTCGTGCAGCCTGTCCAGCAGGCCCGGCCGTCGCAGCACCTCGGCGTACAGGCTTTCGGTGGGCAGGAACATGATGGCGAAGTCGGTGGTGTGCGGCGGCGCGACATACTTGGCCGCGATCGAGCGGGCCTGCACTTCGACGGCGCGGCCCAGCGCGGCCCCGGCGTTCTTGACGCCTTCGGCGTCCGCCGCGTCCTGCGCGTCCATGAGGCGTTCGTATTCCTCTTTGGGAAACTTGGCGTCGATCGGCAGCCAGACCGGCCCGGCGCCGTCGCCGCGCCCGGGCAGGCGGATGGCGAACTCGACCACCGCTTCGCTGCCCGGCACCGGCTTGATGTTGCTGGCGTACTGGTCCGGCGTCATGTTGTCTTCGATCAGCCGGGCCAGTTGCACTTCGCCCCAGGTGCCGCGCGATTTCACGTTGGTCAGCACGCGCTTCAGGTCGCCGACGCCCGCGGCCAGCGCCTGCATTTCGCCCAGCCCCTTGTGCACGGCTTCGAGGCGGTCCGACACGAGCTTGAAGGACTCGCCCAGGCGCTGTTCCAGCGTGGCGTGGAGTTTCTCGTCCACCGTCCGCCGCATTTCATCCAGCTTGGCGCTGTTGTCGGTTTGCAACGATTGCAGGCGCTGGTCCACCGTGGCCCGCACTTCCATCAGGCGGCGCTCGTTGATCTGGATAAGGCCCTGCAACTGCTCGGCGAAGCCCGCGGCGAAGCGCGCCAGCGATTCCGCCGACTCGGCGCGGGCGGCCTGCGCGTCGCGCGACAGCCCGGCGCGCAGTTCGTCCTGGGTCTGCGCCAACTCCGCCCGCAAGGCGCGCGCCGATTCCGAGAATTCGCTGCGCAGGCCGCGCTGGCCCTCCGCGATATCGGCGCGCAGGGCGCGTTCGGTTCTTTCCAGCCCCTCCAGCAGCGAGTCCAGGCGGGCATCGGCGGCGGACGGGCGCAACCAGGCCAGCAGCGCCGCGAGAAAGGCCAGAACGGCGCCGCCCGCGGCGGCCCAAAGCAGAATATCGTTCAACGGATGCGTCTCCAAAGCCTGGATTGTAGGACCCCTGCCCCGCCCGCCGCGGCGAAAGAAAGCCGGATCGGGACTTGCCCGGCTGCCCGCCGGGAGATAAGCGGATTAAACTCTCGCCCATCCAAACCGGCCTCACACCCCCTTGAACCCTGCTGATCTCTCTTCCGGCACGCCCGCGGCGTCGTTCCAGTCCGTATTCGGCCCGCTGAACCTGGATGGCGAAGTCCCGCTTGCCACCGGCGGCGACCGGCACATCTTCCAGCATCCCCACATGCCGTCCTTGCTGGTCAAGGTCATGGACATGCGCGCCCGCGCCGTGTACCTGGAAGCGCGCCCCTTCAAGCGCTGGTACAAACAGTACCAGCGCGAAAGCGCCTATCGGGTCTACCTGAACGAAATCTCGGAATACGTGACCACCACCACCCGCCCTTCCGGCGTGTGGCAGGTGCCCATGGCGCGCATCCTGGGCGTGGCGCAAACCACGCTGGGCCTGGGCCTGGTGGTCGAGAAGATCCGCGACGGCGAGGGCAATATCGCCCCCACCGTCGCCGACCTGGCGCGCCAGGGCAAGTTCGATGCGGCGCTGAGCGCGCAACTGGACGAATTCTTCGACGACCTGGCCGACGCCCACGTCGTCATGCACGACGTGTCCGCCAGCAATATCGCCTGCGGCCTGAATGCCGACGGCAAGCCGGGCCTGTACCTGATCGACGGCTTCGGGGTGCTGCCCCTCATCCCGCTGTACGCCTGGAGCAAGCGCCTGAACCGCCGGCGCATCCGGCGCAAGTACGCGGAAATGCGCGCGTCGCTGGCCAAGCGCCTCGCAGCGCCCGCCGGCTAGCTAGGGCGCCTCGGGCAGCACGATGCCCTGGCGGTCCACCCACACGTAGTCGTGGCCGGCGCGCTGCCCGCGCCGCAGCGGATTGCGGGTGCAGAAGGCGGCGTAGGCCGGGTCCACGAAGCGGTAGCTCAGGTGCTCGTCCCGGCCCAGGGGAATGCCCAGGCGCGTGGTGCAGATCAGCGGGGCCGGCGCTTCTCCCACGTCTTCGACGTAGAGGGCGCGGGGATCGAAGCAGCGCGCGTCCCAGTCGGGCACCTTCAGCCCGAGCGCGCGGCACAGCAGCGTCTGGCCGGCGCACAGGCTGGCGGGCGGCCTGGGCCGCCCTTGCGCGTCGGGGTTCAGTTCCTGCATGCGGGCCAGCGCCTGCGGGCCGGACAGCGCGTCCGTCCAGGGGTAGCCGGACTTGATCAGCACGGCATTGCCGGGGCCGGCCGCGCTGAAGTTCAGCGAATCCCCGCCGCGGGCGTAATACATGTAGACGGTGCCGCCGTCCATGAACAGCGCGCGGCGCTTGTGGGTGTATCCGAGCGACGCGTGGCTGCCCTTCTCTTCGAGGTAATAGGCTTCGGTCTCGATGATGCGGGCCGACAGCCACAGGCCGCCGACGCGGTGCCGGATGACCTTGCCCAGCAGTTCGCGCGCCAGTTGCGCCGCGTCGCGGTCGAAGAACGCGTCGGGCAGCGCCGGGCCGGCCGCCTCAGGCGAAGCGTTCGCCGTAGCGCTTTTCGCTGAAGCCAACGCTCACCTCGCCATCCGGGGTCACCGTGACCGGGCGCCGCACCAGCGCCGGGTACTCGGCGATCAACTGGCTCCATTGGGCGTCGGTGTGCGCGGTCTTGCGGTCTTCGGGCAGGTTGCGCCAGGTCATGGACGCGCGGTTGGCCAGCTTTTCCCATCCGCCGACCTTGTCGGCCCAGGACTTCAGGGTGGCGGCGGGCACAGGATGGTCGCGGTAATCGACGAAGGCATGGTCGACGCCATGTTCGGTCAGCCAGTCGCGCGCCTTGACGCAGGTGCTGCACTTGGTCAGGCCATACAGGGTGGTTTGCTTCATTTGGGTTCGGACTCCTTGCGCCATTGCATGCGGTTGGCCAGGATCACGCAGGTGCCCACCGCCAGGATGAACAGTGTAGCCAGCGCGTTGATCTCGGGTTTCAGGCCCAGGCGCACCCGCGAGAAAACTTCCATCGGCAGCGTGCTGGAACTGGGACCGGACAGGAACGACGCCAGGACGACGTCGTCCAGCGACAGCGTGAAGGACAGCAGCCAGGCCGAGGCCAGCGCCGGCGCGATGAGCGGCAGCGTGATCCGGAAGAACACGGTGATGGGCGTGGCGCCCAGGTCCAGGGCGGCCTCTTCCAGCGAACGGTCCAGGTCGCGGATGCGCGTCTGGATGATGACCGCCACGAAGGCCATGCAGAGGGTCACGTGGCCCACCCAGATCGTGAAGACGCCGTTCTCGGCGGGCCAGCCCAGGCTGCCGCGCAGTTCCACGAACATCAGCAAGAGCGAAATGCCCAGCACCACCTCGGGGATGACCAGGGGCGCGCTGAGCATGCCCACGTACAGCGCGAAGCCGCGGAAGCGCCCCATGCGCCCCAGCACGTAGCCCGCCCACGTGCCGATGACGACCGCGGCGGTGGCGGTCATGGCGGCGATGCGGAACGACAGCCAGGCCGCCCGCAGCAGCGCGTCGTCGTTGAACAGCGAGTGATACCAGCGGAACGAGAATCCGGTCCAGGACGTGACGGTGGGCGACTCGTTGAACGAGAACACCATCAGGCTGAGGATGGGCACGTACAGGAAGAAGTACCCCAGCCCCAGCACGGCGGCGCGCAAAGTCTTGTTGGGCCCGTTCATTTGCGGCCTCCGCCCGCCTGCTCCTGCTGCTTGACCTGGTTGTACTGGAAGACCACCAGCGGCACCAGCAGCAACAGCACCATCACGCAGGTCACGGCCGAGGCCATGGGCCAGTCGGCGTTGTTGAAGAATTCATTCCACATGACGCGGCCCATCATGAGCGTATTGGCGCCGCCCAGCATTTCCGGGATCACGTATTCGCCCACGGCGGGGATGAACACCAGCATGGCGCCCGCGATCACGCCCTGGCGCGACAGCGGCACGGTGATCTGCCAGAACGCCTGCCAGGGCTTGGCGCCCAGGTCGTAGGCGGCTTCCAGCAGGCGCAGGTCCATCTTCACCAGCGTGGCGTACAGCGGCAGGATGAAGAACGGCAGGTAGGCATAGACCATGCCGATATAGACCGCGACATCGGTGCGGTAGATTTCCAGCGGGCTGGAAATGATGCCCAGGCCCTGCAGCAGGTTGTTGAGCAGGCCGTCGTTGCGCAGGATGCCCACCCAGGCATACACGCGCAGCAGCAGCGAGGTCCAGAACGGCAGGATCACGCCCAAGAGCAGCAGGTTGCGCACGGCCGGCGACGAACGCGCGATGTAGTAGGCGATGGGATAGCCGATCAGCACGCAGCACAGCGTGGTGATGGCGGCGATCTTCACCGAGTTCAGGTAGGTGGCGAAGTACAGGCTGTCGGTGAACAGCAGGATGTAGCCGCGCAGGTGCAGGCTGAACTGCACCGCTTCGTCCTTGAATTCAGCCAGCGACGTATACGGCGGAATGCCGAACTTCAGTTCGGCGAAGCTGATCTTGAAGACCAGCAGGAACGGGACCAGCAGGAACAGCACCAGCCAGGCGAACGGCGGCACCACCGCCAGCGCGCGGCCCGACGGCAACCAGTCGCGGGGCGAAAACCGGATCATGACGCCAGCACCGTCGCGCTGTCGGCGTCCCAACTGACGAAGATTTCCTCGTCGATGCCGGGCGCGTCCATCTGGGCCAGCAGCAGGCTGGGCACGCTGGCCTCCACCGTCTTGCCGGAATCCAGGCGGATCTGGTAGAGCGCGTAGCTGCCCATCCACGCCATGTGGCTGACCATGCCGTGGGCCCAGTTGTACTCGTCTTCGGGCTGTTCGCGCGACACAACCAGCCGCTCGGGGCGGATGGAGACGTGCACTTCCATGCCCAGCGGTTCGCTCACGCCGTGGTTGACGAAGAGCGGCCGGGTCAGTTCGCCGCATTCGATGGCGACGTGGTCGGGTTCGTCCACCACGATGGTGCCGGTGAACATGTTGGTCGAGCCGATGAAGCTGGCGACGAAGCGCGAATTCGGGAAGGCGTAGACATCCTGTGGCGAGCCGCATTGGACGATCTGGCCTTCGGTCATGACGGCCAGCCGGTGCGCCATGGTCATGGCTTCTTCCTGGTCGTGGGTGACCATGATGCAGGTCACGCCGACCTGCTCCAGGATCTTCACCAGTTCGATCTGCGTTTTCTGGCGGATCTGCTTGTCCAGCGCGGACATCGGCTCGTCCAGCAGCAGCAGCTTGGGGCGCTTGACCAGGCTGCGCGCCAGGGCCACGCGCTGCTGCTGGCCGCCCGATAGCTGGTTGGGCTTGCGGCGCGAATAGCCGGCCATCTGGACCAGGTCCAGAGCCTCGAACACGCGGTCGTGGATTTCGGCGCGGTCCACGCCTTCCTGCTTGAGGCCGAAGGCCACGTTGGCCTCGACCGTCATGTGCGGGAACAGCGCATAGGACTGGAACATCATGTTCACGGGCCGGCGGTACGGCGGCACGTGGGTGATGTCCTCGCCGTCCAGCAGGATCTGGCCCGAGGTGGCCTCTTCGAATCCCGCCAGCATGCGCAGCAGCGTGGACTTGCCGCTGCCCGAGCTGCCCAGCAGGGCGAAGATCTCGTTGCGCTTGACCGACAGATTGACGGAACGGACGGCGACCACGTCGCCGAAGATCTTTACGACGTCGGAGATCCGGACGAACTCGTCCGGGTCCGCCGAATGCTGCGCCGAGTAACGGCTTTCGCTCATGATGACTATCTTCCCGACTTCAGCTCGGACCACATCCGGTTTTGCAGGCGCTGGATGTTCAAGGGCAGCGCCTTGATCACGTACAGGGTCTTGGAGACCTCGGCCGGCGGGTAGATCATGGGATTCTCGGCCACGTCCTTCACCACGTACTGCCGCGCCTCTTTGTTGGCGTTGGGATAGAACATGGTGTTGGTGATGGCGGCGTGCACCTTCGGCGTTTCGATGTAGTTGATGAACGCCAGCGCCTCTTCGGGATGCGGGGCGTCCTTCGGGATGACCATCAGGTCGAACCACGCGGGCGCGCCGCCCTTCGGGATGAAGTAGTTCACTTCGTAGGACTTCTTGGCGTCCTGGGCGCGCTTGCGGGCGATCATCACGTCGCCCGAAAAGCCGTAGACCATGCACAGGTCGCCCACGGCCAGTTCGTCGATATAGCCCGACGAACTGAACTGGCGGATGTACGGGCGGATCTTCATCAGCACTTCCAGCGCGGCCTTGTAGTCGTCCGCGTTGGTGCTGTTGGGGTCTTTGCCCAGGTACTTGAGCACGGCCGGGAACACCTGGGCGGCTTCGTCCAGCATGGAGATGCCGCACTCTTTCAGCTTGGCCGCGTTCTCGGGCTTGAAGATCATGTCCCAGTTGGCGAGGTCCACGCCGTCGCCCATGATCTGCTTGACCTTGGTGACGTTGTAGCCCAGGCCGTTGGTGCCGTAGCCCCAGGGAATGGCGTATTCATTGCCGGGATCGACGGAGGCGACCAGCGCCATCACTTCGGGGTCCAGGTACTTCCAGTTCGGGATCTTGGACTTGTCCAGCTTCTGGAACAGGCCGGCCTCGATCTGGCGCGAGGCGTAATGCGTGGACGGGACAACGACGTCATAGCCCGATTTGCCGGCCAGCAGCTTGGCCTGCAGGGTGTCGTTGCTGTCGTAGACGTCGTAGCGGACCTTGATGCCGGTTTCCTTTTCGAAACCGGGGATCGTGTCCGGGGCCGTGTACTCGGCCCAGTTGTAGACGTTGACGACCTTGTTCTGCGCGACCGCCGCCGATGCCGCCGCCGCGGCCAACATCGCCCCAAGCGCCCAGCGCATACCCGCCCGTAGTTTCATTACCAGCCCCCCTTGCGTTATGCCGTATGTGACAGGAGTTCCAAAAGGCGAAATGATAAAGCTTTTTGGCGGCGACCAGCCCAACTTCGGGGGGCTGGCGCGAATACGGCCCGGGCGGGCGCGCGGGCCGGCCGGGTGGGAGCCGTCAGGGCTGGATTCCGACGCCCCAGGCCGTCCAGTAACTGTCGCGCAGGCGCAGCCAGAAGCGCTCGCCGTCCTCTCCGGCCACCTTGCGCAGCGAACGGCGCAGGCGGTCCAGGTTGCCCTGGCGCTGCCGTTCGGACAAGGCGCCTTGCGTGCCGCGGTCGAAATCGATCAGCCAGACCTGGCCGTCGTTGCCGACCAGGGCGTTGAACGCGTTGAGGTCGGCGTGCCATACCCCCGCCCGGTGCATGCGGACGATGGCCTCGGCAGCCGCCTGCCAGATCGGCTCGGCCAGCGCCTGGGCCAGGGGCCTGACGCCGGGAATGCGCTCGACCACGATGGCCGCGCGGTAGATCGGCCCCTGCCGCCAATAGGCGGCGGCCAGCGGCGCGGGCACCGCCAGGCCCTGGGCGCGCATGGCGGCCAGCAGGCGGTATTCGCGGAAGCTGCGGGTGCGGTCCTCGCCGCTCCAGACGTAGGCGTCGCGGCTGACGCGGGCGATCATTCCGCCGCGGCGGTAGCGCCGCAGCACGCCCTGCCAGCCCTGCCCCTGGACGAACCAGGCCGCCTGGCGCCCGCCGGCGTCCACCGGCCGGGCCCGGTCGCCGTAGTGGCCGGGGTTGAACAGTTCCGGCCCCGCCTCGGGCAGCCGCGAGGCGTCGCTGAGCATGGCCCCGGCCAGCGGGCCGGGCCAGGCCTGGCGGCGCGCGCCCGAGCGGCGGTCGTCCTCAGCCTTCACGGTTGCGCATCCAGTCGGCGACGCCGTAGAAGGACTGCAGCAGCCGGTCCACCAGGGCGGGCTCGACGCCCTGGTCTTCCATGGCGCGCCCGATGCAGGTGACCCATTGGTCGCGCTCGGCCTCGCCGATCGAGAACGGCAGGTGCCTTGCGCGCAGCCGCGGATGGCCGAAGCGCTCGATATAGTGGTCCGGGCCGCCGAAGTAGCCGCACAGGAACCAGAACAGCTTGTCGCGCGCCTCGTCGAGGCTGGGGCCATGGGCGGCGCGCAGTTCTTTCAGGTCGGGCTCCATGTCCATCAGGTCATAGAAGCGGTCGACGAGGGCGCGCACGCCGGCCTCGCCGCCGAGGAGATCGAAAATGCTGTGGGAGTTTTCCACGGGTTCGGTAATGGAGTGGACGCGGGACGTCATCAGGTTTCTCGGAGGGTGACCAAAGGCGGCGTGCGCAATACGCCGCGCAAGGCGAGCGCGCCGCCCGCCCAGGCGCCGAGCATGCCCGCGACTATGCCTGCCACCCATGGCCAGAGGCTGAGAGTAATCGTGAAATCGAACACCTGGGTTGACAAAACCCAAGCGATGGCCGTTGCCCCCGCGGCGGCCAGCAGGCCGGCCAGGCCGCCCACGGCCCAGAGCTCGATGCGCTGGGACCGGGCCAACTGGCTGCGGGTCGCGCCCAGCGCGCGCAACACCGCGGCTTCCCGCATGCGCTCGTCGCGCGTGGCGGTCAGCGCGGCCGACAGCACCAGCACGCCCGCCGCCAGCGTGAACAGGAACAGTAGCTGGACCGCGCGGCCCACTTCGTTCAGCACGGACTGCAACTGCTGCAGGATGGCGCCCACGTCGAACACCGTCAGGTTGGGGAACTCTCGCACCAGCGCGGGCAGCACCGCCGCCTTTTCCGGCGGCAGGTAGAACGAGGTGATCCAGCTTTGGGGCATGTCGGCCAGCGAGGCGGGGGGCAGGATGGCGAAAAAATTCACCCGCATCGTATCCCAGTCCACCCGGCGCGTGCCGGACACGGACGCCACGACCTGCTGGCCAGCCACGTCGAAGGTCATGCTGTCGCCGAGCTTGATGCCCAGGGTCTTGGCCAGGCCGGACTCCAGCGACACCTCCGACGAGCCGGGCGCCAGCCAGCGGCCCTGTTCGATCCGGTTGGACGAGGGCAGCTCATCCCCGTAGGACAGGTTGAACTCGCGGTCCACCAGCCGCTTGGCGCGGGGTTCTTCGTAATCGTCCGGGCCGACGGGCTTGCCGTTGACCGCGATGAGCCGGCCGCGCACCATCGGCGACAGCGAGATACGGCCCAGCCCCTCGCGGGTAAGCGCGTCGGTCACGGCCTGGCGCTGGTCCGGCTGCACATTGATCAGGAAGCGGTTGGGCGCGTCGGGCGGCAGGGTCCGCTGCCAGCCCTGGATCAGGTCGGTCCGCGTCATCGTCAGCAACAGCAGCGCCATCAGGCCCACCGCCAGCGCGCACACCTGGGTGATGGTCGCGGCGCGCCGGCGCACCACGCCCGCCAGCGCGAAACGCAGCGCGGGCAGGCCGGCGGCCAGCCCGCGCACGCGCGCCAGGCCCAGGATGCACAGCCAGGCCACCAGCGCGAACACCGCGAAGGCACCCAGGAAACCGCCCGCCACGACCGCGCCCAGCTTGGCGTCGCCGGCGAACCACCAGATCAGCAGCGCGAATCCCGTTGCGCCCAGGGCGTAGCCGAAGGCGCTGCGCGCGCTCAGCGCGTCCGCGTCGCGCCGCAGCACCCGGGCGGGCGGCACGTGGCGCAACTGGGCCAGCGCGGGCAGGGCGAAGCCCAGCAACAGCAGCAGGCCGGTCAAGAGCCCTTGCAGGGCCGGAATGGCCGAGGGCGCGGGCAAGGCGGTGTCGATCAGCGACCCCAGCAGCATGACCAGCACCTGGTGCACCGCATAGCCCAGCAGGCAGCCCGCGGCCGACGAAAACAGGCCCACCAGGGTGAATTCCAGCGTCAGCATGCGCGACACCTGCGACTGCACCGCCCCCAGGCAGCGCATGACGGCCACGCCGTCGCGATGGCGCGCCATGTAGCGGCCGGCCGCCAGCGCCACCGCCACCGCCGATATCAGCACGGCCAGCAGCGCGACCAGCGACAGAAACCGCTGTGCTCGGTCCAGGGTGCGGCGCACCTCCGGCCGGCCGGATTCCAGCGTGGCCACCTTCTGTCCCCGCTTCAGGTTCCGATTGAGCCAGGCCGAATAGCCGGCCACGGCGTCGGGCTGGCCGGCGACCAGCAGGGCATAGCCGATGCGGCTGCCCGGCGCGATCAGGCCGGTGGCGGGCAGGTCGCTGGCCCGCAGAAGCACCCGCGGCGCCACGTTGACGAACTGCATGCCGCGGTCGGGTTCGTAGGTGATCACCCGGTCGATGCGCAGGTGGGCGTCGCCCACGTTCAGGCTGTCGCCCACCTTCAGGTTCAGCAGCGACAACAGTTGCCCGTCCACCCACACCGCGCCCTCGGGCGGGATGTCGCGCGTGGCGGCCTCGGGCGCGAACGGCGCGTCCGTCACCCGCAGGGCGCCGCGCAGCGGATAACCCGGCTCGACGGCCTTCAGCGCGGCCAGTTGCGCGCCGTCGCCCGCGCCCACCATGGACGGGAACTGCCAGGTGCTGGACACGGCCAGGCCGCGCCCGCGGGCCTCGTCCATGAAGGCCGCCGGCACGGGCTCGTCGGCATCCAGGACCAGATCGGCGCCCAGCATCTGCCCCGCGTCGCGCTCCAGCGCCCGGCCGACCCGGTCGGCCAGGAAGCCCACGCTGGTCACCGCGGCCACCGCCACGACCAGCGCCAGCACCAGCAGGCGCAGCTCTCCGGCGCGGGCGTCGCGCATCATCATCCTGGCGCCCAGGCGCAGGGTGGACCAGAAACCGGGGCGCCTGGCCCGTGACATATCAGGGAAATCCATCATTCCACAATGTTAACCAACGCCCAATATCGGGGCCGAATCCCGATATCATCCCGGGGCGGGGCGCAGTGCCGCCCATGAATAAAGAACCACACCTGGAGAAGACAATGCGTAAATCCTGGCTTGCCGCCACGATTCTGGCCGCCTGCGCGGCCGCAACCTCCCTGCCCTCGGCGGCGCAGACTACCCTGAAGATGGCCTACGCCCTGTCCACGTCGTCGCACTACGGCGCCGGCGCGGACGCCATGGCCAAGTCCGTCGAAGCCTCCACCGGCGGCAAGTACAAGGTACAGCAATTCGCCAACAGCGCGCTCGGCGGCGAACGCGAGGTGATCGAAGGCCTGCAGATCGGCACCATCGACCTGGCCATCGTTTCGACAGGGGCTACCCTGAATTTTGTTCCCGAAACCGGGGTTTTCGATATCCCCTTCCTGCTGCGCGACCTGGACCACGCCCGCAAGGTGCTGGACAGCAAGATCGGCCAGGACATGCTGGCCAAGTTCCCCAGCCGCGGCATCGTCGCCCTGGCCTGGGGCGAACAGGGCTTCCGCCACCTGACCAACAACGTGCGTCCGGTGGCGACCCCGGCCGACGCCAAGGGCCTGAAGATCCGCACCACCGAAAACCCGATCCACATCACGGCCTTCCGCCAGATCGGCATCCTGCCCACGCCCATGGCGTGGCCGGAAGTGGCCACCGCCCTGCAGCAGGGCACCATCGACGGCCAGGAAAACCCCCTGTCGGTGATCACCTCGGCCAAGCTGTCGCAGATGCAGAAGTACCTGTCGCTGACCGGCCACGTCTACGGCCCGGCCCTGGTGCTGATGTCGGCCAACGTCTATGAAGGCCTGTCCGCCGCGGACAAGGCCAACTTCGACAAGGCAGGCAAGGAATCCGCCCAGGCCATGCGCGCCTACGTGGACAACATTGAAAAGACGGGCGCCGAGCAGTTGAAGAAGGAAGGCATGCAGGTGTCCGAGGTGGACCGCGCCGCCTTCGCCGCCGCCGTCGAACCCGCCTACCCCGAGTACTACAAGAAGTTCGACAAGAAACTGATCGACTCGATCCGCGACACCAAGTAAACAGGGCGCGCCCCTACCCGGGGCGCCTCTGCCCTGGCGGCGGGATCGAGATCCCGCCGTTTTTCGTCCCCCATCCTTCGCGTACACCGCCAACGGGATACATCATGCGTTTGCTCTGCGCCTTTGACCGCGGGCTGTTCAAGCTGGTCTCCATTCTTGCCCAACTCTTGCTGGTGGCCGCCGCGGCCGCCGCCTTCTACCAGGTGATCGCCCGCTTCGTGCTGCACTCGCCCGCCGACTGGAGCGAGGTGCTGACCCGCGCCCTCCTGATCTGGACCGTGCTGCTGGGCGTGGCGCTGGCCTTCCGCCACGGCGCCATGATCAGCGTGGAACTGCTGCGCAATCTGCTGGGCGGCGCGCGCCGCCGCGCGCTCGAAGCGGTCATCGGCCTGACCTGCGCCGGCTTCCTGGGCTTCCTGGCCTGGATCGGCGGCAACATGACCTACCGCGTCCGCTTCCAGAACGTGCCCAGCCTGGACATTTCGATTTCCTGGATCTACCTGGCCATCCCCGTGGGCGCCACGCTGGCCGCCATCGCCGTGCTGGCCCGCTGGTGCGCCGGCGAGGAAGAAGACGTGCCCGTGCGCAACGACGCGCAAGGCTGAGCCGCCCCCTATCGAACACAAGCAGCAGATATCGCCATGTCCCAATTAATGATTGTCTCGATGCTGATTTTCTTCGGGCTGTCCGTGCCGGTCGCCGTGTCGATCGGCCTGGCCAGCCTGGCGGGAGTCGGCGCCTCCGGCCTGCCCTGGCTGGTGGTCGCCCAGCAGTTGTTCGCCGCGCTGGACAAGTACCCGCTGGTCGCGATTCCCTTCTTCATCCTGGCCGGCAACCTGATGGAGGCCGGCGGCATCTCCGAACGCATGGTGGAGTTCGCCAAGAGCGTGGTGGGCGGCATCCAGGGCGGCCTGGCCTGCACCTGCGTGCTGACCTGCATGATCTTCGCCGCCGTGGCCGGATCCAGCGTGGCGACCACCTTCGCCGTCGGCGCCATCCTGATCCCGGCCATGATCCGGCACGGCTACCCCGCGCCCTTCGCCGCCTCGCTGCAGGCCAGCGCGGCCGAGCTGGGCGTGATCATCCCGCCGTCCATCCCGATGATCCTGTTCGCCGTGTCCACCGACACCTCGACCGGCGAGCTGTTCATCGCCGGCGTCATGCCCGGCATCCTGATCGGCGTGGCGCTGATGTTCTACGTGTGGCTCTACGCCAAGCGCAACAACCTCGGCAAGCGCGACGGCGAAGGCCGCCTGCCGCTGTGGCCGGCCTTCAAGAACGCCTGGCTGGCGCTGCTGATGCCGGTCATCATCCTGGGCGGCATCTATGGCGGCGTCTTCACCCCGACGGAAGCCTCGGTGGTGGCGGTCATGTACGCCGTGGTGGTGGGCAAGTTCATCTACCGCCGCCTGAGCTTCAAGCAATTGTCCGACACGCTGCACAAATCGGTGGTGTCCACCGCCGTGATCATGTTCGTGATCGCCAACGCGGGCATCTTCAGCTTCCTGCTCAACCGCGCGGGCATCCCCGACGCGCTGGGCGTCTGGCTGGCGCAGATCTTCGACACCAAGTTCAGCTTCCTCATGGGCGTGAACGCGGCGCTGTTCGTGATCGGCATGTTCATCGAGACCTCGGCGTCCATCGTGGTGCTGGCCCCCTTGCTGCTGCCGGTGGCGCTGAAGTTCGGCGTGGAGCCGGTGCACTTCGGGATCATCATGGTGGTGAACCTGGCGCTGGGCATGATCACGCCGCCGTTCGGCGTGAACCTGTTCGCGGCCTGCGCGGTGGCGAAGCTGCCATTGGAGCGCTTGATCAAGCCCTTGGTCCCGTTCGTGGGGGTGGTGATCGTTTGCCTGATGGTGATTACGTACTGGCCGGGGCTGTCGCTGGGCTTGCGCGACCTGGTCTACGCGAAGTGATGGGGACCAAGATACAAGATACCGTCTTGGCCGTCAAGCGATCAGACGTAGTCTGGTCGGTATCGTGATCGGGTTTTAAGCACGCCGAAGCA
>NZ_UFQC01000044.1 GCF_900496975.1 Achromobacter veterisilvae
CGGGCGCGTTCATGAAGCCGCTGTTCTCGGCGGCCAAGCGCCTGGTGCGCGAAGGCGGCAAGTCGCGCATCGTGTTCACGGAAGGCGAGGACGAACGCGTGCTGCGCGCCGTGCAGGTGGTGGTGGACGAAGGCCTGGCCCGTCCCATCCTGGTCGGCCGGCCCGCGGTCCTGTTGTCGCGCATCGAGAAGTTCGGCCTGCGCCTGCGCCTGGGCGAGGACGTCGAGGTCACCAACCCCGAATACGACGAGCGCTTCCATCAGTACTGGACCACATACTGGGAACTGATGTGCCGCCGCGGCATCACCAAGGAAATGGCGCGTGTGGAAATGCGCCGCCGCCTGACCCTGATCGGCGCGATGATGGTGCGCCTGGGCGATGCCGACGGCATGGTCTGCGGCACGGTGGGCGCCTACCACGACCACCTGCGCTTCGTGGACGAGGTCATCGGCCGCCGTCCCGAGCACAACGTGTACGCGGCGATGAACATCCTGTTGCTCAACGAGCGCACGGTGGTGCTGGTCGACACGCACGTCAACGACGAGCCCTCGGCCGAGCAGATTGCCGAGTTCACGGTGATGGCGGCTCAGGAAATGGCGCGCATGAACCTGGCGCCCAAGGTGGCGCTGCTGTCGCGGTCGAACTTCGGTTCGGGCAGTTCGGCGTCGGGGGCGAAGATGCGCCGCGCGCTGGAGCTGGTGCGAGAGATCGCGCCGGATCTGGAGATCGACGGCGAGATGCACGGCGACTGCGCGCTGGACGAGGCGCTGCGCACGCGCATCCTGCCGTCGTCGTCGCTCAAGGGCGAAGCCAACCTGCTGGTGTGCCCGAACGTGGACTCCGGCAACATCGCCTACAACCTGCTGAAGACGGCCGCGGGCAGCAACGTGGCGGTGGGCCCGTTCCTGCTGGGCGCGAACGCGCCGGTGCACATCCTGACCTCAAGCTCCACCGTGCGCCGCATCATCAACATGGCGGCGATGACGGTGCTGGACGCCAACCGGGTCGACGCCCAGGCCTGAGCCCGCGGCGGCGGGCCTGCCCGTTCGTCAAAAAAAATGCGCGCTGCTTCCCTCCTTGGAGGGGGCAGCGCGCATTGTCTTGCGCGTCGGGCCGCTCAGTTGCTGCTGGCCTTCCAGGTGCCGTCCGGCTGCTTGCAGAACCAGAACTGCCACTTTTCCGTGGTGGCGGCGCGGGAGAAATCGCCGACCAGGAAGCGGCAGGTCTGGTCGTTCTTGACCTTGCTCGTCTGGGTGGGCGTCAGTTGCACCGCGATCGGCGGGGCATTCTTGCGCTGGTGCGTGCTGGTCCACTGGGTGCGCTGGCCGTCGGCGGAGCTGTTCAGCGCCTGCGCCACCGCCTCGTGGAACGAGTCGCGGTCGGCCTTGGGTATCTGGGTGATGATGGCATTGTTCAGCATCACCGGCGGCGCGGCGACCGCCGCGGCCGAGACGCCGCATGCCATGATCAAAGAGGCAAGAACGCGGGTAGTTTTCAAGATGGGCTCCCTGGTTTGTAGAGTCGTTGTGCGATGCCGGATCTTGCGCCGATAGTACCGCAGCGCGACACGCGGCGTCAGGCCGGGCGCGGGTTCACAGCCCGAGGAACGTGAACGGCCCGGCTGTGCCTTGAACTGACCGTCGGCGATGCCGAAGGGCAGCGATACATTGCGGATCACGCTGAGGGCGCTGGCGATCGCTTCGTTCGGCGGGCGCAAAAAAGGCCGCCAGACGGCTGGCGGCCAAGGTACAACAAGGGGAGGGGTAAATCTGCGCGGGCTTAGTTGGCGTGGTAGACGCCGGCGAACGGCATGTCATTGGGCTCGACGTCCGACACCAGGCCCGCGGCCTTGGCGGCGGCCAGTTCGGCGCGCACTTCGGCGCGGGTCTTGCCCGTGTGGGGAGTGCCGTACACGCCTTGGAAAGGCACGTTGTTCGGTTCGACGTCGCTCACTTGGCCGGCGGCCTTGGCGGCGGCCAGTTCGGCCTGCACCTGGGCGCGGGTCGGGCCTTCGTACGGCGCGCCGTAGACGCCCTGGAACGGGACGTTGTTGGGTTCGATGTTGGGCGAAGCGGCATAGGCGCCGGCGCTCAGCGCGGCCAGGGACATCATCAAAGCGGTAGCAAGGGTCTTCATGGTAATTCTCCGATTTCAAGAGCTTGGGAGCGAATCCGGCGGCCTATCCGTCGTGCTTCGTTGCTGTTTCCCGATGGCTCAATAGTGCGCTGAATCGAAGTAGGGATAAACCCGTATATCGGTAAAAGATATTTCCATGAATGGAAAGATTGTCTTCTTATTCGGATATAGTTTCCATTAATGGAACCGATCGAAAAGGCGGCGCCCACGGGATTCCGCCTGGAAACGGTTTCGTTCCAGGCGATCGGCAACAGGGCGGGGACGCGGCGCCGGGCGGCGCCTCAGTAGTGCGGAGGCAGTTCGTCGCGCAGGCTGCGGAAGGGCGTGGCGCCTTCGGGCGCCTGCTGGCGCAGGTCGGCCACTTCGCGCAATAGCCGGTCTATCTGCTGTTGCTGGCGGACGATGATCTGGTTGAGCTGTTCCAGCAGGTCGTCGGCGAAGCTGGCCTTGACCTCCAGCTCCAGCAGGCGGCGTTCGATGTCTTGCGAGTTATCCATGGGGGTCATTAGAACCGATTCCCGGAGGAGACCGGTTTGGCTGAGCAAGCGTGGTGGCGTTCGGGCGCCGGCCGCTGGGCGTTGCGGGGGGCGCTGGCGTCGGCGCCGGCGGCCGCCTGGGCGCAGCCGGCCGCGACCGAGCTGCCCTCGATCGTCGTGACGGGAACGCGCGTGGGCGCGTCCGTGATGGAGACTCCCGCGTCGGTGGACGTGGTGGAGGGCGCGGCGATGCGCCGCGGCCAGCCGGGGATCAATCTGTCCGAAGGGCTGGCCGGCGTGCCGGGGCTGCAAATCCAGAACCGGCAGAACTATGCGCAGGATCTACAGATATCCAGCCGCGGCTTCGGGGCGCGCTCCACGTTCGGCGTGCGCGGCGTGCGCCTGTACGTGGACGGCATACCGGCCACCATGCCGGACGGGCAGGGGCAGACTTCGAACATCGACATCGGTTCCATCGGGCAGGTCGAGGTGCTGCGCGGGCCGTTCTCCGCGCTCTATGGCAATTCTTCGGGCGGCGTGATCCTGGTGTCCACCGAGGACGGCGTCCAGCCGCCGTCGCTGTCCGCCAGCGGCTGGGGCGGCAGCGACCGCACCTGGCGCTACGGCCTGCGCGCCAACGGCGCCACCGGCACGGGCCCCGGCGCCCTGGACTACGTGCTGGACCTGACGCGTTTCACCACCGACGGCTATCGCGACCACAGCGCCGCCCGCAAGAACCTGGGCAACGCCAGGCTGGGCCTGCGGCTGGACGACGCCAGCCGGCTGACCCTGGTGGCCAACAGCGTGGACCTGAAGGCGCAGGATCCCCTGGGCCTGACCTACCGGCAATTCCAGGACGACCCGCGCGCCGCGCCGCTGGCCGAGCAGTACGACACGCGCAAGACGGTGAGGCAGACGCAGGGAGGAGCCGTCTACGAGCGCCAGGTGGACGGCCGCAACGCCCTGCGCCTGATGGTCTATTACGGCCAGCGCGACACCACGCAGTACCAGTCGATTCCGCCGGCCGCGCAGATGGCGCCGTCCCAGGCGGGCGGGGTCATCGACCTGAAGCGCCAGTACGGCGGCGCGGACGTGCGATGGACCTCGGAAGTATCGGCCGGGGGCCGGCCGCTGACCCTGGTGGGCGGCTTTTCCTACGACTCCATGCGCGAAGACCGCAAGGGCTACCAGAACTTCACCGGCTCGGGGGCCGGCCGCCAACTGGGCGTGCGGGGCACGCTCAGGCGCGACGAAACCAATACCGTCTACAACGCCGATCCCTACGTGCAGGCGTCCTGGAAAGTCTCGGAGCGGTGGACGCTGGACGCCGGCCTGCGCTACAGCACGGTGAGCTTCGACTCCGACGACCACTACGCCGTGCCCGGCAACGCCGACGACAGCGGCGCGGCGCGCTACCGCAAGGCCTTGCCGGTGGCGGCGGTCCGCTACGCCCCGGACCCCGGCCTGAGCCTCTATGCCTCGTACGGCCGCGGCTTCGAGACGCCGACGCTCAACGAACTCTCGTACCGGCCGGGCGGCGAGCCCGGCTTGAACTTCGGGCTGGCGCCCGCGCTCAGCACCAATCTGGAGGCGGGCGTGAAGGCGGGCCTGGCGGGCGGCCTCCTGACGGCGGCGTTGTTCCACGCGGGCACCGACGACGAGATCGTGGCGGCGGGCAGTTCGGGCGGAAGGACCAGCTACCGGAACGCCGGGCGCACGCGGCGCGACGGCGTGGAACTGGGCTGGGCCGGCGAGTTCGCGCGGCACGGCCGCGCGCAGTTCGCCTATACCTGGCTGAACGCGCGCTATGCCGACGACGGGCCGGGTGATATCCGCGCCGGCAACCGCATCCCCGGCATCGCCCGCGAGGCGGCGTACGCGTCGCTGGCCTGGGCGCCGCCCGAAGGATGGCAGGCGTCGGTGGAGGGGCGGCTGCTGAGCAAGATCTATGTGGACGACGCCAACGACGGCGACGCGCCCGGCTACTTCGTGGCGGCGCTGAGCGCGGGCTACGTGAAAAAGCTGGGCGCCTGGGAGTTGAACGCCTATGCCCGCGTGGACAATCTGTTCGACCGCCGCTATGCGGGTTCGGTGATCGTCAACGAGGCCAACGGCCGCTACTACGAACCGGCCCCGGGGCGCAGCCTGGGCGCGGGCGTCGGGGCGACCTACCGCTACTGACGCGGGGGTTCGGCCGGCGCCGGCCGATAGCAGACGCCGTAGTCCTCGCAGGCCGGACAGCCCGGCGCCTCCGAGGGCGGCTGGCCGGCATGTTCGCGGGCGGAGTAGGCCAGGAACTGCTTCCACCGCAGGTTGCGCACGTTGCGCGCCACCAGGCCGGGATAGTGGCGCGTCAGCAAGGCGGTCACGTCTTCGCGGCCCGACAGGCCCACGTCGCGCCATAAGTGGTCGGGCCGCAGACAGGCCCGCGCCAGCACGCCGGTGACCCAGGCCGTGGTGTCCAGGTCCGGCGAACTCCAGGCGTCCAGCAGCGCGCGCAGCAGCCGCGTGAATTCCGCGTGCGCGCCGTCCAGGCCGGGCTCGGCGTAGGCGGCGCCCTGTTCGCGCAGCGCGGCCAGAGAGGCGTCATGGGCGGCCGGCGCGCCGGGGAACAGCCGCGCCAGCAGGGCGTCCAGTTCCCGGGGCGTCAGGCCGCTGCGGCCCAGGTCCCCATGCGCCAGGCTCTTGCCCAGCACCGTGGCGAAGAAACCCGCGTCGGGATGGCCCGGCGGCGCGTAGCGCAGCAGCGCGCGGGCAAGTTGCCGGGCGGTGCCGGAGCCATCGGACGGGGCGTCGGGGCGGGCGGTGGGAAGGGCGTGCATGGCGGGCTCGCGGCGGGGCGGTTCGGCATTACGGGATCGTTATGTAATTGAATATATAACGAAATATCCAGCGCCGCCTTGGCCTCGCGCAAACCCGGCCGCAGGACCGCCTTTGGGCGCCTCGCCCAAAAAAACAGGCGCCCGAAGGCGCCTGCGTTTGTGCTTCAACGGCTGGCCGCCATTACATGGCGTGGCCCATGTTGACGTTCATGTTGTACAGCACCCATGCCGAACCGCCGACGATGATGGCGATGATCAGCACGGTGAAGACGAACGTGGCCAGGTTGTCGCGGGCCGACTTCGATGCGCCCATGTGCAGGAAGTACACCAGTTGCACCAGCAACTGGAGCACGCACAGCGCCACCACGCCGACGATCGTGGCGGTGTGGGATAGCGCGCCGTTCATCACCAGGCCGAAGGAGCCGAAGGTGAGAAGCAGCGAGAGCACGAAACCGATGATGTAGGACTTCAGGCTGCCGTGGTCGGCGGCGTGGTCGTCGTGGCCGTGTGCGGCCGCAGCGGAGTGCGACATCAGATGGCTCCCAAGAGATAGACGAAGGTGAAGACGCAGATCCAGACGATGTCCAGGAAGTGCCAGAACAGGCTCAGGCACGCCAGGCGGCGCTTGTTGATCGAGTCCAGGCCATGGCGGCGGATCATGTCCAGCAGGACGACGATCCAGATCAGGCCGAAGGAGACGTGCAGGCCGTGCGTGCCGATCAGCGTGAAGAACGCCGACAGGTACGCGCTGCGGCCGGGGCCGGCGCCTTCGACGATCAGGTGATGGAATTCATAGACTTCCATCGCGATGAAGCCCGCGCCGAACAGGAACGTCACCATCAACCAGCCCATCGCGCGGGACTTGTTGTTGGCGTGCACGTTCAGGTTGGCCATGCCGAAGGTGAAGCTGGAGAACAGCAGCAACAGCGTTTCGACCAGCACGAACTTCAGGTCGAACAGTTCCTTGCCCGTGGGGCCGCCCGCGGTGGCGTTGGACAACACCGCGAACGTGGCGAACAGGACCGAGAAGATCAGCAAGTCGCTCATCAGATAGACCCAGAAACCGAAAACGGTCTTGGATCCATCGTCGTGATGCGCGTGATCGTCGTGACCCGCGTGGGGGTGGGTGGCTACGGCTTGAATCATGGCTCAGGCGGCCTTCTGCATTTTGTCAAAGTGAGCGTTTTCGATGCGTTCGACTTCCGCGGCCGGGACCCAGTAGTCGACGTCGCGGTCATAGGCGCGGACGATGAACGAACCGATCATGCCGACGAAACCGACGATGGACAGCCACCAGATGTGCCAGATCAGGGCAAAGCACATGACCAGGCCGAAGGCGCCGATGAATACGCCGGCGGAGGTGTTGCGCGGCATGTGGATGTCTTCGTACTTGGCGGGACGCTTGTAGGCCTTGCCGTTCTGCTTGTCTTCCCAGAACTGGTCCAGTTCATCGACGTGAGGAACGTGGGCGAAGTTGTAGAAGGGCGCGGGCGAGGAAATCGACCATTCCAGGGTGCGGCCGTCCCAGGGATCGCCGGTGACGTCCTGGTTCTGCTTGCGCTGTCGGACCGACACGAACACTTGCTGCAGCAGGAACCAGATGCCCAGCATGATCAGCGCGGCGCCGGCCAGGGCGACCAGCAGGTACGGCTGCCATTCGGGGTTGTCGTAGTGGTTCAGGCGGCGCGTCATGCCCTTGAAGCCCAGGACGTACAGGGGCATGAAGGCCATGAAGAAACCGACGAACCAGCAGTAGAACGAATAGCGGCCCAGGCGCTCGTTCAGCGTGAAGCCGAAGGCCTTGGGGAACCAGTAGGTCATGCCCGCGATGCAGCCGAAGACCACGCCGCCGATGATGGTGTTGTGGAAGTGGGCGATCAGGAACAGGCTGTTGTGCAGCACGAACGACACGCCGGGGATGGCCAGCATCACGCCGGTCATGCCGCCGATGACGAACACGATCATGAAGCCCAGCGTCCACAGCACGGGCGTCGTGATGCGCAGGCGGCCGCGGTAGATGGTGAACAGCCAGTTGAAAATCTTGGCCCCGGTCGGGATCGAGATGATCATTGTCGCTATGCCGAAGAAGGCATTGACGTTGGCTCCCGCGCCCATGGTGAAGAAGTGGTGCAGCCAGACCAGGAACGACAGCACGCCGATGGCGGCCGTGGCGTAGACCATGGACTTGTAGCCGAACAGGGTCTTGCGGGCGAAAGTGGCGACCACTTCCGAATACACGCCGAACGCCGGCAGCACCAGGATGTAGACCTCGGGGTGGCCCCAGATCCAGATCAGGTTCACGTACATCATGACGTTGCCGCCCATGTCGTTCGTGAAGAAGTGCGTGCCCAGGTAGCGGTCCATGGTCAGCAGCGCGAGCGTGGCGGCCAGCACGGGGAAGGCGGCGACGATCAGCACGTTGGTGACCAGCGAGGTCCAGGTGAAGATCGGCATCTTCATCAGGCTCATGCCCGGCGCGCGCATGCGCAGGATGGTCACGATGAAGTTGATGCCCGAAAGCGTGGTCCCCAGCCCTGATATCTGGAGCGCCCAGATGTAGTAATCCACCCCCACGCTCGGACTGTAGTCCAGCCCGGACAGCGGCGGATAGGCGAGCCAGCCGGTCGCGGCGAATTCACCGACGAACAGCGAGACCATCATCAGCACGACGCCGGCGCCGAACAGCCAGAAGCTCAGCGAGTTCAGGAACGGGTAGGCCACGTCGCGGGCGCCGATCTGCAGCGGCACCACGATGTTCATCAGCCCGGTGATGAAGGGCATCGCCATGAAGAAAATCATGATGACGCCGTGGGCGGTGAAGATCTGGTCGTAGTGGTGGGGCGGCAGGAAGCCGGCGGAGTCGGCGGAGGCGACCGCCAACTGGGTACGCATCATGATGGCGTCGGCGAAGCCGCGCAGCAGCATGATCAGCGCGACGATGATGTACATCACGCCGATGCGCTTGTGGTCGACCGAAGTCAGCCATTCGGTCCAGAGGTACTTCCACTTGCCGAAGTAGGTGATGGCGCCGAAGACCGCTAGGCCTCCCAGGCACACGGCGGCCAGCGTAACCATGACGATGGGTTCATGGTACGGAATGGCCTCGAGGGTGAGTTTCCCGAGCATTGTTAGTTGATTCCTGCGATCAGATTATTCGACGTGGGGGTGCACGTGGCGGAGTCCACGCCGGCCATCTTGGTCATCGTGCTGCCCAGGATGAAATCGAACATGGCGGGCGGCGCCGATGAATACTTGACTACCGGATTGTGTTCGCTGCGCTTGGTCAGTTCCGCGTAGACCTCGGGGGTCAGCGCGGCCGGCGCGGCCTTGGCTTCCTTGATCCAGTTGTCGAACCCTTCCTGCGGCATGGCGATGGCCTTGAAGCGCATGCCGGAGAAACCGGCGCCGCTGTAGTTGGCCGAGATGCCCGCATAGGTGCCGGCTTCGCGCGCGTTCAGGTGCAGTTTGGTTTCCATGCCCGCCATCGAGTAGATCTGGCTACCGAGCTGGGGGATGAAGAACGAGTTCATGACCGAGGCCGAGGTGATCCGGAAGTTGACCGGCACGTCCACGGGGAAGGCGATCTCGTTGACCGTGGCGATGTCGTACTCGGGGTAGATGAACAGCCACTTCCAATCCAGCGAAACCACCTCGATGGTCACCGGCTTGTGTTCGGAGACGAGCGGCTTGTAGGGATCCAGCGCATGCGTCGAGCGCCAGGTGATCACGGCGAGGATCGCCACGATGATACAAGGGACGCTCCAGACCACGACTTCGATCGCCGTGGAATGGGCCCATTTGGGCTGGTAGTCGGCCTGGGTGTTGGATGCGCGGTATTTCCAGGCAAAGGTCACGATCATGACGAGGACCGGGATCACGACGATGAGCATGAGCCCCGTCGTCGTGAACAGCAAAGTCCGTTCTTGGGCGCCTATGTCTCCCTTGGGGGAGAGGATTTCCATGTTGCAGCCGCCAAGCAGCATGACCGCGCCGACGCCAATAATGCGCGTAAGGGTCGCAAGGAGGGGGTGTTTCACGTACAGCCTTGGATGGAAGGTGGAAAATGCTGCGGAGCAGCAGACTGGAATGCTGCTAGGCAGCAACGTCCATCCTATCGGTTTGATTTGGGTCAAGCCTGCGACGAATGGTCGCATTCCCTGGGGAGATTCTGCTTCGGGCGGAGCAGGTTCAGGGTTTTCCTAGGGGAGTAGGACCCCGGGGGCGGGTTCCAAGGTGCGACGATATGTCGCACCCGCACAAGCCAGGGATGCGACCTTATGTCGCATCCGCACAAATCAGTCCACGAGCACTTCGCGTTCCGGCCCCGGTTTTTTGGCCAGCTTGCGCTGCAAGGAGCGCCGGTGCATCCCCAGGAGGCGGGCGGCGGCCGAGACGTTACCGCCGGTTTCGTGCAGCGCCTGGTGGATGTGCTCCCATTCTAGGCGGTGCAGGGGCGTCATGGTGGTTTCGATCGTAACGGATTCCGGCTTCACCAGGCCCAGCGTGCGCAGAATCATCGGCGCGGTGGCCGGCTTGGGCAGGTAATCGTCCGCGCCGCGCTTGATGGCCTCGACGGCGGTGGCCACACTGGCGTAGCCGGTGACCAGCAGGATGCGCATGTCCGCGCGCAGGGCGCGCAGCGGGCGGATCAGGGTCAGGCCGGAGTCTTCGCCCAGCCGCAGGTCCACCAGGGCGAAGGCGGGCCGGATTTCCTCGGCCACGCGCAGGGCCTCGGCGATGCCGGTGGCGGTGCGGGTTTCCAGGCCGCGGCGCGACAGGCTGCGCTGGAGGGTGCGCACGTACAGCTCGTCGTCGTCGATCAGCAGGCCCAGGTCGGTTGGATTCAGCATGTCAGGTCCCGAGGGGGAGATAAAAGCGGATGCGGGTGCCGCCCCCGTCCGCCGGGGTCATCGTCATTTCGCCGCCGAGCTGCTCGACCGTGGCGTGCGACAGCGCCAGGCCCACGCCCAGCCCTCCCGGCTTGCCGCTGTTGAACAGGCTGGTGGCCGGCAGCAGGGTCTGGTCGGGGTCGAAACCCCGCCCGTAGTCCCGGACTTCGCCCCGCAAGGCGCCATAGCCGTATTCCAGGTGCAGGTCCACGCGGGGCGCGTTGGCGGTTTCGCCGGCGTCCGCCGCGTTGTTCAGCAGCGCCTGCAGCAAGTGGGCGATGGCCGGATCGACCCGCAGGCTGCTGGGCAGGGCGCCCGAGCGTTGCAGGTCGATGGTCGGCCGGATCAGGCGCCATTGTCCCACCACGCGGACGAGGTCCACGGCGGTTGGGACCGCCAGATTGCGGATCCGTTCCCGGCACAGGGCCAGCAACTGGCTGAGGGTGGAGACGTCCGCGCGCAGGTCTTCGTCCTTGACTTCGGCGGCGATCTCGTCGGCCAGCAGCGTCATGGTGGCCAGCGGGGTGTTCAGTTCATGCGCCATCGCCGCCGCGTGGGTGGCCAGCGCGACGATGCCTTCGTTGCGGGTGAAGCGTTCGCGCAGCCGGGCCAGTTCGCGCTCGCGGGCGCGCAGGTCCGAGGCCAGCCGGGTCGAGAACACCAGCACCACCACCACGGAGATCAGGAAGTTGGCGCCCATGCCCCACAGCAGCAGGGTGTGGGTGTCCACGTCGCCGCGCAGCGGCTGGCCGAAGATCGCCGCCGCCGCGTATCCGGAAATCCCCGCCACGGCCGCCGCCAGCGCCCAGTTGCGCGGCAGCGCCAGCGCCGCCAGCGCGGTCAGGATCAGGAACATCATGCCGAACGGGTTGTTGATGCCTCCGCTCCAGCCCACCATCCAGGCGAGCACGGCCATGTCCACGAACAGATGGCCGAACGCGGTCGCGTGGGACAGGTCGCGGCGGTGGCGCAGGCGCAGGCTGGCATAGACGTTGAATCCGATCAGCGCGCCCACGCCCAGCCACAGCGGCTCCAGCGGCAGGGCGAGGCCCAGCGCGCCGCTGGCCAGCAAAATGGTGGCGGCCTGGCCCGCGATGGCGAGCCAGCGCAGGCTGCAGAGGGTACGCAGGAATGAAAAGGCGGAACTACCGGGCATATCCAGACACAGAGGTGCCGGCCTGTCAGCCGGCGGGTCAAGCGCCCGGCTGCGCGGTACGCTGGCATCCGGGACGCGGCGCGGCGGGCGCCGGCTGCCGGCGCGCTCCAGGGGACGCCGGCTGCGGATGTGGTGGCATTGTATGGCGAATCGGGGGGAGGCGCCGGCGAGCGGCGGCGCAGGCCGTCCCTAATATTCAGCCGCCGGCGCGGCCGCCTGCGTCAGTGGATGGCGGAAGTGCCGCTGTGGGCCATCGCGGGAGGGGGATAGTCTTCCTGGTCGGAGGCCATCTCGCCCTGGGTCTGCGCCTGCTGGAGTTCCTGTTGCACCTGGGCGCGGCTTTCCGGCCGGGTGGAGGCGATCGCGGGCGGGTAGTCTTCCTGGCCGAACGTATACAGGCCGCTGGCTTTCGCCTGGGCCAGCTCGGCGCTGACCTGGGAGGCGGTCTTGGGGGCGGGGGCGGCGTAGGTGGCGCGCCAGTCGCCGTAGAGGTCGCGCGTGTATTGCGCGGGCTGGGCCTGGGCGGCCCCGGCGGCGGCCAGGCCGGCGCACAGCACTAAGGTTGCGGTAGAGGCTTTCATGAAATGCTCCTGGTAATCAAAGCATGCGGCCGAAGCCGGCCGCGCCGTCGTCCGCGATGCTGCGCGCGGACGATTTCCGGGATGCGCAATGCCAGCCCGGCGCGCGCCGGGCCTTTTCTGATTCGACCCGGCGCCCGGCGCGGCGTTGCGCGCCGGAGCCGCCTGTTGCACGGAAGGTGTTTCAGCCGTGCAGCACAGGTGTCATTCCGCTTTCATGGGGACGGCTTTCGCCGCGCCTCAGTGGCCGTGGCCCGCCGCGGGCGCGGCCGCCGCGTTCAGGGGCCGCGCCACCGCGTCCACCGGAACGCGCCGCTGGCGGCGCTGGGCGTCCTCGACCACCAGCGTCAGCGCGACGTGCTCGCCCGGCTCGATCTGGCGGGCCAGGTCGATCAGCATCACGTGGTAGCCGCCCGGCTTCAGTTCCACCGCCTGGCCGGCCGGCAGGTCCAGGCCCGGCACCTGCCGCATCTTCATCACGTTGTCCTGCATGGCCATTTCGTGGATCTCCACGTGCTTGGCGGCCTGCGATTCCACGGCGACGAGCCGGCCCGGCGCGGCGGAGGTCAGGCGCATGAAGACGCCGGTGGCGTGCTGGCTGGGAACGGTGGCGCGGACCCAGGGATCCTCCACCGACAGGGAGGCGTCCTGGGCGAACGCGGAAGGGATTGCGCCGGCCAGCGCGCACAGGGCGATGGCGGCCAGGGATTTGATCGCGGTTGTTTTCATGGCGGATTCCTTTTCGGTGAAGATGGCGTCAGAGCACGGTGCGCAGGTCGTCCGCGCATTCCTGCGCGGTCTGCTGGTGGCGCAGGGCGATGCGCAGCTTGCCCTGGGCGTCGATGACGTAGGTCAGCGCGGTGTGGTCCATGGTGTAGGACGAACCCGTGGGGACCCTCTGGTAGAAGACCTTGAACGATTGGGCGGCGGCGCGCGTCTGTTGCGCGTCGCCGCGCAGGCCGACGAACCCGGGATCGAAGGCCTGGGTATAGGCGCGCAGGATCTCGGGCGTGTCGCGCTCCGGGTCGACGGTGATGAACAGGATGCGCAGTTTGGCGGCGTCCGCGCCCAGCAGACCCTTGATTTCGACGGCGCGGGTCAGCGCGGTGGGGCAGATGTCGGGGCATTGCGTGAAGCCGAAGAACAGCATCACCGGGTGGCCGCGGTAATCGGCCAGCCGGCGTTCCCGGCCTTCGGTGTCTTGGAGCTGGAAGTCGCCGTCGGGCATGCCGGACAGGTCCATGCCGTGCAGGGTCGGGGCGTCGGGGCCGCAGCCCGCCAGGGCCAGCAGGGCAAGGGAAGACAGCAGCAGGCGGCGCCGCGGATCGGGCGCGTGCGCCGGCGCGCCGGCGGGCGCGCGCGGAAAGGGGGAATGCATGGAAACCTCGTCGGTTGACGTGTCGTCAAGGCGCGCGGCGGGGCCGCGCGGTCAGGCGGAGTCAGGCGAGGGCGGGCGGGGCGCGGGAACCCAGCGGCGGGCCTTGGGCGCCTCGGGAAGGCGGGACGCCCAGGGCCGGCTTGGGCGGCATGTGCCGGCCGGCCGCGAGCACGAGAGGCGCGGGCGCGGAGGCGGGCGCGGGCGTGGCGTGCGCCAGCAGGCCGAAGGGGCACTGCGCGCCCGACCCGGCGGTATCGTGCCCGGCCTTGTCCTTGCCGCTTGCGGACAGGGCCAGCGCGAACGGCGGCATATCGCCGGCGGCCGAGCAGAACGTGACTTCCAGGCGCCCGTCGTGCAGCGCGCGGGCATCGGGCATGTAGCCCGCCGGAACCAGCGCGCGCAGCGCCAGCGCCAGAAGCGCCAGCCACAGCACGGCCCGGGCGCGCGCGGCGCTTCCGTGGTGCTGGAGGCGGATCCGGTCAGGCAGGGCAGGCATGCCAGGCATTCTACCTGTAGGGCGGTTCCGCCGCGGCATCCGGCGCGGGAGCGCGAAAATCTTGGTACCCTTGAACGCACTCCGTCCCGACATCCGAATTCAGTGTCCCAGGTTTCAGTGCTTTCCTCGTCCGCTCCCGTCCCGTCCTTCGCCTCGCGAGCCGCCGCCAGCCGGGCGATGCCGTCCTTCCGCCTGTGCCTGGCCATCCTGGGAACCGTGCTGCTGTTCCTGCTGTCCGCCTGCGGCACCACCAAGGTCCAGCCGGGCTACTACCGCGTCCAGTCGGGCGACACGCTGACCCAGATCGCGCGCAAGCAGGGCGCCAGCGTGAGCGACCTGGTGCGCTGGAACCAACTGTCGAACGCCAATGCCATCGAGGTCGGGCAGGTGCTGCGGGTCGATCCGCCCGCGGGCCAGGCGCGCGCGTCCGCGCCCAGCAAGGCCAAGAGCCGCTCGCAGGCTTCGTCCAAGCCGGCGGCCTCGTCCACGGCGCGGCGGCGCACGGCTCCGCCGGGCGCGATCTCGCTGGTGTGGCCCGCCCAGGGCAAGGTCACGCGCGGCTACGATGGATCGGGCTCCAACGGCATCGTCATCAGCAACGCTTCCGGCACGCCGGTGGTGGCCGCGGCGCCGGGCACGGTGGCCTACTCCGGCAGCGGCCTGCGCGGCTACGGCCATCTGGTCATCGTGAAGCACAACGCCAGCTTCCTGAGCATCTACGCCCACAACAGCAAACTGCTGGTCAAGGAAGGGCAGCGCGTGAGCCAGGGCCAGAAGATCGCCGAAATGGGCAACAGCGACAGCAAGCAGGTGGGCCTGTATTTCGAGCTGCGCTACGACGGCCAGGCCGTCGATCCGGCGGGATCGCTGCCGCCGAAATAAAAGGCGCGCGGCGGGCGCCTGGCGCATTGCCGATCCGCGGCGATGCTGCGCGCACCGCTCAGATGTGCACCAGTTCCTTCAGCGAATCCAGCTTCAGGATGCATAGTTCGCCCCGCCGGTCCGAGATATAGCCCTGGCGCCGCCATTTGGCGAAGATCCGGCTCAGCGTCTCCGCGCGCATGCCCAGCTTGACCGCGATCTGCGAATGGCTCAGCGGCAGCACCACGGGCTGATTGCCCTGCGGCTTGCCCGCGCGCAGGATGTATTCGGCCACGCGCTCCTCGGCCGAGCTGGAGGTCAGCCAATCGATCTGGTCCGTGTGGTGGCGGATGAGATTCGCGCTGTGCGCCATGACGCGGCAGGCAAAGCGCGCGTCGTTCAGGCAAAGCTGGCGGAAGGCTTCGCCGTTGAGCAGGCAGCCACTGCCGTCGGTGCGCGCGCGCACGCTGTGCAGGTGCCGGGGCCGGGTTTCGAACAGCGTGGACACCGACAGCCAGCCGCCGGGGCCGACATGGCCGAATACCTTGTCGTCGCCATCCGCCGTGTATCGCAGGCCTTGAAGCGACCCCGCGCACACCAGGAGGCAGGACGTGGCCGTCTGGCCTTCGGAGAAAACCGTGTCGCCCGCGCCGAACTCCAGCCAGCGGCTGCGGCTCGCGAGGGCGAGCAGGGCGCCGTCGTCCACGCCGTCGAACCACGGATGCCCGCGCAGCGCCGATATCAAGGGCGCGGAAAGTGAGTTGACAATAGTCATTTGATCTGGCCGCCTGTGCAAATAGAATGAATGCGACTGATTCTTATTTGTGATCGTACCACTACGGAGGCCGCCACGCCCGGCTGGCCTCGCAGGCAAAACCAGCTCCCTCATGTCCATTTTCCTGTGTTCCCGCGCCGCTTTGGCCGCGGGGGTCCTCTTGTCGTCCGCCGTTTGCGCGGCGCCCATCACGTTCAACGACATGCTGGGCAATCCCGTCAGCCTGCCGGCGCCGACGCAGCGCGCGGTGACTCTGCCGATGCCCGCCGGATCGCTGCTGATCTCGCTGGACGGGGGCGCGGATCACCTGGCGGGCATGCATCCCAACGCCTACGAACTCATGAAGGACGGGCTGCTGGCGCGGATCTTTCCGGCCACGGGGGCCGTGCGCACGGACATCACCCGTTCCGGTTTCGTGCCCAACGTCGAAACGCTGCTGCAGATCCAGCCTGACCTGGTGTGGCAGTGGGGGCATATGGGCGACGACCTGATCGCGCCGCTGCGCAATGCCGGACTGCCGACCGCCGCGCTGGTGTACGGCACCGAAGACCGCACCCGCGAATGGATACGCCTGATCGGGCTGTCGCTGGGCCAGGAGGCTCGCGCCGCGGCCCAGTTGCAATGGCGCGACCGGGTGCGCGCCGGGATCCGGGCCGTCACCGACGGCATTCCCGCCGACCGGCGGCCGGCGGTGCTGTACCTGTCGCGCTATGCGCCGCAATTGCGCGCGCCCGGCGGCAATACCAGCTTCGAGGACGACATCGCGCTGGCGGGCGGGCGCAACGTATCCGCGTCCATCTCCAGCGGGCAGACCGTGAACATCGAGCAGATCATGGCCTGGGCGCCCGACGTGATCCTGCTGAACAACTTCGAGCCCGGGCTGACGCCCGACACCCTGTATCGCGATCCGCTGTTCGCCGACATTCCCGCCGTGCGCGAGCGCCGCGTCTACAAGGTGCCGCTGGGCGGCTATCTGTGGGATCCCCCCAACCAGGAGTCGCCCTTGTATTGGCAGTGGCTGAGCCTGCTGCTGCATCCGGACAAGTTCGCCTGGCCGTTGCGGGACAACATCGCCGAGGCCTACGGCGAACTCTATGGCCGCCGTCCCGGCGCGGACGAGATCGACGCCGTGCTGCGCATGAAGCTGAACGAGGGGGCCGCGGGCTATGAACGCTTCCGTTGAATCGGCGCGCGCGCCGGGCCAGGCGATGCATGCGCGCAGGGGAGCCTGGTCGTGGCCCTGGCTGCTGATGGCGCTGGCGCTGCCCGCGGCCGTGCTGGCGGCGCTGTGCGTCGGCCGGTATCCGCTGGCGCTGTCGCAGGTGTCCAGCGCGTTGGCCCGGCTGGCGCTCCCCGATGGGCTGGCGGCATGGCTGCCGCCGGTCGGCGCCACGGAGTATCGCGTCGTCGCGCAGGTGCGGTTGCCGCGGGTGCTGCTGGCGGTGCTGGCCGGCTCCAGCCTGGCGATGTGCGGCGCGGCGCTGCAGGGCGCTTTCCGCAATCCGCTGGTCGGCCCGCAGATCCTGGGCATTTCGTCGGGCGCCGCCTTTGGCGGCTGCGCGGCGATCCTGCTGTTCTCGTCGCTGTGGATGACGCTGGGACTGGCGTTCGCCGGGGGGCTGCTGGCGGTGGCCATCGTTTATATGCTGGGCCGCTCGAACGGCCGCACGACCATTCTGATGCTGGTATTGGCGGGCGTGGTGACCAGCGCGTTCTTTTCCGCGCTGATCTCGCTGACCACCTATTTCGCGGATCCGAATGACAGCCTGCCCGCCATCGTGTTCTGGCTGATGGGCAGCTTCGCCACTGCCACCTATGCCAAGCTGGCCGCCGCCGTGCCGGCGATCGTGGCGGGCATGGGGCTGCTGTATGCGCTGCGTTTCCGCATCAACGTGCTGTCGCTGGGCGACGAGCAGGCCAGCGCGATGGGCGTCGCCGTCGAACCGCTGCGCTGGGTACTGCTGGGATGCGCGACGCTGGTGGTGTCGGCCAGCGTGGCCGTATCCGGCACCGTGGGCTGGGTGGGACTGGTGGTGCCGCACATCGCGCGCATGCTGGTCGGGCCCGACCACCGGGTGCTGCTGCCCGCCAGCGCGCTGATCGGCGGCGCCTACATGGTGGGGGTCGATACTGTGGCCCGCAGCGCGACCAGCGCCGAGATTCCGCTGGGCGTGATTACGGCGCTGATCGGCGCGCCGCTGTTCGCGTGGCTGCTGCGCCGGGCCCAGCGCCGGGGAGCGCACCATGCTTGAACTGAAGCAATTGGCCGTGCAGGCCGGCGGGCGCCGCTTGCTGAGCGATCTTTCGCTGCGCCTGCCCGCGGGCCAGATCCTGGCGGTGCTGGGGCCGAACGGCCGCGGCAAGACCACGCTGCTGCGCACGATCCTGGGGCTGCAAGCCCGGGCCGCGGGCGCCGTGCGCCTGCAAGGCCACGCCGCTTATGTCCCGCAGCGCAGCGACACGCTGTTCGCCTACGACGTGCTGACCATGGTCAGCATGGGCCGGGCGCGCCATCTGCGCTGGTACGCGGCGCCGGGCGCGCGCGATTGGAGCATTGCCCGCGACTGCCTGAAGGCGGTCGGGCTGGCGCACCTGACGGATCGCCCGTTCCATGCGCTCAGCGGCGGCGAGCAGCAACTGGCCTGCATTGCGCGCGCCATGGCCAGCGCCAGCCCGATCATCGTCCTGGACGAACCCGCGGCGGCGCTCGACCTGCGCAACCAGGACCTCGTCCTGTCGCTGCTGCGCCGGCTGGCGAGGGAGCAGGGGCTGGCCGTGGCCTTTACCACGCACCAGCCGCAGCACGCGCAGCATATCGCCGACCAGACCTTGCTGATGCATGCCGACGGCTGCGAAGTCGGCCCCACCGAGAGCATGTGCGTGGAAGAGCGCCTGAGCCGGCTGTACGGCCTGCCGGTGCGCGTGGCCACGCTGCCGGGCGAGTCCGGCGACATCCGGGGCGTGATCCCCGTCTTCCGTTGAATCATGAGAAACACGATTGCCTATCTGAACCACTGGACCGGCGACGGCCCCGCCGCGCTGACCGGCGGCGCCGCGCCCCGCGCCGCCTGCGTGCCCCTGTATGGGCTGCACGAGCTGCCGCTTGCCGACTATCGCGCGCTGCTGGTCCCGGCGCACGCGGACCAGCGCTATCTGCTGGAACAGCGCGCCCGGCTGGAAGCGTATCTGGAGTCGGGCGGCACGGTGGTCTTCAACGGCCACGTCGCGTATCCCTTTCTGCGCTGGCTGGCGCCCTTCGTGCCGGGATCGGCCGCGGGCGTCGCGGGCCTGCGGGTGAATCGCGCGGCGCCCCATCCGGTCTTCGACGGCGTGGATCCCGAACACCTGACGTTCCGGCGGGGCGTGGCGGGCTTCTACGCGCGCGGCAGCAACCCGCCGCCGGCCGGCGCGCGGGTGCTCAATACGCTGGGGCCGGACGCTCAGCCCATCGACTGGGTCCTGGCCCTGCCGGGCGGCGGGCGCCTGCTGACGCATTCCGGCAACGACCTGTGGATGTACGCGGGCAGCGCCGACAGCGCCGGCCGCATCGTCCCGCAATTGTTCGACTGGCTGCATGGAGACGCGGCATGACTGCAAGACGCATCCCCGTGATCGCGGCGCTGGACGCCGGCACGTACTACCACCACCGCACGTTCCGCACGCCGGAGCTGGCGCCCTGCATCGACCGCAAGATCTACATCCGCGACCTGGACGGCGAGGCGCTGCGCGGCTGCGACGCGCTGATCGTGTCGTGCCGCAGCAATCCGGATCTGCTGGTGCCGCACCGGGACCTTTTCGCCCGCTTTCTGGCCGCCGGAAAAACCCTGGTCGCCATGGGAGAAACCCATTCCGAGCGCTGGCTGGACAGTGTGCGGTGGACGCCGTCGGAGGTGAATTTCTGGTGGTGGAAGGAGCCCGGCGCCGATTCCGGCCTGCGCCTGGCGGCTCCCGCGCATCCGCTGTTCAGCTACCTGACGCTGGCCGACGCCACCTGGCACCAGCACGGTTCTTTCGAGCCGCCGCCGGGCGCGCAGTCGCTGATCGACAAGGCCGGCGCCGGGTCGGTGCTGTACGAAGACAGGCACAGCACGCCGGGCCGCCTGATCGTGACGTCGCTGGACCCGATGTATCACCACGGCAGCCATTTCATGCCCGCGTCCAGCCGGTTCCTGCGCGGATTCCTCCCCTGGCTGAAGGATTCCACCCCCGTCATCGACCAGGACATGGCCTGCGCCTGACACGGCGCGGGCGCTCGCGTCGATCCCGCTTTTGCCCCCCTCAAATGTGTGCATGTATGCAACGCTTCTATCTGTATGCCCCCCTGGTCGGCGCCGGACTGCTGACCGCCTCCCTCTCCACGCCGTCCGTGGCGGCGGACGTTCCCCAGTTGCCGTCGATCCAGGTCACCGCCGACGGCGCGGCCGATGACGGCCGCCTGCGCCCCATTGGGGCGACGCCGCCGCCCGCCACGATCGACCACAACGTCACGCAATCGGTCAGCGTGGTCGACAGCCAGGACATCGACCGCCTGAACACGATGAGCACGCTGGACCTGTTGAGCCGCGTGCCCAACGCCACGGTCAGCCGCAGCGGCGGCATCGCCGGCACCCTGTTCCTGCGCGGACTCAACACCAACGACATGCGGGTGCCGATGTTCATCGACGGCGACCGCTTCCGCGGCCGGAACACCTTGCAGTTCATGCTGATCAGCCCGACCGAGATCGAACAGGTCGAAGTGATACGCGGCCCGAATTCGTCACGTTTCGGCAGCGACGGCCTGGGCGGCCTGGTCAATTTCGTCACCAAGCGGGCGCACGGCAACCTGAGCCAGCCGTTCGGCCTGAACGGCGGCGAAGCCTCGGTCACGTACAGCACCAATGGCGACGGCGTGCAAAGCAACGTGGCGCTGGAAGGCGCCGGCGACGGTTTCGATCTGCGCGTCTACGCCACGGGGCGCCGCGCCAGCAACTACGACAGCGCGGCGGGCGAAGTGCCCAACAGCGACTTCCGGGGCGCGGGCGGCGGCATCGTGCTGGGCTACATGCCCGACGCCCGCCAGCGCATCGAAGCCAGCGCGCGCGTGGCCTATGTCAAGGACGGCGCGGCCGGCACGGTGCCTGAATACCCCTTGAGCTACAGCCGCCGCGATCCGCTGAAGGTGAAGCAGGGCAGGCTGGCCTATACCGGCGAATTCGACGGGATCATCAGTTCGCTCAAGGCCAGCGTCTACGTGAACGAGTTCGGCACCATCATGGCCACGCACAACGAAACCAATCCGGCGCGCGTGGTCGATTCGCGCAGCAACGTGATCGGCCCCGTCGTGTGGGGCGGCAGCGTCGCGGCGACGATACCGTGGGCCGATACCAACACGACCTTCGGCCTGGACTTCATGCACGAGCGCCGGCCCGGATCGGAATCGCGCAGCGACGTCACGGTGCGCCGCCCCGACGGCAGCACCGTGACGACCAGCACCCCCTATGCCATGACCGGGCCCGATCAGTACCAGACGAACGTCGGCGCGTTCCTGACGACGGAATGGAAGCCCGCGCCGAAATGGACCGTCACGGCGGGCGGGCGGTTCGACTGGTTCAACTCCGACGTCGGCCTGGAACCCTTGCCGTCGCCCAATCTGCTGCCCGCGTTCCGCGCCGCGCAGAACACCACGGAAACCGCCACCACGGGCAGTCTGGGGCTGGCATACCGGGCCACCGAGGTCATCGAACTGCTGGGCAGCGTGGGCACGTCGTTCCGCATGCCGTGGACCTCGGAGATGTTCAGCAGCGGCTACACGGGAACCAGCTACACCATTCCCAATCCGGGCCTGAAGCCGGAGCGCGGCGTGAACCTGGAAGCCGGCACCCGGCTGCACTTCGAGCAGGCCACCGTCGGCCTGACCGCGTTCCGCAGCAACTACAGCGACTTCCTGGAGAACGTGACCACTTCGTATGAGGGCCTGCCCGCCACGCAGCGCCGCAACGTGGGCAAAGCCCGGATCCAGGGCCTGGAGCTGGATTGGCGCTGGCAGTTGAGCCGGGCCGTCAATCTGTATGGCAACGCCAGCTATCTGCACGCCACCAACCGCACGACGGACACGCCGCTGCAGTCGATCGCGCCGCTCAGCGGCCTGGTCGGCCTGCAATACCTGGGCCCCAATGAAGCCTATGCGCTGAGCGGCGAACTGCAATGGGCCAAGGGACAAAGCCGTTATGCGGAGCGCGCCGAGTATCCGGCCGGGGGCTTCGGGGTCGTGAACCTGTACGCGCAATTGCAGTTGGACCGCCTGGGGCTGCCGCAACTGGGCAATACGCAACTGGTGCTGGGCGTGAACAACCTGTTCGACCGCGCCTACCGCACCGCGGCGACGTCCTCCAACGTGGCCTACGCCATGACCGACCTGAACCCGCTGCTGGAACCCGGCCGCAGCTTCAGCCTGACGGTGCGCACGCGGTTCTGAACGCGCCCGTCCGCCGCGACGCGGCTGGCCGCGTCCTCCACCCCTTTACCACCCACGCGAAGGCGGGCCGCCACGGCGGCGGCTCGTTGTCGCGCACAACGCGGAGATACTCCATGATTACCCCCGAACAACAGGCTTCCACGCTGACCGTGATGGCGGAAGAAGGCCCGCTGCCCATCTGTTTCGACGCTGTCCAGGCCTACCACGGCCATGGCGCGCTTGCCATGCTGGCGCTGACGTTCCAGGGCCTGCGCGGCGCGCTGCCGCGCCTGGAAAAAGAGGGCGCGCCCGTGCCGCGCGAGGAATTGTCCGTCGTCAGCGGACATCCCGGCCCCGGCGTGCGCGACGCGTTCGAGTTCGTGACGCGCGCCGTCACGCGCGGCTGCTACACGGTGGATCGGACCCTGGCCGAGGCGCGCTACAGCCGCGCCGCGGACAAGTCCTACAGCTTTCATCTGCGCCGCGGCGCGCAGAGCGTCCAGGGCGTGCTGCGCGCGGGCGTGCTGCCGCCGGAATTCTTCGATTTATTGGGGAATCCCGCGGCGGACGCGCAGCGCGCCCATGCGGAACTGCGGCGCCAGATCGCGCGGCGGGTCATCGCGGCCGAGCCCGAATCGCTGTTCGACTTCATCCTGGCGGAACACTGAGGCCGGTCCGGCGCGATCTTTCCCGGGGTAGCGGCCCGTCCTACAGCGCCGCTTCCTGCGTCAGGGTCGAAATGAACGACGCGGTGCGCGGGTCCGCGGGCCGCGTGAACAGCGTCCGGGAATCTCCGGATTCGACCACGGTGCCGTCCAGCAGGAACACCACTTCGCGCGACACGCTGGCCGCCAGGCGCAGATCGTGCGTGGCCATCAGCATGGTCATGCCTTCCGCCGCCAACTGGCGCAGCACGTCCACGACTTCGGCCGCCAGGCCGGGGTCCAGCGCCGAGGTCGGCTCGTCGCACAGCAGCACGCGGGGCGCGGGCGCCAGCGCGCGGGCGATGGCCACGCGCTGCTGCTGTCCGCCCGACAGGTTGGCGGGCCAGGCATCCGCCTTTTCCAGCATGCCGACCTTGCGCAGCAGTTCCTCGGCGCGGGCGCGGGCGCGGTCGGCGGGCCACTTCTGCACCGTCAGCAGGCCTTCCATGACGTTGCCGATCACGGTCTGGTGCGGGAATAGCTGGAAATTCTGGAACACCATGCCGGTCTGCATGCGCACGCGCTGCACCTGGTCGCGGACGAGCTTGCGGCCGGGCTCGAATTCCACGGTTTCCGGGCCGATGACCAGCCGGCCGCGGTCGGGCACTTCCAGCAGGTTCACGCAGCGCAGCAGGGTGCTCTTGCCGCTGCCGGACGGGCCGATCAGGGCGGTGACGCTGCCTTCGGCGATGCTCACGTCCACTTGCTTGAGCACGGGGTTGCCGCCGAACGCCTTTTCTATTTTTTCCAGGCGGATCATCGGTTTTTCTCGGAAAACACGGCATGCTGGCCGAAGCGCCGTTCCAGGCGGACCTGGGCGGCGGACAGGACGGAACTGAAGGCCAGGTAGATCAGCGCGGCCTCGGTGTAGAGAATGAGGGGTTCGTAGGTGACGGCGGCGATGCGCTGGGCGGCCTGGAAAATCTCGGGCACGGTCAGGACCGCGGCCAGCGAGGTGTCCTTCACCAGCGCGATGAACGAGTTCGACAGGGGCGGCACGGCGACGCGGGCCGCCTGCGGCAGCACGGTGCGGCGCAGCGCCTGCGCGCGCGTCATGCTCAGCGAATAGGCGGCCTCCCATTGGCCCTTGCCGATGGATTCGATGGCGCCGCGGATGACCTCCGAGTTGTAGGCGCCCACGTTGAGCGTGAAGCCGATCAGCGCGGCGGGCAGCGGATCCAGGACGATGCCCGCGCTGGGCAGCCCGTAGAAGATCACGAACAACTGGACCAGCAGCGGCGTGCCGCGGATCAGCCACACGTAGAAGCGCGCCACGGCCACCAGCGGCGCGGGGCCGAACAGCCGTATCAGCGCCACGACGAAGGCCAGCGCCAGGCCCAGCGCGAAGGACATCAGCGTCAGGGGAACCGTGAACATCAGCCCCGCCTTGAGCAGGGGCCAGAACGAGTCCGCCATCAGTTGCGCCCAGGGCGGCACCGCCCACCCGCCGGCTTGCGCCAGCAGCCAGTCGGGCAGGAAGGCTTGCAGCCAGGAAGGTGGCGTCATGGGGGCTCCAGCCGCTTACTGCGCCGACAGGTCCGTGCCGAAGTACTTGACCGAGATGGTCTTGTAGGTGCCGTCCGCCTTGATGTCGGCCAGCGCCTTGTTGATGGCGGCCTGCAGCTCGGGATTGCCCTTGCGGATCAGCACGCCCGAGTTGCTGAACTCGGCCGTCTTGTCGGTGGCGGCGATCTTCACGCGGGCGTTGGGCTTCTGCTTCTTGAAATCGAGGAACGACAGGTTGTCGTTCACGGTGGCTTCGACCCGGCCCGAGGTGAGCAGGTCGATGGCCTCGTTGAAGCCCTGCACGGCGACGACTTCCGCGCCGTGGCTCTGCGCCAGCTTGCCGAAGTTGCTGGTGAGCGTGTTGGCGGATTTCTTGCCCTTCAGGTCGTCGAAGGACTTGATGCTGGTGTTGTCTTCGCGCACGATGAGCACGGCGGCCGAGGAAATGTACGGATCGGAAAAATCGTACTTGGCGCGGCGCGCCTCGGTGATGCCCACCTGGTTGATCACGGCGTCGTAGCGCTTGGCGTCCAGCCCGGCGATCAGTCCGTCCCATTTGCCTTCGACGAACTGGGCCTTCACGCCCAGGCGTTCGGCGATGGCGCGGCCGATGTCCACGTCAAAACCGGTAAGCTGGCCGGATGCGTCGTGGAAGGTGAAGGGGGCATAGGTGCCCTCGGTGCCGATTTTGAATACGCCCGCGGATTTGATTTGGTCCAGGCCGGATTGGGCGTGGGCGGCGGACAGCGCGGCGACCTGGATGAGGCCGGCGGCAAATAGTGTGCGAAAGAGTTTCATGGCGATGCTCCACGGATGGCAGGGATCACTGTGGAGAGCATGTGGGCCTGCGATGCCCTCCGGCGTAGCCGCACTCTAACAACGCGCCTATTTTTCCACAAAGCATAAGGAATAGTAAAAATATAGCGGCAAGTCATATGTAGATATCCCCGCCCCGGCGCGGTCCGGCCGGGGCTCATTCATGCGGGAACTTGATGGAGATCGGTGTGGAACAGCGATGGAACAGACGGACTTTCATGGTGGCTGCCGCGGGCGCGGCGGCGGCGGCCGGAGCGATGCCGGCCCAGGGCGCCAACGGCTTGCAGTCGATGCCGGGCGGAGGCAGCATCACGGACGTGGCGGGCCTGCGCGTGGGCCACTACACCGATACGCGCCGCCCGACGGGCTGCACGGTCATCATCGCCGAGGCCGGGGCGACGGGCGGGGTCGACGTGCGCGGCGCGGCGCCCGGCACCCGCGAAACCGACCTGCTCAATCCCGCGAACCTGGTCGACAAAGTGCACGCCGTCCTGCTGGCCGGCGGCAGCGCGTTCGGACTGGACGCGGCGTCCGGCGTCATGCGCTACCTGGAAGACAGGAAGATCGGCTTCGACGTGGGCGTGGCGCACGTGCCCATCGTGCCCGCGGCCGTCCTGTTCGACCTGGGCGTGGGCGACGCGTCGATCCGGCCCGATGCCGACGCGGGCTACCAGGCCTGCAAGTCGGCCACCGCCGAGGCGCCGCAGGAGGGCAACGTCGGCGCGGGGACGGGCGCGACGGTGGGCAAACTGTACGGATCGAACCGCGCCATGAAAGGCGGCATCGGCACCGCGTCGCTGACCGTGGCGGGCGTGACCGTGGGCGCCATCGTGGCGGTCAACGCGGTGGGCGACGTGCTGGACCCGTCCACCGGCCGCATCCTGGCCGGCGCGCGCACGGCCGACGGCAAGATGCTGCTGGACACCCGCGCCGCCATCCTGGCCGGCGACCTGCCCAGGTCGATGCGCGAAGGCGCCGCCACCACCATCGGCGCTGTCGCCACCGATGCCCTGCTGACCAAGGCGCAGGCGCAGAAGATCGCGGGCATGGCGCACGACGGCCTGGCCCGCACGATCAATCCGATCCACACCATGCTCGACGGCGACACCATCTTCGCGCTGGGCACGGGCGCGTCCGGCAAGGCCGCCAACGTCATGCTGCTGGGCGTGATGGCGGCCGAGGCCATGGCGATCGCGGTGCAGCGCGCCATCCTGTCGGCGCGCGCGCTGGAAGGCTATCCGGCCGCGGTGGACTTCATCGCCTGATGCCCTTCGCCGCGCCGCTGACCCGGCGCTGTCACAGTACGCGTCCATGATGGGAGCCGCCGGCGCATGGCCGGCGGGCGGAGGGACGCATGTACGAAGGCGAACGGTTCAACGGCGCGACGCATCTGGCCGGGCTGGCGCTGGCGGTGACCGCGTCGGGGGCGCTGATCTCCCGCGCGGCCGAACTGGACGTGGACGCGCGGCAGATCGCCGGCTGCGCCGTGTTCGCCGCGTCGATGATCGCCGTCTATGCCTCGTCGGTCCTGTTCCACTGCTCGCGCGGCCGCCGCAAGGCGCTGTGGGCGAAGGCCGACCATTGCGCGATCTACCTGCTGATCGCGGGCACCTATACGCCGCTGGCGTTCGGGCCGGTGCGGCACGGCTGGGGCGCGGCCATGGGCGTGGCGATCTGGCTGCTGGCCGCGGTCGGCATCGGCCGCGAACTGTGGTGGGCGCGCGGCGCGGCGCCGGCCTTGCCGCTATATCTGGGCATGGGGTGGCTGGGCGTGATGTTCGCCGCGCCGATCGCGGGCGCCCTGTCGTCGGCCGGGCTGGCCTGGCTGCTGGCGGGCGCGGCCGTCTATACGGCGGGCACGCTGTTCTACGTGAACGATAAACGCTGGCGGCACGCGCACGGCATCTGGCACCTGTTCGTGATGGGCGGCACGGCCTGCCATTTCGTGACGGTGTTCGGCTTCCTGCGCTAGCGCCCTAGCGCCAGCCGGCCAGCGGCAGCATGCCGCCGCGGCTTTTCACTTTGCGCATGACGATGTGCGAGCACAGGTCGCGCACGCCCGGGATCTTGCTGAGCTTGTCCTCGACGAATTGGGAGAACGCCGCGAGGTTGCGGGTGCGCACCGTCAGGATGTAGTTGGACGCGCCCGTCACGATGCTGGCCTCCGTGATTTCGTCGTGCAGCGCGATGCCGGCCAGGAATTCCTCGTGCCATCCCGGACGCGACTGGTCCAGCGAAACATGGACGACCGCCTCCAGTTCGAAGCCGAGTTTCTCGGCATCCAGCACGGCGCGATAGCCGCGGATCAACCCCGCTTCCTCCAGGGCGCGCACGCGCCTGAGGCAGGCCGACGGCGACAGCGCGACCTGCTCCGCCAGGTCCTGGTTGCTGAGATGGCCGTTCTCCTGCAGGCGGCAGAGAATCCGCTGGTCTATGGCGTCGATCTGCATGGCGCAATCCAATTCCAAAAAATCCGATCAGGTGCAATTCAATGCGGAAACCTAGGGTAATCCGCGCCCGGATTTGCAATATATCAGCCTGCCCGCGCTGATAGTATTTATCAGGAAAATTGCCCGATGGAGCTGCGATGAAGACCCGCGACGACTGCGTGAACGCCGACCGCCAGGATCCCCTGGCGCCCCTGAAAGACCGGTTCGACCTGCCGCCCGGCGTCCTGTACATGGACGGCAATTCCCTGGGCGTGCTGCCCAAGGCCGCCGCCGCCCGCGCCGCCGCCGTCATCGGCCAGGAATGGGGCGCGGGCCTGATCCGTAGCTGGAACACCGCGGGATGGTTCGAGCTGCCCGCCCGCCTGGGCGACAAGCTGGGCAGCCTGCTGGGCGCGGGCGAGGGCGAACTGGTGGTCACCGATACGACCTCGCTGAACATCTTCAAGGCGCTGGCCGCCGCGCTGCGCATCCAGCAGCAGAAGCAGCCCGCGCGCCGCGTCATCCTGTCCGAGCGCGACAACTTCCCCACCGATCTCTACATGATCCAGGGCATGATCGACCTGCTGCAGCAGGGCTACGAAATGCGCCTGATCGACGACGCCCTGCCGCTGGAAGACGCGCTGGACGATTCCGTGGCGGTGATGCTGCTGTCGCACGTGAACTACCGCAGCGGCCAGATGCACGACATGGCCGCCGTGACCGCGCTGGCGCACCGGCGCGGCGCGCTGGCCATCTGGGACCTGGCGCATGCCGCGGGCGCGGTGCCGGTGGACCTGAACGGCGCCGACGCGGACTTCGCCGTCGGCTGCACCTATAAATACCTGAATGGCGGCCCCGGCTCGCCGGCCTTCATCTGGGTGGCGCCGCGCCACACCCGGGAATTCCGGCAGCCGCTGTCCGGCTGGTGGGGCCATACGCGGCCCTTCGACATGGCCGTGGCCTACGAGCCCGCGGGCGGCATCCGCCGCTATCTGTGCGGCACCCAGCCCATCGTGTCGCTGTCGCTGGTGGAGTGCGGCCTGGACGTGGCCCACGCCGCCGACATGGCCGAGGTGCGCAAGAAGTCGCTGGCGCTGGGCGACCTGTTCATTGCGCTGGTCGAGCAGCGCTGCGCGGACCATCCCCTGACGCTGGTGACGCCGCGCGAACACGCGCAGCGGGGCAGCCACGTCAGCTTCCGCCATCCGAACGGCTTCGAGGTGATGCAGGCGCTGATCGCGCGCGGCGTGATCGGCGACTACCGCGAACCCGAAGTGCTGCGCTTCGGCCTGACGCCGCTGTACTTCGGCTACGCCGACGTCTGGGACGCCGTCGACATCCTGAAGGACGTGCTGGACAGCCGCGCCTGGGACAAGCCGGAGTTCAGGCAGCGCGCCGCCGTGACCTGACCGGCGGCGCCAGGGCGATTCAGGCGCTGGCCAGGCTGGAGGCGCGCTGCGCGGCGGCGGGCTCCTGTGGCGCGGGCGCGAAGACCCGCAGCCGGTGGCCGTCGGGGTCCAGCGCCACGAAGGTGCGGCCGAAGTCCATGTCGGTGGGCGCCTGCAGGATGGGCAGGCCGCGCAGGCTCCAGTCCACGTGGCGGCGGTTCAACGCGTTGGCGTCGGCGACGGTGAACGCCAGTTCGGACGCGCCGCCGCGGCCGGCCGCGGCGGGCTCTACGGTGTGGCGCGACCACAGGCCCAGCATCAGGCCGGAATCCAGCGCGAACAGCGCGAAGGTGGGCGAGCTTTCGACCGGCGGACGCTGCAGCAGCGCGCTGTAGAACGCGGCGCTGGCGGCCGGCTTGTCCACGTAGAAAATGACGAAATTGGTGTCGGACATGATGCGCTCCAGGGAAGTAGACGCGCTCATCTTAGACAGGGGTACTGTCAGTTTTTGGCAGTAGCCTTCAGCCGGAATGCCCGGCTTCGCGATGGATCGCGCGCCACTCCTTGAGCAGCGCATGCCGGCGCCTGGGATAGCGCGGGCCGGGCGCCAGCGTGGCGATGCGGTCGGTGCGGAAATGGCGGAAGTCCTGGCGCAGTTCGCACCAGGCCATGACGATGCGCACGCTGTCGAAAAACCCCAGCGCGAAGGGCCAGATCGCGCGGGCGGAATCGGCGCCCTTGTCGTCGCGGTAGGTGATGTCGAGCTTCTGTTCGTTGCGGATCGCCTGGCGGATGAGCGACAGGTCGACGCGGTCGACCACGGCCATCGAACTGGGGCCGACCAGCAGGGGAATGGCGTCCAGCTCGTCGCGCAGTTCCGCGGGCAGCACGGCGCCGATCTTGGCCAGCGCGTTGCGCGCGGCCTGCCCCAGCCGGGGGTCGGAGCGGTCCGCCACCCAGCGCGTGCCCAGCACCAGCGCCTCGATTTCCTCGGTGCTGAACATTAGGGGCGGCAGCATGAAGCCGGGCCGCAGCACGTAGCCCACGCCCGGCTCGCCCTCGATCTCGGCCCCCTGCGATTGCAGGGTGGCGATGTCGCGGTACAGCGTGCGGATGCTGACGCCCAGGTCGGCGGCCAGCCGGCGCCCGCTGACGGGACGGCGGTGGCAGCGCAGGGTCTGGAGCAGACCCAGGAGTCTTTCGGCGCGGGACATGGGGCGGGGCGGGCGGATGGCGGATCGCGTAATGCTGCCATGAAACGGCAGCATCCGGGGCCGTTTCCGCCCGGCAGGCCCCGGATCAGGAGCCGGCCTTCCTGCCGCTCGCCACGTCGAGGACCGCGCCGTCTTCCAGGCTGATGCGGTAGATCTCGCGCACCACGTTGCCGGCGAAGCCGATTTCGACGATGGACACGTCCTTGAACGTCGTGGCGATGCCCTCGGGCAGCACGGCGTTGAACTTGTCCGCTTCCTGCTTCATAGCGTCCTGCAGGCGCGCGTCGTACGGCGTCATGCTGTAGACCAGCGTGGTGTGCGGGTTGTGCGCGCGCACTTCCTTGCCGTCCTGCACGGTGTTCACGCCGCTCACGCCCAGCGTGCGGACCAGATCGCGGCCGGCGTCGCCCATCTTGGCGTAGACGGGGCCGGTGACGCGCGGCAGCGGGCCGTCGCGCAGGGGCGCCAGGGCGGCGGTGGCCACGGTGTTGTAGCGCATCATGTCCTCGAAGCCCTGGCCGCTCTTGACCACGCCCAGGTCCAGCCACCACGGATGGCCCGCGCCTTTGGCGGCCTCGGTGGGGTAGAAGCTCTTCAGCGTGACCTGCAGCGGGGCCGGCGGCTTGGGCAGCGCCTTCAGCATGCGGGCGGGCGTGCCGGGATCGGCGCTGTGGAGGTGCACCACCGTTACGTGCGGCATGTTGGGCGTTTCGGCCTCGGCCTTCAGGCCGAGCCGGACCAGGTCGGCCTTGAGCGCGCCGTTGACCTTGGCGTCCAGGACGGCGTTGACCTCCTGGGGCAGCCGGTACACCACGCCGTAGGTGGCCTTGTGCTCGCGGAACCCCGGCTGGTCCAGCGCGCTGTTGTCGATGGGCGCCGCGGCGCGCGCGGCGAACGAAGAGGCGAACAGGCCGAGGGCGGCCAGTTGGAAGACGCGCTTGATCATGGTGATTCCTTTTGTCGTGGAGGCCCGCGAGGGTCATCCGCAGTGTGGCCGCCGCGGATGTATCGCGTATTGCACCAAGCAAAAGAATCCCGATGCCAGCCGCCGCAAGTCCGATGGGAGGCGGAGGCCGGCCGATATCCGCCTACCCCAGAAAGACGATGGCGACGATGGCGATGCCCAGCAGCAGGTTCACGCCCACCCAGCGGCGGATGCCGCCCATGGCCAGTCCGCCCGCGGGCCAGTCGGACCGGGCGACCGCCGCGCCCAGCCGCGGGTAGAGGGCAAACCGGATGTAGGCGTAGATGGCCATCATCACGAGGCCGCCCGCGGCCATCGCGGTCCAACTGCGCGGCATGAAGAAGGCGCCGCCCGTCTGCGCCGCCTGGGCGGCTTCCTGCCCGATCATCGCGATGCCCGACAGCAGGATGAGCACGACGGCCGCCAGCACGGCGTTCAGGAACGGGCCCAGCACCGAGGCCATGAGCCGCAGGCGGACCGGCGGTTCCAGCCGGGCCGCGGCGGGGCGCAGGAAACAGTGGGCGAACAGCATGCCTCCGACCCAGAGGATCACGGCCATGACGTGGACGAACTTGAGCGCGCTGTAGAGCATGGGGGGAATCCGCCTCGTGGGAAGGGCCGCCGGGGGCGGCGAAACCTGTCCCCATCATATCCCCGTCAATGCCCGGCGCGCGGACTTGACCTGGATCATGGTTTTGCATTTAGAATGAGATTGATTTCTATTTGTAGTAAAGAGTCCAGGGAGCCTGACGTGCCGAACCCCGTGCTCGCTTCGAGCGACGCCGTCCACCTTTTGTATCGCGCGCATCATGGCTGGCTGCATGGCTGGCTGCGCGCCAAGCTCGGGAACACTTTCGACGCGGCCGACCTGGCGCAGGACACGTTCGTCCGGGTGCTGCGGCACCGCCATGAGCTGGACGCGCTGCGCGAGCCGCGCGCCTATCTCACCACGATCGCCAAGCGCCTGCTGATGAACCACCACCGGCGCCGGTCGGTGGAGCAGGCCTACCTGGAAGCCCTGGCCCTGATGCCCGAGCAACTGGCGCCCTCGGCCGAACAGCGCCTGATCGTCCTGGAAGCGCTGCAGGAAATCGACGAGATGCTGGCGGGCCTGTCGCTGCCCGCGCGCCAGGCCTTCCTGATGGCGCAACTGGAGGGCCTGAGCCACGGCGAGATCGCGGCCAGGCTCAACGTGTCGCTGCGGTCCGTGCACCGTTACATCGCCAAGGGATTCGAACAATGCATCATGGCGGCGATTTGACCGCGCTGCCGGAGGCGGGCGCGGAACTGCCCGCCGTCGAGCGCAGCGTGGCGCGCGAAGCCGCGCGCTGGCTGATGCGGCTGAGTTCGGGCCGGGCCACGGAAGCCGAGCGGCGGGCCTGCGACCAGTGGCGCGCCAGCAAGGCCGAGCACGAGCACGCCTGGCAGCGCGCGCAGCGCGTGAACGAGCGCTTCGGCCTGATCCCGTCGGCCCTGGGCATGGCCACCCTGAACCGGCCGGCGCTCAAGAACCGCCGCGCCGCGCTCAAGACGCTGGCGGCGCTGGTGGCGGCCGGCCCGGCCGCCTGGGCCGCGTGGCGCGCGGACCCCCTGGACTGGAGCGCCGACTACCGCAGCGCGGCCGGGGAGCGGCGCGACGTGCAACTGGCCGACGGCTCCATGCTGCACCTGAACACGGGCAGCGCCGTGGACGTGATGTTCAGCGCCACGGCCCGCCTGCTGCGGCTGCGTTCCGGCGAGATCGCCGTGCATGCGGTGGCCGACACCGCGGCGCGCCCCAGGCCGTTCGTGGTGCGCACCCGCCTGGGCGACATCGAGGCGCAGGCCTCGCGCTTCTGCGTGCGGCAGGAAGGGGTTTTTTGCCGGGTCAGTGTGCAGGAGGGGCGGGTCCGGGTCAGCAGCGCGGCGCAGCCGGGCGCTTCCGTCAGCCTGTCGGCCGGAGAGCAGGGCAGCCTGACGGACGCGGGCGTGTCGCCGCCGTCGCCCGCGGATCCCCACGCCAGCGACTGGCTGCGGGGCGTGCTGTATGCCAGCCGGATGCGCCTGGATGCCTTTGCCGCGGAACTGGACCGGTACCGGCCGGGCATCCTGCGCTGCGCCCCCGAGGTGGCGCACCTGCGGATCTCGGGCGCTTTCCAGTTACGCGATACCGACGCGGTGCTGGCCGCCCTGCCGGCGACCCTGCCGGTGCAGGTGCGCTACCGCACGCCATACTGGGTGACCATCGGGCCGCGCGCGGCCGATGCCTGAGGCCGGCGACGGCCGCAACGAAAATCTTTTAGGAAAAGCTGTCCGATTTGGAATTCACGCGGGTCAGGGTCTGTATAGGCAAACGAATGCCGACACCTTTTGGATCGAAAGGACGACCATGGCTCATCTTCCCGCCGGCCGCGCAAGCGGCTCCCGACCCGCCCGAGGCGCGCAATGCCGACTGACCCATCTTGCCGCCGCAGTGCATGCGGCGCTTGCCCTCACCGCGCTGTCCGGCGCCCTGCTGCCGGCGGCCGGCGCATGGGCCCAGGCGTCGGAGCAGGCGCAGGCCCGCGGCTACCGCATTCCCGCGGGGCCGCTGGCCGAGGCGCTGCCGCGCTTTGCCGACAGCGCGGGCGTGACGGTGCTGTTCGACGCCGCGCTCGTGGGGCAGCGCCGCACGGCCGGACTCGACGGAGTCTATTCGGTGAGTGAAGGCTTTTCGCGATTGCTGGCGGGCAGCGGCCTGGGCGTGCGGGAACGCAGCGCCCGGGTCTACGTCCTGGAGGCGCAGGCGCCGGCCGGCGTGACGCAACTGCCGCCGGTCAAGGTGGAAGGCGAGGGCGCCGTGGCGGTGCCCGCCTGGCAGACCAGCACCGACCGCAAGCGCATGGACGATCTGCAGATCAGGAACTGGAGCGACCTGGGCAAGCGCGCCGAACCCGGTGTGAGCTTCAACCGGCAGAACAACAGCATCAACATCCGCGGCCTGGACCAGGACCGCGTGCTGACGCGCGTGGACGGCATCCGCCTGCCGTGGCTGGACGACGGCGCGCGCGGCGTGAAGGGCGGCCTGGAAGCGGTGGATTTCAACAGCCTGTCGCGGCTGGACATCGTGCGCGGCGCGGACGCGAGCGGCGGCGGTTCCGGCGCCATATCCGGCATCGCCGACCTGTACACGCTGGATCCGTCGGACCTGCTCGGCGACGGCAAGACCTTCGGCGCGCTGGCCAAGACGGACTACGATTCCGCCGACAGTAGCTGGGGCGCCAACGCGGCGCTGGCGGGCCAGGTCCACAACAACACGTTCTGGCTGGTGCAGGCGGGCGTGCGCAACGGCCACGCGCTGGACAACCGCGGCGACGTGGGCGGCTACGGCGCCAAGCGCAGCGAACCCAGCCCCGAGGACTACGACCAGCGCAGCTTCCTGCTGAAGCTGCAGCAGCGCGTCGAAGGCGGGCACCGCTTCGGCCTGACGGGCGAATACTTCAAGCGTAACGCCGACATCGACAGCATGTTCGAGCAGGGCGCCGGCACCAGTTATCTCTACGGCGAGAACAGCACCCGCAAGGAAACCGAGCGCGAGCGCGTGTCGTTCGATTATTCCTACAAGGCGTCCGGCGACGGCGGCATCATCGATACGGCCTCGGCCGTCGTCTACTGGCAGCGCCTGAGGCTGGACAACTCGCTGGACGGCGTGCGCAGCGTCGATTCGCGGGCCTCCGCCATCCCCGGCGATCCCTTCCGCTACGGCTTTCCCAGCGGCGCCTACGGCCGCAGCAATTCCATCCAGCAGACGCTGTTCGGCGTGAACGGCGAACTGACCAAGCGGCTGGCCGGCGCATCGGTGTCGCAATTGTGGACGGTCGGCGGCGAGTGGTACGGCAACAAGACCGAACAGAACTCCAGCGGCTACGACAATTGCCCGGCCATCCCCCCGGGCCTGCCGGCGCCGATGGGCCCGCGCTCCTGCGACATGCTGCACACCAACCAGGCCGACGTGCCGCAGTCCAAGGGCAGCCAGTGGGCCCTGTGGGTGCAGGACGAGTTCAGCTTCGCCGACGGCCGCTACACGGTCATGCCGGCCCTGCGCTACGACCACTACGAACAGAAGCCGCGGTCCACCGCCAGCTACGACAGCAATCCGAATGCCGGCGCGCTGCCGCCGTCCAACAGCGGCAGCCGCTTTTCGCCCAAGCTGCTGGCCACCTGGAAGGCCCGGGACGACCTGAGCTTCTACGCCCAGTACGCCTACGGCTTCAAGGCGCCCAGCCCGACGCAGCTCTACACCAACTACGGCGGCCCGGGCACCTATCTGCGCGTGGGCAATCCCTACCTGAAACCCGAGACCAGCAAGGGCTGGGAGCTGGGCGCCAAGATGGGATCCGACGACCTGGGCGGCGCGGTATCGTTCTTCGACAACCGTTATCAGAACTTCATCGACGGCGACGTGCCCCTGAATGCGAGTTCGCCGCAGTGGCAGCCGGGCTGGGATGGCCAGTATCCTTTGGGGGTGAGCGGGAACGTGAACCGCGCCAAGGTGCGCATCTACGGCGCCGAGGCCAGCGCGCACTGGAAATTCTCGCCGGGATGGCGCACCTGGGGCTCGCTGGCGTGGGCCGTGGGCAAGGACGAGGGCACGGGGCAGTACCTGAACTCCGTGGCGCCGCTGAAAGCGGTGCTGGGGGTGGGCTACGGCCGCGACGTGTGGGGCGTGGACGCGATGCTGACGACCGCGCTGCAACGCAACAAGGTCGAGTATCCCGACGCCGCGGCCGACGCGCCCAACCCCGATTTCAAGGCGCCCGGCTATGGCGTGGTGGACTTGATGGGCTATTGGCGCCCCGCGGCCGTGAAGGGGCTGCAGGTGCAGGCGGGCGTTTTCAACCTGTTCGACAAGAAGTACTGGGAGGCCATCAATGTGCCGACCGCCGGCGCCACCGCGATTCCGCGTCCGGTCGATTGGTACACGGAACCGGGGCGCAGCGTCCGCGTCTCATTGACATACCAGTATTGATTCCGAGCCGCCGCCAGCCGGCGGCGGCTTTCGCAACCCGATTCAACGGCCGGAGGGCCCACTATGAGCAGCAACACCGATTTCACGTCCCGCGCGCAGGCGCTGCGCGCCCGCAACGAGGCCCTGGCCGCCTCCCAGCCCGGGCTGCGCGCCCGCAACCTCGCCCAGGCGCTGGGCGTGTCCGAAGCCGAGTGGGTGGCGGCGGGCTGCGGCGGCGTGCAAGCCACCGCCCTGCGCGGCACGCCCCAGGAAATCTTCCGGGAACTCGGCACGCTGGGCGAAGTCATGGCGCTGACGCGCAACGACTGGTGTGTGCACGAGCGCCACGGCGTGTATGAAGACATCCAGGCCGAAGGTCCGGTGGGCTTGGTGCTGGGACCGGACATCGACCTGCGCGTGTTCTTCACCGCCTGGAAGTCGGCCTGGGCGGTCGAACAGGACGGCCGCCACAGCCTGCAGTTCTTCGACGGCGCGGGCGTGGCGGTGCACAAGGTCTACCGCACCGAGGCGACCGACGCCGCGGCCTACGACGCGCTGGTCGCGAAGTTCGCGGGCGAGGCGCAATGGCCCGAGGCCGCGCCCTATGCGCCCGCCGCCGACGCGGACCGCGTCGAGGACAGCGCGCAATGGCGCGAGGCCTGGCTGGCCATGCAGGACACGCACGAGTTCTTTCCGCTGCTGCGCAAGTTCAAGGTGTCGCGCCTGGCGGCGCTGGCCGCGGCGGGCGAGGACCTGGCGCAGCCCGTGCCCGCGGATTCCGTCGAACGCATGCTGGAATCCGCGGCGCAGTCGGGCCTGTCCATCATGTGCTTCGTGGGCAACCGCGGCATGATCCAGATCCACACCGGCCCGGTGCGGCAACTGCGCCGCACCGGCCCCTGGTACAACGTGCTGGATCCGAAGTTCAACCTGCACCTGGACACGACCGCCATCGCGTCGGCGTGGGTGGTGAACAAGCCGACCTCCGACGGCTGGGTCACCTCGCTGGAGCTGTATTCCGCCACGGGCGACCTGATCGCGCAGTTCTTCGGCGAACGCAAGCCGGGCAAGCCGGAACTGGCCCCGTGGCGCGAACTGATGGCCAGCCTGTGCAGCGTGCCGCTGGCCGCCTGAGGACGATGCGATGAAGACATGGTTGGCAGTGGCAATCGGGTGGATGCTGGCCGCGGCCGCGGCCGCGCACGCGGCGCCGCCCGGGCGGGTGGTGACGCTGGGCGGCAGCGTGACCGAGATCGTCTACCAGTTGGGGCAGGGCGGGCGGCTGGTGGGGGACGACCTCTCCAGCCTGTATCCCGAGGCGGCGACCAAGCTGCCGCGCGTCGGCTATTACCGCTCGGTGCCGGTGGAAGGGGTGCTGGCGCTGCAGCCCGACCTGGTGCTGGCGTCCGAACAGGCCGGTCCGCCCGACGCGCTCAAGCGCCTGGGCGAGGTCGGCGTGCGCGTGGTGACCGTGCCGGATTCGCCCTCGGTCGATTCGCTCAAGGCGCGCATCCGCAACATCGCCGAGGCGCTGGACGTGGCCCCCGAGGGCGAGCGCCTGGTGGAGCGCATCGGGCGCGAACTCAAGGAGGTCGAAGCGATCCCCGTCACGCAGGCGCGCGCCGTCCTGCTGATCAACCGCACCGGCACCCTGCAAGGGGCCGGGCGCGGCACCGCCGCCAACGAAGTCATGGCGATGGCGGGCCTGGTCAACGTGCTGAAGGACCAGCAGGGCTACAAGCCGGTTTCCGCCGAAGCGGTCGGCGCGCTGGCGCCGGACCTGATCGTGGTGACGAAGACTTCGCTCGAAGCCACCGGCGGGCCGGAGAAGCTGCTGGCCATGCCGGGCATCGCCTCAACGCCCGCCGCCGCGCGCCGGCGCGTGATCGTCATGGACGACCTGCTGCTCCTGGGCATGGGCCCGCGGCTGCCGCTGGCGCTGACCGAGCTCAAGCGGGAGGCCGCCGGTGCGATGGCGCGCTAGCGCCGGGCGCGCCAGGCCGCCGCTGGCCCTGCTGCTGCTGGCCGTGGCCGTCGTCGCGGTGGCGCTGGCCGCCAGCAGCAGCGGCGCGGTCCGGATCCCGCTGCGCGAACTGCCGTCCCTGCTGTGGGGCGACCCCGCGCCCGGCAGCGAACTGTGGCGCAACGTGCTGATCGACATCCGCCTGCCGCGGGTGCTGTTCGCGCTGGTCGCCGGCGCGGCGCTGGCCATTTCCGGCGCCTCCATGCAGGCGCTGTTCCGCAACCCCCTGGCGGAACCCGGCCTGATCGGCATTTCGGCCGGCGGCGCGCTGGGGGCGGTCGGGGCCATCGTCCTGACCTCGGGCGGATTCTGGATCCTGGCACCCTCGGCCTTCGCGGGCAGCCTGCTCGCCACCTTCTGTGCCTACGCCCTGGGCCGCCGGGTGCCCGGCGTGGCGGGGCTGCTGCTGGCCGGCATCGCGATCAACGCGGTGGCCGGGGCCGTGATCGGCCTGTTCACGTTCGTCGCCAACGACGCGCAACTGCGCGACCTGACCTTCTGGAGCATGGGCAGCCTGGCGGGCGCGAACTGGAAGCTGCTGGCGTTCCTGGGCCCATGGGTGCTGCTGGTGTCGCTGTGGCTCATGAGCCAGTGGCGCGTCATGAACGCCCTGCTGCTGGGCGAGCGCGAGGCCCAGCACCTGGGCTACGCGCTCAAGCGCGTGCGGGCCCGGCTGGTCCTGGCCTGCGCCCTCATCGTCGGCCCGCTGGTGGCGGCCACGGGCGGCATCGCGTTCGTGGGCCTGGTGGTGCCGCATCTGGTGCGCATGACGCTGGGCGCCAACCACCGCTGGCTGCTGCCCGCCTGCGTGCTGGGCGGCGCGCTCGCCCTGGCGCTGGCCGACTGGCTGTCGCGCGTCGCGGTGGTTCCGGCCGAACTGCCGATCGGGCTGGTCACCAGCCTGGTGGGCGGGCCGTTCTTCCTGTGGCTGCTGGCGCGCGGCCGGAGGCACGGATGATGCTGGCGGCCGAGAACCTGACATTGGCGCGCGGCGGCAACCGCATCCTGGACCAGGTGTCGCTGGCGCTGCGGCCCGGCGAGGTCGTGGGCCTGCTGGGCGCCAACGGCGCGGGCAAATCCACGCTGCTGGGCGCGCTGTCGTCCGAACTGGCGCCCGACGCCGGCCGCGTGCGGCTGGGCGGCGCCGACCTGGCGCGGCTGCCGCACCGGCAGCAGGCCCGCCAGCGCGCCGTGCTGCCGCAGAAGCCCGGGCTGAGCTTCGACCTGGATGTGCGCGAAGTGGTGGCGATGGGCGCCTATCCGTTTCCGGAACTGTCCCCAGCCGGCGTGGACGCCCTGGTGGACCGGGCGCTGGGGTGGGCCGACGTGGCGCATTTGCACGCCCGGCGCTATCCCGAGCTGTCGGGCGGCGAGCAGCAGCGGGTGCAGTTCGCCCGCGTGCTGGTGCAGTGCAACGCGGCGCGCGTCCAGGGCGAGCCCCGCTACCTGCTGCTGGACGAGCCCACCGCCAGCCTGGACCCCAAGCACCAGGGCGACCTGCTGCGGGTGGCGGCGGACCTGGCGCACGCGGGAGATACCGGCGTACTGGTGATCCTGCACGATATGAACCTGGCCGCGCGCTGGTGCGACCGCCTGCTGCTGCTATGCGCGGGCCGCGCCATCGCCGCGGGCACGCCCGCCGAGGTGCTGACGCCGGGCAACCTGTACCTGGCCTATGGAATCGACGCGCAGGTCATCGCGCATCCGCTGCAGGCGGGGCGCCTGCTGGTGGTCATGGGGTGACGCGGGGCGCGGCGCCGGTAAAATGGCGGGAACGCATTCTTCACCCACCATTGCACAGGACCCCGTGTCATGCCTACTTTTGACGTCGTCTCCGAAGTCGACAAACACGAACTCTCCAACGCCGTCGACCAGGCCAATCGCGAACTCGCCACCCGCTTCGATTTCAAGGGCAGCGATGCCAAATTCGAACTGGAAGGCTTCGTCGTGACCCAGGTCGCCTCCAGCGCGTTCCAGCTCAAGCAGATGTTGGACATCCTGCGCGGGCGCCTTTCGGCGCGCGGCATCGACGTGCGCTGCCTGGACGTCGCCGATCCGCTCGAGAACCTGGGCGGCGCGCGCCAGAAGATCACGATCAAGCAGGGCATCGAGCAGCCCGTGGCCAAGAAGCTCATCGCCGCCATCAAGAACGCCAAGCTCAAGGTGGAATCGCAGATCAACGGCGACAAGCTGCGCATCAGCGGCAAGAAGCGCGACGACCTGCAAACCGCCATCGCGCTGCTGAAAAAGACCGACGTCGACCTGCCCTTGCAGTTCGAGAACTTCCGCGATTGACGTCCGAGGTTCAGGTGTCTTGCGGCTCAGGTGTCTGACACCCGTACGAGATGCCCGTGAGACCGTCGCTGCGTTGGCCGGGTGTCAGACACCCATGCAGCGCCCTGGCACCGCGAAGGTCATTTCGTAGGGGTGTCAGACACTTGAGCCGAGAACTTCCGCGATTGACGTCTGTGGCTCAGGTGTCTGACACCCGTACGAGATGCTCGTGAGATCGTCGCTGCGCTCGCCGGGTGTCAGACACCCATGCGGCGCCCTGGCACCGCGGAGGTCATTTCGTAGGGGTGTCAGACACTTGAACCGAGAACTTCCGTGATTGACGTCTGTGGCTCAGGTGTCTGACACCCGTACGAGATGCTCGTGAGACCGTCGCTGCGTTGGCCGGGTGTCAGACACCCATGCGGCACCCTGGCACCGCGCAGGCCATTTCGTATGGGTGTCTGACACCTGCACCGCGCGTATGGGTGTCTGACACCTGGAACGAGTGTCAGACACCTTCCCCCGACAAGGCTTCTTCGAAACGGCCCATGGCGCATTCTTCTGAACTCCAGCTTATCGTCGAACTGGCGCGCGCCGGCGGCATGTCCGCGGCGGCGCGGGAACTGGGCGTCACGCCCGCCGCCGTCAGCAAGCGGCTGGCCCAGATCGAGGCGCGGCTGGGCGTGCGGCTGGTCAACCGCAGCACGCGGCGCCTGAGCCTGACGGCCGAAGGCGAGGTCTATCTGGAAAACGCCCGGCGCATCCTGGGCGAAATCGAAGACCTGGATGAATTGATCGCCAGCCGCCAGGCCAGTCCGCGCGGCCTCTTGAAGGTCAACGCGCCGCTGGGCTTCGGCCGCAGCTACATCGCGCCCGCGATCGCGGAATTCGCGCGGAAATATCCCGAGGTGTCGCTGCAATTGCAGTTGACCGACAGCCCGGCGGACTTCGTGCAGGACGCCTTCGATGTGGCGGTGCGTTTCGGCGACCTGCCCGACACGCGCCTCATCGCCCGCAGGATCGCGCCCAACCGCCGCCTGGTCTGCGCATCGCCCGGCTATCTCAAGATCCACGGCGTGCCGGCCACGCCGCACGACCTGGCGCGCCACCAGTGCATCGTGCTGCGCCAGAACGAGGCCGCCTACGGACTGTGGCGCTTCACCAAGGGCCGCCGCAGCGAAACCGTGAAGGTGCGCGGCGGCCTGAGCAGCAACGACGGCGAAGTCACGCTGACCTGGGGCCTGGCGGGCCTGGGCATCCTGCAGCGCGCCGAATGGGACCTGGCCCGCTACCTGCGCAGCGGCCGGCTGGTGCGCGTGCTGGAAGACTACGCCTTGCCGCAGGCCGACATCTACGCCGTGTTCCCCGAAAGGCACCACCTGTCCACCAAGGTGCGGGTATTCGTGGACTTCCTGGTGGCGTACTTCCAGAAGGGCGAAGACAGCCAGTGGTGAGCCGCCGCCCGGCTCAAGCCGTCCACAGGTGCTGCGCCGCGTAGGCGCGCCACGGGCGCCAGGCCTCGGCCCGGGCCAGCAGTTGCGCGGGCGTGTAGGCGCGCGATTCCAGGCGTTCCAGCGCGCGGATCAGGCCGATGTCGGCGGACGGGAAGGCGTCGGGTTCGCGCAGTTGGCGCAGCGCGATGTACTGCGCCGTCCATTCCCCCACGCCGCGGATGGCGCGCAGGCGCTGGACGGATTCCGCCAGCCCGTTGCCGGCGTCGAACAAGTGCTTGTCCGCCACCGCCGCGGCCGCCACCGCGGACAGCGTCGCCGCGCGGCTGCGGGGCATGCCCAGGGACGCCAGCTCGGCGGCCGCGACCGCCTCGGGCCGGGGGAACACGCGGGTCAGTTCGCCGTCGGGCCGGGCCATCGGCTCGCCATGCGCGGCGACCAACCTGCCGGCCAGGCGGACGGCCGCGGCGACCGTGATCTGCTGGCCCAGCACGGCGCGCATGGACAGCTCGAATCCGTCCCAGGCACCCGGCACGCGCAGCCCGGGACGGGCCTGGATCAGCGCCGTCATGACCGGGTCCCGCGAGAACTGCGCGGCGATGGCGACGGGATCGCTGGCCAGGTCGAAGACGCGGCGCAGGCGGGCGATGATGGCGGGCAGCGCCTGCAGCCTGGGGAAGCGCACGACGGCCCGCAGCGCATTGCCCGGGCCGGGCCGCAGCGTCACCGTGCCCTGGTGCCCATCGAGGCAGAGGGTGCGCGCGTAGGCGTCGTCCGTGACCCGCTCGACGCCGGGAATGGCGCGCAGGCGCAGGAAGCCCAGCATGGCCTCCCAGTCGTAGGGCGGCCGATAGCGCAACAGCAGTTCGATCTCGCCTTCGCGGCCGGCCGGGACTTCGGGCTTTTCGGAGCGGCGGAGTTCGCCCGGCGCCCGCCCGAACAGGCGATGGAATATCTCGTTGAAGCGGCGGATGCTGCCGAAGCCCGACGCGAAGGCGACCTCGGCCATCGGCAGGCGGGTTTCGTGGATTAGCTGTTTGGCCAGCAGCACGCGCCGCGTCTGGGCGACGGCCACGGGCGAGGCGCCCAGGTGCTGGCGGAACTGGCGCCGAAGCTGGCGTTCGCCCACGCCCAGGCGCCGGGCCAGCGCGTCCATACCTTCCTCGTCCAGCGCGCCCAGCTCGATCAATTGCAGCGCCCGCGACACGCTGTCGGGCAGTTCGCGCCCCGGCCCCAGCTCGGGCGCCGTCTCGGGCCGGCAGCGCAGGCAGGGGTGGTAGCCCGCCTCCTGCGCCGCCGCCGCGGTCGCATAGAACGTGACGTTCTTCGAGAGCGGCGTGCGCGCCGGGCAGACCGGGCGGCAATAGATGCCCGTGGTCTTGACGGCGGTGAAGAAGCGGCCGTCGTAGCGGGCGTCGCGCACTTGGATCGCGCTGTAGCAGGCGTCGTGGTTCAGGTCCATGCGCCGATACTACCGCCGCCGCCGGACCATGATCTAGCGGTTTTCGGACAGGGTTGTGTTTGTCACTCATGTCCGGAAACCGCCAGTCCGATCGCCGCGGCGGTTCCATAATGACGCCATCGGACTCATCAGGAGACGCATCATGCCGGCCCTAACCTTCGCCCTGGAACGCGTCGCCACGCCGCTGGGCCAGATGCTCGTGCTGACCGACGAGCAGCAGCGGCTGCGCGCGGTCGATTGGGAAGACTACGAAACGCGCATGCATACCTTGCTGCGCCGCCAGTACGGCAAGGACGCCGTGCGGCTGGATGGCGCCGGCCAGCCCTCGCGGGCGCGCCGCGCGCTGGAGGCCTACTTCGACGGCGAGCTTGCCGCCATCGACGGCTTTCCGGTGGCGTTCGGAGGCACGGTGTTCCAGCGCCAGGTCTGGCAGGCGCTGCGCGGCATCGCGGGCGGGCAGACGGTCAGCTATGGGGCGCTGGCCCACCGCATTGAACGGCCGACCGCGGTGCGCGCGGTGGGCCTGGCCAACGGCGCCAACCCCGTGGGCATCGTGATTCCGTGCCACCGGGTGATCGGCGCCAACGCGTCCCTGACGGGCTACGGCGGCGGGCTGCACCGCAAGCGCTGGCTGCTGGAACACGAAGCCCGCCATTGCGCGCGCCCGGCCCGACCTTCAACTCCAGGTTAAAGATGTTTTGAGTTTCGGCGCCGTCCCGCGCGCCGGCGGTCGGTACAGTGCCTGCAAGACTCATCGGCAAGGAACCGCCCGCACATGAAGACCTATCGCATCGCAACCATCCCCGGCGACGGCATCGGCAAGGAAGTGATTCCGGCCGGGCGCCGGATCATGCAGGAACTGGCCCGGCAAGGCGGCCTGCGGTTCGAGTTCCAGGATTTCGACTGGGGCGGCGACTACTACCGCAAGCACGGCGCGATGATGCCCGCCGACGGGCTGGACGCCCTGCGCGACAAGGACGCGATCCTGTTCGGTTCCGCCGGCGACCCGCACATCGCCGACCACGTCACCCTGTGGGGCCTGAGGCTGAAGATCTGCCAGGGCTTCGACCAGTACGCCAACGTGCGCCCCACGCGCATCCTGCCCGGCATCGACGCGCCGCTCAAGCGCTGCACGCCGGAGCAGCTCAACTGGGTCATCGTGCGCGAGAACTCCGAAGGCGAGTACTCGGGCGTGGGCGGCCGGGTGCACCAGGGCCACCCCATCGAAGCCGCGACGGACGTGTCCATCATGACCCGCGCCGGCGTCGAGCGCATCCTGCGCTTCGCGTTCAAACTGGCGCAATCGCGTCCTCGCAAGCTGCTGACGGTGATCACGAAGTCCAACGCCCAGCGCCACGCCATGGTGATGTGGGACGAGATCGCGCTGCAGGTCAGCCGCGAATTCCCCGACGTGGCCTGGGACAAGGAACTGGTCGACGCCGCCACGGCGCGCATGGTGAACCGCCCGGCCTCGCTGGACACCATCGTCGCCACCAACCTGCATGCCGACATTCTCAGCGACCTGGCCGCGGCGCTGGCCGGCAGCCTGGGCATCGCGCCCACCGGCAACATCGATCCCGAGCGCCGCTACCCGTCCATGTTCGAACCTATCCACGGTTCCGCTTTCGACATCATGGGCAAGGGGCTGGCGAATCCGGTGGGCACCTTCTGGTCGGTGGTCATGCTGCTGGAGCACCTGGGCGAAACGCAGGCCGCCGCCCGGCTCATGCAGGCGATAGAAAGCGTCACCGCCGATCCCTCGCTGCACACCGGCGACCTCGGCGGCAGCGCGACCACCGAGCAGGTCACGGAGGCGGTCCGCGCGAAGCTGGCCGCGCTGGCGCCGGCCCGGGCCGCCTAGCGGCAAGGCGGGACGGGGGCGCAGAACCCCGCCCGCGCCGCCTTGCGGCAAAAAGAAGAAGCGAAATCCCTATTCGTAGCCAGGAGACAACCATGCATCAGAAAGCCGTTACCGCGCGCGCCTTGGCGTTCGCCTGCCTGTTGGGCCTGTCCTTCGCGGGCGGGGCGTCGGCGCAGTCCTATCCCGCCCGGCCGATCAGCCTGATCGTGCCGTTTCCGGCGGGGGGAACCACGGATGTGCTGGCCCGCGCGCTGGGGCAGGAACTGGCCAAGAGCCTGGGCCAGCCGGTGGTGGTGGAGAACAAGCCCGGAGCGGGTTCCACGCTGGGCGCGGACTACGTGGCCAAGGCGGCGCCCGACGGCTATACGCTGCTGATGGGGGCGGTGCACCATACGATCGCCACCAGCGTCTACAAGAGCCTGCACTACGACTTCCAGAAAGACTTCGCGCCGGTCACGACCGTCGCCCTGGTGCCCAACGTGCTGGTGGTCAATCCCAAGCTGGACGCCAAGAACGTGCAGGGCCTGTTGACCATGGCGCGGGCCGCGCCGGGCAAGCTGACCTACGGATCGAACGGCATGGGCACCGGCCAGCATCTGATCGGGGCGCAGTTCGAAAAGGAAGGCCAGGTGAAGCTGCTGCACGTGCCCTACAAGGGCAGCGGGCCGCTGACCACCGACCTGCTGGGCGGCCAGATCGATATGTCGTTCGATACGGTCACGCCGGTGCTTGCGCACATCCAGAGCGGCAAGCTGCGCGCGCTGGCCGTGACCACGAACAAGCGCTCGGAGGCGCTGCCCGACGTGCCCACGATGGAAGAGGCGGGCCTGAAGCCGTTCGACATGGGCACGTGGTTCGGCGTGCTGGCGCCGGCCGCCGCGCCCGCGGACGTGGTCGAGCGGTTGAACGCGGAGATGGTGAAGATCATCCGTTCGCCGGATTTCTCGCGCCGGATGGCGGAGATCGGCGCGGTGCCCATCGGCGACAGCCCGGCCGAAATGAAGGCGCGGATCGGCGCGGACACCGAGAACTACGCCAAGCTGGTCAAGGAAGCCAAGGTCGCCATCAACTGAGGACTGCGCGCGGGTGCCCTATGCGCGGATGCCCTACGCGCGGATCCAGCCGCGCGCGATGGGCAGGGCCAGCACCTTGCGGTACAGGCCCTGCGCGGCCGCGGTCAGCGGCGCGCCCGCGCGGTTCCATACCGGCACGGCGGCGCCCGCGGCCAGCGGCGCCAGCGCCAATCCGCCCAGGATGTCCAGCGGGAAGTGCACGCCCAGGTAGACGCGCGACGCGCCCACCAGCGCCGCCAGTGCCAGCGCGGCCCAGCCCAGGCCGGCCCAGCGCCGGTCGAAGATCAGCGTGCAGGCCAGCGTGGCGATGATGATGGTGTGGTTGCTGGGGAAAGACGAGGTCGCCGCGTGTGCGAAGAAGGCATGCCCCAGCCCGATGGCGAAGGGGCGGGGATGCGGCCACAGCGCGCCGCACAGATAGCTGGCGAACAGCCCCAGCGCGATGCTGGCCAGCGCCTTCAGCGCCAGGTTGCGCTGGGCTTCACCGCCCCAAAGCCAGGCGGTGGCCAGCGCGCCCGGCACCAGCAGGATCAGCTTGTTGGCCGCCAGCATGGCGGCGTGGATCCGCCATACCGGCGTGGCGGGGTCGGCGTTGAGCAGAAGGAAAAGGGACTGGTTCAGGCTTTCCAGGAAATTCATGACAAGTCATCACGGCGTAACAATCCAATAGCCGCGATGGTAATGAGGTTTCCCGTCAGTCCGCTTACAAAATGCACCGAATCCCGTGGTTTTACTTCTGGATGCGTTTGCCCTGCGCGTCGATCACGGCCTCGCCGTCTTCCTTGGAGAAGGCGCCCTGCTGCGGGGCCGGCAGGATGTCCAGCACCAGTTCCGACGGGCGGCACAGGCGGGCGCCCAGCGGCGTCGAGACGAAGGGGCGGTTCAACAGGATGGGGTGCTGTTCGATGGCGTCCAGCAGCGTTTCGTCCGAGAGGGACGTGTCGTCCAGGCCCAGTTCCTGGTAGGGCGTCCCTTTTTCGCGCAAGGCGTCGCGCACGCCGATGCCGGCCTGCTTGAACAGCGCCTTCAGCGTCGCGCGCGACGGCGGCGTTTCCAGGTACAGCACGACGGCGGGCTCGATGCCCGCGTTGCGGATCATGGCCAGGGTATTGCGGGAGGTGCCGCACTTGGGGTTGTGATAGATGGTTACGTCGGACATGGGGGCTCCTCTTTCCGGTGAATCGTCATGCGAGGCAATGAGCATAGTGCATCCGCGCCCGCGCTTCAGGCGCGCAGCTTTTTCCCCAGGCGCCGCCAGCCGACGACGACGCCGGTCAGGCTGAGCGCCGCGCCGCCCAGGCTCAGGAGGATCAGCACGGCATCCCAGAGCGGGCGGCGGTCCAGCAGGCCGTTCCAGTCCCAACTGTGCATGAACGCGAACAGCCAGCGGCTGGCGCGGGCGCCGCGGTCCTGCCGCCCCAGCACCTGGCCCGTGCGCGGATCCAGGTAGACCCAGGTGGCTTGCGGATCGCCGAAGACCAGCCGCCAGGCCGGCAGCGGCTTTTCGATATGGCCCAGCATCGCATGCGCGTCGCGCGCGTAGTAGTAGAAGTCGTGGGCGTCCAGCACTTCGATGCCGCGCAGCGGCGCGCCGGGCAGCAGCCGGGCGGCGGCGGCGCGCAGCGCCGTTGTGTCGAAAGCATAGGGCGCCGCGCCGCGGGCGGACAGCACTTGCGGAGCGCCCGGCCCGCTGCGCGCCAGCGCCAGGTCGCGGCCGTCGACGCGGGTCCAGACGAGTTCGCGGGGCGGGGCGGGCAGGGCCGCGATCAGCGCGCCGGGCGAGGCCAGCGGAGGCCCGGCCTCGGGTTCGCCGGCGTACGCGGCCAGGGCGAGCGGCGCCGCGTCGCCGGTGAAGAGCTTCCATGGGTTCATCGACATCAGCCCGCTGAAAATCCAGGTGATGGTGATGACGGCGAACAGCAGGCCGCTGAGGTGATGCCAGCGCATCATGGGCTCGCGGTAGGGCGAGCGGCTGCCGCTGGCGTACGGCCGCGAAAATCGCCAGCGCAGCACGCCGACGACCGTGCCCGTCAGCGCGACCAGCACGCCGGCCACCGACAGCCAGACCACGATGTCGTGCCACCAGGGGTCCAGCGCGTTGCCGCGCAGCGGATACAGCCAATGGATCCAGGCGCCGGCATAGTTCCACAGGCGTTCGGCGCGCGTGGCGTCCAGCACCACCATGCCGGTCGCGGACGAAATGTACAGGCGCGTGCGCTCGGGGTCTTCCATGTCCACCCGATGCAGCGGGCGGTCCGCGTCCAGCGCGCGGGAGTGCGTGTAGACGTCCTCGTCCACCGTGCCGCCGTAATGCGCCGCGTACCGGCCGCCGAACCAGGCCGCGGCCGTCGCCCGCGCCACCTCGGCATCGGCCCGGGGCAGGAGGGCGCCGGTGGCGGCGTCCACCACCTTGGGGGCCTCGCGCCTGCCGCCGGGAACCACGTAGACGGGCGCGCCGCCGCGCGCGGCGGCCAGGCTCAGGCCGGGGGC
>NZ_UFQC01000030.1 GCF_900496975.1 Achromobacter veterisilvae
CGTGCGCCGCCGGAGCGTCCGCGGGCACGGCTGCCGGCGCGGGCGGCGGGCTGGCGGCTTCGGCGGCCGCGCCGCCCTCGGACAGCAGGGTCGCGATGACGTCGCCCACCGGCACCTCGGTGTCGCCGGCCGGCACGTGGATGCGGTGCAGGACCCCGCTGTCCAGGGCTTCGAGTTCAATGACGGCCTTGTCGGTTTCGATTTCGGCCAGGATGTCGCCGGCCTTGACCGCATCGCCCGACTGCTTCAACCACTGCAGGATCTTGCCTTGCGTCGTGCCCGCGCCGATGGCGGGCATCACGACCTCGATATCCATGTCTGACTCGCTTTACGTGTTGTCCAAATTGCCCGTCTTCTCGATGTACAGGGCGGCGTCCGAAATGTCCGCCACGACCGCGGCGCGCGCGCCCTCGGCGTCGCGGCGCTCCAGGGCGCCCAGCAGCGCCGCGTGGTGGCTGAACGATTCCCAGCTCTCCGACTTGCGGTCCTTGCTGCCCATGCTCAGCGAAAACAGCGGCGCGATCTGCAGCCAGATGTTCTCGATCATGCCCACCAGCAGCGGCATGCCGGCCGCCTCGTACAGCGTGAAATGCAGGTTGCGGTTGGCCTCGATGGTCTTCAGGGTGTCGATCTTCGGCCGGTGCCCCAGCCTGTCGAACTCGTCGGCGTACTGCCGTATGCGCGCGACCGTCGCGTCCGTCATGATCTTGGAGGCCTCGGCCGCCGCGAAGCCTTCCATGCAGCAGCGGATGCGCACGATCTCCCGGAATTTCGGCAAGCTGGGCTTGGGCACGCGCAGGCCGCGGCTGGGCAGCATTTCCAGCGCGCCTTCGGCGACCAGCTTGTTGACCGCTTCGCGCACCGGCATCGGACTGGTGTTGAGCACGGCCGCCAGGCCGCGCAGGGTCACCTTTTCCCCCGGAGGCACCGCGCCGCTCATCAAGAGCTGGCGGGTCTTCTGGTAGATCTGGTCCGCGACCGTAATGCGTTCCTGCTTGTCGAGCAGGCCTTCCAGGATGCTGTTGTCCATATCGTCTCAATTCATATAGACGCCACCGTTCACATCCAGAGTGGCGCCGCAGATGTAGCTCGCGCCATCGGAACAGAGAAAGGCGATGGGCAAGGCGATTTCGCGCGGCTGCGCCATGCGCCGCAGCGGAATTCTATTCGCATCGAAAGCCTGCCCCTGCGTCATCCCCGTATCGGTCGCGCCGGGCGCGACGCTGTTCACGGTGACGCCGGAATCGGCCGCCCTGCGGGCCAGCCATTTGACGAAGGCATGCGTGCCGCCCTTGGCCGCGACGTAGTGCGGGCTGGCCGCCAGGCCGCCCATGCGCGCCGCCACGGAAGACACCAGGACCATCCGGCCGGCGCCCTGCGCGCTCATCTTCGCCAGCGCGGCGCGCGTCAGGTGCATGAGGCCAAGCAGGTTGATGTCGATGACCTGGTGGAATACCTCGTCCCAGCCCGCCTCGTTCCAGTCGTCCCAGGGGCAATAGCCCGCATTGGCCACCAGCGCGTCCAGGCGGTCGATGCCCGCCACGGCGGCTTCGGCCGCGGCCCGGTCGGCGACGTCGAACGCGATGGCGCGGGCCGGCACGCCGCCGGCGCCCAGTTGCTCGGCCAGGTCCCGCGGCGCCTGCCGGTCCGCCAGCACCAGCGAGGCGCCCTGTTCGCCGCAGACCGCCGCGGTCGCGCGGCCGATGCCGCCGGCCGCGCCGGTGATCAGGATGGTCTTGCCTTCAAGCGCGCGCGGCACGGGCGTCTCCCTTGGGCGTGGCCGACAGCGCGCTCTCGGCCAGCATGTCCTGGATCAGCGCGCGGACGTCGGCTTCGCCCGCCAGCGCGGCGCGCTCCAGCGCCTGCGACACCACGGGCGGCGCCCACCGGCCCGTGACGCGCTTGACCGGCTGGTCCAGGTAGTCGAAGTAGCGGCGCTGGATCTCGTCGGCGATCAGCGCCCCCAGGCTCGCGCCCCGCGTGGTCTGCTCCACGATCGCCACGCGGCCGGTCTTCATGACGGAGCGGCCGATGGTGTCGTAGTCGATGTCGCGCTGCGACAGCGTGCGCAGGTCGATCACGTCTGCGCGCACACCCGCCTCGTCCACCAGGCGGCAGCATTCGTCCACCATAGTCAAGGTCGTCAGCAGCGTGATCTGGTCGCCCTCGCGCACGCGCTTGGCGCGGCCGATGGGGATGTAGTAGTCCAGGTCCCTGGGAACCGGCGTCTTGCGCTTGTGCAGTTGCTGCGGCTCGATGACCAGCACCGGGTCCTTGCAGCGCAAGGCCGAGTTCATCAGGCCCACGTAGTCGAAGGCGTTGGACGGCGCCACGATGCGCCAGCCCGGGAACAGCGCGAACACGCCCGCCGGATCCATCGAATGCTGCGAGCCATAGCCTTCGGGTCCCGGGATGCGGGTGCGCAGCACCAGCGGCACGCAGGCCGTGCCGTTGAACAGGTGCCGGATCTTGCCCGCCTGGTTCAGCAACTGGTCGCCCGCGACCAGGAAGAAATCGCTGTACATCAGTTCGACCACGGGCTTCAGGCCCGACAGCGCCGCGCCGGTCGCCAGGCCGCAGAAGCCGTTCTCGGTGATGGGCGTATTGATCAGCCTGCCGGCGAACCGGTCGGTCAGGCCGCGGGTGGCGCCCACCGTGCCCCCGCCCATGTTGGCGACGTCCTCGCCGAAGACGTAGATGTCCTCGTCCTCGGCCATGCGCGCGCCCATGGTCCGCGCAATGGCCGCGATGTAGGACAGGGGTTCCATGTCCTCGGCGGCGTAGTCTTCCGCCTCGGCGTAGCGCACTCCGTCGAATTCCGCCATGTCGCTCGCCAGGTGCTCGTCCACGGTGGCGGCGGCGGGCCAGAGTTCGGCGCGGATGCGGGCCGACGATCCGGCGCCTTCGACGCAGGACGCGGCGGCGGCGTCCACCGCATCGTTTACGGCGGCGTCGATGGCGGCCAGTTCGGTGGCATCGAGAATGCCGCGCGCCGGCAGCTCCCGCTGCAGGAACAGCCAGGGATCGCGCGCCTTCCAGGCGTTCTCCTCGTCGCGCGTGCGGTAGCCGAATGCGCTGCCCGGGATCGACGAACTCTGGTGGTAGTAGCGGTAGACCTCGGCCAGAATGAAGGCCGGCCGCCCCTCGCGGGCGATGTGGTCGCGCGCCCAGCGCGTGGCCAGCCAGACCGCGAACGGGTTCATGCCGTCCACCTTGACCGCCGCGATGCCGTGGCCCTGCGGCCGCGTCAGCAGTTCGGTTTCGAAGGTGGATTGCTCCACGCTCATGGACACGGCGTATTTGTTGTTCTCGAGGAAGAAGATCATGGGCAGGCCGTACAGGGCCGCCAGGTTCATGGCTTCGTGCGTGGCGCCCTGGTGCACGGCGCCGTCGCCGAAGAACGTGACCATGGCCTTGCCCGAGCCGCGCCGCTTCTCCGCGAACGCGTGCCCGCAGGCGATGGGAATGCCGCCGGCCACGATGGCGTTGGTGCCCATGATGCCCAGGTCCGCGCGGCGCAAATGCATCGAGCCGCCGCGCCCGCCGGTCCAGCCGTCCTTCAGCCCCAGGATCTCGTGCATCAGGCCCTGGATCTCCTGCCGCATGCGCAGCGTCAGCCCGGCCGCGGACGGATCCAGGCCGTCGTCGTACAGCGCGTTGACCGCCTTGGCGATGCATTGGTGATGCGCGCGGTGCGTGCCGTTCATCAGGGTATCGACGGGCAGCGCCGCGATGCAGCCCGCGGCCGCGCCTTCCTGCCCGATGCTGGAATGCGCCGGCCCGTGCACCAGGTTCAGCTTGTCCAGTTGCAGGATTTTTTCCTCGAAGCGGCGCGCCACCAGGAACAGCGTCGTCAGCCGCAGCGCCTCGGCGCGCGTCAGCAGCGCCCAGTCGCTCTCCTGCACGGCCAGCGTGTGCACCGGCGTTTTCTGTTCGAGTTCCTCGAATTGCATGCTGTCCCCTCGTCAGTGGCGCTCAGATGTGCGCGGTCACGCCGCCGTCCACGACCAGGCTCGCGCCGGTCACGAAGTCGGAAGCGGGGCTGGCCAGGAACAAGGCCGGGCCGACCAGGTCTTCGGGTTCGCCCCAGCGCCCCATGGGCGTGGTGGCCACGACGCGCTCCGCGTGCCCGGGGATGTCCACCCGCGCCTGGCGGGACAGCGCGGTATCGATCCAGCCGGGCTGGATCACGTTCACGGCGATGCCGTCGGCCGCCCAGGCGCAGGCCAGCGACCGCGTCAGTTGCAGGACCCCGCCCTTGCTGGCCGAGTACGCCGCGGTCACGGCGTTGGAGGCCAGCGCCAGGATGGAGCCGATGTTGATGATCTTGCCCTTGCCGCGCGCCCGCATGGAGGCGTGCACGGCCTGGCACATGTTGAAGCTGCCCTTCAGGTTGATATCGACGATGCGGTCCCAGACGTCTTCGGGGTAGAGCTCCGGCCGCATGCGGGTGTTGACCCCGGCGCAGTTCACCAGCACGTCGACTCCGCCGAAATCGGCCAACGCCTCGGCCACCACCGTCTCGCAGGCGGCGCGGTCTTCCACTTGCAGCGCGTAGCTTCCGGTCTTTGCGCCGGATCCGCGCAGCTCGGACGCCAGCGCATCCAGCCTTTCCCCCGCCAGGTCGGCCAGCACCACCGTCGCGCCCGCCCGGGCAAAAGCCCGGCTGAGCGCGGCGCCGATGCCGCCTGCCGCGCCGGTAATCAAAACGACCTTGTCTCGGATATCGAAGTGTTCTTGTTGGGCCATGCCGCTTCCGTCGAATACTATTTTTGATATGTGATCACAAATTGGATTCTATGAATGGGTTCGGAACGCGTCAACCGCGGGGATATCGGGGTCTACCCGTAGAACGGAAAAATGGCGGGACGGTTCCCCCGTCCCGCCATGGCGGAAGCTATCGGGCCGCCGGCGGCGGCCCGCGCGTCTTCAGTACGTCATCCGCACGCCCAGCAGCACGCTGCGTCCCGGCAGCGGCGCGACGGAGGAGATGAACGAAGCGTGGTTGTAGGCCAGCTTGTTCAGCAGGTTGGTGCCGCGCAGGTAGACTTCATAGCGCGTGGCGCCATACTGGCCGCGATAGGCCACCACCGCGTTCACCATGTTGTAGCCGGGCGTGCTGTCCTCGTAGGCGGCGATGTCCTTTTGCGAGAAGACGCGCGCGTACTCGACGCCGCCCGACCACTGCCCCCACTTCACGTTGCCCCGCAGGCCGGCGCGGGCCGCCGGGATGCGCGGCAGGTTGCCGTCGCCCCCGGTCAGCTTGCCACGCACGTAGTCGCCGAACACGGCGGCCGAGAACACCGGCGTGAACTGGTGGCGCAGCTCGCCTTCCACGCCCGTGAATTCCGCGTCGCGCTGGGCGTATTCGATCAGGCGGAAGTCCTCGTAGCGGTCCAGCGTGTTGGCATAGATGTAGTTCTTCACCCGGTTGTGGAACACGCTGGCCGAGAACGTCGTGTCGCCGGAATGCTTGCGCAGCGTCAGGTCGATGTTGTGCGAGGTCTCGCGGCCCAGGTCGGGGTTGCCCAGTTCGTAGGTGTTGGTGGCGATGTGCACGCCGTCGGCGTAGAGTTCCTGCGCCGTCGGCAGGCGCTGGGAGCGCGACAGCGACAACGCCACCGAGTACTGCGGCGCGAAGTCCCAGATGGCCGCGGCGGAGAATGAGGTGCCAGACAGGCTGCTGCGCGGCGCGCCGCCCGACGGCGAGATGCGCTGCCAGTCCTGCCGCGCGCCCAACTCGAAGCGCCAGTCGTTCAACTGGTATTCCTCCAGCACGAACAGGCCGTTGGAGCGCGTCTTGCTGCGCGGCAGGAACGCTTCCTCGCCGTCGGCGCTGAAATCGCTGTAGGCGTTCTGCAATCCGATCACGCCGCGCCAGCCCGCGATGGGCTTGTGCTGCAATTCCAGGCGCAGGTCATAGCCCTTGTTCTTGAAGCGGGTGCCGACTTCGCCGCCTTCGATCTCGTCGTGCTGGTAGTCGGTCAGGCCGCCGCGCAGCCGGATCTTCTCGAAGCCGGCGAACGGGTCCTGGTATTCGGCGCGCAGGTCCAGGCGGTTGCTGCGCAGTTTCACGTAGGGCACGCCGCCATGTTCATGATCGTGGTCGTGGTCCTCGTCTTCGTCGCCGTCGTCATGATCGTGGCCGCCGCAGTGCAGGTGCGTGCCATGCGGGTGGCAGCCTTCGTATTCGTGATTGTGCCCGGGCAGGCCGTATTCGCTTTCCAGGTGGGTGAAGGCCAGGCCGACGTAGCCGCGCGCCGTGATCCACGACATGCCGACGGAACCTTGGGAGGATTCGCTGTACGAGCCTTCCAGCTTGCCGCCCGGCCAGTCCGGCACGTCGTAGTCGCTGGTGCGGCGCTTCATGCCTTCCACGCGCACGGCGAATTGCCCTTGGCCCGCCGTGATGCCCACCGCGCCCGAGCGCTCCTTCGTGCCCGTGGCGCCGCGCAGCTCGGCTTCGGCCTCGATGCCCTTCTCCGGCACCGCGGTGGGAACCTTCTTGTCCACCACGTTGACCACGCCGCCGATCGCGCCGCCGCCGTACAGCAGCGTGGCCGGGCCCCGCAGCACTTCGATGCGCTCGGCCAGCAGCGGCTCCACCGTCACGGCATGGTCGGGAGAAATGCCGGACGCGTCCATGACCTCGGAACCGTCGGACAACACCTTCACGCGCGGCGCGGTCTGCCCGCGGATGACCGGACGGCTGGCGCCGGCGCCGAAGGTATCGCTATTGACGCCGGGCAGGTTCTTCAGCGTTTCGCCCAGCGTCCCGGTGCGCTGTTCGATCAGCGCATCGCCTTCCAGTACCGATGCCGGCAGCGTGGTGCTGTTCAGGTCCAGGCCCAGCGGATTGGCCGACACCGTGATGGGCGCCAGCGTCCGGGCGCTGGCGGATTCCGTTTCCGTCTGGGCCTGGACCGCCGGCGCGGCCAGTATCAACGCGCAGGCCAGGGGCTTGAGGCCGCCCTTGCGGCGCGGCCGCCGGCCGCCTCCCGCGCCGATTTCCCGCTCCCGCCCCTGCTTCTTGCCGTTCATTTTTGCCCTCTTCAAATGTTATATCATTACAAACAAGAAGCAAATGATATAACATTTCAGTTGTGGTGCGGGGAGGGGGGCGTAAAAGGCAAGGGTGTCTGACACCCGGGAAGCATCGGGGCAGAACGGAGCACGTCTCGTACGGGTGTCAGACACCTTTCCGCGTTCCGTCTCGTATGGGTGTCGGACACCTTTCCGCGAGGTGAAGTGTCTGACACCCGTACGGAATGCCGGTCCGGGTGGAGATGGTCTTGACGGGTGTCTGACACGGGGTTGTGGGTGTCTGACACCCGGGAAGCATCGGGACAGAACGAAGCGCGTCTCGTACGGGTGTCAGACACCTTTCCATGTTCCGTCTCCTACGGCGGGTGCCAGACACCTTTCCGCGAGGTGAAGTGAGCGTCCAGCACCCAGGCGGCCTCCCTCATCCCGCCTTGAATTCCTTGTTCCAGAATTCGAGGATGTCGGCCTTCTTCTCCGTCAGGCCCTTCAAGTCGTAGGCGTGCAGCAGCTTGACCTCGGCGTCCGAAAAGCCCACCCGCTTCAGCGGTTCGGGCAGCGACGCGTTGGTCACGGTGGGCGCGTAGCCCATTTTTTCGGCGAAAGCGATCTGGCCCTGCGGGTCGAGCATGGCGTTGAGGTATTCCCAGGCCGCGTCCTTGTTGCGGCTGTTCTTGGCCACGGCGGCCTCGAACGCCACCGGCACCGAACCTTCCTTCGGGATGACGAAGCCCAGCGGCAGGCCGCTGTCGCGCCATTGCAGCGCGCGCGCCTTCCACATGCACGCGATGGCGATCTCGCCCGACTTGAAGGCGGCGGCCACCGCTTCGTTGGACGGATAGATGCGCGGCGCATTGGGCTTGAGCTTGGCCAGGAAGCGCTTGCCGCCGTCGAAGCTCTTGGTGTCCCCGCCCGCGCCCAAGCCGACGAACACGGCGTTGTACAGGTACAGGATGTCGGAAAAACCCACCTGCCCCTTCCACTTCGGATCCAGCAGCACCTCCAGCGAGTCCGGCGGCGTGGGGAATTTCTCGGTGTTGTAGACCAGCGTCATCGCGCTGAAGATGTGCGGGATGGAATACGGCGTCTTCAGGGCGCCGATCGCATGCGCCAGGTTGGGCAGCTTCTTGGCGTCCACGGGCTCCAGGGTGCCCGACCGCTCGGCGTCGTACATGTCGACCTCGCCCAGCAGCGCCACGTCCATGCTGCCGCGGCGCGAGTTCTTTTCCGCGCGCAGCTTGGTCACGCGGCCCACGGCGTTGCCCGTGTCGTACACCACGTTCACGCCCTGCTTGCCGACGATGGGATTGATGATCTGCTGCAGCAGGTTCTGGTAATCGCCGCCCCAGGTCCCTACGACGATTTCTTTCCCGGCGGCATGCGCCATGCCCGGCATCCAGCCCAGGGCGGGGGCCAGGGCCAGGCCGGAGGCCGTCTTGATGAAGCCACGGCGAGTCAGGTTTTTCTCTTGCATAACGACCTCGTATCGAAGGGGAACAGACGACTTACTACGAAGCGGACGCGCCGCCGGCATTGCCGGTGGCCGCGCCCCTGGCGAAAATTTCAGGCGAGCATCTCCACCGGCGCATCGGGCGCGCACGCGCGGATCTCGTCGGCGTCGATGTCGCGGGCGATGACGATGATGGCGTCGCGCGCATCGGGCTGCCGCGTCAGGCGCTGGGGCGCGCTGAATGTGGTGCCGACCGACTGGATCAGAATGGGTTCGGCGCATTCGCTGACGCGCACCACCGCCTTGACGCGCAGCAGGCGCTCGCCGCAGAAGCCGGCCAGGTTGTCCAGCCACTCCGAGAAATCCGTCCAACTGATGCCCGCGCGGGCCCGCGCCGCCATGACGCGGATTCTCGGGTGCGCCGCGGTTCGCCCGCCCGCCGCCAGCATGTGCGCGGCCAGGCCCGCGAGGTCGGCCGCCCCTTGCGCGGGCGCGAACGCCGCCAGCACGGCGCGCCGGCGGTCCGGCTCGGCGATGACCGCGGCCAGGGGGTTCAAGGCGGCGGCGCGCGCGGCACGCGCTTCCAGCCCGGACGGCGGCAGCAGATCAGTTTTGGTCAGCACGATGCGGTGCGCGGCGCCGAACTGCGCCATCGCCTCGTCCATCTCCGCCAGCGCGTCGGGATCGCGCGCGCAGTCGTCGGTGCAGACCACCGTGAGGCGCAGGCCGCGGCTCGTCAGTTCCGGATCGGCCAGCGACGCGATGACGGGCCCCGGGCGCGACAGGCCGCTGCACTCCAGGACGACGCGCTTGAGCGGTCCGGCGCCTTCCGGCCTGGGCGCGTCCAGCAGCGCGCTCAGCGTATGGATCAGATCGCTGCGCAGGGAGCAGCACACACAGCCGTTGGCCATCAGAGTCATCGGCACGTTGCCGCTGTCGTTGGCCACGATGGCGCCGTCCACGCCGACCTCTCCGGCTTCGTTCACGATCACGCCGGTATCCGCCGCGGCGGGGTCGCGCAGGTAATCCACCAGCAGCGTGGTCTTGCCGCTACCCAGGAATCCGCAAAGCAGGAAGAGGTCGACCGCCATGTCAGGCCCCCGCCTGCGCGTCATCGCAGGGCGAACCCGCGGGCGAGCCGCCGAAAGGCGGGCGCTCGCCGTCCGGATCGTCCGCCCAACTGCCCTGGACCATGGCGCGCACGTCGGCCAGCAGTCCGGCCGTGTCGTACACCACGCCGGACTTGATGGTGGTTTCCAGGCAGCGCTGCCATTCGACTTGCGCCGTCGCGTCGTTCAGGCGCATGGCGCCGGTGCCGAACAGCAGCTTGAAGTCGGTCAGCGGATTCTGGTTGTGGATCAGCAGGTCGGCGCGTTTCTGCACGTCGATGGAGCCGGTGTCGTCATCGATGCCCAGCAGCGCCGCGCTCTGCGACGTGGCCGCGCGCAGCACCTCGATGGGATGGAAGCCCGCTTCCTGCAGCAATTCCAGTTCGCGGATGAAGCCGAAGCCGTAGATCTGGAAGATGAAGCCGGAATCGCTGCCGGCGCAAACGCGGCCGCCCAGGTTCTTGTATTCGTTGATGAATTGCATCCACAGCCGGTAGTTCTGCTTCCACTCGATCTCGTTGGTGGTGCTCCAGCGGTACCAGTAGGCGCCATGTCCGCCGCGCTGCGGCTGGAAGTACTTCCAGACCGCTTTCCAGGTGTATTCGTCGTGCCAGTCGGCGCGGCGCGCGCGCATCAGGTCGCGGTTGGCGTCGTAGATGTTGAAGGTGGGCACGAAGGTGTGGCCCAGTTCCAGGAAGCTGTCCATGACCTCGCGCCACTTGGCCGATCCCGGCTGCGCGGCCTGCATGAACGTCTGCCCCGCGACCGCGAAGCGGTAGTACTCGTCGCTGTAGTTGTAGTCGGTGGGGAACGACTGCACCACGCGGTCCTCGAACAGGGCCTCGGGCAAGCCGTAGTAGTGCTCGGAACTGGTCAGGCCCCAGCGCGCCGATTTCAGCGCGTTCACCCGCGTGACGGCCATTTGCGCATGGTGGCAGCCCGATCGCAGGCCCAGTTGCGCCGCCTCGTCCAGCGCGGCCTCCATGATGGCGGGCGGCGCGCCGAAGAACTTGATGCCGTCCGCCCCGCGCGCGGCCAGTTTGCGCACCCATTCACGGCCCTGCTCCGGCGTGTGGATGGTCTTGACGCGGTCGTTGACCGCCGGAAACACCGAATGCACCACCATGCGCGGCGCGGCGATCCTGTTGGCGGCGGACAGCTCGCGCTGCTCGAGCGTCCAGCCCAGCCCGCCCATGGCGCCCATCTCGCGCACGGTGGTCACGCCGTGCGCCAGCCACAGCCGGTAGATATAGTCGGCGGGCGGCACGATGCCGCTCATGGCGTGGTAGGGCGTGCCGATGTGCGCGTGCGCGTCCACGAAGCCCGGCGTCACGAATTTGCCGTGGCAGTCGATTTCATGGTCGCCCGGCCCCGGACGCCGCTTCGGGTCGATCGCCTTGTGCGGCGTGCCCACGTTCACCAGCCCCGTGATCCGGTCGTTCTCGATCACGATGTCCACCGGCCCCCACGGCGGCGCGCCGGTGCCGTCGATGATCGTGGCGCCGCGCAGGATCAGGCGGGGGAACGGCCCCAGTCCGCGGTCCCGGGGCGCGGGCGCCGACGGCGGATGCCAGCCCTTGGCCGCGTTGACGTCGCGGGATTCTTCGCCGACTTCGGATTGCTGCTGCGTGGGATCGCTCATGGCGCCTATACCCCCAGTCCGTTGTGTTCGATGACGCCGCCCTTCATGATCAGCGCGATGCGCTCGCCCTGGCCCAGCAGGCAGGACAGGTCCCGGTAGGGGTTGCCGTCCACCAGCAGCACGTCCGCCAGCGCGCCGGCCTGGATGCGGCCCAACTGCCCCACCTGGTTCAGGACCTCGGCGGCGGTGGTGGTGGCGCACTGGATCACTTCCTGCGGCGTCAATACTTCGGCGCGGATGCGGAACTCGTCGCTTTGCAGCCGCTGCGAAGGCCCCAGCAGGTCGGAGCCGTAGCCGATCTTCACGCCCGCCTTCTTGTAGATCTCCAGCGAATGCAGGCCGGCGGTGCGTACCGTGGCGATCTTGGCCACCGAGTCCGGCGGCAGCCCGTAATCGGCGCCCTCGTTCGCCAGCGCTTCGTACGTCACCAGCGTCGGCACCACGAACGCGCCCTTCTCGGCCATGTAGCGCGCCACTCGCTCGTCGACCAGATTGCCGTGCTCGATCGTGCGCACGCCGTTGCGGATGGCGCGTTCGATGGCGTCCGCCGTGTACGAGTGGGCCATCACATAGGTCTGCCGGCTGGCGGCCTCGTCGACGATCACGCGGATTTCCTCTTCCGAGTAGCCGTAGGACGCGATCGGGTCCGTCGGCGAGGCGACTCCGCCGGAAGCCATCATCTTGATCTGGTCCGCGCCCATCTGCAGTTCCTGGCGCACCGCCTTGCGGACGTCGTCGATGCCGTCGGCCACGCGGCCGATGTCGCCGGCGCGGAAGCAGCAGCCGCAGAAGCTCATGGGCCGCAGGTGGTCGGAGCGCGGGCGCGGATCGCCGTGCCCGCCGGTCTGGCTGATCGCGCGGCCCGAGATGAACAGGCGCGGGCCCTTGACCGTGCCCTCGTTCACGGCGCACTTCAGGCCCCAGCCCGCGCCGCCCGCGTCGCGGACGGTGGTGAAGCCGCGGCGCAGCATCGCCGCCATGATGGGCACGGCGCGCATCATGACCAGCGCGTCCGGCAGCACGCCCTGCGTGCTGAGGTTCAGTTGGGTGGCCAGCACGTGCACGTGCAGGTCGATCAGGCCGGGCATGAGCGTGCGGCCCGCGGCGTCTATGGCGTGCGCGGACGCCGAGGCGATCGGCTTGTCGGAGACTTCCTTGATGACGCCGTCCTCGACCAGCACGTGCCGGCCTTCCAGCAGGTCCGCCTGCAAGGGATCGAGCAGGTTCGCGTTCTTGAACAATACAGAAGCCATGAGGGATTCCTTTTGTGGAGTCGGGTTCAGGACGCCATGGTCTTGATATAGCGGCGATGGATCAGCCAGTTGGAAATCAGGGCGATGACGAGCGTGCCGCAGACCAGGATGACGGCCAGCGCGGCGCCGAAGGGCCAGTTGGAGGCGCGGGTGATCTGGTCGTACAGCGCGGGGGCCATCATGGTCAGGCCGGAGCCTCCCAGCAGCACCGGCGTGGCGTAGGCGTTCATGCACAAGATGAACACCAGCATCGTCCCCGCCGCCACGCCGGGCGCGGCGATGGGCAGCACGATGCGGCGCAGCGTGGTGAAGAAGCTGGCGCCGACGTTGCGCGCCGCCTCTTCCACGGACAGGTCCATGCCTTCGAGCACGCTTTGCAGCGTCAGGATCAGGTAGGGCATCACCACGGCGGTCGTGCCGATCACGACCGCCGTGGGCGTGTACATCAGGGTCAGCGGCCGGTCGATCAGGCCCAGCCCCTGCAGGACGGCGTTCACCACCCCGGCGTTGCCCAGCGCCACCATCCAGCCGGCGGCGCGCACCACGTTGCCCACCATCAGCGGGAACACCAGCAGGATCACGAACAGGCTCTTGTAGCGGCTCTGCGTGCGCGCCAGGAAATACGCCACGGGAAAGCCCAGCACCAGCGCCAGCACCGTGCACAGCCCGGCGATCCCCAGGGTCGTGAGGAAGATGTCGCGGTAGTAGGGATCGCCGAAGAACTTGGCGTAGTTCTCGAACGTGAAGGCGGTCTGCATCAGTTCCGCCGGGTCGAAGCGGTTGAAGCTGTAGCGCGCCAGTTGCAGGATGGGAACCAGGATGATCGCCAGCACCACCAGCGATGCCGGAAACGCCAGCCCTGGCCCCAGCCAGCCCCTGCGGGGCCCGTCTTGCGTCGCGGTCGACATGGGGGCTCCTATTGTGTGAACGACACGCAGTCGTCGGGCTCGAAGCACGCGTAGACGCGCGCGCCGGGGGCCGGCTGCGCCTGGCGCGCGCCGCCGTTGGCGACCTGGCTGACCATGCGGTCGCCGCCTTCCAGTTGCACCCGCACCTCCAGGATCGATCCCAGGTAGAGCGAGGACTCGACCACGCCCGCCAGCGCGTTCCCGCCCGAAGGCTGCTCCCGCAGGCTCACCCGCTCGGGCCGCACGCCCAGGTGCGTGGCCCCGGAGCCGCCCTGCGCCGCGATGCGCTGGCCGGCCTCGGTCTGGAAGACGTTGTCCGCGCCGCGGCCCTTGAAGACGTTCATCTTGCCCAGGAAGTCGGCCACGAACAGGTTGGCCGGCCGCTCGTACAGCGTGTCGGGCGTGCCGACCTGCTGCACGATGCCATCGTGCATGATGGCCATGCGGTCGGCGATCGCCAGCGCCTCTTCCTGGTCGTGCGTGACGAAGACCGTGGTAAGGCCCAGGCGCCGCTGCAAGGCGTGGATTTCTTCGCGCACTTCCACCCGCAGCTTGGCGTCCAGGTTGGACAGCGGTTCATCAAGCAGGAAAACCTTGGGTTCGATGGCCAGCGCGCGCGCGATCGCGACGCGCTGCTGCTGCCCGCCGGACAATTGGCGCGGGTAGCGGTCGCGCAGTTCGCTCATGCGCACCATGTCCAGCACGCGCCGGATCTTGCCGTCCCGGTCGGCCTTGGGGATCTTGTGCATTTCCAGGCCGAAAGCCACGTTCTCCGCCACCGTCATGTGCGGGAACAGCGCGTAGCGCTGGAACACCATGCCCGTATCGCGCTTGTGCACGGGCAGGCGGGTCACGTCGGTTTCGCCGATGCGGATGCGCCCCGCCGTGGGCGCGATGAAGCCGGCGATCATGCGCAGGGTGGTCGTCTTGCCGCAGCCGCTGGGGCCCAGGAACGCGACCAGCTCCCCTTCCGCGATCTCCAGCGAGAAATCGGACACCGCCACCGCCGCGCCGAACTGCTTGCGGATGTTTTCGATCGAGACCTTCGCCATCTTCTACACCACCTGACTGAGTTTCACGTAGCGGTCGGTCACAAGCATGATGATGCCCAACAGCAGAATTTGCACCGAGGCCACCGAGGCGATGGTCGGATCCAGATTGAATTCCAGGTACTGCATGATCGCGATGGGCAGCGTGGTGCGCCCGGGCCCGACCAGCGACAGCGACAATTCGAGGTTCTCGAAGGACACGACGAAGCTGAACAGCGCGGCGGCCACGATGGACGGGCGCAGCATGGGCAGCGTCACCCGCATGAACGCCACCGGCGCGCTCGCGCCCAGGTTGCGCGCCGCTTCCTCGATGGATCCGTCCAGGCCCGCCATGCCGGCGGTGACCAGCCTGACCGTCCAGGGAATGGTCAGGCACACGTGGGCGATCACCAGCCCGCCGAAGGTGCCGACGATGTCCTGGTCGAAGACCTCTTCGGCGCGCAGATAGAACAGGTAGATGCCCACGCCCGCCACGATGCCGGGGATCAGCAGCGGCGACAGCAGCAGGGTATTGATGCCCTTGCTGCCGCCGAAGCGGTAGCGGGCGATGCCCACGGCGGCCAGCACGCCCATGGCCACGCCGATGAAAGCGGCCACCAGCGACACTTGCAGGCTGAACAGGAAGCCGTTGGCGAAGGCGGGGTTCTCCCAGGCCTTCACGTACCAGGACAGCGTGTAGCCGGACGGAGGGAAGTAGAGGATGGCGTCCTTGAAGAAGCTCAGCCAGACCACCAGCACGATGGGGCAGAGCATGAACGCGTACATGAGGACGACGAAGACGCGGTGCAGCCACGTCGCCCATGGGATCACCCGCAGGGGCTGGTCCCGGACGGCCGCGACGGCCGAGTTCAAAGGAGGCGCGTTATGCAAATCCCTGGTTCCTTGTCAGCTATGCCGGCTAGGTTTGAAACTCCTCCGGTAAGGACTCTTCGGCCTCTACGGTTAACCAGAGCATACGGACGGGTTGCTGCGCGGCTCAACTAGGGATAACCCACCACTAGGAAAATCCCGGACACGTCTTGGAATGCACACATCAGAAGGTGCAACCCGCCGCAATGCCAGGGCGGTGGCAGGTGCAACCCGGCCTTGCCGGCCGCGCTACGCCTCCAGTCCGCACAGCGCCTGCAACACGGCAACGCGGCTCTGGCCCAGCACCATGCCGTGCCAGTCGTCCTGGCCGCAGTAGAACGCGTCCAGCGTGGCTTGCAGGATCTGGCGCCGCAACGCCTCGCCGGCCTCGGGATGGGCGCGCAGCCAATTGCGGCCGCGCAGCGCGTGGACCACGTCTTCCCACGGCAAGGTGCCGAACTCCAGCGCCATGAGGGTAGGTTCGGAATCGGGGCAGGCCTGGTAGATCAGGCCGGCCAGATGCCCGGTGATGTCCACCGACGCGGAACTTCCCTGGTACGGCACGGCGATGTCGCTGCCCCACCAGCGGCGCGCCCGCGCCACCTCGGCCTCGTCGCGGCGGCCGGCGTAGATCTTTTCGCCATGGCCGCGCGGGCCCAGGCCGGTGTGCACGTCGATCCAGCCGATGCGCGCATGGCGGCTGGCATGCGCGCGCAGAATGGCGCGCAGGTTCGCGAGCGACGCCGCCGGGCCGCCGCCGCCATAGAACAGGCCGTCGGCGTGCGTGTACTGCCCCTGCGAGACGGCCCGGGTCACCGCGGGCAAGCCATGCTGCTCGATATGGCGGGCGAGGTCCCGCCGGTTCTGCTCCGTCGGCGGCCATTCCTTGGGCAACAGCAGGCCGTGGACCAGCCCATAGCCGGGATTGGACGGCAGCGGGCCGCCGTCGAACGGCTGCGCGTTGCGGTTCAGGTCCACGTTGCCTTCGTCCGTGCGCGCGATCCACGAGAATCCGTAGGGGTTCACGGCGTGCACCAGCAGCAGGGCCACGCCCGCGCGGCGCGCCCGCTCCAGCATCGGCGCGTCGTCCAGCAGCGCCAACTGACAGCCCGAACCGCAGAAACCCTCGACGCCGTGCGTGGCCGAAGTCATGATCAGCAGCCGCTCGGCGTTGGCATCCCCGATCAGGGCCACGTCGGTCGCCAGCGGCTCGCCTTCGCTGCCCAGCGGCTCGATGGCATAGGACTGGACGTGCGCGGCCACGGGGGCCGCCGCCGACAGGAAGCGGTCGCGGGCCTGGGCGTAGCTGGCGGAAAAATAGCGGTTCGCGGATTGCATCTCATGCCTCTCGGGTATCGATTTCGTGGCCGGTGCGGTCCCGGATCCAGAACAGCACCACGGTGGAAAGCGTCACGGTCACCATCAAGTACCAGGCCGGCGCCATCGGATTGCCGGTGACGTGCAGCAGCCAGGTCACGAAGAATTGCGCAAAGCCGCCGAAAACGGAAATGCCCAGCCCGTACACGACCGACATGCCGGTCGTGCGCACCGCCTTCGGAAACAGCTCCGGCAGCATGGTGATCACGGGCGCGGTCTGCAGGGCCAGCAGCACCGCCAGCAAGGCGATCACCGTCATCAGCCGCCCGGTGCTGGGCGCGGACACCAGCCACTGGAAACACGGCAGCAATGCGCACACGGTGGCCGCGCGCGACCAGAAGATCACCTTCTTGCGCCCCACCCGGTCGGCCAGCATGCCGACGAACGGCGCGATCAGGAAACCGATGGCGCCCAGCACGACGCTGGCGGACAGGGTGGACGTGGCGGGCAGGCCCAGTTCCTTGTTGGCGTAGGCCGGCATGTAGAAGCCGATGATCTGCGCGCACACCATGCCGCCGATCACCAGCAGGATGCCCTTGACCACGAGGGCCTTGTGTTCGGCGAACACGCGGCGCAGGGGCTGATGGCCGGCCGACGCCGCCGACTGCGCCGCGCTGGCGCGCGACGGCTGTTCGAGCGTTTCCTCCAGATTGCGCCGGATGTAGGCGCCCACCGGCACCGTCAGGATGCCGATCACGAACGGCACGCGCCAGCCCCAGGCCTGCATCTGCTCCCTGGTCAGCGCGGCCGTCAGCAGGGCCACCGTGAGCGCGCCCAGCATCACGCCCAGCGACTGGCTGCCGAACTGCCAACTGGAATAGAAGCCGCGCTTCTCCGGCGGCGCGTGCTCCACCAGCAGCGTGGTCGACGCGCCCACCTCCCCGCCCGCCGCGAAGCCCTGGATCAGGCGCGCCAGCACCATCAGCACCGGCCCCGCCGCGCCCATCTGCGCGTGGGTCGGCGCGGCCGCGATCAGCGCACAGCCCAGCCCCATCAGCCACAGGGTAAGCGTCATGGCCGCGCGCCGCCCGTGGCGGTCGGCATAGGACCCGATCAGCATGCCGCCCACCGGGCGCATCAGGAAGCCGACGCCGAAGGTGGCGGTGGTCAGCAGCAACTGCCCGTAACCCGAGGCGGCCGGAAAGAACAGCGGCCCGATGACCAGCATCAGGAACGTGAAAACGGTGAAGTCGAAGAACTCCAGCGCGTTGCCGATCGTGGTGCCGGCGATGACGCGCCGGCGCATCGCCGGCGTGTGGAGATCCTGCCGGCCCGGCGCGGCGGCGATAGCGATAGACATTTTTTCCCCTTGATGTCCGTTCCGGTGGCGGCCGGCCCGTGAACCCGGACGCTGCGCCTGCCCCGTGAGCATGAATATACGGACGGCAAACGATAAGGAAAAGACAGTATTTTTGTTCCAGCGAATACTTTTTCTTATATGCTGGCGCTGGTCGATTCCCGGATCCGGACTCCGCCCCATGAACCTGCGCCAACTACGCGCCTTCGTACTGATCGCCGAGCACGGCAGCATCCGCGCCGCGGCGCGCGCGCTGTTCGTCACCCAGCCCGCGGCCACGCGCAGCCTGCGCGAACTGGAGCAGAGCGTGGGCGCCGAACTGATGCGGCGCAGCGCCCGGGGAGTGGAGCTGACCGTCTATGGCGAAGCCCTGTACAAGCGCGCCGTCCTGATCCTGCAGGAAGCGCGCAGGGCGCAGGAAGAAATCGGACAGATGCGCGACGGCGAAGGCGGCACGCTGAACCTGGCGTTCAGTTCGGCCGCGCTGACGGTGCTGCCCGCCGCGCTGGCCGCCTTCCGCGCGCGCATGCCGCGCGTGGCCGTCGCCTTCAACGAGGTGGCGCCGCCCTACAGCCATGAACAACTGGAATCGGGCCGCTACGATTTCCTGGTGCAGACGGAATACGACGGCGACATCGACGACGGTTTCGCCCGCGCCACGCTGTTCACCCTGCCGCTGGCGGTCGGCGCGCGCGCCGGCCATCCGCTGCGCCACGCCCGCAGCCTGGCCGAACTGCACGATGCCCTATGGCTGCTGCCCGGCAACCTCCAGGCGCCCGCCAACCTGCTGCGGCTGGCCTTCGCGGCCCACAAGCTGCCGGCGCCCCGCGACGTGATCCCGTGCCAGTCGATCGCGGTGGCGCTCGCCATCATCGCCGAAAGCGATGCCCTGGGCATCTTCGTGCGCAACCTGTTCGACCACAGCCTGCTGCCGCGGGGCCTGCGCATGCTGTCATTGGCGCACGAACTGCCCGCCGCGCGCGTTTCCATCCTGACCCGCGCCGACTCGCCGCCCACTCCGGCGGCGCAATGCTTCATCGATTGCCTGCTGGACGCGCGCGCGGGCACGGCGGACGCGGGCGCGCCAGGGCTGCGCCCGAAACGCGCCTAGCGCGCGCGCCCGGCGATCTCGCCCACCACCCGGACCCGCGCCCTTACGGCGTTTCCGGGCAGATAGGCCAGCGGAATGTCTTCCTGCTCGATCACGGTGATCGTTTCCGCGTCCGCGCCCGCCGCCACGGCGCGCTCCACCGCGATGCCGCGCGCGCGTTCCAGCAGTTCCTCGCGGCCCAGGTTGGTGAAGATCTGGTCGACCTCGCCCGAGACCTGCGCGATGGCCGCGCCCACGGCGTTCGCCACGGCATGGTTCTCGACCCGCACCACGTCGGAGAAGCCCGCGACCCGGTCGGGAATCAGGACCGAACCGCCGCCCACGGCGATCAGCGGCACCTCCCGCGCATCGCTCTTCATGCGGTCGCAGGCCTCCGCGATGGCGTCATGGATGCGGGCAAGCGCGCCGCGCACCATGGCCGGATCCAGATGCGCCACCCGGGCGCGGTCGCCGATGTCGGCCAGTCCCGCCGCGACGGCGATATCGGTGCAGGTGAGCTGCTGGCCGCCGAATACCAGGGCCTCTTCGAGCAGGCGGTGGCCGACGCTGACCGGGCCGACCTGCAAGGTCTGCGGATCCACCAGCGTCCCGCCGCCCACCCCGATGGAAAGCAGGTCGGGCATGCGGAACGCGGTGCGCACGCCGCCCACTTCCACCATATTGTTGGCCTGGCGCGGAAAGCCGTTCTGCACGTAGCCCACGTCCGCCGTAGTGCCGCCGACGTCGCAGACCACCGCATCGTTGATCGAAGCCAGGAACACCGCCCCGCGCATCGAATTCGTGGGCCCGGACGCGAAGGAATGCACCGGGAAGTCGCGCGCATTCTCGGCCAGGGTGACCGTGCCGTCGTTCTGGGTAAGGAACAGCGGCGCGCGGATGCCGCTGTCGGCCAGCGCCTGCACGAACGCGTCGGTCGTCTTGTGGGCCAGGTCGATCAGCGTGGCGTTCAGCAGCGCCACGTTCTCCCGCCCCAGCAGGCCGATGCGGCCCAGTTGGTGCGAATAGGTGATGCGGCAGTCGGGATGCTCCTGCAGCAGGATCTCGCCCGCGCGCAGTTCGGCCGCGCCGATCAGGGGCGAGAAGACGCCGCTGATCGCCACCGTGGAAACGCCCGACGCGCGGATGGCGCGCGCCGCGTCGCGCACCGCGATTTCATCCAGCGGCATCAGCTCGCGGCCGTCGAATTCATGGCCGCCCTGCACCAGGTACGTGCCGCCGTTGACCTTCCGCGCCAGGTCCTCGGGCCAATCGCAGAACGGCAGCAGCGACGCCGCCGCCGGCAGGCACACGCGCAGCGCGGCGGCCGGTTCCAGGTCGCGGCGCTGCACGACGGCGTTGGTGAAATGCGTGGTGCCGATCATCACGGCGTCCGGCGTGGCCGCCGGCGGGCAGGCCTGGATCAGCGCGGCGAGCGCGCGCCGCACCCCCGTGGTCACGTCGGAGGTGGTGGGCGACTTGACCGCGCCCAGCACGCGGTTGTCCTGCACAAAAACGGCGTCCGTGTTGGTGCCGCCTACGTCGATGCCTATGTGTTTCATGTCAGGGGCTCTATGCGAAGACCGAGCGATAGTCGAAATCGAAGCCAAAGGCGCGCGGGCCGACCAGTTCCAGTCCGCGCGGCGTGGTGAAGACGGACGGCGCGGGCAGCGCCAGCACGCTCACGCGCTGGCCGAATCGCAGCACGTCGGTCCCGATGCCGTCGCCGCTGACCGAATCCAGCACGCAGATCAGGTCGGGCGTCATCACTTCGGGCACGCCGTCGCGCTCGCCCACCGAGAATTCATTCTGGAAATGCAGCGTGTACCGCGAACCGCGGTCCTCGCCCAGGCCTTCGAGCACGGCGCGGCCGCGCAGGAATCCCGCCGTGGTGCGGCGCTCGACGTCGACGACCTTGCCGGTGAACATGCGCTTGCCCGCCGTTTCCTGCAGCACGGCGCCGATCACGTCGTCGTGCTGGCGGCGCGCGCGCAGCACGACTTCGCCCAGGCGGATCGCCTTGCTGACGGTATAGAGAATGCCGTGGTCCTTGACTTCGCTGCCTCGCCGCGGCGTCTTGCAGGTGGCGGCCGTGGACCCCATTTCGACCACGACCTTGCGGCTCAGGCGCTCGACCCAGGTGGCCGAGGCGGCGCGCGTCACGATGACCTCGTTGTCGCGGATGTCGGCGACGGCCAGCGGGTACATGGGCAGATCGTTCGCGGCGAAACTCGTCATCTGGGCCTCCGGATAGGCCCGGCCCATGCTGTCCGCATCCACCACGGGCAGGCCCGTCAACGCCGCCACCATGAAGGGCTGCAGGCCGTTGCCGCCGCCGATCTCCAGGGCCATCACGGCGCGGAAGCGCGCGCCGCAGTATTCCTCCATCATGCGCACCGGCTTGACCGCGAAATGCGGGTCGGCCAGGCGTTCCTGCCCGACCAGCGGCGCGCCCATGCCCGAAACCACCGCGACGCGGTCGTCGTCGTCCAGGTACATGGGATCCAGCAGAGAGACGCTGTAGCCCTTCTTGTAGAGCTGGCGCATGTTCAACAGTTTCTGGTACGGATCGCCGCCGCCGCCGGTGCCCAGGATCCAGGCGCCCACGGCCAGGGCTTCCATCTCTTCGGCGGATACGACGCGCGTTCCGGTGTTCGTGCTTGCGGCTACAGATAGCATGGTTCGATGAAGTCAGAAGTGAGCCGGGATGGGAGACAAACCTTACTTCGCCGCGATCTGGCGGGGCAAATTGAATATGCGCATGTCTCGCATAGACCCAAATCATGCGCCTGCATGTGTTGAACCTATGTGCCGCATTCTTCGTATTTATTTGCCGTGGCCTGGTGCATCTGCAAATATCAGGCCACGTCCTCCGGCACCGACCGGCAAGCGATATACAAGGGGAAACACCAATGCGGCAACGCCTGAGCAACTTCCTTCTGGCAACGGCCATCGCCTGCGCCCCAGCGGCCTCGCATGCGTTCGAGACCTCGAACGGCAAGCGCATCCTCGTGATCGGCGGACAGCAGGCGGTGTCCGTCATGGACCCGGCGCAGAAATACGACTTGTCCATACGCACCATCCAGCAGGCCACCTATGACGCGCTGCTGAAATACGAGGGCGATCCGCCCGAACTCAAGCCCTGGCTCGCCACGTCGTGGTCGGCGAATCCGGACGCCACCGAATGGACCTTCAAGCTGGATCCGCGCGCCCGCTTCCAGAACGGCGATCCGGTGGACGCCGCCGCCGTGAAGGCCTCGTTCGAGCGCACGCTCAAGCTGAACAAGGGCCCCGCCTGGATGTACGCCGACTTCCTGAAGTCCGAGAACATCCTGGTCGACGATCCGCAGACCATCCGTTTCAAGCTGACGCGCCCCTACGCCGCGTTCCTCGGGCTGATGCCGTGGTGGTACATCGTCAACGTGAAGGAAGCGATGGCGCACGAGCAGAACGGCGACTACGGCCAGCAATGGCTGACCGAGCACACCGCCGGATCCGGCCCGTTCCGCGTCAAGCGCGTGGAACCCAATTCCCTGTACGAACTGGAAACCTGGAACGACTACTGGAAAGGCTGGCCCCAGCCCGAAAAGGCGCGGCTGGGCGGCATCATCTACCGCGTCATCACCGAGAACTCCAGCCGCCGCGCGGCGCTGGCCCGCGGCGAGATCGACATCGCCGGCAGCCTGTCGCCCGAGGACATCGACCAGCTCGCGGCCGTCAAGGGCGTGAAGATCGGCCGCAAGCCCGGCATGGGCGGATTCGGCCTGAAGTTCAATACCCAGGGCAAGTACATGTCGGACCTGAACTTGCGCCGCGCGCTGGCCTATGCGTTCGACTATGAATCGCTGCTGAAGATCTACAACGGCAAGGCGCGCCTGATGGACAGCCCGTTCTCGCCGTCGGTGCAAGGCCACATCGCGGTGCCGGACATGCCGCGCCGCGACATGGACCGCGCGCGCGACTACCTGGCCAAGTCGAAGTGGCCGCAGGGCGGCATCGAACTGGAATACGTGTACGTGCAGGGGCTGGAAGAAGAACGCCAGATGGGCCTGCTGCTGATCGACAACCTGAAGCCGCTGAACATCACGGTCCGCATGGTGCCGCTGACCTGGCCGAACATGGTGGCGCGCGGCGCCAAGGTGGAGACCTCGCCCGACATTTTCGCGTCGTTCACCTCGGTGATGTCGATCGACCCCGACTCCGTGGCCTACATGTACCACAAGGGATCCTGGGGGCAGTACTACGCCACGCACTTTCTCGACGACCCCGAACTCTTCTCGCTGATCGAACGCGCGCGCACTCTGTCCGCCTGGTCCGATCGCCAGCCGCTGTATGAAGACATCCAGCGCCGCATCGTGGCCGACCAGCCCGAGATATTCGGCATGATCCGCGACCGCACCACGGCCTCGCGCGACTATGTCCAGGGCCTGCTGGACTCGCCCATCCGCATGGCCAGCGAGTTCGACCTGTACCCGCTGTACATCGGCCGCTAGCCCCCATGCTGCGCTTCATCCTGAAACGCTCGGCCTTCATGCTGGCGATGCTGGCCGGCCTGCTGGCCATCACGTTCACGATCTCGCACGTCGCGCCGGGCGACCCCGCCCGCCTGGCGGCCGGCCCCAACGCCACCGAGGCGATGGTGGAGACCATCCGCGCCGAGTACGGCATGGACCGGCCCGTCCTGGCGCAGTTCTTCACGTATCTGGGCGGCGTGATCCACGGGGACCTGGGGCGCTCCATCACCACCACGCGCCCGGTGTTCCAGGACCTGCTGCGCTACTTCCCGGCCACGCTGGAACTGGTGTGCTTCTCCATCCTGCTGTCCATCGTGGGCGGCGTGGCCCTGGGCACGGTGGCCGCCGCCACGCAGAACCGCTGGCCGGACCACCTCATCCGCCTGCTGTCCACCTCCGGCGTGGCCTTCCCGATGTTTTCGCTGGGGCTGCTGTTGAAGTACCTGTTCGCGCAGCACCTGGAATGGCTTCCACTGGGAGGAAGGCTGGACATGCTGGCCATCCCGCCGGACACGATCACGGGCTTCTACACGATAGACAGCCTGCTGCACGGCGACTACGAGACCTTCGCCTCGGCCCTGGGCTACATGATCCTGCCCGCCTTGGCGCTGGCGTTCCCGGCGCTGGCGTCCATCATCCGCGTGAACCGCGCCGAGATGCTGGAAGTGCTGCGCCAGGACTACATCGTGGCCGCTCGCGCGCATGGCGTCGCCCCGTGGCGCGTGATCGCCAAGTACGCCTTGCGCAACGCCATGCTGCCCACCCTGGCCATGATCGGCCTGCGCTTCGGCTGGATGCTGGGCGGCACGGTGCTGATCGAGTCGGTGTTCGACTGGCCGGGCATCGGGCTGTATGCGGTGCAGGCCACGATGAATTCCGACTTCCAGCCCATCATGGGCGTCACGCTGGTCCTGGGCGCAAGCTTCATGCTGATCAACTTCGTCATCGACATCGTCTACGGCGCGCTGGATCCTCGCGTCCGCCACCAGGGCTGAGCCTCATGTCCACCACCGCCCTTTCGTCTTCCCCGCCGCCCGCCCGCCACGGGCTCGCGCGGCAACTGCGGCTGTATGCCGCCACTTTCGCGCGGAACAAGTCCGCGATGCTGGGCCTGGCCATCGTCGCCGCCTTCCTGCTGGTGGCGCTGTTCGCGCCCTGGCTGGCGCCCTATCCGGAGGATGCCGCCGGCTCCGTCAAGCTGGCGCAGAAACTGCTGCCGCCCAGCTCCGCCCATTGGTTCGGCACCGACGAGATGGGCAACGACATCCTGTCGCGCGTGATCCTGGGCGCGCGCACCTCCTTGCAGATCGGCCTGACCATCACCTGCATCGCCGCGCTGATCGGCGTGCCCCTGGGCGTCATCGCGGGCTACTTCGGCGGCCGGGTGCAGGAACTGATCATGCGCGTGACCGACATCTTCCTGTCGGTGCCGGGGCTGGTGCTGGCGATCGCCATCGTGGGCGCGCTGGGGCCGGGCATCCTGAACGCCATGATCGCGCTGTCGCTGGTGTGGTGGCCGGGCTATGTGCGCCTGGTGCAGGCCAAGACGCTGTCGCTCAAGGGCGAGGTCTACATCGACGCCGCCCGCATGATGGGCGCGGGGCCGCTGCGCATCGTGTTCGTGCACATCCTGCCCAACTGCGTGTCGCCCATCGTGATCAAGGCGTCCATGGACATGGGAATGGCCATCCTCAGCGCGGCCAGCCTGGGCTTCCTGGGCCTGGGCGCCCAGCCGCCCTCGCCCGAATGGGGCGCCATGATTTCCGTGGGCCGCAACTACCTGCCGCAGTGGTGGTGGTATTCGGCCTTTCCCGGGCTGGCCATCTATCTGACGGTGCTGGGGTTCAACCTGATCGGCGACGGGCTGCGCGACGTGCTCGATCCCAAGCAAAGGAGCTGATGCAATGACGGCTCCCCTGCTCGAATTCGACGATTTCCGCCTGCACTTCGATACGTTCGACGGCTGCTACCAGGCGCTGGACGGCGTCACGCTCAGCATCGCCGCGGGCGAAAGCCTGGGCATCGTGGGCGAGACCGGCTGCGGCAAATCGGTCACCGCCAAAAGCGTGCTGGGCCTGGTCCCCAGCCCGCCCGCGCGCGTGGCGGGCGGCGACCTGCGCTATCGCGGCCGCAGCCTGCTGGGCCTGGACGAGGCCGCCATGCGCAGGATCCGCGGCGTGGAGATCGCGATGATCTTCCAGGATCCGATGACCTACCTGAACCCGCTGTTCACGATCGGAGACCAGATGTCGGCGGTGATCGCCGCGCACGACGCGGGCAGGCCGCGCGCGCAGCGCCGCTCCGCCAGCCAGCGCCGGCGCCTCGCCGCCGACATGCTGGCGCGCGTGCACCTGCCCAATCCCGATATCCAGCTAACCCGCTATCCGCACCAGTTGTCCGGCGGACAGCGCCAGCGCGTGCTGATCGCCATGGCGCTGTCGGGTTCGCCGTCCCTGCTGATCGCCGACGAACCCACCACCGCGCTGGACGTCACCATCCAGGCCCAGATCCTGGACCTGCTGGACGAGCTGCGGCGCGATCTTGGGCTGGCCATCCTGTTGATCTCGCACGATCTCGGCGTCATCTCGCGAGTGTGCGACCGCGTCGCCGTGATGTACGCCGGCACCGTGGTGGAAACCGCTCCCGTCGAAAGCCTGTTCGACGACCCCCGGCATCCGTATACGCGCGGGCTGCTGGCATCCGTGCCGCATCCCCGCAAGCCGGCGCAGATGCTGGCCGGCATTCCCGGCACCGTGCCCAACCTGTTGCACCCGCCCGCCGGCTGCCGCTTCCAGGCGCGCTGCCCCTCGGCCGTGCCCGCCTGTAGCCAGCAGCGGCCGGCCACGGTGTCCCTTGCCCCCCGCCATGACGCCGCCTGCCTGCTGCTGGCACAGCGCCATGTCCACGAGCCCGACCCCCATGCTGCTTGAACTGCGCTCCGTCTCCCGAGAATTCCGCATGAACGATGGCCGCATCCTGCATGCGGTCAGCGACGTGAGCCTGGGCATCGAACCCGGCCAGGCGCTGGGGCTGGTGGGCGAGTCCGGCTGCGGCAAGTCCACCCTGGGCCGCCTGTGTGCGCGGGCGCTGGACCCCACGCGCGGCAGCGTCCATTTCGACGGCCGCGACGTCACCCGGCTCAGCCCCCGGGACCTGCGCGCGCTGCGCCGTTCGGTGCAGTTCATCTTCCAGGATCCGCATTCCGCGCTCAACCCGCGCATGACCATTCTGCGCAGCGTGTCCGAACCGCTGATCCTGCATACCGACCTGCGCGGCGCCCGCCTGCGCGCGCAGGCGGCGGAACTCATGGAAATGGTCGGCCTGCCCGCGCAATTCCTGAGCCGCTATCCGCACGAACTGTCCGGCGGACAGAAGCAGCGCGTCTGCATTGCGCGCGCCATCGCGCTCAAGCCCAGGCTGCTGGTGCTGGACGAGCCCACGTCCGCGCTCGACGTATCCGTGCAGGCGCAGATCCTGACCTTCCTGAAGGAACTGCAATCGCGCTTCAACCTGTCCTACCTCTTCATTTCGCACAACCTGGCCGTGATACGGGCCCTGTGCCCGCGCGTGGCCGTCATGTACCTGGGCCGCATCGTCGAGCAGGGCCCCACCGAAGAGGTGTTCGTCGCGCCCCGCCATCCCTACGCGGAAGCGCTGATCGACGCCATCCCGGTTCCCGAAGGGCGCCAGCCGGCGCGGCGGATCACGCTGCAGGGCGATATCCCTTCGCCCATCGACCTGCCCCGGGGCTGCGCGTTCGCGTCGCGCTGCGGCCGGGCCATCGCGGGCCGCTGCGACGCCGCGCAGCCGGGCCTCTATTCCACGGGCGCGGCGCACGACGCGCGCTGCCATTTGTACGCGCCGGCCTGAAGAACGCTGCGCGGGCAGGGCGCAAGATGGTAAAAATGCACGCTGATACGAGTCGCCCGGCATGACTGCTCTCCTGGACAAATTCGCCAACCAGCTCGACTGGAACCTGTTGCGCACCTTCATGGTGATCGTGCAGGAGCGCAGCATCACGCTGGCGGCGCACCGCCTGTCGGTGACCCAGCCTTCCGTCAGCGCCGCCCTGCGCCGCCTGGAGGAACGCCTGGAGCGGCGGCTGATCGAGCGCGGCGGCGCCGCCGCCTTCCAGCCCACCGCCGCGGGCGAAGTGCTGTACCGCCATTGCGCCGACATCTACGGCATCGTCACCGCGCTGCCGAAGGCGCTGGATGCCGCGCACGGCGTGGTCCAGGGCATCGTCACGCTGCATATCAGCGGCCACATTCACTGGCCGGAACTGCCCGCGCTGATCGCCGGCTACCGCCAGGACTATCCGCTGGTCCGGTTCCGCGTCAAGCGCGGCACCTGCGGCGACATCCTCAGCCAGTTGGCCCAGAAGAACGCCACGCTGGGCGTGGTGTCGGCCCGGGATGCGCGGCCGGTGCTCGTGCAGCGCAAGCTGTTCGACCAGGAAATGGGCCATTACGCTGCCGCCGTCCTGCCCCCGGCCAATCCCGCCGCCGCGCCGGTGATCGGCTTCGAGGACGAACAGGCGGGGTCGCCGCTGGCGGCGCTGTCCGTGCACCGCATCCGCGCCGGCCTGGAAGGCCCCACGGTGGCCGAGGCGCCGGACTGCGAATCGCTCGCCGCGCTGGTGCGCGCCGGCGCGGGCATCGGCGCGCTGCCCCGGCGCTATGCCGCGCAGGACGCCGGCATGACGGAATTGCCGCTGCCTCCGATCGTCCTGCCGGTATACCTGGCCCGCCATGAACAGGCCGGCCTGGGCCCGGCCGACCAGCGCTTTCTGCAATACCTGGAAAACCACGGCGGCCTGCCCCGGCAGCCCTGAAGCGCGGCGCGTTCGCCCAGCCGCCGCGCGGGCCTACCGGTTATCATCGACGCTGGCTCCGCCCACGGCTGCATCCGGCCCTTCCCATCCATGGCGTTTCCCCGACTCCCCGCCCCGCCCACGCGGACCGATACGGTCGCCAAGCGCCTGCGCGCCGAAATCGACGAAGGCCGCGTGCCGCCCGGCGCCAAGCTGCCGACCGAAAGCGCGCTGGCGGAACAGTTCGGCGTCAGCCGCACCGTCATCCGCGAAGCCGTCTCCCGGCTGCGCCAGGACGGCGTGGTCGAGGCCCGGCAGGGCAGCGGCGTCTATGTCACCGCGCCCGACGGCAACCGTGCCCTGCGCATCGACGCGGCCGAGCTGTCGTCGCTGGACGCCGTGCTGCACATCGTGGACCTGCGCCGCGCGCTGGAAACCGAGATCGCCGCGCAGGCGGCCGCGGTGCGCAAGAAGCAGGACATGGCCGATATCGACGCGGCGCTGGCCGCCATTTCACAGGCGGTCGAGAACGGCGGCGACGGCGTGAAGGAAGACGTCGCCTTCCACCGCAGCATCGCGCGCGCCACCGGCAACCCCTATTTCATGACGACGCTGACCTTCGTCAGCCAGTTCCTGGAAGCCGCCACGCGCGTGACGCGCGGCAACGAGGCGCGCCACGCGAACCTGATGCGCGACGTGCTGCAAGAGCACATCGCCATCGTCGAGGCCATCCGCAAGAAGGACGTGGACGGTGCTCGCGTAGCGGCCCGCATCCACATGGTGAACGCGGCCAAGCGCTTAAGGCAGGCGCATCGCTAGGCGGCGCCGAACGCCTTGATGAAGAAATCCCGTGTTCCGAAGTTTCCCGACTTCAGCGCGATGCTGATGTCGCCGCGCGCCGCCGGCGCGTAGCCCGCGCACCAGGGCACGCCCGGGTCGATCTGCTCGCCGATGGCGATCTGCTCCACTCCCAGCGCCTGCACGACGGCGCCCGAGGTCTCGCCGCCCGCCACGATCAACTGGCGCACGCCGCGTTCGACCAGCCCGACCGAGATGCGCGCGATGGCGGCTTCGACCAAGGATCCGGCGCGCTCGGCGCCCAGCGCGCCCTGGGCCTGCTTCACCCGGTCGGGCTGCGCGGTGGAATAGATCAGCACCGGCCCGTCCCGCAGGCGCGGTTCGGCCCAGGCCAGGGCCTGGCCCGCGACGTCGTCGCCCGCCGCCAGGCGCAGCGGATCCAGCGCCAGGGCCGGCCGCCCGCTTTCGATGAAGGCCGCCACCTGCCCGTTGGTGGCCGCGGAGCAACTGCCCGCCACCACGGCCTGCAAGCCGGGCACACGCGGCAGCGCGGCGGCGCCGGCGGACGACAGCCCCCAATTCGCGGGCAGGCCGATGGCCACGCCCGAGCCCGCCGTCACCAGCGGCATGCCCCGCAAGGCCGGCCCCAGCGCCAGCAGATCCTCGTTGGACACCGCATCCACGATGGCGATCTCCACGCCCTCCGACGCCAGCTCCCGCATGCGCGCGCGGATCGCGTCGCTGCCGCGCGCGACGACGCCGTAGTCGATCAGGCCCACCTTGCGCGAGGTCTGCGCGGACAGCACCCGGACCAGGTTCGGGTCGGTCATCGGCGTCAGTGGATGATGTTGCATGCCGGATTCGTTCAGCAGCACGTCGCCCGCGAACAGATAGCCCTTGAACACCGTGCGCTTATTGTCCGGAAACGCCGGGGTGGCGATGGTGAAGTCCGTTCCCAGCCGCGCCATGAGCGCGTCGGTGACGGGGCCGATATTGCCTTGCGGCGTGCTGTCGAAGGTGGAGCAATACTTGAAGTAGATCTGCTCGGCGCCCTGCGCCCGCAGCCACTCCAGCGCCGCCAGCGACTGCGCCACGGCCTGTCCGGCGGGCAGGGTGCGGGTCTTCAGCGCCACGACCACGGCGTCCGCACCGCCGCGCGGCGGCGTCCCGGGCACCCCGATAGTCTGCACCGCGCGCATGCCGGCGCGCACCAGATTGTTGGCCAGGTCGGTCGCGCCCGTGAAATCGTCGGCGATGCAGCCCAGTTTGATGCTCATTTCGGCTCCGGCAGGGAAATCCCCGGAAAGATCTTGATCACGGCGCTGTCATCTTCACGGCCGTGTCCGGCCGCGGACGCCTGCATGAACATCTGGTGCGCGGTCGACGCCAGGGGCAAGGGGAATCTGGCGTGCCGGGCGGTATCCAGCACCAGCCCCAGGTCCTTCACGAAAATATCCACCGCCGACAGCGGCGTGTAGTCGCCCGCCAGCACATGGGGCATGCGGTTCTCGAACATCCAGCTATTGCCCGCGCTGTGGGTGATCACTTCGTACAAGGCGTCGGCGTCCACGCCTTCGCGCAGGCCCAGCGCCATGGCCTCGGCCGCCGCCGCGATGTGCACGCCCGCCAGCAACTGGTTGATGATCTTGACCTTGCTGCCCGCCCCCGCCCGGTCGCCCAGGCGGTACACCTTGCCGGCCATGGATTCCAGCACTCCGCCGCAGGCCTCGTAGGCGGCCGGGCGGCCGGCGGTCATCATGGTCATCTCGCCGGAGGCGGCGCGCGCGGCGCCGCCGGAAATCGGCGCGTCCAGGTACAGAATGCCCTGCTCCTGGAGCCGCGCTTCCTGTGCGATGGACCAGTTGGGATCCACCGTGGAGCACATCACGAACACGGAACCCGGACGCATGGCGGCGGCGATGCCGCCCTCGCCGTACAGCACCGCCTCGGTCTGCTGGGCGTTGACGACCACGCTGATGACGATGCCGCAGGCGGCCGCCATGTCGGCCAGCGAAGCGCAGGCCGTCCCGCCCTCGGCCGCGAAGGCCGCGGCGGCGCCGGGCCGGATGTCGTAGGCGTGCACCTCGTGGCCCGCCCGGCGCAGGCTTTGCGCGATGCCGGCGCCCATGGCGCCCAGGCCGATCACGCCGGCGCGGCGCGGGGAAGTTTGCGGATTGCTCATAGTGTCATCGTCCCGAAAATCCAGGGGGCAGGATGCCGCGCGCTCAACGCGGCAGGTCGTCGGCCATGTAGGCCCGGATGATCTCGGCGAAGTCCCGGTCTCCCTTCAGGCCCAGCCTGGCGGCCCGCGCGGTGTCCCAGCGGCCCGGCCAACTGCCGACGATGCGCTCGACGCGTTCGTCCGCCTGCCAGGTAATGCGGTCCGCGGCCTCGTCGCCCGCCACCTCCCGAAGCGCCTGCGCCATCTCGGCCACCGTGACGGACACCCCCGGCAGATTGATCGGCACGCGGTCGGCCACGGCTTCTGCCGGCAGTTCGCAGCCGGCGATCAAGGCTTGAATGGCGGCGCGCGGCGACAGCAGCCACAGGCGCGTGCCGGCGCCGACGGGGCACACCGCAGCTTCGCCGTTCAGCGGCTCGCGGATGATGCCGCTGGCGAAAGACGAAGCCGCCGCGTTCGGACGGCCGGGCCGCACGCTGATGGTGGGCAGGCGCAGCGCGCGGCCGTCGACGAAGCCGCGCCGCGTGTAGTCCGCCAGCAGCAGTTCGGCGATCGCCTTCTGCGTGCCGTAGGACGACTGGGGATTGAGCGCGGTGTCGTCGCGCACCGTCTCGGGCAATGCGCCGCCGTACACCGCCACCGAACTGGTGAAGATCACGCGCGGCTTGTGGCCCAGCTTGCGGCAGGTCTCCAGCAGCGCCCGCGACGCGTCCAGGTTGATGCGCATGCCCAGGTCGAAATCCGCTTCGGCCTGCCCGCTGACGATGGCGGCCAGGTGGAAGATCGCGCGGGTGTCGGCGCCGATGGCCTGTTGCAGCACGGCCGGGTCGGCGATGTCGCCCACCAGCGTACGCACGCGCGGGTCCGTCAGGCCGTCGGCATGGACGACGTCCAGCAGGTCGATCCGCGTAATGGCTTGCGGCGCGCCGCCATCCAGCGCCAGGGAACCCAGTTCCAGCAGCTTTCGGGCCAGCCGCCGGCCCAGGAATCCGGCGCCGCCCGTGATCAGGATCTTCATGATGGGATGCTCAGTGGTTGGCAAGATAGGGGCGGGCCCAGCCCAGGCCCGCGGACGTGCCGGCCCTGGGCCGGTATTCGCAGCCGATCCAGCCCGCATAGCCCAGCGCGTCGATGCGCTCGAACAGGTAGGGATAGTTCAGTTCGCCCAGGTCCGGCTCGTGCCGGTCGGGCACGCCGGCGATCTGGATGTGGCCGATGCCGGCCATGTCGCGTTGCAGTTTCACCGCGATATCGCCCTCCACGATCTGGCAGTGATAGATGTCGAACTGCACTTTCAGGTTGCCCGCGCCCACCTCGGCGCAGATGGCCTGGGCGTCGTCCTGGCGATTCAGGAAGAAGCCGGGGATGTCGCGCGTGTTGATGGGTTCGATCACCACGGTGACGCCGGCCGAGGCCGCCGCGCGCGCCGCCCGCGCCAGGTTGCGCAGATACGTGTCGCGGTGCGCCGCGCGGTCCTGGCCGGGCCGGATCAGTCCCGCCATCACGTGGAGCCTGCGGTTGCCGAGCGCGGCGGCGTATTCCAGGGCCTGGTCCATCCCGCGCTCGAACTCGCTTTCGCGGCCCGGCAACGAGGCGATGCCGCGCTCGCCGGCGGCCCAGTCCCCGGGCGGCGCGTTGAACAGGGCCTGTTCCATGCCGGTTTCCGCCAGCCGCGACTGAAGGTCGGCGGCCGGGAATTCGTACGGAAACAGGAATTCCACCCCGGAGAATCCATCCTTCGCGGCCGCCTCGAAGCGGTCCAGGAAGGGATGTTCGGTGTACATCATGGTCAAGTTGGCGGCCAGGCGCGGCATTGCGGTTCCTTGTGGACAAACGGCACCCGCCGCCGGAACGCCTTTGCACAGGCGCGCGGCTTGTCGGGCGTGTTGCGGCGGATCAGTAGCGCGCGCCGAAGGCGGCGCGCAGTTCTTCTATGGCCTCGGCGCTCAGCGGTTCCGGACGGGGATCGCTCATCAGCCACAGCCGCGCGGTTTCCTCCAGTTCTTCCAGGGCGTACGAGGCATGCGACACGGAGCGCTCCCACACCACCGGCCCCAGCCGCTCGAAGAGCGCGCCACGCACCTGCGCGGCCACGGCGGCCACCTCGGCAGCGGCCTGCCCGTCGCCGGGGCGGCGATAGCCGATCAGCGGGATCCGCCCCACCTTCATGACCTGATACGGGGTGATGGGAGGCAGCACTTCGTCGGGCCGCCACACGCCGGCCAGCGTCAGCGCCACCAGATGGGTGGAATGCGTATGGACCACGCCGCGCGACTCGGGACTGGCCCGATAGATGCCCTGGTGCAGCACCAGGGTCTTGGACGGCTTGGCGCCCGACACCCGGTTGCCGGCCAGATCGACCTTGGCCAATTCGGCGGGATCCAGGCGGCCCAGGCAGGCGTCGGTGGGAGTAATCAGCCAGCCGTCGTCCAGCCGGGCGCTGATGTTGCCGGCCGCGCCGACGGTGTAGCCACGGCTGTACAGGCTGGCGCCGACGATGCAGATTTCTTCGCGGATGCGGGATTCGTCAGTCATGGGGCGCCCCCCGGGCGGCAGGGGCGGACAGGCGGGAAAGACGGTTTGAGGACCAGCATGATGACGGGTCTCGTCGCTTGAGTTATCGGGTCATCATACAAATTTCGAAGACGCAAAAGTACCGGGTAAACCCGGTACCGACATGACAAGGAAGGCCCGCTCAGGCGCGCTCGCCGCCCTCTGGAGACGGCGCGGCGGCATTCATCCAGACCATCATGGCCATCGCCAGCAGGCCCAGCAGCGAGGGATAGAGCATGCTGAGGTTGCGCGCTTCTCCCGCCGCGGCGAACAACAGGAACAGCGGCACGTTGATGGCAAGCGCCACCCAGACATGCTGGCGGAATGCGGCCGGCAAGCGCCCCCAGCCGATTGCCGCCGCGCCGGCGATCATCAGCATCATCACGGCGCTCAAGCCTTTGGGCAGCGCCACGCCGTAGGTGCCTTCGGTGCGGAACCAATTCCCCGGATCGAGGAAATAGAACAGGTTCGCGCCGGGCTGAAAGCTGACCGTGCCGCCGGGATTGCCCGCGTAGCGGATCCTCAGCGCAAGATAGACGCAGCCGCAGACGAACATCAGCAGGCCCACGACGCCCGCGGCCCGCAGCCGCGGCAGGCTGAGCCTGAGCAAGGGATACAGCGTCGCCACGAAGAAAAAGAACGCTTCCTTATTCCACGTCGCGGCCGCGGAAACCAGCGCCAGCAGGCCCAGGCGCGCCGCGGCGCGCGCCGGGGATTCGGGAGCAACGCGCCAGGCCAGCAGTATTGCGCACGTCATGAACAGGACTTCGAAGAAGTCGTAGAAGAAGCCGCCTTCGGTCAGGAAGAATGGCAGCAGCAGCGCGACGGCCAGGGGCGCGACGGTGGCCGCCGGCGCACTGGCGCCCATCCGCAGGCAAAGCGCGCGCATCGCGAACATCGACGCAAGCAGGGCCAGGAAGGTCAGGTAGTAGACGATGTGATAACGCAGCGTGACGGAACGCAGCATCGCCTCGGACTCCGGATAGCGCATGGCCAGGCCCGACCGGCTGTTCACCCGGCGCGGCTCCGACAGACGTTCGGATATCCGCTCCACGGCGCTTGCCGGCAGCAGCGCCTGGATGCCGTTGGCGACCGCGGGCACGAGCTGCCGATAGACATAGGGCCGATATGCCGTGCCGTCCACCATCGACGCGAGTGAATGCGGAGCATGGCCATCGTTGAGCCGCCATTTCGCGTAAAAGCCATTGAACGCGGCGGCGGCCACGATCACGTAGAACAAGGCCAGCAGGAAGCGGCGGTAGATAGCGGAATTGAAAAAACGCATCATCGGGCGTGTGCCATGGTGTGTGGGTGGCGGTCGGTTTCACGCTTCATCCAGCGGGTCAGCGAAAGCGCCATCAGGCACATCAGCGCGGGATAAAGCATGCTCAGGTTGCGCATTTCGCCAGGCGAGCAGAACAGCAGGAACAGCGGCAGGTTTATGGACAGGGCCATCAGCGCATGCCGGCGCAGGGCCTGCGGCAGGCTCGCCCAGCCGCTGACGGCAATGCCCGCGAACGCCAGCAGGCTGATGACGCCAAAACCGCGCGGCAGCAGCACGCCATAGGTGCTCTCCGTGCGCAGCCAGTTTCCCGGGTCGGCGTAGAAACGCAGGTTGTCCCACAACTGATAGTCCACGGTCGAACCCGGATTCCCCGCGTACCGCATGCGCAGCGCCAGATACACGCAGCCGCATACGAACAGCAGGGCCGCCACCATCGCGGCGGCCTGCGCGCGCGGCAGATTGCGGCGCAAGAGCGGATACAGGGCAGGCGTGAAAAAGAAGAAGGCCTCCTTGTTCCAGGCCGCCATGCCTGCCAGCGCCAGCAAGGCGAGCAGGCGCAGCGGCGTGCCGCGCGACGCTCCCAGCGCCAGCAGCACGGCGCCCATCATGAAGAGCAATTCGAAGAAATCGTAGAAGTATCCGCCCTCGGTCAGGAAGAACGGCAGCAGCAGTGCGGTGACGGCCGGCGCCATCGTCGCGGCCGCCGCGTCCGCGCCCGCTTCCAGGCACACGCGCCGCATGACGAACAGCGCCGCCAGCAGCGCGAAGAACGTCAGGTAATAGACGAGGTGATAGCGCAGGGTGAAGTCCGGCATCAGCGCTTCCGATTCCGGGTAGCGCATCGCCAGCCCCAAGCGGCTGTTCAGCCTGCGGGGCTCCGCCAGGCGTTCGGAGATGCGCGCCACGGCCGCCCGCGGCAGCATGTCCTGGATGCCGTTGGCCAGCGCGGGCACGAACTGCCGGTACACGTAGGGACGATAGGCCGTCCCTTCCACCATCTGCGACAGGCCCAATGCCGGATGGCCGTCGTTGAGCCGCCATTTTGCGTAGAAGCCATGGATGACGGCGGCCGCAATGACGACATAGGCACAGGACAACAGGAACCAGCGGTAGGCCGGGTTATCGAAGAATCGTCTCATGGGATGCTCATGGGCCTATTTCGATATCAGGAAAACGCCGACTGCGATAAAGGCGGCTCCCGCCATGCGCATGGCGGAAATGGATTCGGCGCCGGACAGCAGCCCATAGCCGAAGACGCCCGCGATGGCGAAGGCGACCATCAGCGGATAGGCCAGGGTCAGGTCCAGTTGCCGCAGCGCCAGCGCGTAGAAGCCAAAGCCCAGCCCGTAGGCGCCGACCGCCATCAGATACGGCAGCGCTTGCGTCAGGAGCGGAGCCGGCAATGCCGTCGACGGGCCCGCTCCCGCCGACTTGAGCGCCACGCTGGCGGCCACGCTGCAGGCCCCGCTGAGAATCAGCCACAGATAGGCCATCGTCACGTTCCCACCAGCAAGACCACCACCGCCACCCAGGCCAGCACCGCCACGCGTATCTGGTTGTCGGCCAGCAGATCGCGGCCCGGCTCCTCGCCGGACTCGCCCTTGTACAGCAGGTGCAGGTAGCGGAAAACGCCGAAGGTCACGATGGGCAGGGTAAGGACGAGATGTTCGGTGCCATGGAGCGCCGCGGTCTCGGCGTCCACGGTGTACAGACCGTAGGTAAGCAGGCTTGCGCTGGCGGTGATGGCCACCAGGTTGTCCAGCAGCGGCGCGCTGTAGTGGCGCAGCACGATGCGCGTGCTGCCCTGCATGGCGAGCCCGCCGGCGGGCATGGCGACGATCTCGGCGCGCCGCTTGGCGAAGCCCAGGAACAGGGTCAGCATGAAGCTGCACAACAGCATCCAGCGGGACGGCGTGATGCCTACCGCATAGGTGCCGCAAGCCAGCCGCAGCATGAAGCCGGCGGCGATGCAGAACACATCGACCAGCACCTTGTGCTTCAGGCGCAGCGTATAGGCGATGTTCAGGACCAGATAGCCCGCCACCACCAGCGCCACCGGCCATTGTCCACAGGCCAATGGAAGCCCCAGGGCGCCGCAGAACAGGACCGCGATCAGCACCCGCGCCTCCCGCAGGCCGACCCGGCCGCTGGCGATGGCGCGATGGCGCTTCTTGGGATGGGCGGCGTCGGCGGCCCGGTCGTGGTAGTCGTTCAGCACGTAGACCGCGCTGGATGCCAGGCAGAACGACAGGAACCCCACGGCCACGCCGAATACCAGGTCCGGGTCCGCCCAGCCGTGGCTGAAGATCAGCCCGATCAGCACGAAACCATTCTTCAGCCACTGCTGCGGGCGCAACAGCGAAATGACGGCGCTCATGGCTTGACCGCCTGGCCGCGATACCACGCGTGCTGGGCGGCGTCGATCATCCATTGGTCGCCGCGGCTGTCGCCATAGGCATAGAGTTCATACTGCTGCCGCGGGCCGAAGCGCTCGGTCAGCCGGCGCATCTTTTCGGGTCCCCAGCAGTTCGGCCCGTCGAAGTCGCCGGTCAGCCTTCCTTGCCCGTCGGTCGCCATCCGGGTACAGATCAGGTCGTCGAAGCCCAGATGCCGCGAGGCCTCTTGCAGATAGACGTCCGGCGATGCGCTCACCAGGACGCAATGGTCACCGCGCTGCTGGTGCCAGCGCAGCCGCTCGACCAGCGCGCGGCGCAAGGGAATGGCGGGCACCCAGGCTCGCGCGATGCGAGCCAGTTCGGTGCGGGAATGGCCTTTCAGCGCCGCTCTGCAAAGCGCCGCCTTGGCATATTCGTTGCTGCGCATGCGCAGCGCAAACCCGGCCAACGCCGGCGCGGCCAGCACGAACGCGCCAAGCAGCCTGGCCCATGAAAGATGGGCCAGAAAAGGAACGAAGGTGTCACGTTGCGTCAGCGTGCCGTCGAAGTCGAAGGCCGCGATCACGCGCAAAGGAGGGGGAAACCGCGATTGTGAAGGCATGCTGCGTCGATACTGCGTCCGGCCGCGCCGGACTGCCGCAGACTATGCCGGAGAAAGGCCTGCGTTTGGGACGCAGGCGCGCATTATCGGACGTTGGCTTATCTACGGAGGGGAGTCCTGCGGACCGGGTTCGCTATATGTCAATTATTTTATATTGTGACATATATTGCAAAAATTGACGGCAATCGCGCATTCTTACCTTGCGCGGCGTCAATAAACCGGCGCGGGCGGCGGCCGGACGGCCGCGCCCGGGGGATGCCTCAGCCCTTCTTCGCGCCCAGCTCCACGCCGGCCAATTGCTCGGACAGGCGGGCGACGGCGGTGTGGTCCTGGCCCTTGCCCAGCGTCTTGCCGGCCGAGGCCCACAATTCGCGGCAAAGCGATGCGAACGGGGTGGGCGTGCCGGTATCGGTGGCGATGCCCAGCGCGATGCCCAGGTCCTTGACCATCAAGTCCAGGCCGAAGCCGGAATTGAACTGGCGCGACAGCACGAACTGCTTGAACTTCTTCTGCGTGGAATTGTTCATGCCGGTGGACGCGTTGAGCACGTCCACGATCACGTTCGGGTCCAGGCCGAACTGCTGGCCGATCAGCATGGCCTCGACGCCGATCAGGAAGCCGCCCGCCGACACCAGGTTGTTCAGGGCCTTCATGGCGTGCGCGCTGCCGACCGCCCCCACGGGCGTGATCGACGTGCCCATGCAGGACAGGGCCGGGCGCACCCGCTCCAGCGTCTGCGCGGGGCCGCCGAACATGATCGCCAATTCGCCGGTGCGCGCGCGGGGAACGCCGCCGGAAACCGGCGCGTCCACCATTTCGCCGCCCGCGGCGGCGACGGCCTGGGCCAGCCGCTGCGTATGCGCCGGCACGCCGGAACTCATGTCCACCACGACGCTGCCCGGGCGCAGGCCCGCCAGCACGCCGCGCTCTCCGCCCAGCACCTGTTCGACGATGGCGCTGGTGGGCAGCATGGTGAAGATGACGTCGGCCTGGGCCGCCAGTTCGGCGCAGGTGGCGGCGGCCTGCCCGCCCACTTCCTGGGCGAACTTCGCGGCCTGGCCCGGCGCGGCGTCGTACACCGTCACCGCGAAGCCGGCCTGCACCAGCCTGGCGGCCATGGGCCAGCCCATGCTGCCGATGCCGATGAGGCCGACGCGTCCTTGCTGCGCGCTCACGGCACTACCTTCGTGCTGCGCACTCATGCTTGCGCCTCCTTGAAGGCGCCCTCTTCTTCCAGCACCTGGTTGGCCACCTTGAACGCGTCCAGGCCCGCGGGAATGCCGCAGTACACCGTGGCCTGGAGCAGGATTTCCTTGATTTCCTCGACGGTCACGCCGTTGTTCAGCGCGCCCTTGACGTGCAGCTTGATCTCGGCCGGGCGGTTCAGCGCCGTCAGCATCGCCAGGTTCAGCATGCTGCGGGTCTTCTTTTCCAGCCCGGGCCGGCCCCAGGTGTAGCCCCAGCACCATTCGGTGGTGATGTGCTGGAAGGCCATCATGAATTCGTTGGCGCGGGCGATGGAACCGTCCACGTATTCGGTGCCCAGCACCTCGCGGCGCAGGTTCAGCCCTTGGTCGAACAGGGCCTGGGTTTCGGATTTGATGTCTGCCATGGTTGCTCCTCTACTGTGACGGTGACCGGCGAAAGTCCGGTCGGTTGCCCGCTGGTTTGTCTGATTGTCTGTCAATTTTGGATTGATCGTCAATAGTCGGATTGTCTGACAATATTCTTGACCGATTGAAAGGCAGGAACAATAATTGGCTCAGAGCGCCGGGCTGGCTGCCGAGCGCCATCCTCGAAAAAGCCAGGAGACAACCATGAAGACACCCCAACAGGCCATCCGCCGTGGGCGCAGGGATTTCGTCGCCGGACTCGGCGCCGCCGCCTTGGCGGCGGGTTTGCCCGGCCGCGCGCTGGCTGCGCCGTCCGAAGTCAACGTCGGCGTGATCCTGCCGCTGTCGGGCGCCAACGCCCAATTCGGCATCAACTCGCGCCAGGGGCTGGAACTGGCCGCCGATGAAATCAACGCGGCCGGCGGCATCAAGGCCCTGGGCGGCGCGAAGCTCAAGCTCATCGTCGCGGACGCCACCTCGCAGCCCACCACGGCGGCGACCGTGGCGCAGCGCCTGATCACGCAGAACCGCTGCGTCGCCATCATCGGCGCCTACGCGTCGTCGCTGACCCTGGCGGTATCCGAAGTGACCGAGCGCCGCGGCATTCCGCTATTGACCATGTCGTTCTCGGATGTGCTGACCGAGCGCGGCTTCAAGCACATTTTCCAGGTGGTATCCAAGGGCTCCGTGCTGGGACGCGCGCAGTACGACTACGCCGCCTCGGTCGTGGCCGGCGCCTCGGAGATCAAGAAGATCGCCCTGCTCTACGAAGACACCGCCTACGGCACGTCGCAGGCGGTGGGGGTGCGCAACGCGGCCAAGGCGGCGGGCGCGCAGATCGTGCTGGACGAGGCCTACCCGCTGGGCATCACCGACGTCACGCCCTTGATCAGCAAGCTGCGCGGATCCGACGCCCAGATCGTCTTTCCCATTTCCTACCTCAACGACAGCCTGCTGATCATCCGCGTCATGCGCCAGCAGCGCCTGACCATGCCCGTCGTGGGCGGCGCGGCCGGCTACGTCATCCCCGACTTCGCGAAGGCGCTGGGCCAGTATTCGCAGGCCGTGCTGTCCATCGCGCCCGCCAACTACGACCAGGCGCCCGAGTACACCGAGCGCTACCGCAAGCGGTTCGGCACGTTCATGCCCCATGAAGCCCTGGAGCACGCCGTGTGCGCCGGCGTGCTGGCGCAGGCCCTGGAAGTGGCCGCGTCGGACAAGCCCGAAGCGGTGTCCAAGGCCCTGCGCGCGCAAAAGTACGACCAGGGCTGGGCCGGCGTGATGTCGGGCGGCGGCGTGCATTTCGACGCCAGCGGCCTGAACACCATGGCCCAGCCCATCATGGTCCAGTGGCAGGACAACGAACTGGTGTCGGTCTGGCCGCAGGCCCTGGCCAAGGGCCGCGTCATCAGCGCGGCCTGAGCGCGGCGCGCGGAGAGCGATCATGCAATTCTTGCAGGCCCTGGTGGACGGCATCCTGCTGGGCGGCGTCTACGCGGTCATCTCGATCGGGCTGACGCTGGTCTTCGGGGTGGTGTCCATCATCAACTTCGCCCAGGCCGAATTCCTGATGGTGGGCATGTTCGTGGCGTATTTCGCCTGGAAACTGCTCGGGCTCGATCCCCTGCTGGGATCGCTGCTGTCGTTCGCCGTCGCCTTCGTGCTGGGCGTGCTGACGCAGAAGTACCTGATCGACCGGGTACTGAAAGCGCCGGCGGTCGCCCAGATCTTCCTGACGGTGGGCCTGCTCATCGTCATGGAAAACCTGGCGCTGATCCTGTTCGGATCGGAGTTCCGCTCGGTGCAGACGCCGTACCAGATGACCGCGCTGGCGGTCGGCCCGATCCTGCTCAGCGCGCCCTATCTGCTGGCTTTCACGGTGGCGTCGGTGGCGGGCCTGGCCCTGTGGTGGGTCTTGAAGAAAACCTGGTGGGGCATGGCGGTGCGCGCCACCGCCCAGGACCCCATGGCCGCCCGGCTGTCCGGCATTTCCACGCACCGGGTGCACCAGTTGGCGTTCGGCCTGGGCGTGGGCATGACGGCCCTGGGCGGCGGGATCATCCTGCCCTACCTGACCGCCTCCACCACGGTCGGCGCCCAGTTCAGCGTGCTGATGTTCACCGCCGTGGTGCTGGGCGGCCTGGGCAGCGTGATCGGGGCGGTGGTGGGCGGCGTGGCGGTCGGCGTCATCCAGTCCCTGTCGTCGCTGGTGCTGCCCATGCAGCTACAGAACCTGGTGCTCTTCGCGATCTTCATCCTGGTCCTGGCCGTGCGTCCGGAAGGTCTACTGAAAAGGGCGGGCTGATGACTCCGAACCGACAACTCCTGCAATGGGCGCTGGTCCTGGCGGCCGCGCTCGGCGCGCCCTGGCTGATGGAAGACCAGGGCTACGGCATCCGCGTCATGACGCTGGTGCTGCTGTTCGCCGCCATGGGCCAGTCCTGGAACATCGTGGGCGGACTGGCCAACCAGATCTCGCTGGGACACGCGGCTTTCTTCGGCCTGGGCGCCTATACCTCCACGCTGCTGCTCATGCGCTACGGCATTTCCCCGTGGCTGGGCATCGTCGCCGCCATGGCGGTCGCCGCGCTGGCGGGCGCGCTGCTCAGCCTGCCGACCATGCGCCTGCGCGGCCACTATTTCGCGCTGGCCACGCTGGCCTTCGGCGAAGTGCTGCGCGCCATCGCCAACACCTGGGCGTCCGTCACGGGAGGCCCGGTGGGCGTGTCGATCCCGTTCTCGGAAGGCCTGGCCCAGATGCAGTTCAAGTCCAGCATCCCCTACTACTACCTGATGCTGGGCGCCGCGCTGGTCACGTCCGTCGTATTCGCCCTCATCAGCCATTCGCGCCTGGGCTACCGCCTGCGCGCGGTCAAGGCCAATCCGCAGGCCGCCGAGGTCATCGGCGTGAACACCGCCCGGACCCGCATCCTGGCGGCGGTCATCTCCGCCGCCCTCATGGGCGCCTGCGGCACGCTCTACGCTCAGTTCATCTACTTCTTCGATCCGGACACGGTGTTCTCGCTGGTCGGCATTTCCGTGCGCGTCGCGCTCATCTGCATCATCGGCGGCGTGGGCACCGTGGCGGGTCCGCTGATCGGCGCGGCGGTGATCATCCCGCTGGAAGAGGTCTTCAACGATTGGCTATCCGGGCACACGGCCGGCGTATCGCAACTGGCCTTCGGCCTGATCCTCATCGCCATCATCCTGGTCGAGCCCCGGGGCCTGTCGGCGCTCTGGGCCCGGCTGCGGAACCTCGCGGGGAGGCAGCATGCCTGACATCCTCAAGGTCTCCCGCGTCCAGCGCCGCTTCGGCGGCCTGAAAGCCGTGGACGATGTGTCGTTCGACGTGGCGAAGGGGGACATCCTGGGCCTCATCGGCCCCAACGGCGCCGGCAAGACGACTCTGTTCAATCTGCTTGTCGGCCTGTACCGCGGCAACGGCGGACGCATCGAACTGGACGGCCACGATATCACCGGCCTGCGTCCCCACCAGATCGCGGCGCGCGGCATGACCAAGACCTTCCAGAACGTGGCGCTGTTCCCCGAAATGACGGTGCTGGACAACGTGCTGGTCGGCGGACTGCTGCGCCACGGCGTGGACCGCGCCCGCCAGGTGGCGCGCGACAACCTCGACCGCGTCGGCCTGTCCGCCATCGCGCGCAAGCCGGCGGGCGAACTGTCGTTTCCGGAACAGGCGCGTGTGGAACTCGCCCGCGCCCTGTGCACGGATCCCAAGGTGTTTCTGCTGGACGAGGTCATGGCGGCGCTGAACGAATCCGAAATGGACGCCATGCTGGACCTGATCCGTACGCTGCGCGACGAATCCGGCATCACGTTCATCGTGGTGGAACACCATATGCGCGCCATCATGCGGCTGTGCAACCGGATCCTGGTGCTGTCGTTCGGCCAGAAGATCGCCGAAGGCAGCCCCGCCGAAATCGCCTCCGATCCGACCGTGATCGAAGTCTATCTGGGCAAATCGCTGGAACAGGCGGAGGCGCTGGCATGAGTCTTTTGCAGATCGACGCGCTGACCGCCTCGTACGACCGCAGCCCGGTCCTGCGCGACGTATCGCTGACCGTGCCGGAAGGCGGGTTCATCGCCGTCGTCGGCGCCAATACGGCCGGCAAGAGCACCTTGTTGCGCTGCATATCCGGGCTGCTGGACAGGACGAGCGGCAGCGTGAAGTTCGACGGCCGGGAAATCCTGCGCCTGCCCCCGCACCGCATCCCGGAGCTGGGCATCGCCCATGTCCCCGAAGGCCGGCACGTATTCCCGGAAATGACCGTCGAGGAAAACCTCTATCTGGGCGGCTACACCCGCCGCCGGGACACCGCGGCGGTCAAGCGCGACTGCGACGGGATCTATGCCCTGTTCCCCCGCTTGCAGGAGCGCCGCCGGCAACTGGCGGGCACGCTGTCCGGCGGCGAACAGCAGATGGTCGCGTTCGGGCGGGCGCTGATGCTCAAGCCCCGGCTGCTGCTGCTGGACGAACCCAGCCACGGCCTCGCGCCCAAGATCGTCGAGGAAATGCACCAGGCCATGGTGGACATCCACCGCAGCGGCCTGACGATCCTGCTGGTGGAGCAGAACACCCGCCTGGCGTTGTCGGTCGCCCAGCACGCCTACGTGCTGCAATCCGGCTCCATGGTGCTTTCCGGCCCCAGCAACGCCCTGCTGGAAGACAGCCGGGTGCGCGCCGCCTATCTGGGACTGTAGCCATGGCCGGCCGACGGGATATATTGCGTCTTTACGTCGACACGGCGGTTCGCGGCGGCATGGCCCAAGGCCTGCGCCGCCGCTGGAACCCGCCGCCAGGATAAAGAAGAGACTGCTATGGCCACCCCCACCGGCGCGATATTCGAAAAACCCGCTACCCTGCGCACCCGCGTGGAGGAATTCCTGCGCGCGTCCATCATGGACGGGCGGATCAAAGGCGGGGAACGCCTGCGCGAACTCGAACTGTGCGAACAGCTTGGCATCAGCCGCAGCACCCTGCGCGAAGCGCTGCGCACACTGGAAGCCGAACGCCTGATTTCCATCGAGCCGCACCGCGGCCCCACCGTCGTGCGCATCACCGAAAAGGCCGCGCGCGACCTCTATGCCCTGCGCGCCCTGCTGGAAGGCTATGCCGCGCACGAATTCGCCCGGCTGGCCGGCGACGCGGACATCGAGCGCCTGCGCAAGGCGGTGGATGCGCTGCACCGCCAGGGCAAGGGCAGCAACAAGTCGGCCCTGCTGGCGGCCAAGCGCGATTTCTATGACGTGCTGCTGGGCGGCTGCGACAACGACCTGGTCAAGGACATGCTCCCCGGGCTGCTGTCGCGCATCAATCTGCTGCGGGCCACGTCCTTCGCGCGCGCCGACCGGCTTCCGGAAAGCCTGGCCGAAATCGACCACCTGTTCGAACGCATCCGCGCCCGCGACCCGCAGGGCGCGCAGGAAGCGGCCCGAAGCCACATCGTGAACGCCGAGCGCACCGCGCTCGAAGTGCTCCGGCGCCAACAAGAGGAGACCCAGCCAAGTGAAGGCGATCGTCCAAGAACTGAGGGCCGGGGCAGCGCTGGCCCAGCAGGATAAGGAATTCCTCTCCGCCGCCCGGGGCCTGCCGTGCGCCATCTGGCTGCAGGCGGGCGCCGGACCCGGCGAAAAAATAACCGTCTGGGCCGGCCAGCCCGCCGGCCCCTCGCAGTGCATCGTCGTCAGCGCGCCCGCGGACGTCTGGCAAAAAATGCTCGGCGCCGAGCCTCCTCCGGGCTACCACTCCTTCACCGCCGCGCGCCGGCACGCGCCAGGCCTGCGCGTCACGGGCGACGCGCTCGCCATTGCCCAGGCCCTGCATCCGCTGGAACGGCTGTTCGAAATCCTGCGCGGCCAGGTGGATGCCGCCCCCGCCCTGCTGGACCGGAGCGCGATTTCCGGGCACTACGCCACGGTCGACATCGGCGGCGAACCGGCCTGCATCCACTATGAAACCAGCGGCGTCGAATCCGGCCCGCCGCTGTTGATGCTGCACACGGCCGGCGCGGACTCCCGCCAATACCACGCCTTGATGGCCGACCCCGGCTTGCGGCGGCAATGGCGCATGATCGCCTTCGACCTGCCCGGCCACGGCCGCAGCATGCCCTTGCCCGGACAGGCCTGGATCGAAGACGGCCTGACCCTGGACGCCTACCTGCAGGCCTGCCTGTCGGTCATCCGCCAGGTGGCGCGCGCGCCCGCCGTACTGCTGGGCTGTTCGATGGGCGCGGCGATGGCGCTCGTCGCCGCCAGGCGCAGCCCCGCCGACGTGGCCGGCGTCGTCGCGCTGGAAGCCCCCTGGAAAGCCAGCGGGCGGCGCACGCCCATGCTGTGCCATCCCCAGGTGAACCAGGCCGCGCACAATCCCGCCTACGTGCGCGGGCTGATGGCCCCGTCCACCCCGCTCGACGCCCGGCGCGACGCGGCCTGGATCTATTCGCAGGGCGGCTTCAACGTGTACGCCAACGACCTTTGGTTCTACAGCGAAGACTTCGACGCCGCCGCGCACGTCGCGGGACTGAATACGGACACCTTCGGCGTCTCGCTGCTGACGGGCGCCTATGACTACTCGGCCACTCCCGAGGATTCGCGCCGGGTCGCCGCGCTGATACCCGGCGCGCGCTTCGGCGTGATGCCCGAGCTGGGCCACTTTCCCATGGTCGAAAACCCGCGGCGGCTGCTGGACTATCTGCGGCCCGAACTGGAACACCTCCGCGCAACGAGGGGAATCATATGACATTGCCGAACTACGAAGTCTATGCCCTGCGCTATGCGACGGTCGCGCGCAGGCGGCCCCAGAACTTCATCGCCCCCCCGGATCCGCACGACGGCCCCATGCCCATGGATTATTTCGTCTGGGTCATCCGCCACGGCAGCCGCATCCATCTCGTCGACACCGGTTTCAACGCGGCGGCGGCCCAGGCGCGCGGCCGCGAATTCCAGCGCTGCCCGATCGAGTCGCTGGGAAAGCTGGGCATCTCGCCCGCCGACGTCCAGGACGTCATCGTCACGCACCTGCACTATGACCACGCGGGCAATATCCGAAAACTGCCCAACGCCCGCCTGCACCTGCAGGAAAGCGAACTGCACTACGCCTGCGGCTGCAACATGCGCTTCGACATGCTGCGCCACGCCTATGCGGTCGAGGACGTGGTCGACGTGGTGCGAGGCGTCTACGACAAGCGCGTGGCCTTCTACCACGGCCACGACGAAATCGCGCCGGGCCTGCAACTGCTGCATATCGGCGGCCACACGCAGGGGCTGCAGGCGGTGCGCGTGCACACCGCGCGAGGCTGGATGGTGCTGGCGTCGGACGCCAGCCATTATTACGACAACATGGGCCTGCAAGCGCCGTTTCCCATCGTCCACAACGTGGCCGACATGCTGGCGGGCTACGACACCCTGCTGAAATTCGCGGAATCCCCCGAGCACATCGTGCCGGGGCACGATCCCCTGGTCAGGACGCGCTATCCGGGCCTGGATGGGAAAGATACGGAGGTGGTGGCGCTGCACCTGGGCGACGGACGCTGAGCGCGGGCGCGGCATCGGCTAGGATTGAGGCATCCGCCCGCCAGAAGGAGATTTCCATGCCCGCCATCCGCCCCTTTCTCCGCGCCGCCGCGCTGGCGGCGCTCCTGCCCTGCGCGGCGCAGGCCGAAACGGTCGTCCTGCATGCGGAACGGGCCACGGCCGGCGCCGACCCGGACACCTCGGCCAGGACGGTGGACATCGAACTGAAACCCGAAAGCCGCAAGGCCCTGGCCGACTTCACCCGGGAACGCGTCGGCAAGCGCATCCAGTTGCGCTCGGGCGGCGTGCTGCTGTCCTCGGCCACCCTCATGGGCCCGCTGGAAAGCGACAGCTTCCGGATCACCGCGGGCGTGCATGGCTTCGAGGGCAAGTCCGCCGAAGAGATCGCCCAGCGCATCATGCAGACCGGCGGGCTGACGGTGGACGACGAGAACGCGGCGCAGTAGCCGCGCCGCCTCAACCCTGGGGCGGACGCAGTTCCAGCGTGGCGATCAGCACCGTCTGGCCGGGCCGGGACGCCACGTCCAGCCTGCCCCCCACCCTCGCGATGCGCGTATGCATGCTGCGCATGCCCACGCTGATGCCCGCCCGCAGCACGGCGGCCACGTCGAAACCGGCGCCGTCGTCCTCGATCCGCAGTTCCAGGCGGCCGGATTCGGGCTGGAGCAGTTCCAGTTCCACGCGCCGGGCGCGGCTGTGCTTCAGCACGTTCACCAGCGATTCTTCCACCAGGCGGGTGAGCGCCATGCATTGCAGGGCGCTGGGCGGCGTGCGCCATTGCTCGGGGAACCGCCAGCCGGCGCCGATGCCCAGCTCGTCGAACAATTGCATGAACCGGTGCCGCAATGGCGCGATCCACTCGCGGGGCGTGGCCGGCACCTTGACGCCGGCGCTGGAACCGCTGTCGATGGTCTGGCGCAGGTCGTCGCGCAGAAGCTTGAGCATGGACAGGAACTGCTGGCTGGGCACCGGCGCGCTGGCCTGCTCGACCATGGCCATCATGCGCACCAGCGAACCGCCCAGCCCGTCGTGCAGGTCGTGGGCGATCTGCAAGCGGTCCTGCAGCCGCGCGTTGGCCAGCGCCAGCGTGTGCTCGCGCTCCAGGGTCGTGGCCAGTTCGGTGCGCGCCTGCTCGATGCCGTCGGCCAGTTCCTGGTTGAAGCGTTCGATGCGCCGCACGCTGCGGGCGTGGCGCAAGCCCAGCACGGCGGACATGCACAGCGTGACCACGACGCTGGTGAAGGGCGTATAGGTGTTCCCGCTGTCGATGAGCTTCAGCATGCGCAGCAGGTCATGGGCGCTGGCGCCGAAGAAGATCAGCAGGCACGCCGCCATCATGCCATGTTCGGGGCGGCGGGTGCGCCAGGCGTGGACCGGGAACTGCAGGCAGTTGATGAAAAAAATGGCGGATACGATCAGCACCACCGCCAGTTGCGCCTCGGGCAGTTGCGCCTGCGGCGTGAAGGCCATCACGACCAGAAGCGCCGCCGACAGCATCCACAGCGCCTTTTCGGCGCGCGGCAGGGACTGCCCGCCGAAGCGCCACGTGAAGATGCAGAAGCAGGCCACGTACAGCACCAGGGCCATGATATTGGCCCGCGCCGCGGTCACGCTGTCGGGGAAGGGCCACGGGCTGGTGACCAGCACGTTGGCGATGAACATCACCCAGAAGAGCGCCATGAGCGCATACCAGCCATAGGTTCGCTGTTCGCGGCGCATCAGCCAGATGCAGAAGCACAGCCCGCCCATGACGGCCGACACGATCAGGTTGAGCGTGAATAGGCTGCGGTGGCTCCACCACAGGTCCTCGTACCGCCGCAGGATGGAAGCCGGGTCGCCGAGGTAGACCGGGCCCAGGCCCGGAGACTGCCCCGCGACGCCGACCACCCGCACCCACAGCGTGTTCACGCCGTCGCGCAACAGGGATTGCGGAATGAGCCAGTAGCGCGGCATATTCCAGCTACGCGACAGCGGCTCGGTCAGTTGCGGGTCGCTCCAGATCCGTTCATCGTTGACGTACACCTCGCCCGCCATGATCACCGACTCGAGCGCCAGCGCCACTTGCCCGGCGCCCGCCGCCGGGCAGTGCCGCTGCCAGTCGATCCGGTACCAGGCCGTGCCGCCGTAGCCGGGCCAGCGGGCGCTCCAGTCGTCGGGCAGCGCCGCCGGCTGCCATTGCCCCGGCCCCGGCCGGTTGCCGTCGGCGTCGCCCCTGGCCACCTGGACGGCGAGCACCTGCGCCGTGCACGCGGGTTCGGCTTGCTGCGCCCATGCCGGCGCCAGCCACAGCGCCAGCCACAGGACCGCGAGCCACCTCAATCGAGCAAGCCCCGCGTACGGGCGGCGTGTATCGCCCGTGTGCGCGAGGAAACGGCGAGCTTGCGGTAGATGTGCTTGACGTGGCATTCGACGGTATAGCGCGACAGGTACAGTTCCTCGGCGATTTCGCGGTTTCCCAGCCCCTCGGATACCAGGCGAAGAATCTGGCTTTCGCGCGGGCTGAGCGTTTCCCCCGTGGCGCCGTCGGCCGGTTCCGCCTGCCTGGGGCGCAGTTCCTCGATGATGCGCCGGGCGACGAAGGGGTCGATGGGCGCCCCTCCCCGCAACACGCTGCGCAGGGACAGCGACACTTCCAGGTCGTCGCGCTCCTTGAGCACGTACCCCGTGGCTCCGGCGCGCAGCGCGGCAAGAATGGCGTCCTCGGTGCTCCAGGCCGAAATGACGAGAATCGCCAGGCCCGGATCGGCGGCATGCATTTCCGCGATCAGGTCCGTGCCGTTGCCGTCGGGCAGGCCCAGGTCGACCAGCGCCAGGGCGATCGGCTCGGTGGCCAGACAGGCGCGCGCCTGCGCCAGCGTCGAGGCGAACACCAGCGCCTCGGGCGCGTATCCCAGTTGCAGCAGCAAGCCTTCCAGCCGGCGGCAGATCAGGGGTTCGTCCTCCACCAGCAGCACCGGTGCAGGCAGGGTCGACTCGGAAGCAAGCATGTTGACGGTCATAGGAAAAGAGCGAGCGGCATTGCCCAGGCTGAACTGTGAATCAGTCCGAGAACGCCGGATATCCCTGGAAGTTGGTATTTTCACAGGAATATAGGGCAAGGCCGGCGAAAACCCATACTAAAGTTGGGAAAATCCGGGATTCTCCCATCCCAAAGCAGGATATGCGCTACGCCGTCTTCCCCAGGACGTCCGGCCGAGCCGCCCGCCCCGCCGCCATGCCGCCTAGCTGCCCCTGAATACCGGGGCGCGCTTTTCCAGGAAGGCCTGGCGCGCTTCCTTCGCATCGTCGCTCTTGGCGACCTGCGCCGTCATGTCCTGCTCGTAGCGGTAGCCGTCCCGCAGGCTCATGTCCTCGATCGCGTTGGCGGTCTGGATCATCAACTGCACCGACGTGGGGCTCTTGGCGGCGATCTGGCGCGCGATCTGGCCGGCCTCGTCGAGCAGCCGCTCGCCCGGCACGCAAGCCTCCACCACGCCCAGGCGGTAGAGTTCCTCCGCCGGCACCCGCATGCCGGTCAGCATCATGCGGCGCAGGCGCGAATGCCCGAAGAGGCGCTGCGCGTGCTTGACGCCGCCCAGCAGGCCGACGTCGACTTCCGGCAAGCCCAGGCAGGCGCCCTCGGCCGCCACCAGGATGTCGCAGGAGGCGGCGATGCCCAGGCCCGCGCCCAGCGCCGGGCCGTTCAGGGCGCCGATGACGGGCTTCGGGCACTCGCGGATCGCGTGGAACAGCTCGCGCGTGCGGCGCGAGTGCTGGGGCAGCCCGGCCGGATGGCCGAGCATCTCGGCGCGGCCCTTCAGGTCGGCGCCGGCGCAGAAGACCCGCCCCTGGCCGGTCAGGATGACGCAGCGCACCTCGGGATCCTCGCCGAACATGTCCATGGCCAGCGTCAGGTCCTGCAGCATCCGGGTGTGGACGGCGTTGACCGGCGGATGGTCGAGCCAGACGGTGGCGACGTGGTCCTGCAGCTCGACGCGCAGGCTTTCGAATTGGTAGCGGGACATGGTGTTCCTCGGTTGAAGTCGGATGTCAGATGGCTTGTTCGTTGCGCAGTTCGGCGATGTCCGCGGCCGTCAGCCCCAGCTCGGCCAGGACCTCGTCCGTATGCTGGCCCAGGGTGGGCGGGCCGTCCTCCAGGCGCAGGTCGGTATTGCGGAAGCGGAACGGGCTGCGCACCTGCGGCATCTCCATGCCGTCCGGATGGGGGACCGAAAAGCGCATGCCGCGATGGACGACCTGGGGATCCTCTAAGGCGTCGCCGATGGTGTTGATCGGCGCCGACGGCACGCCTTCGCGCTCCAGCGCCGCCAGCAAGGGCGCCTTGTCGTGCTGGATCAGTTGTTCGTCCAGCCAGGGATCCAGCACCGGCAGGTTGACCACCCGCGCGGCGTTGGTGCTGAAGCGCTCGTCGGCGGCCATGTCGGGGTGGCCGAGCACGCGGCACAGCTTGGCGAACTGCGAATCCGAGCCGATGGCCATGATGATGCGCCCGTCGCGGCATTCGTAGACGCGCTGCGGCTGGATGTTGGGATGGCGGTTGCCGCGGCGCGGCGGCACCTTGCCGGTCAACAGGTAGTTCATGGCCTGGTTGGCCAGCAGCGTCACGCCCACGTCCAGCATGGCCATGTCGATATGCTCGCCCTCGCCGCTCACCTCGCGGCGGGCCAGCGCGGCAAGAATGGCGTTGCTGGCGTACAGGCCGGTGATGAGGTCGACCATGGGCACGCCGATCTTCATCGGCCCGCCGCCGGGGCGGTCGTCCGATTCGCCGGTGATGCTCATCAGCCCGCTCATGGCCTGGATCATGAAGTCATAGGCGGGCTGCTGCGCGCGCGGGCCGGTCTGGCCGAATCCCGTGATGGAGCAATAGACCAGCCGCGGGTTCTCGGCCCGCAGTTGTTCATAGCCCAGGCCCAGCCGGTCCAGCGTGCCGACCTTGAAATTCTCCAGCACGACGTCGGCGTCGCGCGCCATCCTGCGGATGAGCGCCTGCCCGCGCGGCGATTTCAGGTTGACCGTGACGGACCGCTTCCCGCGATTGCAGATCAGGTAATAGCCCGATTCGTTCGAGCGCGAGCCGTCGCCGCGCTCCAGGAAGGGCGGCCCCCAGGCGCGCGTGTCGTCGCCGACGCCGGGCTGCTCTATCTTGGTGACGGACGCCCCCAGGTCGGCCAGCGTCTGGCTGGCCCAGGGGCCGGCCAGGACGCGGCTCAGGTCGAGGACGCGGATGTGGGAAAGCGGGTGGGACTGCTGCGATGCCATGATGCTCAAGACTCCGGGAAACTACTTTTCTGCGATGCCGGCCTGGTTGATGACCTCGCGCCAGCGCGCCTGCTCCTTGCGCAGCAGTTCCGCCATTTCCTCGGGCGTATTGGAGATCGCCAGGATGCCCTGTTCGAGCATCTTTTCCTTCACGCCGGGTTCGGCGATGGTGGCCTGCAAGGCCTTGGCCAGTTGCTGCACGATGGCGTCCGGCGTGGCCTTGGGCACCGAGATGTAGTTCACCGGCGACGCGTCGTAGCCCGGCAGCGTCCTGGACAGGGGCGGCACGCCGGGCAGGATCGGCACTTCGTCGGGCGTGGTGACGCCCAGCGGGATGAGCCGCTTGTCCTTGATGAACCCGGTATAGATGCCCACCGTGTCGATGGCCAGGTCGCCGTTGCCGCCGACCAGGTCCCTGACCGCTTCGCCGGTCCCCTTGTAGGGAACGTGCTGCAGGCGGATGCCGGCCAGGATCTGCAGCAGCTCGCCGTTCAGGTGGCTGCTGGCGCCGATCCCCGCGCTGACGTAATTGAGTTCGCCCGGGCGCTTCTTGGCCAGCGCGATCAGTTCCTCCAGGTTCTTCACGCCCAGCTTGGTATTGACCACCAGCACGCTGGGAGCCAGCGACACCTGCGAGACCGGGCGCAGCTCGTCGGGGTCGTAGGGCATGTTCTTCACCAGGTAGGGCAGCGTCATCTGCTGGCCCGGCGTGGTGTAGAGCAGCGTGTAGCCGTCCGGGTCGGCGCGGGCCACCGCCGCCGCGCCGATGAGGCCGCCGGCGCCCGCCTTGTTCTCGACGATGACTTGCTGCTTGAGTTTCTTGGACAGGGTTTCGGCGACCACGCGGGCGGTCAGGTCCGCGCCGCCCCCCGGCGCGAAGGGCACGACCATCCGGATGGGCTTGTCGGGATAGGCCGCCTGGGCCGAGCAGGCCACCAGCGCAAGTACGCAGGCGCGTTTGAAGAATCGGATCATTTTTTTGTCTCCTTGCGGCCCGCCGGAGAGGACGGGCCCGTTTGTTTTCACGTTGCCTCGGGCGGCAACGCGTCAAGTTGCGCGAGCGATTCGCTGACGATCTCCCGCAGCAGCGCGGTCACCACTTTCACCGCCTGCGTGGGGCGGTCGGTCAGCATGAGCGACACGATGCGCACGACCGACGGCTCGACGATCTCGGAAGCCTGCAGCTCGCCGCGCTCGACTTCGGCGGCCACGAAATGCCAGGGAAGCAAGGTGTAGCCGGACCGCTTGACCACCATCTGCTTCTGGATGAAGCCCGAATCGGCTTCCACCGTCACGCGGATGTCCACGCCGTTGCGCCGGCCCATCTCGTCCAACATCATGCGCACCGAGGACGGCTTGCGCGACAACACCAGCGGCAGCCCGTCCAGCCTGGAGAACGGCACCTGGCGCGCGGCGGTGATGCGGTCGCCGGGCGGGCCGATCAGATAGGACGGCAGCCGCAGCAGCACGTCTTCGTCGCTGCCCAGCGCGTCGTGGCTGCGGTAGGGCAGGCCGATGTCGATCTCGCGGCGCTGGAGCCAGCTTTCGATCTGCCCCGCGGCGCTTTCGACGATCTGCACGTGGATGGCCGGATACTCGCGCTGCAGCCTCAAGAGCAAGGGCACGATCAGCGCATTGCTCAACGACGGCAGCGTGCCGATGCGGACCGTTCCCGAGACCCGGCCGTGGGCGGCGGCGATGACGTCGTTCAGGTCGCTGGCGCTGGCCAGCACCTGCTCGACCACCGGCTGCACCTGCTTGCCCAGTTCGGTCAGGCCGACGCCGCGCCCATTGCGCGTGAAGAGATAGCCGCCGCACTGCTTTTCCAGCATCGACAGGTAGCGGCTGATGGCGGGCTGGCTCACGCCCAGGTCGATCGCCACCTTGGTGATGCTGCCGCTGCGCGCCACCAGCGAAAAGATCCTCAGGGCGCGCAGATCCCAGTCCGGGGCTTCGCTCGGTTTTGCCATGGGTCTACTGGGCCGAGAGATTCTCGGCGGCGATGATGGCGCTCCAGCGCGCCACCTCGCTGTCGAAAAAGCGCTGGAAAGCGGCCTGGTCGCGGAAGACGGCTATGGCCCCCATTTCCCGGGCCCGCTGCTGCACGATGGGCTCGTCGATCACCGCGCGCAGCCGCTTCTGCAAGGCCTGCACGCCCTCTTTCGAGGTGCCCGACGCCACGAAGATTCCCCACCAGCTCGACGCGTACACGTCGCGCACGCCCAGTTCGTCCAGGGTGGGAAGGTCGGGCGCCTGCTCCAGGCGTTCCGGCGCGGCCACCGCCAGCGCGCGGATGCGGCCGGCCTTGACGTGCGTCATGGCCTGCAGCGTGTCGAAATAGGCGTCGACCTGTCCGCCCAGCAGATCGTTGATGGCCGCCGACGTGCCGCGATAGGCGACATGGGTGACCTGCAGGCCGAGTTCGCGGGCGAACAGCGCCGCGGCCAGGTTGGGGCTGGACCCCACGCCGGAATTCGCGAAGGACAGGCCGCGCGGGGACTTGCGCGCGTAATCGATCAACTGGCGCACGTCGGTCGCCAGGTCGGCCCGCACGTAAAGGATGAGCGGACTGACGGCAACCTGCGCCACCGGCACGATGTCGCGCGGGTCGTAGGGCAAGGCCTTGATCATGGCCGGGTTGGTGGCCGTGCCGACGCTGCCCAGCAGCAGCGTGCGGCCGTCCGGCGGGCTCTTCGCGACATGGGACGTGCCGATGGCCGCGCCGCCGCCCGGGCGGTTGTCGACCAGGATGGGCGCGCCCTGCGCAGCCGCCAGGCGTTCGGCGAGCACGCGCCCGTACAGGTCCGTGACGCCCCCCACGGCATAGGGCACGACGATACGCTCCACCGGAGCTTCCGCCGCCACCGACGCCGCCGCCACGCTGGTGGCGGCCAGGCACAACGCCAGCCGGGCAATTGCTGCACGCATTTCTTGTCTCCTCGCCGTTCAGGCTTGTCTGGATTGATACGGAATTCTAGGGAGGATCGCGCCGCCTCATCACACGGCTTTTGTAATAGCTGCTCTCAACGCTGCCTTATGAATCGCCCGCCGGCCCGAACCTAGAATTTGGCATTCCCATTCCAGGCCACGACGCCACGCTGAAGGACCATGATGACGGCACTCGATTCTTTTTCGCTCTTCGGCCCCCTGCCCCGGCACGCCGAATTCATGGAGGCGGCAAGCGGCATACTGGCCCAGGTTTCGCCCTTGACGAGATTGCGCGCGCTGCGCGGCGCCAGCCCCGGCTGGGAGCCCGGCGCCTGGCGCGCCCTGGCCGAAGCCGGCTGGACTTCGGTGACGGTGCCCGAAGCCCAGGGCGGCCTGGGGCTGGAGATCGACGTGCTGGGCGCGATCGCCACCGCCGTGGGCGAATCGCCCTTGCCGGAGCCCTATCTGGGCGGCGCCATGGCCACGCTGGTGCTGCCGGCCTTCGCCGGCCATCCGCTGGCGGCGGAACTGCTGCGCGATGCCATCGCCGGCTCGACCGTGGCGGGCCTGGCCTGGCAGGAGAATCCCGGGGAACTCATTCCCACCTCGGTCTCCACCTCGGTCGATTGCACCGGCGACCGCATGCACCTGGTCGGCACCAAGCGCTGGGTGGCGCCGGCCGGCGCGACGGGCTGGCTGGTCCATGCCCGCCTGGGCGAATCCCCCACCCTGGTCTGGGTGCAGCCCGACGACCCCGGCGTCACCGTGGAAACGGAATCCCGGGTGGACGGCAGCATGCTGTGCACCCTGCACCTGGACGCGCACCTGCCCGCCTCCCGCATGATCGCGGAAGGCAACGAGGTGGATGCGGTCTGCCAGCAGGCCCTGGAGTTCACGCGGCTGCTCCAGTGCAGCGAGCTTCTCGGCATCGCGCGGCGCGTGTTCTGCCTCACGCTGGACTACCTCAAGACCCGCGTGCAGTTCGGCCGCGCGATCGGCGCGAACCAGGCCTTGCAGCACCGCATGGTGGACGCCTACGTCGGCGTGATGGTCTGCGGCGCGCTGCTGGCCGACAGCTATCGCGAGGTGCGCGACGACCCCGCTTCCCTGCCGCGCGTGGCGGCGCTGGCCAAGGCCCGGATCGCCGAGCGCGTCATCGGCCTGTGCCGCGAGGCCGTGCAGTTGCACGGCGCCATCGGCTACACCGACGAGTACGACGTGGGCCTGTATCTGAAGCGGGCCCTGCACGCGGCCTCCTGGCTGGGCAGCCCGCGCAACCTGCAGGCCCGCTACCTGGCCTTGCGCCACCCGGACGGCGAGGCCGCCCTGGCCGACGGCCAGGCCGCCTCGGGCGACGACTACGACGCCATGAGCGACGAAGGCTTCCGCCTGATGGTGCGCGGCTTCCTGCGCGCCCATTACCCGCAGCACCTGCGCCACGTGCCGCGCCGGCTGCGGCTGCGCGAAGTCCGCGACTGGTACCAGACCCTGTCCCGCAAGGGCTGGCTGGCGCCGGCCTGGCCGCGCGAGCACGGCGGCATGGCGCTGTCGCCGGCCAAGCTGCTGGTCTTCTTCGAAGAGATGGAAGGCTGGGGCGCCGCCCGCCTGCCCGACCAGGGGATCATCAACCTCGGCCCGGTGCTGATCCAGCACGGCACGCCGGAACAGAAGGCGCGCTACCTGCCGCGCATCCTCTCGGGCGAGGACATCTGGTGCCAGGGCTACTCCGAGCCCAACGCCGGTTCGGACCTGGCCTCGCTGCGCACCGAGGCCCGCCTTGAAGGCGACCGCTACATCGTCAACGGCCAGAAGATCTGGACCACGCTGGCGCACGACGCCACCCATATCTTCGCCCTGGTGCGCACCGACAAGACCGTCAAGCCGCAGGCCGGCATCAGCTTCCTGCTGATCGACCTGAAGACGCCGGGCGTGACCATCCGGCCCATTACCAATATCGTCGACGAACAGGAGTTCTGCGAAGTCTTCTTCGAGGACGTGAGCGTGCCGGCGGGCAACCTGGTCGGCGAACTCAACATGGGCTGGACCATCGCCAAGGATCTGCTCGGCTACGAACGCATTTTCGCGGGCAGCCCGCAGCAGTCGCGCCAGGCGCTGCACCACCTGGAGCAACTGGCCGAAAGCCAGTCCCTGTTCGAACAGCCGGAGTTCTGCCAGACCTACGCGCAACTGCTCGGCGCGGTGCGCGAGCTGGAAGCGTTCTACGGTCTCTACGCCGACATCGTGCGCCGCGGCGGCCTGCTGCCGCCGTCGGTGTCCGGGCTGAAGATCCTGGCCACGGAAACCTATGTGCGCATCGCGCGCGAAATCGTGCGCTGGGCCGACGAAGCCGGCGGGACCTGGACCGGCATTCCCATGACGGACGGCACCTCGCTGGTTCCATGCGCCCCATTCCTGCAATCGCTGGTCACCACCATTTATGGCGGATCCAACGAAATCCAGCGCAATATCGTGGCCAAGGCCGTATTGGGCCTGCCCAACCGATAGACACATGAGGAGACCGGGATGAAGGCTGCCTACTATGAAACGCGAGGCGCGGCGAGCGAAGTACTGCGCCTGGGCGAGATGCCGGAGGAAGCCCCCGGGCCCGGCATGGTGCGCGTGCGGGTCGCGGCGTCCGGCGTCAACCCGTCCGACGTCAAGACGCGCGGCGGCACGGGAGCGCGGCCCAACCCCTGGCCGCGCACTATCCCGCACCAGGACGGCGCCGGCACCATCGACCTGCTGGGCGAAGGCGTGGACCCGGCCCGCCTGGGCCAGCGGGTCTGGCTATACGAATGCCAGCTCGACCGCCCCTGCGGCACCGCCGTGCAATGGGTCACGGTGCCCCAGCATCTCGCCGTTACCCTGCCAGACGACGTGCCCTTCGGCGTCGGCGCGGCGCTGGGCGTGCCCGCCCTGACGGCCTGGCATGCCTGCGAACGGATCGACGCCGGCACCGGACGCTGCGTGCTGGTGCATGGCGCGGTGGGCGCCGTGGGCTTCTATGCCGCGCAGATGGCGCGCCTGCGCGGCGCCCGCGTGCTGGCCAGCGTGTCGAACGCCGAACAGGCGCGGACCGCCGCCGCGGCCGGCATCGAGACCGTGCCGCGCGGGCAGGATCTGCCCTCGGCCGCCCGGCAGTGGCTGGCGCGGCAGGGCCGCGAGGACTTCGACGCCTTCATCGACCTGGACTTCGCCGGCAACCTGCAAAGCAATCTGGCGCTGGCGGCCAACGGCGCGCATATCGCCGCCTACGCGTCGGACACCGAGCTGCGGCCCGCGATCCCAGTCCGGGACCTGATGCGCCGCAATCTTCAACTGTCGTTCCTGCTCGTGTACACCATGCCGGCCGCGCTCAAGCAGCGCGCGGTCGAGCAACTGGGCAACTGGCTGGCGGCCGGCGCGCTGCACCATCCCGCGATCCATCCCTACGCGCTGGACGACATCGCCAGCGCCCACGAAGCCGTCGAGACCCGCAGGCATACCGGCAAGGTCGTGGTCCTGCCCTGACACCCCGCGATTCCCGGCCTCCCCGGATTTTCCGCGCCGCACCATAACAATATACGTACATAGACACCTACAGGTGCTATGTTTATGTACGTATATAAAAAGAACGGCATTGAAAACCACCAGAGGAGACTGAGCATGCGCGGATTGATTGCAGGATTGCTGCTGAGCGCCGGCCTCGGAATGGGGGCCGCGCAGGCCGCCTATCCGGAACGCGCCGTGAAGATCATCGTGCCGTACCCGGCCGGACAGACCACGGACGTGATCGCCCGCGCGATCGGCCAGGAGCTGGGCGATGCCATGGGGCAATCCTTTTTCGTCGACAACCGCGGCGGCGCCGGCGGCATCATCGGCATGGAGGCGGGCAAGCGCTCCGAGGCCGACGGCTACACGCTGCTGATGACGGCCAGCGGCCCCGTCGCCATCAATCCGGGGCTCTACAGCAAGCTGCCCTACAACGTCGAGAAGGACTACGAGCCGATCGCCCTGGTGGCCATGGTGCCGCTCTTCCTGGTGGTGCGCGCCGACTTCCCGGCCAACAATGTGCGCGAGCTGGAAGCGTACGTGAAGCAGCGCCCGGGCCAGCTCAATTACGGCTCGGGCGGCAGCGGCCTGACCAATCACCTGGCCATGGAGATGTTCAAGAGCCAGGCCGGCCTCGAACTCACCCACGTTCCCTACCGCGGCGCGGCGGCCGCGCTCACCGGCCTGATCGGCGGCGACGTGGCCATGATGTTCGAGGCGGGACCGGCCATCATGCCGCACGTGCAGTCCGGCGTGCTCAAGGTGCTGGCCGTGGGCGGCCGCGAACCCGCGCGCGCCTTTCCCCAGGCCAGGCCCGTGTCGGCCGAAGGCGTGCCGGGCTACGAGGCGCAGGCCTGGATCGCGCTGCTGGCCCCGGCGGGCACGCCCAAGCCCATAATCGACCAGCTCAACGCCGTCGTGCGCAAGGCCCTGAGCCGCCCCGAACTGCAAGAGAAGCTCGCCGTGCTGGGCGCGGAAACCGTGTCGTACAGCCCCGCCGACACGCGCCAGTTCATCTCGCGCGAGATCGCCGTCTGGGGCCAGGCGGTCAAGACCTCCAACGCCCGGGTCGACTGAGGGGCGCCAGCTCGCGGGCGCCCCGGCGCCCGCCGCCTTCACAGCGCGTGCAGCTCGGGATAGGGGCCGTCGCGCAAGGCGTAGGCCGACAGCACCAGGTCGCGCACCGCCCGGCGGCTGATCTTGCCCTGCGGGTTGCGCGGCAGGGCCTCGACCGCCACATAGGCGCGCGGATGCTTGTAGCGGGCCAGCCCCGCGACCCGCTGGCTCGCGGCCTCCTGCCAGCCCTCGCCGGCCCGCTCGGCCACCGCCACGATGACCTCGCCCCAGTAGTCCGAAGGCAGCGCGACCACGCAGATCTCGCCGCAGCCCGGCATGCCGGCCAGCGCCCCCTCGATCTCGTCGGGATAGATCTTGTAGCCGCCGCTCTTGATGACGTCGGCCATGCGGCCCAGCAGCCACAAACGGCCCCGCGGGTCGATGCGGCCGAGGTCCCCAGTCCGGTGCCAGCCGTCGGCATCGGGCGGATGAAAGCCGCCCTCGTCGACGTGGCCGATATACATATGACGCGAGCGCAGCTCGATCTCGTCCTGGGCATTGATGCGCAGTTGCACGCCGGGCGCCGGCCATCCCAGACACGCGCCCTCCCCGTCGCCGGCGGCAAAGCAGGCCTCGGTGGCCTCCGGATCCAGCACCGTGATGGGATTGACGTTCTCGCTCTTGCCGTAGGTCACGCGCACGCGCGGGCCGAACAGCGCGCGCGCCTTGGCGTACAGGCCGGGGGTCAGGGTCTGCGTGCCGGTGAACACGCAGCGCACGCCGGGGAAGTGTTCCCCCTCGAACGCCGCGGCCAGTTTGGCCAGCACGGTGGGCGGCGCGAACACCGCATCCAGCGTGCCGCCGCGCAGCGCCTGCCCGGCCACCTCCACGTCCACCCCGTTGAGCAGCAGGGCCGTGCCGCCATAGTCCATCCAGGCGCGAGCCTGCATGGACGCGCCGTGCACGTAGGGCGTCATCAGCAATACGCGGGAGCCCGGCCCGGGCGTAAAGGGCAGCACGGCGCGCAGCATGACCGCGGCCAGCCAGCGCCTTCCCTGGTCGTACACCAGCGCCTTGGGTTTGCCCGTGGTGCCCGACGAAAAAATGATGCGCCCCCAGTCCGCGGCCGGAACGGCCGGCAGCACCGACGGCTCGGCCAGCGGCGCGATGTCTTCGCAGAGGATGAGGCGGGCGCCCAGGTCGCGCACGGTGTCGGCATGCGCCCGGTCGGTGACGATATGGCTCATCGGCGTGAGGCGCTGGCTCCAGCGGATCTCCTCCCGCGTGTAGGCCGCGTTCAGATGCACCAGGCACACGCCGCCGACGGTGGCGCCGTAATCGGCCCAGACGGCCGCGCGGCCGTTGGGCAAGTAGATGCCCACGCATGCGCCCGGGCCGGCGCCATCCTCGGCGAGCACGCGCGCCAGGGCATGGGCCCGCGCGTTCAACTCGGAGAACGTGAGCCGGCCCTGGCCGTCGTCGACGGCCACGCCGTCCGGAAAGCGCCCGGCCAGCGTATGCAGCTCCAGCGACCAGGGTATCGTGTCGGCGATCGTCATGGCTCAGCCCCGGAACAGGGTGCGGACGTCGTCGATCTGCGCCAGGCTCGCGAGCCGGTCGTAGAGCGCGCCGGCGGACGGCAGCGCCGATGCGTCGGCCCCGGCCTGGCGGCGCCAGACGGCCATGCAGTCCTCGAATTTGGCGCGAAGATCCGCCTCGGCCAACGGCAGGTGCGCGTGGCCGCGGGGATAGCGGACCTCGCCGGAGCGCAGGACCCGCCCGTCGCGCATGTCGATTTCTACCGTGTCGTAGCGCGAGAACGCCGAATCCTCCGGGTCGGGCGCTTCGACAATCCCGATCTCCACCTTGCCGTACAGCGCGCGCATGGCCGGCTCGTTGACGAAGGCGTCGTCCAGTTCGGACAGGCCCACCTTGCGCCGCAGGAGCGCGGCCGCCACCGCGAACTGGGCGCTGAACTTTGCCTCCAGCGCGGTGACCGGCGCCGCATTGCGCAGCATCGACGCTTGCGGCCGGCCGATGCCGACCCGGACCCAAGCAACCTGCTCGGCGTCCAGGTCCGCCTCGCGCGCGAGGTCGATCACGGCGTCGATGATGCGATGGCCCGAGTAGCAGACCGGGTACTTCTTGATGGACAGGCCGGTGGCCAAAATGCGCGGCTCGCCGGGCACGTACGCGCGCTCGCGGTCGGCCTGCCCGCGCGGCGAAAGCGCGGCCAGGAAGCCCGCGTGATGCTCCAGGGCGTCGTCCGCGGCGGTCAGGCCCAGGCCCGCGAGCGTCACGGCCTCGAAGGCCTGCGCCGCCACCCGGCCCGCGTGCAGCGGCTTGGTCATGGTGCCGAAATTGGCGACCAGGCCGCTGGCCAGGCTGGCGCCGATGGCCAGCGCGCGCGCCGCGACCGGCGCCTCGAAACCGCGCAGGCGGGCGAGCGCGGCGGTGGCCGCCACGGTGCCGAAAACCGCGGTCGGGTGCCAGCCCTTGATGTGATACGGGTCGGGCTCGCGCGCGGCCAGCTCGGCCCAGACCTCGTAGCCCACGATATAGGCCCGCAGGCAGTCGCGGCCCGAAGCGCCCTGGGCATGCCCCTGCGCCAGGATGGCGGCCGTGAGCGCCGCGCTGGGATGGCCCGAGAGCGCCACGTCGTCGTAGTCCAGCGCATGGCTCGCCACGCCGTTGACGAAGGCGGCCCGGGCGGGAGGCAGCGCCTCGCCGCCGAACCACAGCGGCGCGCCGCCCTCGGCGGGGCCGGCCTGGCCGCGGGCGTAGTCCAGCGCGATGCGGGTCACGGCTTCGTCGCGGGCGGCCAATGCCACGGCGATCGTGTCGGTCATGCCCTGGCGAGCGATGCTCTCGGCCTGCGCCCGGCGCGGGCCGAGTTCGGGTTGGGCGACGTAGGCGGCCAGCGCCTGGGTGAGTCCGGTCATGGTGGGTTCCTTATGAAGGGCGCGGGTTCAGAACGAACGCGGCATGCCGAGGATGTGCTGGCCGATATAGGAGAGGATCAGATTGGTCGAGATCGGCGCGATCTGCAGCAGCCGGGTCTCGCGCCACTTGCGCTCCACGTCGTATTCGCGCGCGAAGCCGAAGCCGCCATGCGTCTGCAGGCAGGCCTCGGCCGCGTGCCAGGACGCTTCGGAGGCCAGCATCTTGCCCATGTTCGCTTCGTCGCCGCAGGGCAGGCCCGCCTGGAACAAGGTGGCCGCCTTGCGCAGCAGGAGGTCGGCGGCCTGCGTCTCGGCATAGGCGCGCGCGATGGGAAACTGGATGCCCTGGTTCTGGCCGATGGGCCGGTCGAACACGCGCCGCTCGCTGGCATAGGCGGCGGCCGTGCGGATGAACCAGCGCGCATCGCCGATCGCTTCCGACGCCACCAGGATGCGCTCGGCGTTCATGCCGTCCAGGATGTAGCGAAAGCCCTTGCCTTCCTCGCCGATCAGGCTGTCGGCGGGAATGCGCAGGTTGTCGAAGAAGACCTCGGTGGTGTTGTGATTGATCATGGCCTTCAGCGGCCGGATCTCCATGCCCTTGCCCAGCGCCTCGCGAATATCGACCAGGAAGACGGACAGGCCATCGCTCTTCTTGCCCACCTCGTCGTAAGGCGTCGTCCGGGCCAGCAGCAGCATCAGGTCGGATTGCAGGGCGCGCGACGTCCACACCTTCTGGCCGTTGACGACATAGCTGTCGCCGTCGCGCACCGCGCGCGTCTTCAGGCGCGTGGTGTCGGTGCCGCTGGTGGGCTCGGTGACGCCGAAGGCCTGCAGGCGCAGTTCGCCGCGCGCGATGGCCGGCAGGTAGCGGGCCTTCTGCTCGGCGCTGCCGTGGCGCAGCAGCGTGCCCATGGTGTACATCTGCGCATGGCAGGCGCCGGCGTTGCAGCCCGCCGCATGGATCTCCTCCAGGATGACGGCTGCCGCTCGCAAGGGCATTCCGCTGCCTTCGTATTCCTCGGGGATCAGGGCGGCGAGATAGCCCGACTCGGTCAGCGCGCGGACGAATTCGTCCGGATAGCGGTCGTCTTCTTCGAGGCGGCGCCAATACTCGCCGGGGAACTGTTCGCAGATGCGCCGCACGCTGTCGCGCACGTCGGCGAAATCCTCCCCCAGGGGCATGGCGAGGTTGTCCAGGCTGTTGGGCGAAATGGTGTCCATGATGGGTCCGGTAGATGAGGTTGTGGGGGATCAGGCGGCAAGCCGAGCGCTGGCCGGCATGAAGCCGCGGGGCAGGCCGGCGCGCGCCAGGCCGCCATAGAGCGTCACGTCCGGGAGGACGCGCCGAAGCACCTCGCGCACCTCCAGCAGCGCCGTCAGGTCGATGCCCGTGTCCACGCCCATGGACTCCAGCATGTAGGCGGCGTCCTCCATGACGATGTTGCCCGTGGCGCCGGGCGCGAAAGGACAACCGCCCAGGCCGCCCAGCGAGGCGTCGAACGCGCGCACGCCGCAATCCAGCGCCGCCAGGAGGTTGGCCAGGCCCGTGCCGCGGGTGTCGTGGAAGTGCGCCGCCACCGGCAGCGCGCCGACCTCGGCCAGCACGGCCTTGAAGACTCGGCGCACCAGGGCCGGGTTGGCGTAGCCGACCGTGTCGGGGATGATCAGCTCATCGGCGCCGGCCTCGGCCAAGGCCACCGCGTAGCGCACGACGTCCGCCACGGGCACGTCGCCTTCATACGAGCAGCCCAGCGCCGTCGCCAGCCCGCCGCAGAGCACGGGCCGCGCGGCCTCGGGCTGGGCGCGCGCCAATTCGGCCATATTGCGGAAGTCCGCCAGCGACTCTTCGCGGCTGCGGCGCACGTTCTTCATGTTGTGCGTTTCGCTGACCGACATCACAAAGTTGATTTTGTGCGCGCCCAGTTCCAGGCCGCGCTGCGCGCCTCGCGAATTGGGCACCAGCGCGGCCACGGTCAGCCCCGGGATGCGCAGCGATTCCGTGGTCACCGTCTCGGCGTCGACGAACTGCGGCAGCAGCTTGGGCGGCACATAGGACGTGACTTCGATTTCGGCCACGCCGGCGGCCGCCTCGCGCCGTATCCAGTCCAGCTTGTCGGCCGTTTCCACGAAAGTGGCGACGCTCTGCAGGCCGTCGCGCAGGCCCACTTCGCGCAGGATGACATCTCTTGCCATGTTTGTTCTCCTCTTGGTTCTGGCGTCAGCGGCCCTTGAAGACCGGCTTGCGTTTTTCGTTGAAGGCGAGCACGCCTTCGCGGCGGTCGTCGGTGTCGACCAGGTGGTTGTAGGCTTCGATCTCGAAGCGGAAGGCCGTGCGCAGTTCCATCTGGCCGCCATAGCGCACCGACTTCTTGATCTGCCGCACCGACAGCGGCGCATTGGCGGCGATGGCGCCGGCCGTGGCCAGCGCGGCCGGCAGCACTTCGCCAGGATCGTGCAGCGCATTGGCCAGGCCCCACTCCAGCGCCTGCGCGGCGTCGAAGGGCCGGCCGGTCATCAGGATTTCCTTCGCGCGGCGCTCGCCCACCGCGCGCGGCAGGTTCTGCGTGCCGCCGGCGCCGGGCATGATGCCCAGCGTCACCTCGGTCAGCGCGAAGCGCGCCTCGCGGCTGGCGTAGATGAAGTCGCAGGACAGCGCCATCTCCAGGCCGCCGGCATAGGCATGGCCGTTCACGGCGGCCACGACGGGCAGCGGCAAGTCCACCAGCGTCCAGTACATGCGTTCGAACAGCTCGTGCTGGCGCTGCCAGGTTTCGCGGCTCATCCCGTTGCGTTCCTTGAGGTCGCCGCCGCCGCAGAAAATGCGTTCGCCAGCGCCGGTCAGCACGACGCAGCGCACCGGGCCCGCGTCCTCGGTCAGCCGGTTCCAGAGGTCGAGCAGGTCGCGGCCCATCTGGGTATTGACGGCGTTGCCCACCTGCGGACGGTTCAGCGTGACGAGCAGCACATGCTCGTCGGCCATCCGGGTGGACACGGTTTCGTAGTCGGGGAGGTTCATTCCTGGATCTCCGTGGTCGGGGTCATGGTTGCCGGTTGGCGCAGCAGCGTTTCGGTGTGCTCGCCCAGCGCGGGCGGGCGGGAGCGGGGCCGGGGCCGGTGGCCGTCGAAGCTCAGCGGCAGGCCGATGAAGTCCATCGCGGTGCCCGGCACGCGCTGCACCAGGCCCAACGCCTCGGTCTGCGGATGCGCGAGCATCTGATTCATGTCGTTCACGGGCGAGCAAGGAAGGCCGGCGGCCTCCAGTTGCTCCAGCCAGAAGGCGGTGGGACGGAGAGCGAAGATGGTGTCGAGCATGCCGTACAGCTCGGCCTGGTGGCGCACGCGGCTGGGGTTGTCGGCAAAGCGCGGGTCCTCGGCCCATTCGGGGTGCCCGACCACCCGCGCCAGGCTGCGGAACAGACCATCGTTGCCGGCCGCCACCACGATTTCACCGTCGGAGGTGGCGTAGCCCTTATAGGGCACGATGCTGGCCGTGCCCGAGCCGTAGCGCGGCGGCGCCTCGCCGGAAGCCAGCACCTGCGAGGCGATCAGCGACACCCAGGTGGCCGCCGTCTCGAAAAGCGAGACATCCACCACGCGCCCCTGTCCGCCGGCCTGGCGCTGCCAGAGCGCGGCAAGCACGCCGATCACCGCCCACATGCCCGTGCCCATGTCGACGATGGAGGCGCCCACGCGCACCGAGGGCCGGCCGGCTTCGCCCGTGGTGCTCATGATGCCGCCAAAGGCCTGCATCAGCGGGTCGTAGCCGGGTCGGTGCCGCAGAGGGCCCGCGCGGCCGAAGGCGCCCATGTTGCAGTAGATGAGGGAAGGCCTGAGCGCCAGCAGCGCGGCGCCGTCCAGGCCCAGCGTCTCGACCTGGCCGGGCCGCAGGTTCTGCAGGACGACGTCGGCGCGCTCGGCGATCAGGCGCTTGAGGGTGTCGGTCTGCGCCGGGTCCCGCAAGTCGCAGACCACGGACTGCTTGTTGCGGTTCAGAGTCTGGAAGAGCGTGGCCGCTCCTTCCTGGAAGGGAGGCCCCCAGGCGCGGGCGGCGTCGCCGTCGTGTTTCTCGACCTTGATGACCGTGGCGCCCAATTCACCGAAAATCTGTCCGGCGAAAGGGGCGGCCACGCTATGACCCAGTTCGACGACCACCAAGCCCTCGAATGGGCGGGTGGCCTGCTCGTCCTGGTCGGCTTCACTCGTGTGTTGCATGGATTTGTCTCCGTCCGATGCACCCTCGAATAGGGCTCAAACCTTTTTTGGTAATGTACGTACATTAATAACTTTACAGTGGAATCAAATGTGCGTACATTGTTTTCAGAAACTTTTTTGACCGTAAGGTACCTCGCATGCCCAAGAATGACGGCACGCCGCCGGCCAAGCCCACGCGCGCCACGCCGCGGAGCAAGACACAGCCGCGTTACGCCTGGCTGCACCAGAGCCTGCTCAATGACATCGTGTCCGGGACGTATCCGGTGGGCTCCCTGCTGCCGACCGAGGCGCAACTGAGCGCCACGTTCGGCGTCAGCCGCCATACCGTGCGCGAAGCCACCCGGCGGCTGGTGGACATCGGCCTGATCGTGCGCTACCCGAGCATCGGCACGGTGGTGACGTCCGCCCAGCCCGGCGTCGCCCGGCCCAGCTATGTGGCGGGCCTGGGGTCGATGAAAGACATCCTCGCCTACACGGACCAGACGCGGCTGGAGGTCTTTGGAGAAACCGTTGCGGTTGCCGACGAAGCCATGGCCGAGTCGCTGCGCTGCGAGGCCGGTTCGAAATGGCTGGTGCTGCACACCAACCGCTGCCTGGTCGAAAACGGCCGGGTGATCTCGTACACGCGCGTCTATCTGCGTCCCGAGTTCGAGAAGATCAAAGAAAAACTGCATGGCAATCATCCCAGCATCTACAAGATGCTGCAGGACGACTACGGTCAGGAAATCCACCGGATCCGCCAGCAGATCGAAGCCACGCTGATGCCTGAGAACGCATTGTTCCAGCTCGGCCTGGAGAGCGGCAGCCCCGCCCTGCGGATGCTGCGCGCTTACGTAGACCCCCAAGACCGTCTGCTGACGGTTTCCGAAAATTTCTATATTGCCGACCGCTTCAAGCTGCAGACCGAATGGGAACGTGGAGAAGAGCCCTGAACTGATTTCCCCCTAGGCGGGCTTGCGGCGTTCTCGAAAAAAATGATGGAGGAGACAATCCATGAAACGAGTACTCGCAGCACTGTTATGCATGGGCGCCTTGCTGAACGCCCCGGCCCGGGCCGACTATCCGGACCGGGGCGTGAAGATCATCGTGCCGTTCCCTGCCGGCCAGACCACCGACGTGCTGGCGCGCACCATCGGCCAGCAGTTGACGGAGACGCTGGGCCAGGCATTTTTCGTGGACAACCGCGGCGGCGCCGGCGGCATCATCGGCATGGAGGGCGCCAAGCGCTCCGAGGCCGACGGCTACACCCTGCTGATGGCCTCCAGCGGACCGCTGGCGATCAATCCGGGCCTGTACGCCAAGCTGCCGTACGACACGCTGAAGGACTTCACGCCGGTGGCGATGGTGGTGGTGGTGCCGCAGTTCCTGGTCACGCGGGCGGATTTCCCGGCCAACAACCTCAAGGAACTGATCGACTACGTCAAGAAGCACCCGGGCCAGCTCAACTACGGTTCGGGCGGCACGGGGCTGACCAATCACCTGACCATGGAGATGTTCAAGCGCCAGGCGGGGCTGAACATCATGCACGTGCCGTACCGCGGCGCGGCCGCCGCGCTGACCGGGCTGATGTCGGGCGACGTGACGATGATGTTCGAGTCGGGACCGGCCATCATGCCGCACGTCCAGAAGGGCGCGCTCAAGGTCTTCGCCGTGGGCAGCCGCAACGGATCGAAGGCGCTGCCCGACATCCCGACCATGGACCGCGCCGGCGTGCCGGGATTCGACGCGCAGACCTGGGCGGCGCTGCTGGTGCCCAGCGGCACGCCGGCGCCCGTGATTGACAAGCTGAACAAGGCCATGCAACTTGCGCTGAAGAAACCGGCCGTGCAGGAACAACTGGCCGCACTGGGCGCGGAGGTGCTGCTCAGCACGCCGGACGAAACGACCACCTACATCAAGGACGAGATCGTCCGCTGGGGCGACACGATCAAGACCGCCAACGTAAAGTTGGACTGACCGGGGAACGGCGGCCGGCCTTGAACGCCCGGCCGCCCCTCACGTTTTTTGACCACGGAGCAATAAGGAAAGAAGCATGAAACTGGTGAGATTCGGCCCGCCGGGGCAGGAAAAGCCCGGCCTGATCGACGCGGACGGCGTGCTGCGCGATCTTTCGGGCCTGGTGCCCGACATCGGCGGCGCGCAGCTTGGGCGCGAGACGCTCGCGGCGCTGGCGCGGCACGACACCGCCACGCTGCCGCAGGTTGCCGGCGAGCCTCGCCTGGGCTGCCCGGTGGCCGGCGTGGGCAAGTTCATCGCCATCGGCCTGAACTACTTCGACCACGCGGCCGAGGTCGGCGCGCCGGTGCCGAAGGAACCGGTCATCTTCATGAAGGCCACCTCCTGCATCCAGGGGCCGGACGATCCCGTCATGCTGCCCGAAGGATCGCAGAAGTCCGACTGGGAAGTGGAGCTGGGCATCGTCATCGGCAAGCGCGCGCGCTACGTGGACGAGGCGCACGCGCTGGACCATGTGGCGGGCTATTGCGTGGTCAACGACGTGAGCGAGCGCGAATTCCAGATGGACCGCGGCGGCACCTGGGACAAAGGCAAGGGCTGCGACACCTTCGGCCCCATCGGGCCGTGGCTGGTGACGCCCGACGAGGTGCCCGATCCGCAGTCGCTGGACCTGTGGCTGGACGTCAACGGCCAGCGCATGCAGACCGGCAACACCCGCACGATGATCTTCGGCGTGAAAACCATCGTGAGCTACGTCAGCCGCTTCATGACGCTGCTGCCGGGCGACGTCATCATTACCGGCACCCCGCCGGGCGTCGGCCTGGGCATGAAGCCGCCCGTGTTCCTGCGCGCAGGCGACGTCATGACGCTGGGTGTGCAAGGGTTGGGCGCCCAGCGCCAGCGCGTGGTTCCCTTCGAGCGCTAGGCCTGCCCCCTTGCCGGCCGCCTCCCGCCGGCAAGGGATCCCTGACGCCAGGGAAAAACCGCTACGACTCCCCGTACCGAGCCGCTCTCGCGATCCTTCCCAGGCGGCGCATGATCCTTGCCGCAATCCCCCTCCATCTCGCCACGTCGGGAAATCGTCCGGTTTTTCTCTGGGTGAAGGCGCGCAATGCGCCAAGGCGCCCCACGCAATGCTCAGCGCGTCGTTCGCAGGCTGGCCATCGCCCACTGCCTCCGCCTACCGGTATCATGGACCCTGCTTCGACCCTGGCTACCCGGGATCATTGGAGAACCTCCTTCGCCTATGCACGCCGATCTTGATTCGACGGTCGATGAAAAGGATCAGCCGCCAGCGGCCCGGCCATTGCCGCAGCGGGCATCGCTCGCCGTGTTGCCCGCGCTGTTCCTGGGGGCATTCGCAAATGCGTTGCTGGCGCCTTTCATGGGCTACTTCATCGTCGAAGGGAAAGGCCTCGCTCCCTGGTGGTTGAGCGTCTATTCCGCGGTCGCGATCACCGTCTCGATTGCCGTGAATCGCTATATCGGCCGGAGGATAGACCACGGCACCCGCCTCTATCGGTGGCTGCTGCTCGGTCAGGCCGCCTACGCAATCGCGGTCGCCTTGCTGATTTACTCGCCTCCCGCCGCCCTGCTCATCGGCCTCGTCGGCATCTTCCAAGGGATCGCGAACACGGCAACCACGACGATGTATAGCTTCGGCCGCCTGATGCTCGACGGCACGCAAGACCGCGCCAAGATCAATTCGAAGCTGCGCGTTATCACGTCCCTGGCATGGATGCTGGCGCCCCCTCTCACCTTTTCACTGGCCTCCTGGAACACCGGCATAACGGTGTTTCAAGTGGCTGCGGGCGTTGCGATCGGATGGATCCTCGTCGGGCGTCTGGTGCTGCCGACGACGTTCCGCAGCCCGCCTGCCAAGGCCGTGGCCGCCGCCGATGGCGGCGCATCCAGCTTCGGCATGCTTCAGCGCACGGCCGTGTGCTTCTTCTTCGCGCTGGCGCATGTTCTGTGCTCCACGTCTCTTCCGCTGTATTACACGCGCGAACTCGATCTGGCTCCCTATGCCGCCGGCTTGTCGTTCGGTGTCAAATGCGCGGTCGAGGTGGCCGCCATCCTGCTGGCGCCATGGCTCGTGAAGAAGGTGGGCACGAACTGCGGCCTTTTCATCTCGGCCTTGTTTGCCTTTGCCGCCTTTTCGCAGTTTCTCAACGCCTCGTCGCTGACGGGGGTACTGCTCGGCGCTTGCCTGGAAGGAATGTTCTACGGCACCTTCGCCGCGGTCGCGATGACCTACGTTCAGGAGATGTCCCCAACCCGGGTCGGCCGCGCCACCTCCGCCTACATGAACAGCCTGTTCCTGGGCGGCATGGTGGGCATCCTGACGCTAGGCGCCGTTGCCACGGCCTATGACTTTCGCGCGGTGATATTTGGCGCCCTGATCGCCATGGCAACGGGAAGCGCGATTCTCCTGGCGGACACGCTCTCGGGCGCTCGGCAGGAGAACCGAGTCCGGCCGCTGAATCGCTAGCATCGCGATTCCGGGCGCCGGGCCATCGGGCTGCCGGCGGGCAAGGCCGCGCGGCTGGATCCGTGCCAGGCGCAGCGCCGCCGCTCGCGATCGTTACGCCCCTCGTCCTGCGCGCAAACGCAAAAAAGCCGGCAGCGCTTGCGCGATACCGGCTTTCAGCCAAAGGCGTCGGGAAACACCTTCATGAATTCGACCACATGAAGTGGTCGGGGCGAGAGGATTCGAACCTCCGACTCCTGCGTCCCGAACGCAGTACTCTACCAGGCTGAGCTACGCCCCGATCTTTACTACTCTAAAGCTTTGCCGTGCTCAGTACGGCGAAGCTGTCTTGCTTTGTGCTTGCTTTGTGCTTTTCTTGGTCTTCGATCCCGCTGATTTTTCTCAACGATCTCTATTCACCGCGAAAGCGCAGAATTCTAACAGAGAATTCAGAAAAGGGGAAATGGGGTAGCCGGAAAGTGCTGCACGGGCCAGATCGGCCTCGGCGACCGCGGCCTGGCGAGCGTGTTCCAGGGCGTCCGTTGCCTGGATGGCGGCCGCGACGGCGGCGAAGTCGGCGTCGCCCGTCTTGATTGCCTCGCGGATCAATTGCTGCTGTTCCGGGGTGCCCACTTCCATGACGCGGATCAGCGGCAGCGTGGGCTTGCCCTCGCGCAGGTCATCGCCCACGTTCTTGCCCAGGGCGGCGGCGTCGCCGCTGTAGTCCAGCACGTCGTCCACCAACTGGAAGGCGGTGCCGACGTGGCGGCCGTAGGCCGCGGCGGCGGCTTCCTGCTCGGGCGTGGCGCCGGCCAGCACGGCCCCGACCTGGGCGGCGGCCTCGAACAGCTTGGCGGTCTTGTAGCGCACCACTTGCAGGTAGCGTTCTTGCGAGACGTCCGGGTCGTGCACGTTCAGCAGTTGCAGCACCTCGCCTTCGGCGATCACCGTGGTGGCCTCGGACAGGATGCTCATGACGCGCATCGAGTCGGCTTCGACCATCATCTCGAACGAACGGGAATACAGGTAGTCGCCCACCAGCACGCTGGCGGCGTTGCCGAAGACCGCATTGGCGGTTTCACGGCCGCGGCGCAGGTCGGATTCGTCGACCACGTCGTCGTGCAGCAGCGTGGCCGTATGGATGAATTCCACCACCGCGGCCAGCAACTGGTGGTGCGTCCCTTCATAGCCCAGGGCGCGCGCCACCATCAACACCATGGCCGGACGCATGCGCTTGCCGCCCGCCCCGATGATGTAGTCGCCGATCGTGCGGATCAGGACGACGTCGGAGTTCAACCGCTCGCGGATAACCGCATCGACGGCCTTCATATCGTCAGCAATGGGGGCAATAAGCGCGGGGAGATTCAAGACGTATCCGGAGAGTGAAACGAGCCGACGCGTGAACGGGCGGCGGCTCTTACCGCTGGGCCGCCGGGCAAGGCGGGGGATTCGACCAGCGATTATACGGGGAGTGGCGGACGCGAGCCGGGCGCTGCCCGCCGCCGCGCCGCGGGGGCGCCGCCCAGGGAACGGAGGACGGTATCGCGCCGCGGGAGCCCGCCCCCGCGTGAAGCGTCCGCGCGACACCTAAGCCCTTAGCCCACAAGCGCTTTTTGACTTTCCGGAAGTCCCGGGCTAATATCCCGGATTCGGTCAGCAATGCCCGAATTACGTCGGTTGCATTTACGCAATGCCCTCGGGCGCTTTCCCTACCCTGCCAGGACCTGGCGTTCGGAAGACGAAAGCGCGCGCCACTGAACAAGGTTCCGCACTGAAAAGTGCTGCGCTGAAAGGTGGCCCCCGTAGCGGCCGTCCCGCCCAGCAGGGCAGGCAGCGCGAATGCGCCTTTTTACCTATTTAAGGAACACCCCATGTACGCGGTCGTAAAAACCGGTGGCAAGCAGTATCGCGTTGCCGCTGGCGAAAAACTCAAGATAGAACAGATACCGGCTGACATTGGGCAAGAAATCACCCTGGACCAAGTGCTGTCCGTGGGCGAAGGCGACCAACTGAAAGTTGGCACGCCCCTCGTCTCCGGCGCCGTGATCAAGGCAACGGTTCTTGCGCAAGGCCGCCACGACAAGGTCAAGATCTTCAAGATGCGCCGTCGCAAGCACTACCAGAAGCATCAGGGCCACCGTCAGAACTACACCGAAATCCGCATCGAAGCCATCACGGCTTAAGAAGCGACTCGGTACCACTTAGCAGGAGCTAAACATGGCACAGAAAAAGGGCGGCGGCTCTACGCGGAACGGACGCGACTCAGAATCGAAGCGTCTGGGCGTCAAGGCTTTCGGCGGTGAATTGATTCCCGCCGGTTCGATCATCGTGCGTCAGCGCGGTACTCGCTTCCACGCTGGCGTGAACGTCGGCATGGGCAAGGACCACACCCTGTTCGCGCTGGTCGACGGCAAGGTTCAATTCGGCTTCAAGGGCGCGTTGAACAAGCAAACCGTTTCGATCGTCGCCGCCGAGTAATCGGCACGAGCACGGTCAGCAACGCGGTTCGCCGCGTTCTCGAACGGTAAAGCCCTGTCGCATGCGGCAGGGCTTTTTTGTTTTAAGGCAGCGGCCGGGGCGTCCCGGCCCTCGCCTCCCGGCGGCGCCCGATGACGGGACCCGCCCTCACTCATTACACGCACGGACACCATGAAATTCGTAGACGAAGCCACCATCGAAGTCGTCGCCGGCAAAGGCGGCAATGGCGTGGCGAGCTTTCGCCGCGAAAAGTTCATCCCCAAGGGCGGCCCGGACGGCGGCGACGGCGGACGCGGCGGCACCATCTTCGCGGTGGCCGATCGCAACATCAACACGCTGATCGACTTCCGCTACGCCCGCCTGCACCGCGCCAAGAACGGCGAAAACGGCCGCGGCTCCGACCAATACGGCGCGGCCGCCCCCGACATCACGCTGCGCGTGCCCGTGGGCACCGTCATCCATGACGCGGAAACCGGCGAAGTCCTGTTCGACCTGAACCAGCACGACCAGAAGGTGGTGCTGGCGGCGGGCGGCCAGGGCGGCATGGGCAATATCCATTTCAAGTCCAGCGTGAACCGCGCGCCGCGCCAGTGGACGCCGGGCAAGGAAGGCGAACACCGCTACCTGCGCATGGAGCTCAAGGTGCTGGCGGACGTCGGCCTGCTGGGCCTGCCCAACGCCGGCAAGTCCACGCTGATCACCCGCATCTCCAACGCCAAGCCGAAGATCGCGGACTACCCCTTCACCACGCTGCACCCCAACCTGGGCGTGGTGCGCACCTCGCCGTCGCGCAGCTTCGTCGTGGCCGACATTCCCGGCCTGATCGAAGGCGCCTCCGAAGGCGCCGGCCTGGGCCACCTGTTCCTGCGCCACCTGGCGCGCACCCGCGTGCTGCTGCACCTGGTGGACGTGTCCACGCCCGATCCCGACGCCGATCCGGTCGAACAGGCCGTCATCGACGCGCGCGCCATCGTCGAGGAACTGCGCCGCTACGACCCGGAACTGGCGGCCAAGCCGCGCTGGCTGGTCCTGAACAAGCTGGACATGGTGGCCGATCCCGAGGACACCAAGCGCCGCTTCCTCGAACTCTACGATTGGAAGGGGCCGGTGTTCGGCATCTCGGGCCTGTCGGGCGAAGGCACGCAGGACCTGATCTACGCGCTGCAGGACTACCTGGACGCCGAACGCGAAAAGGAACAACTGGCGCAGGACCAGGCCGACGGCAGCTACGTGGCGCCGGATCCGCGCTTCGACGACAAGCGGTCGGACGCCGCCCCCCGCTCCACGCCGCGCAGCGGCGACGAATAAGCCATAATCGCAGTCCCACGATTACGCCTTTTCCCGCGCCGCAGCCCGCCGCCATCATGTCTGCCGAATCACCCTCCGTTTCCGTCGTCACCCACGCCCAGCGCCTCGTCGCCAAAGTCGGCTCGTCGCTGGTCACCAACGAAGGCCGCGGCCTGGACCGCGCCGCCGTGGCGCACTGGGCCCAGCAGATCGCAGCCCTGCACAAGCAGGGCAAGCAGGTCGTGCTGGTCTCCAGCGGCGCCATCGCGGAAGGCATGGCGCGCCTGGGCTGGCGCAAGCGCCCGTCCGTCATGCACGAACTGCAGGCGGCGGCGGCCGTGGGCCAGATGGGCCTGTGCCAGGCCTATGAAGCCGCTTTCGCGGAATACGGCCTGCGCACGGCGCAGATCCTGCTGACGCACGAAGACCTGGCCGACCGCCACCGCTACCTGAACGCGCGCAGCACGCTCTTCGCGCTGCTGCGCCTGGGCGTGGTGCCCATCGTGAACGAGAACGACACGGTCGTCACCGACGAGATCCGGCTGGGCGATAACGACACGCTGGGCGCGCTGGTCACCAACCTGATTGAAGCCGACACGCTGATCATCCTGACGGACCAGCGCGGCCTGTATGACGCCGACCCCCGCAAGAATCCCGAGGCCAGGTTCATGTCGCACGCCCAGGCCGGCGACCCGGCGCTGGAAGCCATGGCCGGCGGCGCCGGCAGCGGCATCGGCACCGGCGGCATGCTGACCAAGGTGCTGGCGGCAAAGCGGGCGGCGCATAGCGGCGCCCACACCGTGATCGCCTCCGGCCGCGAGCGCAACGTGCTTACGCGCCTGGCGCAAGGCGAATGCATCGGCAGCGAACTGCGCGCCGTGCTGCCGGTATGGTCCGCCCGCAAGCAATGGCTGGCCGACCACCTGCGGCTGCGCGGCCGCGTGGTGCTGGACGATGGCGCCGTGCAGGCGCTGCTGCGTGAAGGCAAGAGCCTGCTGCCCATCGGGGTGATCGAAGTGGAAGGCGAATTCGGCCGCGGCGACGTGGTGGCCTGCGTGGATGGCCAGGGACGCGAATGCGCCCGGGGCCTGATCAATTATTCATCGGCCGATACCCGCCGCATCCTGCGCCAGCCATCGTCGCAGATCGCGCGCATCCTGGGCAGTATGACCGAACCCGAGCTCATGCATCGGGACAATCTGGTCGTGCTGTAACGCCCGGCGAGCCCCGCCGCTCGCCGTCCGGCCGCAGCATGTAGCCCCACCCGCGCACCGCGAGCACGGGAAATTCGATATCGAGGCGGCACGCCTTGCCGCGCAGCCTCGACACCAGCACGTCCACCCGCCGCGCCGCCCCTTCCGCGGCGCCGCGCGCCTCCGCGGGCAGGAGTTCTTCCCGGCGCAGCCGATGGCCCGGGGCATTCAATAGCTGGACAAAAAAAGCACATTCGGTCGGGGTCAGCGGCAGAAGCTGGCCGGCGGGCCCCGCCAGCGCGCCAGCCTGCGCATCCACACGCCATGCCGAACCGCCGCGGCGCCCGCGCCGGCACAGGCTGCGCAGCAGGGCGTCCCATTCTTGAATTTCCATGCCGGCCTGCGCACAGACGTCCGCGCCCGCCTCCAGCGCCGCGATCCGCCCGGCCGAGGTGGCGCCGCGAACCTGCCAGACCAGCGCGGCGGCCGGCGCCGCGCGGCGCAGCCAGGCGATCTGTTCCGCCGTATCCGAACTGGCACCCTGCAGCACCAGGACGTCGACCACTTGCGCCTGCAGGCTGTCGAGCAGGGCCGCCAGCGAATCGAACGCATGGGCCGCCCAATGGAAGGTGCGCAGCGCGGAGGCGAGATCGCGGGCCCCCTCGTCGCACGCCAGAACGAAGACACTGCCCTGTTGCTGCATGTCGCTTTCTCTCGCCTTTATCACTTAAGTAATTCTTATAACTACCAAAGTGACCAGCCACCAAGCTTCAATCGCCCTGTGAAGACATTCTCGGACCGACTGAAGCATGCGCGACTCCTGCGTGGCCACACGCAGAAGGCGCTCGCCCGTTTGGCGCGCCTTTCGCAGAGCGCCATCGGCAGCTATGAGACCGGCTTGCGGCACTCCAGCCGCTCGGCCCGCAAATTGGCGCAGGTGCTGAAGGTCGAAGCCGAATGGCTGGAAACCGGCAAGGGTCCCATGGAGCTTCCCATGGGCGGCTACGACCTGAGCGATACCCTGCCCGCCACCGGCGTGGCGGAATCCCCGCCGCGGCCCAGCGGCCGGCCGCGTCCGATGGCGCCTTGGCCCTACCCCAATATTTCTCCCGCCCAGTTCGAATCCCTCACGGCCGACGAACGGATCGTGCTGGAAGCGATGACGCTTGCCTTCATCGAGAAAAGCACGCAGGTCCGCCGCAGCGCCAAACCGCGCGCCCGCAAGGCCGGCTGACCGCCGCCGGCCGTCGCCAGCGCAGATCGCCCAATAGCAAAAAGCCCGGCATGCCGGGCTTTTTGCTGTGAGCGCGCGGCTCAGGGCTTGGCTGCGGGAGCCGGCGCGCCGCCGGCGGGGATCGCGGCGTCACCGCGGATCTTGGCGGCGATTTCCGAGGCGGCCTGGGCCGAGGGCACGCCGAAAGCCAGCACGCCGCGGTTCAGCGGTTCGCCGATGAGCGGGGCGGCGACCAGTTCGCGGTCGATCACCAGCGCCAGCATGTTGCCGACATTCTTGGTGCTGACGTCATTGAGCTTGCGGGCACCCGCTTCGGAGAAGCGCAGGCCGACGAAGTTCTGCCCCTGGCGATCCACCAGCGCGGCGGCGTCGGTCAGGTCGGCGCGCGTCAGGACGGGCACTTCCTGCATGTAGAGCTTACCGTCGGGCAGGCTGATTTCGCGCAGGCCCGCGCCGGGTTCCTTGTGCGCCAGGTAGAAGTCCACGGTCGAGGCGGTGGCGGGCGTGGTGGATTGCTGGCCGGCCTGCGGCGTGGCCGAGGCGGCGTCGGACGTCTTAGTCGGGGCGGTCTTGCAACCCGCTAGCGCCAACGTCACGACAACCAGGGCGGGCGCCAATTTGCGTAAGGTCAGTTGCATGCTCGATTCCTTCTTCAGTGGACTAAGACCAGGCCGCGCGGCGGCACGCCCGGCATGTCTGAAAAGTGTACCGAACCTGAATGACGGTGTCGCCCCAGTCTGAATCCAAATGTAAAGCGGTAATACCAGCTTCCAGGACAAAGCGCCAAGGCGATGCGCGACCGAAGCGATTCGCCGGAACGCGCGCCAGCCTCTATACTTCGCTTTCGTGCAGGGGTACTCGTCCCGGCTTCCAGGCCGAGACGTGTTGAGAGAGTCCCTTCGTACCAGTACGGATAATGCCGATGCTGGGAGCCGTATTTCCGCCGCCGTTCGCGCGCCGGAGATTCCTTCCCGATCGGCTCCAACCATTCGCTTGGAGCTTTCCATGAACGCCAATCCCAAATTCCTGGCCGCCACCGCTGAAGTGGACTCGGCCGCCGTCGCGCCGCTGCCCAAATCCCGCAAGGTGTACCAAACCGGCTCGCGGCCCGACATCCGCGTGCCGTTCCGCGAGATCGAACAGGCCGACACGCCCACCATGTTCGGCGGCGAGAAGAACCCGCCGCTGACGGTCTACGATTGCAGCGGCCCCTATACCGACCCCGAAGCCAGGATCGATATCCGCCGCGGCCTGCCCGAGCTGCGCCGCGCCTGGATCGAAGAGCGCGGCGACACCGAGCTGCTGTCCGGCCCGACCAGCGACTACGGCAAGGAACGCCTGACCGACCCGAAGCTGACGGCCATGCGCTTCGACCTGCGCCGCCCGCCGCGCCGCGCCAGGTCCGGCGCCAACGTCACGCAGATGCACTACGCGCGCCGCGGCATCGTCACGCCGGAAATGGAATTCGTGGCCATCCGCGAAAACCTGCGCCGCGAACAGTACCTGGAAACGCTGCGCGCCAGCGGCCCCGACGGCGAGAAGATGGTCAAGCGCCTGCTGCGCCAGCACCCGGGCCAATCCTTCGGCGCCGCCATTCCGGCTTCCATCACGCCCGAGTTCGTGCGCGACGAGATCGCGCGCGGCCGCGCCATCATCCCGGCGAATATCAACCACCCGGAAATCGAGCCGATGGCCATCGGCCGCAACTTCCTGGTGAAGATCAACGCCAACATCGGCAATTCCGCGGTCAGCTCCGGCATCGGCGAGGAAGTCGAGAAGATGACGTGGGCGATCCGCTGGGGCGGCGACACGGTCATGGACCTGTCCACCGGCAAGCACATCCACGAAACCCGCGAATGGATCATCCGCAATTCGCCCGTGCCGATCGGCACGGTGCCGATCTACCAGGCGCTGGAAAAGGTGGACGGCAAGGCCGAGGACCTGACCTGGGAGATCTTCCGCGACACCCTGATCGAGCAGGCCGAGCAAGGCGTGGACTACTTCACCATCCACGCGGGCGTGCGCCTGCCGTTCATCCCGATGACCGCGGACCGCATGACCGGCATCGTCTCGCGCGGCGGTTCGATCATGGCGAAGTGGTGCCTGGCGCACCACAAGGAGAGCTTCCTGTACGAGCGCTTCGAAGAAATCTGCGAAATCATGAAGGCCTACGACGTCAGCTTCTCGCTGGGCGACGGCCTGCGTCCGGGGTCGGGCTACGACGCCAACGACGAAGCGCAGTTCGCGGAACTGAAGACGCTGGGCGAACTGACCCAGGTGGCATGGAAGCACGACGTGCAGGTCATGATCGAAGGCCCCGGCCACGTGCCGATGCAGATGATCAAGGAGAACATGGAACTGCAACTGGAGCACTGCCACGAGGCGCCGTTCTACACGCTGGGCCCGCTGACCACCGACATCGCTCCGGGCTACGACCACATCACCTCCGGCATCGGCGCCGCGCTGATCGGCTGGTACGGCACCGCCATGCTCTGTTATGTCACGCCCAAGGAACACCTGGGGCTGCCGAACAAGAAGGATGTGAAGGACGGCATCATCACCTACAAGATCGCGGCGCACGCGGCCGACCTGGCCAAGGGCCATCCCGGCGCGGCGATCCGCGACAACGCCCTGTCCAAGGCGCGCTTCGAATTCCGCTGGGACGACCAGTTCAACCTGGGCCTGGATCCGGACACCGCCAAGGAATTCCACGACGAGACCCTGCCGAAGGACTCGATGAAAGTGGCGCACTTCTGCTCCATGTGCGGACCGCATTTCTGCAGCATGAAGATCACGCAGGACGTGCGGGATTATGCGGCGGCGCAGGGCGTGAGCGAAAAGGACGC
>NZ_UFQC01000008.1 GCF_900496975.1 Achromobacter veterisilvae
GCGCTTACGGCTACCGCGACCAGGAATACTTCTTCCTCAAAATCCGCGCCGCCTTCCCCGGTAATGCTCAATGAATCTTGAATTTGCCCTTGACCACGACCGAGCTGTCGGCGCCGCCCGAGACCAGGCCGGTCACGCGGCTCGCGTCGCCTTCCAGGCGCAGTTGCGCGGAACCCAGTTGCACATTGCCCTGGATGAGGCCGTAGTTGGAGATGCCGTTGGTAATGGTGCCCAAGTTGACGATCGCATCCGCGGTGGGAAACGGCGCAAAGGCGACGAAGCCCAAAAGCGGGACGGCCTCGATCGTGCCGCGGTTCACGATCTCGTCGATCGTGCCGGTAGCGCTGTTCGTGATGGTGGCCGACCGGCCGGAGATCGTGCCGTCGTTCACCAATTGGCCGATATGGCCGTCATTGCCGATGGCGGCGACCGAACTGTTGATCGTGCCGCTATTGACCAGGTTGTCGATATTGCCGCTGAGCTGGTTGTAGATTGCGTTCCCGCCCCAGGCGGATATCGTGCCGCGATTGTCCAGGGTGCCGATTTGCTGAATGTTGCCAATGGCATAGACCATGGGGCCGGTCGCGCTGATGGTGCCCGTGTTGGTCAGATCGGCAATCCCGCCCAAGTTCACAATGGCGGTCCCCTCCACATCGACGTGGATATTGCCTCGATTGACCATCGTCACATTGCTGCCTCTGACCTCAACGGCGTTGAACCCGCCCGCCGTGATCGACCCGCTTTCTGTGACGGTCAGCGTCGCATTGCTGCTCGCCAGGTCGCACATCGAATTCTGCGCATCCGTGATCGTTGTCGTCCCGCCGCCGCAAAGCGATGCGGCGCCTGCCGCCGTGGGGACCAGGCCGTGCAGCGCCGCCGCGACGGCCGAGGCCAGGATGGCACCCGAACGGGCCCGGGGAAGCAGCCGGAAAGCGGTCTCGGCCTGGGACGGGGAACAGTATCGGGTTTTCTTGCTGCGGGTGCTGCGTGCCTGGGCCATGCGGTTGCTCCGGTTCTTGGCATCTCCGGCTGAACAGACCTGTACTCGCCGGATAGCGCGTAATTCTTTTCAACCGGAATAACAATTTGTAAATAGTGTTTCAAGTATGCCGATTTCTATCGGATTGAAACTGAGCAAACCTGAGCGCTGTATTCGCGGCGCAACAGTCGGCCCCGACCGCCGGCCGGGTCAGGGAACCGGGCGATAGGACAAGCGAAGCCGGAACGTCACCGGCTCGTCCCCGCCCATGCGAACCAAGGCCACGGATCCTTCCAGCCGGGCAGCGATCTGGCGCACCAGATAAAGCCCCAGGCCCGCGCCGGGACGCAGTCTGGCGTTCTGCCCGCGGTAGTACTTCTGGAACAGCCGCTCCCATTCCGGTTCGGGAATACGGGCGCCCGGATTCGACACCTCGATGCGCACGGTCTCGCCCTCCGCCCGGACGGCGACGCGGACCTGGCCGTCCTCGGGCGCATGGCGGTCCGCATTGGCCAGCAGATTGCGCAAGGCGATACGCAGCAGTCCGGCCTCGCCGCGCATGAGGCCTATCTCCGGGTCCACCTCGCAATGGACGCGGCCGGACGGAAACGCCTGCTCCAATTCCGCCAGCATGGCGCGCAAATCGCAGGCGTCCTCCTGCGGCTCGCTGCGAAGCTCGCGGATGCGGTCTTCCGTCAGATACTCGTCCACCAGCGCCAACAGGCGCAGCGACGCATCCTGGATGTTGTGGCACCGCGCCTGGTTTCTTTCCAACGGCGCGCTCTGCAGATTGCGGCCCAGTTGCTGCGCGGACGTTCCTATGATCGCAAGCGGCGTGCGGAATTCATGCGACACCATCGCCACGAAGTCGCGCTGTTCGGCCATGACCTGGCGCTCGGCGTCCAGCGCCTGGCGCAATTCGCCTTCGACGCGTTCCCGGCGCCGCATTTCATCCGACAGGTCGACGGTGCGTTCCGCCACCTCCACCTCCAGGCGCTGGCTGTGTTCGCGGGCCAACTGGGCGGCAAGATTGGCCTGCCGAAGCTCGCGCGCGCGCCGGCTGCGCTCGTGGCCGCCGATGATGATGAAGCTGAGCAGCAGCATGTGCACCATGGTGCCCAGCAACGAGGCGTGCTCGGTGAACGCGTTGACGGGCAGGACGCGCAGGTTGCGCAAAAAACCGATCACGACGCCCGCGTAGAACACGCCGAAGACCGGCAGGAAATACCGCGCCGGCCGCCATCCGCGCCACAGCAGATAAGCCGCCAGGGCGAACAGGATCGGGATCAGCGCAAGCGCGGTCAACTGCACCGGCTGCATGCCCCACGCGTAGTGGCCCGACAGGATCAACGCCACGCACACGGCCGCGATGCCCCGGCAAACCAGGCTCATCCAGCGGGCCAGCCGCGGATGGCAGCGCGCAAGCTCCAACTGGCGCAACGCCACCGCCACCGCGATGGGCACCGCGCAGGCCATGCCCACGCCCAGGAGCCGGTCGCTCCAGGCCACGGACAGGCCGCTCAACTGCTGGATCAGCCCCAGCGAAAGCACCTCGTTGAACACGCAGCTTCCGATGTACGCCAGGAACAGCCCGCTCATGGGCGCCCGCGTCCCCAGCCAGAAAATGGCGTGCATGCCGATGAGCAGCAGATAGAAGCCGGCGTACAGGCCGAACAGCAGTCCTTCCCGGCGGGAACGGTTGTCGAAGGCGGAGCGCTGCCAGACTTCCAGCCGGCTCATCATCGCGTTCTTGCTTTGCAGCCGCAGCAGCACGACGTGCCGCCCTTCGGCCGCGGGCGTGAAGAGGAACGTCGGACTGCGGAAATCCACGGGCCATTCCTCGCGGTCGACGTTTTCCCCGCTGTGTCCCAACAATGCCCACGCCCCGTCCGGCCGCTGGACATGCACTTCCACGTCATCGAGCAGCGCATTGCCCAGGCGCAGCATCCAGCCGTCCGGCCGCGCCTGTTCCACGTCGAGCGTCAGGCGCAGCCAGACCGTCGCCGGCGTGAAACCCGCATTCAGATTGCCCGGCAGCGCCGACCACGTTTGCGCCGCGTCGGCCTGGGCCGCGTCCAGCACGCCCTCCGGGTCGTCCAGGCGCTCCAGATAACCGGCGGTATCATGCAAGGAAGATTGCGCATCCAGACGCAACACGGCCGCCGCCGCCGGCAGGGTCGCCCCCATCGCGATGGCGATGAGCAACCCCCAGGCGAGCCGCCGAAATACGGAATCGAAACTGCGGAGCTGTTTCATCGGACCGGACAGGGAGGGGAAATTCATGGTGGGCGTGATTGTGCTTGAAGACGAACCGGTGCTACGGCAGGAACTGGGGGATTTTCTGGCCGATTTAGGCTATGCGCCGCTGTGCCTGGCCAACCTGGAAGCGTTCGAGCAAGGATTCGATCCCGTCCGCCACCGGCTCGCCATCATCGACATCGGCCTGCCTGATGGCTGCGGCCTCGAACTCATCCAGCGGCTTCGCTCGGCCGGCGAGCCGGTCGGCATCATCGTCTTCAGCGCGCGCAACACCAGCGCGGACCAGGTGCGCGGGCTGACAGTCGGCGCCGATCATTACCTGGGAAAAGGCTCGGACCTGGACGTGCTCGCGGCGACGCTGGCGGCGCTGGCGCGGCGGCTGGACCTGCGCGCCCCGCAAGCCCCGCGCCAGCCCGACTGCTGGCGGCTCGACCTGCGGCCGCGCGTTCTCCACATCCCGGGCGCGCCGACCGTGCCCTTGTCGCAGCAGGACGCCGTCGTGCTGTCCTGCCTGATGTCGCGGGCCGGACAAAACGTCGCCCGCTGGGAAATCATCGAAGCGCTGGGCGAAGATTATTTGCAGTATGACCAGCGCAGGCTGGACACGCAGATGTCGCGGCTGCGCCGCAGGATCGGATCGCTGAGCGGCCAGGCCTTGCCGGTGAAGACCGTGCGCAATAGCGGATTCTGTTTTTACCAGGCCGCCGAAGTGCTGAAGTAGTACCGAAGTAAACGCACGAAAATGAAAAAGGCCGTCAGTGATTTCTCACTGACGGCCTTTTGAACTGCTGGTCGGGACGGCGGGATTCGAACTCGCGACCCCTTGCACCCCATGCAAGTGCGCTACCAGGCTGCGCTACGCCCCGAAAGAAAAAGAGTATAGCAGAACAAAAAAATGTTTGCACGCATTCGTGCAAAAAAAGCGCTGAATACTCAAAAAAATTTGCGCTCCGTGTGCGCCGATCGCATCAAACAAATGCTTGCGGCTGCGCGGAGCGCAAGGTGCCGATGCCGGCAACGCGCCGCGCTTTCAGCGCGCGCATTGCCGGTACTGCATTCAATCCATGTGCCGAAAAAAAAGCGGCGCGTAGCGCCGCTTCGCGCCGGGCTCAGGCCGCCGGCGCCGCGCTGGCGTTGCTTGCGCCAGAGGCATTGGACGCGGTGCCCAGCGCTTCGGCCAGCATCGTCGAGACGTTGCCCAGTTCGTTGCGCAGGGCCTGCATTTCGGCGCCGGACAGACGCACGGCCGCATCCTGGTCATGCGGCATGTCGCGCGCGTCGCCCAGGCGATTGCGCGCGCCGCTGATCGTGAAGCCTTGCTCATACAGCAGGGAACGGATGCGGCGGATCAGCAGCACTTCGTGATGCTGGTAATAGCGGCGGTTGCCGCGCCGCTTCACCGGCTTGAGCTGCGTGAATTCCTGTTCCCAATACCGCAAGACATGGGGCTTGACGCCACACAGGTCGCTGACTTCACCGATGGTGAAGTAACGCTTGGCGGGAATGGGCGGTAAGGTAACGGTGGATTCAGTACGTGTCATAAGAGAATTTTATGCCGCGATACGTCAAAGGCCGATAACAATTGCCGACAAAGCGTATCACTCCTCGGCGTCGTCGGATGCAGCGGGCGCCGCCTGCTCCACCACGCTCTTGAGTTTTTGACTCGCATGGAAAGTAACCACGCGGCGGGCGGCGATGGGAATGGTCTCGCCGGTCTTGGGATTGCGGCCGGGACGCGGCGGTTTGTCGCGCACCTGGAAATTGCCGAAGCCCGAGAGCTTCACGGAATCTCCGCGCGCCAGGGCGTCGCGGATTTCCTCGAAGAAAGTATCGACGATGTCCTTGGCTTCGCGCTTGTTCAGGCCGACCCGCTCGAAGAGCAGCTCGGCCAGCTCGGCCTTGGTCAGGGTGCGTGGCTCGACAAGCATACTGTTCCCCATGGTTCAGGCGCGCTGGCGTGCGCCATGCGCGGCCACCAAGGCATCCTTGATGCGCGCCAGGCAATCCGCCACCCGGGCTTCGTCCAGCGTGACCTCAGTGTCCTGTAGCCAGAACCGGAAAGCAAGGCTTTTCTCGGTAGCGGGCTGGCCGTCCTGAGGCTTCTCGCGCCATACGTCGAACAGGCGCACGTCCTGCACTACCGCCAGTTGCGGGTCCGCCTTGACGGCCGCGGCGACGGTGTCCAGCATCGACTGCACGGACACGTGCGCATCGACCCACAGCGCCAGATCGCGCATCACCACGGGCTGGCGCGACAGTTCGCGCACCTGCGGCAATTCGCCTTCGGACAGGACCGCGACGTCCAGTTCGAACACGACGGGCGCATGCGCCAGATCGGATTGCTGCGCCCAGCGCGGATGCAGTTCGCCGATCCAGCCGACCTGCCGGCCATCGAGTTCGATGCGGGCGCTGCGGCCCGGATGCAGCGCGGGATGGGCCGCGGCCTCGAACCGCAGGCGGCCGCCGCGCGCGCCGAACAGCGCCTCGACATCCATCTTCACGTCGTAGAAATCCACCTGGCGCGTGGCGGCGCCCCACTGCTCTTCCACGGCCTGGCCCCAGGCCGCGCCCGCCAGCTTCAGCGGCTGGCGCACGCCGGCCACTTCCAGCGGGCCGTCCGGCGCGGATGCGTCGCGCAGGAACACGCGGCCCAGTTCGAACAGGCGCACGCGCGACTGCTTGCGGTTGGCGTTGTGGCGGATGTTGGCGACCAGGCCGCCGATCAGGCTGGAACGCATCACCGACAGGTGGCTGGCGATGGGATTGACGAGGCGAACCGGGTTGTCGTTGTCGGCGTAGTCGCGTTCCCAATCGGCCTCGACGAAGCTGTAGTTCACGACTTCCTGGTAGTCCTGCGCCGCGGTCAGGCGGCGCAGCGCATGGGCGCCGCGGCGGATCTCGGGCTGCGAGAACATCTTGGCGCGCGCCATCGGCGGCACGGCGGGAATGTTCTCGAAGCCGTAGATGCGGGCCACTTCCTCGATCAGGTCTTCTTCCAGTTCCAGGTCGAAGCGGTACGACGGCGGCGTGACGATGAAGTCGTCGCCCTCGACCGTGAACTCCAGGCCCAGGCTGCCGAAGATCTTCGCGACTTCGGCTTGCGTGACCGGCACGCCCAGCACGCGATGGCAGCGCGCCAGGCGCATGCGCACCGGCAGGCGCTTGGGCAGGTTGACGATCTGGTCGTCCAGCGGCCCGGCCTGTCCGCCGCAGATGTCGACGATCAGGCGCGTGATGAATTCGATGTGCTCGGGAATCGTGGCGAAGTCCACGCCGCGTTCGCCGCGGTGGCTGGCTTCGGAGCTGAACTTGTAGCGGCGCGCGCGGCCGGCCAGCGACTCGGGCCACCAGAACGCGGCTTCCAGGTAGATGTTGCGCGTGTCCAGCGTCACCGAGGTGGCCTCGCCGCCCATGATGCCGGCCAGGCTTTCCACCTGGTCGCCCGCCGCCACCACGCCGACCTTGGGGTCCAGCGTCACGGTCTGGCCGTTGAGCAGTTCGAGGGTCTCGCCTTCGCGGGCCCAGCGCACGCAGAGGTCGCCTTGGATCTTGTCCAGGTCGAACACGTGCGACGGACGGCCCAGTTCGAGCATGACGTAGTTGGAGATGTCCACCAGGGCCGACAAGGACCGCTGGCCGGCGCGCTCCAGGCGCGTCTTCATCCAGCCGGGCGTTGCGGCGCGGGCGTTGACGCCGCGGATCACGCGGCCGCCGAAACGGCCGCACAGATCGGGCGCTTCGACCTTGACCGGCAGGCGTTCGTCCAGCGTGACGGGCACGGCGGCGGCGGTGGGCACCGACAGCGGCGCGCCGGTCAGCGCGGCGACTTCGCGCGCCACGCCCAGGATGGACAGGCAGTCCGCGCGGTTGGGCGTCATCTTCAAGGTGAAGAGCGTGTCGTCCAGGTCCAGCGCTTCACGGATCGACAGGCCGGGCGCCAGGTCCGCGGGCAGTTCCAGCAGGCCCGCATGATCCTGCGACAGGCCCAGTTCGCGCGCCGAGCACAGCATCCCCGACGATTGCACGCCGCGCATCTTGGCCACGCCGATCTTCATGCCGCCGGGCAATTCCGCGCCCACGCGGGCCAGCGGCACTTTCAGGCCGGCCGCGGCGTTGGGCGCGCCGCAGACGATCTGCAGGCGTTCGCCGGAGCCGTCGTCCACTTGGCAGACGCGCAGCTTGTCGGCATCGGGATGCGGCGCGATCTCGACGATGTGAGCCACCACCACGCCCGTGAAAGCGGGCGCCGCGGGCACGGTGTCTTCGACTTCCAGGCCGGCCATCGTGAGCCGGTGCGCGAGTTCGTCGGTTGCGATCGGGGGATTGACCAGCGTACGCAGCCAGGATTCGGGAAATTGCATGATCAGCCGTGGGTTATTCGTTGAACTGGCGCAGGAAGCGCAAATCGCCTTCGTAGAACTGGCGCAGATCGTTGACGCCGTAGCGCAACATGGTCAGGCGCTCGAGCCCGGAGCCGAAGGCGAAGCCGATGTAGCGTTCGGGATCGAGACCGAAGTTGCGCACCACTTGCGGATGCACCTGGCCCGAGCCGGAAATTTCCAGCCAGCGGCCGCGGTTCGGACCCGAGGTGAACATCATGTCGATTTCGGCGGACGGTTCCGTGAACGGGAAGAACGACGGGCGGAAACGCACGACGAGATCGTCGCTTTCGAAGAAGCAACGCAGGAAGTCGGTGTACACGCCCTTCAGGTCGGCGAACGAGATGTCCTCGGCGATCCAGAGCCCTTCCACTTGATGGAACATGGGCGAGTGCGTGGCGTCGCTGTCGACGCGGTAGGTGCGCCCCGGCGCGATGACCTTGATGGGCGGCTTGTGCATGCGGGCGTAACGCACCTGCATGGGGCTGGTGTGCGTGCGCAGCAGCAGCGGCAGGCCGTCGGCGTCGTTCATGTCGACGTAGAACGTGTCCTGCATGGAACGCGCCGGATGGTCCAGCGGATTGTTCAGCGCGGTGAAATTGGTCCAGTCGTTTTCCACTTCGGGGCCGTCGGCCACGTCGAAGCCGATGGAACGGAAGATCTCTTCCACTCGTTCCCAGGTCCGGATCACCGGATGGATGCCACCCGGCGCGCGGCCGCGGCCCGGGAGCGTGACGTCAATGGTTTCGGATGCCAGCCGGGCATCCAGTTCCGCCTGCGCCAGCGCGGCGCGGCGCAAGTTCAGGAGCTCTTCGACCTTTTGCTTGGCCTGATTGATCCGGGCGCCCATCTCGCGCTTCTGCTCGGGATCGAGCTTGCCCAGGGCTTTCAGCAGCACCGTCAGCGCGCCTTCCTTGCCCAGGAACCGAGCCTTTGCGTTTTCCAGCGCGGCGGCGTCGGGAGCCGCGGCGAACCGTTCTTGCGCCTGGGAGACCAGGTCGTCAACCGTCAGAGTCATGAAATCCAGCCTTCAAAACGCAAACGGGGCCATTACAGCCCCGTTTGCAGCGATGCGCGATGAGTTAAAGCGCGCGATCAGGCAGCCAAGGCAGCCTTGGCTTGCTGCACGATGGCGGCAAAGCCGGCCTTGTCGCGCACGGCCAGATCGGCCAGGACCTTGCGGTCGAGTTCGATCGAAGCCTTCTTCAGACCAGCGATGAACACGCTGTAGCTAACGCCATGCTCGCGGACGGCGGCGTTGATACGCGTGATCCACAGAGCGCGGAACGTGCGCTTCTTGTTGCGGCGGTCGCGGTAGGCGTATTGGCCAGCGCGCATGACTGCTTGCTTGGCAATGCGGAACACATTACCGCGGCGGCCACGGTAACCCTTGGCGGCGGCAATGACTTTTTTGTGACGTGCGCGGGCAGTTACGCCGCGTTTGACGCGAGGCATATTAGATCTCCTTTATCAAGCGAAAGGCATCATGGCCTTGACGGAGGCCACGTTGGAGTCATGGACCGCCGTCGAGCCGCGCAGTTGACGCTTGGCCTTGGTGGTCTTCTTGGTCAGGATGTGACGCTTGAACGCCTGACCACGCTTGATGGAGCCGCTGCCGCGAACCTTAAAGCGCTTGGAGGCGCTTTTCTTGGTTTTCATCTTGGGCATGATGATTCCCTAAACTAAAACACACATTGTTGATTTATATGACGCCAGGTGCTTGACGCGCGAACGGCCGATGAAGCCCTACGCCACGGCAAAACTTGTCTACCCGTTGCCACTTCTTGGGGTACTGCTTGGGGGTACTACTTGGGGCACTGCTGAGCCTGCTACTGCGGCCATTGCTGGCCAGACCGGCGCCCTGGCCGGGCACCGCTCCGCCGGAATCGTTGCGGACTTCCATTGGGAATTTCGCTCAACCGGCGCTCTCCCCGGGCGGACAAACATAGCCCAGATCCGGGAAAGCCTTTGATTATATGGTGATTTCCCGCGGTTTGTCGAGCGGACGGGCGGGAATGGCCGGCAACGCCGGTCCGGATGCCGGAACCGGGCAATCATACTCCCGGCCGCCGGTACTGCACCGCCTGGGCGACGTGGCGGGCGGCCAGCCTCTCCTCGCTATCGAGATCGGCGATCGTGCGGGCCACCCGCAGCGCCCGGTGCAGGGCCCGCGCCGAGCCGGCCAGCCGGCGCATGGCCTGCGACAGCAATACCCGGGCCTCGCCGTCCATCCGGCAATGCTCGTCCAGTTCGGCGCCGGCCAGCGCGGCGTTCGGCTTGCCCTGGCGGGCCATCTGGCGCTGGCGGCAGCGCAGCGCGCGCTCGCGCACCGGGCCCGACGGCTCGCCCGGCGGGCCGGACAGCCAATCGAGGTCGGACGGCGGCAGCGCCACGTGCAGGTCGATCCGGTCCAGCAAGGGGCCGGATACCTTGCCCGCGTAGCGCGCCACCTGGTCCGGCGTGCAGGCGCAGGCCCGGGCCGGATGCCCGCGCCAGCCACAAGGGCATGGATTCATCGCCGCCACCAGTTGGAAGCGGGCGGGGAACTGCGCGGCGTGCAGCGCCCGGGCAATGACCACCCTGCCCGCCTCCAGGGGTTCGCGCAAGGCTTCCAGCGCGCGCCGGCTGAATTCCGGCAGCTCGTCCAGGAACAGCACCCCTCGATGCGCCAGGCTGATCTCGCCCGGGCGGGGCCGGCTGCCCCCGCCTACCAGCGCGGCCACCGAAGCCGAATGGTGCGGCGCCCGGAACGGCGGCTGCCCCATCGGCGCGTCGGACAGGCCCGCCAGGGCCGCCACGGCGGCCGCCTCCAGCGCTTCGTTGCGCGCCAGGGGCGGCAGCAGGCCGGGCAGGCGCGCGGCCAGCATGCTCTTGCCCGCCCCCGGCGGGCCGATCATCAGCAGGCTGTGGCCTCCCGCGGCGGCGACCTCCAGCGCCCGCCGCGCCCCGGGCTGCCCCCGCACGTCCGACAGGCACGGGACAGGCGGGGCCGCGGGCCAGGGCCGGGGAACGGCATCGGGCAGCCGGCAGGCGCCGGCCGCATGCGCGGCCACGTCGGCCAGGCTGCGCGCGGACAATACGCGCAGCCCGGGCACCCAGGCGGCCTGCTCGGCGCTGCCCGCGGGCAGGATGAGCGTGGCGCCGGGCGCCTCGCGGGCGACGCTCAGCGCGATGACCAGCGGCGCGGCGACCGGCACCAGCGCCCCCGTCAGCGAAAGCTCGCCGGCCAGCACCAGGTCGGCCAGCGTCGGATCCGGCGCCGGCGCCTCCGCGACGCCGCCGTCGGAAGGCGCGGCCAACTGGCCCGAAGCCAGCAGCAGGCCCAGGGCGATGGGCAGGTCGAAGCGGCCCGATTCCTTCGGGATGTCGGCCGGCGAAAGATTGACGGTGATCCGGCCCGGCGGAAACTCGAACCCGCTATTGAGGATGGCCGCGCGCACGCGCTCGCGGCTTTCGCGCACCTCGGTGTCCGGCAGGCCCACCACGTTGAAGCTGGGCAGGCCGGGGCCCAGGTGCGCCTCCACGCGCACCGCGTGGGCATCCAGGCCGCAAAGGGCCCGGCTGGCAAGAACGGCGAGCGTCAAGGCGGTCTCCCAGATGGACGTAAACCGCCAGTATCCGCAAAGGACGGGCGGCCCGCCGCCCCGAAAGCGACAAAACGGTCCCGCCCGCGCGCGGCCTGGCGGCGGCCAACGAAAACGGCCGCTCGAGGCGGCCGCAAGAGACGAACCCGGCCGCTGCGCGGCCGCCTGCTATTTGTCCAGGGCGGACAGACGCGATTCCAGTTGCTGCACCTGGGCGGCCAACTGGTCCACGCGGGCGCGGGTACGGGCCAGCAGATCGGCCTGGACGTCGAACTCCTCGCGCGTCACCAGGTCCAGCTTGGAGAACGCCTGCGTCATCATCGCGCGCATATTGCGCTCCACGTCCGCGGCCGGGCTGCGGGCGATCAGGTCGGAAAGGTTCTTCTGGATGTCTTCCATCCATTGGGTGCGATTGTTCATGACGGCCTCACTATGTTCTTGATGCCTCAAGTGTAGTGCGTCGGAGCGCCGCCGCGCATGCGCTACCGCCCTTCACTTCACGTTTTCATCCAGAAACGCCCGGATGACCGCCCCGATCTCGGCGCCGTGCGTTTCCAGCGCCAGGTGGCCGGTGTCGTAGAAGCGCACGTCGGCGCCAGGGATGTCGCGCTTCCAGGCCTCGGCGCCCGCGGGCAGGAAGAACGGATCGTTCTTGCCCCAGACCGCCAGCAGGGGCGGCTGGTGCTTGCGGAAGTAGGCTTGGAATTCCGGGTACTTTTCCACGTTGGACGCGTAGTCCAGGAGCAGATCGAGCTGGACCTCGGCATTGCCCGGCCGGGACACCAGGAAGCTTTCCAGCGCGATGGCATCGGGCGCGACCAGGGTGGCGTCCGGGACACCTTCCAGATACTGCCACTCGATGGAGGCGGGCGTGGAGAACTCGCGCAGCGCATCGCGGTTCGCTTGCGACGGCTTCTTCCAATACTCCTGGATCTGCGCCCAGCCCGGACCCAGCCCTTCCTCATAGGCGTTCCCATTCTGCGAAACGATGGCGCTGACGCGAGACGGATTCGCCACCGCGAGGCGCCAGCCCACGGGAGCGCCGTAGTCGAAGACTTGCATGGCGTAGCGCTCCAGCCGCAACTGCTCGGTGAACTGCCCGATGGTCCTGGCGAGCTGGTCAAACGTGTAGGCATATTGCCCGCGGACGGGCGCCTCGGTGAATCCGAAGCCCGGCAGATCCGGCGCGATCACGTAGTACCTGTCCGCAAGCAGCGGAATGAGGTTGCGGTACATGAACGACGATGCCGCGTACCCGTGCAGCAATAGCACCGCCGGCGCCCGGCGGTCGCCCGCCACCCGATAGAACACCGTTACATCCCCCACCTGCTCGAACCGGTGGTGGACCTGGCGGCCCGCCGCAAGCGCTCCCCCCGTCAACGACGCCGCAGCCGCGCCGGCCGCTCCCTTCTGTTCATTCGTAGCCATCTCGAAATCTCCACGTAACCCAATAAACGAGTTTTAAAGGTTACATCACACATAAGTAACTGGTAAATTCTTTTTTTTGGGTTACATTGGCGGAATGCCAGAAAACGCAACCGCCCAGAAGGCCCCGCTGTTCGTGGGGGACGACCTCGCGCTCGACTTCATCAACAGTGAATTCGGCGTGGGGCCGGCCCATCATGAGTGCTTCACCGACGACCATGCCGTGCTGGCATGGTTGAAGCTGGCCGGCGTGCTTCCTCACGACACCGAGGCGTCTCCCGAGGGCCTGATGGAGCTCGCCCTTCAATTGCGTGAAAGCGCAAAATGCTTGCTGAACGCGGCCAAGCTGGGGGGAGAGGCTGACGCCAGCATCGTCAACCACGTTCTCAGGGCCGGCCGTCGCTCGAAGGAATTGGAGTGGGACAGCGCGAGCAACGCTTTCAAGGTGGTAAGGCGGCGCCTCCAGGAGGACGCCGCCAGCCTGCTCGAACCCGTTGCCCAGGCCGTCGTCATGCTGCTGACCGACGCGCCGCTGGATCTCGTCCGGCAATGTGAAGCGCACGACTGCACGCTCATGTTTCACGACAGGACGAAGTCGCACCGGCGCCGCTGGTGCAGCATGGCGGTGTGCGGCAACCGGATGAAAGTGGCGGCATTCCGGTCGCGCAAGAAGGGATAAGGACGCGCACTTACGGCTCGACCGCAATCGCGATTTTTCCCTGGATGCCGTTGTTGGGACGCTCCAGCCGGGCATGGGCGAGCGGAATGTCGGCAAGCGGATAGACCGCGCCCACATGCGGCCGTAGTTGACCGCGCGCCACCAATGCGCTCAATTCGTCGAGCTTGCCGCGGTTCTGCCTGGTGAACACGAAGTGATAGCTCGCGTTCTTGCCCCAGGCCTGAAGAACGTTTTGCGGCTGCGCGATGTCCACGATCGAGACGACCCGGCCCAACTGCGCAAGCGCGTCGGGGCTGCGCGACAAGGCGTTGCCGCCTATGGTGTCGAACACGACATCGACGCCGCGGCCCCCGGTTTCCCGCAAGACGGCGTCGACATAGTCTTCTTTTTCGTAGTCGATGACGACATCGGCGCCCACGCTGCGCGCGAATTCGATATTTGAGCCGCGCACGGTGGTGAACACCCTTGCGCCGATGGCTTTCGCGAGCTGGATCGCCACGTGGCCGACTCCGCCCGCGCCGCCGTGCACCAGGATGCTCTCCCCCACCCTTAGCGCCGCGCGCACGACCAGCGCTTCCCACGCCGTCCCGCCGACCAGGGTCAGGCTCGCCGCCTCAAGATGGCTCAGGGACGCAGGCTTCCTCCCGACGATGCTTTCGGCAGCGAGGTGGTACTCGGCATAGCTACCCGGCCCGTCGAATATTTGCGGCGTGTACCAGACTTCGTCTCCAGGCACGAAGGCCGTCACGCCCGGTCCGACCGCCTCGACGACGCCGGATACGTCGTGGCCGGTAATGGCCGGCAGCGGCGTCAGGTCGGGATAGTCGCCGCGCCGGACCTGGTAATCCAGGGGATTGATGGAGGTGGCATGCACCCGGACCAGGACTTGCCCGGCGCGCGGCACGGGCTTGGGCACGTCGCGCAGCTCGAACGATTCCGGGCCGCCAAATGACTTCAATACGATCGCTTTCATGGTTGATCCTAATTTCGATAAAAAGGGATATCGGGAATTCCAGATATATAGAGGCAAAAAAAACTACAGCTCCTTCCCGATGATCTCGGCAAGCGCGCTGATGGCTGCTTCGTTCCGTTTGTAGTAGGTCCACTGACCGATGCGCCTGGCCTCGACCAGGCCTGCCCGTTGCAGCGTTGCAAGGTAATCGGACACCGTCGACTGCGACAGCCCGACGCCTTCCTGGATGCTGCTGACGCAAACGCCCACCGTCAGCACGTCACCTTCGTCCTGCGGCGGGAAACTGTTCACGGGATCCTTCAATCCTTTCAGGATTTCAAGACGCGTGCGGTTCGAGAGGGCTTTGAATACTTCGAGCAAATCCATGAACGCGATAATATCGGAATTTCCCGATATGTCAATACATCCTTCCCCACCCAGCAGGACTCGCGGCTCTCGGGGCGGGCGGAAGCAAAAAAAAAGGGCGGGCCGCATGCGGTGACCGCCCTTCAAAGCACAGGAGAAAACCGGGCTGCCATGGCGGCAACCCCCTACCAACATCGATACCCGCCGGACCGCTGCCCGCGGTCCGAGCCGTCCGTCGAACGGCCTGAACTGTTGTCGATTCTTCTTCAGCCGCCCTTGCGCAACAAGCCGATGCGTGTAAACCCTCGTATCACGAGCGAGGCCTTGCGCGCGCCGTTTCACAGCCCGCCGGCGGCCCGCCGGGCGCCCTGTATTTCCGGGCGGAGCCATGCGCCGCAAGGCTGAGCGGGCCGTTCCCCATTCTTGGCAAGCACGCGGATTAGGAGCATCTGCCGACATGAACCGCAACTGGGGCCGCATCAATTCGCAACACATGACGGGTTTGGAACATATTTGGTTGCATGCCCTGGACGCCCTTCCGCACGCACCAATTTGAAGCTCGGCCGCGGTGCACGGCGCACTAAGTTGGTGCTTGCAGGCACAAATTGCGGGCCCTGCCCGCCATCTTCCGGCGCTGCGCGATATGGCATGGAATTTGCTTGATACCCAGGGCCAACGTGCAACCATGAGAGGAAATGCCATGAAACTCATCATCGCCATCATCAAGCCCTTCAAGCTCGACGAAGTGCGGGTGGCTCTATCCGGGATCGGCGTCCAGGGCCTGACCGTTACTGAAGTGAAAGGATTCGGCCGCCAGAAAGGCCATACCGAGCTGTATCGCGGCGCGGAATACGCCGTCGACTTCCTGCCCAAGCTACGCGTCGAGGCCGCCGTGCCCGACCACCTCGTCGACCAGGTCATCGAGGCGATCGAAATGGCCGCCCGCACCGGCAAGATCGGCGACGGCAAGATCTTCGCCGCGCCTTTGGAACAAGTGATCCGGATCAGAACAGGCGAAGCCGGCGAAGCTGCGCTCTGAACGAATAAATAAAAACTCAATGGAGCCTGAAAATGGATAAAGCAGATATCTCCTGGTTGCTCGTCTCTACCCTGCTTGTATTGATGATGGCCGTACCCGGTCTGGCGATGTTCTATGGCGGCCTGGTACGCAGCAAGAACGTGCTGTCCGTGCTGCTGCAAGTGCTGTGCACGTTCGTGCTGGGCCTGGTTCTCTGGTTCATCTACGGATACTCCCTCGCGTTCACCGAGGGCAACGCCTTCTTCGGCGGCCTGTCGCGCGCCTTCTTCTCCGGCATGTTCACGCCGGCCGACGGCTCGTACGCCATGTCGAACACCCTGACGGAGCTGCTCTTCGCTTCGTTCCAGGCCACGTTCGCCGGCATCACCTGCGCGCTGATCGTCGGCAGCTTCGCCGAACGCGCGCGCTTCTCGGCGGTGCTGGTGTTCACGGTGATCTGGTTCACGTTCGCCTACATACCCATCGCCCACATGGTGTGGTTCGCGTCCGAAACCGCGCCGGGGCTGCTCAACGCCAAGGGCGCGCTGGATTTCGCCGGCGGCACCGTGGTGCACATCAACGCCGGCGTGGCCGGCCTGGTGGGCGCCTACGTGGTGGGCAAGCGCGTGGGCTACGGCCGCGAGGCGATGCAGCCGCACAACCTGCCGATGACGTTCGTGGGCGCCGCCCTGCTGTGGGTGGGCTGGTTCGGGTTCAACGCGGGCTCGGCGCTGGCCGCCAACGAGAACGCCACGCTGGCCTTCTTCAACACCATGATCGCCACCGCCGGCGCCGTGCTGGCCTGGCTGTTCACTGAGTGGGCCGTCAAGGGCAAGCCCTCGATGCTGGGCGCCGCCTCCGGCGCGATCGCCGGCCTGGTGGGCATCACCCCCGCGGCCGGCCTGGTCGGTCCGGTGGGCGCGCTGGTCATCGGCGTGGTCGCCGGCACGGTCTGCGTCTGGGGCGTGAACGGCCTGAAGCGCCTGCTGCGCGCCGACGACGCGCTGGACGTGTTCGGCGTGCACGGCGTGGGCGGCATCGTCGGCGCCCTGCTGACGGGCGTGTTCAACGCGCAGGTCCTCGGCGGCCCCGGCCTGGCCGAGGCCGGCATGATCGGCCATCAACTGTGGGTCCAGCTCGAAGGCGTGCTGCTGACCATCGTCTGGTCCGGCGTGGTGGCCTGGATCGCCTACAAGATCGCCAACGCCCTGTGCGGCATGCGCGTGCCGGAAGACCAGGAGCGCGAAGGCCTGGATGTCACGAGCCACGGCGAATCCGCCTATCATAGTTAGCCCACCCCCGAGGCGCGTATGGACCGGCGGAGCCGGATCCATCGCGGCCTGGATGGGGTGGCGGCGATTGGTTGCGAAGCGGTAAGAAAAAAAGCCCGAGACCTTTGTGGTCTCGGGCTTTTTCCATTCCCGGGCCGAAGCGCGCTTCAGCCTGGGCCCAGCGCGTCCAGGTCTACCGGCAAGGCGCGGTTCAGGGCGGCCGCCACCTTGACGCGCAAGGCATTGGAATGCGCGCGGCGCACTTCGCGCTTCACGTCGAGCAACTGCTGCGGGTGCATGGAGAACTCGGTCAGGCCCAGGCCCAGCAGCAGGCGCGTCATGCGCGAATCGCCCGCCATTTCACCGCACACCGCGACCGGCTTGCCGGCCCGCTCGCCCGCGTTGATGGTGTGGGCCACCAGGCGCAGCACCGCCGGATGCAGCGGATCGTACAGGGCGGCCACGTCGTGGTCGCCGCGGTCGATCGCCAGCGTGTACTGGATCAGGTCGTTGGTGCCGATGGACAGGAAGTCCAGCGCCTGGGCAAAGGGCTCGATGGCGATGGCGATGGCGGGCACCTCGACCATGGCGCCCACCTCCATGTGCGGCGCATAGGCCTGGCCGCGGGCGTCGAGTTCGCGGCGGGCGGATTCGATGGCCGCCTTGGTGGCCACGACCTCGTGCATGTGGGCGATCATCGGGATCAGCAGGCGCACCGGCCCGTGGGCCGACGCCCGCAGGATGGCGCGCAGTTGGGTCGCGAACATTTCCGGGCGCGCCAGGCAATAGCGGATGGCGCGCTGCCCCAGGGCGGGATTGGTGGCCACGGTGGCCTCGCCGTCCAGCGTCTTGTCCGAGCCGATGTCCAACGTCCGGATCGTGACGGGCCGCCCGGCCATCACTTTCACGACGGACGAATAGGCTTCGTACTGTTCTTCCTCGCCCGGCAGGTCCGGACGCCCCATGAACAGGAATTCGCTGCGGAACAACCCGATCCCATGCGCGCCGGAGGCCAGCGCCAGGGCGGCCTCTTCCGGCAGCTCGATATTGGCGTGCAGCACGATGTCGATGCCGTCCAGGGTGACCGACGGCTCGTCGCGCAGCAGGCTGAGTTCGGCGCGCTCGTCCGCGTAGGCGGACTGGCGGCGGCGGTATTCCTGGAGGATGCGGTCGGACGGGTTGACGATCACCGCGCCGGCGGCGCCGTCGATGATCAGCATGTCGCCGTCGCGGACCAGTTCGCGCACGTTGCCCATGGCCACGACGGCGGGCACGCCCATGCTGCGCGCCACGATCGCGGTGTGCGAGGTGGGGCCGCCCAGGTCGGTCACGAAGGCCGCGAAGCGCCCCCCGCGCAGCCGCAGCATGTCGGCGGGCGAGATGTCGTGGGCCACGACCACCAGCGCATCGTCGCCCCCCATGTGGGACATGTCGGGCAGGATCGCCGAGGAGCCCGCCAGCACGTGCAGCACCCGTTCGATGACCTGGCGCACGTCGGCCCCGCGTTCGCGCAGGTACTCGTCCTCCATCGCGTCGAACTGCTGCCCCAGGATCTGGCCCTGCGTGGTCAGCGCCCATTCGGCGTTGTAGTGGCGTTCGGCGATCAGGGCCAGCGTCTGTTCGGCCAGCAGCGGATCGCCCAGCAGCAGGCTGTGCACGTTCAGCATGGCGCCCAGCTCGCGCGGCGCGTCGGCCGGCAAGGTCTCGGCCAGTTGCAGCAGTTCCTGCTGCGCCGACGCCAAGGCATCGGTCAGCCGGCTGCTTTCGGCCGGAATGTCCTCGGGCGAGATGCGGTAGTGCGCGACCTCGAGCGCCGCGGCGCCCATGACGACGGCACGCCCGATCGCGTATCCCTTGGCTACGCCTTTGCCGTACAGACACACGACGGGGCTGGCAGAACCAGCCCCGTCGTGTGTGTCCGTGAGGGTCGCAGACGAGCCGGCCTGGCGTGCGTTCAGGCCGGCGGATTCAGAAGATGTTCTATTCCTGCTCACCGAATTTGCTGTCGAACAGTGTTTCAATTTCGGAAAGGGCTTGCTCGGCATCGTTGCCCGAAGCCTCCAGCCTGACCGTCACGCCCAGCCCGGCCGCCAGCATCATGACGCCCATGATGCTCTTGGCGTTCACGCGCTGCGCGCCGCGCGAGATGAAGATCTCGCTGGAAAACTTGCTCGCCAGTTGCGTCAGTTTGGCGGCCGCCCGGGCGTGCAGGCCCAGTTTATTGCTGATGACGATGTCTGTATTAGGCATAGGGAACATTATGACCGCGGCTTGGCGCCGCAGTATGGATTGCAGCAAAACGTCGAACCGCTCACCGGCATGAAAATATCAGCCGACATAATAGGGCAAATTTCCGCCCGTCAGTCTACACGCAAGACGCCCTGCACTCCCCCGGCCAGGGCCTTTTCGCGCGTTTCGGCCAAGGGCAGGCCGCGATAGGTCAGGGCCCGCAGCAGCATGGGGGTGTTCAACCCGGCCAGCACACAGCACTGGATGCCTTGCGCCTGGGCGTCGGCGACGGCCCGCTTGGCGATGTTGGCGGGGGTGGCTCCGATCAGGTCGGTCAGCACCAGCACCCCGGCGCCATGCTCCTGCTCCAGGATGTCCTTCAGGACGTCCGGAGCCAGATCGTCCGGCCGGTCTTCGGGCTGGATATCGTGAATGGCCAGCATGCCGTCAAGGTTGCCCATGACGTGGCTGGCGCATTCGCGCATCGCCGCGCCCAGGGGCGCGTGCACGACGATGACAATACCCGTGGTCATGGCGGATTCCGGGAGTTCAGGCCGAGGCTTTGGCCGCCACGGCTTTTTCCAGCGCCGTGACGAACATGCCCGCGACATCGAAGCCAGTCTGTTCCGCGATCTCGACGAAGCAGGTGGGGCTGGTGACGTTGACTTCGGTGACGTAATCGCCGATGACGTCCAGGCCGACCAGCAGCAGGCCGCGCGCGGCGAGCTTGGGCGCCACGGCCTCGGCGATTTCCCGGTCGCGCGGCGACAGCGCCTGGGCGACGCCGCGTCCGCCGGCCGCCAGGTTGCCGCGCGTTTCTCCGGCCAGCGGGATGCGGGCCAGCGAGTACGGCACCGGTTCGCCGCCGATCAGCAGGATGCGCTTGTCGCCCTTGACGATGTCGGGGATGTAGCGCTGCGCCATGATGGTGCGCGCGCCGTTGTCCGTCAGCGTTTCCAGGATGGCGTTCAGGTTCGGGTCCTTGGGCTGGAGCCGGAACACGCCGGTGCCGCCCATGCCGTCCAGCGGCTTCACGATGACGTCGTGATGCACGTCATGGAAGGCCTTCAGGCGGGCCATGTTGCGGGTCACCAGCGTGGGCGCGGTGAACTCGCTGATTTCGGTGATGGCCAGCTTTTCCGGGTGATTGCGGATCGCGGCGCCGCCGTTGAACACCCTGGCGCCCTGCGCCTCGGCGTATTCGAGCAGGTGGGTGGAATACACGTATTCCATGTCGAACGGCGGATCCTTGCGCATGACCACCGCGCCGAATTCCGCCAGCGGCAGATCCTGGGCGGCGGACTCGCGCCACCAGTCGTGGCCGTGCAGATCGGCGTCCGCGGCCAGTTCGATGGGCGTGGCGACGGCCTTGACCGTGCCGCCCTCGATGTAGAGATCGCCCTGCATGGCCACGCTGAGCGTATGGCCGCGCGCCACCAGGGCGCGCATCATGGCGACTGAGCTGTCCTTGTACGCCTTCAGCAGCGGCAAGGGATCCAAAACGAACAAAACGTGCATCGCGACACCCTGAACGGACGCCGCCTTCCCTCGCGGGAAGGCGGCTTTGTGACATCGTAGCGCAGAGCCGCCCAATAAGCGAACCCGCCGGTCCACGGAGCGGACGGCGGGTTGAACGAGCGGCCGGGCCTCCCAAGAGGCCGAGGCTGGAGCTCAGGCCGCCGATTCGGGCTTGCCCGCGGGCACGGCCTTCTTCTTGGGCGCCAGCACCATGACCATCTGACGGCCTTCGAGCTTAGGCATGGCTTCGACCTGGGCAAGTTCCAGCAGATCGTCGCGCACACGTTCAAGCACCCGCATGCCGAGTTCCTGGTGGGCCATTTCGCGGCCGCGGAAACGCAGCGTCACCTTGGCTTTATCGCCTTCCTCGAGGAAGCGGCGCAGGTTGCGCAGCTTGACCTGGTAGTCGCCCTCGTCGGTGGCCGGACGGAATTTGACTTCCTTGACCTGGATGACCTTTTGCTTGGAACGGGCTTCGGCCTGGCGCTTCTGCTCTTGGTACTTGAATTTGCCGTAGTCCATCAAACGGCAGACCGGCGGCTCGGCGTTCGGCGCGATTTCCACCAGATCCACGTCGTTTTGCTCGGAAAGACGGAATGCGTCGGCGATCTTGACGATGCCGAGCTGTTCTCCGTCCAGACCTATCAGGCGCACCTCGGGGACGCGGATTTCACCGTTGATGCGATTGGCTTTTTCAGTGGCGATGTTGAAAGCTCCTAGAAATGTTAAGCAGCGCTGCTGTCAGGGTTGACGACGTCGCGGCGGGTGGACACATCCTCGGACAAGCGCGCGACGAAGTCGTCGAATGCGATGGCGCCAAGGTCCAATCCGCCCAAACCGCGTACGGCTACGGTGCCGTTTTGTTTCTCCTTGTCGCCGACGACAAGGATGTACGGCACCTTTTGCAGGCTGTGCTCCCGAATTTTACGAGTGATTTTTTCACCACGCAAATCGGACTCTACTCTAAAGCCTTGTTTTTTCAGGCTTTGCGTGATTTCCGCCGCATAATCGGCGGAAGGTTCGGAAATGCAGCATACGACGGCCTGCACCGGGGCCAGCCAAGGGGGCATCGCGCCGGCGTGGTTTTCGATCAGCATGCCGATAAACCGCTCCAGCGAACCGAGGATCGCCCGGTGCAGCATGACCGGCGGGCGGCGCTGGTCGTTCTGGTCCACGTACTCGGCGCCCAGGCGCACGGGCATGGAGAAGTCGACCTGGATCGTACCGCATTGCCAGTGGCGGCCGATGGCGTCCTTCAGGGTGTATTCCACCTTCGGGCCGTAGAACGCGCCTTCTCCGGGCGAAATCTCGAATTCGCAGCCCGTGCGGCGCAGGCTTTCCATCAGCGCCTGTTCGGCCGTATCCCAGACTTCGTCCGAGCCGATGCGCTTTTCAGGACGCGTGGCGACCTTGTACAGCACCTCGGTGAAGCCGAAGTCGCGGTAGACCTTCTGCAGCAGGGCCGTGAAGTCGGCGCATTCGTCCTGGAGCTGTTCTTCGGTACAGAAAATGTGGCCGTCGTCCTGCGTGAAACCGCGCACGCGCATCATGCCGTGCAGCGAGCCCGAGGGTTCGTTGCGGTGGCATTGGCCGAATTCGCCATAGCGCAGCGGCAGTTCGCGATAGGAGTGCAGGCCGGAATTGAAGATCTGCACGTGGCCCGGGCAGTTCATCGGCTTCAGGCCGTAGACGCGGTTCTCGGACTCGGTCGTGAACATGTTTTCACGGTAGTTGTCCCAGTGGCCCGTCTTCTTCCACAGCGACAGGTCCAGGATCTGCGGCGCCTTGACTTCCTGGTAGCCGTTGTTGTTGTACACGGCGCGCATGTATTGCTCGACCTGCTGCCACAGGGCCCAGCCCTTGGGGTGCCAGAAGATCAGGCCGGGCGCTTCGTCCTGGAAGTGGAACAGGTCGAGTTCGCGGCCGATCTTGCGGTGGTCGCGGCGCTCGGCCTCTTCCAGCATGTGCAGATAGGCTTCCTGCTCTTCCTTGGTCGCCCAGGCCGTGCCGTAGATGCGCTGGAGCATCTCGTTCTTGCTGTCGCCGCGCCAGTAGGCGCCGGCCACCTTCATCAGCTTGAAGACCTTCAGCTTGCCCGTGGACGGGACGTGCGGGCCGCGGCAGAGGTCGACGAAGTCGCCTTCGCGGTACAGGCTGAGCGTCTCGTTCGAGGGGATCGAGGCGATGATCTCGGCCTTGTACTTTTCGCCGATGCCCTTGAAGAATTCGACGGCGTCGTCGCGCGACCATTCTTCGCGCGTGACGACTTCGTCCTTCTTGGCCAGCTCGGCCATTTTCTTCTCGATGGCGGCCAGGTCTTCGGGCGTGAACGGGCGCTTGTACGAAAAATCGTAGTAGAAGCCGTTGTCGATCACCGGACCGATGGTGACCTGGGCGTCCGGAAACAGCTCCTTGACGGCATAGGCCAGCAGGTGGGCCGTGGAGTGGCGGATCAGGTCCAGGCCGTCGGCGTCCTTGGCGGTCACGATCGCCAGGCGGGCATCGCCCTCGATGCGGAAGCTGGTGTCGACCAGCCTGGATTCCGCGCCCTCAAACGTGACTCGCCCGCCCAGGGCGGCCTTCGCCAAGCCCGTGCCGATCGATTGCGCCACTTCGGCAACCGTTACCGGCCCCGGATATTGGCGCTGCGAACCATCGGGCAATGTGATCTGTACCATCGGGAGTATTTCCTGGGAGGTTCTTGGAACTGAAAATCAAAAAACGGAAACGAAAAACGCGGCCTGGAAGCCGCGTTCTGTTGATTGTCTTGCTGAGTCCTGCCGCTGACCTGACACGGAGAAACCCGACGCACGAAAAAACTAACGCGACATAGGGCGAAAGTTCCGGGTCGTAGTTCGTGCCAGCGGGAAAAACATGGTCTTGGAGCCTGTGCGGGGCGCAGTCAATGAAAGCTGCGCTTATCGTCGACGATTGTAGCACTATTTACGTCTTTTCCGTGGTGAAAGCGCGACAGTCCGGCATGGCCCCCTACCCCAGGCCGCGGCAGCCGGCCAGGGTTGCCAACGCGTGGGCCACACCCTCTTGCCAGGGCGGCGCATGGATGCCGAACACGCGGGCAAGCAGGCGGGTGTCCAGGCAGGAATTCGAGGGCCGGCGCGCCGCGGCCGGATACCGCGACGAAGGCACGGGCTCGATGTCCTGCGGCCTCGAATCGACCGGCAGGCCCGCGCGCCCGGCCTGCGCGGCGATGAAACAGGCGTATTCGTGCCAACTGGCCGCCCCCGCGGCCGCCAGATGGTACAGGCCGAACGGAAAGCCGTCCCCGCCGTTCTCCAGGTAGCGCGCCACGGCCAGCGCGGTCGCGTCGGCGATGTAGGCCGCGCCCGTCGGAGCGCCGCGCTGGTCGTCCACCACCCGCAGCGCCCTGGCCTGGCGCAGCGCCGTCAGCACGGTCTTCAGGAAGTTGTCGCCCACGACCCCGTAGACCCAGGAGGTCCGGAACACCAGGTGGGCGGGATTCGCGGCCTGGACGGCGCGTTCTCCCGCCAGCTTGCTGCGTCCATAGGCATTCAGGGGCGCCGGCGCGTCGTCCTCGGCGTACGGGCCGGGCTTGGCGCCGTCGAAGACGTAGTCGGACGAATAGTGCACGATCAGCGCGCCGCGGCTGGCGGCGAGCGCGGAAAGCTCGCCCGCCGCTTCGCCATTGATCCGCATCGCGCGCACCGGGTCCTCTTCGGCGCGCTCGACGGCGGTGAAAGCGGCGGCATTGACGACGACGTCGGGCTTTTCCCGGCGAACCAGCCGCGCCAACTGCAAGGGATGGGTCAGGTCGCAATCGCGCCTGCCCGCTGCCGCGACCTCGCCCAAGGGCGCAAGGCTGCGCCGCAGCTCGAAGCCCAACTGCCCGTCCCTGCCCAACAGCAGAATCTTCTTTGGCATGCTTCCCGCCCGCCTGGTCGGCCCAGCGCACTAGGGTGCAACAGTCCGATTTTGGCGCGTTTCCTGTGCGGATAGCCAGACGAAAACGTAATCTGCCCACTCGAATCTAGGACCGATGGCAAACCCAGCGCGGGGCCGGCCGCCGGCATTCCGCCCAAACCGACTGTGGATGCACAGATGAAACCTGTCTCAGCGCCGAACACCGAAGCGCTTCCCTCTTCGACCCCCGCGCGCGCCGATGCCGGCGACCTCCCCGGCACGCGCCAGCACCTGCTCATGTCGCGCCCGCCGCCCGTCGTCAACGTCGCCATCCTCGACGACCATCCCGTCATCGCGGTGGGCGTGGGCGCCTACCTGGAAAGCCGGCCCGGCTTCCGGGTCCTGCACCAGGAAACCTCCTCGCGAGGGCTGCTGGAAAAGCTGTCCCATTCGCCCTGCGACGTGGCGCTGGTGGATTTCTACCTGCCCCTGGAACCCTGGGACGGCGTGAGCTACTTGCGGCGCCTGCGCCGCTATCACCCCAACATGGCGATCATCACGTTCTCGGCCGGCAACCGCCAGGAAACCCAGTACGCCGCCTTCCGCGCGGGCGCCAACGGGTATCTGGCCAAGCAATGGGGCATGGGCCTGCTGCCGGAAATGATCCGCGGCGTGCTCGGCGGCAAGCACACGTTCCTGTCGGTGCACGACGGCAGGATCCAGGCCCGGGAGCCCACCGCCCCGCACGAGACGCTCACGGCCTCGGAAGTGGAGATACTGCGCCACATCAGCCAGGGCCTTTCCGTGACGCAGATCGCGGCGCGGCTGGTACGCAGCAAGAAGACCATCAGCACGCACAAGCGCTGCGCCATGCGCAAGCTGCAGCTTTCCGACGACCTGTCGCTGGCGCTGTACCTGCGCGAGAAATTCTCGAATGACTGACGATGGCGGCCAGCCGCCATCGCCCGCGGCGCCTAGATGATGCGCGAGTAGCTGGCGCCGCTGGCCGCCGACTGCAGATACCGGTCGAAAGCCATGGCGACGGCGCGCACGAAGTACCAGCCCAGGCCGGTCACGTGCAGTTCTCCAGGCCGCAGGTCGACCAGGCCCAGTTCGGCCAGATTGGCCATCTGCAGCAGTTCCTGGCTGAAGTAGTCGCCGAACCGCAGTTTGTGGCGCGCCTCGATCCGCGCGAAATCCACCCGGCCCTGGCACATGACGTCCATGATGACTTCGCGCCGCGCCAGATCGTCCCCGCTCAGCACGAGCCCTCTTTCGACCGCGAACCGTCCCGCCTCGATGGCGGCGTAGTACTCGTCCAGCCCTTTCGCGTTCTGGCTGTAGGTGTCGCCGATGCGCCCGATGGCCGACACGCCCAGGGCGACCAGGTCGCGGTCGGGCTGCGTGCTGTAGCCCTGGAAGTTGCGATGCAGTTCGCCGCGGCGCTTGGCGATCGCCAGCGAGTCGGAATCCAGGGCGAAATGGTCCATGCCGATGTAGGTGTACCCCTGCTTCAGGAAACCGTCGATGGCGGCGCCCAGCAGGCCGACCCGCGTGGCGCGGTCCGGCAGGTCGGCCTCGTTGATGCGGCGTTGCGGCTTGAAGCGCGAGGGAAGATGGGCATAGGCATAGAGCGCGATGCGGTCGGGCCGCAGTTCGACGACCTGCGCGATGGTGCGGGCAAAGGATTCCGTGGTCTGCAGCGGCAGGCCGTAGATCAGGTCCACGTTGACCGAATCGTAGGCCAGCGCCCTGGCGCTGCGCACCAGCGCCTGCACGTCCTCGAAGGACTGCACGCGATGCACCGCGACCTGCACGCGCGGGTCGAAATCCTGCACGCCGAAGCTCAGGCGGTTGAAGCCCAGTTCGCGCAGGTAGGCCAGCCGCTCGGGCGTCGCCGTGCGCGGATCCACCTCGACCGACAGTTCGGCGTCGGGCTCGAAGCGGAACGCGCGGCGCAGGTCCGCCATCAGGCGGGCCAGTTCGGCATCGGAAAGGAAAGTGGGCGTACCGCCGCCGAAATGCAGTTGCGACACGGGCACGCCCTCGCCCAGTTCCCGCACGTGCAAGCCGATCTCGGCGGCGAGCGCGTCCAGGTAGCGGGCGGCGCGGTCATGGTGGCGGGTCACCACCTTGTTACAGGCACAGTAGTAACAGACCGACTCGCAGAAGGGGATGTGCACGTAGAGCGACAGGGACTCGTCCGGACTCGTGGCGCGCCGCTGCCGCAGCGCCAGCCGGTAGTCCAGTTCGCCGAAACCGGCGTGGTACCGGTCCGCGGTGGGATAGGAGGTGTAACGGGGCCCGTTCTTGTCCAGCCTGGCCAGCAACTGGGGCGGAAAAAAGGGCTTGGCGACCGCGGGGGCCTGGGTTTCTGGCGGTAAAGGACGTAGGGCGGCTTGCATACCCTGAATTATTCCCCCGTGCCGGCCACCCCCCTTTGATCTTGCGCAAACCTTGGCACGTAAAATGCAGCCATTCAAGCCGCACAACGAGGACACCACCATGGGCACTGAATTGGATGGCCGCCTGTTGGCCATGCGCCAGGCATTGGCGATCGCCATCGCCCTTTCCACCCGCAGCAGTCCCCAGGCCACCGGCATGGCGCTGGAACTGCTCAACGACCTGAAGGCCGGCCTGGAGGACGCCCCGTCGGACAGCCCCTTCGAAACCCCCGAATGGGTGGTGGGCGCGCATGACGAACTGGACGGCATCGCCCGCCTGGTGCGCGCCTTCACCCAGACGCCCGAGCCGGACGACGAAGCCCGGTAGGCCGCCGCCGGGCGCGCCATGACATCCCTTCCCCCTGCTTTCCCTTTCCCCGCCTCCCTCTGGATCACACCGCCCTAGCTGGCCTGACCACCGCTGCGAAAGAGGTGGAATCCCTGTGATCGTTTTCCCTCGAAGCATGAAATTTCCCTTCTTATTCAATGAGGGGATGCCTATATTGGTGGCCTGACCACTGGCATGCGTTCTCGCGACTCCGACAGATGAGCACCTACCAAGCCGTTGCCGTCACCCGCCTGTATCGCGTGATCGCCGACCAGATCGCCGGCCGGATCCGGGCGGGCGAATTCCCCCGCGGCGGCAGGCTGCCGTCCGAAAGGGAATTGGCCGAACGGCTCCAGGTCAGCCGCGCATCCATCCGCGAAGCCCTGATCGCGCTTGAAATCGAAGGCTATGTCGACGTGCGCGTGGGCACGGGCGTATTCGTCACCCGGGAAGGCGCCGGGTTTCCCTCGGCATTGGGCGCCCCCGGACGCGCCGCGACCGAGCACGACGACATCGGCCCGTTCGACCTGCTGGAGGCGCGCATGCTGATCGAACCCGAGTGCGCGGGCATGGCCGCGCAACAGGCCTCGCCGGCCCAGATCGCGGCCATCCGCGACGCCCATGAAGGCATGTCGCTGACCGATTCCCCCGGCCGGCACGACCGCGAATTCCACAACGCCATCGCCGCTGCCTGCGGCAATGCCGCGGTCGCGGCCGCGGTGGCCCGGCTGTGGGAACTGACGCAGGCGAGTTCGGTGTACAGCCGCATGCAGGATTACTTCGTCAACACCAAGGTCTGGGCCGCGGCCGAGGCCGAGCATCAACGCATTCTGATCGCCATCCAGGCGCGCGATCCGATCCGCGCGCGCCACGCCATGCATGCGCATCTGCTCGGCATTCTGGCTCGCCTGCGGGAGGACTTCGGCGAGGACAACAGCCCCCGATAGCGCCCGTTCCATCCCCACGAGGTTACCGCCATGCCGCAGCGCATTCTCGATCGCGCCTCCCGCGCACCGCCGGTTTCGCCGCAATGGTGCGCGGCGCGTTGAAAAGCACCCAGACGAAGCATTGTTGTAGCGGCTCCACCCGCAGTACCCCTGAAAACGCAGGTGGCATGAGGTTTGCTTGCTGGCGCATGGCATCCGCCGCGCGCCGGCAGACACCTGTCACACCTTTTCCAGCCCGGAGGCTCGCAGTGAAATCGCAAAAATGGTTCTCCTTGAAGCTCGGCGCACTGGTCCTCGCGGCCGCGCTGCCCGCCACGCAGGCCCTGGCCCAGACCAAGGGCGGCACGCTGAACATGATCGTCCAGCCGGAGCCGCCCGTGATCGTCACGGCCATCAACCAGCAGGGCCCCACGCAATTCGTCGCGGGCAAGATCTACGAAAGCCTGCTGACCTACTCCACCGAACTGAAGCCGCAGCCCGGCCTCGCCAAGTCCTGGGAGGCCTCGCCGGACGGGCTGACCTACACCTTCCACCTGCAAGAGAACGTCAAGTGGCATGACGGCAAGCCCTTCACCGCCGAGGACGTGGTGTTTTCGCTGGCGGACATGCTGCCCAAGACCCACGCCCGCGCGCGCGTGATCCTGAACAAGTTCGTGGATTCGGTGCAGGCGCCGGACGCGAAGACGGTCGTGGTCAAGCTGAAGTCGCCCTTCCCCGCCTTCATGCTGATGTTCGAGCCGGGCTTCGCCCCCATCATGCCCAAGCATCTCTACGCCGGCACCGACTACATGACCAACCCGGCCAACCAGAAGCCGGTCGGCACCGGCCCCTTCATGTTCAAGGAATGGAAGCGCGGCGAATACATCAAGCTGACCCGCAACCCCGACTACTGGAAACCGGGCAAGCCCTACCTCGACGAACTGGTGTTCAACGTCATTCCCGACGCCGCCTCGCGCTCGGTGGCGTTCGAGCGCGGCAGCGTGGACGTGCTGCGCGGCGGCGACGTCGACAACGTCGACATCAAGCGCCTGCGCGCCCTGCCCAAGGTGGAATACACCACGGCCGGCTGGGAGATGTTCTCGCCCCAGGCCTACCTGATCTTCAACATGCGCAAGCCGCCCTTCGACAACCTGAAGGTGCGCCAGGCCGTCATGGCTGCGATCAACCGCAACCTGGTGGTCAACAACATCTTCTTCGGCCTGGGCAAGGTCTCCACCAGCCCCTTCGTCACCACCGAGATGTTCTACGACAAGAACATGCCGCCGCTGGCGTTCGACATGAAGAAGGCGCGCGCGCTGATCAAGGAATCCGGCATCAAGCCCGGGGACTACACGATCCGCCAACTGAGCTTTCCCTATGGCTCCACCTGGGACCGGCTGGGCGAATACACCAAGCAGGCCCTGGAGCAACTGGGCTTCAAGGTAAACGTGGAGTCCACCGACGCGGGCGGCTGGGCCAGCCGCACCGGCAACTGGGACTTCGACATGACGACCACCTTCACCTACCAGTACGGCGACCCCGCGCTGGGCGTGCAGCGCCTCTATATCTCGTCGAACATCGTCAAGGGCTCGCCCTTCGCCAACGTGCAGGGCTACAGCAACCCCGAGACCGACAAGCTCTGGGAGGCCGCCGCCTCGGAAGTGGATTCCGCCAAGCGCCAGGAGATCTACACCAAGCTGCAGACCACGCTGGTCGATGAAATCGCCAACGGCTTCCTGGTGGACATGGAGTTCCCGACGCTGTATCGCGCCAACGTGAAAAACCTCGTCAAGACCGCCATCGGCCTGAACGAGACGTTCGACGACGTGTACATCGAGAAGTAAGCGCCGAGGGGAGCGCCGCCGCGGGCAATCGCGGCGGCGCTCCCTGCGGCCGCGACGCAAGCACGGCGCCCGTCCACGGAGGAGCCCAAGCATGAAATTCCTGTCTTTCCTCGTGTCCCGCGTCGGCAAGGCCCTGGTGGTCGTGCTGGGCGTGGTGATCATCAATTTCTTCCTGATCCGTCTGGCGCCGGGCGACCCCGCCGCCGTGCTGGCGGGCCAGGCCGGCGCGGGCGATGCCGCCTATGTCGAACAGTTGCGCGTGGCCTTCGGCCTGGACAAGCCCATCATGACCCAGTTGCTGCTGTACCTGAAGGGCGTGGTCCAACTGGACCTGGGCTTTTCGTACCGCAACCACGTGCCGGTGCTGGACCTCATCGTGGAACGCCTGCCGGCCACCTTCCTGCTGATGTCGTGCGCCTTCGTGTTCTCCATCGTGCTGGGCGTGTTCCTGGGCGTGGTGGCCGCCAAGGCCCGCTACCGCAACAAGCGCCGCTGGATCGACAGCTCGGTCATGACGGGCGCCCTGCTGCTCTACGCCACGCCGCTCTTCTGGCTGTCGCTGATGGGCATCCTGCTGTTTTCGGTGGTGCTGGGCTGGCTGCCGGCCTTCGGCATGGAGACCGTCGGCGCCGGACTGTCCGGATGGGCCCGCGCCGGCGACATCGCGCAGCACCTCATCCTGCCGACGGTGACGCTGGGTTGTTTCTTCATGGCCGTGTACGTGCGGCTGACCCGCGCCTCCATGCTGGAAGTGATCGGAATGGACTTCGTGAAGACGGCCCGCGCCAAGGGCGTGAGCCCCGGCCGCGTGATCCGCGCCCACGTCCTGCGCAACGCGCTGCTGCCGGTCATCACGTTCGCCGGCATCCAGTTGGGCCAGATGGCGGGCGGAGCGGTGCTGACCGAGACCGTCTTCGCCTGGCCCGGCATCGGCCGGCTGATGTTCGACGCGCTGCTCCAGCGCGACTACCAGTTGCTGCTGGGCATTTTCCTGGTCACGTCCATCATGGTCGTCGTATTCAATCTGGCGACCGACGTGCTGTACCGCCTCATCGATCCGCGCATCGCCGCGGGCGCGCAGCAAGGAGCCGCCGCATGAAGGCATTCGCCCGGCGCTATATGCGCAATTACGGCGCGGTGGCCGGCCTGGCCATCATGCTGATCGTGGTCATCGTGGCCCTGGCCGCTCCGCTGCTGTACGAAGAGTCGCCGTGGATGATGGTGGCCGATCCGCTGATCCCGCCCTTCACCAATGCCGACTATCCCTTCGGGACCGACATGCTGGGGCGCGACATCACCGCCGGCCTGGTGTGGGGCGCCCGCGTATCGCTGATGGTGGGCCTGCTGTCGACCGCCGTGGCCCTGGTCTTCGGCATTCTGGTGGGCGCGGTGGCGGGCTACTGCGGCGGGCGGGCGGACGACGCGCTGATGCGCTTCACCGAATTCTTCCAGACCATTCCGCAACTGGCCATGGCCGTCGTGCTGGTGGCCATCCTGAGCCCTTCCATCTATTCCATCATGGGCGCCATCGCGGTCGTATCGTGGCCGCCCGCGGCGCGCCTGGTGCGGTCGGAATTCATGACGCTCAAGCAGCGCGAATTCGTGCAGGCGGCCATCGTGATCGGGCAGACACCGGCCCGCATCGTGGGCACCCAGATCCTGCCGAACGCCATGTCGCCCATCATCGTGTCGGCCTCCTTCATGGTGGCGACCGCCATCCTGACGGAATCCGCCCTGTCCTTCCTGGGCCTGGGCGACCGCAACCTGATGAGCTGGGGCTTCATGATCGGCGCGGCGCGCACCATGATCCGCGAGGCCTGGTGGATGAGCGTCTGGCCCGGCGTGGCCATCCTGCTGACTGTGCTGGCCATCAACCTGATCGGCGAGGGCCTGAACGACGCGCTCAACCCCCAACTGCGCAAGCGCGGCGACTAGGAGGACGACATGACCGAATCCACTCCCTTGCTGTCCGTCCAGAACCTCAGCATCGCCCTGCCCCGGGGCGGCGACCGCCCCTACGCGGTGCAGGACGTTTCCTATGACATCCGGTCCGGCGAGATCCTTTGCATCGTCGGCGAATCGGGCTCCGGCAAATCCATGAGCGCCAACGCCATCATGGGCCTGCTGCCCGACTACCTGGCGCCGCAGCAGGGCCGCATCCTGTTCCGCGGCCAGGACCTGCTGCGGCAGGAAGAGCCGGCCCTGCAGGCCATGCGCGGCAAGGACATGGCGATGATCTTCCAGGAACCGCTCTCGGCGCTGAACCCGCTGATGACGGTGGGCGAACAGATCAGCGAAGTCATGCGGGTGCACGACGCCTACCCCGGCGCCCGGCGCATGGCGCGCACGCTCGAAATGCTGGCCTTCGTCGGTCTGCCCGACCCCGCCGCGCTCTACCACGTCTATCCCTTCCGGCTGTCCGGCGGGCAGCGCCAGCGCGTGATGATCGCCATGGCGCTGGCGCTGGAACCGGCGCTGCTGATCGCCGACGAGCCCACGACCGCGCTGGACGTCACCACGCAGGCGCAGATCCTGGCGCTCATCGCCCGCATCCAGAAAGAGAAAGGCATGGGCGTGATGTTCGTCACCCACGACTTCGGCGTGGTGGCCGAGATCGCCCACCGGGTCGCCGTCATGGAAAAAGGCATCGTGGTCGAACAGGGCCCCGCGGACGAGGTGCTGAACCGGCCCCGCCACCCCTACACGCAACGCCTGATCGCGGCGGTGCCGCACCGCCGCGGCGACGAGCGCGCGGCCGCCGAACACGAGCGGCCCGTGCTGGACGTCAGGAATCTGAAGAAGACCTACGTGGTCGGGCGCGGCTGGCTGGGCGGCAAGCGCGAAGTGCACGCCGTGGACGACGTCAGCTTCAGCGTGCGGCAGGGCGAAACGCTGGGCATCGTGGGCGAATCCGGCTCCGGCAAGTCCACGATCGGCAAGTGCCTGCTCAAGCTGGTGGGCATCGACGGCGGCCAGCTCGTCTTCAATGGCCAGGACATCGCGGCCATGCCGGAAGCGCGCTTCCGGCCTTTGCGCCACGATATCCAGATGATCTTCCAGGACCCCTACGCCTCGCTCAACCCGCGCCATACCGTGGGCCGCATCATCAGCGACGGCCCGGCCGCCAACGGCGTGCCGCGGGCCCGGGCCGAGGCGCGGGCACGCGAATTGCTGGCGCTGGTGGGGCTGGACCCGTCCGCCTTCGACCGCTACCCCAACGAGTTCTCGGGCGGACAGCGCCAGCGCGTCGGCATCGCCCGCGCGCTCGCGCTGGAGCCCAAGGTGCTGGTCGCCGACGAATCGGTATCGGCGCTGGACGTGTCCGTGCAGGCGCAGGTGCTGCAACTGTTGCACGATCTGCAGCAACGGCTGAAGATTGCACTGGTGTTCATCACTCATGACTTGCGCGTGGCCGCCCAGATCTGCAACGCCGTGCTGGTCATGCATCGCGGCAAGGTGGTCGAATATGGCACGCCCGCGCAGATCTTCGACAACCCGCGGCATGCCTATACCCGGCAGCTCATCGCCGCCGTGCCCGGCCAGCACTGGGATCCGTCCCGGGCGCAGGCGGCATGAGCCGATTTTCCGCTCTCGTCACCCACCAGGAGATACACCGATGCAACGCCCCGCCGCCATACCGACCGTGCAGATCGACAATGAGCAGGTCACCGTCACCGAATGGCGCTTCCCGCCCGGCGGAGAGACGGGATGGCACCGCCACGGCATGAATTACGTCGTCGTCCCGCAGACCACCGGGCCGCTGCTGCTGGAAACGCCCAACGGCCAGGTCACCAGCCAGCTCACCACCGGCGTGGCCTATTACCGCCCCGTGGGCGTGGAGCACAATGTCATCAACCCCGGCGACACCGAATTCGTGTTCGTCGAGATCGAACTCAAGCGCGCATAGCGAAAGCGGCCGGGCCGCCGAGCGACGGGCGCATGCGAGGTTCCCATGTCACAGACTTCCCGCAAACTGCGCAGCCAGAAATGGTTCGACGACCCGACGCACGCCGACATGACCGCCATCTATGTCGAGCGCTATCTCAACTATGGCCTGACGCGGCAGGAACTGCAGTCGGGACGGCCCATCGTCGGCATCGCCCAGACGGGCAGCGACCTTGTGCCCTGTAACCGCCATCACCTGGCGCTGGCCGAACGCGTCAGGGACGGCATCCGGGACGCAGGCGGCATTCCGATGGAATTCCCCGTGCATCCGCTGGCCGAGCAGGGCCGCCGGCCCACCGCCGCGCTGGACCGCAACCTGGCCTATCTGGGCCTGGTCGAAATCCTGCACGGCTATCCGCTGGACGGCGTGGTGCTGACCACGGGCTGCGACAAGACCACGCCCGCCTGTCTCATGGCCGCGGCCACCGTCGACATTCCCGCCATCGTGCTCTCGGGCGGGCCGATGCTCGACGGCTGGCACGACGGCCAGCGCGTGGGCTCCGGCACAGTCATCTGGCATGCCCGCAACCTGATGGCCGCCGGCAAGCTGGACTACGAAGGCTTCATGACCCTGGCCACCGCGTCGTCCCCGTCGATCGGGCACTGCAACACCATGGGCACCGCGCTGTCGATGAATTCGCTGGCCGAGGCGCTGGGCATGTCGCTGCCCACCTGCGCCAGCATTCCGGCCCCCTACCGGGAACGCGGCCAGATGGCCTACGCCACCGGCATGCGCATCTGCGACATGGTGCGCGCGGACCTGCGGCCCAGCCATATCCTGACGCGGCGGGCGTTCGAGAACGCCATCGTGGTGGCGTCCGCGCTGGGCGCCTCCAGCAACTGCCCGCCCCATCTCATCGCCATCGCGCGGCATATGGGGGTCGACCTGAGCCTGGCCGACTGGCAGCGGCTGGGCGAAGACGTGCCGCTGCTGGTCAACTGCGTGCCCGCGGGCGAATACCTGGGCGAAGGCTTCCACCGCGCCGGCGGCGTGCCCGCCGTGCTTCATGAACTGGCCGCCGCCGGCCGCCTCCATGTCGACTGCCCCACCGTGTCCGGCAGGACCATCGGCGACATCGCCGCCGAAGCCCGGACCCGCGACGCCGACGTCATCCGCGGCTGCGACGCGCCGCTGAAACACCGCGCGGGATTCATCGTCCTGTCGGGCAATTTCTTCGACAGCGCGATCATCAAAATGTCGGTCGTGGGCGACGCCTTTCGCCGCGCCTACCTGTCCGAACCCGGTTCGGAAAACGCCTTCGAGGCGCGCGCCATCGTGTTCGAAGGCCCCGAGGACTACCACGCGCGCATCGAGGATCCGGCGCTCAACATCGACGAACACTGCATCCTGGTCATCCGCGGCGCCGGCGACGTCGGCTATCCGGGCAGCGCGGAAGTGGTGAACATGGCCCCGCCCTCGCACCTGCTCAAGCGCGGCATCGATTCATTGCCCTGCATGGGCGACGGCCGCCAGAGCGGCACCTCGGCCAGCCCCTCCATCCTGAACATGTCGCCGGAAGCCGCGGTGGGCGGCGGCCTGGCGCTGCTGCGAACCGGCGACCGCATCCGCGTCGACCTGAACCAGCGCACGGTCACCGCGCTGGTGGACGAAACGGAAATGGAGCGGCGCAGGCAGGAACCCGGCTATCGGGCGCCCGAATCGCAGACGCCCTGGCAGGAGTTGTACCGCCAGTTGGTGGGCCAGCTTTCGACCGGCGGCTGCCTGGAACCCGCCACCCTGTACCTGAAGGTCGTGGAAACGCGCGGCGACCCCAGGCATTCGCATTGAAGGCGGCGGGCCAGGCGCTGGCGCCTAGCCGCCGGGAGGCTCGCCGCCCGGACCGGGCTCGCGCGGCGACGGCCGGGTGACGACATAGGCGGCGCTGGCCACGAAGAAAATGGCGACGGCGGCGGCAAGCCGCCACGAGGGATGCGCGCCCCACCAGAAGAGGACATATCCGACCGCCATTCCCAGGCAGGCATAGGTCTTGCCCTTGCGCGACACGGCCCCCTGGTCCCGCCAGGCGCGCAGCGCGGGGCCATAGGTCGGGCTCTCCAGCAGCCATTTTTCCAGCCTGGGCGAAGACCGCGAAAAGCAGGCGACCGCCAGGATCAGGAAAATCGTCGTGGGCATGACCGGCAGGAAGGCGCCGATGACGCCCAACGCCAGCATCAGGCAACCCAGGCAGAGCCACAGAACTCTCATCATGATCGGCGACGGGATATCGCGCGCCCCTCAGGGCTGCGCGGGCTCCGGCATTCTGACGCGCAGCATTTCCACGAATCCCGGGCTGGGCCTGCCGCCCGCCGCGCGCGCCTTGAAGACCATGGACCAGGCGTCGGCGTACTGGCCCCGCCGGTAGAAAGCGGTGGCCCATGACGCGTAGAGATAGCCTTTGTCCGGCTCCACCTTCTCGCCCTTGCGGTACAGCGCGTCCGAGCGCAAGGTCGCCGCCACGCGCGCTTCGGGCGGCAAGGTCCTGTCCTCGGCGGCGCACCTTGCGGCGATCCGTCCCGCGTCCGCGTACATGCCCTGGAACGACGGCGGATCCATGCCGAGCGCCCGGTCCATCATGTTCATGGCCTCGCAGAACCTGCCCTGGTCATGCAGCACCGCGGCAAAGCCGGTGTATACCTCGGGATTCTTCGAATTCAGCAGCCATGCCTGGTTGAACCGGCGCATGGCCATGCCCGGCTGGTCCGCCTGGTAAAAGCGGTATCCCTGCTCCACCCAGGCCCGGGACGCGCCCGCGCGGGATCCGTAGGCTTGCGTCGCCTCGGCGATCAGCTTGTCGTCGGCCGCCCTCAAGTCGGCGGCCGCGGAGCGGTCCGCTCCGCCGTACATCGGCGCCTCGTCGATCCCGGCCTTGGGCGCGGCCGGCCCCGTGCCCGCCGCGCAGCCGGCCAGCCACAGGGCGGGTAGGAAAAGCAGGGACCTGGCGGTCTGGCGCATGGACGGCGAATCCGAGTCTGAAGGAACACCGCAATATACCGTAGCGGGCGGCCCCGGCCCGTTGCCGAGCGCCCCGCGGGCATCGCCGCGCATGCGCGATCCCGGCCGATGGACCCGCCATCATGAACGGCGGATGAATGACCTCTTCAGACTGAGTTCATGACGGAACTTCCAGAATAGTCCGCGAAGTCCGGCAGGCTGCCGGCACAGCGAACCTCATAGGAAGACCATCATGCGTATCAAAATGGCGATGGGTATCTGGCTGCTGGGCATTACCCTGGCATGGCTGGCCGTTGCGCCCCTCGATCCAGGCGTGCTGCCTCTTGTCGACCCGCAGGGCGCCGCGGCGGGCGGATGGCTGTTGCGCCGGCATGTTCTGTACCTCTCGGGGCTTTGGAGCATTGGCCTGATGAGCCTGACGATGCTCCTGGCGCTGCGCCTGCCTTGGCTGGAGCGTCCGCTGGGCGGGATGGACCAGGTCTATCGCCTGCACAAGTGGGCTGGCGTCGGCGCGGCGCTCACCGCCCTCCTGCATTGGGGCGCCAAGGAGTCCAGCGGCTGGATCAAGGCGCTGTGGGGAACCGTCGGCAGGCCCGGCCGCGATGCCGTACTGCCCGGGCTTGCCGGCTTCCGGGACGCGGCCAAGGATCTGGGCGAATGGGCCTTTTACCTGCTCCTGGCCATGGTGGCCATTGCGCTGTTGACCCGGCTGCTGTCCTACAAGCCCTGGCGCTTCCTGCACCGCGCCATGCCGCTGCTGTTCCTGGCGCTGGCGTTTCATACGGTGGCGCTGATGCCCATGGGCTTCTGGGCCTTGCCGCTGGGCGCGCTCATGGGCGCCTTGCTGGCGCTGGGCAGCGCAGCGGCCTTGTGGTCGCTGGCGGGATGGGTCGGCCGGGCGCGCCGCCACGCCGGCCGCATCCATGCCGTGCACGTGCTGGGCGATGGCCCACAGGCGCCGGTCGAGGTGATCTGCGCCTTGCCGGCCAGTTGGCCGGGGCATCGCCCCGGGCAGTTCGCGTTCGTGCGCTTCCACCGCGGCGAAGGCGCGCATCCCTTTACCATCGCCAGCGCGCCGGGCAGCCTGGGCACGGACGAACGAGGCGAGCCTTTGCTCCGCCTGGTCATCAAACCGCTGGGAGACTACACCCGCAGCTTGGGCCAGCGGCTGCGGGCGGGTCAGCAGGTGGATATCGAAGGCCCCTACGGCCGCTTCGACGGCCAGGGCGGCCACGGCCGCCGACAGGTATGGGTGGCGGGAGGCGTGGGGGTAACGCCGTTCCTCTCGCTGCTCGAATCACGCCAGCCCGGCGCCCAGCCCCCGCGCATGCGCCAGCAGCCCGCGCACATGCACTACTGCACCCGCGACGCCGCCGCCGATCCCTTGTTGCCACGCTTGCACCAGCTCTGCGAACGCGCCCGGCCGCCGGTGACGCTCACGGTGCACAGCGACGCGCAGAGCCAGCGCCTGACGCCCCAGGCATTGGAGGCGGGCATGGCCGGACCGCTGGACATCTGGTTCTGCGGCCCCCAGGGCCTGGGCGACGCGCTGCATGCCCATTCCGGCGGACTGCGCTCCTGGCGGCTGCATCGGGAATCGTTCGCGATGCGCTGAACCGGAGCGGCGGCTGCCGCCGCTCAGACGCGCTTGAGCGGCAGCAGCCGCCGGTATCCCTCGGGCAGCGGGTGCTGCGCATGGTCTTGCGCAGCGCCGGCCAGCCGCGCCGCCACCTCGGCGGGAAACGGCTTGGCGCGACGCGTTTCCAAGTCTACGTGCAGGGACAATTGCTCCATGGTGGCGGCCAGGTAGCCGTCGCGCGCCTGTATCAGTTCCATCAGGCAGAGCAGCCTCTTGTCGTCCGCTTCCAGCATGCGCAGACGCAGTTCCAGCGGGTCGCCCGCCAGCACCTCGCGCAGGTAGGCGACATGGATGTTCATCGTGTAGATGCCGCAGCGCGTCTGGCGGGTGTAGTCCGCCCCGACGCCGTAACGCCCCAGCAACTCGAAGCCCTGGCGATCGAACACGCCCACGTAGTGGGCGGCATTCATGTGGCCGTATTCGTCGATCCAATCGGGTTTGACGGCCAGGGACAGCGCGGGAAGTGCGGACATGGTTTTCGGCTTCGGCAGTTGAGGATCTGCAAGCATACGCGTTGCCAGGCGCAAGCGTCCGGTCCCGGCAGGCGCCGTCCAGCGGGATAGTGCTGCAATACTATTGCGGATCGTTGCGTTCTGGCGCCATACTAGGCCGGCCAATCAACTACTTTTGGAGGGTTTTGCAATGCAACGCGACGACATCCAAAAGCTGGGCGCGCAAGCCGCCCGCGACGGATTGACCTTGTGGGACTGCCCCTACTACCGCGCCGCGGCCATGCCCGCCCACACGGGGGAAACCATCGCGGCATGGCGCGATAAGGTCGAAGCCTGGGAAGCCGGTTGGATGACGCAGACCAAGACGTGGAAACCGCCGCCTGGCGGCGTTCCGCGATACGTGCCGCGCGCGGTGGCGCGCCGCGCGCAGTAGGTCCCGCGGCGTTGCTCCGAACTGAGCGTAGGCATCGCCCTTCACGTCCCTTCGCAAGACATACGCGGCGGGACATTTATTTTTAAAAGCGGCGCGGGCAATTTCCGGCGCGCAATCATTCCGCGGATTCCGCGCATGCGATTTTATATACCCGCGTTCCGCGAGCGTTTTTTACACCACGGCAAAAACAAAAAAGCCGCCAGATCCATGATCTAGCGGCTTTCTTTTTGCCGTGCTGTACAGCACTTTGCAGGAATTTGGTAGGCGGTATTGGAATCGAACCAACGACCTCCACGATGTCAACGTGGCGCTCTAACCAGCTGAGCTAACCGCCTGCAAAGAAGAAGAATTATATAGTGCTTTTTTGAACTGTGCAAATCGTCTTGGGAGATTTTTTGCCGTTTTCATTGCGTCCGAAGCACTGAGGCACTGCCTTGGCTTTCGCCAATACTGCCACCGCTTCGAAGCGCTTTTGCACTAATCAGCGCTGCTTATTCATCAGCACTGCTTCGCTCTTCAGTATCGCGTCTGCGGCATGCACCGCGGAAACGAAGAACGAGATTCTATCAGAACTTTTTATTCCTTGCTCGACCTCGACTCCGCTGCTCACATCGACGCCCCAAGGCTTGAGCGAATGCACCGCCTGCCCCACGTTTTCGGCGTTCAAACCGCCGGACAGGATCAAGGGCCGCGAGATCGGATCGGCCTTCACGTCGTCGAGCAAGGCATAGTCGAAACCGTGCCCGCTGCCGCCATAACCGGCGCTGTAGCTGTCGAACAGCCAGCCCGCGGCTTCGCCGTAGGCGCGGCACGCGGACGCCAGGTTTTCCGCGGTATCCAGGCCGGGAGCGCCGGCCCGGAAGGCGCGCAGGAAGCGGCGGCCGTAACGGGCGCAGTCCTGGGGCGTTTCGTCGCCGTGGAACTGCAGCAGTTCGGGCCCCACCTGGTCCAGCACGGCCTGCACCTCGTCCTGCGCCGGATTCACGAACAGCGCCACAACGTCGACGAAGGCAGGCACCATGCGCCGCAGTTGGGCGGCGCGCAGCGGAGCGAGGCAACGCTTGCTCTTGGCGTAAAAGACAAAACCGATGGCGTCGACGCCCGCCGAGACGGCGGCGTCGATATCCTGTTCGCGGGTCAGCCCGCAGATCTTGATGCGTGTGCGCATGGAACTCATCACTTGCGTCGTCGCCGGGCGCGACGAGTTGAATCAGTATATCCGGCGCGCTCAGGCGGCGGGCTGGCCCAGGGTCGCCACGAGGTTGTCGAAACTGCCTTCGGCCAGGCGGAACCACGGGACTTCCTTGTCGCGAAACGCGGCCATGCTCTCGTAGAGTTTCTTGAACATGGGGTCCTTGGCGCTCATCTCTTTATAGGCGGCGAGGGACGCCTCGTAGCTTGCCTGCAGGACCGGCCGGGGAAACGCCTTCAGTTGCGCGCCGCGGGCTACCAGGCGGCGCAGGGCGTCCGGATTGCCGGCGTCGTACTTGGCGATCATGTTGCCCGTGGCCATGCGGCACGCCAGCGCAAGCGCCGACTGGTACGGCTTGGGCAGTTCGTCGTAGGCATCCTGGTTCACATAAAGCGACAACTGCAAGGTGCCCGCCCACCACCCGGGGAAGTAGTAGTTCCTGGCCACCTTGTAGAGGGCCAGGCTTTCGTCGTCGTAGGGACCGATCCACGCGACCGCGTCCACCACGCCCTGCTCCAGCGCCGCATAGGTTTCCGCCGCCGGCACCTCCACGGGCGTCGCGCCCTGGCGCGCCAGCACATGGCGGGCGAATCCGCCGGCCTTCACCTTCAGTCCGCGCAGATCGTCCGCGGTCTTGATTTCGCCGCGGAACCAGCCGCCCATCTGCGCGCCGGTATAGCCGCAGGGGAAATTCAGGATGTTGTACTTGTCGAACAACACGCGCGTCAGCGCCAGGCCTTCGCCCTGGGTCATCCAGGCATTCATCTGCCGCGTGTTCAGGCCGAACGGCACGCCGGCGTCGAAGCAAAGCGCCGGATCCGTATCGAAATAACGGGTCGAGGCCGTGTGGCCGCAATCGACCACGCGATGCTGCACGGCTTCCAGCACCTGGCCCGGCTGCACCAGGTCGCCCGCCGGGAATATCTCGATGCTGAAACGCCCGTCCGTCACTTCGGCCACATAGCGGGCGACGTCTTCCGCGCCGGCGAACAGCGTGGGAGATTCATTGGGAAAACTGGAGGCCAACCGCCATGCGACCGTAGGGGCATCCTGCGCGAAAACGGGGGCCGCGAGGGCGGCACCGCCGGCGGCGGCTCCCAAGGCGGTCTGCTTCAAAAACGCGCGGCGTTGCATGGCTAAGAGCCTCCATGGAGCGCGGAAAGGCGTCGCCGTCGCCGGCGGCTTCCCTAATAGGTTTGAGTAAACGGCGACAGCAACTGCGATCCCCCGTCGAGTTCGGACAGCCCGAACGCTTCGGGATAATCAATGGCCGACAGGTACAGGCCGTCAGGCGCGAACGTCGGCGCGCCGCGCTTGCGGTCGCGCCACGACAGGAGCTGCGCCATCCAGTCGACCGATTCCCTGCCCTGCCCGACTTGCAATAGCGCTCCCATGATATTGCGCACCATGTGATGCAGGAAGGCATTCGCCTTCAGCGTAAACACCAGGAACGGGCCGCGCTCGTCGATATCCAGCCGGTGCAGGCGGCGTACCGGATGCTTGGCCTGGCACTGCGAAGAACGGAAGCTGGAAAAATCGTGTTCCCCCAGCAATGCGTTCGCCGCGGCCCTCATGGCCTCCACGTCCAGCGGCTGGAAACACCAGCCCGCCCTGCCCGCCCACAGCGCCGGACGCACCCGCCCGCGCCACAGCAGATAGACATAGGTCCGCGCGCTTGCGGAAAACCGAGCGTGAAAATCGTCCGATACCGGCTGCGCCCACTGAACCGAAATGCTGGACGGAAGAAACGCGTTAACGCCCCGCACCCAGGACTCCATCCGGCGGTCGAGCGCGGTGTCCAGGTGGACTACCTGCATCGCGCCATGCACGCCGGTGTCCGTGCGGCCCGCGCAAATCGTGGGCACGGACCCCGCCACACCGCAAAAACGTCCCAAGGCGGCTTCCAGCGTGTCCTGCACCGTCTGCCGGTGCGGCTGTGTCTGCCAGCCCTGCCAGGCGGAGCCGTCATACGCCAGCCCCAATGCAACTCTAGCCATGTATCAAACCTGTGGACCGCTGACCCGGCGCGGTTCGTCCGTGGGCGGTTCGTCCAGGTCGAGATTGATGCTGTCGAGCTTGCGGTTCAGCGCTGCCGTGTCCAGCGCCGGCTCGTTATAGGCGTAGGTCTCTTCGTCATCGTCTCCGCGGCGGGCGCCGGCCCTGCGCAACAGCCAGGCGATCGCGAACGCGATCAGCGCCAGCACGGCGGTGACGATGACAAGCAGATTGTCGGCCAGCCAGGCCGGCATATCCGACTTGGCGTCCTTGTCCGGCGAGGCGGCAGCCGGCGTGCTTGCCGCTCCCGGCGTGCCTGTGGCGCCTGGCGTGCCTGCTGCGCCCGGTGCGCCTGCTGCGCCCGGCGTGCCTGCTGCCCCCGGCGTGCCTGCCGTGCCCGGTGTGCCTGCTGCGCCCGGCGTGCCTGCTGCGCCCGGCGTGCCTGCTGCGCCCGGCGTGCCTGCTGCGCCCGGCGTGCCTGCCGTGCCCGGTGTGCCTGCTGCGCCCGGCGTGCCTGCTGCGCCAGATGTGCCTGCTGTGCCCGGTGTGCCTGCTGCACCCGGTGCGCCTGCTGTACCCGGTGCGCCTGCCGCACCCGAAGTGCCTGCTGCACCCGGTGCGCCTGCTACACCCGATGCGCCTGTTGCCCCTGGCGTGCCTGCCGCACCCGATGCGCCTGCCGCACCCGACGCGCCTGCCGCGCCCGGTGCGCCTGTTGCGCCCGAAGTGCCTGCCGCGCCCGAGGCTCCCTGTTGTCCGACCGCCTTGTTCAGGTCGTCGACGTTGCTCTGCAATTGGTCCACCCGTCCCTGGACGTCGGCCATCGCGCGCTGGTTGGAGGTCTGGGCATCGGCCCGCGCTTCGGCTTGCGCGGACGCGCTGTCCTGGGCCTGCCCGGCGGACAGGCGCACGCGGTCCTGCGGCGGCGCGGCCGTGGCGACGCCCGTGTCGCCGGGACGGACGACGCTGCCCGACGCCCCGCCCTGCCCCTGCACCACGGACGGATTGGCGGCGGACGCCGCGCCGATCCGCGAGCGGTATTTGGCGAAGGCCTCGGCGTGCTCGTTGAAGATCCGGCGGGCCTCGGCCGGATCCACCGCGCGCACGGTGGCCGCATCCGGGATCGTCAGTGTCTTCCCGGCGCGAACCAGGTTCATATTGTTCTGGATGAACGCCTCGGGATTCGCGCGCCACAGCGCCACCAGCATCTGGTACACCGAGGCGTTGGGCACCGCGTTCCGTTGCGCGATGCCGAACAGGTTGTCGCCGGACTTCACGTTGACCGACCGGCTGCCGCCCGCGCGGGAAGGCGTCCCGACCGAGGCCGGCGTCACGTCGGCGCTGGTGCCGCGCAGCGGCACCAGGATGCTGACCTGCACCTGCCGCTGGCCGGAACTGGAGCTGATGTCCAGCAGCAAGTCCACCGCGCCGCTGGCCGGCGCCTGCGAGGCCCGCACGCGGAGGTTCTTGCGCGTGGCGTCCATGCCGTCCTCGATGCGGACCACCAGGCTGGCCAACGGCACCGGAGGCTTCAGGCCCGCGCGGAGCCAGGCGGCCTCGTCCGCGACCGAGACCTTCAGCGACGACACTTCGTCGGGGCTCAGTTCCTGCAATCCCACCACCGCCTGCAGCGGCGCGCCCGGCACGGAAACCACCCGCGAATGCCCCACGCGCATGGCCATCGCCGAACCGCACACGCTTGAGCCTATCGCCAACGCAATCGCCCACTGCAGGGCTTTCAAACGGCGAGCATGCTTCACTTGGCGCGAACGCTGGGTCATAAGCTGGAATTCCGTTCTTGTAGTCGAATTACGGGCTGGCGCCCCTTCACGCCCAACAGGCGGGAACCGGCACCAATTCACGGGAAAAGTGTAATGGATCGAGCGCATTTCACAAACCTGAAAGGCGCGCCGGCGTGCGCCGGCATGCACATCCGCCACATATCGCCGGCCCCGCGCAAACGACAAGGGCACCCGAAGGTGCCCTTGCTTGCCTTGTCCGCCCGGTCGGACGGCGCCCAGCGCCGCCCGGCACGGCTTCAGGCTTCGGCCAGCGCGATGCGCAGCATGCGGCGCAGCGGCTCCGCGGCACCCCACAACAGTTGGTCGCCCACCGTGAAAGCGCCCAGGTATTGCGAACCCATCGACAACTTGCGCAGACGGCCCACGGGAATATCGAGCGTGCCGGTCACGGCGACCGGCGTCAGCGCGGCGACGGTGGCTTCCTTCGTGTTCGGCACCACCTTGGCCCATTGCGTGCCCTGGGCGATCAGCGCCTCGATCTCGTCCAGCGGCAGGTCGCGCTTGAGCTTGATGGTCAGCGCCTGGCTGTGGCAACGCATCGCGCCGATGCGCACGCACAGGCCGTCGATCGGCGTGGCGGGCGTGCCGAAGGCGGCGCCGCGGCCGAGGATCTTGTTGGTCTCGACCTCGCCCTTCCATTCTTCCTTGGACATCCCGTTGCCGAGGTCCTTGTCGATCCAGGGAATCAGGTTGCCGCCCAGCGGCACGCCGAAATGCTCATGCGGCAGCGCCGGGTCCTTCTGCTTGGCCAGCACGCCGCGGTCGATTTCGAGGATGGCCGACGCGGGGTCGTCCAGCAGGGGCTTGACCGACTGGTTGATCTCGCCGAACTGGGTCAGCAGTTCGCGCATGTGCTGCGCGCCGCCGCCCGAAGCCGCCTGGTACGTCATGGTCGTCATCCATTCGACCAGATCGTTGTTGAACAGGCCGGCCAGGCCCATCAGCATGCAACTGACCGTGCAGTTGCCGCCGACGAAATTGCGCACGCCGCGCTTGAGCGCCGCGTCGATGACCGGGCGGTTGACCGGGTCCAGCACGATGATGGCGTCGTCGGCCATGCGCAGCGTGCTTGCCGCGTCGATCCAGATGCCGTTCCAGCCCGCGCCGCGCAGCTTCGGGTAGACCTCGGAGGTGTAGTCGCCACCTTGCGCCGTCACGATGATCGGCAGTTTTTTCAGAGCGTCAATGTCGTAGGCGTCCTGCAGCGGGCCCGCGCCATCGGCCCAAGTGGGCGCGGCGCCGCCAGCGTTGCTGGTGGAGAAAAACACCGGTTCGATCAGTGCGAAGTCGTTCTCGTCGCGCATGCGTTGCATGAGCACCGAGCCGACCATACCGCGCCAGCCGACAAGGCCTACTGCTTGATTCATTTCAATCGCTCTTTAAAGGTGGAGACAAGGTCCGGGGAAGAAAAAGCCGTGCAATTCAACAATTTATCAGAATGCACGGAGAGATGTTGCGGCGCAGCTATAAAAAATAGGGGCCGCAATAGGCGCGGGCAGGCTTGCGCGGCGCCTGCGCAACAGGAAAAACAAAGGGCCGCCCGCCGGCGGCCCTTTGCCGGGAAGGTGCGTCAGGCCAGCGCTTTCAGCACCGCGTCGCCCATTCCGGCCGTGCCGACCTTGGTCGTGCCCGGCTCGTAGATGTCGGCGGTGCGCAGCCCGTCGGCCAGCACGCGGCGCACCGCGGCTTCGATGCGGTCGGCCTGGGGCGCCAGGTTCAGCGAATAGCGCAGCAGCATGGCGGCCGACAGGATGGTGGCCAGGGGGTTGGCGATGCCCTGTCCGGCGATGTCGGGCGCGGAACCGTGGCTGGGTTCGTACAGGCCCTGCCCGCCGGCGTTCAGCGAGGCCGACGGCAGCATGCCGATCGATCCGGTCAGCATGGCCGCTTCGTCCGAGAGGATGTCGCCGAAGAGATTGCCGGTCACGATGACATCGAACTGGCGCGGGTTGCGCACCAACTGCATGGCGGCATTGTCCACGTACATGTGCGACAGTTCCACGTCGGGATAGTCGCGCGCGATTTCGATGACGATGTCGCGCCAGAACTGCGAGGTTTCCAGCACGTTGGCCTTGTCCACGCTGCACAGCTTCTTGTTGCGCTTGCGGGCCGATTCGAAGCCGATGCGCGCGATGCGGCGCACTTCCGATTCGGCGTAGCGCATGGTGTCGTAGCCTTCGCGCTCGCCCGCGAACGCGCCGTCGGGCGACGAACGGACGCCTCGCGGCGTGCCGAAATAAATGTCGCCGGTCAGTTCGCGGATGATCAGGATGTCCAGGCCGGACACGATCTCGGGCTTGAGCGACGACGCGCTGGCCAGCTCGGGATAAAGAATGGCCGGACGCAGGTTGGCGAACAGGCCCAGCGCCTTGCGCAGGCCCAGGATGGCCTGTTCCGGACGGAATTCGCGGGGCAGGCTGTCGTACTTCCAGTCGCCCACGGCGCCGAACAGCACGGCGTGCGATTCCTTGGCGAGCTTCAGCGTCGCCGGCGGCAGCGGGTGCTCGAACGCGTCGAACGCCGCGCCGCCCACGGGCGCCTCCTTGATGTCGAAGGAGACGTCCAGCGCCGTCAGCACGCGCACGGCCTGTTCGACGATTTCCGGACCGATGCCGTCACCCGGCAAGACTGCGATGTTGTGAGTCATACGAAAACAATCCTGTGATTGATAAAGGCGTCAGGCGATGGGGCGGCTTTCCAGCCACGGATGGCGGGCCAGGCGCTCCGCCTCGAAAGCGCGGATCTTGTCGGCCTGGCGCAGGGTCAGGCCGATATCGTCGAATCCGTTGAGCAGGCAGTACTTGCGGAAGGGTTCGATGTCGAAGCCCATTTCACGGCCGTCCGCCGCCACCACGACCTGCCGGTCGAGGTCGACGCGCAGCTTGTAGCCGGGGAAGGCCTTCACTTCGTCGAACAGGCGCGCCACTTCGAGCTCGGACAGCACGATGGGCAACAGGCCGTTCTTGAAGCTGTTGTTGAAGAAAATGTCCGCGTAGGACGGCGCGATGATGGCGCGGAAGCCGAACTGCGTGAGCGCCCAGGGCGCGTGCTCGCGGCTGGAGCCGCAGCCAAAGTTCTTGCGCGCCAGCAGCACGGACGCGCCCTGGTAGCGCGGCTGGTTCAGCACGAAATCCGGATTCAGCGGACGCTTGCTGTTGTCCATGCCCGGTTCGCCGTGGTCCAGGTAGCGCAATTCGTCGAAGAGGTTCGGCCCGAAGCCGGTGCGCTTGATGGACTTGAGGAACTGCTTCGGAATGATGAGGTCCGTGTCGACGTTTTCGCGATCGAGCGGGGCGACCAGGCCTTCGTGAGTGGTGAATGCTTGCATGATGTCTACTCGGTGCTTAACGCTTAACGGAAGGTGCGGACGTCGACGAAATGGCCGGCCACCGCGGCGGCCGCGGCCATGGCCGGGCTGACGAGGTGCGTGCGCCCGCCCTGCCCCTGGCGGCCTTCGAAATTGCGGTTCGAGGTCGACGCGCAACGTTCGCCGGGTTCGAGCCGGTCGGCGTTCATGGCCAGGCACATGGAGCAGCCCGGCTCGCGCCATTCGAAGCCGGCGTCGATGAAGATCTTGTCCAGCCCTTCGCGCTCGGCCTGCTGCTTGACCAGGCCCGAGCCCGGCACCACCATGGCCTGGCGCACGTTGGACGCCACGTGCTTGCCGCGCGCCACGGCGGCGGCGGCGCGCAGGTCCTCGATGCGGGAATTGGTGCAGGAACCGATGAACACCCGGTCCACCCGGATATCGGTCAGCGGCGTATTGGGCTTCAGGCCCATGTATTGCAAGGCGCGCTCCATGCCGCTGCGGCGCACGTCGTCCTTTTCGCGGTCGGGATCCGGCACGCGGGAATCCACCGGCAGCACCATTTCCGGGGACGTGCCCCAGGTGACCTGCGGCTTGATGTCGCGGGCGTTGACCTCGACGACGGAGTCGAACTTGGCGCCCTCGTCGGTGCGCAGCGTGCGCCAGTAGCCGACCGCCTGGTCCCAGAGCACGCCCGTGGGCGAGAAGGGACGGCCACGGAAGTATTCAATGGTCTTGTCGTCCACCGCCACCATGCCGGAACGGGCGCCGGCTTCGATGGCCATGTTGCAGACCGTCATGCGGCCTTCCACCGAGAGGGCGCGGATCGTGCTGCCGGCGAATTCGATGGCGTGGCCGGTGCCGCCGGCCGTGCCGATGATGCCGATGATGTGCAGGACCACGTCCTTGGCCGTACAGCCGAAGGGCAGTTCGCCTTCGACCTTGATCAGCATGCTCTTGGCTTTCTTCATGAGCAGCGTCTGGGTGGCGAGCACGTGCTCGACTTCGGACGTGCCGATGCCGAAGGCCAGGGCGCCCAGCGCGCCATGCGTGCTGGTATGCGAATCGCCGCAAACCACCGTCATGCCGGGCAGGGTCGCGCCCTGTTCCGGGCCGATCACGTGCACGATGCCCTGGCGCAGGTCGGTCATGCGGAATTCGGTGATGCCGTACTTTTCGCAGTTGGCGTCCAGCGTATCCACTTGCAGGCGGGAGATCGGGTCGTCGATACCCTGGGCGCGATTCAGCGTGGGCACGTTGTGGTCCGCCACCGCCAGGTTGGCGCCGGTGCGCCACGGCTTGCGGCCGGCGATCGCCAGGCCTTCGAACGCCTGCGGGCTGGTGACTTCATGCACCAGGTGGCGATCGATATAGAGCAGACAGGTGCCGTCTGATTCCTGGTGGACGACGTGGGCGTCCCAGAGTTTGTCGTAAAGGGTTTGGGCCATGGATGCGCTCTGCTAATAGACAGTCCGGCTCGTGCCTCGCGCGGTTGAAAGCAAAACGCTCCCGCGCCGGCCACTGCGGCATGAGGGAATTATGCACAGGGTCTGAACCTAGTACAACTACACCACATATACCAGTACCAACACTACCATGCTGGGCCTCCGGCACGGCCCTGGACGCCCCTGCCGCAAGCCCGCGCCCAAACCGTGGCCGATTAATCACAGATACAAATTCGACGTGCAAAAACAGATACAAAATTATCAAACCGATATAATCTCGCCACGCCATGGCTAATCTATTAACGAAATAAAACGAAATAAACCGCATTAATCCAGCATTAAATCAACATATTAATAGCCGCCATAGCGAATTTCGTGCAAGTTCAATTGAATTAAGAGATGATGCGCGAAGAAATCCACAAAACCGCCCCGGAAACTTCGTCAATAGTTAACAAATATTGACTCGTCAAATCTGACATTTCCACACAATATGGCGGCCATTCATTCTCAACTCGACTCGCGAATAATCACTATGGCTTCGTTTTTGCTTAAAAGCACGACTTCGGTCCTTGCCCTGGCATTCGGTCCTGCGGCATTTGCACAGTCTTCCGCTCCCGCTGCCGCGCAGCCCGCGGTCACGATGAACCAGATCGTCGAGCAGACCTTGCTGGGCAACCCGGAAATCCAGGCCAAGTACCATGATTTCCAGGCGTCGCTTGAAGGCCAGAACGTCGCCCGCGGGGCCTTCTTCCCGCAGATCAACGCCCAAGGCTATCTGGGCCGCGAGTACCGCAACAACGTGCCCGGCGTGGGTTCGCAGGACTGGAGCCGCCCCGGCTACAGCGTCGAGTTGCGCCAGTTGATATTCGACGGCTTCCGCACGAGCAACGACGTCAAGCAGGCGGGCTTCGACAAACTGGCGAAGTTCTATGACCTGCTCGCCACCAGCGACGGCACGGCGCTTGCCGCCGTGCAGGCCTACATCGACCTGCAGCGCTACCGCGACATGGAACTGCTGGCCCGCCAGAACTATTCGCTGCACGAAGAAACGCTCAAGCAGATCAACGAACGCACCGAATCGGGCGTGGGCCGCCGGGTGGACCTGGAACAGGCCGGCGGACGCCTGGCCCTGGCCCAGACCAACCTGATGACCGAGACCGCCAACCTGCTGGACGTGCAGCAGCGCTTCCAGCGCGTGACCGGCGCCCTGCCCCCCGAATCGATGCAGCCGCCGCCCGACATCACCGGCAAGCTGCCGGTCAAGCCGGCCGACTTCAATGAATCGCTGCGCCGCAACCCCAGCTTCCTGTCCAAGCAGGCCGGCCTGCAGGCCGCGGAGGCCGGCGTGGCCTCGTCCAAGGGCGCGTTTTCTCCGAAATTCGAATTCGTGGCCGCCACGGGCCGCGACCAGAACGACCCGACGCCCCAGAACCGCGACATCCAGAGTTCCAGCGTCCAGGTCGTCATGAGCTACAACCTGTACCGCGGCGGCGCCGATTCGGCCCGCGTGCGCCAGACCGCCGCGCAGTCCTACGCCGCGCGCGATATCCGCGACTACACCTGCCGCAACGTGCAGCAGGATCTGGCCGTGGCCTGGAACAACGTCGTCAGCCTGAGCCAGAAGCTGCCCTTCCTGCGCGACCACGAAGTGGCCACCACGAAGGTGCGCGAAGCCTATCGCCAACAGTTCCAGATCGGCCAGCGTTCGCTGCTGGACTTGCTGGACACCGAAAACGAACTGTTCGAATCGCGCCGCGCCTTGACCAACGGCCTGTACGACCTCCAGCTCGCGCAGTACCGCTGGCTGGCGTTGTCGCACGCGCTGCTGCCCGCCCTGGCGCTGCAGCCCGCGCGCAACGAAATGCCCGAGGAAAACGGCAAGCTGGCGGTTTCCGACGAAGTGATCAAGCTCTGCAATTCGACGGTTCCCGACACGGCCCGCCTGGCTCCCGTGCGCGTGCAATACAACGAAGGCACGCTGCCGCCCACGCTCATCCCGATGAACGCGCCCAGCGCCAAACCCTGAACCGGCCCTGGCGCAAGGAGACCCCATGCCGAAGAAACAGGGCAACGACTTCTCGCAGTTGGACGCGGACTTCGTCCGCGTCCTGGAAGACCTGATCGACGCGCTGATCGCCAATGGCACCTTGCGTTTGACGGACCTGCCGATACAGGCTCAACAGAAACTCACCCAGCGCAAGCAACAGCGCGCGCGACTCTCGGAACACCTGGACCTGCTCGATGACGAAGATGGACAAGTTATCTGACTTGGCCGCCCGGGAGTGGCGGGCGGACGCCCGCGCCGCGCACGACGACCCGCTGCTGGACTGCCTGGTCGAAATAACCCGCCTGCACGGGGTGACGGCCACTGCCCAGGCGCTGTCCGCGGGCCTGCCGCTGGAAGAACACCGGTTGACCCCCGCGCTGCTGCCCCGCGCGGCCGCGCGCGCGCAGTTGTCCGCCCGGGTGGTCAAGCGCACGCTGGACAGCATCTCGCAGGACCTGCTGCCCGCGATCCTGCTGCTGCATGGCGAACGCGCATGCCTGCTGCTGAAGAAAGACGGCGGCAATTACGTCGTCAGCCACCCCGAGCTGGGCGGCAGTTCCATGGAGATGGGCGCCGACGAACTGGCGGCGCAGTACACCGGGCTGGTGTGCTTCGTGCGCCCGCAGTTCCGCTTCGACGCCCGCGCGCCCGAGGTCTCCAAGGTGCGCGAGCGCCATTGGTTCTGGGCCGCCATCATGGAAAACCGGCGCCTGTACCGCGATGCGCTGATCGCCGCCCTGCTGATCAATGTCTTCGCGATGGCGATGCCCCTGTTCACGATGAACGTCTATGACCGCGTCGTGCCCAACAACGCCGTCGAGACCCTGTGGGTGCTGGCCATCGGCATCACGCTGGTCGTGATCTTCAACATGATCCTGGGCACGGCCCGTTCGCACGTGGTGGACAGCGCAAGCAAGCGGGTCGACGTGCGCCTGTCCGCGCAGATCATGGAGCGGGTGCTGGACCTGCGGCTGGAAGGCCGGCCGGTATCGGTGGGCTCATTCGCCGCGAACCTGCGCTCGTTCGAATCCATCCGCGACTTCATCGCCTCGGCCACCATCACCACGCTGGTGGATCTGCCCTTCATCCTGCTGTTCCTGCTGGCACTGGCCTGGATTTCCCCCTGGATGATCCTGCCGCCGCTGGTCGCGATCGTGCTGATCCTGCTGGTGTCGCTTGCCGCGCAGGCCCGCATGGAATCGCTGACGATGTCGTCGTTCCAGGCCTCGTCGCAGCGCAACGCCACCCTGGTGGAGGCGCTGACCGGCCTGGAAGCCGTCAAGACCCTCAATGCCCAGGGCGCGATCCAGCGCAATTGGGAACGCGCGACCGAATACATCGCCCAGACCGGCGGCAAGCTCAAGTTGATTTCGTCGTCCACGGTCGGCTTCGTCCAGGCCGTCCAGCAGATGGTGTCGATCTCGGTGGTGATCATCGGCGTCTACCAAGCGCAGGAATCCGCCATTTCCATGGGCGGCATCATCGCCGCGTCCATGATCGCCGGCCGCTGCCTGGCGCCGCTGGGGCAGGTCGCCGGCCTGCTGATGCAATACCAGAACGCCCGGACTTCGCTGGGTTCGATCGACAACTATATGAAGCTGCCGATCGAACGCCCGGCCGAGGCCGAGTTCCTGCACCGCCCCGTCTTTCACGGCGGCCTCGAATTCCGCGACGTGACCTTCACCTACCCCGGCGCCGCGCAACCGGCGCTGAAGAAGGTGTCGTTCAAGCTCAAGCCCGGCGAAAAGGTCGGGGTGATCGGCCGCATCGGCTCCGGCAAGACCACGCTGGAAAAGCTGGCGCTGGCGCTGTACCAGCCCACCGAAGGCGCGGTCCTGCTGGATGGCGTCGACGTGCGGCAGATCGATCCGGCCGACGTGCGCCGGGCCATCGGCCACGTCCCGCAGGACCCGCTGCTCTTCTACGGCAGCCTGAAGCACAACCTGGCCATGGGCGCGCCCTATGCCGACGACGCCAGCATCCTGGCGGCCGCGAACCTGGCCGGCGTCTCCGATTTCGCCAACCTGCACCCGAACGGGTTCGACATGGTGATCGGCGAACGCGGCGAATCGCTGTCCGGCGGCCAGCGCCAGTCGGTGGCGGTGGCCCGGGCCCTGATCAACGATCCGCCCATCCTGCTGCTGGACGAGCCCAGCAGCAACATGGACCACCAGAGCGAAGCCCAGTTGCGCAAGCGGCTGGGCGAGGCCAGCGAGACCAAGACGATCCTGCTGGTCACGCACCGCACCGCCCTGCTGGAACTGGTCGACCGGCTGATCGTGATCGACAACGGCCACATCGTGGCCGACGGCCCCAAGGAACAAGTGGTCGAAGCCCTGCGTCAAGGACGCGTTGGACGAGGGGGCTGAGGAAACCATGCTGAACAACCCAGCCGAAACCGGGCACGGCCTGTTTGGAAGCCTGTGGCGCAAGCTGCGCAATGTCTTCGTATTCTTTTTCGACCGCCTGCTGGACGGCGCCGAAAAGGGCAAGCGCCGGCATCGTTCCGACTATGTCGGCAACGCCGAGTGGGTCATCCAGGAATCGCAGGCCCGGGGGTCGCGCATCCTGCTGTGGGTGAGCCTGCTGGCCACCGGCGCGCTGCTCTTCTGGGCCGGCGCCGGCAGCATCGACGAAGTCGTCCGGGGCGAGGGCAAGGTCGTGCCGTCTCGCCAGGTCCAGATCATCCAGAGCCTGGACGGCGGCATCGTCGAGGAAATCCTGGTCCGGCCGGGACAGGAAGTCGAAGCCGGCGAAGTCCTGCTGAAGATCGACTCCACCCGCTTCGCGTCGTCCCTGGGCGAGAACAACGCCGAATACCTGTCCTTGCTCGCCAAGGCGGCGCGGCTGCAGGCGCTGGCCACCGGCGAGCCCTTCGCGGCACCCGAAGAGGTGCTCGCCCAGGCGCCCGGGCTGCTGGAAATGGAACGCAATGCGTGGCAGGCGCGCACCACGGAGTTGGACGCCACGGTCAACGTGGCCCGCGAACAGCTCAAGCAGCGCCAGGAAGACCTGCGCGAAACGATCGCCAAGCGCGACCAGGCCGCGGCCAGTTGCGGACTGACTTCGCGCGAATTGCAGGTGACCCGCCCGCTGCTCAAGAGCGGCGCCGTCTCCGAAGTCGACCTGCTGCGCCTGCAGCGCGACGTGGCCCGCTATTGCGGCGAACAGAAAGGCGCGGAAGCGCAGATCGACCGCTTCCAGGCCTCGATCAAGGAAGCCGAAAGCAAGATCCAGGAAACCGAACTCAATATCCGCAACCAGGCCCGCAACGAACTGTCCGAGACCAACACCAAGCTTTCGACCCTGCGCCAGGGCAAGCTGGCGCTGGCCGACCGCGTCAAGCTGGCCGAAGTCCGCGCGCCCGTGCGCGGCACCGTCAAGACGCTGTTCAACAACACCGTCGGCGGCGTGGTGCAGCCGGGCAAGGACATCATCGAGATCGTGCCCAAGGACGACACCCTGCTGCTCGAAGTGCGCATCCAACCGCGCGACATCGGTTTCCTGCACGCCGACCAGCAGGCGGAAGTGAAATTCACCGCCTACGATTTCGCCATCTACGGCGGCCTGGAAGGCAAGGTGGAGCAAATCGGCGCGGATACCGTGACCGACGAGAAAGGCAATTCCTACTACGTGGTGCGCGTCCGCACGGACCGCAGCACGGTAGGCGACAAGCTGTTGCCCATCATCCCCGGGATGGTGGCGGAGGTTCATATCCTGACCGGCAAGCGCACGGTACTGCAATACCTGCTCAAGCCCATATTGCGCGCCAAGGCGAATGCCTTTACCGAACGTTAAAGGAGGGCTGCAAGGCCTTATGAAACCCGTTCCCGTCCTGTTGATTACGCATGACGACCTGCTGTGGCAGCATTGGCGCGCCCTGGATCCGGCGCGCTGGCTGGCTGCCCGCGGTCGCGGCCTGGCCGACCTGCAACGCTGGCGCGAGCAAGGCCGCACGCTGGCGGTGCTGGATACCGGCCTGCCCCGGCTGCCGTCCTGGCAGGATCCCGTCTGGGCCGCCTCCCTGGCGGACCTGCGCGTGGTCGTCGCCAGCCCCAGCCCGAACGACGAGGAAGGCACCCGGGTGCTGGGCGCCGGCGCCCACGGCTACTGCCATGGCTACGCGCCCGCGGCGGCGCTGTCGCAGGCGCTCGAAGTCGTCGCGTCCGGCGGCATCTGGATGGGCAGGTCGCTGGTGTCGCGGCTGCTCAGGCTGGTCGCCGAACGCGCCCAGGACTCGCAGTCCTGGGACGGCGGCCTGCTGACCGAACGGGAAATGACGGTGGCGCGCTATGCCGCCAACGGCCAGGCCAACGCGCCGATCGCCGAGGCGCTGGGCATCACGGAACGCACGGTCAAGGCCCACCTGTCCGCCGTTTTCGAAAAGCTGGGCGTGACCGACCGCCTGCAACTGGCCCTGCTCGTCCATGGCATTTCCGCTCCCGCCGACAGCCGGATGAAAATTCCCTCCTGATACTGTCCTTGAGGACAATATCCCGCGCCGGCGGCGCAATCTAGTATTTGGCCATCTTGGATAACTCCCTGAAACGGAACCGACATGGCCAACACCTCACCCGCAGTCGTCAACGAAATCACCGGTCGCGCGTGGATACGCAATAGCGACGGATCCCTGACCGAACTGCACCAGGGCAGCAGCGTTCCCGCGGGCAGCGACGTGGTCACTGCCTCGGGCGCCTCGGTCTCGCTTCAGGTTGGCGACGGCATGCCGATCGTCATCGGCGAAGGCCGCGAGGTGGCGGTGAACGGCGACATCGGCGGCCCCTTGGCCGACCCGTCCGAAGCCGCGGTGGCGCCTCCCACCGGCACCGACTCCGACCGCCTCCTGGCCGCCCTGCGCGACGGCCGCGACCCGTTCGATGAATTGGATCCCACCGCGGCCATCGTGGCCGGCGGCGGCGATGCCGGCGGCAGCAGCTTCGTGCGCCTGGCCCGCATTCTTGAAACCACCAGCCCGCTGGACCTGGCCTATCCGAACCCGGCCCGCGGCGACGACGTCCTGCCCCGCATGTCCGCGACCGGCGCCGGCGGCGACGACGATGGGGATGGACAGGGGGGGCTGGCGAACACGCCGCCCTTGGCCCAGAACGATGCCATCGCCACCCGCCAGGACGATGCGATCCGCGGCAATCTGCTCGCGAACGACTCCGATCCCGACGGCGACGCGCTGACGCTGGTCTCCGTGAACGGCCGGCCGATGACGGGCGCCGGCCTCACCGTGCCGGGATCGAATGGCGGGGTATTCACCGTATATCCCGATGGATCGTACGTCTTCAATCCCAATGGCGAATACAAGGGACTGGGCGAAGGCGAGACGGCGACCTCCACCATTTCCTACACGATTACCGATCCCTCCGGCGCCGCCTCCACGGCGACGGTCACGGTCACCATCACCGGCGTGCTCGATGTGCCGACGATTTCGGTCTCCGATGCCGGTACGGTCAACGAAGGCGACGCCGCGACTTTCAATATCAGCCTGGGCAATACGATCGATCTGGATCGCGAAACCACCATCACGCTGAAAATCGGCGGCCAGGTCGAGACCGACGACGTCGGCGTTCCCGTCGTCACCATCGGCGGCGTGCCCGTCACGGTGACGGCCAATGCGGACGGCACATACAGCTTCCAGCTTCCCGCAGGCGTGACCGGCGGCATTGTGGTGACCGTGCCCACTACCGACGACGACACTTTCGAAGGCAGCGAGAGCCTGACCCTGGAAGCGACCCTCAGCGGCCAGGCCGCCAACGGCGCCCAACTGCCGCCGGGCATATCAGACACCGGCACCGCCGCCATCGTCGATACGGAGAGCACCGATCCGTCCAACCCGAACCCGGGCGCCGACGTGCCGGCTCTGACCGTCTCCGACGCTGGCGATGTCAATGAAGGCAGCGACGCCGTCTTCAACGTCGCCCTGACCAAGCCGGTCGATGCCGACACCACCCTCACCTTCAAGCTGGGCGGCGAGATCGAGCCCGATGACGTGGGCGTGCCCACCGTCACCATCGGTGGCCAGCCCGCCACCGTCACGGCCAACGCCGACGGCACGTACAGCATCACTGTCCCGGCCGGCACCACCGACGGCATCGTCGTGACCGTGCCCACCACCGACGACGATGTCTTCGAGGGCCGTGAAGACCTGACGCTGGAAGCCACCCTGACCGGTAGCTCGGACAGCGGCGTGGCGCTGCCCGGCAACATCACCGACACCGGCACTGCCACCATCGTCGACACCGAAAGCACCGATCCGTCCAACCCGAACCCGGGCGCCGACGTGCCGGCTCTCACCGTCTCCGACGCGGGTGACATCAACGAAGGCAGCGATGCGGTCTTCAATGTCGCGCTGACCAAGCCGGTCGATGCCGACACCACGCTCACCTTCAAGCTGGGCGGCGAGATCGAGCCCGATGACGTGGGCGTACCCACCGTCACCATCGGTGGCCAGCCCGCCACCGTCACGGTCAATTCCGACGGCACCTACAGCATCACCGTCCCGGCCGGCACCACCGGCGGTATCGTCGTGACCGTGCCCACCACCGACGACGACGTCTTCGAGGGCCGCGAGGACCTGACGCTCGAAGCCACCCTGACCGGCAGTTCGGCCAGCGGCGTCGCGCTGCCCAACGACATTACCGACACCGGCACCGCCACCATCGTCGACACCGAAAGCACCGATCCGTCCAACCCGAATCCGGGCGCCGACGTGCCGGCTATCACCGTCTCCGACGCGGGCGACGTCAACGAAGGCAGCGAAGCGGTCTTCAACGTCGCCCTGACCAAGCCGGTCGATGCCGACACCACCCTCACCTTCAAGCTGGGCGGCGAAATCGAGAACGATGACGTGGGCGTACCCACTGTCACCATCGGCGGCGTGCCCGCCACCGTCACCGCCAATGCCGACGGCACCTACAGCATCACCGTCCCGGCCGGCACCACCGGCGGCATCGTGGTGACCGTGCCCACCACCGACGACGACGTCTTCGAGGGCCGCGAGGACCTGACGCTCGAAGCCACCCTGACCGGCAGCTCGGACAGTGGCGTGGCGCTGCCCGGCAATATCACCGACACCGGCACCGCCACCATCGTCGATACGGAGGGCAGCGGCAAGGACGTGCCCACGCTCGACGTGTCCGACGCAGGCAGCGTGATCGAAGGCAATACGGCGAGTTTCAACGTCGCCCTGAGCCAATCCGTCGACGCCGATACCACCCTCACCTTCAAGCTGGGCGGCGAGATCGAGACCGACGACGTGGGCGTGCCCACCGTCACCATCGGCGGCGTGCCCGCCACCGTCACGGCCAACGCCGACGGCACGTACAGCATCACCGTCCCGGCCGGCACCACCGGCGGCATCGTGATCCAGGTGCCCACTATCGCCGACGGCATCTATGAAGGCACCGAGAGCATGACGCTCTCGGCCACGCTTTCCGGCCAGACCGCCAGCGGCACGCCCTTGCCCTCCGGCATCTCGGACAGCGGCAATGCCGCCATTGTCGACATCAACAAGCCGCCGGTAGTTGAAAGCGCCTCCACCTCGGTATCCGAGGAAGGATTGAGCGGCGGCATCAAGGACAGCAACGGCACGTCGGACACGACCGACTCGGCGCAGGCCAACGGCCAGTTGAACATCACCGACGATAACGGCGACGCGGCCTACACCATCACGCTGGTGGCGCCCGCCAACGGCGAGCTCAGTTCCAACGGCGTGCCCATCGTCTGGACGCTGTCAGACAATGGCCATACCCTGACTGGCCGCGCCGGCTCGACCGACGCGATCGTCATCAAGATCGACAATACGGGCGCGTACACGGTCCAGATGCTCGAACCGGTCGATCATCCCGACACGACCCGCGAAGACACCCTCGGCCTGTCCGTGGACGTCAAGGTGGCCGACGGCGTCAATCCGCCCGTCTCCACCACGTTGAACGTCACGATCGAAGACGATTCGCCCGTGGTTCAGCAGAACTCGCCCGTCAATGTGGAATCCACCGGCATCCCGGACGTCTACACCGGCACGGTATCCTTTGCCGGCAGCTCCAGCAGCGACAGCCAATGGAAATTCACATTCGGCAACGGCGCCGTGGAGGTCTCGGCCAAGGGCTTCACCTCCAGCTCCGATCTCACGCTCACCGATGCCAAGGTCAACCAGAGCACTTCCGGCCTGGGCGTGGCGAGCACGGGATCGCCGTACCACAACATCGCCAACGAGGTGGACTACCGTGAATTGAACGGCCAGGGCGCGTCGGAAGAACTGACGATCCACCTTACCGGCGGGAAGATCGCTTACGGCGCGACCATCGATTTCGCGGCGATGTATGGGGGTGAAGTGGAAAGCGGCATCGCCCGCTTCTATCGCGACGGCGTGCTGATCGCCGAACGCACCTTCACGTCCGACCAGAATGGCGGCGACTACGCGGCGAACTTCCGGGTCGAGGAAGGCGGCTTCGACACGATCGTGGTCTCGGCCACCGACAATCACAAGAATTCGTCCAGCGACAACAGCGACTTCACGGTGACGGGCATAACGTTCCTGGGCAGCGAGGACGTCCATGCCATCGCCTATGCCGATGGCACCCTGCAATACGCCTATGGCGCAGACGGCCCCGGCACGCTGCAACTGACGGGCGTGGAAAGCGGGCTGACCACGCGCGACGGCGGCGCCATCACGACCAACGTGGCCTCCAACGGCAACCTGATTCAGGGGCTGGACGCCTCGGGCAACCTGGTGTTCGAGATCCGCCTGACGCCGGCCACCGGCAAGTGGGAGTTCTATCAGTACCAGCCCATGAACGGCACGGCCAACGACCTGATCGACTTCACATACCGCGTCACGGACGCCGATGGCGACTACGCCACCGGCCAGTTCCAGGTCGGCGGCGTGGAGCCGGCCGGCCCCACCTTGGTCATCGAAGACAACAACGCCGGCGCGCCAGGCGTGCTGAGCGTATCGGAAGCGCAGGCGGTCGACGGCGGTTCCTTCACGATCACCGCGGCGGCCGGGCTGAAGTCGATCACCCTCGACGGCGCGGGCAATGCGGATGCAACGCTTACCCTCGAACGCCTGGCGGATCTGGCGAACAACCCGGTCACGCTGACCACCAGCAAGGGCACGCTGACGCTCACGGGCTACGACGCCGCGACCGGCAAGGTGACCTACACGTACCAGACCAGCGGCGCGCAGCAACATACCGGCGACGATACCAACGTCCAGGACCACTTCCAGATCACGGTGGAAGACAAGTTCGGCGGCAAGGCCACGGGCGACCTGGGCGTGCTGATCACCGACACCGCGCCCGAACTCAAGCCGATCGCCGAGACCTCGGCGCTGTCGTCCCAGGGCACCAACATCATGCTGACGCTGGATACGTCGGGCAGCATGAACTACGGCAGCGGCGTCAAGAACGGCAACAAGGAACTGTCGCGCCTGGATGTGCTGAAATCCTCGGTCAACAAGCTGCTGGACCAGTATGGCGAGGCCGGCGACGTGCGCGTGATGATCGTGGAGTTCAATTCCTCCGCGAACCAGAAGGGCAGCGGCTGGATGACCCTGGCGGAAGCCAAGGCGCTGGTCGATGGGCTGAGCTATGGCGGCGGCACCAACTACCAGGCGGCGCTGAATACCGCAATGAATGCGTGGAACAACTCTGACTCGGGCAAGCTGGAAGGCGCCAATGTCAAGAACATCTCGTACTTCTTCACCGATGGAGAACCCGAGAACGGCTCCGTCAACTCCAGCCTGCAGGCGACGTGGGAGAAGTTCCTGACGGATAACCAGATCAATTCGTACGGCATCGGCCTGGGCACCAGCGCCACCGGCAAATATATCGATCCGGTTTCCTACAACCCGGATCAGCCGGCGGATAGCAACACTATCCTGGTAAAGAACCTGAACGGTCTGGATGCGGCGATCGAAGGCACCATCGCGCCGCCCATCACCGGCGATATCGCCACGGGAGGCACGCTGGGCGCCGACCTGGACGGCGCGCGCATCACGCAGTTGGTCATCGAGGGCAAGACGTACAACTACGACGCGGCGACCAACAAGGTGACTGCCCCCTCCGGCGCGAACTACACCTTCAATTCGGCCACGTCCGAACTGACCGTGACGACCTCGCACGGCAAGTTCACCATCGACCTGGCCGGCGACAATATGGGCGACTATCGCTATCAGCCGCAAAGCGCGGGCACGGACACCATCCAGTACACGGTAAAGGATGGCGACGGCGACACGGCGAGCTCCACCCTCACCCTGAATGTGACGGCGCCGGTCTACCAGGCGCCGGACGCGGTCAACGACAGCATCATCACCAACATCTTGAGCACGCAGCTTGCGGTGCAGTCGGGATCGCTGCTGGCCAACGACGTGCGCGGCACCGGCGCGCTGACGATGGGGCCGCTGACCGTGAACACGGGCTGGAAAGACAAGGGAGCGGACTTCTCGGCGCGCTCGGTCGCCAAGCTTGACTTCGATGGCACCAGCAACACCAACAATGCGAACAAGTTCCTGACGGTCAACCGCGGCGATTTCGCGCAAATCGGCCAGGATCGGGCGCAGCTCAAGGTGGACGGCTATCTGGGCAAGGTCGGCGATAGCCGCGGCAACGACCAGGACACAATCACCATCGCCTTGATGGCCGGCGAAATCCTCACGCTGAACCATGACCTGCCGGCCAACTGGATCCGCGTCGAATATCGCCTGGAAGGAAGCACGGGCGCCTACAAAGTCCTGCAAAGCGGCGACACCATCGTCGCCACGGCGGATAACCGCTACGAAATCCACATCGTCAACGTGGACGACAACGGATCGAGCTCGGGCGGCACCGGAGCGGAAGACTATCTGCTCACGATGACCGTCGACTATTCCCACGCCCATCCCGTCACGGACAACGTCGCAAATGGCTCCTACACGATCCAGACGGCCGATGGCCACAGCGATAGCGCCAATGTTTCGGTGACCTATCAGGCGGGAGACCACCTGGTCGGCACCGACAAGGCCGAGATCCTGCTGGCGGGCGATGGCAACGATACGCTCGACGGCGGCAAGGGCAACGACGTGCTGATCGGCGGCAAGGGCAACGACACCCTGATCGGCGGCGACGGTTCCGACATCTTCCGCTGGGAGTTCAATGACCAGGGCACGACGTCCAACCCGGCGGTCGACCGGATCAAGGACTTCTCGCTGGACAAGCCGGCCGACGGCGGCGATGTCCTGGACCTGAAGGATCTGCTCGTGGGCGAAAAGGACAGCAACCTGACGCAGTACCTGAACTTCAAGCAGGAGGGCAGCAACACGGTGATCGAGATCAACACCAAGGGCCAGATCGGCCAGGGCGCGGATCAGAAGATCGTGCTTGAAAACGTCGACCTCACCCACGACGCCCACGGACAGGCCCTGAACAACCAGGCCATCATCAACGACCTGCTGCAAAAGGGGAAGCTCAACGTCGACCACCACTAAGCAGTAGGCGGGGAAAGGCCGGCGCCTCGGCCTTCCCCGCGCGGCGCAGCACATTTTTTCCCAGGGCACGCCTAAGGTGTCCGGAAAAATGTGAAAATCCGTTTCATGCCATCGACCCGCCGTTACCAAAGCACGCTGAAGCTGTGCCGATTGGTTTTGCTATGCCTGGCTTGCGGCTGGGGCGGCAGCTCCGCCCTGGAGGTGAATGCCGACCGGCTGCAAAGCCTGTCGGCCAGCCGCTATGGCGCGAAAGGCGCCAAGGCGGTGTCGAGCTGGCTGCAACTGATGCGCGGCGCCGCTCCCGCCCAGGAAAAGGAAACGCTGGCGCTGGCGAACGACTTCTGGAACCGCGCCCTGCTGTCGGGCGAGGACGCCACGATCTGGAAGCAGGCCGACTATTGGGCCACGCCGCTGGAATCGCTGGGCAAAGGCGCGGGCGACTGCGAAGACTATGTCATCGGCAAATATTTCACCTTGCTGGCGCTGGGGGTCCCGGCCAACAAGCTGCGCTTCATCTACGTGCGCGCGCGCATCGGCGGCGCCGCCAGCAGCAGCCAGGTCGCCCACATGGTGCTGGGCTACTACGAGACCCCGAACGCCGTGCCGCTGGTACTGGACAGCCTGATCTCCACCATCCTCCCGGCCACGCAGCGCCGCGACCTGACGCCGGTGTTCAGTTTCAACGCCGACGGCGTTTATGTCGACGGCAAGCCCGCCGCCCCGGTTGACCGCCTCAGCCGCTGGCGCGATCTACTTCAACGCATGGAACGGGAAGGCGTGCGCCCCTGATTTCCGGAAACAAGACCATGTCCATACTTCGACAGCTACTGCTCAGCGTTACCCTCGCGATCGGCGTCATCCTGCTGGGCACGCTGGCGCTCAGCGTGAATGCCGCCCGCGAGTACCTGTCCGGCCAATTGCAGGTGCAGAGCACCGACGCCGCCGTATCGCTGGCCCTGTCGCTCTCGCAACCCGCCAACAATGATCCCGTGGTCCAGGAACTGCTGGTGTCGGCGCTGTACGACGGCGGGCATTTCTCGCTCGTGCGCCTGGCCGATCCGGAAGGCAAGGTCCTGATCGAACGCCGGTCCACGGCCACCGCGGCGTCGGTGCCGGCGTGGTTCCAGTCGCTGGCGCCGCTGAACCCGGAACCGGCCACCCATGCGGTCAGCGACGGCTGGCGCCAGATCGGCGAGGTCACGCTGGTCGCCAATGACGCCTATGCCTGGGAAGCCCTGTGGCGCAGCAGCCTGAAAATGATCGCGCTGGTGATCGGCGCGGGCATTCTTTGGGCGGTGTTCGCGTTTCTGCTGGTGGGGTGGATCAAGAACCGCCTGCTCCGCGAAATCAGCGACCACGTGCGCAGCATCGGCCAGGAGTCGCCGTCCGGGCAGGTCGAGGCGCGCGTGCCCGAATTGTCCGGCGTGGTCCAGGCCCTGAACCAGACCCGCGAACGCGTCTACGCCAGCGCCGAAGAACAGAACGCCAAGATCGAGTCGCTGGAGCTGGAACTGAACCAGGATCCGGTCACCGGCCTGCCGAACCGGAAGTACTTCGTCAACGAATTCCGCCGCGCGCTGGAAGCGCCGCCGGCCATTGCCGGGCGCGCCGTCGACGGCGGCCACATCCTGGTCTTCCGCCAGCGCGACCTGGCGGACCTAAACCGCCACATGCCCCGGGAATTCATCGACCAATGGCTGCGCGCGGCCTGCGAACGCATCGCCGGCACGCTCAAGCGCATGCATGTGGCCGCGCCCCTGCTGGCCCGTCTGAACGGATCGGATTTCGCCCTGCTGCTGCCCGGCTGCGCGGCGCCGCAGGCAATGATGGTCGCCGAACAGTTGCGGGCGGACCTGCACGCTTCGCGTATTCCGGTCGGCGAGGGACACCTGTGCCGCTGGGCGCAAGCCATGACCGACTACGGCCACGGCAACCAGGCCGGCCCGGTGCTCGCGCGCCTGGACTTCGGGCTGATGCGGGCGGAGAGCGCCGGCAACGACCAGGTCGTGATCGCGGGCGCGACCGACATGCAGTCGCCCTCGGAATCCGGCGAACGCGCCTGGAAGGACGCCATCCTGTCCTCCCTGGAAGACCGTCGTTTCGAGCTGGCCACCGAACGCCTGCTGGCCACCGACGGCAGCACGGTCCGCATCGAGGCCATGCTGATGCTTCGCACCGCCGACGACGAGGAGCCCATCCCGGCGACGCTGTTCATCCCGCCGGCCGTGCGCCTGGACCTGGTGGCCGATTGCGACCTGGAAGCGGTGCGCCTGGCGCTGGACTGGCTGGCGTCCAACCCGGGCGAACTGGCCGTGCGGGTCGCCCTGCCCTCGCTGCGGGGCCAGAAGTTCTTCCGCCAACTGGCCCTGCTGCTGACGGAGCACCGGCCGCTGGCGCGCCGCCTGTACCTCGAAATCGACGCCCACGGCCTGGTCGAATGCCACGATCAGATCGCCACGCTGGCCCGCGTCGCCTCGGAGTTCGGCGCGCACATCGGCGTGCGCCGCCTGGCGCAACAGTTCGGAGCGGTGGCGCAATTGCACACCCTGCCCTTGTCCTACGTGAAACTGGGCGGAGGCTTCGTGGGCGGCATGTCGCAAAGCCCCGGCAGCCAGCAACTGACCGCGTCGGTGCTGGAAACCGCGCGGGACCTGGATATCGCAGTCTACGCCGAGGACGTTCCCGACGCCGAAACCCAGCGGATCCTTGCCAACCTGGGCATCGGCATCATGCGGGGCCCGGGGGTCAAGACCGCCCCGGGCGGGGCGTAGGCGCGCCGCGGGTTCAGCGGGCAGCGGCCTTGCCCTTGGATTGTTCGTAAAGGGGCAGCACTTGCTGCGCCGCGGCCTGGAGATCGCTGATGCGCGAGGCCGCCGACGGGTGGGTCGACAGGATCTCCGGCGGCGCGCTGCCCTGTTCGGCGGCGCCCATCTTCTGCCACAAGGTCACGGCGGCCCGCGGATCGTAGCCCGCCCGGGCGGCCAGCTCCACGCCCATCCGGTCGGCCTCGGTTTCGTGCGTGCGGCTGTTGGGCAGCGTGAACATCACGCTGGTGAGCTGCCCGCCCAGATCGGACGCCGCGCTGGACCCCGTGGCGATCGACAGCACGGACAGCCCCAGGTTCGTGGCCATCTGCTGCGATACCCGCTCGCGCGCGTGTTCGCGCAGCGCGTGGGAAATCTCGTGGCCCAGCACCGCCGCCAGTTCATCGTCGGTGGGCTTGATCTTGGAGATCAGGCCCGTGTAGACGGCGATCTTGCCTCCCGGCATGCACCAGGCGTTGATCTCGTCGCTGGACAGCACGTGCACTTCCCATTTCCAGCTAGAGGCATCCGGCCGGAACACGGGCGCCTGCGCGATCAGCCGCTGCGAAATGGCGCGCACGCGCGCCAGTTGCTGGGCGTCGCGGTCCAGTTGGCCCTTGGCCTGCGCCTGCTTGAGGATGTCGGCGTACTGCTGGTTCGCTTCCTGTTCCAGCGCCTGCGACGGCACCATGCTGGACATGTATTGCGTACGATTGACGCCGATCGCGCCGGACTGCGTGGTGTTCATGCCGGTGCAGCCGGCCAGGGCGGCCAGCGCGAGCGCCGCGCCCGCGCTGCGCAACGGATAACGTTTCCGGATCATGTCGGCCTCCAGGTATTCGAAGAACGCCAGCGTATCAGACCGGATCGCCGCATTGCGCGCGATGGCGCAAGGCATGGTCGATCAGCACGAGCGCGAGCATCGCCTCGGCGATGGGCGTTGCCCGGATGCCGACGCAAGGATCGTGGCGGCCCAGCGTCTGCACCATGACGGGCTCGTTGGCTCGGTTCACCGAGCGGCGCTCGACCCGGATGCTGGACGTGGGCTTGATGGCCAGCGACACGGTGACGGGCTGGCCGGTGGAAATGCCGCCCAGCACCCCGCCCGCATGGTTGGTCAGGAAGCCGTCGGGCGAGATCTCGTCGCCGTGTTCCGAACCGCGCTGGACGATGCTGTCGAAGCCCGCGCCGATCGATACGCCCTTGACCGCGTTCAGGCCCATCATCACGTGCGCGATGTCGGCGTCGAGGCGGTCGTAGATCGGCTCGCCCCAACCCGCGGGCAGGTTCTCCGCCACGACCTCGATGCGGGCGCCGACGGAGTCCCCGTCGCGGCGCAACTGGTCCATATAGGCTTCGAGTTCCGGGACGACCTCGGCGTTGGGCGCGTAGAACGGGTTATTGGGGACTTCGTCCCAGGACACGAAGGGAATGGCGACCGGTCCGAGCTGGCTCATGTAGCCGCGGACCTTGACGCCATATTGCTCGGCCAGCCATTTCTTGGCGATGGCGCCCGCGGCCACGGTGGGCGCGGTCAGGCGCGCCGACGAACGCCCGCCGCCGCGCGGATCGCGCACGCCGAACTTGCGCCAGTACGCGTAGTCGGCATGGCCCGGCCGGAAGGTGTCGGCGATGTTGGAGTAATCCTTGCTGCGCGCGTCGGTATTGCGGATCAGCAGGCCGATCGGCGTGCCCGTCGTCATCCCCTCGTACACGCCCGACAGGATCTCGACCTGGTCGGCTTCCTGGCGCTGCGTGACGTGGCGCGAGGTGCCGGGACGGCGGCGGTCCAGCTCTAGCTGGATGTCGGACGCGTCCAGGGCCAGCCCGGGAGGACAACCGTCCACGACACAGCCGATGGCGGGTCCGTGGGATTCGCCGAAATTGGTGACGGTAAAGAGAGTACCTAGGGTATTGCCGGGCATAGGGAGTCAACGGGTCGGGTTTGCAAGCAACCCCGATTATGACACCGCCGAAGCCAAAGCCTGGATTTCCGACGCCGGCGCGGGACGTCCGAGCAGGAATCCCTGCATGACCCGGCATCCCAGGGACTTGAGGATCTCGCGCTGGCCCTCGGTTTCGACGCCTTCGGCCACCACGGGCAGATGCATGGCCTGGCACAGGCCGAACAGCGCGGACACGACCTCGCGGCTGCCGGCGTCCGATTCCAGCGCGGAAATGAAGCTGCGGTCGATCTTTACCCAGTCGATGGGCAGCGAGCGCAGGTGGTTCAGGCTGGAATAGCCGCAGCCGAAGTCGTCCAGCGCCACGCCGATGCCCTTGGCCCGCAGCGCATTCAGTATCTTCACGTGCTGCTCATAGTGCAGGATGAAGATGGACTCCGTGATCTCCAGCACCAGCTTGCGCGGCGCCAGATGGGCCCCGGCCAGCACGTTCGACACCAGTTCGACCAGGCCGTCCTCGTCCATTTGCTTGACCGAGAGGTTCACGTGCACGCGCCAGGCCGCGGGCCACTGCGCCGCCTGGGTGCATGCCCGTTCCAGTATCCAGGCGCCCAGTTGCACGATCAGGCCGCTGCGCTCGGCCAGCTCGATGGTCACGGCGGGCGACACGCTGCCCAGCACCGGGTGATGCCAGCGCAACAGCGCCTCGCATCCCTGGACCACGCCCGTGCCGCTGTCGCAGACCGGCTGGTAATACAGTTCGAACTGCTCCATGTCCGGCGTGGTCAATGCCAGGCGCAAGTCGTTTTCCAGGCCTTGCCGGTCGCGCTGGCGCGCGAGCATGCGGAAATCGAACAGGCTCCAGCCGGGGCCGCCGCGGTCCTTCAGCGGCACCAGGGCCACCTGCACGCAGCGCTGCAATTCTTCCACGCTGCGCCCGTGTTCGGGATACAAGGCCGCGCCGACGCGGAAAACGGCGATCAGCGGACGGCCGCCCAGTTCGTAGGGCGCGCTCAGGTCTTCCAGGAGCTTGGCCGATACCTGCGCCGCCCCTTCCTCGTTCACTTCGGGCACACAGAGCGTGAATGCGTCCGCGCCCGTGCGCGCCACCATGCCGCCCAGGGTCCGCGCGATCAGGCTGAGCCGGCCGGCCACCTGCACCAGCAAGGCCTGGTCTTCCCCGGCGCGCAACATGGCGCTGATCTCGGCGTACTGTTCGAAGGCGACCAGGAAGAAGGCGCCCCTGCGCGAACGCTCGCCGGCGCCGTCGAGCCAGGCGCGCGCGCGCCGGTGCAATTCCTGCTGGCTGAGGACGCCCGTCAACGCATCGCGCGTCAGGCGGCGACGAAACGCGCGCTCCCTGCGCATGAAGATCAGGCATAGCGCCACAAGCGCGACCGCCAGCACCAGGCACAGTGCGAGCAGGTAACTCTCACGCACGGAGCCCCCTATCCATAAGCCCCCGGCGTTGCGGTTCGGAATGGAACCCAAGGGCTGTAACATTTTTTAAATTATGCATTAGTTTCGCAAAAAAACGCCACACTTCGGAGGCAACGCGCCTCGTTTTCCTTGTATTCCTACGGTTCTTTGAGTGCTCGCGGGCGGGGAAAGCGGCTCAAGCATAGCGTTCCCCGGCTCCTTGCGGCATGCTTCGTCCTTACTACTACGACAGCGGAACCCGAAAAATTAATACGCCTTGTCTCGATAGTTGTCACTCGGAAGGCGGCCGGGTTCGAAATAATTGCACAGCTTGGCCGGTCCTGGGGCAGATTTAGTAATATTCGGTACGTTATGTGACATGTAGAATTACAGTACAGAAGGCATCGCTGATGTATTGGTAACGTGTGTCACGTTTCTTATCCAGGTTTTGTCGGACGCTTCCTTGTCCGATGCCCCCGTCGACCGGACACTGGGCAGCTCCGCCCGGGGCGCCGCGCCGGGCAGGTAGGGAACCTTCAAATACATGTCCACTTTCCGCCGGCCTCTTTTTTTCACCGCCGTCCTGATCGGCCTCGTCCTGCTCGGCGCCCAGGCGCTGGGGATGATGGCTGCGCACCGATACCTGCAAACGCAATTGGCGCAGCGCAGCGAAGAAGGCGCCAGCCTGCTCGCCTGGGCCTTGTCGCGTTCCGGCGGAAGCGCCGAAGAGCGGGCCGCGCTGGCGGACGAGATGTTCGGGCGGGGCCAGTACGCGCTGGTGCGCATCGCGGACCGACAGGGCGGCCCCATCCTGGAACGGCAGGCCGGGCCGGAAGACGCGCCGGGCCGGGAACACGATTGGCGAAACGCCTGGCTGGACATGGAGGCGCCCGCCGTGTCGCGCCCCTTCACGGCCGCCGGCGGCGGCGCGCAGGGCATCGTCACCGTCCAGGCGGATTCGCGGCAGGCGCGCGACACGCTGTGGCGAGGCGGCGTGCGGGTGCTCGGGCTGGTGCTGGCCGCGGGCGCCCTCTGGACCTTGTTCGCCCTGAACCTGGCCCGGCGGACGGAGGCGCAAGCCTCGCGGGACGTCCGCGAACGCGTGCGCGCGCTGGCGCCGGGCAACGATGCGAGCTTGGACGGCAACGGCGCGCCGGCCAGCGCGGACCAGGCGCTGGTCGATGCGCAGCGCATGGTCGCCGCCACGGTGCAGGAACAGAACGCCCGGATCGAATCGCTGCAAAGCGAGGTCTACCGCGACCCCGTCACCCGCCTGCGCAACCGCCGGTACTTCATCGAACAGTTCAGGCTGGCGCTGACGGACAAGGAATCCGAGACGGGCGGCCACCTGCTGATGTTCCGCCAGCGCGACCTGGCGCAGATCAACCGGCATCTTTCCCGCGCGTTCACCGACCAGTGGCTGCGCTCGTCGTCCGACCGGCTGCACAAGCTGGTGGCCGAGTTCGGCAGCCAGGACGCATTCCTTGCCCGCCTGAGCGGATCCGATTTCGCGCTGCTGCTGCCCCGCGCCTCGGCGCCGCAAGCCGGCCTGCTGGCCGAGCGCGTGCGGCGCGAATTGCGCTCGCTGCGCGTGCCGATGGACAAGCACGGGTGGTGCCGCTGGGCGCTGGCGATGGCCGCGTATGCGCCCGGGGACAACATGAGCGAAATCCTCGCCCGCCTGGATCACGCGCTGATGTGCGCCGAAAGCGCCGACGACGACCAGATCACGCCGGCCAATCGCGCCCCCGACAGCACCCACATCGGCGAATATAGCTGGCACGACGCCCTGGTCACGGCGCTGGAGCAGCATCGGTTCTCGCTGTCCGTGCAGCCTTTGCACGATATGTCCGGCGCCCTGCTGCACCAGGAAGCCAGCCTGACCCTGCACGACACCGCCGATGCCGATCCGGTGCCCGCGTCGATCTTCATGCCGCCCGCGGTCCGGCTCGGGCTGTCGGCGGAATGCGACGTGCAGGCCCTGCGGCTGGGACTGGACTGGCTGTATGCCCGCGCGGGCGCGCTGGCGGTGCCCATAACGCTGGCGTCGCTCGCGCAGCCCTCGTTCCTGTCCCGGCTGGAACGCATGCTGGCCGACCGTCCAGCATTGACGCCCCGCCTCATCATCGAGGTCGACGCGGCGGCGCTCGTGGAACACGAAGTGGAACTGCGCCAGCTCTGCGGCATCGCCGCGGCCGCCGGCGGCCGGGTCGGCGTGGCGCGCCTGTCGCAGCAGTTCGGCGCCATGGAACGCCTGCACGAGTTTCCCCTGGCCTACCTGAAACTGAGCGGCGGCTTCATTACCGGCCTGCTGCACAGCCCGGGCAGCAGGCACTTGGCCGCGACCGTGGTCGCGACGGCCACGACGCTGCGCATGGAGGTCTACGCGGAAGACGTGCCCGACATCGCGACGCAGAACATCCTGGAAGGCCTTGGCGTCCACGCGATACGCGGCGCTGTCGTAAACTTCGCGCAGGCTCACGACCTCGCATCCGAACATCCATGGGTTTCTAGTTGACGGAAGGATCTCCTCTTCGCATCCGCCGGCTTTTTCGCCGCTGCCGCGCCCGCCGCGCAAGCGCCGGACGGCAAGCCCTCCCGCCGCGGCTGGGAATACTGCTGTACGCGCTGCTCTTTCCCGCCGCCGCCCTGGCCTACGCGCCAGGCAATCCCTATGAAGACATCCACCTGGGCCTGACGGCGGGCGTGGCGATGGCCTGCGGCCTGGCCTGCGCCCTCGCCTGGGCGGCCACCCGCAACGCGGCGCATGGCGCCGGCCTGGCGTTCATGCTGGTCGAAGGCCTGTTCCGCGCCACGCCCTCCCTGCTGCCGCCCGGCGCGCTGCAGGCCGGCTCCTATGCCGCCTTGCTTGCGCTGACCGTCCCGTTCCTGTCGGGGTCGCCCACCGCCCAGCGGCTGGCCGTGGCCTGCCGCTGGGCCGGCATCGTGCTGGCGGTCGCCGCCGCATTGGCGCTGATCTTCACCTACGGGCCCGGCAACGGCACTCTCTCCGCCGCGATCGCGGGCGCCTGCGCCATCGCCAGCCTCCCGCTGGCCGGCTGGTTCCTGTCGCGCGCCGCGCGCAGGGGCCCCGGAAGCGCGGCGGCGCTGGCCCTGGCTGTTGCGTACGGGGTGTCGGCGTGGATACTCGGCCACGACGCCTTGAGGCAAGAAGGCGCCGATGGCGCGGGCGCGGCGTTCGAACTCGCGCGGCTGCTGCTGGTGTCGGGCGCCCTGCTGCTTCTGGCCATCGGCAGGCAGGCTGGCCCCCAGCCCCTTGCGGGCCGCGGCGGCCCCGCCCCCGCCGACGCGGCGCATCTCGCCCAAGGCGAACTCAGGCTGGCCGAACTGGCCGGCGCGCTCGATACGCAGCGCCAGATGAACGCGCTGATCTCGCACGAACTGCGCGCGCCGCTCGCCACCATCAGCGCGGCGGCCCAGTCGCTGGACATGATTCTCGCCGACGGCGGCGACACGGTGGGCGGCCGCCTGGCGCGCATCCACCGCTCGGTCGGCCGGATGACCGAACTGATGGACCAGCTTCTGAATCAGGACAGGCTGGGCGAACAGGCCTGGACGCCCCGCGGCGAGCAGACGGACATGGCCGAACTCGCGCGCGACGTCGTGGCCGCGATGCGGCCGGACACCGCCCACGCGCTGGTGCTGCAGGCCGAAACGCCGCTGCCCGTCTACTGCGACCGCCCGCTGACCAGCGTGGTGGTGCGCAACCTGATCCACAACGCCATCAAATATTCGCCGGCAAATGAGCCGGTCCGCATCGAAACCGGGCAAACCCGCGCGGGCGGCGTCGCGATGGCCTGGGTCGCCGTCACCGACCGCGGTCCGGGCATCGGGGAAGAAGAGCAGACGCGGATCTTCGAGCCGCATTTCCGGCGCGCCGCGCACCGGGAAACGCAGGGCATGGGGATAGGCCTCTATCTGGCCCGGCGCATCTGCCAGAACCAGGGAGGTTCACTGACCATGCAGAGCAAGGTCGGCGTGGGCACGCGCTTCGTCGTCACCTTGCCGGCCGGCGCGCCGGCGGCCTGACGCCGGCTGCCGGTTCAAGCGGCAAAAACGTAACCCTGGCCGCGCACCGACAACACCGGCAACTTGAGGCCCGCGCTTTGCGCCTTGGCGCGAAGGCGGCTGACCAGCACGTCGATGCGGCGCAATTCAAAGCCGCCCGGGCTGTCGGGCAGGAACAATTCCGCCAGGACCTGGCGGCTGACCGCGCTTCCGGCAGCGTCCATCAGCGCGATCAGGAAAGTCCGTTCCTGGGCGCTGAGATGCAACGACGCCCCATCCGGCGCCACCAGGATCCAGCCGCCGTCCTGCAAGGACCACGAACTGTCCGCCGAGGCGCGCGTTTCCCCGTCCGCCGGCCGAGGCGCCTTGGCCAGGCGCATCCGCCGGGCCAGGCTGCGGATGACCGAACTGAGCTCCAGCAGGTCCACGGGCTTGGTCATATAGACGTCGGCGCCGCCTTCCAGGCCGCGCACCCGGTCTTCCAGCGCGCTGCGGCCGGTCAGCATGACGATGCCCACCGGGCTCAGGGCGCGCAGGCGGGTTGCAACCGAAAAACCGTCTTCTCCGGGAAGATGGGCGTCAAGAATGACGATATCGCATGGCTGCTCCTGCAACCGCCGATAAAACGCCGCCGCATTATCACAGGCAAACGCCACCCGGAAACCATAGCCACCCAAGCCTAACGCCAATTCCTCCCGGAAATCGGCGTCATCCTCAAGCAGACCGATACACAGCAAACCATCTGCGCCAGCCATATTTAGAGTGCTTTATATTGAAGAGTATCGACAAATGCCCCGTGGACGCTTTGTCCCCGGGTGTCCCGTTGGCGACAATCTTACGACTTTTACAATGGAAACGAATGATTGCAGTGAAAAAAACTGCGATATTCCTTTTCTAAATGGTTATTTTCGCGTAACTCTCGGGAAAATCTGCTTTCCGGCCGACACGCAATATTCAGGACGAGCAACTGACTTCGATGCCGCCCGCCCAATCCGGCGGCAATCCGGCATATTTTTCATGGCCCGGCTGCTCTACATAGGGATTGCGCAACAGCTTCAGCAAGGTATCGATTTCACCGGCGTCGCCCGATTTCGCCGCTCGGATCGCCTCCTCCGCCAGATGATTGCGCAGCACATAGAGCGGATTGACGCCATTCATGCCCGCGGCCACCTCGGCGGCGGGCCGCCCGTCCTGCGCATGGCGAGCCAGCAGCCGGTCCAGCCAGGCCGACGCGGCCGGGCGGTCGATGAACAGGTCCTCGAACGGGCTGCGCTGCCCCGAGACCGCATCGGCCAGGCGCCTCCAGCTCAGGGTGAAATCGGCCTGGTTGGCGTCCATCAGCTTGAGCAGGTCGTCCAGCAGCGGCTCGTCGTCGGGCCGCCACGCGGCCAGGCCCAACTTGGCGGCCATCCGGGAGTGGAAGGCGCTCGTGAACGCCGGCTCGAACTCGTCCAGCACGGCCCGCAGGCCCTCGACGTCCGGCACTAACGCATGCAGGCTGCCGCCCAGGCGATACAGGTTCCACAAGGCCACGGAGGGCTGGCGGTTCCACGAATACCGCCCTTCCGTATCGGAATGGTTGCAGACGTGCCCCAGGCGGAAGCCGTCCATGAAACCGTAAGGGCCGTAGTCCAGCGTCAGCCCCAGGATGGACATATTGTCCGTGTTCATCACCCCGTGGCAGAACCCGACCGCCTGCCAGTCCGCCATCAGGCGGGCCGTGCGCCGCGTGACCGCGCGCAGCAGGTTCAGGACGTCGGCGTCTGCGGGCTCGCCGTTCCCCGCCTCGCGGCATTCCGGGTAGTAGCGGTCGATGACGTAGTCCGTCAAGATCCTGAGCTGATCGGGCTGGCGGCGCGACGACCAGTGCTCGAACGAGCCGAAACGCACGAAACTGGGCGACATTCGCGTCACGATGGCGGCCGTCTCGACCGTTTCGCGCATGACCGGATCATCGGAAACCACCAGCGCCAGCGCGCGCGTCGTGGGCACGCCCAGTCCGTGCATGGCTTCGCTGGCCAGGTATTCGCGCACGGACGACCGCAATACCGCGCGGCCGTCGCCCATGCGCGAATACGGCGTCATGCCGGACCCCTTCAGTTGCAGTTCCCAGGCGCCCTCCGGCCCTTCGACCTCGCCCAGCAGGTGGGCGCGCCCGTCGCCCAACTGGCCGGCCCAGACGCCGAACTGGTGGCCGCTGTAGACCGCCGCCAGGGTGTCGCCGCCGGGCAGCGGCTGCGCGCCGGAGAACACGCCCAGGAATTCGGGGGTGGACAGGACGGAAGGATCCAGGCCGATCAGGCGCGCGGCATCGGCATTGGCATGCAGCAGGCGCGGATTGTTCAGGGCCTGGGGCGCGAGACGGGTATGAAAAACCGCGGGCAAGGCGGCGAACGAGTTGACCGCGCGAAGCTCGGACAGCGAATGGGCGCTCATGCGCGTTGCCTCCTGGCGGCCCGCTTGGCGGGCCGCACATAGAAAATGGCGCTCAGGAAGAAGACCGAGGACAGCAGGATCTCTCCCCATGCCATCCCGACGGACAGCGGGGCCGGGTCGGACATGGCGCGCACCGCCCCTTCCATCAGGTAGAGCAGCGACAGCATGGACGCCCATTGATAGGTATAGAGATTGCCGCGCAGGATGCCGCGCAGCGGGAACGCCAGCGGCAAGGCCTTCAGCAACATCCAGGAACCGCCGGGCCGCACCGGCGCCACCACGGTCTCCCAGGTAACGCACAGTACGATCAGCGCAAACAGCGAAACCGAGGCCAGCAGGCGCAAACGGGGGTTGAGTTCAGGGTTCATGCTGCTATTATCGCCTGATGAATCGCCCCGCCGAGCCCGCCGCCGCGCCGGCGGCCACCGAGCCCTCGACATCGCGCTCTTCATGGGGCGCGAGGGCCGGACGCGTCGTCCGCTTCACCGCCGAACGCGCCGGCGAAGAAAAACTGCTCCAGGTCGCCTCCAGCCTGACCTTCACGACCGTGCTGGCCATCGTGCCCATGCTGGCCGTGGTGCTGTCGCTGTTCACCGCTTTTCCGGTGTTCCAGGAATTCCGCGTCGCGCTCGAGGATTTCCTCACCAACAGCCTGATGCCCCCGTCCGTTTCGGACAACATCATGGACTACCTGAACCAGTTCGCGCGCCAGGCCTCGCGCCTGACCGCCATCGGCGGCGCGTTCCTGCTGATCACCTCGCTGCTGCTGATCATGACGATCGACAAGGCCTTCAACGACATCTGGCACGTGTCGCGCCAGCGGCCGCTGCGGCAGCGCGCGCTGGTGTACTGGGCGCTCATCACGCTGGGGCCGGTCGTGGCCGGCGCCAGCCTGTGGGCGACGTCGTTCGTGGCGCGCGAGTCGCTGGGGCTGGTGCGGGACGTGCCGGAAGTCGTCAGCGTCGCCGTGTCCGCCATCCCGCTGATCCTGACCGCGCTGGGTTTCGCCGCGCTGTTCGTGGTGGTGCCGAACCGCGAAGTCCTGTGGCGCGACGCGCTGGTCGGGGGCTGCGTGACCGCGATCGCCCTGGAAATCATGAAGTCGGCCTTCGCCTACTACCTGACGCGCTTTCCCACCTATACCGTCATTTACGGCGCCTTCGCCACCCTGCCGATCTTCCTGCTCTGGATCTACCTGTCGTGGCTGGCCGTGCTGCTGGGCGCCACGCTGGCGTCCAGCGCGCCGCTGATCCGCCTGGGCCGCTGGGAAATCAACCGTTATCCCGGCGCGCCTTTCGTCGACGCCCTGGATGCCCTGCGCGCCTTGCGCAAGGCGCAGGCCGCCAATCCGCCCGGACTGCCCGCCAACGTGCTGGCTTCGCAACTGCGCCTGCACCAGGACGAATTGAACGAGGTACTGGAAACGCTCAGCGGCATGGGACTGGCGACGCGCACGCCCGAAGACAACTGGGTGCTGACCTGCGACGCTCAGAAAACCTCGATGGCGCCCGTGGTGGACCATTTTCTGCTGGACCGCGCGCAGCCCCGGGTCCGCAACGATCCGGAAATACTGCGGGTCGCGTCCGCCGTGATTTCCCAGCAAAATACGCCCACGCTGGAAGAAGTCTGCGGAGAAGCGCAGAATACTGAAAATGGAATCGCTCCGATATTGCAATTGGAAGCGAACAAGAAATAGCAAATAGCATTCGGGCGCAGTCCGCCCAGGAGGAACCGATGTTGAAGGTCAGCGAAATTTTGCGCGTCAAGGGCGATACGCTCTATACGGCGTCGCCCGACATGCCTGTGTCCCAGGCCGTGCAGACAATGAGCGAGCAGGATATCGGCTCGCTCGTGATCATGGAATTCGGCACGCTGACCGGCATGCTCACGTTCCGCGAGATCATCCGCCACATGCATGCGCATGGCGGCGCCGGCGAAACCACCATCCGCTCCATCATGGACGACGCGCCGGTCAGTGTGTCGCCCAATACCAGCGCCGAGGAAGTGCAGCGCCTGATGCTCGAAAAGCACGCGCGCTACATCCCGGTCATGGACGGCCCCACCCTGATGGGCGTGATTTCGTTCTACGACATGGCCCAGGCCATCGTGGCGGCGCAGCAGTTCGAAAACAATATGCTGAAGGCCTACATCCGCGACTGGCCGACCGAAAGCGCCGAACCGGCCAAGTCCTGACGGGCGCGCTGGCGGCCCGCGCCGCCGGTCACGCTCCTGCCGGCGCCGCCTCGCATGCGGCGCCGCGCACATCGGGCGCATGCCGCTGGCTGCGCCACGCGTCGTAGATCAGTTCCGGCCTGTTCGCCGCCAGCAGGGCCGGATCCGACAGCATGCGGCGCCAGCGTCGCGCCCCCGTCTGCCCGTTCACCAGCCCCAGCATGGGCCGCGTCATCACGCGCAGGGGCACGCCGCGCGCGACCTGGCGCTCGGCATATGCGGTCATGGCGTCCACGACTTGCGCGTCGCTCGGCAACCGCAACGACGGCCACAACTGCAAGGAAACCTCGGACAGCACGCGCGGCGTGTGCCAGGCGGCGCGGCCCAGCATGACGCCATCGAAATCGTCCGCGGCGCGCACGGACTGCGCGGCATCGGCCAGGCCGCCGTTGAGCACGAAGGTGCAATCCGGAAAATCGCGCTTGAGCTGTTTGACCACGTCGTAGCGCAGGGGCGGGATCTCGCGGTTGTCCTTGGGCGACAGGCCCTTAAGCACCGCATTGCGGGCATGGGCGATGAACACCCGGCATCCCGTGTCGTAGATCTTGCCGACGAAATCGCGGACGAAATCATAGGATTCGTCGTAATCCAGCCCCAGTCTGTGCTTGACGGTCACGGGGATGTCCACGGCGTCCTGCATGGCTTTCATGCAATCCGCCACCAGCGCGGGTTCGGCCATCAGGCAGGCGCCGAACGCGCCCTTCTGCACCCGTTCCGAGGGGCATCCGCAATTCAGGTTGATCTCGTCATAGCCCCATTGCCGGCCCAGCCGGGCCGACTGGGCCAGGGCATCCGGCTCGCTGCCGCCCAACTGCAGCGCCACGGGATGCTCGGCCTCGTCGAAATCCAGGTGACGCTCGACATTGCCGTACAACAGCGCGCCGGTCGTGATCATTTCCGTGTACAGGCGCGCGCGCGGCGCCAGCAGCCGATGGAAATAGCGGCAGTGGCGGTCGGTCACATCAATCATGGGGGCGACGCACAGCCGCCAGTCGGGGGAGTCCAAGAATCGCTCTACAAAACAAGGGGATGCGGTATTTTACGGTGCTTGGCGGGATTATGTCCGGCAGCCGGTTCCGCGCGCCTTCCGGCCGGCGGAAAGCCCCGCCCGCCATGTGGTCTAAAATTGCGCCGCCGCACAGGCTATGTCCGAGCGTCCGTTAACCCCTAACTCCCGCATATCAATGGCCGTATTCACTCCCGTATCCGACGACGACGCGCGCGCCCTCCTGGCGCATTTCGACCTGGGCGAGTTCGTTTCGCTGCGGGGGATTACGGCGGGTATCGAAAACACCAATTATTTCCTGCACACGACCCGCGGCGAGTACGTGCTGACGCTGTTCGAGGTCCTGACCCACGCGCAGTTGCCGTTCTATATAGAACTGATGTACCACCTGGCCGAACGCGGCATTCCGGTGCCCCGTCCCCAGACCCTGCGGGACGGCACCCGCCTGACGACCCTGCACGGGAAGCCCTGCGCCATCGTTTCGCGGCTGCCCGGCGGCTACGAGCCCGCCCCCGGCGCGGCGCATTGCGCCCTGGCCGGCGCCACCCTGGCCCGCGCCCACCTGGGCGCCCGGGACTTCCCCCTGCGCCAGCCCAACCTGCGCGGGCTGTCGTGGTGGCTGGAAACCGCGCCCAAGGTCATGCCCTTCCTGGAACCGGCCCAGGCCGGGCTGCTGAGCTCGGAACTGGCCGCCCAGGAGGCCGCCGCGGCCACCCCGGCCTGGCAGGCGCTGCCGACCGGCCCGGCCCACTGCGACCTCTTCCGCGACAATGTGCTGTTCGCCGGCACGTTCGAGGATCCGCTCATGGGCGGCATCATCGACTTTTACTTCGCGGGCTGCGACACCTGGCTGTTCGACGTGGCGGTCAGCATCAACGACTGGTGCATCGAGCGGGACACGGGCGAGTTCGTCCCCGAATTGGTGGAGGCCTGGCTGCGCGCCTACGCCGCCGAGCGGCCCTTCACCGATGCCGAACGCGAGGCCTGGCCCCTGATGCTGCGCGCGGCCGCGCTGCGCTTCTGGATCTCGCGCCTGTACGACTTTTTCCTGCCCCGGCCGGCGCAAACCCTCAAGCCGCACGATCCCCGACACTTCGAAAGAGTGTTGCAGGCGCGCCACCGCCCGGGACTGCCCATATTGCCGTAACCGTCCTGCCCCCCATAATGGCATATCGCGTCCCCTTTTGAGAGATTCCCCTTCTAGAGAGCCATGCAAGCAGCATTCCTACCCGCGGCATCCGGCTGGCAATGGGTTCGAGACGGTTTCCGTCTGTTCCGCAAGCAACCCCTGGCCATGTTCACCTGGGCCATGGCCATCAGCCTCCTGGTCATCTTCGCCACCGCGACGCCGCCCGTCGGGCCCATCCTGGTCGTGGCGCTGATGCCCATCATTACCCTGATGACCTTGTCGGCGTGCAAGCACGTCGAGGCAGACCGCATCATGCTGCCCTCGATGTGGGCCAAGCCGCTCAAGCAACCCGGCGTCTTCAGGAAGCTGTTCCTGATGGGGCTGCTGTATGCCGCGCTGTGCATGGTGGCCGGCCTCGTCATCTTCCTGCCCTTCACCGATGCGATGGTCGAGGGAATGCGCATCGCGTCCGTCGAAAAAAGCATGGAGCCCATCCTGTCGGCGATGGCCGTTCCCCTGACGCTCTTCGCCATCGTCTACGTCGTGATCGCGGCCCTCTTCTGGCATGCGCCGGTCCTGGTCGCCTGGCACGGGCTGCGGCTGGTGCAGGCGCTGTTCTTCTCCGGCATCGCCTGCTGGCGCAACAAGCTGCCGTTCCTGGTCTACGGCGCCACCTGGGTCCTGGTGTTCCTGTTCATCGACCTCTGCGCCGGCCTGCTGGTGGCCATCGGCCTGTCGCCCCAGTTCGCGGGCACGCTGCAGATCCCGTTCAATATCGCGGCGGGCGGCGTACTGTATTGCAGCTTCTATCCCGCCTACACCTCCGTATTCGGCATCGAGAACACCGGCGCGCATCTCGACGACGGCAACAGCGCCCAGGCATAAGGCCGCGCGGCAGGGCGCCAGCGCCCTGCGCACCCCCACCACCCTTCCGGCCGCCGACACGAACGCCACGTCGATGGCATAGCGCATGCCGAAGGTGTGCACGCCCGCGCAGGGCGTCAACAAAATGCCTGAGCGCGGCCCCGGCGGCGGCCTGCCCAGCAGGCCCCGCATCCGGCCGCGCCACCGCGTGACCTTCAGCAGCCTGAGACGGCCGCGCGGCAAGGGCGCCCGGCCGTTCATTGCACGCTTTGCAGCAACTGGACCGCGATCGGAAACGCCAGCACGATGAACGTGCACGGGAAAATGCAGCCGATCAGGGGCAGGAGCATTTTCACCGGCGCCTGCATCGCCAGTTGTTCCGCGCGCGCGTGACGGTCGCCGCGGCACTGCGCCGCCTGCGCCCGCAGCACCGGCCCCAGGCTGATCCCCAGGGCCTCGGCCTGCGCCACGGCGGCGGCCCAATTGCGCGCAAGCGGACTGTTGCTGCGTTCGGCCAGGGCCTTGATCGCCGCGGTCCTGGAGACCCCCGCCCGCATTTCCGCCAAGGCGTCCGCCAGCGCATCGCGCAAGGCGCCCGGCGGCCCGCTCCGCGCCGCCAGTTGCAAGGCCCCCTGGACGCTCAGCCCCGCCTCCACGCACAGCGTCATCATGTCGAACACGAAAGGCAGATCGCGTTCGATACTGCGGCGCCGCTTGCGGCCGAGATCCCGCAGCCAGAGCCCGGGCGCGGCGCCGGCCGCCAGCGCGGCCAACGCCGCCCACGGCCCCCACTCCCAGGGCCGCGCCTGCGTCATGGCGATGGCGCCGGCGGCGGCCACCCCGCCCGCGGCCACGGCCGCGCTCCAGCACAGCGCCGCCAGATGCGCGTAGCCGATCCCGGCCGGCAGCGACGCCTGCTCGATGGCGCGCGTCAGGCGCAAGCGCCAGCGCCACGTGCACAACGGGCCCGCCAGCGGCGCCATGGCTGATACCCACGGCCATGCCGCCCGCCACCACCAGGGCAGCGTAGCGGAAGCGCCCTGGTTTTCCAGCAGCAGCGGCTGCAGGATCACCCACGCCAGCCATCCCGCGCCGAACCCGGCCGTCAACAGTCCCAGATATAGCCACACGGCGGTCTCCCGTCAGATATCGATCCGGATGATGCGCCGGATCAGCAGCACGCCGGCAATCTCCAGCACTGCCACGACGGCCAGCACCGACCATCCCATGGGCGTGCGCCACAGCAAGCCCATGATCTCGGGCTCCAGGCGGTCCAGCACGGCAAGCAGCGCCACGGGCAGCGCGCCCACGACCCAGGCCTGCAAGCGGCCCTGCGACGTCAGCGCCAGCAGCTTCGCCTGCAATTGCAGCCTGGCGCGCAGGGTATGGGCGATGCTCTCGAGCGCCTCGGCGAGGTTCCCGCCCGTCTGCGCGGCGATGCGCATCGCCGCCACCACGAGCGAAGTGGAATCGGCGGGCATGCGGCCGTGCAGGTTTCCCAGCGCGGTATCCCAGGGCACGCCCATGCGCTGTTCGCGCAGCATTAGCCCGAACTCCTGGGCCAGCGGTGCGCCGCTCTGTTCGACGACGTGGCGCAGGCCCGTCGCCAGCGCCACGCCGGCACGCAGGGCCGACGCCAGCATCAGCAAGGCCATCGGCAACTGCTGTTCGAAACGGCGCGCGCGCCGGCGCCGCAGCGCATCGACGAGCCCGCGCGGCACGCGCGAGGCCAGCACCGCGCCCAGGGCGGCCGCGACGCCGCTGCCCGTGAGGGAAAAGGCCAATGCGGCGGCCAGGGCCGCGCACGCCACGGCGCCCGCCCAGAGCTGGGCAGGATCGATGAACAGGAAGACTTCGCTCAGCCGAAGCCCCGCTTCCTGCGTGTAGACCTCCCGGTAGCGCCGCAGCGCGGGCGCGAACCAGCCCTGCGCCCGCCACGCCAGCACGACCGCGCAGACCATCGCGCCCCCCGCCGCCAGCCAGATCACGGCAGCCCCTGCGCAAAAGCCGATGCGCCGGCTTCCCGGCCGGCGGCGTCGGAGAACCAGGCCGCGTCGAAGGCCGCCCCGCTTTCCGTCCATTCCCGCGCAAAGCCGGGCAAGGCGCCGCACCCCGCGAAACCATGGCGGCGGTCGTGGCGGAACAGGTCCTGTAGCTGTATGCGCCCGCTTTCCATGCCGGCGACTTCGGCGATAGACGTCACGATGCGCTGCCCGTCCGCCAGCCTCGCCTGCTGCACGACGATGTCCACGCTGGCGGCGATGTGTTCGCGCACGGCTGGCAGCGGCAAGTCCAGGCCGGCCATCAGGATCATCGATTCCAGCCGTCCCAGGGCGTCGCGCGGGGAGTTGGCATGAAGGGTCGTCAACGACCCTTCGTGGCCGGTGTTCATGGCGGTCAGCATGTCGAACGCCTCCGGGCCGCGGCACTCGCCGACGACGATCCGGTCGGGCCGCATGCGCAGCGCGTTGCGCACGAGTTCACGGATGTCGATGCGTCCGCGGCCTTCCTGGTTGGCGGGCCGCGCTTCCAGCGCGACCAGGTGATCGTGGTTCAGGCACAGTTCCGCCGCGTCTTCGATGGTGACGATGCGTTCGCCGTCCGGGATCTCGTTGGACAGGATGTTCAGCAGCGTCGTCTTGCCGGAGCCCGTCCCGCCGGAGACCACCAGGTTCTTGCGCGTGCGCACGCAGAGCGCCAGGAATTGCGCCATGGCGCCGCTCAAGGAACCCGCCGCGATCAGGTCGGGCATCCGCGGACGCTGCCGCGGGAACTTGCGTATGGTCAGGCTGGCCCCCTTCATCGCGACGGGCGGAATGATGGCGTGGACGCGGGAACCATCGGAAAGGCGGGCATCGACCATGGGGGAGCTCTCGTCGATGCGCCGGCCCAAGGGCGTGACGATGCGCTCGATGGCCCAGCGCACCGATTGCTCGCTGGTGAATGCCGCCTGGTGGCGCGACAGCCGGCCGCCGCGCTCTACGTAGATCTCGTCATAGCGGTTGACCATGATCTCGGTGATGTCGCTTGCGGCCAGCAAGGGTTCCAGCGGCCCCAGGCCGACCGCTTCATCCAGCACCTCGCGGCACAGCGCCGCGCGGTCCGCGCCCGGAGGAAGGTCCGCGTCCGTCGCGACGATATGCGTCAGCAGCCGCTCGGCCTCGGCCCGCAGCATGCCGTCGCTCATGCCCGCCACGTCGCGCCGGCGCAGGTCCAGCGCATCCAGCAGGGCGGCATGAAGACGGCGGCGTTCTTGCAGCCGGTGCTGCGGCGGCCGGGGCTGCGCCGGCGCGGGCGAAGGATCCGGGAGGACTTCGGCCGGCGCGCGCCCGATGGCCGCGGGACTCGGAACCGCCCGCGCCTCGTGCGAAGCGGCCGGGCCCGCCGGCGACAGCGACACGCGCAACCGGCAGGGGCCGATCAGGATCTCGTCGCCGGGCAGCACGGGCGCATGGCGCACCACCCTGGCGCCGTTGACCAGGGTGCCGGCCAGCGTGCCCAGGTCTTCCAGAACGATGCCCGCGTCTTCGCGGAGCAGGCGCGCATGCTGCCGCCCCACCCGCCAGTTCACGATGCGCAGGCCGCAATGCGCGCCCCTGCCGACCAGCAGCGGCGCCGCGGCCGTCATCCTGCGCACCGCCGCGTCCTCGTACGTCATTTCTATGTCGAGCATGGCATCACTCCTTGTGCGGGGCCGGGGCGCCGGCTTCCTGCGCGGCCCATTGGGAACCCGCGCCCGAATAGGGATCCCAGCCCAGGGCGGCGGCAGGCGCCGCCGTCCCCAGCCGGGGCGGGTCGGGAAAAGCCGCCTCCAGCGCGTCGCGGCCTCGCCGCACCCGGTCCGCCATGGCCGGCTCGCCCTGCGAAATGATCTTGGGCGTCACGAATATCGCCAACTCGGTTTCGCGCAATTGGTAGCGGCGCGACGAGAACAGGGCGCCCAGGACGGGGATGTCCTGCAGCCAGGGCAGGCCGTCGATCTCGGTGGCGCGCTCGCGCGACAGGAACCCGCCGATGACCAGCGTGTTGCCGGAGCGCACGTTGAATTCGGTGGACGCGCGGCGCGTCCGCAGCGCCGGCCCGCCGGGCACGCTCAAGGACGTGTCCACCGAGCTGGCCTCCACCTCGATCAGGGAACGGATGACGCCATTGCGGTCGATGCGGGGCGTGATCCTGAGCGACACGCCATAGGGCTTGAACAGCGTGGTGGAATTGCCGCGGGAATCGGTCGACGCATAAGGCACCTCTCCTCCGGCCAGAAAGGTCGCGCTGGCGCCGCTGCGCGCAAGCAACTGGGGCTGGGCCAGCATGACGGCCTCGCCGCTCTGGGCCAATGCCGCGATGCGCGCCGACAGCAGCGCATTGACGCCGAAGTAGCCGGCCGCGGCGGAGGCCGGGCCGGCGGTCTCGATCACGGCTTCGCCCGGACGCTTCATGCGTCCGAGCGAGCCCGCGTCCCATGCCAGGCCCGCATTGATGCCGCCCTGGCTCATGCCGTCCCAGCGCACGCCCATCTCCTTCAGCCTGGAAGTGGGAATCTCGACCACCTGCACGTCCAGCAGCACCATGCGGTCCCATCCCACCTGCCCCGTGAAATCCAGCACGGCGGGATAGCGCTCGGCCAAGGCGGCGATCCGGGAGCGGTCGTCGTCGGAAAGATCGTCGCCTTCGATCAGGATGCGTCCGCCCACTTCGGAACTGCGCGCGCCCGGAATGCGGGCCAGCAAGGCCTGGACCTCGGCCCGCAGGCGCGGCGCCCCCGCCGGGACGACCCGCAATTCGTAGGCCTTTGCCTGGCCCGGGCCCGTCCAGACATGCATCGACGACACGCCCTCGGCGCGGGCGAACACCACGACCTCGCGCCCCTCCGCCGCGATGGCCCCGAGCACCTGGCCATTGCCGATGGCAACCCGCCGGACGCCCGGATGCGACAGCACCCGCGTTTCGCCCACCTGCAATTCCAGCGCTTCGGCCGCCGCCCGCGCGGGCGCGCCGGCCAGGCACAGCGCCAGCGCGGCCAGTGCTGCAACGATGCGGATCATGGACGCCCCCCTTGAACGCCCGCGAGGGGCTCGCCCGCGGCATCCTGCAAGAACCCGCCGGCCTGTCCGTCCAGCCGATCCCCGTAAAGAATGGCCACGCCCGGCGGGGCCTTGGGCTCGGGGTCCAGCCCGATCAACGAGGCAAGATCGCTTTGTGCGACACGGCCCACCGCCCCCGCATCGTCGCGATGGCGCAGCAGGGCAGTGAGCGCGCCCGCCTGGCGCGCCGCCACGAAGCGCATGGCTTCGTCGGGACTGGCGGCCAGCGTGATGTTGCCGGCCCCCCTGGCCTCGCCCTCGGCTTCGCCCCCCGCGGCCAGCACGCGCATGCCTTGCAGCACCGGCACCGTCAGTTCCCGCTGGCGGTGCGAAAAGCTGACATAGATGTCGATGGCGTCCCCTGGGCGCAGCATCTCGCCCAGGCCGCCCAGGTCGGCCGCCGCGACGGTCAGCGCCCGCTGCCCGGCCTGCAGCCGGGATGCCAGCGCCGGAACCGGCGCGGTGAATGTCAGATGGGCGCGCAGCAAGGGTTCGCCGTTGGCGACGTCGGCCTGCAAGGTGGCGCCCAGGACGGCCGCCAGCTCCAGCGGGTCGATGCTGGCGCGGGAAGCCCATTGCTCGGGGATCTCGCGCACGGCCAGATGCGTTTCGTCGAGCCGGGTGCCCGCGGGCAGGTCGTACGCCGCGACCAGGCGGCTGACCTGGGGCACGCGCGCCTCGGCCTCCAGCACCTGGATCCGTTGCTGCACATGCTCGCGCACCGCCCACGCCGACACCAGCCCCGCGGCCAGGGCCAATGCGTAGACGCCGGTTCTGCGCAGCCGCTGAGCGGCCATGGCGAGGCGGCCCATCATGGCGCCCACCCGCTGGCCAGGAGCCCGCTGCCGGCATCCAGCCGCACCAGCGAAATGCGCAGGCGCGCCGCCCCGCGGGACCACCATTGCGGTTCGCCTCCGGCAGGAGAACGCAGCCAGCCGTCCTGCCTCAAGCCGGCCTCCAGGCGCGGCGCCACCCGTTCGGACGGCAGATCGTATTGCCAGATGCGTTCCGAGACCTTGACGCCCTGGTCCAGCACCGCGATATCCAGCCTGAGCCGTCCGCCGGCCGGCAGCCACGGAGGCCCGGGCTGGCCGGCTGCCGCGCGGGTATCGACCGCGGAAATGCTGCCGGCCGTGCGGCGCGGCCCAAGGCCTTCCATCTGGACGACCCACTGTTCGTGCCCGACCTGCCCCGACAGGATCGCCTGCCCGGGCAGAACGTTCAGGTCCGCCAAGGCCGGCTGCTGGTGCGAAAGAAAACGGATCAGCTCCGGAGCGCTCCGCGGCGCATCGAACACCAGCACCTGCGCCGGCGCGCCATGCAGCCACACGCCTTCCCCCAGCAGTTCGTGCCGGGATCCGGCGGGAAGGCGCAGCGCCGCCAACGAAGCCGGACCGGACGAAGCCCGCGCCGGCCCGGCCCTGCCGTCGGCGCTTGCCGGGAGGTCCCCCCCCGCCGCGGATTCCGGCCAGGCGCCCGCCGCGCAGGCAAGCGCGCCGGCCAGCAACGGGCCCGCCGCGCGCAAGGCGGCAGGACGCCGCCGCGTCGGCCCGTTGGCGCAGCATCCGATGAAAGAGAGAGACAAAGGCCGCGCATTCATTTGGTCCGTTCTCCGCGTGAACCCAGCCGGTCGGCCGGCACCACGTCCTGCCAGGCCGACAGCCAGTCCAGCGACAAGCGCGGGCGCCGCCACGGGCCGTCCATGCGATCGACAAGAGGATTCAGGCGCCGGGCCTGGCCCAAAGAGCCGTCCGCCGCCCGGCGCCAGGACTCCGGCGCCCGGCCGATCCGGCGTTGCGCATCGGCGTCCCCGTGCGCATGGCCCGCTCCGCTGGCCACGTACGTTCGGCGGGCGATCCGCAGCGGTTCCCGCCCGCCTTGGCGTGCCGTGCTGGCCTCCGCGGACAATAGTTGCAGGCCCGCGCCGAACCAGGCGTCCTGCAAGGCGGCCAGCCGCGGCGGCGCGACCCCGGCCAGCGGCCGCGCGGCGCCCGACAGGCCCCTCGCCGCCACAACGCCCGAGTCTTGCACGGGCTGCCCCAGGGCGGCCGCCATCGCGGCCTTGCGGCTGGCCTGCGCCATTTCCTGCGCCGAGAATTGCAGTCCGCCGATCCACGATACGGCCCATGGCAACAAGGCAAGCAGCGGCAGCATCAGCAACGCTTCGACCACGGCCTGGCCGCGTTGCCGCGATGGAAACGGCTTCATGGGGCCTCCCTTGCCTGGGCGGCCTCTTGCGGCGTGACGGCGGACAGCCGCGCTTGCCAATAGGGTCGGAAGAGCGTCGCAAGCTCGGCGCGGCCATCGGACCGCCGTTCCGGCCGGACGAAGTAGGTTTCGGCGGCCGAGGCCACGGTGACGCCGCCCGCCCGGCCCAATGCGGCGTAGCCGAACCGGCCCGTGGGCGCCGCAATCGGGCCGTCCGCGTCGGTGGTCTTCAAGGCGGAACCCGCCAGCCTGACCGCCACCGCGAAACGCAACGGATCGCGGTGGCGCGCGAGCGCGACCTCGCGATAGGCGGGCAAGCCCCTGCCCGGCCAGCGCTGCGCGCCGGCCATGGCATAGGAGTTGGCCATGGGGTTGGTCGCGCCGCTGAAAATGTCCCAGGACGTGGATTGCTCGACCCAACGCCAGAAATCCTGCTGCGAAAAATCGAGAGGCGGTTCCTCTACGTACTCCAGCCCCTCGGGCGCCCTGCTTTTCTCGCCCTGCGCCGTACCCCACCCCATGGCGTATTCGCGAAAATAGCAGCCGACCCAGCGGTTGGAGCGCAGCGCGTGGTACGACTGGGTGTCCAGGGCGCCCCAGCGCCCGTCGGGACCCAGCCAGGTGGATCCGCGGCGCCGCAGTTCATGCCGATGCAGCGGACAGCGAGGGTTGACCATCCAGGCATTGCGGCGGGTGGCGCTGCGGCTGTCCAGGAACGCGTAGCGATCCGCGGCCTGCTCGACGGCCGGCCGCAAGCCCGCCTTGCGCGTGGCAAGGCTGCGCTCGACATAGCCCGGCCATCCGTCCGACAGCAGGCGCAGCGTGGGACCTTGCCGCCACCCGCCGCCGCCCGGCGCCGTTTCCGGAAAGTTGGCGGACAACACCTTGCGCATGATGCGTTCGCGCGACCCGGCGAGTTCGGCGACGGCGGAGCCGGCCGCGGCTTCCAGCACCTGGTGGACGATGCGGTCGTGCTGCTCGAATGCGGCGGCCAGCCGCTGTTCGGCATCGGGAACGGCCCGCGCCGCCTGATAGGCAAGCCCCATGTCCGGTCCGAACAGCATGGCGATCAGGCCCGCGGGCGGGTTGCCTCGATTGCGCTGCGCCCGCATCGTGCGGGCATACTGCGCGGACGCCGCCAGCGTGACGAGGTGCGCCATCGCCACCTGATGGGCGATCTGCGTCCGGTTGACGTAGGCCAGCGCATTGAGCGCGCGGGCCTGTTCGAGCGCGCCGCTGTATGCCGCGGCATCCGCGGCATGCGTCAGCCGCGCCCGCGACTCCACGGTCTGGCCCAGGTTGTAAAGAACGACCAGGGACGCGGCGGCCATCGCCGCCATCAGCAGGCCCAGCACCAGCGCCTGGCCTTGCTGCTGAATGGGCGACGGGCGGGTGGGCACGGTCACTTGGCGTCCGCGGCGTTGCCGGTGAAGGACTTGAGCGAACGGGCCTTGGTCTGCGCCGCCGCTTTTTTCGCGGCCTGCTGCGCGGCGCGCGCCTCGGTGCCGCCGTCTTCTCCTGCAAGTTCGCGCGCCATGGCCGCCGTCTGCGACCGCACCACCTGCCCGAAATACTGGTACACCGCAATGGCCGCCACGGCGACCAAGGCCACGACCACGATGTATTCGGTCATGCCCTGCCCCAACTGACGCTTCCGAAACCCCGACATATCCGCTCTCCGACACAGTGAAAGTAGGCTTCAGTGTCGATTTCCGGAGCGGGTGCGGCAATTCGCGGATACCGAGGCGGGCAAAAGTGTCGCCCTCCCGGGTTTTCCCTATTGCCCACCCTGCCGGCCGGCAGTAGATTGGAGTTGCCGGGCTGTCTGACACCCATCGCGTGCGAAGCCTGGCAGGAGCGCCTCAGACTCACCATGAGCTGGGGCGCTCTTCCATTTCCGGCCGCGCAGCGGCGCGCGGCCGCGGGCTAGCCGGCCGCCCTGCCGCCCGGCGCGCGCAGGCCCGACATGTCCAGGCGCCGGAAAATCCAGGCCGACAGCAGCGTGATCGCCCCCACGCTCAGGAAACTCAGCGAAAACGCCCTGCCCAGGGCGGCGCTGCCCTCGCCCGAGAACAGGTCGACAAGCCCGCCGCCTATGGTGACGCCCAGGCCGATAGCCAGCATCTGGACCATGGAAAAAAGGCTGTTGCCGCTGCCCGCGTCCTGCTTGCTCAGTCCCTTGAGCGTCACGCTGTTCATGGCGGCGAACTGCATGGAATTCGTCGCCCCGAACCAGGCAAGCTGCGCCACCTGCAGCCCCAGGGGCCAGCCCGGGGAAATGGCGGCGAACGACATGATCGACGCGCCGACCAGCACCGTGTTCACCAGCAGGAACGCGTCATAGCCGAAACGCCGCACCAGCGGCGCGATCCAGGGCTTGGACACCGTTCCCGCGATGGCCGCGGGCAGCATCATCAGGCCGGATTGCAGGGGCGAGTATCCCAGTTGCAGTTGCAGCAGCAGGGGCAGCAGGAAAGGCACCGCGCTGCTGCCTATCCGGCACGCCAGATTGCCTGCAAGCCCCACGCTGAAGTTGGGCTCGCCGAACAGGCGCAGCTTGAACAGCGGATTCTCGCGCCGCCTGGCGTGGATCATGTAAAGCGGCACCGTCAGCGCGCTGACGCCGAACAGCGCGGCCGACCACCCCATGCGGCCCTCGCCGGCGGGCAGGTCCAGCGCCAGCGAGAAAGCCGCCATGCACAGGGACAGCAGGCCGCAGCCCAGCACGTCGAAAGGCGCCACGCCGCTCAACGCGTCTTCGGGCAGGTAGCGCCGGACCGCGAACAGGCCTGCGATCCCGATGGGCACGTTGATCATGAAGATCCAGTGCCAGCTCGCGGCCTGCACCAGCAGGCCGCCCAGCGTCGGCCCGAATATGGGCCCGACCTGCCCCGCGATGGAGACGAAGGCCAGGGCCGAAATGTACTGTTCGCCCGGCACCGTGCGCAGCACCGCCAGCCGGCCGATAGGAAGCAGCATGGAGCCGCCCACGCCCTGCACGACGCGGGCAATGGTCAACTGCGCCAGGGTCTGCGCCAATGCGCAAAAAATGGAACCGACGGCGAAGACCAGGATCGCGGCCAGGTAGACGCGGCGGGTGCCGTACCGGTCGGCCAGCCAGCCCGACGCCGGCGTCAGCATGGCCATGGTCAAGGTATAGGCCACGACCACGGGCTTGAGCGCCAGCGCCTCTTCGCCCAGGCTGCGGGCCATCGCCGGCAACGCGGTGTTGACGATGGTCGTGTCGAGCGTCTGCATGAAAAAGCAGGCCGCGACGACCCAGAGCAGGGCTTGCTGTGAGGGGGGCTTCGGCATGGCGAGCATCGTACCGCGGCCATGCCGACGCGCCGCTGACAGCGGCGCGGGCCAGGCACCGCGCCGCCCCGGACAAGCTCAGGCGGCCCGCATCAGGCCGTTGTCGATCACCACCGCCTCGCGCTCCGCGACCCGCGCCCGGAAGGATCCGTCCCGCCAGATCTCCACCTTCAGGGTCTCGCCGGGAAACACGGGGCCGGAAAAGCGCAGGGACAGCGAACGCAGGGTGCCTCCGGCCGCGGGCAGCAACTGCCTGGATACGGCCTGGGACACCATGCCGAAGGTGCACAAGCCGTGCAGTATCGGGCGGGGATACCCCGCGGCCCGCGCCACTTCGGGGTCGCTGTGCAGCGGGTTGTAGTCGCCGTTCAGCCGGTAGATCAGCGCCTGCTCGGGCCGGGTGCGCAACTGCACGGTCCAGTCCGGCGGGGAATCCGGCATGGCATGCGCGGGGCGCGCCTGCCTGCCGGCATTCGGCATGCCGCCGTCGCCGCGCAGGACGTGGGTCGCGAACGTCCGCGCGATGAGCCGTCCCGAGTCCGCCTCCGTCAGCGACTTTTCCGAGTACAGCAGCAATCCTTTCTCGCCCTTGTCCACGGCCTCGACGACCCGGGTCTTTCCGACCAGTTCGCCCGCGGGCGGAATCGGATGGAAGAGTTCCATTCCCTGCTCGCCATGCAGCAGTTTCACCGTGTCGGCCCCGATCTCGGGCGCCTTCAGCCAGAAGCCCGGGTAACCCAGCACCACGGCCATCCACGGCAGCGCGAGCGGATCGTGCTGCCTGCCCACGTGCGCCAGGTCGGGAAGATCCAGGGGGTCCTGCCCCAGGCCGACCGACAACGCGTACAGCATCGTGTCGCGCGCGGTGTAGCGCTGCCTGATCTCCGGCAGCTCGTAATTCAGCAATTGCTCGTAACTCAAGCGCATGGCGCCCCTCCCCCTGTTGCCCGGAAATCGATTGCGCGGCCGCTGCGCGATCAAATGGGATCCCAGCTCATCACGTCGGGCGAACGCTCCAGGGGATAGAAGTGCTTCTGCATCGCCGGAATCGCGACCTCGGCGATGCGCCGCGGCGTCCAGCCTTCGCTGAAGTGCACCGAACGCACGGGGCGCGGCTGGCTCATCAGCATGATCTCGTTGGCGCGCACGGCGAATATCTGGCCGCTCACCTCGCGCGCGGCATCGCTGAGCAAATACACGGCCATCGGCGCGATCTTGCCCGCCTCCATCTTCTTGAGCTTTTCGACGCGGTCCCGCTGTTGCGGCGTATCGGTGGGGATCGAGCTGGTCATGCGGCTCCAGGCGGACGGCGCGATGCAGTTGGAGCGCACGTTGTACCGGCCCATGTCCAGCGCGATCATCTTGGACAATGCCACGATGCCCAGCTTGGCCGCGCCGTAGTTGGCCTGGCCGTAATTGCCGATGAGCCCGGAGGTGGAGGTCATGTGGACCATCGCCCCGCCTTCCTGCTCGCGGAAATGCGCGGCCGCCGAACGGCTGACGAAGAACGTGCCGTCGAGGTGCACGGCGATCACCGAGCGCCATTCGTCTTCGCTCATTTTGTGGAACGAGCGGTCGCGCAGATTGCCCGCGTTGTTGACCACCCCGTCGATGCGGCCGAACTCGTCCATCGCGCACTGGATGATGGCGTTGGCCGACGCGTGCGCCGCCACCGAATCGAAGTTGGCCACCGCCGTGCCGCCGGCGGCGCGGATCTCCGCCACGACGCCATCGGCGGGCGCCACGGGCGCCTCGTCCGCGGACAGGTTGTCGCCATTGAGCGCGACGCCGATGTCGTTGACCACCACCTTCGCGCCTTCCGCCGCCAATTGCAGCGCGATTTCCCGGCCGATGCCGCCGCCCGCGCCGGTCACCACCACCACCTTGCCTTCCATCATGCGTTCCATGCTTCCGTCTCCTTGGAGCCGGTCCGCCGGAAACGCCGGCGGACTCGGCTGCGAACATCGTTGTGCTACTCGGTCGTTACGTTGGCGCGGCGCACCACTTCGGCCCACTTCTTGCTTTCGCTGCCGATGAAGGCGGCGAATTCGGCGGGCGAGTCCGGCTGCGGCACCGCCCCCTGGTCCCGGATCTGCTTCTGCATGTCGGGCGTCCGGATGATGTCGACCACCTGCTTGTTGATCTCCGCGACGACGCCGTCCGGCGTCCTGGCAGGCGCCCACAGGCCGAACCACGAGACGACCTCGTACCCGGGAACGCCGGCTTCCGCCACGGTCGGCACATCCGGAAGCTGCTCGCTGCGCTGGGCCGAGGTCACCGCCAGGACTTTCAGGCGGCCCGCCTTGATGTGCGGCAGCGCCGAGGGCAGGTTGTCGAAAATCATGGAGATCTGCCCGCCCAGCAAGTCCGTCACCGCGGGGGTGCTGCCCTTGTAGGGAACGTGCACCATGTCGACTCCGGTCATCATCTTGAAAGTCTCGCCGGACATGTGCAGCGTGCTGCCATGGCCGGACGAGCCGAAGGTGAGTTTCCCGGGGTGGCTCTTGCCGTAGGCGATCAGTTCCTTGACGGTGTTGTACGGCGCGTCCTTGGGCACCACCAGCGCGTTGGGCACCATGGCCGTGCGCGTGATCGGCGCAAAGTCCTTGATGGCGTCGTAGGGCATGGACTTGTACAGGCTGGGGTTGATGGCGTGGGTGCCTATCGTGCCCATCACCAGCGTGTAGCCGTCCGGCGCGGAACGCGCCACCTGCGCGGTGCCGATGTTGCCGCCGGCGCCGGGCTTGTTCTCGACCACCACGGATACGCCCCAGCGCTCGCTCAGCCGCTGGCCGATCACGCGCGCCAGGATGTCCGTCGTTCCCCCGGCCGAGAAGGGAACGTTGATGGTGACCGGCTTAGTGGGATAGGCCGGCGCGCCTTGCGCCCCGGCCGTGCCCGCGGTGCCCAGCGCCAAGGCCAATCCCAGGATCGCCAGCGCCTTCAGGGGGGTCTTTCGCGCCAGGGTTGCGGACGCGTCGCTATCAGTCGTTTTGAACATTGTCTCCTCGCTTGTTGTCTGTTTTCCGGAGCGGCCCGCTTTAGTCCAGCAATGCGAGCTCCTGCCCCTCTTCCACTTCGTCTCCGACCGCCACCAGAACCTTGGCGATACGGCCGGCTGCTTCGCTCTCGACGGGAATTTCCATTTTCATGGACTCGACCTTGAACGCCTCGTCGCCCGGCCCGATCTGCGCGCCCTCCTCCACGCAACAAGCCACCACGCGGCCCGCCACGTTCGACACTATTTTCTTCATGCTCGCTCCTTTATTGCCTCGGTTGAGATCAATGCCTGCAAACCGTCCACGGTCATCGCGCCCGCCTGGAACCGCTCGGACCGGAGGACCTGCAGAATCATCGGGATATTGGTCTTGATTCCCTCCACCCGGGTGTTGTCCAGCGCCCCGATCAGCTCGCGCGTGGCGGCTTCGCGGGTGTCCGAATGCGCGATGATCTTCGCGACCATGGGGTCGTAGTGGCTGGAAACCCGGTTGCCCGCGGCATAGCCGGTTTCCACCCGCAGGCCGGGCCGCCCGCCCGGCAGCTCGAAGGTCTTCAGGACGCCGGGCGACGGCAGGAAGCGCACCGGATCCTCCGCGTAGACGCGCGCCTCGATGGCATGCCCCTTCAAGACCGGCTTCTGCCCGACCACGGCGGACAGCGTCTCGCCCGCGGCCAGCCGGATCTGGGCCTGCACGATGTCCACGCCGGTGACAGCCTCGGAAATCGCGTGCTCCACCTGCAATCGGGTATTGACCTCCAGGAAAGAAAAGCCGCTCTCCGGCGTATAGAGCATCTCCACCGTGCCGATGACGTCGTAGCCGATCCCGCCCAGGATCGCCGACAGCCGGTCCGCCATGTCCGCCACGGCCTTGCGGTCGATCGAGGGCGCCGGGGCCTCCTCGATCACCTTCTGGTATCGACGCTGGGTGGAGCAGTCGCGCTCGAACAGGGACAGGACGTTTCCGTACCTGTCCGCCAGGAACTGGAATTCGATATGGCGCGGCGCCTGGATGAACCGCTCCAGATACAGGGAAGCGTCGCCGAACGCCTTTTCGGCCAGGCCGCTGGCGCGCTCCCAGCAGGCCGGCAGGGACCGGGCGTCCTCGACCGGGACCATGCCGATGCCGCCTCCCCCGCCCGCGGGCTTGATCAGCACCGGGAAACCCAGCGCCTCGGCCGCCCGGCCAACGGCCGCTAGGTCGTCCCTGGGCAGGATGCCCGTGCTGCCGCCGGCGGGCAGCCCGTGCCGCTGCATCAGCGCGCGCGCCGCCGCCTTGTTGCCCAGCGCGTCGATCCACTCGGGGGAAGGCCCGATGAAGCAATGCCCGGCCGCCGCAACGCGGCGGGCGAACGCCGCATTCTCCGACAGGAACCCGTAGCCCGGATGCAGCGCGTCGGCGCCGCAGCGCGCCATGACGCCAAGCAGCGCGTCCTGGTTGAGATAGCTGTCCCGGGCCGGGGCCGGGCCGATGCAGAAACGCTCGTCGGCCTGCCGCAGGTAGGGCACCTCGGCATCCGCCTCGGAGTACACCGCGACGGACCGCAGGCCCAGCGCCTTGACGGCGCGCAGGATGCGCGCGGCGGCGGCCCCGCGGTTGGCGATCAGTATTTTTTTCATGGACGTCGCCTCAAGGCCGGTATCCCGTGGCCACCTGCCCCGGCCGGCGCAGCGGCGCGGCCAGGTTGGCGAATTCCACCAGCCGCGCGCGCGTGGCCGCCGGGTCGATGATGTCCTCGATCACGAAGGCTTCGGCGCTGCGGAACGGGGACGTCAGGCTGCGCACCCTTGCCTCGATTTCCGCGCGCTTGGCCTCGGGATCGGCGGCCGCCTCGATCTCCGAGCGGTACGCCACTTCCAGCCCTCCTTCGATGGGCAGCGACCCCCACTGGGCCGATGGCCAGGCATAGCGGAAGTTGAACCGGCTGGAGTTCTGGTGGCCGCCCGCGGCCACCCCGAAGGCGCGCCGCATGATGAGCGAGAACCACGGCACCGTCGACTGCGAAACGGCGGTCAAGGCCCGCACGCCGGCGCGCATCACGCCGTCCTTTTCCGCTTCCAGGCCGATCTGGAAACCCGCGATGTCCACCAGGTTCACCACCGGCAGATGGAAGGTTTCGGCCAGATCGACCAGGCGGATGAATTTCTCGGCGGTGTGCCGGTCCCAGCCGCCGCCGTAGTGGTAGGGATTGCTGGCGGCGAACAGCACGGGCCAGCCGTCGATGCGCGCCAGGCCGCCGACGATCCCCTTGCCCCAATGCCGTCCGATCTCGAACACGCTGCCGGGATCGAACAGGGTGTCCAGTATCGGCCGGATCTTGTAGACCTTGCGGGTGTCCTTCGGTATGGCCGTCCTCAGCCACTCCTGGTCCGCCGCGGCGGCCGGAATCTCGCCGCGCGGCGCCACCTCGTACACCGAGGCGGGCAGATAGGACAGGAAGCGCCGGGCCGCCCGGAAGGCTTCGTCCTCGGAATCCACCTCGTCGTCCACCACGCCGTTGCGCGTGTGGATGGCGCTTCCGCCCAGTTCGTTCTTGCTCAGGTGCTGGCCGATCTTGGCCACCACCGGCGGCCCCGCGATGAACAGTTGCGACGTGTCCTTCACCATCAGCGAATAGTGGCTGCCCGCGACTCGCGCCGCGCCCTGCCCCGCCACCGACCCCAGCGCCAGGGACACCACGGGCACCTGGGCCAGGTTGCGCGCCACGTAGGACCATATCTTCATCTTGGGCAGCAGGGCGTGGCCCATTTTCTCGATGTTCTTCACCGAACCGCCGCCGCCCGTGCCGTCGATCAGGCGCACCAGGGGGATGCGCAGGTCGAACGCCATCTGCTCGGCGAAAATCATCTTGTCGCCGACGGCCCCGTCGTTCGCCCCGCCGCGCACCGTGAAGTCGTCGCCCACCACCACGACGTTCCGCCGGTCCAGCGTCGCCCGCCCCATGATCACGTTCGACGGCACCACGTTCGTCAGGCGGCCGTGCTCGTCATACTCGCCGCTGCCCGCCAGCCCGCCCACTTCCACGAACGAACCGCCATCGACCAGCCGTTCGACGCGCTGGCGGATGTCCAGTTTTCCCGCGTCATGCTGGCGCTTTATCTTCTCCGGACCGCCCATGCGCAGGGAGTATTCCTTGCGGCGTTCCAGTTCTTCCAACTCGTGAGTCCAACTCATTACCGCCTCCAATAGCGGCGCCTGCCTGTCGGCTCAGGGCGCCAATTCGGTCCACGCATCGTCCAGCGTCAAGGCCACGGCGGTCCGCGCCTGCAGCGTGGCGAAATCCAGGCCCCGCGCCATCGCCCGCACGCGCAAGCCGTCCGGCGCCACGTCGATGATGGCGAGGTCGCTGTAGATGCGGTCGACCACGGCCTTGCCGGTCAGCGGATAGGTGCATTCAGGCACGATCTTCGGCCGCCCGTCCCGGTCCACGTGCTGCATCATCACGAAGATGCGCTTGGCCCCCGCCACCAGGTCCATGGCGCCGCCCACCGCCGGGATCGAGTCCTCGCGCCCGGTATCCCAGTTGGCCAGGTCGCCGTCGGCCGACACCTGGAACGCGCCCAGCACCGTCAGGTCGATGTGGCCGCCGCGCATCATGGCGAACGACACGACGTGATCGGTGATGGACGCCCCGGTGTCCAGCGCGACGGGATCCTTGCTGGCATTGAGCAGATCGCCGTCGACCTCCTGGCCGGGCTCCAGGCCCTTCATGCCCAGGATGCCGTTCTCGCTGTGCAGGACCACGCCGCGCTCGGCAGACAGGTAATCCGCCACCAGCGTCGGCATGCCGATGCCCAGATTGACGTAGGAAGCGGGCGGGATGTCGCCGGCGACGATCTGCGCCATACGTTCGCGCGATAAGGTTTCAATTGGCATTGCGGCACTCGACGATGCGTTGCACGAAAATTCCCGGCGTCATCACGTGCTCCGGCGCCAGGCTTCCCAAGGGCACGACCTCGTCGACCTGGGCAACCGCCAGCCGGGCGGCCATGCACATCACCGGGCCGAAATTGCGGCTGGCGTAGCGGTAGGTCAGATTGCCCGCGCGATCGCCGTACTGAGCCTTGACGAACGCCACGTCGCCCGGCAGCGGCTGTTCCAGCACATAACCGCGGCCGTCGATGCTGCGGGCTTCCTTCCCCTCCGCCAGGCGGGTGCCATAGGCGGTGGGCGTGAAGAAAGGGCCGATTCCCGCGCCGGCCGCGCGCAGGCGCTCGGCCAGCGTGCCTTGCGGCACGACCTCGAGTTCGATGCGGCCGGCGGCATACCATTCGCCGAACGCGGCCGCGTTCGGCTTCTTCGGATTCGACGAACGGGCGAAGGAACAGACCACCTTCCGGACCCTGCCGGCGCGGATCAACTGGCTCAAGCCCGGCTCTCCGTTGCCCGCGTTGTTGTTGACGATGGTCAGCTCGCGCGCCCCCGTCTCCAGCAAGGCCTGCAGCAGTTCCGTCGGCACGCCCGACGCGCCGAAGCCGCCGATCAGCAGCGTGGCGCCGTCCGCCACCCCGGCGACGGCCGCCTCCAAGGAGGGCACGATTTTGTTCAACATGGATTTCCCCTGGACAATGATCCGGACCGCGCCTACAGCGACTGCCGCGAACCGAGGATCGCGGTGGACTGGCTGGACAAGGTGCCGCCGTTGCCGTGCACCAGCGCCAGGTTCGGGTCCTTCAGTTGACGCGCGCCGCACTCGCCGCGCAGTTGCCGCACCGCCTCGACCATGAGGAACACGCCATACATGCCGGGATGCACGCAAGACAGGCCGCCGCCGTTGGTGTTGACCGCCAGGCGCCCCCCCGGCGCGATCGCGCCATCGTCGACGAAGGCGCCGCCCTCGCCTTTGCCGCAGAAGCCCAGGTCTTCCAGGAACACGATCGTGTTGATGGTGAAAGCGTCGTACAGCATGGCCAGGTCCATATCCTTCGCGCCCACGCCGGCCATCTCGTAGCAGCGCCTGCCCGACTCCAGCGCGGCCGTGACCGTCAGGTCGTGCATGGACGACACCTGGCGGTTCCACACGGCGGTGGCGTTGCCCAGCACGTACACGGGCGGCCTGGCGCAGTCCCGCGCCCGATCCGACCGGGTCATCACGAATGCGCCCGCGCCGTCGCTCACCATGCAGCAGTCGCGCACCGTAAAGGGATCGCACACCGGGCGCGCGCCGGCCACGTCCTCCAGCGACAAGGGATCCCTCATCGTGGCTTCGGGATTCAGTTGCGCCCACTTGCGCGCCGCGACCGCCACTTCCGACAACTGCTTGCGCGTCGTGCCGTACTGGTGCATGTGGCGGCTTGCCGCCAGCGCGTAGGCGGCCGCCGGCATGGGCGGATCGTAGGGCGTTTCGTGGGGCTGGGGATCCAGGGACTTCCGCACCCGGGTCAGGTCGGCGCGGTTGAACCTGGCCGTGCGCTGCGTGCTGCCATAACAGACCAGGACGGCATTGCATTGCCCCGACACCAGCGCATGCATCGCGGGCAGCAGGTGCGCCACGTAGCTGGACCCGCCGATCATGGTGCTGTCCAGGAAAGTGGGCCGGATGCCGAGATACTCGACGACCGACATCCCCCACATGGGCGACAGGGAACTGCAGGTCGTGATCCCGTCGATGTCCTTGAGGCTCAGCCCTGCGTCCGCGATGGCGGCCATCGCCGCCTGCGTCAGCACCTCCTGCTCGGTGTAGCCCGAGGCCTGCCCCAGCCCGGCCTGCCCCACCCCGACGATGGCCGTGCGGCCCCGCAAGTCGCGCAAGGTCATGCCACATCCTCCGCCGGTTCGAAGACGACCTGCACGGCATCGCCGATGGCGGCGATCCGGGCGGCCACGCGCATGCCGATCCGCACGCGCCCGGGCGCGACCGCCCTGACCTGGCTCATCATCCGCACGCCTTCCTGCAGATCGACGAGGCACACGTTGTAGTCGCCGCCCTGCTCGGGCTTGCGGTGCACGGTGGTGGTGGCATAGACCACGCCTTTGCCCGAAGGCGCGAACCAGTCCAGCGCCGTGCCGCCGCAATGCGGGCACACGCAGCGCGGATAGAAAACCGCCTGGCCGCAGCCGGCGCAGCGCTGGATCTCGAACCGGCCCGCGGCCAAACCGTCTAGATAAACCTGCTCGGGCCCGACCGCGGCCCGCGCATTGCTCTGGATCTCCACCCTCGTCTCCTGTTGTGTCCAGCATTGCGGGCCAGTGTAGGGAGGTGGATTCCAGAGATAAACGGATCCTAGGGCAAATCACCTTTAACTTTCTGCGAAGGAATCGCTAAGATGGCGTGGATTCCCACGCCCGGCCGCCATGTACATCCTGATCGAGCATCTCAAGCACGTCCTCAATTTCGTGCGTGTCGCGGACAGCGGCAGCTTCACCGCCGCCGCGCACCGGCTCGGCGTGTCGCCCGCCGCCGTCAGCAAGAGCGTCTCCCTGCTGGAGGGCAAGCTGGGCGTGAAGCTGCTGAACCGCACCACCCGCAGCCTGTCGCTGACCGACGATGGGGAACTGCTGCTGCAGCGTTGCCGCCTCATCCTGCTGGAAGTGGAGGCCACGGAAGCCGAGGTGACCGGCGCCAGCCTGACTCCCCGCGGCAAGCTGCGCGTGCACGCGCCCGTCGGCATGGGCAGAAAAGTCATCATGCCGGCCCTGCTGTCGCTGACGGCGCGCTACCCGGGCCTGTCGATCAATTCCGATTTCAGCGACCGCGTTCCCAACCTGGCCGAAGAAGGGCTCGACGCCACCATCCGGATCGGCGTCACCGCGGACTCCCGGGTCATCGCCAAGACCCTGTCGCGCCTGCGCTACGTCACGTGCGCCAGCCCCGCCTATCTGGCCGCGCACGGCACGCCGGCCACGCCCGCCGAACTGGAGCGGCACAACTGCCTGGCCTACGTCCAATGGCAGACCGGCCGCTACCACGAATGGGATTTCCAGAAAGGCGAAGAGCGCTACACCATCACGCCCGGCGGCAATCTGAACGTGAACCACCCGGAAGCCATCCTGGACGCCGTGGTGGCCGGCGCGGGCATTGCGCGCATGGCCAGCTTCATCGCGGAGGCGGCCGTCCTGGACGGACGCCTGAAACTCGTCCTGACCGACTGGATCGCGCCCGGCACGCCCGTGCAACTGGTCTACCTGCCCAACCGGCACCTATCGCCGCGCATCCGCGCATTCGTCGACGCGATGACCGAGGCCCTGCCGCCCAAGCTGCCCTGGGAAACGGCCATGGGGCTGTAAACGGCCGGGGCGCCCCGAAAGGCGCCCCGGTCATGCAATCCCCGCGCGGCCGGTTACAGAAGCAGCGGCGAGATCTTGCTGCCGTCGACCGACACGCCAGCCATCAGGCCGCCATTGTTCAGGACGAAGCCGACGATGGGCTGCTGGGCGGTATTGGTATCGATGCTGCCGTTGACGCCCACGTTGGCCACGGCGACCGTCGCGTCCGCCCCCACTGTCCAGCCGCTGCTGTTGCGGAACTGCGCCAGGGCGCCGTCCGTCATGAACAGCAGCACCATGGCCTTGGACTGCGCGCCTGCCTGCAGGCCGATGGAGCCGCCGGTGACGCTGTAGTAGCCGCTGTCCGCGCCTTGCACGCGCAGCACGCCCGAGCCATGCTGGGCTCCCACGATGAAGCTCGCGCTCAGCACGGCGGGAAACACCAGCACGCCCCGCGCCCGCTCCACCAGTTGCCTGGCCTGGGGCGAGGATTCATAGAGCTTGGACAACGTGGCGTTGGCCGCGGCGTCCAGTTCCTGTTTTTTCTCGGCGGCGGTGGCCGTCGATTGCGGGGTGGTCGTCGTGCAGCCCGCGAACAGCAGGCCGGCCACGCCAAGCACCGCGGCGGCCGCGCCGGCCCGGCGCAACTTCGGAAACGTATCAAGCATGTAGCGCTCCTTCTTGTTATCAAGCTGGCCGCCCGGTGCGGCCCGGGCGGATGCTGCCATGCTAGCCTTTTCAGGCGCCCGCCACACACGGCGAGCGAGGCGCGCGGCGGCCGTGTTGCAGAGCCGCCGAGTTTCAAGGACAATTAATAGTAATTCTTATTTCTATTGACTTGGTATCGGGTACACCGATGCCATGGGAATATATCGTGCCGATCGAGGCATCCTCTCCGAATCTGGAGTCCTTGTATTGCAGCCACCACGGATGGCTGCTGGGTTGGCTGCGCCGCCGGCTGGGTGATTCCTTCGACGCGGCCGACCTTGCGCACGATACTTTCATACGCCTGATGCGCGCACCACGAGACTTCGACAACGGTCCCGAGGCGCGCGCCTATCTGCGCACCATCGCCAATGGCATGTGCATCGATCTATGGCGCCGCCGCCAGATCGAGCAGGCGTGGCTGGACGAACTGGCCGCTCGGCCCGAGGCCTCGGCGCCGTCCGCCGAGCATCAAGCCATCGTGCTCGAAGCCTTGCATGAAATCGACGCCATGTTGCGCAGCCTTCCCGTCAAGGCCGCCAACGCCTTCATCATGGCGGTGGCCTGCGAAATGACAGACAAGGAGGTGGCCCAGGCGCTGGGCGTCTCCGACCGCATGGTCCGCAAGTACGTGGCCCAGGCCATGCTGCATTGCCTGCAACTGGAAGCGCGGCAGATGGCCGCGGGGCCTGTGTCGCCCGCGCCGTCGGCCGGCCCGGCCTGAGGCGCCCGTCCAGCCTGCCTTGCGCTCCATGAACACCGCCGCCCCTCCTGCCCAGAGTCCGGCCCAGCCCACGCACCAGGCGTTGGAACAGGCCGCGGAGTGGTTTGCCCTATTGCGGTCCGGCGAGGCCACCGCCGCGCACCGCGCGCAATGGGCAAGCTGGCTCGAAGGCGCGCAGCAACACCGCGTCGCCTGGGACTATGTTGAGCGTATCAGCGGCCGTTTCGAGCCGATTCAGGCCAGCCCGACGCGGGAAACCGCCGTCGCCGGCTTCCAGGCGGCGAATGGGCGCATGGCCCGGCGCCGCCAGTTCGTGCGGGGCCTGGGCGTATTGGCCGGCACGGGCCTGCTGGGCTGGGCCGCGTGGCGCCATACGCCCTTGTCCGGCTTCGTCCTGGCCTGGGCTGCCGACCACCACACCGCGACCGGCGTCGTCCGCAGCGTCGAACTCTCCGATGGCACAATGGTGTGGCTCGGCACCGCCAGCGCCTTCAACCAAGACTACCGGAGCGATCTGCGCCGCTTGAGTCTGGTGGCGGGCGAAATCCTGATACAGACAGCCTCCGATCCGGACCGGCCCTTCGTGGTCGATACGCCCCAGGGGCGGCTGCGCGCTCTGGGCACGCGCTTCACGGTCCGCCTGGACGGCGACCGGACCTTGGTGGCCGTCTACCATGGCGCCGTCGAGGCCCGCGCCACGGACTCCGGCGCAACCCGCATCCTCCGGGCCGGCCAGCAGACCCGTTTCACCAGCGGGGCGCTCGACGGCATCCAGCCCGCCGATCCGGCCCGGGAAGCGTGGTCGCGGGGCATTCTGGTCACGGACAATACGCCGCTGGGCGAGGTGGCGCGCGAGTTGCGACGCTATCGCGGCGGGCATCTGGGCGTTGCGCCCGAAATTGCCCATCTGCCCGTCATCGGCAGCTATCCGGCCACCGACCCCGACCGGGCGCTGGCCATGCTCGAAGCCGTCCTGCCCATCCGGATCAACCGCACCCTGCCGTGGTGGGTGAGTATCGAACCGAAAAGCGGCCCCCGCCGCTGAGTCCGGGCCTCCGGACCGCCCCTTCCCTTCCTGGCATGACTGCCGTCGCGTCGCCCACGCAATGCGTGCGGCCGGGTTCCGCTTTTGCGCGGCTCGTTCGGTATAGCAAATGAGAGCGTGTTCGATCGCGGCCCGGCCAGCCCGGATTCCCCCTGGAGCCTCGTTGCCCGCGGGCCCTGCAGGGCGCCCGCAGCAAAGGTTTGCGGATATCGCACGGCGAAGCGCGACGGCTCGCTCTCATCGATAAATCACGTCCGAGGAACCAAATCCGTCATGCCCCGTCACTGCATCCGTGCCGCTCGCCACCCGGCGCCCCGCCCACATCGCCCCGCGCCTCGCGCCCGAGCACCGCTATACATGGCGCCGATGGCGTGCATGATTCGGCTGGCGATCGCGGGAAGCGCGTTGGCCCTTGCGGGCTGGCAGCCGCCCGCCCTGGCGCAAACCGCCGCCGCCCCGCGCCCCCAAGCAGCCCAGCAGCGCTACGACATCCCCCCGGGACCGTTGAGCGCGGTACTGGCCCGCTTCGTGAACGAATCGGGCGTGCTGGTGGCTGGCGCGGGCGAACTGGCCCAAGGCAAGAACAGCCCGGGCGTCTCGGGCACCTTGGAGGCGCAGGCGGCGCTCAACGCGCTGCTGGCCGGAACCGGCTTGAAAGCCGCGCCGCGGGACGCCGGTTCCTATGTGCTGGAACGGATTCCCGGGGCCGCGGCAGGAGGCGTCACGATGCTGGACAGCGTGACGGTGACGGGGACAGGCGAAACGACCGAAGGCACGGGATCGTACATTACGCCGGTAACGGCGGCGGCCACCGGGCTGAAGCTCTCGCCGCGAGAAACGCCGCAATCGGTGAGCGTGGTCACACGCCAGCGCATCGACGACCAGAGCCTGCAGGACCTGGGCAGCATTCTGCAGAACACCACCGGCATCTCCACCTTGCAGCTCGACAGCGAGCGCACCATTTTCTCCGCCCGCGGCTTCCCTATCGAAGACCTGCAGTACGACGGCATTTCAACCTACTACAAGAGCAATTACGCCGCCGGCGAATCCGAACTGGACTCGGTTCTCTACGACCGCGTCGAAGTCGTGCGCGGCGCCACCGGACTGCTCACGGGCGCGGGTCAGCCGTCGGCTTCGGTCAATCTGGTGCGCAAGCGCGCCGACAGCAGGACTTTCAAGGGCGAAGCCACGATCAGCGCCGGCTCTTGGGACAACTATCGCGGCACCCTGGACCTGTCCACGCCCGTCACGTCCGACGGGCGCATCCGCACGCGGCTCGTCGCCTCGCATGAAGACAAGAAGTCGTTCTTTGACCGATATGAGCGCAAACGCAGCGTGTTCTACGGTGTGGTGGAGGCCGATCTCACGCCCCGCACTACCCTTGCCGTGGGCGGCAGCTATCAGAAGAGCGATGCGGAAGGCCTGACCTACGGCGGTGTTCCGCTCTGGTACACGGACGGCAGCCGCACAAGCTTCCGCCGTTCGTTCACGGTGGCGCCGAAATGGAACTGGGAAGAGGTCGAGGTCCAGAACATCTTCGCCAACCTCGATCACCGCTTCAGCAACGGATGGAACGCGCAATTGCGATTGATGCACAGCCGCAGCGACGTCGATAACGCGCGGCTGTTCGTCTGGGGCTTTCCCGACCGGAACACCGGCCAGGTCGCCGATACGCCTTCGCTCGTGCGCTTTCCGGGGTACCGCGAACAGAACAGCGCCGATGCCCGGCTTTCCGGGCCGTTCTCGCTGGCCGGACGCGAGCATGAAGCGGTCCTGGGCGTGAGCTATTTGAACCACAAGTATTCGTTCGACTGGATCGGCGCGAGCACGGCATGGAACAGTCCATTCAACGTGTCCGACTTCGGCTCGGTGCCGGAACCTGAGTGGGACTACGGCGGCCGGGAACTGTCCGAGCGCAACCACACCAAACAGGCCGCGGTATACGGCGCGCTGCGCCTATCGCTCACCGACGATCTCAAGCTGATCCTGGGCGGGCGCTACACCCATTACGACCGCGAAGGCGCCGGCTGGGCATCGTCGGGGCAATATCAATATAGCGACGGGAAATTCGTTCCCTACGCCGGCGTCGTCTACGATCTGAATCCGACCTATTCGGTCTACGCCAGCTATACCAGCATTTTCAACTACCAGGACCTGCGCGACCGCAGCGGCAACTGGCTGGCCCCGGTGACGGGCAAGGCTTACGAAACCGGCATCAAGGGCGAATACCTCGACGGCCGGGTAAACGCGTCGCTGGCCCTGTTCCGCATAGAACAAGACAACCTGGCCCAAGCGGACGTGGGATATCTCGTGCCGGGCACGACCGAAACGGCCTACTACGGCGCCGACGGCGCGACCTCGCGGGGGATCGAGTTCGAACTGGCGGGCGAAGTCGCGCGAGGATGGCAGCTATTCCTGGGCGCCACCCGGTTTATCGCCCGGGACACCTCGGGCAAAGACGTCAACACCGAACGGCCGCGCACGCTGCTGCGCCTGTTCACTACCTATCAGTTGCCAGGCGAATGGCACCGCCTGACGGTCGGCGGCGGCGTCAACTGGCAAAGCCGCGTCTACTATGAAAACGTCGGCCCCAACGGAGAGCGCCAGCAACAGGGCGGCTACGCCGTCGCCAGCCTGCTGGCTCGCTATCAGTTCACTCCCGATCTGTCGGCGCAATTGAACGTCAACAATGTGTTCGACAAGAAATACCAGCGCGCCGTCAACTGGTACGGCCAAGGCATTTGGGGCACGCCGGCGGAAGTGATGGCCACCCTTCGGTACAGGTTCTGACGGGCGTGCGTCGACCGCGGGCTGCAGCATACTCACATCCCGCCAGGCCCGCGCAAATGAACAAGGGGCTACGCCGCAATGGCGTAGCCCCTTGATTTTCTTGGTAGGCCCCCCGAGAGTCGAACTCGGCACCAACGGATTATGAGTCCGCTGCTCTAACCAGGCATGAGCTAGAGGCCCAGGAAACGATTACTGCCCTTCCAGGAAGCTCTTCAGCTTGTCGGCCCGGCTGGGGTGACGCAGTTTGCGCAACGCCTTCGCCTCTATTTGGCGGATGCGCTCGCGCGTGACGTCGAATTGCTTGCCCACTTCTTCCAGGGTCTGGTCGGTGCTCATTTCGATGCCGAAACGCATGCGCAGGACCTTGGCTTCACGCGGGGTGAGAGAGTCTAGCACTTCCTTGACCACGTCGCGCATCGAACCATGCAGCGCCGCGTCCGAAGGCGCCAGCGTGGAGGTGTCCTCGATGAAGTCGCCCAGGTGCGAGTCGTCGTCGTCACCGATGGGCGTTTCCATGGAGATCGGCTCCTTGGCGATCTTCAGGATCTTGCGGATCTTGTCCTCGGGCATGTCCATCTTCTGCGCCAGGGTCGCGGGATCCGGCTCGGCGCCGGTTTCCTGCAGGATCTGGCGGCTGATCCGGTTCATCTTGTTGATCGTTTCGATCATGTGGACCGGAATGCGGATGGTGCGCGCCTGGTCGGCGATGGAACGGGTGATGGCCTGGCGGATCCACCACGTCGCGTAGGTCGAGAACTTGTAGCCGCGGCGGTACTCGAACTTGTCCACGGCCTTCATCAGGCCGATGTTGCCTTCCTGGATCAGATCCAGGAACTGCAGGCCGCGGTTCGTGTACTTCTTGGCGATGGAAATCACCAGGCGCAGGTTGGCCTCGGTCATTTCGCGCTTGGCCTTGCGGGCCTTGGCTTCGCCGGTGGCCATGCGCTTGTTGACGTCCTTCAGGTCCTTCAGCGGCAGCACGACGCGCGTTTGCAGGTCGATGAGCTTCTGCTGCAGTTCCTGCACGGCGGGGATCTGGCGCTCCAGCGTTTCGGCGTACGGATGGCCGGCGGCCACTTCGTCCATGACCCACTGCAGGTTCGTTTCGTTGCCCGGGAAGACCTTGATGAAGTGCGTGCGCGGCATGCCGGCACGGTCCACACACGTGTGCAGGACGGCGCGCTCGAGCTGGCGCACTTCCTCGACCTGCTGGCGCAGCGTGTCGGCCAGCTTCTCGACCATCTTGGCGGTGAAGCGGATGCCCATCAGTTCATTCTGGATGGATTCCTGGGCGCGCACGTAGACGTCCGACTTGTAGCCGTCCTTTTCGTAGGACTGGCGCATCTTGTCGAACTGCTTGCCGACCTCGTCGAACTTGGCCAGGGCCTTGACGCGCAGGTCTTCCAGTTGCTTGCTGGACATGCCGCCGGCGGGGCCGTCGTCGCTTTCGTCTTCGTCGGCGGTGACGCCGGCGCCGGCGTATTCCTCGCCGTCTTCCGGATCGACCAGGCCGTCGACCACTTCATCGATCTGCGCCTGGCCTTCGCGCACGCGCAGGATGTGGGCGAGGATCTCGTTGATCGTGGTCGGGCAGGCCGAGATGGCCATGACCATGTGCTTCAGGCCGTCTTCGATGCGCTTGGCGATTTCGATTTCGCCTTCGCGCGTCAGCAGTTCCACCGAACCCATCTCGCGCATGTACATGCGGACGGGGTCCGTGGTGCGGCCGAAGTCGGAGTCCACCGTGGTCAGCGCGGCTTCGGCTTCGTCTTCGACGTCGTCGTCGTTGGAGGCGACGGGCGCGTTCTCGCTCATCAGCAGCGTTTCGGCGTCGGGAGCCTGGTCGTAGACCGCGATGCCCATGTCGCTGAAGGTGCTGATGATGCCGTCGATCGCTTCCGCATCGACCAGGTCGTCGGGCAGATGATCGTTGATTTCACCGTACGTCAGGTAGCCGCGGTCCTTGCCCAGCTTGATCAACTGCTTCAGGCGGTTGCGGCGGGCTTCGTATTCTTCCGGGCTCACGGGGCCGCGGGCGATCAGATCCTTGGGATCGGCCTTGCCACGCTTGCCGCCGCGCTTCGGCGGCTTCAGGTCGGGCAGGACCTCGCCTTCGCCGTCCATCGTATCGTCGAAGCCGTCGGAATCGTTATTGGCGTTCTTGGCGGGGCGGCCCGGGCGGCGGCCGCTGGGCGCCGGACGCGCGCTGCCCACCAGGTCGGCCAGCTTGTCTTCGGCCTTCTTGGCGCGAGCCTTCGTCACCTTCTCAGGCTTGTCAGCCCCGGCAGCCGTCTTGGCCACCTTTTTGGCGGCCGTCTTGGCAGCGGGCTTGGCGACCTTCACCGCCGTCTTGGCGGGCGCTTTTTCCGCCGCCATGCTTACCGCACGCTTGGCCGTCTTGGCCTCGGTTTCGGCCGCATTCATTGCAGAGGAGGATTTGCCGGTGGATTTGGTCATAGTCGCTTCCGTGGTCGTCGCAACCCGATTGGGCATGTTGCACCGCATTAAGCCACCCTGGACGGCTGCCCAGCGCGGCGGTACTACGGGTAAAACTGGTGAATCGGCCGAAACCAAGCGGCTGCGTTGTTCGCAGCGCCAGCCCTTGTGAGCCCGCCTTGCGCCGTTCCGGTGCGCGACCGTAGTGGCTCTTGGCGTGCATGGCTTCATTCGGGGACGGATCCCGGGCGTCGGGGGGGCTGCCTGCCTATAAATAGGCGTTGCTTGCTTATCGGGCCATTACCCAAAGCAGCTCAGTAGACACAGCACCCAAACCACTAACGCTACGCGGAAACAACCGCCGCCGAACTTGCCTGATTCACCGCTCAGCTATATTAATTAACTACGTAACAAATTTGACGCACGTATCCATTTTTTTATTTCGGCTGGCTTACTTCGGCCGGCTTACCCGGGCGCCGCGTCAAACCCTTACATCGATTAGATTCCAGCGGCAGAAATAGATTCCCGCCAGCCAGATGCATTTTGTACTGCCAACGGCGCTGTTGATTTCGCTGTTGATTCCTTCGTTGCCGGCATGAATCGGCCATAAACGCCACAATCAGCGCCACAATCCATCATCGGCCCGCGGCATCGGATCTGAAACCCTCCGCCCCGCGGAAAACCTTTGATTTTAGCGCATTTAGCGTATTCCAGCACCTTTCAGTACCGTCAGGCGGCTGGAAAGTTCCAAATAACGCTTGCGCGCCTCCTCGGTCGCCAATCCGCTGGCGGCCAGCCTGGTCATCTCGGACCTGGCGGCATCGAACTCGATACGGCGCAGGGCGTCGTCCCATTCGGTTTGCGGATCGGGCAGGTCTTCCTGGGACAGGATGTCGGCCCTCAGGCCCTTCAGCACGGTCGCCAGGTCCGAATCGGGATCCGCCGCTTCCAGCAGCGCGCCGACGTGGCGGGCGCCGCTGGACTGCGCCAGCATGATCAAGTCCCTGACTAGACCTAGATGGGGTCCATGATCGATGACTTCAAGCTGCTGGTCTCCCATGGAGTCCACCAGCTCGGGGTGCGCCAGGAGCAGGCCCAGCAGGCGCTTGGCCAGCGACGGCATGGTGCGGCGCCCTTCGAAGCCGCCCACGTCGTCGCGCCGGCCCTTCCAGCCGCCCTTTCCGCCCTTCCAGTCGCCTTTACCGCCCTTCCAGTCGCTTTTGCCTTTCCAGTCGCCCTTGCCCTTCCATTCCTGCCTGCCCGGGTAGGCAGCGGCCGCCCCGGGGGATTCGCCGTCCCGGGACGGAAAATGGCCGTAGTCCGCGTAATCGGACTCGTCGGCGGGAATGTCGTGGAAATCGTGTCCGCCGAAGTCATGGCCCATGTCCGGCGGGCCCGCGTCGTGGCCCGCGGCCTGGCCCGGCCCCTGGCCTGCCGCCTGCGCCCCTTCCCCCGGCCTGGGGCCGGGCGCGAAAGGCTTGGCCGGCTGCTGCGCCAGCACCTGGGCCATTTCCTCGGGCGTCAATTGCACGAGCTTGGCCATTTCCCGCTCGATCTGCACGCGCAGCGCGCATTCGGGTATGGCGGCCAGCAGCGGCTTGGCTTCGTGCAGGCAGCTTGCCCGCCCTTCGGCCTCGTCCATGTTGTGCCGCGACCCGAGTTCGTCCAGCAGGAAGCGCGACAGCGCCACCGCATCGCCCAGGCAGGCGCGGAAAGCCTCCGCGCCCAGTTCGCGCACATACGAATCCGGATCGTGCTCCGACGGCAGGAACAGGAAGCGGATCGCGATATCGTCGCGCAGCACGGGCAGGCAGGCCTGCAGCGCGCGCCACGCGGCGCGGCGGCCGGCCCCGTCCCCGTCGAAGCTGAAAATCACCTTGTCGCTCGTGCGCAGCAACTTCTTCACGTGATCCGGCGTGGTGGCGGTGCCCAGCGTGGCCACCGCGTTCGCGATGCCCTGCTGCGCCAGGCCGACGACGTCCATATAGCCTTCGACCACGATCACCTGCCCTTCCTGGCGGATGGACTGGCGCGCCTCCCACAGCCCGTAGAGCTCGTGGCCCTTCGAAAACAGCGGGGTTTCCGGCGAATTCAGGTACTTGGGTTCGCCCTTGCCGATGATGCGGCCGCCGAACCCGATCAGGCTGCCCCGCACGTTGCGGATCGGGAACATGATGCGTTCCCGGAAACGGTCGTAGCGGCGGCCGTCCTCGGACTCGATGACCAGGCCCGATTCCACCAGGACCGGATCTTCGTAGCTGGGAAAGACTTGCGACAGGCCGTGGCGGTCCGTGCCGGACCACCCCAGGCCGAAATGCGCCGCGATCTCGCCGGTCAGGCCGCGCTGCTTCAGGTAGCGGATCGCCGCGGGCGATGCCCGCAACTGCTTCAGGTAATGCGCCTGGGCGGCATCCAGCACCTGCGTATGGCGGGATTCCTCGGCCTTGCGGCGCGCGGACTCCTGCTGCTGGCGCGGACTGCGGTTTTCTTCGGGGACCGTCATTCCCACCGAGCCGGCGAGCGTGCGCACGGCATCGGGGAAACTGGCGCCCGTGTGTTCCATCAGGAAGGTGATGGCGCTGCCGTGCGCTCCACAACCGAAGCAGTGATAGAACTGCTTGGTGGGACTGACGGTGAACGAGGGGCTTTTTTCGTTATGAAAAGGGCACAGGCCAAGCAAGTTGGCCCCGCCCTTTCGCAACTGCACGTATCGCCCGACTATGTCGACGACGTCGACTCGGGCGAGCAAATCCTGGATGAATGATTCTGGAATCAATAGATTCGGGAATCAAAAATCAATACAGGCGCGGGGGCAGTTGTTGGCTACGGATGCGCTTGTAGTGGCGCTTCACGGCGGCGGCGTGCTTGCGCTTGCGCTCGGCCGTGGGCTTCTCATAGAACTCGCGCGAACGCAGCTCGGTGAGCAAACCGGTCTTTTCGATGGTGCGCTTGAAGCGGCGCAGAGCGGCTTCAAACGGTTCGTTTTCCTTCAGTCGAACGATAGGCATAAAGTAATTGGCCTGCTTGTAGGGTAACAAAAGTTGATGACAAACCTGGCTTGCTTACCAGCAACGCTGCACGGGTCCAGTTGCGCGAAGACGGCCCTCGATGACACGAAAAAATCATACCAAGAGAGGCAAGCGCCGCGCACTGGGAACCGGATTCCAGCTGGCTGTTTCCGTTACCCAAAGACTACCCAAAGAGTAACAAGCCAAGTTCGGTTTAGCGATAACCAGCGATTCTAGCATGGCCATGGGCATTTTGACTACTGGAGGGACACCTTGGGGCCACAGGCCGCCAGGCGCCCCATCCCGCCCTGCCGCCTGGCTCAGCCCTGGGAACCCTTGCGGATCCACGCCTCGAGCTGGTGCGGGCGCAGGCTGTCGTAATCTTCGAAAGGCTGGTGGATCCACGGGTTCGTGGGCAGCTTTTCGACGTAATAGTCGGGCGTCGCCTGGGAATGCCCCTTCCACCAGAGCACGGCGCTGCGCAGCTCGGTGATGTCGGAGAACTGCTTCTTGAGGTGGTCGTAGACCTTGCTGAAGGTCTTGCCGGTATCGACCATGTCGTCCACCAGCAACACACGCCCGGACAGGGTGCCGCGCGTAATGGTGATGAACTGGGCGATATCCATATCGCCCTGCTTGGTGCCGGCCGCTTCGCGATAGCTGCTGGTGGCCAGGATGCCCAGCGGTACGTCGAAAATACGGGACATAACGTCGCCGACGCGCATGCCGCCGCGCGCCAGGCAAAGAATCTTGTCGAACTTCCAACCCGACTGATGCACCTGCAAGGACAGGCGCTCGATCAGGCGGTTGTAGTCGTCCCACGTCACCCACAGATGGCTGTCATCATTGGTCGGCGTGCTCATAGGCAAGCATCTCCTGCTTAAAGATACGAAAAGGCCGCCGCCGGTGTGAGACCGGCGGCGGCCTTGCGAATAATAACCCGATGTCAGCCCTTCAGGGGATGACGCAGCACAATGGTTTCGTTGCGGTCGGGGCCGGTCGACACCAGGTCGATGGGCACGCCGCAGACTTCGGCCACGCGCTCCAGGTAGCGGCGGGCCGCCTGGGGCAGCTTGTCGTACTCGGTGATGCCGACGGTGGATTCGCTCCAGCCGGGCAGCTCTTCCAGCACCGGCTGCGCCTGGGCGACCGCGTGCGCGCCATAGGGCAGCACGTCGCGGAATTCGCCGTTGACGCGGTAGCCCACGCCCAACTGGATGGTTTCCAGGCCGTCGAGCACGTCCAGCTTGGTGATGCACAGGCCGGTAATGCCGTTCAGGCGAACCGAGCGCTTCAGCGCGGCGCCGTCGAACCAGCCGCAGCGGCGCGGACGGCCCGTGACCGAACCGAATTCCTTGCCGATGGTCGCCAGGCGGGTGCCGATCTCGTCGACCAGTTCCGTGGGGAACGGGCCCGAGCCGACGCGGGTCGTGTAGGCCTTGGTGATGCCCAGGACGTAGTCCAGTTGCTGGGGGCCGACGCCGGCGCCGGCCGATGCCGCGCCCGCGACGCAATTGCTGCTGGTGACGAACGGGTAGGTGCCGTGATCGACGTCCAGCAGCGCGCCCTGCGCGCCTTCGAACAGGATGCGCTTGCCTTCCTGCTGCATGGCATACAGGTTGCTGGACACGTCCTTAACCATCGGGGCGATGGCCGGAGCCAGCGCCATGGCCTGGTCGCGCACTTCGTCGGCGGAAACCGCCTCGGCGCCCAGGTACTTGGTCAGCACGAAGTTGTGGTAGTCCAGCACTTCGGCGAGCTTCTCGTCGAACAGCGAAGGATTGAACAGGTCCTGCACGCGCAGCGCGCGGCGGGCGACCTTGTCTTCGTAGGCGGGGCCGATGCCGCGGCCGGTCGTGCCGATCTTGCCGTCGCCCTTGCGCGCTTCGCGCGCCTTGTCGATGGCGACGTGGTACGGCAGGATCAGCGGGCAGATTTCGGAAATCTGCAGGCGCGAACGCACGTCCAGGCCGGCGGCCTCAAGCTCTTCGATTTCCTTGAGCAGGGCTTCCGGGGACAGCACGACGCCATTGCCGATGAAGCAGGTGACGCCGGGATGCATGATGCCCGACGGGATCAGGCGAAGAATCGTCTTCTTGCCGTTGATCCACAGCGTATGGCCGGCATTGTGACCGCCTTGGAAGCGGACCACGCCCTGGACGGATTCCGCCAGCCAGTCGACGATCTTGCCCTTGCCCTCGTCACCCCACTGGGTGCCGATTACGACTACGTTCTTGCTCATGTTACGAATCAATATCGAGTTTCTCGGGAAATCCGGAAATCTCCCCGCGGCCCCCTCGTTTCCGAGAGGGAGTTAGTCACAGCGTCCTGACCGTCCAGGCGCCGTCCTGCAGCGCCAGCTCGCGATCGCAAACGAATTCGTCCTGATCCTGCTCGTGGCCGGGCAATACCTGGACGACGATTTCCCCCGACCGGCGCAGGCGGCGAACCGCCTCGGTCAGGGCGGGGGCCTGCCCCCAGGGAGCGCGAACCGCACGCGCCCGTTCCGCCGGCGCCAAACCCGCCGCCAGCTTGCGTAAATCCAGGCTGAAACCCGTGGCGGGACGCGCCCGGCCGAATGCGCGGCTGACGTCGTCGTAGCGTCCGCCGCTGACCAGCGCGTCGCGCCAGCCTTCGGCGTACAGCGCGAACTTCACGCCGGAATGGTAGCCGTAGCCCCCCACGTCGGCCAGGTCGACCCCGAACGACACACTGGGCATGGTGTCCACCACGGTTTGCAGCGCATCCAGCGCCGCGGCCACGCCGGGCAGCAGGGGCAGATCGCGGCGGGCTTCCTTCAGCACTTCGGGGCCGCCATACAGATTGGGCAGCAGCTTCAGGGCCTGCAGCGTCTCGCCGCGCAGGCCGGGCGCGCGCGCCGACAGTTCGACCAGGCCGGGAACGTCCTTCTCGCGCATCAGGAGGATGACCTCTTCCGACAGCGGGCCCAGGGCGGAATCCGACTCCAGGATGGCGCGAAGCACGCCCGGATGACAGAGGTCGAGCCGGGGATTGCGCACGCCGGCGATCGCCACCGTTTCCAGCACGAGCTGGATGATTTCCAGGTCGGCCTCGAAACCGGCATGGCCGTAGATCTCGGCGCCGATCTGCAACAGTTCGCGGCTGGCCAGCAGGTCCGCCGGGCGGGCATGCAGCACGTTGCCGCAATAGCAAAGGCGCGTGACGCCCGCGCGGTTCAGCAAGTGCGCGTCGATGCGCGTGACCTGAGGAGTCATGTCCGCGCGCACGCCCAGCGTGCGGCCCGACAGTTGGTCGATCAATTTGCACGTACGCAGATCCAGATCGCTGCCCGTGCCGGACAGCAACGAATCGATGTATTCGACCAGGGGCGGCGCGACCAGCTCGAAACCGTACGTGCGGTACAGATCGAGAAGTTCGCGGCGCAATTCCTCGATGCGCCGGGCCTCGGCCGGAAGTACGTCGGCAAGGCTCTCGGGCAGCAACCAGTTACCCATGAATGTTTACCTGAATAACGCCTAGTGATGCGTGGGCGTCGCCCAAACGAAAAGCGGCTGAGGGGCGTAAGCCCGCTCAGCCGCTGCGGAATGTTTTCTAGCTTACGCGGTATTGTACATGGTTCGGCGGCCGGCGCCAGCCGGAATTGCCCGCGCAAGCAACCGTCCCCCATTGCGCCGGGGCGAGGCGCCCACCCGCCGGAATACGAAAAAGCCCCTTGGAAATCCAAGGGGCTTTGCGTTGCGCGCTAGCGCGGCCGCATCACTTGGCCGGCACGGTGACCGGAGCCAGGGCGGCGCCGGCCGGGTCCTTCATGAACTGGAAGAAGCTGGAGCTGGGGTCGACCACCAGCACGTCGCCCGGCTTCGAGAACGAAGCGCGATAGGCTTCCAGGCTCTTGTAGTACGTGTAGAACTGCGGGTTCTTGCCGTAGGCCTGCGCGTAGATCGATGCCGCGGCGGCATCGCCCTCGCCCATGATGCCCTGGGCCTTGGCATACGCCTGGGCCACGATCACTTCGCGCTGGCGGTCGGCTTCGGCGCGGATCTTCTCGCCTTCGGCGGCGCCGATGGAACGCAGTTCGTTGGCGACGCGGGTACGCTCGGCTTCCATGCGGCGATACACCGATTCCGAAATCTCCGGCGCGAACTCGATGCGGCGCAGGCGCACGTCGACGATCTGCACGCCCAGGGGCTCGGCGCGCTTGGCCACGTTGGTCAGGATCTCGGCCATGATCTTGTCGCGCTCGGTCGAGACCACGTCGCGCACCGTGCGCACGTTGACCGATGCGTTGAGCGCGTCGCGGATCAGCGCTTGCAGGCGTTCCTGCGCCACGCGTTCGTTGCCGCCCGTCGACACGTAGTACTGGCGGGGATCGGCAATGCGCCACTTGACGTAGGAATCGATCAGCAGGTTCTTCTTTTCGGAAGTCTGGATGCGTTCGGCTTCGTTGGTTTCGATGGTCAGAATGCGCTTGTCGAGCGTCACGACATTCTGGAACGGCGGCGGGGCCTTGAAATACAGGCCGGGTTCATTGATGGTCTTGCGCACTTCGCCCAGCGAGAACACCAGGGCGTAGTCGCGCTCGCGCACGACGAAGACGCAGGAAGACAGGGCGGCCAGCACGATGAGCAGGCCGACCAGGATAGGCATGAGACGTTGCATGATCAGGACTCCTCCGGGTTAGCGCGACGTACGGTCGCGAGGCAGCGTGTTGCTGTTGCTGCTGCCGGAAGACTGAGGCACCGGCACGGCGTTGCCGCGCAACGGAGGCTGGATGGGCGGGCTGACCAACGCGGGCGAACCGGGGTTGCCGACGCTGGACTTGCTGGCGTCCTGGGCTGCCAGATGCATGATCTTGTCCAAGGGCAGGTACAGCATGTTGTTGTTGCTCTTGGTGTCGACCATGACCTTGCTGGCGCGCGTGAAGATGTCCTGCATGCTTTCCAGGTACATGCGCTGGCGCATGACCGCCGGCGCCTTCTCGTATTCGCCGAGGATGCTGGTGAAGCGCGAGGTATTACCCTGGGCATCGCCGACGACCTTGGCCTTGTAGCCTTCAGCCTGTTCGGTCATGCGGGACGCCTGGCCGCTGGCCAGCGGCACGACCTGGTTGGCGTAGGCCTGCCCTTCGTTGATCTGGCGCTCGCGGTCCTGGCCCGCCTTGACGGCGTCGTCGAACGCGGCCTGCACCTGCTCGGGCGGCTGCACGTTCTGGATGGCGACGGTGCTGACCTGCACGCCGGTCTGGTAGCGGTCGAGGATCTGCTGCATCAGCGTCTGCACTTGCGAGGCGACCGCGGTGCGGCCCTCGTACAGCACGAAGTCCATCGACTGCTTGCCCACGACTTCGCGCATGGCCGTTTCTGAGGCCTGGCGCACGGATTCGTCCGGGTCGCGCGTCATGAAGAGGTAATCGGGCGCGCCGTCGGCGCGCAGGCGGTACTGGACGACGAACTGCATGTCGACGATGTTCTCGTCCGTCGTGAGCATCAGCGCTTCGGGCAGGACCTTGTTGCGCGAACCGCCGCGGAAACCGACTTCAAACGTGCGCAGTTGCGACACGTTGACGATCTCCTGGCTCTGGATGGGGTACGGCAGGCGCCATTGGAAGCCGGCTTGCGACGTGCTCTTGTACTTGCCGAACTGGGTCACGACCGCGACCTGGCCTTCCTGCACGATGTAGAAGCCGCTGGCCAGCCAGATGCCCGCCGCGACCAGGGCGACCACGCCCAGGCCGATGCGCGCGCCGCGCGGCGAAGGCGGCGTCATGCCGCCCCGGTTGCCAGGGCGGTTGTTGCCGCCCCCGCCCTTGCGCCCGAACAGCGATCCGATGCGATTATTGAAATCGCGCCAGACCTCGTCCAGGTCGGGAGGGCCGTCTCCGCTGCCTTGAGGCCGCTTGGGCGGCGGCTCGGAGCCGTTGTTGTTCCCACGACCCCAACCGGGGTCATTCAGATTGAAGAGTTTGATAATTCGCGGCATTGTTTCCCACAATCTGTCCGGTTTCCGCAATTGCCCCGCGCAACGCATCCAAACCGGCGCGCTCGGTGGCGCTTACAAATACTCGCGCAATCGTACCATGTGCATCGCGCTCCACCCGGGGTTCCAAGCCCGCCCGATCTATCTTGTTGTATACAAGAATGGTGGGAACGGCCGCGGCGCCGATTTCGGCAAGCACCTTGTTGACTTCGAAAATCTGCTCGTCGCGCTGCGGGCTGGCGGCGTCGACCACGTGCAGCAGCAGGTCGGCATGCACGGTCTCTTCCAGGGTGGCGCGGAACGCCGCGATCAGGCCGTGGGGCAGATCGCGGATGAACCCCACGGTGTCGGACACCACCACCGAGCCCGCCCCTTCGATCCAGATGCGGCGCGTGGTCGTGTCCAGGGTGGCGAAAAGCTGGTCGGCGGCGTAGCTGTCAGCCCGGGTCAGCGCGTTGAACAGGGTGGATTTGCCGGCGTTGGTATACCCGACCAGCGACACCGACAGGGCGCCGCCCCGGGCGCGCGCGCGGCGCTGGGTCACGCGCTGGCGTTCGACCTTGTCCAGGCGCTCGCGCAGCACCTTGACCTTCGCGCCGATCATGCGGCGGTCCATTTCCAACTGGGATTCGCCCGGCCCACGCATGCCGATGCCCCCGCGCTGGCGCTCCAGGTGGGACCACATGCGGGTCAGGCGGGTGGCCAAATGCTGGAGCTGGGCCAGTTCCACCTGCAGCTTGCCTTCGTGGCTCTTGGCCCGCAGGGCGAAGATGTCCAGGATGAGCGCGACGCGGTCCACCACGCGCAGGTTGAACGCGCGTTCCAGGTTGCGCTGCTGGGCCGGCGACAGGGGCTGGTCGAACAGCACGATATCGGCCAACAGCGCCTGCGCCATGGCCACGCCCTCGTCGGCCTTGCCCGAGCCGATGAAGAACTTGGCGTCGGGCCGGTCGCGCCGCGCGGTCAGGGTGCCGACGATTTCCGCGCCGGCGCCCTTGGCCAGCATGGCGAATTCCTCGGCATGGGCCGCGAAATCCGGGTCTCCCAGATCGACACTGATGATCAAAGCGCGCATACATGCACCATATTGGACCCAAAGCGAAAATGCCCGCCGACGTCAGCCGTCCGGCGGGCAATAAAAGGTAAAGCTGGAGCGAGATTATTCAGCAGGGACTTCCACCTGGAAATTCACGGCGCGCGCGGGAACGACGGTTGAAATGGCGTGCTTGTAGACCATTTGCGTGACCGTATTGCGCAGCAGCACCACGTACTGGTCGAAGGATTCGATTTGCCCTTGAAGCTTGATGCCGTTCACGAGGTAGATCGACACGGGGACATGGTCCTTGCGCAGCGTGTTCAGGAACGGATCTTGCAGAGTTTGCCCTTTATTGCTCATTGGCCAGGCTCCATTTGTTTGTTATTGAATGGTGGCGTACTTGTGTACTGGTGGGGTACGCCGAAACGTGTACTCTACAGGGTTTTCCCGGCCCGTGCTACTTGACCAGGATGCAAAAAGTGACACCAGAGATTTCCGGCCGGAACCCCCTGCGTCCACCGGGCTGCCTTCGTGCTTTGCACTCCGGTATTCGCCCTTGAACCGGCCCGGCGGGTTCACGTCCGCAGGATCTCCGCGAGCGCGCTCAGCAACAGCCCGCACTGCTCGTCCGTGCCCACGGTGATGCGCAGGAATTGATCGATGCGCGCATGGCGGAAATGGCGCACGATGATGCTGCGCTCGCGCAGGGCGGCGGCCAGGCCCGCGGCGTCCTTCGACGGATGCCGCGCGAACACGAAATTCGCGGAAGAAGGCAGCACCTCGAAGCCCAGCGCCTGCAGGCCGGCCGTCATCCGCGACCGGGTTTCGATCACGGCTCGGCGAGTCTTCTCAAAGTACTCCGTATCTTCCAGCGCCGCCACCGCGCCCGCGGATGCAAGGCGATCGATGGGATAGGAGTTGAAACTGTTCTTTACCCGCTCCAGCCCTTCGATGAGCGCGGCGCTGCCCACGGCGAAGCCGACCCGCAGCCCCGCCAGCGAACGCGACTTGGACAGCGTCTGCACGACCAGCAGGTTGTCGTAGCGCGAGACCAAAGGGATGACGGACTCTCCGCCAAAATCCACGTAGGCTTCGTCCACCACGACGACGGCGTCGGGATTGCCGGCCACGATGCGTTCGACGTCGGCGGCGTCCAGCGCGCGGCCGGTGGGCGCGTTGGGGTTCGGGAAGATGATGGCGCCCGCCTGCCCGTTGCGGCCGGGCAGGTAGTCTTCGACGTCGATGCGGAAATCGGGCGTCAGCGGCACCGTTTCGTACTGGATCCCGTACAGGCCGCAATAGACCGGGTAGAAGCTGTAGGTGATGTCCGGGAAGCGCAGCGGACGCTCATGCTTGAGCAACGCCAGGAAGGCGTGCGCCAGCACCTCGTCGGAACCGTTGCCCACGAAGACCTGCCCCGGCTGCACGCCGGCGGTTTCGGCGATGGCCTGCCGCAGCCGGTCGGAGGACGGGTCCGGGTACAGCTTGAGCGTGTCGTCGCAGGCCGCGCGGATCGCATCGAGCACCTTGGGCGACGGCCCGTAGGGGTGCTCGTTCGTGTTCAGCTTGACCAGGTTCTGAAGCTTGGGCTGCTCGCCCGGGACATACGGACTGAGCGTCCCGACCACGGGACTCCAGAAGCGGCTCATGGATCAGCTTTCCTGCGCGTAAGGGTTGTGCGAAGACTTGAATTCGATGCGCAACGGCGTGCCGGCCAGGTCGAACGCGTTGCGGAAACGCGTTTCCAGGTAGCGGCGGTAGGAGTCCGGAATGGCATCCAGCGCGTTGCCGTGGATGACGACCAGCGGCGGATTCTGCCCGCCCTGGTGCGCGTAGCGCATCTTCGGACGGAAAATGCCCTTGCGGGGAGGCGGCTGCTGCTCGACGGCGGCCTGCAATTCACGCGTCAGCTTGGGCGTGGACAGCTTGGCGAACGCCGCGGCATGGGCCGCGTTGATGGATTTCAGCAAGGGCTTCACGCCCTGCCCGCGCAGCGCCGAAATGGTGTGCATGCGGGCGAACGACAGGAAGCGCAGCTTGCGCTGGAATTCCCGTTCGATGCGTTCCTTGGCCTCGCCGTCCAGGCCGTCCCACTTGTTGATGGCCACGACCACGGCGCGCCCCGTTTCCAGGACGAAGCCGGCGATGTGCGCATCCTGTTCGGAGATCTCGGTCTGGGCGTCCAGCATCAGCAGCACGACGTTGCTGGCCTCGATGGCCTGCAGCGTCTTGATGACGGAGAATTTCTCGACGGCCTCGAACACCTTGCCGCGCTTGCGCAGGCCCGCGGTGTCGATCAGCGTATAGCGGCGGCCGTCGCGCTCGAAGTCGATCTCGATGGCGTCGCGGGTCGTGCCGGGCATGTCGAACGCGATCACGCGCTCTTCGCCCATCAGGGTGTTGATGAGCGTGGACTTGCCCACGTTGGGGCGCCCGACGATCGCCAGCTTGATGCGATGGTCGTGTTCGCCTTCTTCTTGCGCTTCCTCTTCGGCGGGCGGTTCGGCCAGGTCCAGGAGGGCCAGTTCGATCAGGTCGACGATGCCGTCGCCGTGCGCCGCCGAGATGGGATAGGGCTGCCCCAGCCCCAGCTCGTGGAATTCGGAAACCGCGGCGCCGGCGCCCATGCCTTCCGCCTTGTTCACGGCCAGCAGCACGCGTTGCTGGCCGGATTTGCGCAGCAGCTTGGCGATTTCGTGGTCGTGGGCATTGATGCCCGCCCGGGCGTCCACCAGGAACACCACCACGTCGGCCTCGGCGATGGCCTGCCGGGTCTGGCGGGCCATCTCCAGCAGGATGCCGTCCTTGGCGACAGGCTCGAAACCGCCGGTATCGATGACGATGAAGGGGGTCTCGCCCACCCTGCCCTCGCCATAGTGGCGATCGCGGGTCAGGCCGGAATAATCGGCCACCAGCGCGGCGCGCGATCGCGTCAGGCGGTTGAAAAGGGTCGATTTCCCCACATTGGGGCGACCGACCAGGGCGACGACAGGCTTGAAAGACACGGTGTAAGGCTTTTCTATAGGATTAGTTGGCGCCGATCAGGACGAGATTGCCATTGCCCGTCTGGACCAGTACACCTTGGGGGGTGGTTTGCGGCGGCGACACGACCGCGCCGCCGCCCACGGACAGGCGGGCCATCAGGCTGCCGTCGCTGCGCGACACGAAGTGCACGTAGCCGTCCAGGTCGCCGACGGCGAGCGCGCCGCCCAGCAGGGCCGGCGCGGTGAGCTGGCGGTTCTTCAGGGCGGCCTGCTTCCAGACATTGCCGCCATTGTCCAGGGCGAAGGCGTTGAGCACGCTGTTCTGGTCCGGCGCATAGGCGTAGCGGTCGTCCAGGGTCAGGCCGCTGACGCTGGAGAAGTCCTTGGCCCACAGCGGACGGCCGCCGGCCGTCACGTCGAAGCAGACGATGCGGCCCTGGTAGGCCACGCCGCACAGCAGGTTGCCCGCGATGCGGGGCGCGCCGACCACGTCGGTCAGGCGTTCGAGGTCGCTGGCGCCGCGCGGCGTCGCCACGGTGCCTTCCCATTGCACGTTGCCGCTGTTGGAGGCGATGGCCATGAGCTTGCCGCCGGGCAGGCCGGTGATGACCAGGCCTTCGGCCAGGACCATCTGCGACACGCTGCGCAAGGCCAGCGCGGGGCCGGGGCGCTGCACGTTCCAGACACGTTCGCCGTTGTTGGCATCGAACGCCTGGATGCGGTAGTCGCCGCTGCGGACCACGACGATGCCGTAGCCCACGGCGGGCGGAATCGTCACGTCGCTGGTGGCGCGGACCTTCCATTTCACCTTGCCGGTGTCGTCGAAGGCGATCACGTCGCCGTCGGGCGAGGCCACGGCGGTGGTCGTGCCGTCGCTGCCGGCGCCGGCCGACAGCTTGCCGTCGGTCTTGGCCTTCCAGATGGGGCGCCCGCTATGCAGGTCGAACTTGCCGACCGAGCCGTCCGGCGTGGCGGCATAGATGGCGTCGCCCAGCACCGTGGGCGCGAAGCCCAGGCCCGATCCGCTGCCGACCGACGCGGACCAGACCTGGCGCACGGACATGCCGGCCTTGTATTCGGTCAGGGGCGCCGGGTCGTAACGGCCGTCGTCATGGGAAAACAGGCCGCATCCACCCAGGGCGAGCAGGCTCGCCAGGCAAACGGCGCCACGCCACGTACGGCCAGTTGCAAATTTACGCATTACAGTCACGCTCCGCTCAGGGCATCCAGTTTCAGTTGCACAACCTGGGTCAAGGGATTCGTCGTGCCCAGGCCATCGATGGCGCTTTGCCATGCCGCCCGGGCTTCCTCACGCTTGCCCTGCGCCGCGAGAATATCGCCGCGGCGATCCGCATACAAGGCGGCGAAGGCCGGCGGCGGGTTGTTCAGTTGCGCCAGCGCGGCATCGTACTGCTTCTGGTCCAGCATCATGCCGGCCAGCCGCAGGCGCGCCACGGCCTGCATGGACGGATTCTTGCCCTGCCCGGCCAGCCATTCCAGTTGCTCGCGGGCGCCGGCGTCGTCCTTCTGGGCCTGCAGCGCCTGGGCGGCCACCAGCGCGCCGCGCGTGGCGTAGCCCGTGGCCGGATATTCTTCGCGCAAGGTGGCGGCCGCGGTCTTGATGCGCACCGCCGAATCGGCGCCGCCCAGCCGGGCCGCGTCTTCCAGCGCTTCGAAGTAGCCCATGGCCTGGTTGGCGCGGTGCGCCTGATAGGCCTTCCAGCCCCACCAGCCGCCCCAGGCCAGCGCAACGGCCGCCGCCAGCGTGACGACCAGCGTGCCGTAACGGGCCCACCACGCCTTGATCGCGTCCAGTTTTTCCTGTTCTTCCAGATCGTATGCCATGCATTAACCCTTGATATTCAATACTTCGGCCAATCCCGCCAGCGGGACCTGCTGCTGTGCGGCTTCGCCCTGCGCATCCGCGCGCAGGAACTTGACGCTCGCGGTCCGCGCAGCCACTTCATCGGCGCCAAGGATAACCGCAACCCGGGCTCCGCTGGCGTCGGCGCGCTTGAATTGGGACTTGAAACTGGCCGAACCGGCATGCACGATGACCGACAGGCCGGCATCGCGCAGGTCTTCGCCGACGCGCGCGGCCAGGCGCTGGGCCTCTTCGCCCTGGTGCACGACGTAGACGTCGCATTCGGCCGGGACCGGCATTTCCACGCTCTGTTCCCAGAGGTCCAGCAGGCGCTCCATGCCGATCGCGAAGCCCACGGCGGGCGCCGGCTTGCCGCCCAGCAGTTCGACCAGGCCGTCGTAGCGGCCGCCGCCGCAAACCGTGCCCTGGGAGCCCAGCCTGTCGGTCACCCACTCGAACACGGTCAGGTTGTAGTAGTCCAGCCCGCGCACCAGGCGCGGATTCAGGCGGTATTCGATGCCGGCGTCGGCCAGGCGCCGGCACACGCCGTCGAAGTGCGCGCGGGATTCCTCGCCCAGGAAATCGAACAGGCGCGGCGCGCTGTCGGCCATCTCCTGCATGGCGGGATTCTTGGTGTCCAGCACTCGCAGCGGGTTGCTGTACAGGCGGCGCTGGCCGTCTTCATCGAGGATGTCGCGGTGCTTTTCCAGGTGCTCGATCAGCGCGGCGCGGTGGGCGGCGCGCTCGGCCGGCTGGCCCAGCGAATTCAGTTCGAGGCGCACGTCGGTCAGGCCCAGCAGCTTCCACAGGCGGGCCAGCATGACGATCAGTTCCGCGTCCACGTCGGGGCCGGCGAAGCCCAGGGCCTCGACGTCGATCTGGTGGAACTGGCGGTAGCGGCCGCGCTGCGGACGTTCGTGGCGGAAGACCGGGCCGATGGAATAGACGCGCTGCGGGCGGTCGTAGAGCATGTTGTGCTCGATGGACGCGCGCACGATGCCGGCCGTCATTTCCGGACGCATGGTCAGCGATTCGCCGTTGAGCGCGTCGGTGAAGGTGTACATCTCTTTTTCGACGATATCGGTCACTTCGCCGATGCCGCGCGCGAACAGGCGCGTATGCTCAAGCACGGGCGTGCGCACGTTGCGATAGCCGTAGCCGCGCAGCCAGCCGCGCACGATTTCCTCGAATTGCTCCCAGCGGGCGCTCGCCCCCGGCAACAGGTCATTCATGCCGCGTATGGCGGCGACTTTCTGGAAAGCTTGAGTCATCTTGATCATGCCGCGTCGCGCGCCGGCGCGCGAACGGCTACACCCTTACTTTAATGAGAAGCGGGCGCGCCATAGCGGCGCGCGACGTAGTCTTCGACGATGGCCTGGAACTCTTCGGCAATATGGTCGCCCTTGAGGGTCACCGTGCGCTCGCCGTCGACGAACACCGGCGCGGCCGGAACTTCGCCGGTGCCCGGCAGGCTGATGCCGATATCGGCATGGCGGCTTTCGCCCGGCCCATTGACCACACAGCCCATCACGGCGACGTTCATGCTTTCGACTCCGGGATACTGCGCGCGCCAGAGCGGCATCTGGCGGCGCAGGTACCCCTGGATGCTGTCAGCCAGTTCCTGGAAGAACGTGCTGCTGGTGCGGCCGCAACCGGGGCACGCGACGACCATCGGCGTGAATGCGCGCAGGCCCATGGTCTGCAGGATTTCCTGCGCCACGATGGCTTCGCGGCTGCGGTCGCCGCCGGGTTCGGGCGTGAGCGAAATGCGGATGGTGTCGCCGATGCCCTGCTGCAGCAGCACGGCCAGCGCGGCGGTGGACGCCACGATGCCCTTGCTGCCCATGCCGGCCTCGGTCAGGCCCAGGTGCAGCGGATAGTCGCAGCGCGCGGACAGGTCCCGGTAGACGGCGATCAGGTCCTGCACGTGGCTGACCTTGCACGACAGGATGATGGCGTCGCGGCGCAAGCCGAGTTCTTCGGCGCGCTCGGCGTTGCTGATGGCGGACACGACCAGCGCGTCGCGCATCACCGCCTGGGCCTCCCAGGGCTGCGCGCGGCGGCTGTTCTCGTCCATCTTGCGCGCCATCAGTTCGTGGTCCAGGCTGCCCCAGTTCACGCCGATGCGCACGGGCTTGTCGTAGCGGCAGGCCACTTCGATCATCTGGGCGAAGTTGTCGTCGCGCCGCTTGCCGCCGCCCATGTTGCCCGGGTTGATCCGGTACTTGGACAGGGCCTGGGCGCATTCGGGAAACTGCGTCAGCAGCTTGTGGCCGTTGTAGTGGAAATCGCCCACCAGCGGCACGTCCACGCCCATGCGGTCCAGTTGTTCGCGGATGGCGGCGACCTCGCGGGCCGCCTCGGGCGTGTTCACCGTGATCCGCACGAGTTCGGAGCCGGCCTGGGCCAGTTCCTTGATTTGTATCGCCGTGGCGATGGCGTCCGCCGTGTCGGTGTTGGTCATGGACTGGACCACGACCGGGGCGTCGCCGCCCACCGTCACGACACGGTTGCCCCACTTCACCGCCACCGAACGCGTGGCGCGGCGCTCTGCCGCCCCCACGGCGGGAGGCGGCGCGTCCTGGCAAGGCAGAGAGGATTCTTGCATCGGTGGAACCGGGTTTTTTACTTGATCGGCTTCGGCAGCCAGTCGATCGGCAGCCAGTGCTGCGGCAACCAGCCTTGCCAGAAGGCATACGCCACGCCGGCGGCCAGCACCAGCACGATGGCGATGAGCCACCCCCAGGAGGTCGAGGACGAACGGTCGTCTTCGGCGCTGGACTGGGGAATGGAATGCGCCGAGTGCAAGGCGCCAGGGCTGAGCTTCACCGGGCCGGTGACGCGGGCCTTGGGGTCCAGCGAGTCGACGATGGCCTGCGAATCCGCGCCCAGCAGGCGCGCATAGTTGCGCACCAGGCCGCGCAATGAAACGCCGGTGGGCAATGCCGCCCATTCCTCGTTTTCAAGGGCTTCGATCTGCTTCGTGGAGAACTTGATGCGGCTGGACACCTCGTCGAGCGACCAGCCCTTGGATTGGCGCAATGCGCGCAATGCCGAGCCTATGCTGCCCGCCGCGCCGGCGGACGTCTCTGGAACTGCAGAAGCGAAATCCTGCGTCATGCATGCACCTGTTTAATTGGTATGGTCTGGCGCTGTGCGGCGTTGCGCTCGGTAATCCGGGTGCGGTCGCGCACTTCTCCGGCCAACTGGCCGCAAGCCGCATCGATGTCGTCGCCCCGGGTCTTGCGGACGGTGGTGATGATGCCGGCGTCCATCAGACGCTGGGCGAACACCTTCACCCGCGCCGAGTTCGAGCGCTTCAGGCCGGACTCGGGAAAGGGGTTGAACGGAATCAGATTGAGCTTGCACCGCAGTTGGCGTGCAATGTGTATCAGTTCCTTGGCGTGCTGGTCGGTATCGTTGATGCCGTCCAGCATGCAGTATTCAAACGTGATGAAGTCGCGCGGGGCGAACGCCAGGTAGCGTTCGCAAGCGGCCAGCAGCTCCTTCAGCGGGTACTTCTTGTTCAGCGGCACCAGCTCGTCGCGCAGCGCGTCGTTGGGCGCGTGCAGCGAAACCGCCAGGGCCACGGGACAGTCCTGCGACAGCCGGTCCATCATGGGAACCACGCCCGAAGTGGACACCGTGACGCGGCGGCGCGACAGCCCGTAGGCGTTGTCGTCCAGCATCAGGCGCAAGGCGGGCAGGACCTGATCGTAGTTGAGCAGGGGTTCGCCCATGCCCATCATGACCACGTTGCTGACGACACGGGTATCTTCGGTGGCGCGGGCGCTTTCCAGGCGGGCGGTGCCGATGTCGGCTTCCAGCACGCGCTTGGCCCACCACAGTTGGCCGATGATTTCGCTGGTCTTCAGGTTGCGGTTGAATCCCTGGTGCCCCGTCGAACAGAAGCGGCAGTTCACCACGCATCCCGCCTGGCTGGAGACGCACAGCGTGCCGCGGTCGTCCTCGGGGATGAAGACCGTTTCGATGGCGTTGCCCTGCCCCACGTCGAACAGCCACTTGCGGGTGCCGTCGGACGAGCGCTGCTCGGTATTGACGGGCAATGCCTCGATGCGGCAATGCGTCGCAAGCTGGCCGCGGAAGTCGCGGGCCAGGTCGGTCATGGCGTCGAACGAATCGGCGCCGCGCTGGTGCATCCAGCGCTGCAACTGGCGGGCGCGGAACGGCTTGCCGCCCCACTGCCCGACGAGCTCGGACAGGGCGGAGCTGTCCAGCCCCAGCAGATTGATTCGTTCGGCGGATTCCATGACCTGGGTAAAACTCGAAAAGCTAGAACAGTTCCGCGAAAATCAACGGCTGTGGATGTTGATTTCGGGGAAGAAGAAAGCGACTTCGACGGCGGCCGTTTCCGGAGCGTCCGAGCCGTGCACGGCGTTGGCGTCGATGCTGTCGGCGAAGTCGGCGCGGATGGTGCCGGGAGCGGCCTTCTTGGGGTCCGTGGCGCCCATCAGGTCGCGGTTCTTCAGGATGGCGTCTTCACCTTCCAGCACTTGCACGAAGACCGGGCCCGAGATCATGAAATCGACCAGGTCCTTGAAGAAGGGGCGTTCCTTGTGCACGGCGTAGAAACGCTCGGCGTCGGCGCGCGACAGTTGGGCCAGGCGGGCGGCGATGACCTTCAGGCCGGCTTGCTCGAAGCGGCCGACGATCTGGCCGATGACGTTCTTGGCGACGGCGTCGGGCTTGATGATCGAGAGGGTGCGTTGAATGGACATAAGAACTCCGAAAGCTGATTTCTGACTGGTTTCTGATTAATTGCCTGGCGCGGCTCTGCGCTTGTCGGTGTCACCCTTGAAGCGTCATCGCGCTGCTGGCGCGCAGGCGGTCCGAAACGCAAGGACGTTTCGGGCCGGCCTGAACCGCTGGGCCAAGGCAGGGATTCGACACTGCCCACCTGTCGGACTCGCCCCGGATTTCCATCGGGGCCCCGGACACGCGTTTTCGAGTGCGCATTTCCGAAGGAATCCTCAATGAATTCAGGGACTTCTAAAAGGTTTACAGTAACCCGGTATTCTAACACGCCGTGATGACCGCATTACATCTTAAAATGAGCGGTTTGCTGCCCGCATCCTTAGGCCGGGCGCCCCTGTCTGCCGGAACCCTGTAATGACTCAAGCTGCTCCCCCGAACGCCGCGACGCCCGCGAGCGACACCCAGGAACTCCCCAAGAGCTTCGAACCCGCCGAGCTGGAATCCCGCTGGTACGCCGAGTGGGAACAGCGCGGCTACTTCCAGGCGGGCCAGCACGTAAAAACAGGGACGGAAAGCCAGCCCTACGTCATCCAGTTCCCGCCCCCCAACGTGACGGGCACCCTGCACATGGGCCACGCGTTCAACCAGACCATCATGGACGGCCTGGTGCGCTACCACCGGATGCTGGGCGACGACACCGTGTTCATCCCCGGCACCGACCACGCCGGCATCGCCACGCAGATCGTGGTTGAAAGACAACTGGATGCCCAGAAGGTTTCCCGCCACGACCTCGGCCGCGAGAAATTCGTGGAGAAAGTGTGGGAATGGAAGGAAAAGTCGGGCAACGCCATCACCGCGCAGGTGCGCCGCCTGGGCGCTTCCGCGGACTGGCCGCGCGAATACTTCACCATGGACGACCGCATGTCGCGCGGCGTCGTCGAAACGTTCGTCCGCCTGCATAAACAGGGACTGATCTACCGCGGCAAGCGCCTGGTCAACTGGGACCCGAAGCTGCTGACCGCCGTGTCCGACCTGGAAGTCCAGTCCGAAGAGACCGATGGCCACATGTGGCACATCCTCTACCCCTTCGTGGATGGCCCCCAGACCATCGTCGACAAGGACGGCCAGACCGTCACCCTGCGCGGCCTGACCATCGCCACCACCCGCCCGGAAACGATGCTGGCGGACGGCGCGCTGTGCGTCCATCCCGAAGACCCGCGCTACAAGCACCTGGTCGGCAAGGAAGTGGAACTGCCCCTGTGCGACCGCAACATCCCGATCATCGCGGACGATTTCGTCGACCCCGAATTCGGCACCGGCTGCGTGAAGATCACCGGCGCGCACGACTTCAACGACTACGCCTGCGCGATGCGCCACGATCTGCCGCTGATCGTGATCTTCACGCTGGACGCCCACATCAACGAAAACGGCCCCAGGCAATTCCAGGGCATGGAGCGCTACGAGGCCCGCAAGGCGGTTGTCGCCCAACTGGAGGCCGAAGGCTATCTGGTCAAGGTCGAGCCGCACAAGATGATGCAGCCCAAGGGCGACCGCACCGGCGTCGTCCTGGAGCCCATGCTGACGGACCAGTGGTTCGTGGCCATGAGCAAACCCGCCCCCCAGGGCACGTTGAACCCGGGCAAGAGCATCACCGAGGTCGCGCTGGAAGTGGTGGCCGACGGCCGCATCCAGTTCTACCCCGACAACTGGACCACCATCTATAACCAGTGGCTGAACAACATCCAGGACTGGTGCATTTCGCGCCAGCTCTGGTGGGGCCACCAGATCCCGGCCTGGTATTCGGAAGACGGCCAGGTGTTCGTGGCCCACGACGAGGCCGAGGCCACCGCGCAGGCGCGCGCCGCCGGCGTGACCGGCGAACTCAAGCGCGATCCGGACGTGCTCGACACCTGGTTCTCGTCCGGCCTGGTGCCCTTCACCACGCTGGGCTGGCCGGAAAACACCCCGGACCTGCAGCGCTACCTGCCTTCCAGCGTGCTGGTCACGGGTTTCGACATCATCTTCTTCTGGGTGGCGCGCATGGTCATGCTGACCACGCACCTGACCGGCCAGATCCCGTTCAAGCACGTCTACGTGCACGGCCTGATCCGCGATGCCGACGGCCAGAAGATGAGCAAGTCCAAGGGCAACACCCTGGACCCGGTCGACCTGATCGACGGCATCGACCTGGACGGCCTGGTCGCCAAGCGCACCTACGGCCTGATGAATCCCAAGCAGGCCGGCGCCATCGAAAAAGCGACGCGCCGCCAGTACCCGGACGGCATCCCCGCCTTCGGCACCGACGCGCTGCGCTTCACGATGGCCGCCTACGCCACGCTGGGCCGCAACATCAATTTCGACCTGAAGCGCTGCGAGGGCTACCGCAACTTCTGCAACAAGCTCTGGAACGCCACGCGCTTCGTGCTGATGAACACCGAAGGCCACGACCTGACGGGCGCGGACGCGGGCGAGACGTCATTCGTGGACCGCTGGATCGTCAGCCAGTTGCAGGCGCTGGAAGCGGACGTGGCGCGCGGCTTCGCCGACTACCGCTTCGACAACGTCGCCAACGCGCTCTACCGCTACGTCTGGGACGAATACTGCGACTGGTACCTGGAACTGGCCAAGGTGCAGATCCAGACCGGCACGCCCGCCCAGCAACTGGGCACGCGCCGCACGCTCATCCGCGTGCTGGAAGGCGTGCTGCGCCTGGCGCACCCCATCATCCCCTTCATTACCGAAGCGCTGTGGCAGAAGGTATCGGTGGTGGCCGGCAAGCGCAAGGAAGGCGTCGCGGACAGCGTCAGCGTGCAGCCGTACCCGCGGGCCAACCCGGCGGCGGTCGACACCGCCGCCGAAGGCGAAGTGGCCGAACTGAAGGCCCAGGTCGAGGCCGTGCGCGCGCTGCGCGGCGAAATGAACCTGTCGCCGGCGCAGAAGGTGCCGCTGTGCGCCCAGGGCGACGCGCCGGCGCTCAAGCGCAACGCCCCCTACCTGGCGGCGCTGGCCAAGCTGAGCGAGGTCGAAGTGCTGGACGCCCTGCCCGACGCGGGCGCGCCGGTGCAGGTCGTGGGCACCAGCCGCCTGATGCTGCACGTCGAAATCGACGTGGTGGCGGAACGCGCGCGCCTGGACAAGGAAATCGCCCGCCTGGAAGGCGAAATGGCCAAGGCCAACGGCAAGCTGTCGAACGCCAGCTTCGTCGAGCGCGCGCCGGCGGCCGTGGTCGAACAGGAAAAGGCGCGCATGGCGCAGTTCGGCGAAACCCTGCAAAAGGTGCGCGAACAGCGCGCCAAGCTGGGCGACTGACCGAAGCCCGCGCCTGAACGCAAAGCCCCTCGATCTATCGAGGGGCTTTTTTTCGCCGGGCCGCCCCAAGGCGGGGTAGCAAGCGAGCGAAGCTTGCGCAGCGTGGGGGCCCGGCGCCGCCGCCAGGCCGCCCTAAGGCGGCGCAGCCCCCGCGGGGGGCAGCAAGCAAGCGAAGCTTGCGCAGCGTGGGGGCCCTCTACACTCCGCCGTCCGTCATGCGATACCAGGCCACGACTGCGTTCACATACAGGCGCCGCAGGCCGTACAGCGGAAACGGCACCACCGGCGAAAGCGGCACCGGCAAGGCGCTGGCGTCGCCCGTGGCCACGTACTGCGCCATGGCCTGCCCCATGCTGGTCTGCAGGCCCACGCCGCGCCCCTGGCAGCCGATGTCCACCAGCAGGCCGGGTTCGGGCTCATGTAAATGCGGAAGATAGTCGCGGGTGACCGCGACCCGGCCGCACCAGCGGTATTCGAAGGGCGTGCCCGCGACCTGCGGGAACAGCTTCAGCATGACGCGTTCCAGGTGCGCCCAGTCCTCCTGCCCTTTCGGCTCGCGGAAAGGGCCGCGCCCGCCCATCAGCAGCCGGCCCTGGTGGTCCAGCCGGAAGTACAGCAGCAGGTTGCGCGTATCGGAAGTGACGTGCCCCTCGGGAAAGATGCCGGCGCGCACCGCTTCCGGCAGCGGCGCGGTGGCCACCTGGAAAGTGTTGGCGTCGATGATCGACCTCTTCAGCCCGGGCAGCAGGTCGCCGCCGTAGGCATTCGTGCACATCACCACGCGGTCGGCGGTGACGGTCGGGCCGGCGGCCGTGGCCGCGGTCCACTTGCCTTGCGCGCGCGCCAGGCTGGCGACGGGCGATCCGGTGTGGACGACGGCGCCCGCGTTCAGCGCGGCGCGCGCCAGGCCGCGCGCGTAGCTCAGCGGCTGGATGGCGCCCGCGCGGCGGTCCACCCAGCCGCCCAGGTAGCGGTCGGTGCCGATCAGCCGCGCGACCTGCGCGCGGTCCAGCGGCTGGACGTCGGCGCCGCGGCGCGCCCATTCCGCCGCCCGGCCGTGCGCCAGCCGCAAGGCCTGCGCGGTGTGCGCGCCCTGGATCCAGCCCCCGCGCACGCGCGGCACGTCCATGGCGTGCCGCTCGATCAGATCGAATACCGAGTCCGCCGTCGCGCCGGCAAAGCGGACCAGGCGTTCGCCGCGCTCCGGCCCGAACACCGACATCAGCGCGTCGGGGTCGTATTTCAGGCCCGGGATGACCTGGCCGCCATTGCGGCCCGAGCCGCCGAAGCCGATCTCCCGCGCCTCCAGCAGCACGACCCGCACGCCGCGTTCCGCCAGGTGCAGCGCCGTGCTCAGGCCGGCGTAGCCGCCGCCCACCACCAGCACGTCGGCCCGCGTGGACGCGGCCAGCGGCTCCGTGGCGGGCGGCGGCGGCGCCGTGGCGGCCCATAACGAAGGGGAAAGCGGAAATGGCGCTTGCGGCATGGTCCTTCCTTACATGGGGTGCAGTACCCGGTGCAGGAAATCCTGCGTCCGGGGATGCTGCGGATGGTTCAGCACTTCGCGGGCGGCCCCCTGCTCCACCATGACGCCGCCGTCGAAGAACATGACGCGGTCCGCGACCTCGCGGGCGAAACTCATTTCGTGGGTCACGACGACCATCGTCATGCCGGCCTCGGCCAGCTTGCGCATGACGCCCAGCACGTCGCCGACCAGTTCAGGGTCCAGCGCCGAAGTCGGTTCGTCGAAGAGAATGGCCTTGGGCCGCATCGCCAGCGCCCGCGCGATCGCCACGCGCTGCTGCTGGCCGCCGGACAGTTGCGGCGGGTGCGCGTTTTCCTTGTCCGCCAGGCCCACGCTGGCCAGCAGTTCGCGCCCCCGCTCCACCGCCTGCGCGCGCGGTTCCTTTTTCACGAAGATCGGGCCTTCGATCACGTTTTCCAGCGCGGTGCGGTGGGGAAACAGGTTGAAGCGCTGGAACACCATCGCCACCTGGGTGCGGATCGACACGATGGACGGCGCGTCGCAATCGACCAGTTCCCCGTCCACGGTGATGCGCCCGGCGTTGTAGCGCTCCAGCCCGTTGATGCATCGCAGGATGGTGGACTTGCCCGAGCCCGACGGGCCGATCACGCACACCACCTCGCCCTTCGTGATCTCGGCGTCGATGCCCTTGAGCACTTCGAGCGGGCCGAAGCTCTTGCGGACTCCCTTGAGTTCGATCATTTGGCGGCGCTCCTTTTTTCCAGATGGCGGACCAGCAGGATCAGCGGAACGCACATCACCAGGTACATGAGCGCCACCAGCGTGAACACCGTGGCGTTCTTGAAGGTGGACACGGCGATCAGCTTGCCCTGCAAGGCGAGTTCCGCCACCGTGATGGTCGACGCCTGCGAGGAATCCTTCAGCATCATGATCATGATGTTGCCGTAGGGCGGCAGCACGATCTTCACCGCCTGCGGCAGCACGACCCGCCGCATCGTCATGCCCCAGCTCATGCCCATGGCCATGGCGGCCTCGATCTGGCCCCGGTCGATGGCCTGGATGCCCGCGCGGAAGTTCTCGGCCTGGTAGGCCGAATACGCCACGCCCAGGCCGATGATGGCCGCCTGCACCGCCGTCAGCGACACGCCCATGTCCGGCATCACGAAATAGATGTAGAACAGCAGCACGATGATGGGAATGCCGCGCAGCAGGTTGATCACCCCGCCGCTGAACTTGGACAGGTAGCGGTTTCCGGAGACGCGCATGAGCGCCCACACCAGGCCCAGCAACGTGGACAGCGCAAGCGAACCGAGCGTCACCAGGATCGTGAGCTTCGCGCCTTGCAGCAATATCGGCAGGTATTCCGCCGCGTCCTTGAAGAATTCCGTCATGACTCACCACCCCAACTAGACAGCCCGCGGGAACGCGGCATGCGCCCCGCCCGCAGGCCCGCGAAAGGCGGGCCTGGCGGACGGCCGCAATGGCGTTCGATTGCTCGAGGCCGGGCCGGCATCAAGCGCCCGACAGCCCCCATTTCTTCAGGATGGCGTCGATGGCGCCGTCCGCCTTCAGCTTGACGAGCGCCTTGTTGATGCGGTCGAGCAGCGCGGCGTCTTCCTTGCGCGTCGCCAGCCCCAGGCTGCCCATTACCGTGGGCTGATAGGACTGCGCCATCTTCAGGTTGGGATAATTCCCCTGCGTCAGGATGTAGGCCGCGATGGGGTAGTCCATGAAGCCGCCCTGGATGCGGCCGGCGTTGGCGTCGCGCATCATGTCGGGCGGGTTGTCGTAGAGCTTCACCTCTTTGAACACGCCGCTCTTCTGTATCGGTTCGACGAAGGCGGTGCCGACCTGCACGCCGACCGTCATCCCCTTCATGTCGGCGAAGGACTTGTATTCCTTGTCGTCGGTCTTGAGCACCATGAGCCCCTCGCCGTAGCGGTACACGGGCTCCGAAAAACTCACCACCTGCTGGCGCTGCGGCGTGATGAACATGGCCGCCGACACGATGTCGATGCGCTTGGACGTCAGCGAACCGATCAGCGCGGAGAACGCCATGGGTTCGATCTGCACCTCGAATCCCGCCTCTTTGCCAACCGCTTTCACGATATCGACCATCACGCCTTCGATGCTGTTGGTCTTGGTATCGAGAAACGTGAAAGGACTGCCCGTGGGCGTGGAGCCGACCTTCAATACCGTTTGGGCCTGCGCGCCCGCGGCCATGGACAATGCAGCAAATACAGAGACAGCCAGAGTCTTGAATTTCATGACATTTCCTCGTCGTGGCAAAGAAATCCGGGCAACGCCCGGTGGCGCGACGATCCCCATCGTCATCGCGCCGCTATGGATGCTGTGCGCTCATGGCGCCTGTTTCGTATCGTCCCCCGCGGCTTGAGTGATGTTGGAAATGGCCCAGATGACCTCGGTCGTCCGCGACCCGGGATTGCGCCAGCGGCGAGGCGTGCTGCTGGCGTAGCAAAAACTGTCGCCTTCGTTGAGCAGGACGACCCGGTCGCCCACCCACAGTTCCAGCGAACCCTTGAGCACCACGCCGATCTGTTCCCCCTGCCCCGTCACGAAGAGTTCGCTGCCGGTGGAGCCGCCCGGCTCGATCGTGGCGCGGCACAGGTCCATGCTGCGGCAGGCCGGCGGGGTGTACATCTCTTTGCTGATGCCCTTCTCGCTCAGGTCGATATAGCGGTGCGTGCCCGCGCGGGCGACCCGTCCGCCATCCTCTCCCTCGGTATGCTCGGCGTTGCGCAGCAGCGAATTCACCGACACGCGGAATTCGCGGGCCAGCAGGTGCAGGATCTTCACGGAGGCGGAGCTGAGGCCGCGCTCGATCTGGCTCAGCAGGCCCAGCGAGATGCCGCAGGCGCGGGCCACATCCGCCAGCGGCCGGCCCTGTTGCTTGCGCAACTGGCGCAGTTGCTGGCCCAGCCACAGGTCAACGGCGGATTCCGGCCGGGCGGACGGAAGCTTCGCCGCCGGGGACATGAGGGCGGCGCGGCGCACAGGCGCGGAGCGGGCGGGATCGGATCGGCTCATATGAAAATTTCATTTTCATGCAATTTTCAATGCTAGGGAGCGGCCGAAAGGCCCACAAGCTAGGAACATCCCTAGCGTTTGCGGACCGGGCGGAAAGGGAAAATCAGGACGCGTCCGGCGTCTTGGCGGGCCGGGCGGGCTTGCGCCTGCGTTTGGGCGCCTCGGAGGCGGGATCCCAGGTGCCGGCCAGTTGGGCCAGGTAACGCTCGTCCGCCTTGTCGAGCCACCCCTTGGCGCGGGCGGATTCGATCAGCTCGGGCCGCCGGGCCGCCGTCAGGGCGAGCGAACGCTCGCGCCGCCAGCGGGCGATATTGGCGTGGTGGCCGCTAAGCAGCGCGGCGGGCACCGGTTCGCCCTCGTACACTTCGGGACGCGTGTAGTGAGGGCTGTCCAGCAGGCCGGAGAGGGTATCGTTGAAGGAATCCTGCAGGGCGGAGTCGCCGTCGTTGAGCACGCCGGGCAGGAGCCGCACGGCGGCGTCGATCACCGCCAGCGCGGCGATCTCCCCGCCGGACAGCACGAAGTCGCCCAGGGAGATTTCCTGCGTGACGCAGCGGTCGATGAACCGCTGGTCGACGCCTTCGTAGCGGCCGCAAATGAGGATGATCCCTTCGCTTGCGGCCAGCGATTCCGCGCCGGCCTGGTCGTAGCGCCGGCCGACCGGCGCCAGCAGCGCGACGGGCGCGCGGCCCAGGCCTTGCGCGGCGCGCGCCGCCTGGGCGGCGTTGACGGCGGCTTCCAGAGGCCCCGCCATCATCACCATTCCGGGGCCGCCGCCATAGGGGCGGTCGTCCACGGTGCGGTGCACGTCATGCGTGAAATCGCGGGGATTCCAGGCATGCAGGGACCACCGGCCCTGGGCATGCGCCCGGCCGGTGACACCCAGGTCGCGCACTACCCCGAACATTTCGGGAAAGAGCGTAACGACGTCGAATCGCATCAAAAGTCCGCGGGCCAGTCGCTGTCGATGCGGCGGGCGGCCAAATCGACGGCATGGATGTGCGCGCGCACGAACGGAACGAGCATTTCGGCGGGCCGGCCCTTGGCGTCCAGGACGGGTTCCGGACCCTGGGCCCCGGCCGTCTGGCGCAGGATCTTCAGGACGGCATGGGCGCCGTTGTCCAGGACTTCGTCGACCGCGCCCAATAGCGCGGGTTCGCCGTTGGCGCTGGTGTACAGCGCGCAACCGATGAGATCGACCCAGTAGTATTCGTCTTCCTCGGGCGCGGGAAAGGCTCCCCGAGGCGCCCGCACGGAACAACCGCGCAGGGCTTCGGCCTGGTCGCGGTCTGCGATACCCGCCAACTGGGCCACCACGGTGGACCCTTGCGAACGGGATTGCACGACCTTGTATGCGACAGGCGCGGACGCGACAGCGCCCCGCGCCAATTCAGGCACAGGGCGAGTCAACCACCATTGAGATGCTGAGAGCAGCACTTCGGCATGGGCCGAATGTGGCTGCACCTTGACCCAGCCTTTCACGCCGTAGGCTGCACTGATGCGGCCCAGCTCGATCAAATCCGTCGGCGCCGCGTTGGAGGTTGCGGCATCAGGCATGTATCGTGCTCTTGGTAGCTATGAAGCAGCTATGAATGGTAGCTTTAAAACGCAGTAAAGCTAGCAGGACTGAGGCTTGGCGACGCGGGCAATCAAGCCGCGGCGGAAACCTTGGCCGAGTAGTCTTTGACCAGACGCTCGACAGCGGGCGACAGTTGGGCGCCGTTGCTGGTCCAGTGCTGCACGCGATCCAGCGCGATGCGCAGGTTTTCCGAGCCTTCGCTGGCGACGGGGTTGTAGAAACCCACGCGCTCGATGAAGCGGCCGTCGCGACGGTTACGCGAATCGGTGGCCACCAGGTTGTAAAACGGACGCTTCTTGGACCCACCGCGGGCCAGGCGAATCACCACCATAGGTAATCCCTTGAATTAGTTGTGAAAAACGGGAAATTCTAGCACTTAAACAAGCCGGCTGGCAAATGGGAGTGCGGGAATCTTGCATAGCGGCGGGATTTGTATCCTAAAACACCACATCCGGGTATTCTACAAAAACGGGCCGGAGCCCGCCGCAACCCAAAGTGTAGCCGTTCGGCCGCGCTTGTGCCTGCGGCCCCTGTCTGTCTTAGTGCGTTCAAAGTCAGTGCGTTTGAAGAAAAACCCGATTTTGGAGATCGGTTTTATGTCATCGTACGCAAGATCCCGCGCTTTGCTCTCCCCCGCCGCGCCGCCACGGCGCCACCTGCCCGGTTTCTTCAAACCACTCCCCTGAGGGCGGGTTCTCCGCCGCTCGCCGCCATCCCCTCTTTCCTGCGTTTTTCCCCAACTTCCTCTATTCGGAGGGTGCAACATCATGAAGAACCAGAAATCCGTCTTCACTCCTGTCGCGCGCCTGGCCTTGGCGGGCCTGCTGGCGGGCTCGCTGGCGATGCCGCTGGCGGCTTCCGCCCGGATCGTCGGCGCCGCCCTGACGACCGCCACGGGCAAGGTCACCGCGGTGGACCCGGCCAGCCGGACCATCACGCTGCAAGGCGAGAACGGCAATACCCTGAACATCCAGGCCGGCCCCAACGTCCGCAATTTCCAGCAGATCAAGCCCGGCGACACGCTGACGCTCGACTACTACGAATCGGTGGCGGTGGCGGTGCGCCCGGCCGGTTCGGGCACGCCCGAGGTCGTGACGGAGACGGCGAGCACCCGCAGCCCCAAGGGCGGCATGCCCGCCGGCGCCGTCGGCCGCCAGACCACGATCACCGCCGAGATCTGGCACATCAACAAGAGCGCCAACCTGGTCACGCTGAAAGGCCCGCAAGGCGGCATGCGCACCGTCCAGGTGCAGGATCCCGCCCTGCAGGCGCGGCTCCAGCAGTTGAAGGAAGGCGATCTCGTCGACTTCACGATCACCCAGGCCGTCGCCGCCGCCGTCCGCAAGTAGCTGTGCGCCCGGCCAAAACAAAGGGGCCCGCCGGAAGGCGGACCCCTTTGCATGCCTGGCCTGGCCGGTGGGCCGGTCAGCGCCGCCGCAGGAAATGCACCCCGCGGCCATCGGCCTCGTGCTGAGCGACCAGGGTATTGCCGGTCTGGCGGGCGAAGGCCTGGAAGTCCCGGATCGCGTTGCGGTCCGTGGTGACGACGCGCAGCACTTCGCCGCTGGCCATCTGCGCCAGGGCCTTCTTGGCGCGCAGGATGGGCAAGGGGCAGGTCAGGCCGCTGGCGTCGATCTCCTGTTCGAAGGACGGCGCTTGCGCGCCGGCGTCGGGGCCGTTCATCACAGGCGCTCGTCCACCCACTTCTGCACGCTGGCGATCGCCGCGGGCAAGGCGCTGACGTCGGTGCCGCCGCCCATGGCCATGTCCGGGCGTCCGCCGCCCTTGCCGCCGACCTGGGCCGCCACGAAGCCGACCAGGTCGCCCGCCTTGATGCGGTCGGTCAGGTCGGCGGTGACGCCGCCCACCACGCTGATCTTGCCATCGGCGGAGCCCGTGGCCAGCAGCACGACCGCCGGCTTCAGGCGGTCTTTCAGGTTGTCGACCATGCCGCGCAGGGCCTTGGGATCCACGTCGCCGATGCCGGCGGCCAGGACCTTGATGCCCTTGACGTCGACCGCGGCGCTCGAGGCCAGGTCGTTGCCCGCGCTGGCGGCAAGCTTGCTGCGCGATTGCTCGAGGTCTTTCTCGAGCGCCTTGACCTGTTCCTGCACCTGCGCGATGCGCGCGGGCAGGTCCGCCGGCGTCGAGCGCAGCATGCCCGCCACCTGCGTCAGCAAGGCGTTCTGGTTCTGCACCCAGGCCAGGGCGTTGTCGCCGGTGATGGCCTCGATGCGGCGCACGCCCGCGGCCACGCCGCCTTCGGAAACGATCTTGAACAGGCCGATGTCGCCGGTGCGGCTGACGTGGGTGCCGCCGCAAAGCTCGCGCGAAAAGCCGATGTCCAGCACGCGGACCGTATCGCCGTACTTTTCGCCGAACAGCGCCATGGCGCCGCCCTTGACGGCGTCGTCATAGGCCATGACCTGCGCCACGGTAGGCTGGTTGGCGAGGACTTCAGCATTGACGATGGCCTCGACGCGGGCGATCTGCTCGGCCGTCAGCGGCGCGTCCTGGGCGAAGTCGAAGCGGGTCTTGTCGGGATCCACCAGCGAGCCGCGCTGCTGCACGTGGGCGCCCAGCACCTGGCGCAAAGCCTTGTGCATCAGGTGGGTGGCGGAGTGGTTGCGCACCGTGCGGGCGCGGCGCACCGCATCGACGCGGGCCAGCAGCGTGTCGCCCACGGACAGGGTGCCCGACTCCAGCAGGCCGTGGTGGCCGAAGACGCCCGCCTGGATCTTGAGGGTGTCGGCGACGGCGAACCGCAGGCCGTCGGCCTCCAGCAAACCGGTATCGCCGACCTGGCCGCCCGATTCCGCGTAGAACGGCGTGGCGTCCAGCACCACGACCGCGTTCTGGCCGGCCTGGACCTGCTGGACCTGCGTGCCGTCGACGTACAGGGCCGTGACCTTGACGTTGTCGAGTTCGAGCTTTTCGTAGCCTTCGAAACGCGTATCCGCGCCTTCGTAGTTCAGGCCCTCGGCCATCTTGAACTTGCCCGCGGCGCGCGCCTGGTCGCGCTGGCGTTCCATGGCGACCTCGAAGCCGGCCATGTCGACTTCCACTTCGCGTTCGCGGCAGATGTCGGCGGTCAGGTCCACCGGGAAGCCGTAGGTGTCGTACAGCGTGAACAGCGTGGTGCCGTCCAGTTGGCCGCCCTTGGGCACGTTGGCCAGCGCGGAATCCAGGATGCGCATGCCGTGTTCCAGCGTTTCGCCGAAACGCTCCTCTTCCTGCTTCAGCACCTGGGCGACGCGGTCGGCCGTGGCGGCCAGTTCCGGGTAGGCCTCGCCCATTTCGGCGACCAGGTCCGGCACCAGGCGGTAGAAGAACGGCTTGGTCTGGCCCAGCTTGTAGCCATGGCGCAGGGCGCGGCGGACGATGCGGCGCAGCACGTAGCCGCGACCTTCGTTGCTGGGGATCACGCCGTCGACGATCAGGAACGAGCAGGCGCGAATGTGGTCGGCGATGACCTTGAGCGAGTTGTCTTCCAGGTCCTTGATGCCGGTTTCGCGCGCGGCGGCGGCGATCAGGTGCTGGAACAGATCGATTTCGTAGTTGGAATGCACGCCTTGCAGCACGGCGGCGATGCGTTCCAGGCCCATGCCGGTATCGACACAGGGGCGCGGCAGGCGCGGCATGTTGCCGGCGGCATCGCGCTCGAACTGCATGAACACCAGGTTCCAGATCTCGATGTAGCGGTCGCCGTCTTCCTCGGGCGATCCCGGGGGGCCGCCCCAGATCTCGGGGCCGTGGTCGAAGAAGATCTCCGAGCAGGGACCGCAGGGGCCGGTGTCGGCCATCTGCCAGAAGTTGTCCGACGCGTAGCGCGCGCCCTTGTTGTCGCCGATGCGGATGATGCGTTCGGCCGGCACCCCGACTTCCTTGGCCCAGATGTCGTAGGCCTCGTCGTCTTCCTGGTACACGGTGACCCAGAGCTTCTCGGCCGGCAGCTTGTAGACCTGCGTCAGCAGTTCCCAGGCGTACTGGATGGCGTCGCGCTTGAAGTAGTCGCCAAAGCTGAAATTGCCCAGCATTTCGAAGAACGTATGGTGGCGGGCGGTGTAGCCCACGTTCTCCAGGTCGTTGTGCTTGCCGCCGGCGCGCACGCTGCGCTGCGACGAGGTGGCACGCGTGTAGGACCGCGATTCCTTGCCCGTGAAGACGTCCTTGAACTGGACCATGCCCGAATTGGTGAAGAGCAAAGTCGGGTCGTTGCCGGGGACGAGCGACGACGAAGGAACGATGGTGTGTCCCTTGGACTTGAAGAATTGCAGGAACTGCTGGCGAATCTCGGAGGATTTCATCGTGGATGAAGCAGGATTTAGGCGAATCTTTGATTATAGAGGGTTGGCGGGCATACGCGGCAACGGGCGCGCGCGGGGCTCAGCGCACGCAGACGTAGCCGGTGGTCCAGCCCTCGGTGTCGGTCCATTTGCCGCCCGCGGAGACGATCACCGCGCTGTAGCCCGCGGGGCACGAGCAGGCGCCCGTGCGGGGATTGGCGGTGGACACGCCCGAGTAATGGTAGCAACCCAAGGGGTAATTGTGGCTGTACGCCCCGCCGAAGCTCCCGCTGGCCTGCGTCCAGGCATTGGCTTGGCACGTCAGCAGTTCCCCCCGGGCCGAGGTGGCCATCGTTCCGTTGGCGACGCCGCAGTACCGTCCTTCCGTGGCGCGCGCGCCGACCGAAAGGTAGGTGCCGATGGCAACCGAGGAGGCGACGCTCAGCGCCCCCTGGAGCTGGGGATCGCGCGTATCGCGGATTTTCACGAAGCGGTCCAGGTCCGGTTCGCCGGCCCCCGCTCCCGCCCACAGCGCCACGGTGCCCGGCGCCTGGGCCGGGCCGCCCGCCCGCCAGGGGATTGGCAAAGTTGAACGCCGCCCCCCGCAGCCGCCCCGGCGCGCCGGGCCACACGGCGCCGCCGTAGCCGCCCGCGGCCTCGATGATGGCTGCCATGCCGATCAGGTCGGGAGACTGCGTCCCTGTTTTCAGAACCGGCTGGGCGCTGTGGACGAGCCCGTCCAGCCGGCATTGATCGCCGGGGCAGGTCGGCCCCCTGACGATCCGCAGCCTTGCGGCGAAACCCAAGGCGGAGCGGTCGGGAAAATCGGCGGGCAGGAATCCCGCGGCGCGCAGTTCGTCCATGGCGGGCGCCAGGGAATCCGCGAACAGCGGCTTTCCTTGGGCGTTGCGCGGCGCCTCCCCTTTGGCCAGGGCGGTGAAATGCGCGGACAGCACGCCGGCCATGGCCAGGCGTATCTGGGTGAGCCATACCCCCGCGGAACGCGCCGCCGCGTCCTCGATCCGCTGTACCTGCTGGTTCGAAGCCCAGATGGCGGCCATGGCGGTCAAAGCCAGGGCCAGCGCCAGGCCGAGCGCCGAGAATCCGCGCTGGCGGAGCGGATGCGCGCCCCGGCTCATTTGGCGGTGAACACAAAGGTGTTGACGTCGCCCTGGCTGCACTGGGCCTGGGCCAGGGCGGCCCGGTAAGGCACGCTGGGCGCGGCCAGCGCGTCCTTCACGACGCGGACGCCGCCATCGCCGCCGATGGAGATGGTTTCGGACATCCGCTGCAGCACGGAGGCCAGCGCCGGGCAGGCCGCATGGCTGACGTTGGTCAGCGTGATGGAAAACGCGGAACCCAGGCCCGCGCTGCCGAACGCGGCCGCCGCCACCTCGACGACGCCGTTGCCGCCCACGCCATTGCCGCCCAGGCCGTGCACGATGCGCGCCCCGGAGCCCGTGCCCTGCACGGACAGGACGCTGGAATCCCGCAAGGCGTTGGCCATGGCGCCGGTGTCCAGGCCCGCATAGGGCGTGACGCCGCCGCCCAGCCCGTTGATCTTGGTGCTGGCGATGAAGCGCTGCAATTCCTCGCCGACCTTGGGCACCTTGTTTTCGATGACGTAGGCGCCGATGGCCGGAATGCCGACGATGGCGATCAGCAGGACGATGGCGGTGACGATGGACACCTCTATCAGCGAAAAGCCCCGCTGCCCGATGGCGCCGGCCTGGAATTCCTGGAAATGCCGCATGCTTGTCTCCTTGGTGAAATGAAGCGCCGGCGAGCCGCCGGCTCCGGCCGCCCTATCGGCCGGCATAGAAATTGGTGAGCGCCTGGCGCAGTTCGTCGATCACGCCGTAGTGCCAGAGCGCGATCCCCAGCACGGCCGCCACGGACGAGATCAGCAGCGACCAGCGCAGCACCGATGCCTGCCGCCGCACGCGCGCAAGCAGGCGCAGTTCGATGCGCTGGCGCGCGCGCGCCAGCCCGGCCTCCATGCCCAGGGCGTCCATCATGTCGGCCATGTACCACCAGGTGTCCGCTTCCAGCAGGCCGGTGCCGAATACCTCCGGGCCAGCCAGGCCGGCGTCGATCCGCGCCAGCATGTCCAGCAGGTGCGCGTGCAGCCAAGGCGGCGCGCCGCGCGCCTGCACCGCCAGGGCGCGGCGCAGGCGGGTGTCGGCGGAGCCGTGCTGCCTGACCAGCACGGCCAGCAGGGAAAGAAAGCGGATGGCGTGGAAATCGCGGTAAAGCCGCCAGAGCAGCCAGCGGTCGAGCCGCGCCCTGAGGGGCCCCGTGAAGTGCGGAAGCGACCACAGGCCCAGCCCGGCCAGGCCGAAGACCAGCACCAGCCACAGGGGCAGCCATGTCCGCAGGCCCTGCGCAAGCGCGAACAGCGCGCGGGTCAGCCGGGCGTAGTCCTCCGCCGGCACGGCCTGGAATACGTGCTGCAGCCGAGGAACGCTGAAAAAGGGAATGGCGCACAGCAGGGCGAAGGCGACCGCCGCCGCCGCCACCCCCGCCGCCGCGGCGGACACGAGCGCCAGCCACGCGTCCGTCGCCAGGCGGACGGCGCGCGCCAGATCGCGCAGCGCGGCCGGCAGGTCGCCGCCTTCTTCCTGCACGCAGCCAAGCAACAGGCATTCGCCGGCGGGCAGCGTGTCCGACCAGGCGGCGCTAAGGTCTCCGCCCGCTTCCTGGTACGCGGCGGCCCAGTGCTGCGACAGGCGTCCGCGCACCGTGTCCTGGCCGTGCCGGCGCGCGTCGTCTTCGAAGATGTCGCGCAGGCTTTTGCGCCCTTGCGTTCCCTCGACCAGATCCGCCAGATATTCGTAGTAGTCCGCGCGGCGGGACCGGAAGCGCAATGCGTCCAGGCGCAGCAAGAGTGCGCTGCCGGCGGGCCGGCGCCAGGCGGGCGCCTGCATGAGCGGCTCAGCCATGAGCGCCCCTGGCGGAGTCCGGCACGGCCGCCGGCAGGTCGAAGCGGCGCAGCAGGGAACGCGGGTCGATTTCGCCCAGGCTGGCCCGGTACAGGGCGCTGTCCAGCGCCTGCGCGCCGCGCGTGGCCTCGTTGCGCCAGGCGGCCGGGCCTGCCGCCTGGGCCTGCCGCTTGAGGCCGAGGTTGTCGCGGGCGCGCACGCGTTCGAGGAACCCGTCCACGCGTTCGGGCTCGACCATCTCGGCCGCGACGCAGCGGCCGGCCGTGCCGTTCAGTTCCGGCAGGTGGGGCCGCCTGCAATCGGGGCATCCGGCCGCGTTCCGGACCCGCAGCGCGCCGGCATCCAGTTGGAACTTCCCGGCCATCCGCTCGATCCACGCCCGCCAGTCCATGGCCGCCGCGTCCCCGGAGGACGCGGCGGACGCCGCCCACAGGCTGTCGGCCGGCAGCGCGCAGCGGGAGCACAGGCGCGGCAGCAAGGTCTGGTAGACGAGCAGCTTGAGGATGCCGGGCGAGGCCAGGAAATCCCGCGACACCCCGATCGAGTCCGAAGCCAGGCGTTCGGGAATCATCACGGCGCAGGCCGCGTGGGTGGTCGTGTACAGGCTGACGCCGGAACCGGCCAGGTCCATGAACGCGCGGCCGGTGTCGGCATCGCGGATTTCGCCGATGAGCAGATCGTTCATCGCCGACCGCTTGATGGTCTTGAGCTTGGCGTCGACCGCCGGCCAGGCCGCCGCCAGGGCGCCGCCCAGGGTGTTCTGCAAGGCGTTGCCGATGAGGTATTCGACCGGGTCCTCCAGGGTAATGACCTTGCGGGTGGGCGCGATTCCGCGCATCAGCGCGGCGATGGTGGTGGATTTGCCCGAACCCACCACGCCGGCCAGCACGATGGCGCCGCCCTCGCGTTCGCGGGCGCGCGCCAGGGTTTCCACCTGGGCCGGCAGATAGCCCAGCGAGAGCAGGTCGCCGTCGGCGGTTGCATCCAGCCGCAGGATGCGCAGGCACACCGACGGCCCCGCGTCGGCGGCAAGCGAGGCCCACCGCAGCACGATCGGAATGCCGTCGACGTCCAGGCCGATGCGCCCCTGCTGTTCCAGCGCCGGATCGAACACCGCGCCGTTGCCGCCCCTGACGTCCATCCAGGCCACGGCCAGGACTTCCAGCAGGGTCGCGTTGGACAGGCCTGCGTAGCGGCCGGTGCCGACGTATTCGCCGCCGATGGTGTAGCGGATTTCGCAGGCTTCGCGCCGCCGGTCGACGTTGATGTGCACGTCGCTCGCGCCCTGCGCCACGCCCCAGCGCACGATGTCCAGGAAGAGCGAAGCAAGGGCCGAGGCGCGCTCTTCCCGTTGCGCCCCGCCCCGCGCGGCCAGGCCCGGAGCCGCCAGTTGGCCTCGGGCGACCATCAACAGCAGCGGCGCGGGCAACTGGTAGCGCGGCACGCGCGCCAGCCGGTATCCCTGCGCCCCGACCATGCGTTCGACTTCGTCGATCTGGTCGCCCAGGGTGTAGTCCTTCACCGCGAAGACCGCGACCTCGCCGTTTTCCAGCAGCACCGGACACAGCCGGCCCGCCAGGGCGGCCAGGTCGAATTCGCGGCCCAGGGCGCGCACGAACGCCGGCGCCAGGCGGGCGATGTCTTCCGGCGTTCGCAGCTCGGGCGGACGCGATGCCGCGACGGCGGGCAGCAAGGCGGGCGCCGTCATGGGTAGGCCCTGCCGAGGTCCAGGCAAGCGGTGTGTTCGCGGCCGTCTCGGCGCAGCCGCACGCAGGCGTCTTCGATGGCGAGCAACTGGTAGGCGCCGGCCACGGCCGAGCCCGCGACGGGCGCGCCGCGGCCGGCCTGGTAGCGCAGCACGGCGCCGTTGACGTTGAGGTCGACGCGCAGGCTTCGGGCGACGCCGAATATGGCCAGCACGCGGATGTCGTCGAACGGCCGGGCCGGAAGAACCGCCGGCCCCGCCGGAGGCACTGGAGACGCCGCTGCGCCGCCGGCCGGGCAGATGCCGGGAACGCGGCAATCCGCCAGGGCTGCAGCGGCGTCCGCGCGCAGCAGCGTGCGCACGGTTTCCGCTTCCGGCCAGGCTTGCGGTTCCTCCGTGGCCGGCGGCGCAAGCTGGGCGCGGACGTACTGGGCCGGCACGGCCGACAACGCGAGGCAGCAGGCGAGGCGCCCCGCGATTCCGAGGCGCGCGGCCGCCCTATTCCTGTTCATAGAGTTCCCCCTGCAATTCTGCGATGAGTGTGCTTGCCGCCAGGCCGGGCCTGGGCTGCGGCTGGATTTCCAGCGATAGGCGGGACCACCGCGCAGTCGAAATGGCGTCCGGCAGCAGCGCGAACGAACGCAACGGCCCGCGCAGGGTGAGCGCCCGGCGGCGAATACTTGGCGGTTGGTCCGGGATCGCGACGGCGCCTCCGTGGGCGGCGGGCGCGGGGACGGGCAGCGGCAGGGCCGCCGCCAGGACGACGGCGGAAAACGCCGGCTGCAGGCGCTGCAAGGCGGCGGCCAGCTCGGTATCGACCTGGATGCCCGTGGGCAGGGACAGGTCGGCCAGCCATGCCTGCCCCGAAGCCATCCCCCACGACAGCGTGGCCGCCTCCAGCGGCTGGAACGACAGTTCCCAACCGGCGGGCCGCAGCGCATACAGCGCCTGGTTCGTGGCGTAGGGATAGGCCCGGACGTAGGCCGCCGAACACGTCCAGCGCTGCGCCCCCGCCAGGCAATGCGCGCGGCGCAGCGCCCAGCCCCGGACCTGTATGGGCAGCCTGCCCAGGCTGGCCAGCAGGCGGGGCACTTCGGACGGCGCGTGGGCCGCGGTGGTTTGCAGCAAGGTGAGATAGGGGTCCGGCGGGGACTGGCCGTTTCCGGGGCCGCCGGGCGCGGGGGCTTCGCGTCCGGGCCGCGGCGCTCCCAGCGCGTTCCAGAGGGCGGGCGCGAAGGCCGCCAGCCCCACGCATGCCAGGAACAGCCGCAGGGCGAGCGGCAGTTCGGCCCAGCGGGTCGGCAGCGCGCTCAGCCGGGTGGCGGGATCCACCGCCTGCTGCAGCGCTTCCCAGACCTCGCCGGCCTCCCGCAAGGGCAAGGCGGGCCGCTGGGCCAGCAACAGCGCTTGTTCGCGCAGGGCCTCGTCCCGGGACGCGAACACCCTGTCGGTCTGCGACAGCACCGTGCCGCGATGGGCCGCCACCAGCCAATGCCCGCCATCGGGCAGGCGGACCAGGCTGTGTCCGCCTTCGGGATACAGCAAGGCGAAAAGCTGCGCCGCGGCCTGGATGGGGACCGCGCCGCGCGCCCTCGCGCGTCCGGCGCGCCATCCGCCCCGCCGCTGCGGCCGCACGCGGCCATAGCCCGCCATCGTGGCCGGCGCGCCGCCGACGACGTAGTGGCTGGCCCGCAAGCGCCGTCCGCGCGAACGGGCCAGCGTGGGCGCGTTCGAGCCGATCAGCGCGAACCAGCGCAGGCCGAACGCCAGCATCCGCCCGGCGCCCGGACAATCGAGCAGCAGCGTGTGGGGAACCCGGTCCATGCCTAGTAGCCCTCCTCGACCTGGGCCGTCACCAGCACCAGCGTGGTCGTGCGTGCCGAGGCGGCGCTGTCCTGGCCGCCCGCGATCAGGGGCGCCGCGGGCGCGAGCCGCCGGCGTTCGTGCTGGTCCTGGCTGCGGTCGAACCCGGAAACGATGATGGGCTGCCCGGGACGCAGTTCTATCTGCTGTACCGTGCCGTTGCCGTCGATGGTGATCTGCTGGACCTGGACCTGGTTGCCGCGTTCGCCGAAGGTGATGGTTTTCAATGGTTGCGCGACCGCGTTGTCGTAGGCGAGCGACAGCAATATCTGGCCGTCCTCCTGGATGTCGGGCAGCAGCGTCAGGAACGAGCCGACCGTTTCTTCCTTCTGGCTGATGGACACCGCGGGCAGCGTGCCGTTGGCGCCGCCCGCGGTGGTGCCGGGGACGGCGGTGCTCTGCACCCGGTCGATGTAGGAAAACGTGGTTCTTACGGCGTGCGTGACGGGCCGGCGGTTCAGGGTCAATACGGGAACCTTGCTGTGGCGCACGACCGCTCCCATTGCGCTGAGCGCGGAAACGATGGCCTGCGAACCCTGGAACGGCCCCCTGCCCACCGCGGTTTCCAGCACGCCGTCGCCGGCGGCGCCGGCGCCCGGCAGCGCCAGCCGGGCCGTCGCCCCGGCCGCGGCGTAGACGGCGTTCCAGTCGATGCCGCCCGAGGCCGAGTCGTTGGCGATGACGGTGATTTCCTCGAAGACCAGCCGCACTCGGCGCGTCAGCGCCTTGTTCTCGCGTTCGAGGTAGCGGGCGACGCGTTCGAGCGCCTCGGGCGTGTCCGTGACGACGAGGGAGGTGGCGCCGTCGACCGCATCGGCCAGGACGCCGGAACGGGTCAGGAACGGCATGAGGCTGGCGCGCAGGATGGCCAGCGCATTGTGTTGGCCGGCGGACAACGACGTGTTGGACGCGCTTTCGAAGCCCTCGCCTTCCTTGCTGCCCGAACGGCCCAGCCGGATGTCGACCTTGCTGGCAAGCGACAGCGCGCGAAGATCGAATACGCGGCTTTCGGTTCGGTAGAACTCCAGCGCATTGCGCTCATAGCGCCAGTGCACGGAGTAGCGGGCCGCCAGGGCATCGAGCAGGTCGGCCAGCGGCTGCCCGCCAGCGCGGATCTCGAGGCTGGCCGGCGCCGGGACGGCCAGCGCGCCGCTGACGGCAAGGCGCGGCAGGAACAGGTCCAGCGGCAGCAAGGCGTCCGGCTGTACCCGCACGGGGATGCCGGTCGCGGCGGTCAGGCGCTGCGCCACCGCGGGCAGGTCGGCATCGTCGGCCAGCATCAGCGTGGTCCGCAAGTTTTCCCGCAAGGCGGGAGGCAGCAGCACGTCCCGCGCCAGGGGCTGGGGTTTGCCGGCCAGCCACGGCGTGGCGACCTCTTGCGCGGCCAGGCGCGTCGCGCGGTCCGACAGGCCGTCGGCGAACGCCTGATGCCGCGCCGCCACCCCGGCCTGCCGGTCGCTGGCGGCGCGGCGCATATCGGCGACCTGCTGGGATACCGAGCAGCCGCCCAGCACCCCGGACGCCACGGCGCACAAGAGCAGTCGGCGCGTCATGCGGCGGCCCCTCCCGGCGCGGCCGTGCGCGTGCAGGACTGCGCCAGCGGCACGACGCGCAGCACCTTGTTGCCGTAGAAGCAGGGCTGCAAGGGTTTCTCGGCAAGTTCGGTGGCGCCCAGCAGATCGCGCACGGCCGACTTGAAGTCGCCGGAGAATTCCGCCGTGGCGGACAGGGGGATGTCCACGTCCACCGCCCAGTGCTGCGGCTGGAACGTCCATCCCGCCATGCCCGCCCAACGCGCCAGGACGGCCCGCAACGTGGCGTCCGGCGGGGCGGCGCGGTAAAGCGCGGCCGCGGCGCCCGGATTATCCGGCATCGGCAGCGCGGTGGCGGCCGGCGCGGCGGCGGCCTGGTTCGCGTCCGCTGGCCCCGTGATCGCGGCCAGCGGACCGCCGGCCGCCAAGGCGCCGACGGGCGCCTGCGCGCCGGGCGGCGGCCCGATGCGTTGCGCGACGGCTGGCGGTTCGGACGGCATGCGTTCGTGCCCGCTGGCGGCCAGCGGCTGCATGCGCTGGGCCCGCGCCGTCAGCCGCCCTCCCCGGAACGAGAGGCTGTTCCACCCGCCCGTCAGCACCACATAGGGATCGCGCCGGAAATACGGCAAGGCGCGTTCGCCATCGCCGCCGATGCCGAAGATTGCCGGCAGGGCCTGGCCTGGCGCGAATTGCAGCCAGGTTTCCTTACCGTCGTCGAACACCTGCATGGGCGCCACGGCGGGATCGCCGGACAGTTGCCAATCGAAACGGAAGCCTTGCGCGGCCGGCCCGGCCGCCTGCCAGGACGATCCGGCAGGGCCCTTGCCGGACCATGAGCAAGCCCCCAGGCAGGACAGGCCTGCCGCCATGAAGAAGAGTCGAACCATGCCTCACCGCGAGCGAAAGGCGCACCGGAAAGCGACGCGCATGACCGCATGGTGGAGGAGCGCCCTTTGCCCCGCCAGACTGGCATGTACGCATGGATGGTTTGGTCCCGCCGCGCGGACCCGCTGCCCGGAAAGGGGCCGCGATTCATCGCGGGGCCCGGCCCGGGACGAAAAAAAACCCGGCCCGAGGACCAGGTTTCTCCAGGGCGCCGGCGGTGCTTGCGCCGCCGGGCCGCCTTGGGCCGTCAGCGCTGCGCGGCGATGCTGCGCGCTTGCGAGGCGGCGTTGTTCAGCGCCGCGACCGGCGGCACTTTGCCGTCGAAGGCGTCGTTGAGCTGCTGGTTGAGCACGGGCTCGATGCGCTCGTAGTTGGCCATGCGGAAGCCGCGGCTATTGGTGTTCGGCTGCGCGCGCATGGAGGTGATCAGCGCCTGGACGCCCGGGATGCGGTCGTAGAACGACACGTCCGAAGCGCGGAAGGCCGCTTCCGTCAGCGGGAGATAGCCGGTGCGCTGGTGCCATTCCGCCGCGATGACGGGCTTGGACAGCCAGGCCAGGAATTGGGCGGTGGCTTTCTCCTCAGCCTGGGGATGGCCTTCAAGCGCCCACAGCGCCGAACCGCTCACGAACGGCTTGCCGCCGTCCTTGGTGACCTGGTCGTAGTAAGGCAGCGGCGCCACGCCGAAGGACAGCGATTTCGTGTTGATGAACTGGCCGAAGGCGCCGGTGTTGGAGGTCAGCACCGCGCATTCGCCCTTGGCGAACAGCTTGTCGCTGGCGCTGTCGCCGGAATGAGCCATGAACAGCAGCGAACGCTTCCAGCTCACCATCAGCGAGATGTGGCGCATGTAGAGCGTATCGAACTGCATGGCCGCAGCAGTCGACTTCTTGGTGACCGCGTCGAGCCCGTTGTTGTTGCTGGTGAACGCCTGGTTGTTGATCGGCGCCAGGTTCTCCAGGTGGACAGTGACCTGGTCGCTGGATGCGTACGGGCAGTCGATGTCGGCCACGTCGCGCAGCTTCAGCAGCTCGCCTTGCAGGGCGGTCCAGGTGCGGGCGGGCTTGTTGGGATCCAGCCCGGCCTTCTTGTAGGCGGCGGTGTTGTAGAACATCACCGGCACTTCGGCCATCCAGGGGAAGGCCAGCAGGCGGCCCTTGCTGTCGCGCGTGAAGCTGCTGGTGGCCGGCACGAACCAGTTCAGGTCCTTGATCGGATACTTGGCCAGCAGTTCGTACAGCGGCAGCACCGCCTTGTGCTGGGCCACGACTTCGGGCGAATGGTTGTCGGTCAGTTGCAGCAGGTTCGGGCCCTTCTTGGCCTTGACCGCGGAAACGGCTTCCTGTTCCAGCGCGGAGGGCGAGGCGAAGCCGCGCAGCGTGACGCGGACCTGGTCCTGCTCCTTGTTGTATTGCTTGGCGAGCTTTTCGAACTCAGCCTTGTTTGCGTCGGTCAGCGTGTGCCAGACCTGTATTTCGACCGCGGCGGCGTTCGCCGCTCCGGCCATCGCCATGGCGGCGCCGAATACCCATGCGCGCCGGTTGGCGAACATCGCGCGGGCAATGCCCGCCAATTGCAGATTCTTCATAGGTTCACAGACCAAGAAAAGGAAATTCCGGTTCTGGCCGCCGTCCGCTGAGCAGATCGGCCAATGCCCGGCCCGAGCCAACGCCCATCGTCCAGCCGAGCGTACCGTGCCCTGTATTGACGTACAGGTTGGGGATACGGCTGCGGCCGATGATGGGCACGTTCGAAGGAGTGGACGGGCGCAGGCCCGACCAATAGCTGACGCGCTCGAAATCGAGCGCGTCGGGAAAAAGTTCGCGCGCCAGGCGGGTCATGGCCTCGCAGCGCCCGGTGTTCAGACTGCGGGAATATCCCGACAGTTCCGCGGTGCCGGCCATGCGCAGGCGGTCGCCCAGGCGGGAGAACACGACTTTGTGGCTGCTGTCCGTCAGGCTGACCGTGGGCGCCGCGCCCGGCTTGAGCACCGGGAACGTCGCGGAATAGCCCTTGGCCGGATAGACGTTGCAGGGGATGCCCAGCGGACGCAGCAGGCCGGGGCTGAAACTGCCCATCGCAACCACGTAGGCGTCGGCCGACAGGGTGCCGTAGCGGCCGTCGGGCCCGATGAGTTCGACGCCCTGCACCGTGCCGCCGGTGGTCAGCAGGCGCGTGGCGCGGGTGCTGTAGCGGAATTCGACGCCGGCGCGGACGCAATGCTCGGCCAGGGCCACCGTGAACAGGTGCACGTCGCCGCTCTCGTCCTCGGGCGTGTAGTCGCCCCCGACGATCGTCTGGCGGTGCGGAGCCAGGGCGGGCTCGATGGCGATGACCTCGTCGGTGGACACCACGCGCCGCTCCACGCCGAAGTCGCGCATCAGGCCGGCGGCGCGCTGGGAGTTCTCGAATTCGTGCTGGTCACGGTAGAAATTCAGGATGCCGCGTTCCAGGTGGTCGTACTGGATGCCCAGGTCCGCGCGCATGCCGCGCAGGGTCGCGCGGCTGTATTCCGCCATGCGGACCATGGCGCGGATGTTGGGAGCCAGGCGGCCGGGCAGGCATTCGCGCAGGAACGCCAGCCCCCACATCCATTGCCGCCAGTCCAACTGCGGACGGAACAGCAGCGGCGCGTTGTCCTGGAACATCCATTTGAGCAGCTTGAAGGGAGCCTGCGGATTGGCCCAGGGCTCGGCATACGACACCGAAATCTGGGCGCCGTTGGCCAGGCTGGTTTCCTGCGCGGGACCGGTGCAGCGATCGATGACAACGACGTCGTGGCCGGCCTGGCTCAGCCACCAGGCGCTTGAGATTCCGATGATGCCGCCACCCAATACCGCTACTTTCATGCCCGCATTGCTCCTTGCGTGCCATCCCGGCTCGCGGACCCGATGCCCGCGCCCCATGGCAAGCTGCTGCCACGGCAGTTTACCCCGGCGATTTGCCCGCGCCTACGGAATAAAAAGGGGCGGAAGTCACAAACCTTTCCAGGCCCGTTCGTTCCGCCCCTTCCGTTCATGGCCGGTGGCTCAGGACGCGGCTTTCGCCAGGTCGGCCTCGGACGTGAAGGCGTCCGCGTAGAACTCTTCCGGGGGCAGTCCGTTCTGGGCGCTGAACTCGCGCCGGGCCGCGTCCACCATCAGCGGCGTGCCGCAGGCGTAGACCTGATGGCCCGACAGGTCCTCGATGTCCTGCATGACGGCTTCGTGGACGAAGCCTGTGCGCCCGGTCCAGCCGTCTTCCTGCAAGGCATTGGACACCACCGGCACGTAGCGGAAATCGGGCAGTTGGGCCGACCACGATTGCGCCAGCTCGTGCATGTAGAGGTCGCGCGGACGGCGTCCGCCCCAGTACAGCGCGACGGGGCGCTTGATGTTCTTGTGAATCATGTGCTCGACGATCGCCTTGACCGGCGCGAAGCCGGTGCCGCTGGCCAGCAGCACGACGGGCTTGTCGCTGTCTTCGCGCAGGAAGAAGGAGCCGAACGGCCCTTCCAGGCGCAGGATCTCGCGCTCTTTCATCTGCGTGTCGCCCGCGCCGAACACATGGTCGGTGAAGACGCCGCCAGGCATGTGGCGGATGTGCAGTTCGAGCGGGCTGCCGGTGTGCGGGGCGCCCGCCATGGAATAGCTGCGCCGGCGGCCGTCCTTCAGGATGACTTCGATGTACTGGCCGGCGTAGTAGCGGAACTGCTCGGACGCCGGCAGTTGCAGCTTGATCACCGTCACGTCCGGCGCCACGCGCTCGAGCGTCTGCACGCGCGAAGGCAGCTTGCGGATCTGGATGTCGCTGGCCAGCCGGACCTCGGTGGACTCCACCACCATGTCGGAGGCGGGCCGGGCCTGGCAGAACAGGGTGTAGCCGTCGGCCAGTTCCTCGGGCGAAAGGATCTGCGCCGGATACTGCCCGGCATCGAACTCCCCGGAAACCACGCGCCCCTTGCAGGTGGAGCACGCGCCGTTGCGACAGCTATAGGGCAGGACGATGCCCGCGGCCAGGGCGGCGTCGAGCACGGTCTGGCCGGGCTCGACCGGGAATTGATGCTGGCTGGGTTGGATGATGACCTGGAAGCTCATGATGAAACGGTTCAGGGTTGACGCGGCGCCGGCCGGCAAGGCAGGCGCCGCGCGCGGCCCGGCGTCAGGCCGGGAACTTGCGGATTTCCTTGACGCGGTTCGCGTCGTCCACCAGCACGACTTGCGGCTTGTGCGCGGCCGAATCGGCTTCGGACATCGGACCGTACGTGCAGATGATCAGCAGGTCGCCGACCTGGGCCCGGCGCGCGGCGGCGCCGTTCAAGGAAATGGCGCCGCTGCCGCGGGCCGCCTTGATGATGTAGGTATCGAAGCGTTCGCCGTTGGTGACGTTGTAGAGTTCGATGCGTTCGAACTCGCGCATGCCGGCAGCGTCCAGCAGGTCTTCGTCGATGCCACAAGACCCTTCATAGTGAAGGTCGGCTTCGGTGACCGTGACGCGGTGCAGCTTTGCCCGCAGCATTATGCGTTGCATGATGGAAATATCCTGGTTTCGCGGCCCGGAACGCGAAGTGTTGCAAGAGTCGATGCCCGGCACCCGGTTCTGCCGTCGGAAGCCCGTATTCTATAATTTTTGCCGCAGCGGGACGGCCCGCTGCCGCGCGCGGCCGCCAGGCCGGCATGCCTCTCTCCGGGGACGACCCCTGAATGCAGCAGGAGTCGACTATGACCTGGATCATCCTGGTACTCGCGGGCCTTTTCGAAATCGTCTGGGCGGTAGGCCTGAAGTACACCCATGGATTCACCCGTTTCTGGCCATCCCTCGTTACCGCGGGCGGCATGGCCATCAGCGTCTGGCTGCTGGCGGTGGCCATGAAATCCCTGCCCCTGGGCACCGCCTACGCGGTCTGGGTGGGGATCGGCACGATCGGCGCCTTCGTGGCCGGCATCGTGCTGTTCGGCGAATCCACCAGTTGGATGCGCATCGCCAGCGTCACCCTCATCGTGCTTGGCCTGGTGGGCCTGAAGCTGTCGTCGGCCTGAGGCCGCCCGCCCGGGCGCCGGGCTAGAAATCCAGTTCGATCCCGACTTCGTCGCCCACCTTCAGGCGCGCCCCGGCGGGCGCGTCGAGAATGGCGTTCTGGCCGAACACCACGCCGATTTCCAGATTGCGATAGCCCGCCAGGGTCAGGCCCGGCTCGTCGTAGCGCTGGGCGGTGCGCTGGTCGATGTCGGGGATCGAGCACCGCGTGCAGGGCTTGACGAACGCCATCTTCACGCCCGCCGCCTCGATCATCGCGGTGTGGTCTTCCTCGAAGGGCTCCCATTCGCCCTGGACGACGATATTGGGGCGGAACCGGTCCATCGGCACCGGCGCGGCCCCCTTGGCCCGCAGGCGGGCGTTCAGGTCGTCCAGCGACGCCTGGTTGGCCACCAGCAGCGGGAAGCCGTCGGCGAAACCGAAGTAGTGGTCTCCCGAAAAGGTGTCCGCGAGGTCGGGGTGCGCCTCGGTCCAGCGCGACACCCAGTCGAGCTTGGCCGGCCGCCGCGCGGCCGCGTCTACTTTGTACAGGCCGCAAGGCGTCTTGAGGAACTCGGAGAACCAGCGCCCCGCGGCCGCGCTTTCGCGCCGGGCCGAGATCGTGTCCTTCCAGACGGTGACGTCCTGCGGGCCGGATTCGAGGCCCGAGCCGTCCAGGGCCACGTCCAGGTCGGGCATGCCGGGCGCCGACAGGCGCAGGGCGTCCGCCGTGAGCGCCGTGCGGACCAGCGCCATGGCCGGCCACTGGCGCTGCGTCATGAACTGCCCGTCTTCCCCGATCAGCATCCAGCGGCGGTCGTAGGCCAGGCCGGCGCGGTCGATGGAGGATTCGTTCAGGTCGATGCCCGCGCAGGATTTGAGCGGGTAGATGTGCAGGCTGAGGATGCGGGCGGACATGGCGTACCGGGTTCCTGGGTGGCGGGGTGCGCCAAGAATAGCAGAGCGGTCCGCCAACAAAAAAGCCCAGGCTTGGCCTGGGCTCTGCTGACTGCCGGCGGGGGTTCAGCCGCCGACCAGCTTCAGGGTGTCCAGCGGCGTGACCGCCTTGAATCCCTTGCGCGTCGCGATATGTTCGGGACGCGGCGTCAGCCCGTACTTGGGCGGATTCAAGGTGTTCTCCATGCTGTTGTAGACCATGAACACGTTGGCGCGCGGCCACGGCGAGATGTTGCTGTTGGAGCCGTGCATCGTGTTGCAGTCGAAGAACACCACCGAGCCGGCCTTGGCCGTCATGGAGCGGATGCCGCCCTGCTCCACCAGCAGTTGCAGGCTGACCGGATCCGGCACGCCGTACTCCTGTTTTTTCAGCGACTGCTTGTAGTGCTCGTTGGGCGTTTCGCCCACGCACGAGATGAACTGCCGGTGCGAGCCCGGCACCAGCATCAGCGGGCCGTTGCACTCATTGTTGTCGGTCAGCAGCACCGAGCAACTGAGGGCGCGCATCGCGGGCATGCCGTCCTCGACGTGCCAGGTCTCGAAATCGGAGTGCCAGTAGAACTCTTTGCCCTTGAAGCCGGGCTTCATATTGGCGCGCGATTGGTGGATGTACACCTCGGATCCGAGGATCTGCCGCGCCACGTTGACCAGCCGGGGATCGCGCACCAGGCGCGCCAGGATGGGGTTGAGCACGTGCACCATGAAGATGGAGCGCACGGCATTGCTGCCCGGCTCGGTGATGGACTCTTCGCGGCGGATGATCGAGGGATCGCGCGTCATGCGCTCGACCTCGGACGACAGCGCGCGGATCTCGTCTTCGGAGAACAGGTTTTCCAGCAGGAGAAAACCGTCGCGCTCGTACTGCCCGATCTGCTCGGCGCCCAGGGCGCCGGCGTATTGGCCGTTTTCGTAGACCACCGGATCCTGGCGGGCGATGATGGCGGAACTTCGATCCGTGCGCGAGGCGTACGGATCCTGTGCAGGTGAGATCATGCGAACCTCCTTGTATCAGGCTGCCTGGGCCTCGGCCTGGGGCAATGCGTAGACGCCTTCCTTGTCATGCACTTCCTGGCCGGTCAGCGGCGGGTTGAAGACGCAGATGACGCGCAGCGGCTCCTTGCCGCCGCACAGCCAGTGCTCGTCGTGCTCGTTCAGGGCATAGACCACGCCGGGTCCCAGGTCGTACTTCTTGCCGTCGGCAATGGTTTCGATGGAACCGTCGCCTTCGATGCACCACACCGCTTCAAGATGGTTCTTGTAGTGGATATGGGTGCGGCCGCCCGGGAAGATGGTGGTTTCGTGGAAGGAAAACCCCATCCCGTCCTTCTTCAGCAGCACGCGGCGGCTGACCCAGGTATCGGTGCGGACTTCGTCGGCGGTGCCGATCACATCTTTGACATTGCGTACGATCATTGACGTTTTCCTCCAAATTTCAGGATGCGGGCGGACTGCCCTTCTTCGGCGAGCGCTTCCGCGACGCTGGCCTCGATCACTTCCAGGCCCTTGCCCAGCAGCTCTTCCTCGATCGTCAGGGCAGGCAGCAGCTTCAGCACTTCGTCCTGCGCGCCCGAGGTCTCGATCACGACGCCCTTCTTGAAGGCGTTCTGCGCGATGCGGTTGGCCAGGGCGGGCGTGGCGTTGCACACCAGCCCCTGGATCAGGCCGCGGCCGCGCACCGACAGGCCGGCGTTGGGATAGCTGTGCACCAGGTTCTCCAGCCAGTCGCGCACCTGGCGCTCCTTGCGCTGGATGTCGGCGGTGAAGGCGGTGTTGGCCCAATAGGTTTCCAGCGCCTGCGTCGCCGTGACGAAGGCCAGGTTGTTGCCGCGGAACGTGCCGCTGTGGGCGCCCGGCTTCCAGATGTCCAGCTCGGGTTTCATCAGCACCAGCGACATCGGCAGGCCGAAACCGGACAGCGACTTCGACAGGGTGATGATGTCGGGCCGGATACCCGCGGCCTCGAAGCTGAAGAACGTGCCGGTCCGGCCGCAGCCGACCTGGATGTCGTCCACGATGAGCAGCATGTCGTGGCGCTTGCAGAGCTTTTCCAGTTCCTTCAGCCAGCGCAGGGTGGCGACGTTGACGCCGCCTTCGCCCTGCACCGTTTCCACGATGACGGCGGCGGGCTTGTCCATGCCGCTGCTGGGGTCCTCCAGCATGCGTTCCATATAGGCCATGGTGTCCACGTCCGGCCCGAAATAGCCGTCGTAGGGCATGAACGTGGTGTTGCCCAGCGCGTAGCCGGAGGCTTCGCGGAACTTCATGTTGGCGGTCACCGCCAGCGAGCCGCCGCTCACGCCATGGAAGCCGTGGGTGAACGAAATCACGTTCGGGCGGCGCTTGACCTGCCGGGCGATCTTCAGCGCGGCCTCGACGGCGTTGGTCCCGGTCGGGCCGGTGAACTGCAGGGTGTACTGCCAGTTGCGCGGCTTGAGCAGCACGCGATCCACCGTCTCCAGGAAACGCTTCTTCGCGCTGGTGGCCATGTCCAGGCCATGGACGACGCCGTCCGACTGCACATACTCCAGCAGCTTTTCCTTGAGAACAGGATTGTTGTGGCCATAGTTCAGGGTGCCGGCGCCGCTGAAGAAATCGATGTACTCGGTGCCGTCCTCATCGATCAGCGTCGAACCCCTGGCCTGGCTGAAGATCACGGGAAACGACCGGATGTAGCCCCGTACCTCCGACTCCATCCGGTCAAAGATTTTCAAGTCCATATGATTAATCCTCCCTTTCATCTCATAAGTTGATGGACGGCCGGAATCCCTCCGGGCGCGCGGACGCATCCGGATCGACTTGACCATCCCGGTATTTCGATAAGACCGCTGGGCTTGCGCTACCCCTAAGGGGTCGGCAAGGCGAACGGACCTATCCTCAACAACATCTCGTCGTCATGGTCCGCGCCGCCGAAGAGTTGCCGGTCGAAGAACGGCTGTTCGGAGACGTGGGCGCCCAGTTCGCCGGCCAGGCCGGCGAAACTGCGGCGCGATGCCTGGTTGTCAGGCCCCACCGTGGTTTCGAGATAGCGGACATGCTCGAGACCCTTGCGGCGCAAGAGCTCGCGAAGCATGGCGCGGCCCAACCGATGGCCGCGTGCGCGGGTGTGCACCGCGACCTGCCAGACGAACAGGACGTCGGGCCGGGCCGGGATCACATAAGCGGAGATAAAACCGTCGATACGTCCGCCGGAGCTTTCGGCCAGGACGCAGGTGTCGCGGAAGTGCTCGGCGAGGAGCAGGTACGCGTAGAGGGAATTCAGGTCGAGTGGCGGGCACTCGGAAATGAGGCGGTGGATGGCGGCGCCGTCTTTGCGGTCGGGCAGACGCATGGTATGGGTCTGCGCGTTGACCGCCGGCGCCACGGCACTTGAGAGGGTTGGGGTATCCAGTTCGTTTTTCTTCATGCGACGATTCCCGATTCTGGGGGTGCCCCGCCCGTGGGCACTTCAAGGATGGGCGACGACACATCGCCATGCGTGTCGACGGCGGCCTGGCCGTCCTGTTCCATGAGCGCCACGATGCGCTCCAGGGACAGCGTGATGGTGGCCTGTTCGAGTTCCGGCAGCGCATTGAGCGCGTCGGCCAGATGTTTCTGCAGCGGCGAAGGCGCGCCTTGCGCCAGTTCGCGCCCGGCTTCCGTGGCCGTGACGAATACGATGCGGCGGTCTTCGCGGCCGCGTTCGCGGCGGATCAGGCCCTTGTCTTCCAGGCGATCCAGGATGCCCACGACGGTGCTGGGACTGACGTGCATTTCGCGGCTGATGGCCGTGGCCGTCATCGGGCCATTGCCGATCACGGTGCGCAGGCACATCAGTTGCGGCGCGGTGATATGGCTGACGGCGGACAACTGGCGCGAATGCAGCGCGATCGACCGCGTGATGCGGCGCAGGGCCCGCAAAATGCGCAGGTCGTACTGCTGTGAGGGATCGGATTTCGCGGCGTCAGTCATGGTGGAAGTGGGTTCGGACAAATTCATTTCTATACGAATGATATGCGCACGATCTATTCGAGTCAAACAAAAATGCCCCTGCGCGATGTAAATAAATGAATACGAATTTGCAGCGGATGGCAGCAAGATTCATGGACTTGCCGACCGGGAGCCGCTCGCGGGGAGTCCCCTGGGAACCCTAGGTGGAAGTCCCTATAAAAAACATATGTTTTCTTATTGAACACAGATTTATCATGTGTTTTTTCCAAGGCCCTGCCCGATATGTCCCTGCCATCGGACCTGCTCCTCGTCCTCCAGGAAAAACTGGAACGCCTGCCCCCGGAATTGCAGCGGGCGGCCAGGTGGGTCGCGGCGCATCCCGCGGAAGTGGGGCTGTGGTCGATGCGGCGCCAGGCCCAGGCGCTGGGCGTCGCGCCCGCCACGATGCTGCGGCTGGCGCGGGCCGTCGGATTCTCCAGCTACGAGGATTTCCGCCTGCCTTTCCAGCAGGCGCTGGCGGGACACGGCAAGCCGGGGCTGCGCGACCGTGCCGCCGCCTTGCAGGCCGCGGCGGGCGAACCCGCCCCGCCCGGCCACGACGTGCTGACCGAATACCAGATCCAGGCCATGGGCTCGGTGTGCGCGCTGAATCCGCCCCCCGCCTTCGACGCCGCGGTGCAGACCCTGCTGGAAGCCAGGCAGGTCGGCTTCCTGGGAACGCGCTCCGCGTTCGGCATCGCCTTCCAGATGCGCTATGCCTACCAACTGGTCCGCCGCAACAGCGTGCTGATCGACGGCCTGGGCGGCGCGCCCGCCGAACAGGCCGACAACCTGGGCGCCGGCGACGCGCTGATCGTGATTTCGCAGGCGCCCTATCCCACCGCCACCGTGCTGCTGGCCCGCCAGGCGGCCCAGCGCGGCGTCGCGCTCATCGCGCTGACCGACGACCCGCTGTCGCCGCTTGCCGTGGAAGCCCGCCACACGCTGCGCTTCGCCCCGCCGGACCGCGACGGCGTGCAGGCCCGCCCGGCGCGCCAGGGCCCCGGGTCCTTTTTCCATACCACCGCCGGCCTGCTGGGCCTGGCCGAACACCTGATCGCGCGCCTGACCGCGCGCGGCGGAGACGAGGTGCTGAGCCGCCTGACCGAGGTGGAACAGCGCCTGCTTACCGACAACATTTACTGGACCGGCGGCCAGGCCCGCCGGCCCGCCTGACGCCGTCCCGGATTCGTCTTCAACGCCTGCATTGCGGAACCGCCCATGAGCCATACCCACGTCCTGCATCGCTCCCTACGCCAGACGCCTCCTGTCGCCGTGCGCGGCCAGGGCGCGTGGGTCTATGACAGCGCCGGCCGCGCCTACCTCGACGGATCGGGCGGCGCCGCGGTCTCGTGCCTGGGGCACAACCACCCCGACGTCCAGGCCGCCATGCACGCGCAGATCGACGCGCTGGCCTATGCGCACACCAGTTTCTTCACGACGGAAGTCGCCGAGCGCCTGGCCGACCGCCTGGTCGCCGACGCGCCGGAGGGCATTTCGCACGCCTATTTCGTGTCGGGCGGGTCCGAGGCCGTGGAGGCGGCACTGAAAATGGCCCGCCAGTACTTCGTGGAAATCGGCCAGCCCGAGCGCCGCCACATCGTGGCGCGGCGGCAGAGCTACCACGGCAACACGCTGGGCGCGCTGGCGGTGGGCGGCAATGCGTGGCGCCGCGCGCAATTCGCGCCGCTGCTGATCGAGGTCGAGCACGTCTCGCCCTGTTATGCCTACCGCGACCAGCGCGAAGGCGAAAGCGCCGAGCAGTACGGCGAACGGCTGGCCCTGGAACTGGAGCAGACGTTCGAACGGCTGGGCCCGGGCAGCGTCATGGCGTTCGTGGCCGAACCCGTGGTCGGCGCCACCGCCGGCGCGCTCACGGCGGTGCCCGGCTACTTCCGCCGCATCCGCGAAGTCTGCGACCGCCACGGCGTGCTGCTGATCGCCGACGAAGTGATGTGCGGCATGGGCCGCACCGGCACGCTGTACGCGGTGGAACAGGAGGGCGTGACGCCCGACCTGATCGCCATCGCCAAGGGCCTGGGCGGCGGCTACCAGCCCATCGGCGCGGTGATGGCGCAGCGGCGCATCGTGGACGCCATGCAGCAGGGCAGCGGCTTCTTCCAGCACGGCCACACCTACCTGGGGCACGCGGTGGCCTGCGCGGCGTCGCTCGCCGTGCAGGACGTGATCCGGCGCGACGGCCTGCTGGCGCGCGTGCGCGAACAAGGCGCCGGCCTGCGCGAACGGCTCGAACGCGCGCTGGGCGCCCACCCGCGGGTCGGAGACATCCGGGGCCGAGGCCTGTTCATGGGCATCGAACTGGTGCGGGACCGGACAACCAAGCAGACCTTCGACCCCGCGCTTGCGCTGCACGCGCGCATCAAGCGCGAGGCCATGGCGCGCGGGCTGATGGTCTATCCGATGGGCGGCACCCTCGACGGCCGCCAGGGCGACCACGTGCTGCTCGCTCCGCCCTTCATCATCACGGACGACGAACTGGACCAATTGACCGAACGCCTGGCGGGCGCCATCGACGCCGCCATCGCGCAGGCGCCCGCCTAGGCGGCGCCTGCCGGCGCGGCGGGGGGAATCCGCCGCGCCTTCGCCCGCCTCGCGCGGGTACGTGACGATTCGCACAGGGCGTTCCGCGGCTCGCGGGATGCGCCGACCGCCGGCAGAGACCGGCAATCTCACGGGGAAAAACCCCAAAAGGAGTTGGCATGACCACGTCCGTCAAACACCCCTTGGGCCATCGCAATGCCTGGACGCTCGCCGCGGCGGGCCTGGCCACGGCATTGTTGTCCACGGCGCCGGCGCCCGCCGCCGCCCAGCAGAAGTTCGTCAGTATCGGCACCGGCGGCGTCACCGGCGTCTACTATGCCGCCGGCGGCGCCATCTGCCGTCTCGTCAACAAGGACCGCGCCACCCACGGCATCCGCTGCTCGGTGGAATCGACCGGCGGCTCGGTCTTCAACGCCAACACCATCAAGGCGGGCGAACTGGACCTGGGCGTCGTGCAGTCCGACGTCGGCTTCAACGCCTACAGCGGCGAAGGCCAGTTCAAGCAGGCGGGCCCCTATCCCAAGCTGCGCTCGGTCTTCTCGATCCATCCCGAGCCGTTCACCGTGGTGACGCGCAAGGAAGCCAACATCAAGACCTTCGAGGACCTGAAGGGCAAGCGCTTCAACGTCGGCAACCCCGGCTCGGGCACCCGCTCCTCGATGGAAGAACTGCTGGCCACCATGGGCTGGACGCTGAAGGACTTCGCGCTCGCGTCGGAACTGCGCCCCGACGAGCACGGCTCGGCGCTGTGCGACGGCAAGATCGACGGCTTTTTCTATGGCGTCGGCCACCCGTCGGCCAACATCCAGGACCCCACCACAAGCTGCGGCGCCAAGCTCGTGTCGCTGACCGGCCCCGCGGTGGACAAGCTGGTCGAAAAATACCCCTACTACGCGCACGCCTCGATTCCGGCGGGGCTGTATCCGAACAACCCGGCCGAAACCAAGACCTACGGCGTCACCGCCACCTTCGTCACGTCGGCCGACGTGCCCGAGGCCACCGTCTACACCGTGGTCAAGGCCGTGTTCGACAACTTCGACGACTTCAAGAAGCTGCACCCGGCCTTCGCCAACCTGAAGGCCGCCGACATGGTGAAGAACGGGCTGTCGGCGCCGCTGCATCCGGGCGCCGAAAAGTACTTCAAGGAAAAGGGCCTGCTCTAAGGCCGCGGGACCGCCAGCCCGGCGGGCCGGAAGGGACCGCGCTCACTGGCCCGGCGGGCTCGCGCGCGGTCCCGGCGGCTGCCGCCCCGTGCGCGCCGCCGCCGCGCGCAAGGACACAACGCGCGCCGCTCCACGGCGCGCGCCATGACTCGTAGGGGAATTTCATGACAAAAGAGCCGCATACGCCGGCCCCGGACCTCGAACAACTGGTCGCCGACGCCGACCGCGGAGGCCGCAACGTCCGCGGCGTCGCGGGCGCCACGCTGGCCGCGGGCGCGCTGATCTGGTCCGTGTTCCAGCTCTGGTACGCGTCCCCGCTGCCGTTCTCGCTGAACTGGGGAATCTTCAACGACACCGAGGCGCGCGCGCTGCACCTGGGCATCGCCATGTTCCTGGGCTACCTGGCGTATCCGGCCAGCAAGCGGTCCGCGCGCGACCGCATGCCCTGGTACGACTGGGCGCTGGCGCTGATGGCGGCCTTCTGCGGCAGCTATCTGTACCTGTTCTATAACGAACTGGCCGGCCGCCCCGGGCAGCCCACGACGATGGACGTGGCCACGGCCGTCATCGGGCTGGCGCTGCTGCTGGAAGTAACGCGCCGCGCGCTGGGCCTGCCCATGACGGTGCTGGGCCTGGTGTTCGTCGCCTACGCGCTGGCCGGCCCCTGGCTGCCCGACGTGCTGGCGCACCGGGGCGCGTCGCTGGAACGCCTGATGTCCCACATGTGGCTCACCACCGAGGGCGTCTATGGCGTGGCGCTGGGCGTGTCGGTGTCGTACATCTTCATCTTCGTGCTGCTGGGCTCCATGCTGGACAGGTGCGGCGCCGGCAACTACATGATGCAGGTCTCGTTCGCGCTGCTGGGCCATCTGCGCGGCGGCCCGGCCAAGGTGGCCGTGGTGTCCTCCGCCGTCAACGGCCTGGTGTCGGCGTCGTCGGTGGCCAACGTGGTGACGGGCGGCATCTTCACGATTCCCCTCATGAAAAAGGCCGGCTACGGCGGCGTGCGCGCGGGCGCGATCGAGACCGCCTCGTCGGTCAACGGCCAGATCATGCCGCCCGTCATGGGCGCGGCCGCCTTCCTGATGATCGAATACGTCGGCATCCCCTATACCGACATCATCCGCCACGCGATCCTGCCGGCCGCCATCTCGTACATCGCGCTCTTCTACATCGTCCACCTGGAAGCCCTGAAACTCGGCATCCAGCCCATGATGGCTTCCGGCCCCGTCCGCACGCCGCTGCAGAAGCTGGCGGGTTGGGGCATGGGCATCAGCGGCACCCTGGTGGTGATGGGCGCGGTCTACTACATCGGCACAGGCATACAGGCGGTGGCGGGCGCCGCCGCCACCTGGGTGCTGCTGGCCGTCCTGGCGGCGCTCTACCTGTGGCTGCTGCGCATCGCGGCCCGCCACCCCGACCTGCCGCAGGACATCGACATCAACCACCCGGTGCGGCCGCAGCCCTGGCCCACCGTGCGCGCCGGGCTGTACTTCCTGATACCCATCGGCATCCTGGTCTGGTGCCTGAGCGTGGAAGAACTGTCGGCGGGCCTGTCGGCGTTCTGGGCGGCGATGGCGATGCTGTTCCAGATGGTCACGCAGCGTCCGCTGATCGCGTGGTTCCGCAAACAGCCGGCGGGGCCCGCCTGGCGCCAGGGATGGCGCGACGCCATCGGCGGCCTGGAGGAAGGCGCCCGCAACATGATCGGCATCGCCATCGCCTGCGGCACCGCGGGCCTGATCGTCGGCGCCATCACCCTGACGGGCCTGGGATTGCGCATGACGGCGTTCGTCGAGCTGGTGTCGATGGGCAACGTGCTGCTGATGCTGATCTTCACGGCGGTGGTGTGCCTGATCCTGGGCCTGGGCATGCCCACGACGGCCAACTACATCCTGATGGCCACGCTGATGGCCCCGGTGGTGGTGGAACTGGGCGCCCAGAACGGGCTGGTCATCCCCCTGATCGCCGTGCACATGTTCGTGTTCTATTACGGCATCATGGCGGACATCACGCCGCCGGTGGGCCTGGCCACCTTCGCGGCGGCCGCGATCTCCGGCGAAGACCCGATCAAGACCGGCATCCAGGGGGCCACCTACGCGGCGCGCACGGCCATCCTGCCGTTCATGTTCGTGTTCAACCCAATGCTGCTGCTGATCGACGTCAGCTACGGCTGGGAGCTGGCGCTGGTCGTGGCCGGCGCCACCCTCGCCTCGCTGACCTTCGCGGCGGCCACCATGAAATGGTTCCGCACGCGCTGCACGCTGCTCGAAGTCGGCGTGCTGCTGCTGGTGACGTTCATGCTCTTCCGTCCGGACTGGTTCATGGACCATTTCGCGCCGCGCCACGAAAGCCGCCCGGCATCCGAGTTGCAGGCTATCGCCGCCGCGCTGCCGGACAACGGCCGCCTGACGGTGGTGCTGCGCGGGATCAACCTGGAAGGCGACGATCTGACCAAGACCGTCGCCGTCGCCCTGCCCGAGCTGTCGCCGGGCGCCGAGACGCCGGGCGCCGGCACGCCGGAAGCGGGCCGCAAGCGCCTGGCCGAAGCCGGGCTGACGCTGATGAGCCTGGGCGACCAGACGCAGATCGGCGGCCTGCGCTTCGGCAGCCGCGCGCAGCGCGCCGGCTGGGAACAGGGCTGGGACGTGCTGGAAGTGAAAATGCCGAACCCGCAGCGCTGGTCCGACTTCTGGGTGTACGTGCCCGCGCTGTTGTTGCTGGCGGGCATGTGGATGCGCCAGGGCCGGCGCGACGGCGGCGCCCCCGCCGGCCGGTTGCGGACGGACCCGGCCTGATCAGCCCGCCCGCGCGCGCCGCCAGGCCGGCCGGGCGCCGAGGGTGAGCGCGCGCAGGAACCATTCCACCGGGCCGTAGGCATGCCGCCGCAGCCACCATGCGGACAGCGGAAGCTGGGCCGCGAAAATGGCCACGGCCATGCCGAAGGCCGCCAGCGGCGGCACCGCGGCGAACAGCCGCAGGCCCCAGGCGGTGAAAAGAAAGGCGCAGACGACGGACTGCATCAGGTAGTTGGTCAGCGCCATGCGCCCCGCCGCCGCGAGCCAGCCGCCGATCCGCGCGCCCGGACGCGTGCGCAGCGCCAGGAGGAAAGCGGCCGCATAGGACATGCTGAGCAGCGGCGCGGTCAGCAGGTCGGCCGCCAGCCCGGGCAGTTCCCAGGCGGCGCCCGCGGAAGGCAGCGCGGCGGTGGCGTACGCCGCCGAGCCGGCCAGGCCCGGCAGCAGCCCCAGCGCGCACAGCAGGCCCAGCGCTTGCGGGCGGCGCCAGGGGTCGGCCAGCGCTTCACGGCGGCCCAGCGCGTAGCCGGCCAGGAACATGGCGAAGACGAACGGGCCCTGCACGAAGAGGACCGTGAACCAGACGGCCTCGGCCAGTTCCTTGACGTGCTGGGCGATGGTGCTGCCGATGGTGCCGCGGTAGGCCTCGATGGCCGACAGCGCATCCGCCTTGTATTGCGCCGCGTAATCGGCCGGCGCCGGGTCCAGGAAGGCCAGCGCGCCCAGGACGGCCCACAACAGGGAGGCCACGACGACGAGCCACAGCGCGGCGCGCAGCGCCCGCGCCGGGGCCATCCGCCGGCACAGCAGCAGCCCCACGCCCAGCAAGGCATAGGTGACGAGGATGTCGCCCTGGTAGAACAGCACGGCATGCGCGCCGCCCAGCACGGCCAGCCCCGCCAGCCGGCGCAGGAACCGGGGCGTGAACGCGGCCTGCCCGCGTTCGGCCGCCGCCATCTGCAAGGTGAAGCTGTAGCCGAACAGGAACGAGAACAGCAGGTAGAACTTGGTCTCGAACAGCCAGGCGATCAGCCATCGCACGGCCAGGTCCACGGGGCGGGAGTACGCCGGGTCGGCCATGCCGGCGCCGTAGAACGGCGATGAGAACACCCCGATGTTGACCACCAGGATGCCGAACAGCGCGAAGCCGCGCAGCGCGTCCACCTGGGCCAGCCGCTCGGGAGCCCCGGCCGGTTGGACGCGCATCGCCAGCCTAGCCCAGCACCGGGGACAGCACCGGCTGCTTGGGCCGGACGTCCAGCGCGCGCCCCTTGCGGGCCCGCTTGCCGACGTAGGGCGCCAGCGCCGCGCCGGCCAGGATGTCCTCGGTGTGCTTGTTGCGGTAGATGCCCGCGGCGCGCAGGCCGCCCGCGCCGATCGGCACGGTCTGGTCCAGCTTGTCGGACGGATCCAGGCCCATCAGGATGGTGCCGCGTCCGCCGCCCGACAGGGTCTTGACCTCGTCCAGGCCGAAGACCAGGAACTTGCCCTTGTGCGACAGCAGCGCAAGCTGCGTGGCGCCCGCGAACAGCGGCACCGGGCGCAGCAGTTCGTCGCCCTCTTCCAGCGTGATGAACTGCTTGCCCGCGCGCTGGCGGCTGACCATGTCGGAGAGCCTGGCGGCGAAGCCGTAGCCGCCGCGCGTGGCCAGCAGCCAGCGGCTGTCGGCGGCCGCCGCGATCGTGTGGACGATGCGCGTGCCCGGCCCCAGGTCGATCATGGTGGTGACCGGCTGGCCGTCGCCGCGCGCCGAAGGCAGCCCGGCGACCGGCACGGAGTAGACGCGCCCGTTGTCGCCCACGGCGATCAGGGTATCGGTGGTGCGGCACTCGAACGCGCCGTACAGGTCGTCGCCCTGCTTGAAGCCGAATTGCGCGGCGTCGTGGCCGTGGCCCTGGCGGGCCCGCAGCCAGCCCTTCTGCGACACCACCACGGTGACGGGTTCGTCCAGCACCTTGGTTTCGAGCACGGCGCGTTCGGCGGTCTCGATCAGCGTGCGGCGGTCGTCGCCGTACTGCTTGGCGTCGGCCTCGATCTCCTTGATCAGGAGGCGCTTGAGCGCGGAAGGATTGTCCAGCAGTTCCTGCAGGCTGACCTGGTCCTTGCGCTTGTCCGCCAGTTCCTGCTCGATCTTGAAGCCTTCCAGGCGGGCCAATTGGCGCAGGCGCATTTCGAGGATGTCCTCGGCCTGCCGCTCGGACAGCTTGAAGCGCTCCATCAGCGCGGCGCGGGGCTCGTCCGATTCGCGGATCGTCTGGATCACTTCGTCCACGTTCAGGTAGACGACCATCCGGCCTTCCAGCACGTGGATGCGGTCGATGACCTTGTCCAGGCGGAAGCGCGTGCGCCGCACCACGGTGTCGGTGCGGAACGCCAGCCATTCGACCAGGACGCCGCGCAGGCCCTTCTGGCGCGGCCTGCCGTCGGTGCCGATGCACACCAGGTTGATGGAAGAACTGCTTTCCATGCTGGTCTGCGCCAGCAGCGTGTTGACGAATTCGTCGCGGTCCACGCGCGAGGTCTTGGGTTCGAACACCAGGCGCACGGCGGCGTCCTTGCCTGATTCGTCGCGCACCGCGTCCAGCAGGTTCAGCATGACCGCCTTGGCCTGCGTCTGCTCGGGCGTCAGGCTCTTCTTGCCGGTCTTCACCTTGGGGTTGGTGATTTCCTCGATTTCCTCCAGCACCTTCTGGCCCGAAGTGCCCGGGGGCAGCTCGGTGACCACCAGTTGCCACTGGCCGCGCGCCATTTCCTCGAACTGCCAGCGGGCGCGCACCTTGAGGGAACCGCGGCCGCCCGCGTAGATCTGGGCGATGTCTTCGGCGGGCGTGATGATCTGCCCGCCGCCGGCGAAGTCCGGCCCGGGGATGAGCGCGTGCAGTTCGGCGTCCGGCAACTGCGGATGCTTGATGAGCGCCACGCAGGCCTGCGCCACTTCGCGCAGGTTGTGCGGCGGGATTTCGGTCGCCATGCCGACCGCGATGCCCGACGCGCCGTTCAGCAGCATCACGGGCAGGCGCGCCGGCAGCATCTGCGGTTCTTCCTGGCTGCCGTCGTAGTTGGGCACGAAGTCCACGGTGCCTTCGTCCAGTTCGTCCAGCAGCAGCTTGGCGATGGGCGTCAGGCGGGCTTCCGTGTATCGCATGGCGGCGGCGTTGTCGCCGTCGCGCGAACCGAAATTGCCCTGGCCGTCGATCAGCGGATAGCGCAGCGAAAAGTCCTGCGCCATGCGCACCATGGCGTCGTAGGCGGCCTGGTCGCCATGCGGGTGATACTTGCCCAGCACGTCGCCCACGACGCGCGCGGATTTCACCGGCTTGGCGCCGGCGGACAGGCCCATCGCCTGCATGGCGAAGAGAATGCGGCGCTGCACGGGCTTCTGCCCGTCGCCCACGTCCGGCAGGGCGCGGCCCCGCACCACGGAAACGGCATAGTCCAGATAGGCCTGCTCGGCATAGCGCGCCAGGGTGATGGCGGCATCCCCGTCGCCATCGGGCGGGGTGGAGTCGAACAAGCCGGGTTGATTGCTGTCGGTCATGATGGTTTCAGATAGACAATTTCATCGGAACGGCGTCTAAGCGCCTCAAGCGGACGGCGCCAACTGCGTATCGGCGACGTGCGCGCGCAACTGGGCTCGCACCGCCTCCAACGTAGCGGCGTCCTGGCCGCGCTTGGGAATGATCACGCCCTGCAAGGTGCCCAGGATGACGTACAGGTGCTGCGGGGTTTCTTCAACCCGGCGGATATCGGACCAGTCCATGCGCCCGGAGGCGGTGGCCGTCGTGTCCGAAATGCCCTCGGATCCGAAGTCCAGCCGGTGCTGGCCCAGGAACAGGTCGTCGGGCTGCTTTTTCAGCATGCGCCGGGTGTTCATCCTGACCAGCGGCGGCAAGGCGAACTCGTAGGCCAGCGCCAGCAGCGCGAGGATGCCCAGCCCCACGGCCAGCCCCTCGAAATACACGGGCAGTATCCGCCCCCAGTCCGGCCCCTTGCCGTCCCAGGTCTGCCAGATCAGGTAGGCCAGCAAGGCCACGATCATCAGGACCGCGAAACGCAGGTGGGACCGGTAGCGGCGGCGGCGCAGTTCGGGACGCTTGTACACGTAGGCCGCGAACTCCGCGTAGTCGTCGGCCGTCATCTGGACGGTCATCCGGGCTTGGTCGGGCTGGTCGGACATCATCAGATATCCAGCTCCGCCAGGTTGCCCTTCTCTTCGATCCAGGCGCGGCGCTGCGACGATTCGCCCTTGCCCATCAGCATGTCGAACATGCGGGTGGTGTCTTCGGGGGTCTGGTCGCCGTAGCCCACCGGCAGCAGGCGGCGCGTGTCCGGGTTCATGGTGGTTTCCCACAACTGCTCGGGATTCATTTCGCCCAGGCCCTTGAAGCGGCTGACGGCCCAGGCGCCTTCGCGCACGCCTTCCTTGCGCAGCTTGTCCTGCGCGGCCTCGAGTTCGCCGTCGTCCAGGCAGTAGATCTTGCGGGCCGGGCGCTTGCCCTGCGCCGGCACGTCCAGGCGGAACAGCGGCGGCTTGGCCACAAAGACGTTCCCGGCCTCGACCAGCTTGGGAAAGTGCTTGTAGAACAGCGTCAGCAGCAGCACCTGGATGTGCGAACCGTCGACGTCGGCGTCGGACAGGATGCAGATGCGGCCGTAGCGCAGGCCGGACAGGTCCGGCGTATCGCCGGGGCCATGCGGGTCCACCCCGATGGCGACGGAAATGTCATGGATCTCGTTGTTGGCGAACAGCCGGTCGCGGTCCACTTCCCAGGAGTTGAGCACCTTGCCGCGCAGCGGCAGGATGGCCTGGAATTCCTTGTCGCGGCCCATCTTGGCCGAGCCGCCCGCGGAGTCGCCCTCGACCAGGAACACTTCGGTGCGCGACGCGTCGCTGGATTCGCAGTCGGTCAGCTTGCCCGGCAGCACTGCCACGCCCGAGCTCTTGCGCTTTTCCACCTTCTGGGCGGAACGCTGGCGCGCCTGGGCCTGGCGGATCGCCAGTTCGGCCAGCTTCTTGCCGTATTCGACGTTGCTGTGCAGCCACAGGTCCAGCGCGCTCTTGGAGAAGCCGCCCACCAGGCGCACCGCGTCGCGGCTGTTCAGGCGTTCCTTGATCTGGCCCTGGAATTGCGGGTCCAGCACCTTGGCCGAGAGCACGAAGCTGGCGCGCGCGAAGACGTCCTCGGGCAGCAGCTTCACGCCCTTGGGCAGCAGGCTGTGCAGTTCGGCGAAGCCCTTGACCGCGCCGAACAGGCCTTCGCGCAGGCCCGATTCGTGGGTGCCGCCGGCCGGCGTGGGAATCAGGTTGACGTAGGACTCGCGCACGGCGTTGCCGTCTTCCGTCCAGGCCACCACCCATTGGGCGCCCTCGCCCTCGGCGAAGTTCTCGTGGTCGGCGCCGGCGTACTGCTGGCCCTCGAAGAACGGCACCATCAGCTCCGCCCCGGACAGCGCCTCGGACAGATAGCCGCGCAGGCCGTCCTGGTACTGCCAGGTCTTGGTGTCGCCGGTCTTTTCGTTGACGAAGGACACCTTGACGCCGGGCAGCAGCACGGCCTTGCTGCGCAGGAGGTGCGTCAGTTCGCCCAGCGGGATGTTGGGGCTGTCGAAATACTTGGCGTCCGGCCAGACGCGCACGCGGGTGCCGGACTTCTTGCGGCCGCCCTGGTCGTACGGCGCCAGGGGTTCGGCGACGTCGCCGCCCTTGAAGACCAGCCGGTTGACCGCGCCATCGCGCCACACCACCACTTCCAGCCGCGTGGCCAGGGCGTTGGTGACGGAGACGCCGACGCCGTGCAGGCCGCCGGAGAAGGCGTACGCCCCGCCGCCCGCCTTGTCGAACTTGCCGCCCGCGTGCAGGCGGGTGAACACCAGCTCCACGACGGGAGCGTGCTCTTCGGGGTGCAGGCCGACGGGGATGCCCCGCCCGTCGTCCTCGACGGAAACGCTGCCGTCCGGGTGCAGCGTGACCTGGATCTGCTTGCCGTAACCGGCCAATGCCTCGTCTGCGGCGTTATCAATGACCTCCTGCACGACGTGCAGGGGGTTTTCGGTTCGGGTGTACATGCCCGGGCGCTGGCGCACGGGCTCCAGCCCCTTCAGGACGCGAATGGACGCCTCGGTGTAACGTGGAGTGGCCAAGTTATCCCCAACATCTGTGGAAAAAAACCGACATTTTACGGATAAGCCCAGGTTCTGCGCGGCTCCCGGTGGGATGCGCACGACCTGACCAGCTCCGGATTCGGTAGGATGATGACAGTCACAGCCGGCGCATCGGGGCTGCATGGGCCCGGATCGCGACAACTGCGCCGCAACATCCTACACAAATCCGGCAAACCCTGTTGTTATTAACAGTGGTATGCCTGTTGTTATTGACAGTGGTATGCTTTAGTCCATTCCACAAACAAGAACAACGGCAAGGCGCGTCCCCTTTTACGCGCCCTTTGCTGCCGAACCGAGAATCACCTCATGAGCGACCAAATCAAGAACGTCAGTGACGCGAGCTTCGATGCCGATGTGTTGAAGTCCGGCCAGCCGGTGCTGGTGGACTACTGGGCTGCCTGGTGTGGCCCCTGCAAGATGATTGCCCCGATCCTGGAAGAAGTCGCCACCGAGTACGCCGGCCGCCTGACGGTCGCCAAGCTGAACGTGGACGAAAACCAGGGCACCGCCGCCAAGTACGGCATCCGTGGCATTCCCACCCTTATGCTCTTTAAGGACGGCCAGGCCGCCGCCACCAAAGTTGGCGCGCTGTCGAAGTCGCAACTCACCGCATTCCTGGACGGCGCGTTGTAAACTGCGTGCTGTGAACGAAGGCGCCGCCCTGGTGGCGGCGCTCATTCAATACCGCGCGAGCCCGTCCGTGGCGCGCCGCCAGAACCCTCCTCTACTTTTCCCCCACCAATCACCGCGATGCACCTCAACGAACTGAAGGCGCTGCACGTCTCGCAGCTGCTGGAAATGGCCGCCGGCCTCGAAATCGAGAACGCAAACCGCCTGCGCAAGCAGGAGCTGATGTTCGCCATCATGAAACGGCGCGCCAAGCAGGGCGAGCAGATCTTCGGCGACGGCGTGCTGGAAGTCCTGCCCGACGGCTTCGGCTTCCTGCGCTCGCCCGAGACCTCGTATCTGGCCAGCACGGACGACATCTATATCTCTCCTTCGCAGATCCGCCGCTTCAACCTGCACACCGGCGACTCGATCGAAGGCGAAGTGCGCACGCCCAAGGACGGAGAGCGCTATTTCGCCCTGGTGAAGGTGGACAAGGTCAACGGCGTGGCGCCGGAAGCGATCAAGCATCGCATCATGTTCGAGAACCTGACGCCGCTGCATCCGAACCGCACCATGCGCCTGGAACGCGACATCAAGAGCGAGGAAAACCTCACCGGCCGCATCCTCGACGTCTTCGCCCCCATCGGCATGGGCCAGCGCGGCCTGATCGTCGCCAGCCCCAAGTCGGGCAAGACGGTGATGATGCAGCACATCGCGCACGCCATCACCACGAACTACCCTGACGCGGTCATGATCGTCCTGCTGGTCGACGAACGCCCGGAAGAAGTGACCGAAATGCAGCGCACGGTGCGCGGCGAAGTGGTGGCGTCGACCTTCGACGAACCCGCCACCCGCCACGTGCAGGTCGCCGAAATGGTCATCGAAAAGGCCAAGCGCCTGGTCGAAATGAAGAAGGACGTCGTGATCCTGCTGGACTCGATCACCCGTCTGGCCCGCGCCTACAACACCGTGGTGCCGGCCTCCGGCAAGGTGCTGACCGGCGGCGTGGACGCCAACGCCCTGCAACGTCCCAAGCGCTTCTTCGGCGCGGCCCGCAACCTGGAAGAAGGCGGTTCGCTGACCATCCTGGGCACGGCGCTGATCGAAACCGGCAGCCGCATGGATGAAGTCATCTATGAAGAGTTCAAGGGCACGGGCAACTCCGAAGTCCACCTCGAGCGCCGCCTGGCCGAAAAGCGCGTCTACCCGTCGATCAACCTGAACAAGTCGGGCACCCGCCGCGAAGAGCTGCTGATCGCCCCCGACCTGTTGCAGAAGGTCTGGGTGCTGCGCAAGTTCATCCACGACATGGACGAAGTCCAATCCATGGAATTCATCCTGGACAAGATGCGCGCCACCAAGACGAATGCCGAATTCTTCGACATGATGAAGAAGAAGTAACCCCCCCGAAGCGCTGCGCGCTTCCCCCCCAGGGGGGCGCCGCTGCGGACCGGCGGAGCCGGATCCGCGCGGCCTGGATCGTGGGGGAGCCGTTTTGCTTGGGGATCCATTTTTATTGCCGCGGTTATTCTTGGGGTCGGCGCTCGGCCGACGGCCTAGTTGCCCAGGAAGTCTTCCAGCCGGCCCGGTGCCTCGGGGCGCTTGGTCTGCTTGTCCGCCACGGACTTGCCGGACGCGTCCATCGGTTCGATCTTGGGATCGTCCCAACTGCCCGTCACGGCGTATTCCATGGTCATCGCGCGCGCCAGCGGCTGCTTCAGCAGCCACTGCGTCACGAACGCGCCCAGGCCGATCAGCGGGTTGACCGCCAGCGCCGTCACCATGGCCGCGCCGCTGGCGTCGAGGTTGGGGATCACCACCGCCTTCAGGTCCCAGCGTTCGCGGATGATGTTGACGCCGCCCGCCAGCACGATCGCCGCGACGGGGCCGTTGATCTTGTAGCCCTCCGTGGACGCCACCCCGTCCGCCACGTTCACGCGGCCGCGGATGGTGTCGAACGGAAAGCCGTCGCGCAGCAGATTGGTCGGGTTCACGTCCAGCCGCGCCAGCCGCTGCAGCGATTGCAGGGACAGCAGTTCCAGCAGGCGGGCCGTGCGGGAATTGACGTGCATGAAGCGGCCCTTGTCCAGGCTGACGTCGACCTCGCCCGACAGGTCTTCGATCTTGTGGGTCCAGGGCAGGTTGCGCCACGTGGCCTTGCCTTGCATGGTGCCCTGGCCGCCGGAGGCCACCTTTTCGAAGCCGATGCGGTCCAGGAACTTGCCGACGTCTTCGTATTTCACCGACGCGTCCACGGTCAGCCCCCGGTCCGCCCCTTCCAGCCGCCAATTGCCCGTTGCGTTCAGGGAGGCCGCATCGTTGACGATGGAGAGCTTGTCCAGCCGCCATTGGCGGCCGCGCTCCAGATTGGTGCCCAGCACCTGGAGTTCGCCCAGGTTCTTGCCGTAAAGCCGGAATTCCTTGGCTTGCAGATCGATCGCGGGAATGTCCGACAGGTCGCTGCCCGACGACAGCGCCTCGTCCGCGTTGTTGGTATCGCCCTCGCCTCCCAGCGACAGGTGCTTCAGGCGCGCGGTGATCTGCCCGGCGATGGCGCCGGAAGCTTCGCGCCACTCCAGCGAACCCGCGGCCTGGCGCGATTGCAGGTCCACGCGCCACTGCGCCGGCCCGGGCCGCGTGGCGTACAGCGTCAGATCGTTCAGGATGTAGCCGCTGGTGCGCAGCACCCCGGCCGCCAGGCTGATGCGTTCGGCCTCGGGCAGCATGGGCGGGGCGGCCTTGCCTTTCGCCCCGCCCTTGCCGGCGGCGGGGCTGAATCCGTCGGACACCTTTTCCCAGGCGTCCAGGTCCAGTTCCGGCAGGCTGGCGTTCAGGCTCAGCCCCTGCTCCGGCAGGCTGGCCGGGCGGCCGATGCCCAGCGCCCCGCGCGCGAAGTACGACGGCGCGCCGTCGGACGGGGAACGCTCGAACAGCGCATTGACGCCGTCGCCCAGGCTGGCGGTGAGCCAGCGCCGGTTCTGGGCGCCGCGGTCCTGCGCGGGCGACCACTGTGCCTTGAATAGCTGCGAGGCCTGCGCCGGCTTGCCCACCGGCGCGGGCATGTCGATCGCCATGCCCACCAGGTCGGATTCGACCGAGATGTCCACCGCGCCGCCGCGCTGATAGCCCACCTTGCCCTTGTAGGCGGCCTTGCCCGAAAAACGCGACATGGAAGGCGTGTTGCTCAACTGGGTCAGCGCCGGCCCGGCCAGCGTGCCCTCGAACCGCAGCGCATCCGTCCCCTGGGTCAGCCGGCCGAAGATCCTGGCGGGGCCGCCCAGGAACTGGGCCCGGATCTCCTTGGTCTCGATACCCTTCTCCGAAAACTCCAGGTCCCCGTGCATCTGGCTGAGCAAAGGCATTTCCGGCATGAACGTGAAGCTGTTGTCCGCGAACCGGATGCGGCCCTGGACCTGCGTGTCATCGGTATTCAGCAAGGGCACTTTCAGCTTGAGGCCGACCCGCCAGTCGCCGGTTCCCCGGGCCTCTTCCAGGGCGCCGTCCAGCAGTTCGCCCAAGGGCGAATTCGCCGCTAGCGCCAGGTAGGCCGGGACCGCGCCGGAAGTCTCCCCGTCCAGCAGCAATTCGGAGTCGTGCTCCATGTTGGGAATGGTGGCGGAAACCGCCCCCAGCGCCACGGTCTGGCCCGCCCCGACGTGGGCCACCGCGCCGCCGGCGCTATCCAGCGCCAGACTGACTTTGTCTATGCGGAAATTGCCGGCCAGGTTCTCCAGCATCGGCCAGCCCTTGCGATGCCCGCGCGCGGGCGCGTAGTCGACCTTGGCGCCGGTAAACGCGCCCGCGATGACGAATTCGCCCTGGGCCGCGGGATCGCCATAGGGGAAATCGTCCAGGTCCCCCTTGAGCGTGATGGAGGCGGATTGCATCTCGCCCGCCGGCAAGCCGGTGGCCAGCCATTCGCGCGCGTCGGCGTTGACCTCCAGCGGCAGGTAGCGGTGGATGGCGGGCATGGCGCCGCGGACCATCGTGCCGCGCATGTCGGCGCTCCCCGCCGCCGTCTTGCCTTCGCGCTGCCACTGGCCCTGCAGCCGCAAGTCGATGTCGTCGTTGGCCAGGTGCAGTTGGGCGACGTCCACGTACCAGTGCTTGGCGTCCGGCCCCTTGACGCTGGCATCCAGCGTCAGGTCGCGCATCGTCAGCGTGGGCTCTTCGAACACGCCCGGCAAGGTCGCGGCCAATTGTTCGGCCTTTGCGCTGACCGACACGTCCGGGGCGCCCGGACTGCGCGCCAGCGGCACGTTTTCAAGCTGGACGAAATCGCCGGGCAGGCCCTGGATGCGCGCCTGGACGTAGCCGGCCTTCACGGCGGGGCCTTCCGCCCCCGCCGCCCAGCGCGCGCCGCGCACCGCGGCGTCCGCGGTCAACTCCGTGAATTTGCCGCGTTCCAGTTGCAGCCAGGCGCGCGCGCTGATGCGGCCCGCCGCCTTGGGAAGTTCGAACCACGGCGCCCAGGCCAGCGGTTCCGCATCGTCCACTTGGGCATAGAGCTGCCCGCTCCAGTTGCCGGGATTCGCCGCGTTCACCGCGAACAGGGCGCGGTTGAATTCCCCGCGCAATTCGAGGTTGCGCGCCAGCGCATCGCCGGCCGCGGCCCGGAGGACGAAGCGATGCGACAGGCTGCCGTTGCGCGCCAGGAAGTCCACCCCGGAAAGCGTCAGTTCGGGCGCCTGGCGCCGTTCGTCCTGCCAGCGGACTGTGGCGCCGCTGACCCGCAGCTCCCGTTGCGCGGCCAGCCAGCGCAAGGCGGGATGGTCCAGGTCCGACCCATGGCTATCGGCATTCAGGTCGATGTCCTGGCCGGCCACCCACAGATGGTTGGAGGCATCGCGCCGCAGCGTGATCTCGGGCCGTTCGACCTGTAGCCTCACCAGCGTGGGCGACAACGCCAGGATGCTGCGCCAGCCCAGCACTGCGGAGACGGACGGCAGGGTCAGCACGGGAGCCACCTCGTCGTCGTAGACTTGGACGGACGCAAGATCGAGCCTGGGATTCAGGCCCTGCCAATTCGCGTCGATGGCGCCGATGGCGACCCGGGAGCCCAGCGCCCGGCTGGCGTAGGCCTCGATCTGGGGACGCCACTGGTCTATCCTGGGAAGGACCCAATAGCGCACGCCCAGCACCCCAGCGGCCGCGATGCCGTAAATAACCAGAGCCGCCCAGAACAGGCAACGGAGGGCTTTTCTCGCGGTCGGGCCACCCCAGGACGAACGCCCCCCTTGGGGGGCGGCGGGCCCGGATCGCGGGCTCGGCGTAGGGGTCTTTTTTGAAACAGACACGGATCGGTGGGCAGGAGAATTGTCTTGCGGTATCGTCCCCACTTATACCTGAAACGCGCCCATTCCGCCGCCCCTTTCGCCATGCCTACACCCACTCCGCTTGCCCCCGCCCTCGCCTGGTCCGGCCATCTGCGCCGCCGACTGGATGCCCATCCGGATCTGGCCGCCTGGCTGGCGCAGGCCGTGCTTCAGCCGGTCACTCCCGCCCGTATCGCCGAATGGCAATCCGAGCTGGCGGGACCGGACGCGCCCGACGTGCTGCCGGTCGACGCCTGCCGCATGGTGCTGCGCAAATTGCGCGAACGCGTCTTCAACGTGCTCATCGTGCGCGACCTGGCGGGCCAGGCCCCGCTCGAAGAGGTCGTGGGCGCCATGACCGCGTTGGCCGATACCGCGGTGGCCGCGGCCTACCGAAGCGTGGCGGCCGACCTGGCGGCCGTCCATGGCGTGCCCCGGGATCCCGCCACCGGCAAGCCGCAGGAAATGCTGATCGTCGGCATGGGCAAGCTCGGCGGCTGCGAACTGAACGTGTCCTCCGATATCGACCTGATCATGCTGTACGGCGAAGAGGGCGAAACCGACGGCCCGCGCCGCATCAGCCACCACGAGTTCTACGGCCGCCTGACGCGGCGCATGATGCCCGTGCTGTCGGAAGTGGACGCCAACGGGCAGGTCTTCCGGACCGACCTGCGCCTGCGCCCCGATGGCGATTCCGGGCCCCTGGCCTGGAGCCTGGACGCGCTCGAGCACTATCTGATCGGCCAGGGCCGCGAGTGGGAACGCTACGCCTGGCTCAAGGCGCGGCTGATGCCGGCGCGGGCGTTCGAAGGCAGCGACAGCGCCGCCCAGGCGCGGCAACTGGAAAGCCTGCGCGTGCCCTTCGTCTACCGCAAGTATTTCGACTTCGATGCCCTGGCCGCCCTGCGCGCCCTGCGGGAACGCATCCGCCAGGACTGGCAGCGGCGCGCCCATGCGCGCAGCGGCATCGACAGCGCGAACAACATCAAGCTGGGCGACGGCGGCATCCGCGAGATCGAATTCGTGGTGCAGCTTGCCCAGTTGATCCGCGGCGGCCGCATGCCGGCCCTGCAGAAGCGCGGCCTGCTGGAGGCGCTCCATGCCGAATGCGCCGCGGGCCTGGTGCCCGAGGAAGACGCCCGGCGCCTGGAGGAAGCCTACCGCTACCTGCGGCGCACCGAACACGCCCTGCAATACCGCGAAGACGCGCAAACCCATCTGCTGCCGGGCGATCCCGCGCAGCGCGCCAGCCTCGCCGCCGCGCTGGGCATGAGCCACGAGGACTTCGAACGCACGCTGGCCGCGCACCGCGAGTTCGTCTCGCAGACCTTCCGCAACGTGTTCCGCATCATGGGCATGGGCGAAACCGAGGAACAGCCGCCCGCGCCGGGCTCCGCCGAAGCGACGCCCTGCCACGACGACCTGGACGACAACTGCGAACTGTCCGAACAGATCCGCCAGGCATTCGGCGACGCCGCGCAGGACCTGCTGCGCCGCACCGAAACCCTGCTGAACAGCCATCGCGTGCGCAGCCTGCCCGACAGCAGCCGCAAGCGCATGGACGCCCTGCTGCCCGCCGCCCTGCGCGCCGCCTTGCGGACGCCGGCGCCGCTGGAAGCCACCGTGCGCCTGTTCGACCTGATCGAGAAAATCGCGCAGCGCAGCGCCTACCTGGCGCTGCTGGCCGAATACCCCGACACCCTGGCGCGGGTCGCCCGCATGGTGGCGGCCAGCCCGTGGGCCGCCCAGTACCTGACGCAGCATCCCCTGCTGCTGGACAGCCTGATCGACTGGCGCACCCTGTTCGAGCCGCTGGACTTCGCCCAGATCGCGCGCCAGTTGAGCGCGGACCTGGACGCATGCCGGCTGCCCGACGGCAGCCCCGACGTCGAGCGGCAGATGAACCTGATGCGCGACGTGCAGCGCCAGGCCAGCTTCCAATTGCTGGCGCAGGACCTGGAAGGCGAACTCACCGTGGAAAAGCTGGGCGACCAGTTGTCCGCGCTGGCCGACCTGCTGCTGGCCGAGACCATCCGCCGCGCCTGGCCGCTGGTGAACCGGATGGAAGGCGCCGTCCCCCGGTTCGCCGTGATCGCCTACGGCAAGCTCGGCGGCAAGGAGCTCGGCTACGCCTCGGACCTGGACCTGGTGTTCCTGTTCGACGATCCGCGCGAGGATGCCGCCGAGGTCTATGCCAAGCTCGGCCGGCGCATGACGTCCTGGCTCTCGACCATGACCTCCTCGGGCCGCCTGTACGAGGTGGACCTGCGTCTGCGGCCGGACGGCGACGCCGGCCTGCTGGCGGTATCCGTGGAAGCCTTCGAGCAATACCAGCACAAGCATGCGTGGGCCTGGGAACACCAGGCGCTGACCCGCGCGCGCCATGCCGCCGGGGACGCCGGCATCGGCGCCCGGTTCGAACGGATCCGCGAGGACATCCTGGTGCTGCCCCGCGACGCCGCCGCGTTGCGCGACGAGGTGCTGGCGATGCGCGAGAAAATCAACGCGGGCCACCCCAACACCAGCCAGATGTTCGACCTGAAGCATGACCGGGGCGGCATGGTCGACGTGGAATTCGTCACCCAATACCTGGTGCTGTGCCATTCGGGCACGCATCCGCAACTGGTGCGCAACCTGGGCAACATCGCGCTGCTGCGCCTGGCGGGCGAGGCCGGCCTGATTGCGCCGGCGCTTGCCGCCCGCGCCGGCGACGCCTACCGCACGCTGCGCCGCGCCCAGCATCAATTGCGCCTGCAGGGCGTGGAAAAGGCGCGCGTGCCGCCCGAACAATTGCAGGAAGAGCGCACCGCCGTGCGCGAGCTGTGGGCGGCGGTGCTGGGGTGAGCCCTTGCCGGGCGGGGCGCGGCCCCCGCCGCGCTTGCGGCAACTCGTCGTAAAATAAGGAGTTTTCCGCTTTTTCCTGCCTGCAAGCCATGTCCGATCTCGTGCGCCCCAAACTCGACCTGCCCGCCGGCCGCCGCAAGGTGCTGCTGCATTCGTGCTGCGCGCCCTGTTCCGGCGAAGTCATGGAAGCCATGACGGCCTCGGGCATCGATTACTCGATCTACTTCTACAACCCGAACATCCATCCGGTCAAAGAGTACGAGATCCGCAAGCAGGAGAACATCCGCTTCGCCGAACAGCACGGCATCGAATTCATCGACGCCGACTACGACATGGACAACTGGTTCGACCGCGTCAAGGGCCTGGAAGACTCGCCCGAACGCGGCGAGCGCTGCACGGTCTGCTTCGACATGCGTTTCGAGCGCACGGCGCTCTATGCGCACGAACACGGCTTCGACACCATCACGAGTTCCCTGGGCATCTCGCGCTGGAAGGACATGAACCAGATCAACGGCTGCGGCGAACGCGCCGCGGCGCGCTACGACGAACTGGTCTACTGGACCTACAACTGGCGCAAGGGCGGCGGCTCGGCCCGCATGATCGAAATCAGCAAGCGCGAGAACTTCTACCAGCAGGAATACTGCGGCTGCGTCTATTCGCTGCGCGACACCAACCGTCACCGCCGTTCGCAAGGCCGCGAACGCATCTACATCGGCGTGAAGTTCTACGGCAAGGAAGACCTGATCAACGAGGAACAGCTCTGATCGGCCAAGGCGGCCCGCTCCGGAAAGCGCCTTGATCTAGCGCCCTTGGCGCCGGTATTCGGACGGCGACACGCCGAAACGCTTGCGGAACGCGTGGCTGAAACGCGCGGCGTCCGAAAAGCCGAAACGATAGGCGATGTCGCCGATCGGCCGGGCTGACTGCGCCGCGTCGCAAAGCATGTCCCGGCAGCGCTCCAGCCGGGCGCTGAGGATGAAGTCCGCGGGCGTGGTGGCGGCTTGGGCGAAGAGGTTGTACAGATACCGCCGCGACACCCGGAAGGCCGCGGCCGCGCTGGCGGGCGACAGCGCCGGATCGTGCAGGTTTTCCAGCAGGTGCTGCTGCACGCGGCGCAATTGCGCCTGCCGCAGGTCGGCCTGGTCCTGCTCGGCCAGCGCGCCGGCCCGTTCGCTGATGTCCAGCCCCATCATCTGCAATACCGCGTTGGCGGCGTCGCGCGACGCGCTTTCGGACAAGTGGGCGTGTTCGGTCAACGCCACCCGCAGCAGGTCCATGGCCATGCGCCCGCAACCCTGGAGTGCGCTGAAGCGGCGGGCCACGGCGTTCTGCATGAAAGGCTGCCAGGCATCGAAATGCTTGCCGGGCACCTGCATCACCAGAAAATGCGCGCCCTCGTCCACATCGACTTCGTACGGGCGGGTGGTGTCGTAAATGCCCCATTCGCCGGGCATCAGCAAGGCGCTACGCCTGGCCTGGCGGATTTCGCTGCGGCCGGACAGTTGCAGCGTCACCTTGTAGCCGGCCGCCACGGACCGGTCGGCCAGCAGCTTGCTGCGGCGCACGCGCTGCGCGCTGCTGCGCAATTCGCTGACCTGCATCCAGCCCAGGGAGTCCACCGCCACGCTGTTGCGGAAACGCGCGGGAAACACGGCGGACACTTCCAGGGGAACGAAGGTATCGCTGACACTTTCCTGCCAACTGGCGCAATCCAGGAAATGCCTGGGCGCGCTGCGCAAAAGGGATTGGGACATGGCGACTCCGGAATGCTGCCTCTTTCTAGCACCGGGCGGCGGGGGGGAGTATCGGTGACTACCCCTAAGCTGCGGCCCCGCTAGGGTTTTCTGTCACTGCCATAGGAGTAATCGGCCAGACCGAACCCCTGCGCCGACAGCGCCTTCGCCAGCCCGTGGCGCACCGGCACCACGTCTTCATAGCGGCGCCGCCGGGCGGCCGCGACCTCCTGTTCGTCATAGGGGCGGAAATCCGCGGGCAACTGGGCCGGACTGAATTCCTCCAGCACCCAGTTCAGCACGGCCGCGAGTTCCGCGTCGCTCAGTTGCGATTGCGCGGCGCCCGGGACGCGGATCAGGTACTCGCGGCCCGCCGGCAGGCGTACGAACGCGCCCACGGAATTGCGGAAATCCGGGATGCCGTGGCGGCTGCTGCCGCGGCCGTCCACACGATGGCAGCCCGCGCACTGCAACACGTAATCGGCGCGGACGGCCAGGCGCACGGCGTCCGCCCCGGGTTGGCCGGCGGCCCCTTCGGCCGCGGCGGCCCGCGACGCACAGAGCAGGACGGCGGCGGCGCAACGCCACCGCCATCCCCTCCCCGGCCGCCGCTTCCCCCGCATCATGGCTTCGGTTTCGCCTTGGCCATGCCCACGATCACGGAGGTGGTGCAATGGAAAATGGAAGACTCGTTGGACATGCACCAGTTCACGTCGTTGTGCAGGAACATCTGGTAGCCGGGACGTTCGCGCTCGGCGGACGCGCACATGCACTTGCCGCAGGCCGCCTTGCCGCAGCAATCGTTGTAGCTGATGAGGTAGTCCTTGCCGTCCAGCGGATTGTGGCAGGTCCCCACCCACGACACCGCCGACGGCGAGGTGCCCGGCGGGCAGGACGTCATGCTGCCGCCGCAGCATGAACAAAGAAAGCCGTCCACCGCGCAGTAACGCCAGTAGTCGCATGCGGTGTCGTCCATTTGCGGCTTCTTGGCGTCCGCGGGCGCGGAACGCGCCACCGGCAGCACCGGCATCAGGAAGGCCGTTCCCACCAGCGCCTTGCCAATGCGGTTGAGCACGCTGCGCCGGGACGTGGCGTGCGCGACCGAGCGCGTGGCGCGCTCTCCAAGTTTATCCAGCCAGTGCATTGCCGCTCTCCTTGCGCGAAATCCGGGTTTCTTCCAGCGTGCCGGCGGCCAGGAATTCCTGCACCGACGCCACGCCCAGTTCCTTCGCCGTGAACAGGCTTTCCAGTTGTTCGCGGGAATTGATCAGGCCCTTCGCGCGCAGCGTTCCCGTCTCGTCGATCAGCACCGCGTAGGGCAGCTTGCTGATCTGGAACTTCATGCCCAGTTCGGCCGACAGCAAGTACGGAAAGCGCTCCAGCCCGGCCTGCTTGTAGAACGCCAGGTGCTCGGGCATCTCGCCGTCGCTGGCCAGCACGATGCGCAGCCACGCGCTTTCGGTCGCGGCCACCGACTTCAGGATGGGCAGCAGCTTCTTGCACACCGGGCAGGTCGGGGAAAGAAAGAACAGCAACTGGCTGTGCTGCCCGCGTTCGCCGACGGCGATGCGGCGGCCCAGCAGGTCGGCGATTTCGAAGCGCGGCGCGGCCTCGCCGACGGCGGGGCCCTTGTCCATCGTCAGCGCGCCCATCGGCGCCACGCGTTCGTACAGCACGCCGATCTGCCGCGACAGGGCCAGGATGACCAGCACCAGGCAAAGCACCACGCCCCAGAGCAGGAAGTTGGAAATGATCAAGGCATCCATGTGAAACTCCTTCAAAGATTCCGCAGCTTGAGGTGCGAGGCCAAGAGGTGATTGACGGTGAAATACAGGCCCACCGCGGACATCGCCAACCCGAAGACGGCGGCGGCATCCGCCCATTGCAGCCCGCGGGAGCCCTCCGCCGCGGCCAGAAGCGCGGGCGCCGTCCACAGCGCCAGGACCGCGTTGCGCAGGACCAGCCACCACGACAGCCCGCCGCCCCGCCGGCCCGGTCCGGCGGATGCCGGTCCGCCGCAACCGCAATCGATGTCGCGATGGCCGCGCAGCAGGTTGAAGGCCAGCGCCAGGGTGGCCGCCGCCAGCACCAGCAGCGCCAGTTCCGCGCCCGCCGCCTGGCGCGACGGCACCAGCAGCAACGCGCCGGCCAGCGCCTCGGCCAGCGCGTAGGCCCACGCGAACGGGTAGGTCCAGCCCGCCGGCAGGATCCGGTAGCCCGATACGGCCGCGGCGAAGCCCGCCACGTCCTTCAGCTTTTCCAGCGCGCCCAGGAGCAGCACGCAGGCCAGCGCCGCGCTCGCGGCATAGAGCAGGACGGGATCGTTCATCGCGCGCCTCGCGGTTGCGGCTCGACCTGTAGCGCGGTCTCGCCCGCGGCCTCGATCGTGCCCTTGAGGACCGGGGCGGCCGGCGCGGCGTCATAGATGTTCACGTTGCCGCCGTCCAGGGTGTAGAGGCGTGGAGCGTCGTCCTGCGATACCGACATCGACAGCGCGTTCCGGCCCGGCACCCGCGCCACCCGCTTGCGGGTGCCCAGGTCATAGACCCAGATCTCGGCGGCGGGCGTCTTGTGCGTGCCTTCCGCGCCATCCGGATGCATGCCGACATAGAGCCGCTTGCTTGCCTGGTTCACGGCCAGCAGGTTGTAGCCGCCCGGCCGCCAGCCCCGGTCCTTGCCCGACGGATCCAGCAGGGACCAGGGCTGGCCGAAGGCGGCCTCCGGGCCGCTGAAGTCCGCGCTGTAGACGTTGCCGTTATAGGAAACGAAGTAGAAGGTGTTGCCCAGGTTCTCGGTGTGCGTGAAGACCGGGTCCTTCTCCGGATCGAACATGGGCTGGCTGCGCTGCTGGCCCGCCGGCTTGCCGGCCGCGTCCAGGTCGACGGTCAGCAGCGCGCCGTCGCCGCAGATGCTGGCGAAGCTGCGCGGACGCGACGGCAGGACGATGATGCTCCAGCATCCCGCGGCGGCGGTGATCTCGTCCGTGAACTGGCGCGTCTTCAGGTCCACCACCGTGACCGACGAAGCGGGCGTCGCGTTCTGCACGAACAGCAGCCCGCCGTCGGTGCTCTGCCGCAGATAGTTGCGGTAGTTCAGCGCCTGCGCGCGCTTCTGCGGAATGGGCACCTCGAACTTGGGCGTCAGCGTCTCGGCGTCCCAGGCTTCGACCAGGTCGGTGCGCTTGCCGCGGTTGAGCCGTTCGTAGTAGGTCGTCATCACGTAGATGTCCTTGCCGTCCGCGGACACGGTCATGTGGCCGTTGAACGACGTGGGCACCAGCCCCAGGAATTTCATGGTGTCGCCGTCGTAGACATTCACCCGGCTGTCCACCAGGTGGTTGAAGACGGCGTCCATCACGTACAGCCGGTGCGGCGTGGCCGGCGGCAGGCGGGCGCCGCCCTTGAGCTCCTCCACGGGCAGGTCCGCCCGGGCGAACCCGGCCGAGGCCGCCAGGGCGGCGCACAGCGCCCATCGCCCGGCCCGCGATGCGCGTGATCTGGCACGAAGCGCATTCATCGATATTCTCCTGGTCTCATGATCCGATTTCCTAGAATGCGTAGACGTAGCGCAACTGCACGCCACGCATCCGCGGCCCGTTCTCGACCTTCAGGTCGTGGATGTACTGCATCTGAATCTGGTTGGCGTCGTTGATCTGGTGCGTCAGTTCGACGGCCAACTGGTGGTTGCGCGCCCGCGTGGCGACGGTCTCGCCCGAGGACGTTTCCCGCCCGCCCGTTTCATAGCGGTAGCGCACCCCGGTGTAGGTATCGGGCGTCAGGTTGGTCGAGGCCAGGGCGAAGAAGCGGAACGAGGGATCCTTCTTCAGCGTCTGCCCATACCAATCGGTGTTGCGGCCATAGATTTCCACTTCCGCGATGGCTTCCAGGTAGGTGGATTCGCCGATCCCCTTCACGAAGGAAAAATCCTGGATGGTGGACCATCGGTTCTTGCCCGGCGACACGTCGGGGCGCGAACCGTCGTAGCGCCCCACCGGCGCCACGATGAACGGCTCCCAGGCGAACCAGGTCCTGGTCTGCTCGTTGTTGTACAGCCAGACCGCCGACCCGAGGGTCACGTCGCCGATGCCCGTCTGGTGATCGCCCGGCACGCCGGGCAGGTCCAGCGAGGTCCGGTACATCGGCACGATGAATTCGAGCTGCACCGTCTTGCCGTAGAAATCGCGGTAGTGCATCTGGCGATACACCAGCGCGTTCACGTCGACCGAAGCGCCGTCCACCCGCCCGCCTTCGGCGTACAGCCCCGACGAGCGCAGCCCGGCCATATACCCGGCGATGAGATTGGTGCCCACCGGCGCGGGTATCCAATCGCGCGCGCTGGGATCTCCCGCCCATGCCGCCTGCGACGCCGCCACGCACGCCAACAGCAGCGCCGCGCGTCTCCAGGTCCGGCAAACCGTCTTGCCTGCCATGCACTTCCCCTTGGTTTCATGACGGGGCGGCCGCCGGTATCTCCCGGCTTGGGCCGCGCTACCGTCGTTCTAGTAAGCGATGCAAACCGACTTCTTCTCCAGGTACAGGTCCAGCACGGCGCGGCCGTGCTCGCGGCCGATGCCGGACTGCTTGAATCCGCCGAAAGGCATGTTGGGATCCAGCATGTTGTGCGTGTTCACCCAGATCGTTCCGGCGGCGATGCGCGGGATCAGGCTTTGGACCCGCGCCAGGTCGTTGCTCCAGAGGCTCGCGCCCAGGCCGAAGGCGCTGTCGTTGGCCAGCCGCACGGCGTCGTCCAGGCTGTCGAAGGGCTGCGCCACGACGACCGGTCCGAAGATCTCCTCGCGCACGATCCGGGCGTCCGGCCGCAGGCCGGCGAACACGGTGGGCTGCACGAAATAGCCCGCTCCGTCGCCGGCGCCGCCGCCCGCCAGGACGCGCCCGCCCTCGGCGCGGCCGATGCCGATGTAGTCCATGACGCGCTGCCGGTGGCGCGCGGATACCAGCGGGCCGATCTGCGTGGCCGGGTCGAATCCCGAGCCCAGCTTCATGCCCGCGGCCAGGTCGGCCAGCCCCTGGACGACCTTGGCGTAAAGGCCTTTCTGCACGTACAGGCGCGAGCCGGCGGTGCACACCTGGCCCTGGTTGAAGAAAATGGCGGCCGCGGCGCCCTGCACGGCGCGGTCGACGTCGCAGTCGTCCAGCACGATCACCGGCGACTTGCCGCCCAGTTCCAGCGACACCCGCTTCATGCCGTCCATCGCCGCGCGGCCGATCAGCTTGCCCACCTCGGTGGAACCGGTGAACGCGATCTTGTCGATGCCGGGGTGCGCCACCAGCGCCGCGCCGGCGGTCTCGCCCCTGCCCGTCACGACGTTGACCACGCCGGGCGGAAAACCCGCCTCCAGCACCAGTTCGCCCAGGCGCAGCGCGGTCAGCGGGGTTTCCTCGGCGGGCTTGAGCACCACGGTGCAGCCGGCCGCCAGGGCGGGCGCGATCTTCCAGATCGCCATCAGCAGCGAGAAATTCCAGGGAATGATCGCCGCGACCACGCCCACGGCCTGCGGCAGGGTCTGGGCGCTGTACCGGACGCCGGGCGGAAATGGAATGGACAGGGACAGCGTGTCGCCGGTGATCTTGGTGGCCCAGCCCGCCATATAGCGCAGCCACTGCGCGCCGGACCCGACTTCCAGCCCCTGGGCCACGCCCAGCAGTTTGCCGTTGTTCAGCGTTTCCAGCCGGGCCAGTTCATTGCCGTGCTGCTCGACCAGGTCCGCCAGCTTCAGCAGCAGGCGCTCGCGCCCCGCGGGCAGCATGTCGCGCCAGGGGCCGGCATCGAACGCGCGCCTTGCGGCCTGCACGGCCAGGTCGATCTGGACGGGGCCGGCATCGGGCTGGTGGGCGATGACCTGGCCGGTGGCGGGGTCATGCACGGCGATGGGCTCGCCCTGCCCTTCGCGCACCGGCTTGCCGTCGATGAGCATGGACTCGCGGATGGCGCCCAGTTCCGGGCGGTCGGCGGAGGAAGCGCTTGCAGCAGGCATTCGGAACTCCAACGAAAAGGTCGGAGCCAGAATAGCAACGGCGTCGGCGGCTGGCTTGTCGGGCCGTGCATGGCGATTTGTCATTCTGCGCACGGCGCCCCCGCCGCCGTCTCCAAAAACAAACCCGGCACGACGCCGCCGCGTCGTGCCGGGTCTGGCGCGGCCCTGTCCAGGGCCGCGCGGCGCCAGGCGCCGGTCAGTCCAGCATCAGCACCGTGGCGCCGGTGGTCTTGCGCGAGGCCAGGGCGGTCTGCGCCTCGCCGGCCTGCGCCAGGGGATAGCGCTGGTCGATGCGGACCTTGATCTTCTTCTTCAGGACCAGGTCGAACAGTTCCTCGGACGCGGCCTGCAACTTTTCCAGCGTGTTCACGTGGATGCCCAGCGACGGGCGCGTCACGTACAGGCTGCCCTTCTGGTTCAGCGTCGCCAGGTTGACGCCCGCCACCGGGCCGGACGCGTTGCCGAAGCTCACCATCAGGCCGCGCGGCTCGATGCAGTCCAGCGAGGTTTCCCAGGTGTCCTTGCCCACGCCGTCGTACACCACCGGCACCTTCTTGCCGCCGGTCAGCGCCAGCACGCGCTCGGCCACGTTTTCGCGCGAATAGTCGATGGTTTCCCAGGCGCCGTTGGCGCGGGCCAGCTCGGCCTTCTCGGGGCTGGAGACCGTGCCGATCAGCTTCACGCCCAGCGCCTTGGCCCATTGGCAGGCGATCAGCCCGACCCCGCCCGCGGCGGCGTGGAACAGGATGGTTTCGCCGCCCTGCAGGCGGTAGGTCTGGCGGAACAGGTACTGCACCGTCAGGCCCTTGAGCATCAGCGCGGCGGCCTCGTCGAAGCCGATGCCCTTGGGCACCTTGACGACCTGCGCGGCGGGCACGTTGCGCGCCTGCGCGTAGGCGCCGATGGGGCTCTGGCCGTAGGCGACGCGGTCGCCCGTCTTCAGGTGCTTGACGTCGGCGCCCACGGCGGTCACGACGCCCGCGCCCTCGAAGCCCAGGCCATGGGGCAGCGGATGGGGATACAAGCCCGTGCGGAAATAGATATCGATGAAATTCAGCCCGGCGGCATGCTGCTGGATCGTGACTTCATTGGCGGCGGGCGGAGGCACTTCCACCTCGACCAGCTTCAGGACTTCGGGACCACCGTGCTGCTCGATACGAATTGCCTTGACGAGATTGCTGGCCATGCTGGCCTCCTTTCATTGGAAATAATGCGAACTAAGCGGGAAAACCGGATTCAACGAGACGGCCGCGCCTCGCGCTGCCTGGCGGACGCCGTCTTGCCGGCCCCGCCCCCCATCAACGCGAACACGCCAGCCAGCACCAGCGCGGTCCCCGCCATCTGCCACACCGTGATGGGCTCGTGCAGGAACCATGACGCCAGGAACAGCACCGACACCGGCCCCAGCATGCCCAGCAGCGACGCGGTGGGCGCGCCGATCAGCGCCACCGCCCACATCAGCATGAACACCGGCACCACGGTGTTCAGGGTGGCGTGGATCACGGAATATCCATAGACCCCCGCGGGCTGGACGAGCATAGCCGGCGGATGCACGGCAAAGAACTGGACGATGCAGGCCACGCAGGACACCAGCATGGCATAGGCCACCAGGCGCGTCGCGCCGACCCGCTTGATCAGTTCCCCTGAACAAATCAGGTACACAGAATAGCTTGCGGCCGACCCGAAAACGAATAAAGACCCTAACAGCACCTCGCCTCCGCCGAAGGAGAGATCATGGGCGAACACCAGCACCACGCCGGCGTAGGACAGCACCATGGCCATCCATTGGCGGCGCTCGACCGGCCGCTTGAACCAGAACGCCGACAGCAGCACGACGAGCGACGGCGACAGGAACAGGATCAGCCGTTCCAGGCTGGCGGTGACGTAGCGCAGCCCCAGGAAATCCAGGAAGCTGGACAGGTAATAGCCCAGCAGCCCCAGCACGCACACCTGCAGGCGTTCCTTGCGCGTCAGGACGACGATCTCGCCGCGCGCGGCGCGGCGCGACTGGTGCCAGGCCACGGCCGCGAAAAACGGCATGGCGAACAGCATGCGGAAGGCGATGAGGGTGACCGCGTCGATACCGTAACGGTAGGTGAACTTGACCACGATGGCCTTGGCCGAAAACAGGACCGCGCCCAGGGTCGCCATGAGGATTCCGGCCGCGCGGCTGGAAGGACGGAGTAGCGGCAAAAACTCGGCAAGGCGATTCATGCGATGATTTTATGTTCAGTGCACAAATAATTGCACTTTTTGGCTCCCCCCGCATGACTCGACACCGCGCCCTTACCTACATCCACATTGCCGCCGTGCTTTTCGGCCTGACCGGCGTATTCGGCGAACTGATACAGGCCAGCGCCGCCGTGATCACCCTGGGGCGGGCCGCCTTCGCGGTGGTTTCGCTGGGGCTCTTCGCCCGCATGCGCCGCAAGCCGCTGCTGGGCGCCCTCACGCCCGCGCAACTGTTCGTGCTGGTCGTGGCCGGCGCCCTGCTGGCGGGGCACTGGGTCACCTTCTTCATTTCGGTCAAGGTCGGCGGCATCGCCATCGCGACGCTGGGCTTCGCCAGCTTCCCGGCCTTCATCACGCTGTTCGAAGGCCTGATCTTCCGCGAGCGCATCCGCCCGGCGGAATGGCTGCTGCTGGGCCTGGTGACCGCCGGGCTGGTGCTGGTCACCCCCTCGTTCGACCTGGCCGACCAGGGCACGATCGGCCTCGCCTGGGGCCTGCTGTCGGGCCTGAGCTTCGCGCTGCTGGCATTGAGCAACCGCCGCTCGGCCTCCGGCATGGACCCGATGCAGGTCGCGTGCTGGCAGAACCTGGTCGTCGCGCTGGTGATGCTGCCCTTCGCCGCCGGCCAGTTGCCGGCCCTGCCCGCCCTGGACCTGTTCTGGCTGGCGCTGCTGGGCATCTTCTGCACGGGCCTGTCCCACTACCTGTTCGTGTCCAGCCTGACCCGGCTCAACGCCCGCAGCGCCGGGCTGGTCATCGCCCTGGAACCGGTCTACGCCATCGCCTTCGCCTGGGCGCTGTTCAGCCAGCAGCCCACCCCGCGCATGATGGCGGGCGCCGCCCTGATCGTGGCGGCCATCGTCTGGTCGGGCCTGCGCAAGCAGGCGCCGGCCGCGCCGCCCGCCCAAGCGCCGACGAAGATACAGCCTTGACAATAACTGACTAGGCAGTAAAATTCGGCGCATGAATGCCGCGCCTCCCCCCTCCACGCCCGACAACCCCGTCCACTACCGCAGCGACGCCCGCTGCATGATGGAGGACAACGCCGGTTTCCTCATCAAGCAGGTCTACAACTCCCTGAACCGGATGCTGGACCAGGAAATGGCCCCGCTGGACCTCACCGCCATGCAATGGCGCCCCATCGCCATGGTCTTCCTGGGCCGCGCCGATACGCCCGCGGAACTGGCGCGGCTCAACGGCATGGACACGGGCGCCATGACCCGCGCGCTGGACCGCCTGGAAGCCAAGGGCCTGCTGCGCCGCAGCCGCAGCCAGGAAGACCGCCGCGTGGTCAAGATCGAACTCACCGAACTGGGCGAGGCCAAGGCGCGCGAGATCCCGGCCAACATCGCCCGCTCGCTCAACCATCACCTGCGCGGATTCTCGACCGACGAAGTCTCCCAGCTCATGCACTTCCTGCGGCGCATGCTCGCCAACGGCTCCGCCTGAAGCACGCTGCCAGCGCGCACTTCCCCCTCCCATGGGGGTTTTGTTTGGCATAATAATTGCCTAGGCAAATACAGATTAATCAATTACTTTCAGCAAACAGTCAGGATGAAACGCCTTCTTTCTACCGTATTGGTGCTGGCCCTGAGCGGTTGCGCACTGATGGAACCCGGGCCCGAACCCGTGGCGGCGCTGGATGCGGCCAAGCTGGGCTTGACCGGCCAGGACGCCGCCTGGCCCGCCACGCAATGGTGGCAGCGCTACGGCGATCCGCAGCTCAACGCGCTGCTGGATGAAGCCCTGGCGAACAACCCCTCGATGAGCGCGGCCCAGGCCCGCCTGGCCCGGGCCAACGCCGCCGTCAGCACGGCCCGCGCGCCGCTGCTGCCGCGCGTGGACGCCAACTATGCGCTGACCCGCGAGCACCTGTCCAAGGACTACATCTACCCCGCCCCGCTGGGCGGTTCGGTCGTCAGCGACAACCGGCTGGCGCTGGACTTCAGCTACGAGCTGGATTTCTGGGGCAAGAACCGCTTGCGCCTGCAGTCGGCCGTGTCGCAGCAACAGGCCGCCGCGGCCGACGCGCAGGCGGCGCGCAACGTGCTGGCCAGCGCCACGGTGCGCGCCTACCTGAACCTGCAGAACGCCTTCGAGCAGCGCGACGTCCTGAACCGCGTGCTGGCCCAGCGCGCCGAGGTGCTGTCGCTGACCCAGGGCCGCTACAAGGCCGGGCTGGACACCCAGGTGGAGGTCAAGCAGGCGGAATCGTCGCTGGCCGCCGGCAAGGTGGAACTGACCCAGACCGAGACCACCCTGGCGCAATTGCGCAACCAGGTCGCGGCGCTGGCCGGCGCCGGACCGCAGCGCGGACAGTCCCTGACGCCGGTGGCGCTGACCGCGCCGGCCGGCGGCATCCCCGCCAGCGTGCCGCTGGACCTGCTGGGCCATCGTCCCGACGTGGCGGCCGCGAAATGGCGCGCCGAGGCCGCCCGGCATGCCATCGACAGCGCCAAGGCCGAGTTCTACCCCAACGTGAACCTGGTGGCGTTCGCCGGCTTCCAGGCCATGGGCACCGGCAACCTGCTGGGCGCCGACGCCCGCATGGCCGGCTTCGGTCCGGCCGTCACCCTGCCGATCTTCCATGGCGGCGAGCTGAACGCCAATCTGGCGGGCCGCCGCGCCGACGCCGACCTCGCGGTGTCGGACTACAACCAGACCGTGCTGGACGCCGTGCACCAGGTGGCCGACGCCCTCGACGGCCTGCGCCTGCTGGACCAGGAAAAGGCCGAGCAGCGCCAGGCCCGCGAGGCGATCGATGCGGCCTACGACCTGGCCGTCAAGCGCTACAGGGCCGGCATGGGCAATTACATCGCCGTGCTCATCGCGCAGACCGGCGTGCTGACCCAGGCCCGCCTGGACACCGACCTGCGCATCCGCGCCTATCAGTTGGACGCCAACCTGGCGAATGCGCTGGGCGGCGGCTACGTCCCCGCGGCCGGATCCGCGCCCGCCACGACCCCCACCCATTGAACGATCCCCGGATTCAGACGTCATGAACGCTGCCCCCCCCGCCGCCAACCCCGCCCGTAAACGCCTGCTGCTGCTGGCCACCGGCGCCTTCGTCCTCGTCGCGATCGCGTACGGCATCTGGTGGGCCTTGTTCGGCGCCCACTTCGAAAGCACCGACGACGCCTATGTGCACGGCAACCTGGTGCAGATCACGCCCCAGGTGCCGGGCACGGTCGTCGCCATCGAGGCCGACGACACGGAAACCGTCGCCGCCGGCCAGCCGCTGGTGCGCCTGGACCCCGCCGATACCGACGTGGCCCTGCAACAGGCCCAGGCCAAGCTGGCGCAGACGGTGCGCCAGGTGCGCACCATCTACGTCCAGAACGACGCCCTGGCCGCCGACGTCGACCTGCGCAATGCCGACATCCTGCGCGCGCAGGCCGAGCTGACGCGCGCGCAAAGCGACGTCAACCGCCGCCAGCAACTGGCCAAGTCGGGCGGCGTCAGCGGCGAAGAAATCCTGCACGCCGAAGCCGCGCTGAAGTCTGCCCAGTCGGGCCTGGCGCAGGCCCGCGCCGCGCTGGCGGCCTCGCGCGCCAAGCTGGCGACCAACCAGGCGCTGACCCAGGGCACCACCGTGGCCGACCATCCCGACGTGCAGCAGGCGGCGGCCGGCCTGCGCAACGCCTGGCTCGCGCAATCGCGAACCGTGCTGCCCGCCCCGGTATCCGGCGTGATCGCCCGGCGCAGCGTACAGGTCGGCCAGCGCGTCGCCCCCGGCGCCGCCCTGATGACGGTCGTGCCGCTGGACCAGGTCTGGGTCGAGGCGAACTTCAAGGAAGGCCAGTTGCGCAAGATGCGCATCGGCCAGCCGGCCAAGCTGGTGGCCGACCTGTACGGCGGATCGGTGACCTATCACGGCACGATCGCCGGCCTGGACGCCGGCACGGGCAGCGCCTTCGCCCTGCTGCCCGCCCAGAACGCCACCGGCAACTGGATCAAGGTGGTGCAGCGCGTGCCAGTGCGTATCGCGCTGGATCCCGAAGACCTGAAGAAGCATCCGCTGCGCGTGGGCCTGTCCATGGACGTGGAAGTCGATGTCGGCAAGCAGGAAGGCGAACCGCTGACGCAGGCCGAGCGCAAGGAGCCGGCCTGGTCGACGCGCGCCTTTGAACCCGCCCACGACGAAGTCGACGCCATGATCGGCAAGATCATCGAAGCCAACCTCGCATCATGAGCACAGCCGCCCAGCCCGCGGACGCGGGAGCCTCCCCCCAAGCCGCCCGGCCGCCGGGCACCTATGCGCCGCTGGAAGGCGCGACCCGCATCATCGGTTCCATCGCGCTGTCCACGGCGGTGTTCATGAACGTGCTGGACACCTCGATCGCGAACGTGTCCATCCCCACCATTTCGGGCGACCTGGGCGTCAGCACCAGCCAGGGCACCTGGGTCATTACCTCCTTCGCCGTCGCCAACGCGATCACGGTGCCGCTCACGGGCTGGCTGACGCAGCGCTTCGGGCAGGTGCGCCTCTTCCTGATTTCGACGCTGCTGTTCGTGCTGGCGTCGTGGCTGTGCGGCTTCTCGCCTTCGCTGGAGGCGCTGATCGCGTTCCGCGTGCTGCAAGGCGCCGTCGCCGGCCCGATGATCCCGCTGTCGCAGGCGCTGATGCTGGCCAGCTTCCCCAAGTCGAAGGCGGGCATGGCGCTGGCGGTCTGGTCCATGACCACGCTGGTCGCCCCCGTCGCCGGCCCCCTGCTGGGGGGCTGGATCTCCGACAACTACACCTGGCCGTGGATCTTCTATATCAACGTGCCGGTGGGCCTGCTGGCCGCCTGGATCAGTTGGCGCATCTACGGCAACCGGGAATCGGTCACGCGCAAGCTGCCGATCGACAAGGTCGGCCTGGCGCTGCTGGTGGTCTGGGTGGGCGCGCTGCAGATCATGCTGGACAAGGGCAAGGAACTGGACTGGTTCGCCAGCCCCACCATCATCGCGCTGGCGGCGACCGCCTTCGTGGCCTTCGTCTTTTTCCTGATCTGGGAACTGACCGACGCCCATCCCGTGGTGGACCTGCGGCTGTTCAAGATCCGCAACTTCACGGTCGGCGCCCTGACGCTCGCGGTGGCCTACGGCGTTTTCTTCGGCAACGTCGTGCTGCTGCCGCTGTGGCTGCAAAGCAATATGGGCTATACCGCCACGTACGCCGGCCTCGTGACGGCGCCCGTCGGGCTGCTGGCCATCCTGCTGACGCCCATCGTCGGCAAGATGCTGGCCACGCGCGACCCGCGGCAGATCGTGACGGTGGCATTCATGATCTTCGCCCTGGTGTGCTTCATGCGGTCGGGATTCAACACCCAGACCGACGTGCGCACGCTGATGATCCCGACCATCATCCAGGGCGCGGCCATGGCCGCCTTCTTCGTGCCGCTGACCTCGATCACGCTCGCCAGCATCGAGCCGTGGCGCATCCCCGCCGCCTCCGGCCTGTCGAACTTCCTGCGCCTGACGGCGGGCGCGTTCGGCACGTCGATCGCGACGACGCTCTGGGAAAACCGCGCGACCATGCACCACGCGCAATTGACCGAAGCGGCCAGGCCCGGCCAGCAGGCGTTCGACCACACGCTGAACACGCTGCAGAACGGGCTGGGCATGACGCACCCGCAGGCCTTGAGCACGGTCGACGCCATGATCAACGGGCAGGCCTTCACGATGTCGGCGGTGGACGTGTTCTACGCGTCCGCCATCATCTTCCTGGCGCTGACGGGCCTGGTGTGGTTCGCCCGCCCGAGATCGGCCAAGGTGGGCGGCGGCGGAGCCGCCGAAGCGGCCGCCGGCGCGCACTGACGCGCCGTCCGGGCGCCGGGCGCGTTGCGCGCCTGGCGCCCAGCCGCGTCATTCCTTCAGCAGTACCTGCCAGTCCAGGCGCTCGATGATGTCGGCCGATAACGCGCTGATGGGCGACAGACTGAATACCGACACGCCGCGAGTGCGCCACTGCGCGGCCGCGAACCGGAAAGACGGCTCGATCAGCCGCGAGAAATTGCGCGCCAGCCTGCTGGCCTGGGGGGAAGGCCCCTCGTCGTAGAAACGCAGACCGTTCTGCAGCGTCAGGTCCAACCCGTGCACGTATACGTGGCGGGCTCCGCCGGACACCAGCACCTGCAAGGCGGCATAGGCCACCGTATCGGCGTCGAAGACGCCCAGCGCCACGTCGAAGCTGTATCCCAGCCCCTGCTTGGCATCCAGCAGCTTCACGTCGGGCGTCGCCGCCGCCATGCGCTTGAGGACGGCCGGCGCGGCGCTGCGCTGGTAGGCGCGTTCGGAAATCAATTCGATGATGCAGATCCGGCAGCGGATCGATTCCTGCGGGATGCCCTGCATGATGTAGCGCAGCACTTCGGGCAACACGTACAGCGTCAGGTCGCGCGACACGATTTCCCGCACCAGGTCGATGCGGTCGCGGACGAAGTTCTGGTCGATGATGCAGTAGTACTTGAACGGCAGGTCGAACTTGCGCGCCAGCGCGATGGCGCCGTTCACGCCCATCGCCACGCGGATGTCGAGCCGATCGTAGGGGATTTCAGCGACCGAGGGGCCGCTCAGGATGAGATGCACTTCCTGATCGCCGGGGTCGTACCCCTGTTCCAGGGGCGTGACCGGCAGCGAACGGCCGAACGCGCGGAACCCGCAAATGGCGCCCGACCGGTCCCGCCAGATCCTGACAAAGGGCCACAGGTGCTGGTTGTGCCTCTGCGTGCGCGATCGCAACAAGCGAAACAGCTTGCGCACAAAACGATCGGCCCGCCCGTCGCCCACCTGGGCGCCGGGGGAGGAAAAAGCTGAATCTTCCATCTACTAGCCTGATAGGCCTTATTCGCGAATGCCTTAGCCCGCCGAGATCAGCGACGCAATCGCGCTGCCGACATCGGCGGTAGAGGCGTTGCCCTGCATATCTCGCGTGCGCGGTCCTTCTGCCAATACCGTCTCGATAGCTTGCACGACGGCGGCCGACGCATCGGGATAGCCCAGGAAATCGAGCATCAAAGCGCCGCTCCAGATCTGTCCGATCGGATTGGCGATGCCCTTGCCATAGATATCCGGCGCGGACCCATGCACCGGTTCGAACAAAGACGGGAACTTGCGTTCCGGGTTCAGGTTCGCGGAAGGCGCGATCCCGATCGTCCCGGTGCAGGCCGGCCCCAGATCGGAGAGGATGTCGCCGAACAGGTTGGAAGCCACCACCACGTCGAACCAATCGGGATGCTGCACGAAATGCGCGCACAGGATATCGATGTGGTATTTGTCCCAGCGCACGTCGGGATAGTTCCCCGCCATGTCGGCCACGCGCTCGTCCCACCACGGCATCGAAATGGAAATACCGTTGGACTTGGTGGCCGCGGTCAGGTGCTTGCCGCGCTTTTGCGCCAATTCGAATGCGAATTTGAGGACGCGGTCGGCGCCGATGCGGGTAAACACGCTCTCCTGGATGACCACCTCGCGCTCGGTGCCCGCGAACAGGCGGCCGCCGCTATTGGAGTATTCGCCTTCGGTGTTCTCGCGCACGATGAAGAAGTCGATCTCGCCGGGCTTGCGGTCCTTCAGCGGCGACGGCACGCCAGGCATCAGGCGCACGGGGCGCAGGTTGATGTATTGATCGAATTCGCGGCGGAACTTGAACAGCGATCCCCACAGCGCCTCGTGGTCGGGCACCGTGGCGGGCCAGCCGATCGAGCCGAAGAAAATGGCTTCGTGCTGGCCGATCTGCGCGTGCCAGTCGTCCGGCATCATCTTGCCGTGCTTGGCGTAATAGTCGCAGCTCCAGTCGAAGTGGTCCCACTGGAAATCGATGCCGAACCGCGTCGCAACCGCGTCCAGCACCTTCAACCCCTCGGGGACGACCTCCTTGCCGATCCCGTCCCCGGGAATTACTGCAATCTTATGTTTCTTTGACACCGCGGTTTCCTCTGGTTTTGCTGGGGATACACAGCCGGGAATCATAGGCACAAATTGGCCCGGCGCGACACCCCAAAATGACAAACGGACAGGTTATTGAAGCTTGAAGTTACAAAGAAGCTGTTTCAAGCGGCAACAGCCTCTTGTGTGGGCTCAACGGCGGCCCTTGGATCCCAGCAGCGACCCCAATATGCCGCGGGTCAATTCACGCGCGACGGAGCGCAGCGTGCTCTTGGCCATGGTCTGCACGATGCCGTCGCGCTTGCCGCCGCGCGGCCCGGTGGATCCGAACAGGACCTCGTTCAGGCCGCCCATCAGGCCCCCGCCGACATCGGCGGCCGGCGGCTGGCCCGCGGTTTGCCCGGGTTCGTCCTTCGCCGTTCCCGCCGGCTTCGCCGCGCGTCCGGCCAGCACCTCGTAGGCCGACTCCCGGTCGATGGACTTTTCGTATTTGGCGGCCAGCAAACTGCCCTGGCGCAGCGACTGCCGCTCGGCGTCCGTCGCGGGGCCGATCCGGCTTGCCGGCGGCACGATATAGGCGCGCTCGGTCGGCATGGGCCGGCCCTTGGCGTCCAGCAGCGATACCAGGGCCTCGCCCACGCCCAGTTCGGTGATGGCCGCCTCGATGTCCAGGCCCGGGTTGGGCCGCATGGTCTGGGCCGCCGTCTTCACGGCCTTCTGGTCGCGCGGCGTAAAGGCGCGCAGGGCGTGCTGGACCCGGTTGCCGAGCTGCCCCAGCACCGTGTCCGGAATGTCCAGCGGATTCTGCGTGACGAAATAGACGCCCACGCCCTTGGACCGGACCAGGCGCACCACCTGCTCGATCTTGTTCAGCAGCGCGGCGGGCGCGTCGTTGAACAGCAGGTGGGCTTCATCGAAGAAGAACACCAGCTTGGGCTGGTCCATATCGCCCACCTCGGGCAGTTTCTCGTACAGATCCGCCAGCAGCCAGAGCAGGAAAATGGCATACAGGCGCGGCGCCTGCATCAGCTTGTCGGCGGCCAGGATGTTGACCATGCCCCGGCCCTGCGCGTCCGTGCGCATCAGGTCGGCCACGTCCAGCATGGGCTCGCCGAAGAATTTCTCCGCCCCCTGCGATTCCAGGGCCAGCAGGCCCCGCTGAATGGCGCCGATGCTGGCCGACGACACGTTGCCGTAGCGGGTCTTCAGTTCCGCCGCGCGGTCCGCGACGTTCTGGAGCATGGCGCGCAGGTCCTTCAGGTCCAGCAGCAGTTGCCCTTCGTCGTCCGCCACCTTGAACACCAGGGTCAGCACTCCTTCCTGGGTGTCGTTCAGTTCCAGGATGCGGGAGAGCAGCAAGGGCCCCATGTCGGACACGGTGGCCCGGACCGGCATGCCTTGTTCGCCGAACACGTCCCATAGCGTCACGGGGCTGGCGGCCCAGGCCGGCTCGCTCAGGCCCAGGTTCTGCAGGCGCTCCAGCAGCTTGGGGCTGGCCGTCCCCGCCTGGGAAATGCCGGTCAGGTCGCCCTTGACGTCGGCCATGAACACCGGCGTGCCGATGCGGGAGAAGGACTCGGCCAGGACCTGCAGCGTGACCGTCTTGCCCGTGCCCGTGGCCCCGGTGATGCACCCGTGCCGGTTGGCCAGGGCAGGCAGCAAGGCCAATTCGGTCTGTGCATTCTTGGCGATGACGATGGGGTCGGGCATGTGCAACTCTCCAGGCCGGGGAATCAGATGGATGCCCAAGTGTAGAGCCTGCCGCCCCGATTGTGCGCGTGGCGAGAAGGACACAAGCGGCCCTCGCCCGGGCGCAGGGCCCGCCGGCACGGTAAAATGCCCGTTTTGCAGACAATTTATCCCTGGGAAGCCATGGCCGGACACAGCAAATGGGCCAATATTCAGCACCGCAAAGGGCGCCAAGACGCCAAGCGCGGAAAGCTCTGGACCAAGATCATTCGTGAAATCACCGTGGCGGCGCGCGCCGGGGGCCCCGACCCGGACAGCAATCCGCGTCTGCGCATGGCCTGGGACAAGGCCACCGACGCCAACATGCCCAAGGACAACATCCAGCGCGCCATCCAGCGCGGCGCGGGCGGCGCGGACGGCGTCGCCTACGAAGAAGTCCGCTACGAGGGCTACGGGATCGGCGGCGCGGCCGTGATCGTCGATTGCATGACCGACAACCGCACCCGCACCGTCGCCGAAGTCCGCCACGCCTTCGCCAAGAACGGCGGCAACCTGGGCCAGGAAGGCTCGGTCGCCTTCATGTTCAAGCACTGCGGCCAGTTCGTGTTCGCGCCCGGCACCTCGGAAGACAAGGTCATGGAAGCCGCCCTCGAGGCCGGCGCCGAAGACGTGGCGACCGACGAGGAAGGCGTGATCGAAGTCGTTTGCGCGCCGGCCGACTACGCCGCCGTGCGCCGCGCCTTCGACGACGCCGGCCTGAAGGCCGAAGTCGACGGCATCGTCATGAAGGCCCTGAACGAAACCGAACTGGCCGGCGAAGACGCCATCAAGATGCAGAAGCTGCTCGACGCCCTGGAAGGCCTGGACGACGTGCAGGAAGTCTATACGACCGTCATTTTCGACGAAGCGCAGTAACTCCTCCTTCAGAATCACCCAACATGAAACTCCTGGTAATTGGCTCGGGCGGCCGCGAACATGCCCTCGCCTGGCGGCTGGCCCGCTCTCCGCGCGTACACAAGGTGTACGTCGCTCCGGGCAACGGCGGCACGCAACGGGCCGAGCAGATGGAGAACATCCCGCTCACCAATGCCGAGGAACTCGCCGATTTCGTGCAGCGCGAAGGCGTGGCCCTGACGGTCGTCGGCCCCGAAGCGCCCCTGGCCGCCGGCGTCGTGGACGTGTTCCGCGCCCGCGGCCTGAAGATCTTCGGCCCGACCAAGGCCGCCGCCCAACTGGAAAGCTCCAAGGACTACGCCAAGGCCTTCATGGTCCGGCACAGCATCCCGACCGCGCGCTACGAAACCTTCACCGACCCGGCCAAGGCGCATGCCTATATCGACCAGGAAGGCGCCCCCATCGTGATCAAGGCCGACGGCCTGGCCGCGGGCAAGGGCGTCGTGGTCGCCGCGACGCTGGAAGAGGCCCATGCGGCGGTGGACGCCATGCTGGGCGACGGTTCCATGGGCGAGGCCGGCGCGCGCGTCGTCATCGAGGAATGCCTGGTGGGCGAGGAAGCCAGCTTCATCGTCATGTGCGACGGCCGCAACGTGCTGGCCCTGGCCACCAGCCAGGACCACAAGCGCCTCCAGGACGGCGACCAGGGCCCCAACACCGGCGGCATGGGCGCCTATTCGCCCGCGCCCATCGTCACCCCGGAACTGCACCACCGCATCATGCGCGAAATCATCCTGCCGACCGTGCAGGGCATGGCGCGCGACGGCATCCCCTACACGGGTTTCCTGTACGCCGGCCTGATGATCGCCCCCGGCGACGACCCCGACCGCGAGATCAAGACCCTGGAATTCAACTGCCGCATGGGCGATCCGGAAACGCAGCCCATCATGATGCGGGTCAAGAGCGACCTGCTCGACGCCCTGGAACACGCCGTCGACGGCACGCTCGACCAGGCCGACATCGTCTGGGACCGCCGCACCGCGCTGGGCGCCGTGCTGGCCGCGCACAACTATCCGAACACGCCCCGCACCGGCGACGCCATCCGCGGCCTGCCCGCCGACGCCGAGGACTGCATGGTGTTCCACGCCGCCACCCGGATCGACGGCGACGAAACCAAGACCACCGGCGGCCGCGTGCTGTGCGTCACGGCGCTGGGCGACTCGGTCAAGATGGCCCGCGACCGCGTGTACGAAGCGATCGACGGCATCCACTTCGACGGCCGCCAGTACCGCAGCGACATCGGCTGGCGCGCGCTCAAGCCCTCGCAGCAGAAACCCAAGTCCAACGCCTGACCGGAACCGCCCATGACCGCCTTGCCCGTCTCCGCAGTCAGGGATTACCTCACCGGCTTGCAGGCCCGCATCGTCGGCGCCCTGGAAGACGCGGAAGGCGCGGCCTTCCGCGCCGATGAATGGGTGCGCCCCGAAGGCGGCGGCGGCCTGTCGCGGCTGCTGGAGGGCGGCAATCTGTTCGAGCGGGCGGGCGTGCTGTTCAGCCACGTCCAGGGGTCCAAGCTGCCGCCCTCGGCCAGCGCGCACCGGCCGGAGCTTGCCGGCCGCCCTTGGGAAGCGATGGGCGTCTCCATGGTGCTGCACCCGCGCAACCCCTACGTGCCCACCACGCACATGAACGTGCGCATGTTCCTCGCCGCCGCCCGGCCCGGCCATGACGAAGCCGACATCTTCTGGTTCGGCGGCGGCATCGACCTGACCCCCTATTATCCGTTCGAGGAAGACGCCCGCCACTTCCATACCGTGTGCCGGGACGCGCTGGCCGGCCACGGGGCGGAATACTACCCGCGCTACAAGCGCTGGTGCGACGAGTATTTCTTCCTGAAGCACCGCGGTGAAACGCGCGGCATCGGCGGCATTTTCTTCGACGACCTCAACGCCCCGGGCTTCGACGCCTCGTTCGCCCTGACCCGTTCGGTCGGCGATGCCTTCCTCGCCGGCTACCTGCCCATCGTGGAACGCCGCCGCGGCATGCCCTACACGGAACGCGAACGCGATTTCCAGGCCTATCGCCGCGGCCGCTACGTCGAATTCAACCTGGTCTTCGACCGCGGCACGCTCTTCGGCCTGCAGTCCGGCGGACGCACCGAATCGATCCTGCTGTCCATGCCGCCGCTGGCGCAATGGCGCTACGACTGGCATCCGGAAGCCGGCACGCCCGAGGCGGAACTGGCCGCCTACCTGAAACCGCGGGACTGGGTTTGAAACGCATCGGGCTCCTGGGCGGCAGTTTCGACCCCGTCCACGTCGCGCACGTCGCGCTCGCGCAAACCGCGCTGCGGGCGCTGGGCCTGGCCGAAGTACAGCTCATCCCGGCGGCCAACCCCTGGCAGCGCGCGGCGCTGCGCGCCACGGCCGGACAGCGCCTCGACATGCTGCGACTGGCGGTCGCGGGCCACCCCGGCCTTGCCGTCAATCCGGTCGAAATCGAGCGCGGCGGCGCCACCTACACGATCGACACGCTGCGCGCCCTGCCCCGCGATGCTCACTATGTCTGGCTGCTGGGCGCCGACCAACTGGCGAATTTCTGCACCTGGCGCGACTGGCAGGACATCGCCCGCCTGGTCGACCTGGCCGTCGCCACCCGCCCCGGCACGGCGCTGAGCGCGCCGCCGGCGCTTGCCGAACACCTGCGCGTCCTGGGCCGCGAGCTTCAGGAACTGCCTTTTGCCCCCATGCCGGTATCGGCCTCCCAGATCCGCCAGCGCCTGGCGCGGGGCGAATCCACCGAAGGCCTGCTCGCCGCTGCCGTCGCGGCGTATATTGCGGCGCACCATCTTTACCGATAAACCCTACCCGCCCGGCGCCGAAAGCGCCCCGGAGCCAGCCTCCTGCTGACCGTGCGCGGGTTATATTTGCAGCTATGGATATACAAAAACTCCAACGCGCCGTCATCGACGCCCTCGAAGACGTCAAGGCGCAAGACATCAAGGTTTTCAACACCACGCATCTGACCAGCCTGTTCGATCGCGTCGTGATTGCAAGCGCCACCTCCAACCGCCAGACCCGGGCGCTGGCCGCCAGCGTGGCCGACCGCGGACGCGCGCTCGATCTTTCCGGCATCACCATCGAAGGCGAAGACACCGGCGAATGGGTCGTCGTCGACCTGGGCGACGTGGTCGTGCACATCATGCAGCCCGCCATCCGCCAGTACTACAACCTGGAAGAGATCTGGGGCGACAAGCCGGTGCGCGTGAAGCTCCTGCCGGAATCCACCCGGCCCGCGCCGATCGCCAGCGACGGCGCCTACGACGGCACCGGTTACTGAGCACGCCGTGAAGCTCATCGTCGTGGCCGTGGGCACGCGGATGCCGGATTGGGTGCAGACCGCCTGGGACGACTACGCCAAGCGCCTGCCGGCCGATTGCGCGCTGGAACTGCGCGAGATCAAGCCCGAGCCCCGCACCACCGGCAAGACGCCCGCGCAGATGATGGCGGCGGAAGCCAGGCGGATCGAAGCCGCCCTGCCCGCCAGCGCCCTGCGCCTGGCGCTGGACGAGCGCGGCCGCGATCTCACCACCATGGCCCTGTCGCAAAAGCTCGAACAATGGCGGGCGGGCGGCCAGGACGTGGCCTTTCTCGTCGGCGGCCCGGACGGCCTGGACGCCGATCTGAAAGCGTCCTGCAGCGGCCAGTTGCGGCTGTCTTCGCTGACCCTGCCGCATCCCATGGTCCGCGTGGTGCTGGCCGAACAGCTCTACCGCGCCTGGGCCATCATGACCAACCATCCCTACCACCGCGCCTAGCCTGCCGCGCCTGGCCGGCCGCACCTGACCGACCGGGCAGGCGCTCCTTCCTCCGACGCATGACCGACACCGCCGCCCCCGCTTCCCCTCCCGCGCGCCTGTACCTCGCTTCGGCCAGCCCCCGGCGGCGCGAACTGCTGACGCAGATGGGCCTGGCCCACGAAGTGCTGCTCGTGCCCGCCCCCCCGGGCGAGGACGAACCCCAGCATCCGGGCGAGAGCGCCGCCGACTACGTCCAGCGCACCGCGCGCGACAAGGCGCTGCGCGGCCGCGACTGGATGCGCGACCGCGGCTTGCCGCGCCTGCCCCTGCTGGCCGCCGACACCACCGTCATCCTGGCTGGCCAGGTCCTGGGCAAGCCCGCCGACCGGGACGACGCCTTCCGGATCCTGCGCGCGCTGTCCGGCTCGGCGCACGAAGTGCGCACCGCCGTCGCCGTATGGACCGGCGACCGGCTGCTGGAGGCCGTGTCCATCACCGAAGTCCGCATGCGGGAGTTGGCGGACGACGAAATCGGCCGCTACTGCGACAGCGGCGAACCCTACGGCAAGGCCGGCGCCTACGGTATCCAGGGCTTGGCGGGCGCCTTCATCTCGCATATCGCCGGCAGTTATACGGGCGTAATGGGCCTGCCCGTGTTCGAAACCGCGAACCTGTTGCGCGCGGCGGGCATCCAGACGCCCTGAGGCGCATGCCCCGGATGGCGAGCGGGCTCGACGCTCACTCGATGGGTTTGAAACCGATTTTCCTGACCAGCGCCTTCCAGCGCTCGGACGATGCGACCAGATCGGCGCCCAATAGCCGGGCGGGCTTGAAGTCCGGCAGGTATTCCGACCTGGACAGCGTGTCGCGCACGGTCGCGTCTTGAAGCGCCGCCTGCATGGCGTCTTGCAGGCGGACTATGCCCGGCTCGGGCGTCCCGTTGCGGGCGACGATCCCGATGAATTCCTCGAACACGATATCCGGGTATCCCAGTTCCACGAGCGTGGGCACGTCCGGAGAGAACGGGGAACGAGCCGCCGTAGTAACCGCCAGGACTTTGAGGCGGCCCGCCTTTATCAGTTCGATGAAGTTGCTGGATAGATTCACCGCCACGTTCACTTCACCCGCGGTCACCGCCTGGGTCAGTTGGGGGCCGCCGCGGTAACTGATGGGCTCGAGCGACAGGTTCTCGGCCTGGGCCAGCAGCCGGCCGGTGAATTCGGTGGCGTTGCCCTGCCCGGGCACGCCGAACGTCGCCTCCTTGCTCGACCTGGCCCAGGCCACGAACTCCTGTAGCGTGGAATATGGCGCGTTGGCGGGCGCAACGACCGACAGATGGTACCTGCACAGTTTGCAGACCGGAGCGAACTCCGCAAGGCTGTACGACAGCCGCTTGTAGACTTGCGGGTAGGCGGTAAGCATCGAAGCCGGCGTAAGCACGAAGTTCGATCCGTTGCCCTCCGCTTTGCGCAGCCAATCCAGCGCGATCCGCCCGCTCGCGCCGATTCGATTCTCGATCACTATCGCCTGGCCGAGATCGCGGCGGGCGGGCTCGGCGACCGCCCTGGCCACGAGGTCGGGGCCGCCGCCAGGCGGAAAACCCACCATCAGGGTGATGGGCTTTCTCGACTGCGCACCGACGCTGCCGGCGCTCGACATGGCCACGCCGAAACCGGTCACCCGCGCGGCAGCCACCCCCGCGCCCATTTTCATCAGAAAACTGCGTCTCGACATGCTGGTCTCCTTGCTGAGGCCGGTTCGCGGCTCAGGGTTCGACGATGTTGAACAGCGGATTGAAAGTGTCCAGTCCTTCGAGCAGCTCGATCACAAGCTCCGCCTGGCCGGTGATCTGCGCCTCGCCGCTCTCCAGCGCCGCGCGCAATCCTTCCTGCGGCAGCAGGACCTTGAGCAGGCCCGCCCGGGTGGTGCTGAACACCGCGTCGGCGGCCTCGCCGAACGATCCCGGACGATGGCTCAGCGCGCCATGGCTGAGCGTCAGCTTGTGGGAGCTGCCTTCGTCGGTCATGCGCCAATCGAAGCGCAGCGCCTTGCCCTCGACCTTGGCGCCGACGACGCGGATGGCAATGAAATCAAAGAACAGCGGCATGGGCAGCCGGGCCACGACGCCGATGCTGATCGCGTTGCCGTCCTTGGCGCGGGGCCGTATCCCTTCACGCAGCTCGCGCGCGCCCAGCAGGTAGGAGTTGCGCCAGGTGGCCGATTCGGCCTGGTATCCCAGTTGTTCGAACGCGTCCGCGCACAACTGCCGCGCGCTCTGGTTGGACGGGTCGGCAAAAACCGCCTGGTTCATGATCTGCGCCACCCAGCGGAATTCGCCGCGCTCGAAATCGACCCGCGCCTGGGCGACGGCCTCGTCGATCCCGCCGATGTAGTCCATGTACTTGCTGGCCGCGTCGCTCGGCGCCAGAGGATTCAGGTGCGCCGGATTGCCTTCATACGGCCCCATGTAGAACGTGTAGATCGCCTGCACGTTGTGCACCATGGCGCCGTAATAGCCCCGCGTGTGCCAGCGCCGGGAAAGCTCGTTGGGCACCATCAACTGCTCGGAGATTTCCCTGGGGGTGAGCCCGTGGCTCATCAGCCGCAGCGTCTGGTCGTGCAGGTAGCGGTAGAGGTCGCGTTGCTCGCTCAAGAAGGCGAGCACTCTATCCGTGCCCCAGACCGGCCAATGATGCTGCGCCAGGCAGACGTCGGCCTGGCCGGCATAGAGATCGACGCTTTCGTCCAGATAGCTGGCCCAGGCCAGTGCGTCGCGCACCTTGGCGCCGCGGATCGGGCAAAGATTGTGCATCGTGTGGCAGGCGTTTTCCGCCATGTTCAGCGCGCGCATGGCCGGAAAATAGAAGTTCATTTCGGCCGGCGCCTCGGTTCCGGGCGTCATCTGAAATACCACTTCCACGCCGTCGATGACCATGCGCTCGCCGGTCTTCTCGACCAGGCAGGTCGGCGCGATAAGCCCGGACGTGCCCTTGCCGAGGCCCTTGCCCAGGCCGCTGTCGACATGCGATTGCGGCCCCGGCTCCAGATATGTGCCGAACTGGAATTCGGCGCGCCGGCGCGACGGAATGCCCGCCAGCAGCGACTCCGACATGACCTCTTCCATGAAGCCTTGCGGAGCAATGATCCGTACGCGGCCGGCCGCCACGTCCTGTTCGCCGACCACGCCCTTGACGCCGCCGTAGTGGTCTCGATGGCTGTGGCTGTATATGACTGCCACGATCTTGCGCGGGCCCATGTGCTTTTCATACAGCTCGAGCGCCGCGCGCGCGGCCTCCTCGAAGGTCAGCGGATCGATGACGATCAGGCCGGTGTCGCCTTCGATGAAAGTGATGTTCGCCAGATCGAAGCCCCGGACCTGGTAGATGCGGTCGCACACCTTGAACAGTCCGTGAATGCGGTTGAGTTGCGCCATCCGCCACAGGCTGGGATTGACCGTGAACGGCGCATACTTGTCTTCGAGAAAGTCGTATTCCTTCTGGCTCCAGACGATATTGCCGCCCGCATCGCGGATAACGGCGTCCTCGATGGTGCCGATAAAGCCCCGGTTGGCATCGTCGAAATCGCTGGTGTCGGAAAAATCGAGCGCCGAGGCCATGCCTTGTTGCAAGGCTATCGTCTTCGCATGGGCGTTCTTGCGCTGGCCGGCCGCCGCCGCGGGGATCATGTTGCTGGTCATGGGATGAGATCGCGAGAGAGGTGGAAGGGATCAGCCGCGCTCTTGGACGCGCGTGAAATCGAGCACGGTCCGGCCGATTGCGCGGCGCTCATCCAACGCTTGCAGGATGTCGCCGAGTTCGCCGGGCGGCTTCATGGTGATGGGCGGCGCCTGGAGCTTGCCGCCGCGGGCCAGCTCGACCACGCCGTGCAGATCCGCCAGGGTCCCGACGAACGAGCCGATGATCGCGATGGAGCGCTGCGCGATGGGCGGCAAAGACAGTGCCAGCTCGCGCCATGCAGGCCAACGTGGCGGCGAAGCCCTCGTCGCAGGCCCAGCAGGCCCCGCAGCCTATCCAGGGATAGACCACCCGCTTGTCCCCCACCCTGACGTCCTTCACGTCCGGCCCGATCGCCGCCACCACGCCCAGCGGCTCATGCCCGAGCGTAAGCGGCGGCACCAGGCCCCGGTCCTTCAGGTACGCCTTCCTGCCCGCGCCGAGGTCGAAGTAGCCGTGCCAGAGATGCACGTCAGAGTGGCAGACGCCGCAATGCGTAATGCGCACGACGACCTCGGAACCCTTGGGTGCCGGGGTTTCGCGCAAGCGGGCCTGCAAAGGTTTTCCATGTTCCGTCACGTCATAGCTGAGCATGTGGCCTCCGTTAAAACCGCCGCGCTGGCGGCGCAACAGAGACCACATTAAGACAGTTGACTTATATTTGTCAATCAACTGACTTAATTTTGTTTGATCCTACAATAGGAGAACTTCGACTATCCACGCATGCCGATGCCCGCGTCTTCCTCATCAGCCCCTCCCAAGGCAAAGCGCTCCCCCCGCGGCAGCGCGCAAGCGGGCACGGAAAACGTCGATGCGCTGCTCGAGACCGCGCAACGCCTGTTCGCCGAGCGAGGCATAGACGCCGTGTCCATGCGCGAGATCTCGCGCGAAGCCGGGCACCGCAACAACTCTGCGCTCCAATACCACTTCGGCACCAAGGAAGACCTGCTGCAAGCGATCCTGGATGCGGGCATGCGGGAGGTGAATGTGCTGCGCAACGACCACATCGACCGGCTGTTCGCGACGCGCAGGCACACGGAACTGCGCGCCCTGGTCGAGGCGCTGGTATGGCCGCTGGCGGCAAAGCTGCAGACCAAGAAACGCAACACCTACAACCGCTTTCTGGCTGCGAGCCAGACCCATCCGGATATCGATCTGCGGCCCAGCCCCGGCGAGACGGACCGCGGCTTCCGGCGTCTCTATGAGCTTGTCGAGAACGCCCTGCCCCAGATTCCTGCTTCGGTGGTGCAGCAACGCTGGCTCGCCAGCATCAGCTTTATGGTGTTCGCCTTGGGCGACTATGAGCGGATGAGCGCCCGGCGCAGCAAGTCCGAGCGGGCATTCGACGTCCATCGGGCCATCGAGAACCTGATAGACATGCTGACCGGCGCGCTGGCCGCCCCGGTCTCGCCGCAGGTGCTGCAACGCTCAGCGGCTGTCGCGGAGACCGCCCCGGGCGAGTCCGGAAACTAGCGCCGGGCCGGGGCGGTATGGGTCCGCCGGCTGCCCGGCGTATTCGATGCCGCCGGCTCAGGCCTGGTTCAGCGGCTCACCCAGCATGGGCTGCGCCTCGGCGGCGGCGGGCGTGGCGGCAGGCGGCGGCTGAAGCTCGCCTTCCAGCGCGGCGTGCAATTGCTCCTTGTCCAATTCACCTTCCCAACGCGCGACCACGACCGCGGCGGTCGCGTTGCCGACCAGGTTGGTCAGGGCTCGGCACTCGGACATGAAACGGTCGACCCCCAGGATCAGCGCCATGCCGGCCACCGGCACCGAGGGCACCACCGACAAGGTGGCGGCCAGGGTGATGAAACCCGCGCCCGTCACGCCCGCCGCGCCCTTGGAGCTCAGCATCGCGACCAGCAGCAGCAGGATCTGGTCGCCCAGCGACAGCGGAATGTCGCAGGCCTGGGCAATGAACAGCGCGGCCATCGTCATGTAGATGTTGGTGCCGTCCAGGTTGAACGAGTAGCCGGTGGGCACCACCAGGCCCACCACCGACTTCGAGCAGCCGGCGCGTTCCATCTTCTGCATCAGGGTGGGCAGCGCGGCCTCTGAAGAGCTAGTGCCCAGCACCAGCAGCAGTTCTTCGCGGATGTAGCGAACCAGCTTCAGGATCGAAAAGCCGTTGTAGCGCGCGACCATTCCCAGCACGACGACCACGAACAGCACCGAAGTCGCGTAGAACGTGCCCACCAGCATGGCCAGGTTGACGACCGACTTGATGCCGTACTTGCCGATGGTGAACGCCATGGCCCCGAAGGCGCCGATGGGCGCGGCCTTCATCAGGATGGCGACGAGCTTGAAGATCGGCTGGGCCAGCGCCGTCATGAAGGTCAGTATCGGCTTGCCGCGTTCGCCCACCATGGCGAGCGAAATGCCGAACAGCACGGCCACGAACAGCACCTGGAGGATGTCGCCGCCCACGAACGGACTGAAGATGGTCGTGGGGATCACGTTCATCAGGAAGCCGGTAATGGTGGAGTCGTGCGCCTTGGCCACGTAGCCCGACACCGCCTTCTGGTCCAGGGTGCTGGGGTCGATGTGCATGCCCGCGCCGGGCTGGACGATATGGCTGACGATCATGCCCACGATCAGCGCAAGCGTCGAGAAGATCAGGAAGTACAGCATGGCCTTGCCCGCCACCCGGCCGACCTTCTTGAGGTCGCTCATGGCGGCGATGCCGGTGGCCACGGTCAGGAAGATCACCGGGGCGATGATCATCTTCACCAGCTTGATGAAAGCATCGCCCAGCGGCTGCATCTGCTGGCCGAGTTCCGGCTTCAGCGCGCCCAGGGCCACTCCCACCACGATGGCGAAAATCACCTGCACATAAAGGATTTGATGGAATTTGAGTTTGCGCGCGGGCGCGACTTGATCCACGTCGATCATTGGGATTTGTCCCCACCTGGGCCCCTTGCTCCGGGCGGCTCTGCGCGGCGGGCGACGGGGCGTTATCTGTTTTATGGCCGTGCTCGATTGCCGCAGGCCCATGTCACCGCGCGGAGGGACCGCGAGGCTTGCCCATCCTTATGCAAGCGCCGTGCCAGGCCGATCCGGCCCCGCGACATACCTACAAGCCATTGATAAAAAAAGGATTCTTGTTTTTCTCATGGCATTAGCCCACTCTTTCATGGCGGAATTCCACACAAAAAAGAGATAGAATGTGCGAAAACCCGCACACCTCATGTCCAGCCCTGCTTCTCCCCCTCCACGGACACCCTCCGTCCAGGCGCCCTCGGCCCAGCCAGGCCGCGGGCGGCGCAGGCTCGCCTGGCCCTGGCGGGCGGCGGGAATCCTGCTGTGCGTCGGCATCGTGTTCGGCGTCCTGCATGCCGCCACCCTGTGGGCCCGCGACGGCGCGCTGAAGAACGCGGCGGCGCAGGCGCGCGGCACAGCCCAGGTCAACGCGGCCCTGCTGCGCAACAACCTCGACAAGTTCAGGGCGCTGCCCTTCGTCCTCACCCGCGACGTCGACGTGCGCGCCGCGCTGCAAACCCCTACCCCCGGCCTGATCGCGTCGCTGGACGAAAAGCTCGACACGCTCAGCCGCGGCGTCGGCGCTTCCGCGATCTACGTACTGGACAGGAAGGGCCTCGCGATCGCCGCCAGCAATTGGCGGGAACCCGCCACCTTCGTGGGCGTGGACTACCAGTTCCGCCCCTATTTCCAGGGATCGGTCGCCCACGGCTCGGCCGAACACTTCGCCTTGGGCACCGTCAGCCACGAGGCCGGGCTGTACCTGTCGCGGCGGGTCGACGACGCCGCCGGCGCGATGCTGGGCGTGGTCGTGCTGAAAGTGGACTTCCGCGAACTGGAAGCGGACTGGCGCCAGTCCAACGCGCCCATTTTCGTCACCGACGAGCATGGCGTGGTGCTGCTGGGCAGCATCGCCGGCTGGCGCTTCGGCGTATTGGCGCCGCTGCCGCCCGCCCTGGCCCAGTCGCTGCGCACCAGCCTGCAGTTCGGCGACGCCCCCTTCCAGCCCCTGCCCCTGCGGCCGCCGCTGCTACCGGTCAGCACCGGACAACTGGTTCGTTCCGACGCCGCGCTGCCCCAGATTCCCGCGGCCGCTCCGCTGTTGCACACCACGCTGCCCATCGTCGAATCGCCTGGCTGGACGCTGCACCTACTGTCGCCCGTGCAGTCGGCCATCGGCCAGGCGACGGCGAACGCGCAGTTGGGCGCCCTGTTGGCGCAGGGCGCGCTGGCCGCCATCGTCGGCATCGTCCTGCTGCGCCGCCACCGCCAGCGCGAACGCGCGCACCAGCAGGCCGCCATCCACGATCAGTTGACCGCGCTGGTCGACGAACGCACGTCCCAATTGCTCAGGGTGAACGAACAGTTGGTCGACGAAATGGACGAACGCCAGCGCACCGCCGCCCGCCTCCACACGATGCAGGAGGAATTGGTCCAGGCCAGCAAGCTCGCCCTGTTGGGCCAGGTCGCGGCCGGCGTCGCCCACGAAATCAACCAGCCGGTGGCCGCCATACGCGCCTACGCCGACAACGCCGCCGAATTCCTGCGCCGTCACGACGACGGCTCCGCGCAGGAGAACCTGGGCACCATCGCGGCCTTGACGGAGCGCATCGGCCACATCACCGGCGAATTGCGCGCCTTCTCCCGCAAGGCCGGTTCCTCGGTCGGCCCCACCAGCCTGAGGGACTGCCTGGAAGGCGCCCTGCTGCTGATAGGCCCGCGCGCCCGGCGCCAGGGCGTCGCCTTGCAGCGCCCACCCGCGGACCAGGACTATCTGGTGCAGGCGGACCGCGTCCGGCTGGAGCAGGTGCTGGTGAATCTTCTGCAGAACGCGCTGGAAGCCCTGGAAGGCCGGCCGGACGGACGCATCGTCGTGGCGCACCAGGATCTCGGCGCCACCGTGCAAGTCCAGGTCGGCGACAACGGCCCGGGCCTGTCGGCGCAGGCACGGGCCCGGCTGTTCACCCCTTTCCATACGACCAAGCCGGAAGGACTGGGCCTGGGCCTGGTCATCAGCCGCGACCTCGCCGCCGAATTCGGCGGCGAACTGAGCGCGGCCCGCCCGGCCGATTCCACCGCCCCGCCTGCGCCGGACGGCGGCGCCCTCTTCATCCTGACCTTGCGCAAAGCGTCCGGCCGGGACTTCGCTTCGAACCTCCCCCATGGCCCCAACCCCTGAACGCCCTCTTTCCGCGCCGGCCGCGGCCGACGACAGCCTTCGCCAGCCATTCCGGCCGCACGCCGTGTTCATCGACGACGATGAGGAACTGCGGCGCGCCAATGCGCAGACGCTCAAGCTGCACGGCATTTCCGTGGACGCCCATGCCAGCGCCCGTTCCGCGCTGCCCGCGCTGACCCGCGAATTCGACGGCGTGGTCGTGAGCGACATCCGCATGCCCGACATGGACGGCCTGCAGCTCTTCCGGCGGGTGCGCGATATCGATCCCGACATCCCCGTCATCTTCATCACCGGGCATGGCGACATCGCGACCGCGGTGCAGTGCATGCGCGACGGCGCCTACGATTTCCTGGCCAAGCCCTACGCCGCCGACAGGCTGATCACGGCGATCGCGCACGCGGCGGAAAAGCGCCATCTGGTGCTGGAAAACCGCCGCCTGCGCGAAGCCGCGTTCGCCGTCGAGGCGGACGAAGTCCCGTTCATCGGCACCACGCCCGCCATGCAGCGCATCAAGCAGACGCTGCGCCATATCGCGGACGCCGACGTGGACGTGCTGGTCGAAGGCGAGACCGGGACGGGCAAGGAAGTCGTGGCCACCGCGCTGCACCGCCTGAGCCGCCGCCGGGACCGCCCGCTGGTCGCGATCAATTGCGGCGCCCTGCCCGAAAGCGTCATCGAAAGCGAACTGTTCGGGCACGAAGCCGGCGCGTTCACCGGTGCGCAGAAAAAGCGCATCGGGCGCATCGAGCATGCCAGCGGCGGCACCCTGTTCCTGGACGAGATCGAAAGCATGCCGCTGGCGGTGCAGGTGAAACTGCTGCGCGTGCTCGAGTCGCGCCAGATCACGCCCCTGGGCAGCAACGACGTGCGCAATCTGGATCTGCGTGTGGTCGCCGCGACCAAGGAAGACCTGGGCAGCCCCGCCATACGCGCCAAGTTCCGGGAAGACCTGTTCTATCGGCTCAATGTCGTCACCATCCGGATTCCGCCCCTGCGCGAGCGCCGCGAGGACATTCCGCTCTTGTTCGCCCACTATCTCGGCCACGCTTCGCGCCGGTTTCAGCGCGACATTCCTGAAATGCCGGCCTCCATCAAGCAGCATGTGATGACGCACGATTGGCCCGGCAACGTGCGCGAACTGGCGCACTTCGCCGAGCGCGTGGTCCTGGGCGTGCTGAATGCGCCGGCGCCCGAGGCGGCGGCCGCCGCGGCCGCCCAAAGCCTGCCGGAACGGATGGAACGCTTCGAAGCCCGGCTCATCCGCGAGGCCCTCGAGGCGCACCAGGGCGACATCAAGGCGACGCTCGAAACCCTCGGCATCCCGCGCAAGACGTTCTACGACAAGCTCCAGCGCCACGGAATCGACCGCCAGCAGTATCTGCCGCAGTAGGCGGGCGGGCCAGCGCGCTCATGATGAAAGCAAAACCCCTCCCGGCAGCAACGCCGCGACGGGTTTTGTTTGTAAATATCCGGCCTAACCGATTACGGACGCCTTGCCGCGCACGTTCACCGGCGACCCCAGCTCTGCCGTGAATGCCACTTCAATCCTGCACGGCTGGCCCATGTCCACCCCCTGCATGATGACGATTTCGCCCTCTTTCACTCGGCCCAGGTCGCGGAGCATGCCGGCGAAAGCCGCCGCCGCCGCGCCAGTCGCCGGATCTTCCAACACACCGCCAATCGCGAACGCGTTGCGTGCCTGGAAGCGCCTGTCGCTTTCACTGAACACGAATGCAACCGTGCCGATGCCATGCGTCTGCATGAAGCGGCGCCCTTCATCGAGGTCGTAGTCCATACGCGCCAGCGCGGCGCGTGAATGGAGCGGAATAACCAGGTGGTCGAGTCCCCCATGGGCGACGCAAGGCGCAAGCGTGGGATCAAGTTCGTTCGCCGAATATCGAAAGATTTCCAGGGCTTCAGACAATAGCTCGGGCTTGGCGATTGCGCTGCGTGTCGGCGGCGAGCGAAGCACACTCATCCACTCGCCGTCCCGCTTCTCGGCGGCGACTTCGATACGGTCGTTGGCCAATGTCAGCGGATACGTCGCCGGGCCGAACGCCTGCCCAAGCATGGCGCCCAGCGCGATCGTTGCATGTCCACAGAAGGCGACTTCCGCTTCGGGCGAATAATATCGTGTGAGCCACGAACCATCGCGGTTTGGACAAGAGAACACCGTTTCCGAATAGCCGACTTGGGCAGCCGTCCGTTGCATTTCCTCGGCTGGCGGTAGTCGATCGGCCAGCACGACCCCCGCCGGATTTCCCCCGAGGCCCTCGCTCGTAAACGCTGCAATACGGTGAATGTGCATTCAAGTACTCCTTGCTGTTGAATCGACAACACGTATGGACCGTCGCCCGCTCATCATGCCAGCACCCAGCCCAGCACCGCCAGTGCGGCGGCGGACATCAGCAGCCGGCGCCATGCGCCAGGCGCCGCGAACACCCACAGGGCGGCCACGGCGTAGATAAGAAAGCTCAGCAAGCTGGCGATGGCCACGCCGGTAGCCGAGCTGGCAAGACCGCCGAGTACAAGCAATCGGGCCAGCACGATGGCGCCCAAGGTCGCCAGGACATAGCCGCCCACCACCGCGCATAGCACGCGCCCCAGCACGCGCCAGCGATAGCCGCTTGGGGCGGCGGCGACGCGTCCCGCCCGGGGCGCGGCCCAGCCGCCCGCGCGCAAACGCCAGGCCAGCAAAGCGAACAGACCGCCGAACGCCACGATTGTCGACTCCACCAAGGCGGCCTGCCAATCGCCGGCGTGCGCATAAGCCAGCGCGTGCCCCCCTGTCGTCCACACGTTCACGACGGGCAACAAGAGGCACAGCAGGGCGACGCAGGCGAACTGCTCAACCCACGCGCGCTGAACGGCTCTCGCGCAGGCATGCGCCAGACTCAAGAGCCAGGCCAGAAAGAAGGCGCTGATTTCCCAAGCGTCGCGGTTCGGCAGGCTGGCCGGGATCAGACGATTGGCATGGAAGTAGCAAATACAGGCCAGACAGGCTCCGGCAATCGCCGCCACGTTGAGCGCTTCGGCAATGCGGTAGAACGTCGGCGTGCCGGCGCCAAACTCGCTCTCCCCCTTGTTGCGCCGCTTTATCGTAAAGAGCACCGTCCCCGTCGCCATCATCAGCGCGCCCGCGAGGCCGAGGACGAAATACAGCCACTTGATGGTCCAACCGCCATAAGAGGCCACATGCAGATGTTTCATCAGATCATGCGCCGCATCGGCGGATGGCCGGCCGGTCGCCAGATGCAGGGACGAAAAAGCGCCGCTGGCGCCATCGAACACGGCGCGGCCGACGGCGCTGTTGATCTGGCGGAGCGTCACGTCGGCATCTGGCCGGCCATACACGCTGATGCGTTCGCGGGCTTGCCCGGGGCGCTCCACCATGATCATGCGCGCAGGCCCTCCCAATGCATCCTGCGCCGCGCGCAGGAGCACGCCCAGTTGCTGCCGCGCGGGCAGGCGTTCATCCAACGACGGGCGTGCCGGCAATACGGGGGCCTCAGCCTGAGCTGCCCCTTCAGCGAGCGCGGCTTGCCAGCCGGCCAGGCCCTGCTCGCCATACACGGCGCGCAAAGGCCCCGGCATGTAGCTGGTGTAAAAGATGGCCAGCCCGGTGTAGGCGATCATTAGCTGAAATGGCAGCGTGAGCACGGCCGAAGCATTGTGGCCATCGAGCCAGGCGCGCTGGCCACGCCCCGGCCTGAAGGTGAAGAAATCCTTGAAGATGCGCTTGTGCACCACGATGCCCGACAGCAGCGCCACCAGCATGCCGACCGTCAGCCAACCCACCAGCCAGAACCCGAAATTGCCCGCATGAAGGGTGTAATGCAGCGTCATGAAATGGCGTCCGCCTTCGCTTTTTCGCCCCCACGGCTGGGGCAGCAAGGCGCCGTCGCGCGGGTCCATCGCGGCCTCGTGCGCAACGCCCTTCGCAGTCCGCCAGAATAGGCGCATCGCCTGCACTGGCTCGGCGGGCAGTTCGATGCGCCAGAAACGCGCATCGGCCTCCTGCCCGGCCAGGAAACGAGAGGCCGCGGCCAACACAGCTTCCTGCGGCAGCGCGGCTGGCGTTCCAGTCAAGGCGGGTTCGGCCGCCATCCAGCGCGAGATCGGCGCGCGAAACACGCTGATGCTGCCCGCCAGGAAAATCAGGCACAGCAGCCAACCACACACCAGCCCGCACCAGGTATGCAGCCAGCTCATGCGCTGGCGCAGGCCGGCCTGCATCGTCAGAACGTGCCTCTCAGCGTCAGCATGACATTACGGGGATCACCGTATTGGATGCCGTTGACCAGATTACCCACCGCGCTGTAGTAGGTCTTGTTGAAGATATTGTTGACGTTGAGCACCGCCGCCCAATTGCGGTTGAACTGGTATTTCGTATAGGCGCTCCACACTGCACGTCCGCTCGCCTGCACGGTCGTGGCTCCGATTTGACGCGACTGGCCGCTTTGCACATTCACGCCGCCGCCTACCGTGAAGGCGCTCAGGTCGCCGGGCAACTGATACGTGGTCCAGAGCCGGAAAATGTGCTTGGGGGTATACCACGCGAATGCCTGGCCTTCGCTGCTCTGGTCTTTGAGGTACTTGGTCGTGTTGAAGGTATAGCCGGCATAGAGGTTCCAGCCGCGCGTGAGTTCGCCGCTGATCTCGGCGTCAAACCCTTGGCTGCGCACCTTGCCCGCATCGGTGTAGCAGTAATAGTCGGCGGCGCAGGTCGGGCTGGAGTTGAAATCGACTTGAGCGCGGTTGTTCTGGTCGATGCGAAAGATGGCGAACGCCGTATTGACGCGGCCATCCAGCAACTCGCCTTTCAAGCCCAGCTCGTAGCTTTCACCGACGATCGGTTTGAGCGCCTGTCCCGCTGCATTCACCTCCATTTGCGCCTGGAAGATGTCGGTGTAGCTCACATATGTGGTCCATTGCGGCGACAAGTCCAGGATGACGCCCGCATAGGGGGTGAAGTGCGTGTTGGCCTGCGTTGTCTGGCCGTTGACGAGCACACCGGCGCTGGTGGTGTCGGTCGTCCAGATCCGGTTGGAGCGGCTGAACCTCCCCCCCAACACGAGCTTCACGGGATCGGCCAGTTGCAGCCGTGTCGTACCGTAGAAACCCAACTCACGGTTCGAGCCAATGCGCGCTTCGTCGACGCTCGCGCGCAGGGCAGCCGTGGACGGCTCGGGCAGGTCCGGGTTGAAGTTGAAGGCGTTGAAAGTCGCGTAGTTGACCAGGTAGGCGTAGGAGGTGTCGATCTTGCTGTGGCCGTAGTTGGCGCCCACCACCACTTCGTGCGTGCGGCCAAAGGCCCGGAACTTGCCGGTGAGGTTCGCATCCACGCCCGAGGTATCGATGTCGGCCACCGTTCTCGCCGCGTTGACAGCCCCGAGCTGCGTCACAGGATTTATCGCGCGGCTTGAGGCGGTGTACTTCAGATATTGGTTTTCCTGCACGTACGCGCCGGTCATCTTGAAACGCCAGTCGTCATTGAATGCATGCGTGAAGTCGGCGTAGAAACCCTGGTTCGAGGTTTCCTGACGATTCCAGTTCGCGCCAAAGCTGGTGGACCGCTTGAAGTCCACCTCTTCGCCGTTGCTATAACGCGGCAGGCCCGAGATCGATGGACTCCCCCGCAGATCTTCGTAGCTGTACCCCAGGTTCACCTGGGTACGCGGCGAGAAGTCGTATTCGATCGTGCCGTAGAAGGTGGTGCTCTTCATCTGCACCCGATCCACGAATGAGTGATTGTCCTGGCGATCGATAAGGGCCCGGCCGCGCAGGCTGCCGTCTTCGTTCAACCGGCCGCTTCCGTCGAGCTGCACGCCATAACGGTCCCAACTGCCAGCCTTGGTCTCGACCGTGAAGCGATCTTCTTGCAAAGGCCGCTTGCGCACCAGGTTCACTGCACCGCCGGGCGACCCCGAACCTTGCAGCAATCCCGCCGCACCCCGCAGCACCTCGACCCGGTCATAAAAGGCGGTCCCACCGGAGTAGTTGCTGGCGCGGCCATACATATTGCGTTCCAGCGGCACGCCGTCGTACTGGATCACGCTGTTGTCGAAACCGCGCGAATAGATGTATTTGCCGCCTTGCGGGCTTTGCTGCAAGGTCACGCCGGTGGTGTTTTCCAGCGCGTCATACACCGAAGTCAGGTTCTGCTCGTCCAGGCGCTGGCGGGTCACCACGCTGACTGACTGCGGAATGTCGCGGAGCTGCTGTTCGCCCTTGCCGATCGTCACCGCCGACGTCGTGTAGGATCCGGAGCCCTCGGTCATGAGGCGGTATTCCTGCCCCGTCACCGTGACGGGTTCGAGCATGGTCGCGCCACCGCTGGGCAGGCGCCGCACGGCATAGCCGCCGCTGGAAAGCCTGCCCCCCTCGAATCCGGTGCCGGCAAGCAATGCGTTCAAGCCGCGCGGGACGCTCCAGCGTCCGTTCAGGCCCGCACTTTGCAGCCCGCTCACCTGCCCGGCGTCGAACGACACATTCACGCCGGCCGCGCGCGCGAACTGGTTGAGTGCCTGGTCCAGCGGACCGGCTGCTATCGCGAAAGTGGATTCCCCTTCCTGCACGGCCACCGCAGCCTGCGCCTGAACGGCCGGGGCGATCCCGGCAAGCGCGGCGCTGCACAGCACGCCGGCAAGAATGGAGGACAACACGGTAGGAACGGGCGTCTGGCGCGCTGTCCTGGAAGTACGAGCGAGGGTCATTGCGTGATCTTGATAGGCCAAGTTGAAAGGGGTCTTTCCCTATAGGCCGGTCGAAAACGCAAATCCCCTCACTTTTTATTCAAAAAAAACCCTGGCATTCGGAAAGCAAGGTCGGGAAGGCCTCAGGCGGGCCACACCGCGACCCAATAACGTGTCCAATAGCGCAGCCGTATCGGCAGCGTCTGCGCCAGGAATTCCAGGGCTCGGTCGGTGTCTTTCACATGGTAGGTGCCCGAAACCGCCAGATTGGCGACCTCTGGCGCGCAACTGATGCGGCCATGGCGATAGCGCGCCAATTCGGTCAGCAGGTCGGCCAACCGCATGTTCTTGCCCTCGATGGCGCCATCCAGCCAGGCATCGGCAGTGATGGCGGGTTCGCTCACCAGGCGGACGCCGCGGCTGTCCAGCCGCCCCGCCTGGCCCGCTTCGGCAATCACCGGGGCCGCGTCGTCATTGGTCCGCAGCGCGACCGCATCCTGCTGCACGCTGACCCGGGCGCAATCGTCATCCAGGCGCACGACGAAGCGCGTGCCCAGCGCCTGGACCGTGCCAAACGGTGTGCGGACCAGAAACGGGCGTTTGACGGGCGAAGCGGCATCGGCGCCAGTCTCGATCGAGATCTCGCCACGATAGAGGACCAGCATTCGTTCGCCGCCCTCCATCCGTATGCCCACCGCGCTATCCGTGTTCAACACCAGCAATGTGCCGTCGGCCAGCGTCAGGCGATCAAGCTCGCCCACGCCGGTGCTGGCATCCGCCAGGACACGTTGCCAGGGCGTGTGCTCACGCACCGCCCAGCCCGTGCCCGTCAGTCCGCCTGCCAACAACAGGCCCTTGAGCATCGCCCGACGCCGTAGCTGCCGCGTATCGCGGGTTGCTCCCACGGCAGTAAGCGTGTCCAGCGCCACCCCCCGCGGCATGGCGGTGAAGTCGGCGTTCAGCGTCTGCATGCGCGTCCACGCCCGCTCATGCACGGGCGCTGCGCGGCGCCAGCGCTCGAAGGCTGCATAGGTATCGGAATCGGCCGAGCCGAAGTTCAGTTTCACCGACCACGCGATGGCCTCATCGACAACCGAGGCGGGAATCGCGGCCTCGCTCACGCGTCACCGAACCGGTGGGCGTAGCATTGGCGCAGCCCCGCCGCCACATAGCGCTCGGCGGTAGCCAGGGAAACACCAAGACGTTCGGCAATCTGCGGGCAGCGCATGCCATCGAGCTGTGCCCACAAAAAAGCCTGGCGTACCCTGGGCTTCAGGGCATCCAGCATTTGATCGATCTTGATAAGCGCTTCCAGCACCAACATCCGGCTCTCGGGCGACGGCGCCAGTTCTTCGGGTGTGCGCGCCAACACTTCAAGCCAGGCGCGCTCGAGTTCTCGGCGGCGCCAGTGATCCATCAGCAGGCCGCGCGCGATGGCGCTCAGATAGGCACGCGGCTCACGCGGCTCGATCACCGTCGGCCGGCACAATAATCTGACGAACACGTCGTGCGCGAGGTCGGCGGCCTCGCACGAATTCCCCAATTGCCGACGCAGCCAGCCGTGCAGCCACCCATGGTGGTGCGCATAAAACGTCTCGACTTGGACATGCGTCTTCGGAGGCATCGAACATAATGAAAATGATAATTATTGCTTATTGTAGAGAGCAGACATGCTCCGGGCAAGATGCAGATTGTATTTGCATCATGCGCCGCGCGCTCTACTTACTTTTGTTTGTGCGTCCGGACGGGTGCGGCAAGCATTGCGGCGCCCCAAAGACAAAACCCCACAGGTATAACCTGTGGGGTTTTGAGGAATAAAAGCCTGACGATGACCTACTTTCACAGACGTCCGTCCACTATCATCGGCGCAAAGTCGTTTCACTGTCCTGT
>NZ_UFQC01000041.1 GCF_900496975.1 Achromobacter veterisilvae
CCCGCGTGCTGGTGATGGGCCTGACGTTCAAGGAGAACTGCCCGGACCTGCGCAACACCCGCATCGTGGACATCGTGAAGGAACTGGGCGATTACAACGTGGCGGTCGACGTCTATGACCCGTGGGTGGACGGCGAAGAGGCCGTGCACGAATACGGCATCACGCCCGTGGCCGAACTCGAGGAAGGCAAGTACGACGCCGTGATCCTGGGCGTGGCCCATCACCAATTCACGGAAATGGGCGCGGCCGGAATCCGCAAGCTGGGCAAGCCGGAACACATTCTTTATGACTTGAAGTACGTGTTGTCGCCCGCCGAATCCGATCTGCGCCTGTAAGGAGGATGCCGCATGAGCACGCGCTTCGAGACCCTGATGCTGGAACTTGCCGCGACGCCGCGCAAGTGGCTGGTGACCGGCTGCGCCGGATTCATCGGTTCGAACCTGCTGGAGACCCTGCTGAAGCTGGGCCAGACCGTGACCGGCCTGGACAACTTCGCCACGGGCCACCAGCACAACCTGGATGAAGTCCGCGGCGCGGTCACGCCCGAGCAATGGGCGCGCTTCACCTTCATCGAAGGCGACATCCGGGACCTGGAGGCTTGCCGCCGGGCCGTGCAGGGCGCGGATTTCGTGCTGCACCAGGCGGCGCTGGGCTCGGTGCCGCGTTCGCTGAAAGACCCGATCACCACCAACGAGGTGAACATCGGCGGTTTCCTCAACATGCTGGTGGCGGCGCGCGACGCTGAAGTGAAGTCCTTCGTTTACGCGGCGTCCAGCTCCACCTACGGCGACCATCCCGCGCTGCCCAAGGTCGAAGAGAACATCGGCAAGCCCTTGTCGCCGTACGCGGTGACCAAGTACGTCAACGAGCTGTACGCGGACGTGTTCGCGCGCTCGTACGGCTTCGAGACCGTGGGCCTGCGCTACTTCAACGTGTTCGGCAAGCGCCAGGATCCCAACGGCGCCTACGCGGCGGTGATCCCCAAGTGGACGGCCGCGATGATCCAGGGCGAAGACGTCACCATCAACGGCGACGGCGAGACCAGCCGCGACTTCTGCTTCGTGGACAACGCGGTGCAGGCCAACATCCTCGCGGCCCTGGCGCCGGCGGAAGGGCGCAACCAGGTCTACAACGTAGCGGTCAGCGGCCGCAGCACGCTGAACCAGTTGTTCGGCTTCCTGTTGCAGGCCCTGGGCAAGCAGGGCGTGCCCTACGCCAAGAAGCCGGTCTATGCCGATTTCCGTCCGGGCGACGTGCGCCATTCGCAGGCCGATGTCGGCAAGGCAAGCCGTTTGCTGGGCTACGCGCCGACGCACACCGTGCTGCAGGGCCTGGAAGTGGCAATGCCCTGGTACACGCAATTCCTGCGTTGATTTGAAAGCACTCGTCAGAAAACTCGGCAACATCCACCCGGACCATCAGCGCATTTTCAAGGGCGCGTTCCGGGTGGCCGTGTTCCTGCTGTTGGGCAAGGCCGCCGGCGCCATCAAGGAGATGGCGGTGGCGTACCGCTACGGCGTCAGCGACGCCGTGGACGCCTACCAGTTCACGATGACGATGGCCACCTGGCTGCCCGTCACGATTGTGGGCGTGCTGTCGGTGGTCCTGATTCCGGTGCTGGTGCGCCTGCGCCGCGCCGACGAAGCCGAAAGAAATCTGTTCATCGGCGAACTGCAGGGCTGGGTCGCCGCCGCCGGCCTCGCGCTGGCCCTGTTGACCTGGCTTGCCTGGCCGCAGGTGCTGGGCATGTTGGGGCAAGGCCTGTCGGCCCGCGTGGGCGAGATGACCGGCCAGTTGCTCGTCGCGTTCGCGCCCGTGTCGGCGCTGTTGCTCGTGGCAGGCATCAGCGCCGCCCGCCTGCGCGCGCAGGAGCGGCATGTCAACACCTTGCTGGACAGCGTGCCGGCCGTCGCCACGCTGGCCTGGGTCATGCTGGCGGCCAGCGCCGACGGCGTGGGGCCGCTGCTGTGGGGCACGCTGGTGGGCTACGCCATCCAGACCGTCTGGCTCGCGTGGCTGGCGGCGCGCGCCGACGGCGGATTCTGGGGAGCGCCGCGCCTGTCGCTGCGCTCGCCGCACTGGCCCGAATTGATGAGCGCCGCCGGCGTCATGCTGATCGGACAGGTGGCCATGAGTTTCGTCGGGCCGCTGGACCAGTACGCCGCCGCCAACCTGGGCGCGAACGCCAACGCCACGCTGGGCTACGCCAGCAGGCTGCTGTCCCTGCTGCTGGGCATCGGCGCGGTATCGGTGGGCCGCGCGGCATTGCCCGTGCTGGCCGACGTGCAGGCCCGCGGCGATACCGGACGCGCCCGCGCCATGGCGTTGAAATGGTCGGTGCTGATGCTGGCCGCGGGGGGCGTCGCGGTGGCCGTGGGCTGGGCGCTGGCGCCCTGGGGCGTGTCGGTGCTGTTCCAGCGCGGCGCCTTCACGGCCGAAAATACCCAGGCCGTCGCGCACGTGCTGCGCTGGGGTCTGTTGCAGTTGCCGTTCTATTTCGGCGTGCTGATCCTGGTGCAGTTGCTGGCCAGCCAGAACCGCTACCGTGTCATGGCGGCCATCGCGGTGGCCAATTTTGCGCTGAAAGCTGTGCTGAACACCGTGCTGGCGCCCAAGATGGGCGCGGCCGGCATCATGCTGGCGACCAGCCTCATGTATGTGCTGTCCTTTGCGTGCTACCTGGCGGTGGCGTTGCGCAAGGCCGAACCCAAGGAGGCCGATTGAATGTCCCTGACCGATTCCGGCCGGCCCTTGCGCGTGCTGCTGTTCATCCATTCGCTGCACGGCGGCGGCGCTGAACGGGTGGCGGCCGACCTGAGCGCGCACTGGGCCGGGATGGGGCGCGACGTCATGGTGGTGACGCAGGAAAGCGCCGAGGGCGATGTTTACGCGCTGCATCCGAAGGTGCGCCGCGAAGTGCTGCACACGGCGGGCGAAGGCGGCGGCCTGCGCGGCATCTGGAGCAATGTGCAGCGCGTGCGCGCGCTGCGCCGCGTGGTCCGGTCGTTCCGTCCCGACATCGTGCTGGGCATGATGACGACGGCGTCGGTGCTGTCCGTCCTGGCCTGCGCGGGCCTGTCCTGCCGGGTGATCGCGACGGAACACACGCATCCGCCCTCGCAGACCCTGTCGGGCTTCTGGCAGCGCCTGCGGCGCCTGACCTATCCGCGCGCGGCGAGCGTCGTGGCCCTGACCCGGGGCACCGCGGACTGGCTGGAGCGGCACGTGCCGGGCTGCCGGCTGGCCGTCATCCCCAATCCGGTGCACTATCCCCTGCCGCGAGCCGAGCCCATCCTGCCCCCGATCGCGGGCGGCGGCCGCAAGCGCCTGCTGGCGGTCGGCCGGCTGCATGCCGACAAAGGTTTCGACCTGCTGATCCAGGCTTACGCGCAACTGGCGGCATCGCATCCCGATTGGGACCTGGTCATCCTGGGCGAGGGCGACGAGCGCCGCGCGCTCGAGGCGCAGGTGCGCGAGGCCGGGCTGGAGTCCCGCGTCTTCATGCCCGGGCGCGCGGGCAACGTCGGCGACTGGTATGAAAGCGCCGATCTGTACGTGTTGACCTCGCGCTTCGAAGGCCTGTCCAATACCTTGCTGGAATCCATGGCCAGCGGACTCGCCGCGGTCTCTTTCGATTGCGACACCGGCCCGCGCGAAATCGTGCGCGAAGGGGTCGACGGCGTGCTGGTCCGGCCCAACGGCGACGTGTCCGCGCTCGGCAAGGCGCTGGACGCCGTCATGGGCGACGAGGAACTGCGCCGCCGCATGGCGCAGGCGGCAATCGGCGTGCGCGACCGTTTTTCGGCCGCGCGCGTGCTGCGGAAATGGCAAGAACTTTTTGACGGCGTGCGCGGACAGGGCCGCTAGGGCCCGTTCGGCGCGCCGTTGCTACGGTGACCACGAGAACATCATCATGTGCGGAATAGTCGGTATCTGGGGCCCCATCGGGAACAAGGCGCAAGTGCTGGCGGAAAGCTGCCGCCGCATCCGCCACCGCGGGCCCGACAGCAATGGCTTCTGGGAAGACGCCGGCGCCGAACTGGCGCTGGCCCACGTCCGCCTGGCGATCCTGGACCTGACCGAAGCCGGCCACCAGCCCATGACGTCCGCCTGCGGCCGCTACGTCATGGTGTTCAACGGCGAGATCTACAACCACCTGGACATCCGCAAGCAGCTCGAACAATCGGCGCTGGCGCCGTCCTGGCGCGGCCATTCCGATACCGAGACGCTGCTGGCCGGGTTCACCGCGCTGGGCATCGAGGCCACGCTGCAGGCCGCGGTGGGCATGTTCGCCATCGCGCTCTGGGACCGCGCCTCGCGCAAGCTGGTGCTGGCGCGCGACCGCATGGGCGAGAAGCCGCTGTATTACGGCTATTCGGGCGCCGAACTGGTCTTCGCCTCCGAACTCAATGGCCTGATGCCCATTCCGGGTTTCGGGCGCGCGCTGAACCGCAACGCCCTGGCGTCGTTCATGCGGCACAACTACATTCCCGCGCCGCAATCGATCTACGAAGGCATCGCCAAGCTGCCGCCGGGCACCTGGGTCGAGTTCACGGCCGACGATACCCGCAGCCGCCGCATGCCGGAGCCGCGCGTGTACTGGTCCGCCCGCGAAGCCGCCGACACCGCCGCGCAGTCGCCGCTGTCGTTCGAGACGGACGCGCAGGCCGCGGACGCGCTGGAAGGCGTGCTGTCCAAGGCGGTCGGCGGCCAGATGCTGGCGGACGTGAGCCTGGGCGCGTTCCTGTCCGGCGGCATCGATTCGTCGACCATCGTCGCCCTGATGCAGGCGCAGAGTTCGCAGCCGGTGCGCACCTTCGCCATCGGCTTCCATGAAAAGGGCTACGACGAGGCGCAGCACGCCAAGGCGGTGGCCACGCATCTGGGCACCGACCACACCGAACTGTACGTGACGGCGGAAGACGCGCTGGCCGTGGTCCCCTCGCTTGCCGACACGTACGACGAGCCGTTCGCGGATTCATCGCAGATCCCGACCTCCCTGGTCACGCGCATGGCTCGCCAGCACGTCACGGTGGCGCTTTCCGGCGACGGCGGCGACGAGCTCTTCGGCGGCTATTCGCGCTATTTCCGCGTGAACAACTGGTGGCACCAGTGCGAACGCGTCCCCGCCGTGCTGCGCAAGCCGGCCGGCGCCCTGCTCAGCGCGTCGGCGCTGCTGCCCGGACGCGGCGCCTGGCGCGGCAAGGTCGGCAAGCTGGGAGAGCTCCTGCGCGCCGACACGCGCGGCGAGTTCTACCGCCGTTTCGTGTCGTACTGGGCCGATCCGTCCAGCGTGGTGAAGGGCGGCGCGGAACCTGTCTCGGAGTTCGCGCGCGCCATGCAGGGGTCCACCTTCGAATCCATGATGAAGCTCGATACCGTGACCTACCTGCCGGACGACATCCTGGTCAAGGTGGACCGCGCCGCCATGGCGGTCAGCCTGGAGACGCGCGTGCCGCTGATCGACCATCGCGTGTACGAGTTCGCCTGGAGCCTGCCGCACCAGTACAAGGTGCGCGGCGGCACGGGCAAGTGGCTGCTGCGCCAGGTGCTGCACCGCCACGTGCCGCAGTCTCTGGTGGACCGGCCCAAGCGCGGGTTCGCCGTGCCGCTGGCGGCCTGGCTGCGCGGCCCCCTGCGCGAATGGGCCGACTCGCTGCTGGATCCGGCGCGCCTGCGCCAGGAGGGCTGGTTCGAACCCGAGCCCATCCTGCGCAAATGGCGCGAGCACACGTCGGGGCACCGCAACTGGGACAGCCATCTCTGGGGCGTGCTGATGATGCAGGCCTGGCTGGACCGCTATCGCAACGGCAAGGACCAGGGAGGAACGGTTGGGAGCCTTTGACGAATGAAAATACTGATGCTGGTCAGTTCCATGCATGCGGGCGGCGCCGAGCGCGTCGCCGCGACGCTGGTCAACGCATGGGCGGAGCGCGGCGACACCGTCACCTTGACGCCGACCTATTCCTCCAAGGGCACCTGCTTCTACCCGCTCTCGGACAAGGTCGAGCTGGCGTGGCTGGCGGATCTGTCGGGCACGCGCGCCTCGGGCGCCATGGCCGCGTTCAAGCGCCTTCTGACGCTGCGTCGGCATATCCGCGACACCCGGCCGGACGTCGTGGTGTCGTTCCTGACCAACGTCAACGTGGCCGCCATCCTGGCCACGCGGGGCCTGGGCGTTCCGCTCATCGTCTGCGAGCGCACGAACCCGGTGGCCGAGACCACCACGGGCACGGTGTGGCGCAAGCTGCGCAGCTTCCTGTACCCGTTCGCCGACATGGTGACGGTGCAGGCCGAGGACACCGCGGGCCCGTTTTCGCGCCAGGTGCCCGGCATCAAGCGTCTGGCGGTCATTCCCAATCCCCTGCCCGCGCCTTTGCTGGACGCGCCGCGCGTGCGGCAGCGCGACGACGGGCCCCTCGAATTGCTCGCGATGGGGCGGCTGGTCACGGACAAGCAGTTCGACCTGCTGATCGACGTGTTCGCGCAGTTGGCGCCCGACTTCCCGGACTGGAACCTGCGCATCTGGGGCGAAGGCCCGGAGCGCGGCGCGCTGAAGCAGCGGATCGAGCGCCTGGGCCTGCAGTCTCGGGTCAGCCTGCCGGGCCGCACCGAGACGCCCTGGGACGAACTGGCGCGCGGCCAGGCCTTCGTGCTGAGTTCGCTGGTGGAAGGCTTCCCCAACGTGCTGCTGGAAGCCATGTCGCTGGGCCTGCCCTGCGTGGCGTTCGACTGCCCCAGCGGCCCGCGCGAAATGACGCGCGACGGCCAGGACGCGCTGTTGGCGCCCGCCGGCAACCGCGACGCCCTGCGGGATGCGCTGCGCCGGGTCATGGGCGACATTGCCCTGCGCGAGCAACTGGGCATGCGCGGCTCGATCGCCGTGCGGCAGCGCTATGCGCTGGCCAGCGTGCTGTCGGAATGGGACGAACTGTTCGAAGCGGTGAGGGAAGGGCGATGAGCGCCCGCGCGCTGCGTGTCCTGCACGTCATCACCGGCCTGGGGCAGGGGGGCGCGGAGTCGGTGCTGTTCCGCCTGGCCACGTATCCGGACGCGGGCGTGGAGCACACCGTCGTATCGCTGACCGACGAAGGCATTTATGGCGAGCGCCTGCGCGCCGCCGGCGTGGCGGTGCATGCGCTGGGCATGAAGCGCGGGCGGGTCGGCCTGCGGGGCTTCATGGCCCTGCGCGGGCTGATCTCCCGGACCCGCCCCGACGCGGTGCAGACCTGGATGTACCACGCCGACCTGATCGGCGGCCTGGCGGCCCGGCTGGCGGGCGTGCGCGCCATCGCCTGGGGCATCCGCAATTCGGGCGAGCATCTTGAACGCAGCAGCCGGTCGGCGCGCCTGGTGCTGCGCGCGTGCGCGCTGCTGTCGGGCCGCGTGCCCAAGGCCATCGTGTGCGCCGCGCAGAAGGCGGCGGAACGCCACGCGGACAAGGGCTACCGGCGCGAGCGGCTGGTGGTGATATCCAATGGCTACGACCTGTCGCGCTACGCGCCCGACAACGCGGCGCGCGCGCGCATGCGCGCGCAGTGGGGCCTGGAGGGGGACGCGCCGGCTATCGGCTGCGTGGCCCGCTGGGATCCGCTCAAGGACCACGCCAACCTGTTGCGGGCCGTCGCCGCGCTGGTGCGCGACGGCCGCGACGCCGGCCTGCGCTGCGTGCTGATCGGCCGGGGCATGACGGCGGAAAATCCCGAACTGGGCGCCTTGATCGACCGCCTCGGCCTGCGCGACCGGCTGGTGCTGGCGGGTCCCAGCGACGACGTGCCCGCGGCGATGAACGGCCTGGACCTGCACGTCCTGTCCAGTTGCGCGGAAGGCTTTCCCAACGTGGTCGCCGAGGCCATGGCCTGCGGCGTCTATTGCGTCGTGACGGACGTCGGCGACGCCGCCTACATCGTGGGCGATACCGGCGTGGTGGTGCCGCCCGAGCAGGCCGAGGCATTGGCGCGCGGCATCGAAACCGCCCTGCGCGAGGTGGCCGCGCGCGGCCGCGAACGCGCGGGCGAACCGGGTCGCGCCCGGGTGCTGGAGCATTTCGGCCTCGCGCGCATGGTGCAGGGCTATATCGCCGTGTGGCGCCGGATTTCGGGAGTCCAAGCATGAGCGCCGGGCGCCGCCTGCTGTTCGTCGTCAACAACCCGGCGTTCTTCCTGTCGCATCGCGTGCCGGTGGCGCTGGCGGCGCAACGGGCCGGCTACGAGGTCCACGTCGCCACGATGGACGGGCCCGCCGTCGCCGACATCCAGGCGCTGGGCATGACGCATCACGCCATCCCGATGACGCGCAGCGGCAAGCATCCCTTGCAGGAACTGGGTACGCTGCTTGCCTTGATACGGCTGTTCCGCCGCGTGCGGCCGCGGATCGTGCACCTGGTCACGATCAAGCCCGTGCTCTACGGCGGCATCGCCGCGCGCCTGACCGGCGTGCCGGGCATGGTCGCGGCGATCTCCGGGCTGGGCTTTGTGTTCCTGTCCAATTCGCTCAAGATGCGCCTGGTGCGGGCGGTGGTGGCGCGGCTGTACCGGCTGGCGCTCGGCCATCCCAACAGCCGCGTGATCTTCCAGAACGCCAGCGACCGCGATCTACTCAAGTCGCTGGGCGCCGTGCGCGACGCCCAGGTCGTGATGATCCGCGGGGCCGGGGTCGATCTGGACGCCTATCGGGCCTCGCCCGAGCCACCGGCGCCGCCCGTCGTCGTCACCATGGTGGCGCGCCTGCTGCGCGACAAGGGCGTGCAGGAGTTCGTCCAGGCGGCCCGGCTGCTGCGGGAGCGCGGGGTCTCCGTGACGATGCAACTGGTGGGCGGCGTGGACGCCGGGAATCCCGCTTCGGCGACCCAGGAGGACGTGGACGCATGGCAGCGCGAAGGTTCCGTCCACGCGCTGGGCGAACGTTCGGACGTGGCCGAACTGTACGCGGCCTCGCACATCGCCGTGCTGCCGTCCTACCGCGAAGGGCTGCCCAAGTCCCTGATCGAAGCCGCGGCCTGCGCGCGGCCGGTCGTGACCACCGACGTGCCCGGCTGCCGCGACGCCATCGAACCGGGCGAGACCGGCGTGCTGGTGCCGGTGCGCGATGCGCGGGCGCTGGCCGACGCTATCGCCCGTTTGGCCGAGGACGCCCCGCTGCGGCAGGCGATGGGCGCGGCGGGCAGGGCGCTGGCCGAACGCGAGTTCGACGTCGAGCGGGTTGCGCGCATCCAGGTGGAACTCTATGATGAGCTTTCCCGAGTGTCAGACACCCGTACGGGACGGTCTTGAAACGCGAGGTAGCCTTCGCGGGTGTCTGACACCCCTCTGCGGCAGAGGCGTCTTCGTTTCGTTGGTGTCAGACACCCGGGAAGACCGCTACAGGCCGCGCGGCCATCCCATACGGGTGTCAGACACTTTGCGGCGGATCCTCCCACGTGTCTGACACCCGTACGAGAAGCTGCCGCGAACACGAGACTGTCTTCCCGGGTGTCAGACACTCAGGAAGCAGAACTGCGCCGCGCAATCGCGTCGATCCAGTACCGCGTGGACGGGTCCTGTTCGGTCGCCTGCGGCGAATCCAGTTCGTGCATGATGCTCTTGGCCAGGGCCTTGCCGAACTCGACGCCCCATTGATCGAAGGGATTGATGCCCCAGATCACGCCCTGGGTGAACACTTTGTGTTCGTATAGAGCCAGCAGCGCGCCCAACGTGTAGGCTTCCAGGCGCGGCAGGACGATGAGCGAGGATGGGCGTCCGCCCGGGTGGACGCGATGCCGGGCCAGCAGCCGCGCGCGTTCCGGGTCGCTTTCGGTTGCCGAGGTTTCGGCCAGCGCTTCCTCGTAGGTCTTGCCGCGCAGCAGCGCGGAGCGCTGCGCCAGGCAGTTCGCGATCAGCAGTTCATGATGCCGCGCGTAGGCATGGGCAGGCTGTTCGCACAGGATGAAATCGACGGGCGCGCCCGCCGTGTCCTGGTGCATCCATTGGAAAAAGGTGTGCTGGCAGTCGGTGCCCGACATGCCCCACACCGCGGGGCCGGTGGGCACGCCGGCGGGGCTGCCGTCCGCGGTGGCGACCTTGCCCAGCGATTCCATTTCCAGTTGCTGGGCCCACGGAACGATGTGGTAGAGCCGCGAATCGTACGGGGCGATCACCAGCGAGTCGTAGCCCAGCACGCTGCGGTTGACCACGCCGGCCAGCGCCAGTTGGACCGGCGCGTTTTCTTCGATGGGCGCGGTGCGGAAATGCTCGTCCATGGTGGCGGCGCCGGCCAGCAACTGGTCGAAGACGTCGTTGCCCAGCGCCAGCGCGATCGGAAGGCCGATCGCCGACCACAGTGAATAGCGGCCGCCCACCCAATCCCAGATCTGGAAGATGTGGTCGGGCAGGATCCCCAGATTGAGCGCGGCCTCGACGTTGGCCGTGACGGCCACGACCTGCTTGATCGGGTCCGCCACGCCGGCGTCGCGCAGCCAGTTCATCGCCACTTCGGCGTTGGCCAGGGGTTCGGTGGTGGTGAACGACTTGGACGCGACGATGACAAGCGTGTCGTGCGGATCCAGCCGGCTCATGGCGTCGGCGACGGAATGCGAGTCCACGTTCGAGGCGAAGCGCACCTCGCGGCGGGCGCCGCCGTGGCGCAGCGCGCGCGTGACCAGCCTTGGCCCCCAGTCGCTGCCGCCGATGCCCAGGTGCAGCACGCAGCCGTAGCGGCCCGCCGCGTCGGCCTTCCGGACGAATTCCCGCAGGCGTTCGCGTTCGGCCAGCACGGCCTTGGCCACCATGGCCGGCGGTTCGGGCGCGCGCAAGGCGGTATGCCAGGCGGCGCGTTCTTCGGTCCAGTTGGCGTTGCCGCCGTCGAACAGCCGGGCGCGGGCCGCGTCGAATCCCTGCTGCGCCAGCAGCGCCGCTTCGGCCTTCTGCAGGGCGGGCGAATAGGCCTGCGCGCTCAGGTCCAGGCGCAGCCCCGGAGCGCTGATGAGGCGCAATTGTTCGCCCCGTTTCGGGGCGGAACGCGTCGCGGCGATGAACTCTTGCCACGCGGGGCTGTTCGATAAGGGCATGGGCGGTCTAGAAGGGCAGGTTGGCTTGCGGCGCGAGCTTGCTCAGTTCGCGGCGGAAGTCGGCTTGGATGCGTTCCAGCGCCGCGGCCGTCTGCGCTTCGAATCGCAGTACGACGACGGGCGTGGTGTTCGACGGGCGCGCCAGGCCGAAGCCGTCCGGGTACTCCGCGCGCACGCCGTCGATGGTGATGACACGCTGGGCGCCGGGGAATTGTCCCTGGTCCTGCAGGGCCTGGACCAGGGTGAAGGGCTGGCCTTCTTCCATTTCGAGCTTGAGCTCGGGGGTCGAGACGTCCTGCGGCAGGGCTTCCAGCACGGCGCAGGGATCGGCGGCGCGCGACACGATCTCCAGCAGGCGGGCGCCCGTGTAGAGCCCATCGTCGAAACCGTACCAGCGTTCCTTGAAGAAGATGTGGCCGCTCATTTCGCCGGCCAGCGGCGCGCCGGTCTCGGCCAGCTTGGCCTTCACCAGCGAATGGCCCGTCTTCCACATGAGCGGGACGCCGCCGGCCGCTTCGACCGACAGGCCGACGTGGCGGCTGCACTTCACGTCGTAGATGATGGTGGCGCCGGGATTGCGTTCCAGCACGTCGCGGGCGAACAGCACCAGTTGGCGGTCGGGCCAGACGATCTGGCCGGACTTCGTGACCACGCCCAGGCGGTCGCCGTCGCCGTCGAACGCCAGGCCCAGTTCGCAGTCGGTCTCGGCCACGCACTTGATCAGGTCCTGCAGGTTCTTGGGCTCGGCCGGGTCGGGATGGTGGTTGGGGAAGTTGCCGTCCACCTCGCAGAACAATTCGGTGACTTCGCAGCCCAGCGCGCGGAAGAGCGCGGGCGCGACGGCGCCGGCCACGCCGTTGCCGCAATCGATCGCGATCTTCATGGGCCGCGCCAGCTTGACGCCCGAGGCCACGCGGGCGACATAGGCCGCCATCAGGTCCAGTTGGCGGCGCGTTCCGGCGGGCGCGGCCGCGGCGGGGGCGGGGCCGTTCATGGCCGCGGCCAGCGACTGCACGTCATCGCCATAGAGGGCGCGCCCGCCCATCATCATCTTGAAACCGTTGTACTTGGGCGGATTGTGGCTGCCGGTGATGGCCACGCCCGAGCCGGTCTGCATGACGTTGGCGGCGAAGTAGACCAGGGGCGTGGGCACCATTCCGATGTCCAGGGTATCCACGCCGCCTTCCAGCATGCCTTCCTGCAGCGCCACCGACAGCATTTCGCTGCTCAGGCGGCCGTCGCGGCCGACGACCAGCGTCTGCACGCCTTGTTCGCGCGCGCGGAAGGCCAGCGCCGCGCCGAGCGCGCGGGCGAAGCGGGCGTCGATCAGGTCCGGCACGGTGCCGCGGATGTCGTAGGCCTTGAAGACTGCGGCGGGAAATTGCGTGTTGTTGCCCACGGCGGTTCCTTCCATAAGGGGTTACAGCGCGGGTCCTGGCTAGGTTTAATGGTAAACCCGCGAGTCAGAACGCGCCTGGCAAAGGGCCAAGGCGGAATTATCCCCCATTGGAGGTCGCCCTTCATCCGGCGGATGGCGTAGGGCATTTGCCGCCGGGCCGCCCGGGCGGGCCGCGCGCCCCGGTCTGGTGCGCGGACGGGGGCGATTCCGCCTTGTTCCGGTGCAAGTCGCCAGCGCCGCCGGAAGGCGCTTCCAGGGGGGCGGCGCATGGCATAAAACTTGCTCGATGCTCGAAGGTGATACGCTTGCTATGCAAGCAGAAAGACCGGAGGGGCCATGGGAGCCAAAGTTTCTACTGTCATGTCATCGGGAGGCGCCACCAGCCGGCGGGGTCCCCCCACGGACTATGCCGGGCCTGCCGCGGGCCGCGAGCGCCGGCTCGACATCCATGTGTTCGTCTCCGAATCGGGCGGCCTGGCCACGGGCCGCGCCTGGGAACGCTGCGTCTGGCGCGACGCCCGGGTCCTGATCGCCGAATGCCCGGCGCCGCACCTGCCGTCTTCCGTCGAGAACGCATTGCGCACCGTCGCCGCCGACGTGGCGCGGGATCGCGGCTGGCAGGGCATGGGCACGGTCGCTTTCGCGCTGGACGACCGCAGCGGCGTGTTCCGCGTGATCGACGCCGAGGCGCGGGCGCATTCGGGCGAGGCCGTTGCCGACTTCGAACCCGTCGCCGCGCATGCGCTGGAAGTGCGCATCGACGGCTGCGTCGACCGCCGCCTGCCGTGCACGCGGCTGCTGGTGTGCGGGGCGACCCGGGGCGAGGCCCTGCGCCGCGCCTACCGCGCCCTGTCCGAAATGCCCGGCCCCGCGGGCATCGACCGCGCTTTCCTGATGAACCGCATCGCGTCGCGGGCCTTTTGCTCCGGCCTCACGGGAACGCGGCTGGACCAGGCGGTCGGCTAGGTCGCTTCCGCCCTACAATAGTCCGCACCTTCCCCGATCCAGCGCCTGGGCGCGACCAGGCCTTTCTTGTGCGGCGCATATGAATTTGCTGAGCGATCTGCAATCCCTCCTGGGTTTTTCCCACGTGCTGACCGGCGCCGACGCCGAGTCCTACACGCTGGACTGGCGCCGCCGCTACCGCGGCGCGGCGCTGGCGGTGATCCGCCCGGGCTCCACCGAGGAAGTGGCGGCGGCGGTAAGGCTGTGCGCCAGGCACGGCGTGCCCATGGTGCCGCAAGGCGGCAACACCGGGCTGTGCGGCGGCGCGACGCCCGACGATTCCGGCACGGCGGTCGTCCTGTCCACCGCCCGCCTGACCGCGGTGCGCGCCCTGGATACCGACAACGACACCATCACCGTGGAAGCGGGCTGCGTCCTGCAGGCCGTGCAGGAAGCGGCCGCCGCGGCGCACCGGCTGTTTCCCCTGAGCCTGGCCGCGGAAGGCAGTTGCACCATCGGCGGCAATCTCGCGACCAACGCCGGCGGCACGCAGGTGCTGCGCTACGGCAACACGCGCGACCTGACGCTGGGCCTGGAGGTCGTGACCGCGGAAGGCGAGATCTGGAACGGCTTGCGCGGCCTGCGCAAGGACAACACCGGCTACGACCTGCGCGACCTCTACATCGGCAGCGAAGGCACGCTGGGCATCATCACTGCGGCCACGCTGAAACTGTTTCCGCGGCCGGTGGCCTCCTGCACCGCGCTCTTGACGCTGGACAGCATCGACAGCGCGGTGGAACTGCTGTCGCGCGCGCGTTCGGGCTTCGGCGCCGCGCTGACCGGCTTCGAACTCATGAGCGGCGCCTGCCTGCAGGCGGTCGTGCGGCTGTTCCCGCAGCAGCGCCTGCCGTTCGAAGGCGAGTCCGCGGCTTCCCCGTGGTTCGCCCTGCTCGAACTGTCCGACAGCGAAAGCGAGGCGCATGCGCGCGAACGCTTCGAGGCCGTGCTGGGATCCGCCATCGACAGCGGGCTGGTGAACGACGCGGCCATCGCCGCCAACGTGGCGCAAAGCAGGGCGCTGTGGCACCTGCGCGAGAGCATCCCGCTGGCCGAGGCCGAACTGGGCAAGTCCGTCAAGCATGACGTGTCCATCCCCATTTCTTCCATCGCCGGCTTCGTGCACAAGACCAACGCCTTGCTGCAAGCCCGCTTTCCGGGCGTGCGCCACGTGATCTTCGGCCACCTGGGCGACGGCAACCTCCACTACAACGTGGCCAATGCGCCGGGGCAGACCGAGGCCGAACTGCTGGCGCTGCAAAGCGAAATCTACGGCGTGGTGCACGACAGCGTGCACGCCCACGACGGTTCCATCAGCGCCGAACACGGCGTGGGCCAGCTCAAGCGCGACGAACTGCCGCGCTACAAGAGCCCCGTGGAACTGGCGTTGATGCGCAGGATCAAGCGCGCGCTGGATCCGCAGGGGCTCATGAACCCCGGCAAGGTCCTGCAGGCATAGGGCCCGAATCATGGCAGCCAGTCCCGCTGCGGGCGCGAATTGCAGAATCCTGATCGTCGAGGACGACGCGATCATCGCCGGCAATCTGTATACCTTCCTCGAGGCGCGGGGCTTCCTGCCCGATACGGCCTACTCCGGGCCGGCCGCGCTGCAGCGGCTGGCGGAGCAGCGTTTCGATGCCCTGATCCTGGATATCGGCCTGCCGGGCATGGACGGCAACGCCGTGCTGCACACGCTGCGCAACGACAGGCGGCTGGACGTGCCCGTGCTGATGCTGACCGCGCGCGACAGCCTGGAGGACAAGCTGGCCGGGTTCTCGCATGGCGCCGACGACTACCTGACCAAACCGTTCGCGTTGCTCGAGGTCGAGGCGCGCCTGCTTGCGCTGATCCAGCGCGCCAAGGGGGCGACCGTGGATTCCGTGCGCGTCTTCGGCCCCCTGCAGTACGACACCCGCAGCCGCGCCGTGTCCGTCAACGGCAATCCCGTCCACCTGACGCGCAAGGCCGCCCTCATCATCGACGCCTTGCTGCGCGATCCGGGCAGGGTGGTGTCGCGCGAAGAACTGGAATCCGTGCTCTGGGGCAATGAGCCGCCTTCCTCGGATGCGCTGCGCAGCCAGGTGCACCTGTTGCGCCGCGCGCTGGCCGACGCCGGTTTCGATGGCATCGAGACCGTGCACGGGACGGGGTGGCGCCTGTCCCTGGACGGCGGGACGGCGCCATGACGGTCGCCTCGGGCGGCACCCTGACCCAGCGCGTGGTGTGGGCGCTGACGGGAACGGTGGCGCTGTTCGTGACCGCGCTCGCCCTGCTGGCCTACCTGACCTTCGACCAGATGGAAGACGATCTGGTCAACGACATCCTGAACACCGAAATGGACCGGCTCGTCCAGCACGCGCGCGACAGCGACGGTTTCCTGCCGCGCGAAGGCGTGCGCGAACTGGGCGGCTCCATGCGCGCCTGGGTAAGCGTGGACGGCAACCGGCCCACCGGCATCCCCGAGGAAATCCTGTCCCTGGACAGCGGCCTGCACCTGATCGAGCCGGGCGCGTACACCTGGCACGTCATGGTGGCCGAAACCAGCCGCGGCAAGGTGTACCTGCTGTATGACGCCACCGACAACGAAGAGCGGGTCCATGACTTCGGCCTGATCGTGCTGGGCGTGGGCGCCATCTGCGTGGTGGGAGCCTATGCGCTGTCGCGGCGCGTCGCCGCCGTGGCGGTCGGCCCGCTGCTGGACCTGACGGACCGGCTGGCGACCTGGGCGCCCGGGTCGCCCGACATGGCCGTGACGCGCGACGACGAGGCGGGCCGGCTGATCGAAGCCTTCAACCGGGTGCAGAATCAGGTGGACAGGTCGATCGCCCGCGAGCGCGAATTCGCGGGCAACCTGAGCCACGAGGTGCGCACGCCCCTGGCCGCGATCCGTTCGGACAGCGAATTGATGCTGCTGACCCAGGCGCTGACCCCGGATCAGCGCCTGCGCCTGACCCGCGTGGTGGACAACGTGGATGACGTCATCGTGAGCCTGGAGAGCGCCCGCGCCATGGCGCGGGATCAACTGCGCCCGCCGGAGCCCGTGGACCTTTCCGCCTGCATGGAAGACGCCTGGCGAGGCTACGAGGCCCAGGCGGAGCTGGCGAAGCTGCGGCTCGACAACCAGATCCCCGCCGGGCAGGCCCGCACGCTGGATCGCTACGCCCTGCTGACGGTATTGCGCAACCTGGTCCGCAACGCGGTGGAACACGCCGCGCCGGCGACGCTGACCGTCCGCCTGGCCGCCGACGGCGGGCTGGAACTGGGCGACGACGGCAAGGGCATCGCCGCCGACGACCTGCCGTTCCTGTTCCGCCGCTACTACAGCGGCCGCATGCGGGATTCCGGCACGGCGGCGGCCGACGAAACGGCGCGCGGGCTGGGCCTGGCGATCGCCAAGCGCGTCTGCGACATGCAGGGGTGGTCCCTGACCGTCGAATCCTCGCGGCAAGGCGAGGCGCGGGGAACCCGTTTCACGCTGCGCTTCGAGGGCGGGGCGGATCTGCCGGCGGCGGCCGGCGCGCAAAGCCGGATTTGACGAAATTTCGACTGCGGGCGCCGTAGTCTCTGCGTTTTCCCGACGCGCCCGCCCCATCGACCATGCCGTTCCTATCGCTGCCCGCGCTACGCAAGCCGGCGGCCGCCCCGTACCTGTTCAGCCACGTCATCGCGGTCACGCTCGCCCTGGCCTGTCTGGCCTGGTGGACCAATGCCTCCGGGCTGGACCTGCGCATCGCGCAGGCGCTGTTCAACCCGGCCCTGGACGATTTCCCGCTGCGCGCCAACCGCTGGCTCGACCTGATCGGCCATCGCATGGTGCTGGCCTTGCCGGTGAGCGTCGCGCTGGCTTCCGTCGGGGTGGTGGCGGCCAGTTACCGCATCCCGGCATGGAGGCCGTGGCGCGGGCCGGCGCTGGCCGTGGCGGCGACCTGTCTGGCCGGGCAGCTCCTGGTGAACCAGTTGAAGCACCATACGACGCTGCCCCGTCCCTACGATCTGGATACGCTGGGCGGATATACCCCCTATCCCCAGCACTGGTGGACCTGGGCGCGCGCGAAGGCGGGCGGCGCCCTGCCCAGCGGCCATGCCGGCGCGGGCTATTCGATGCTGACCCTGTATTTCGCGGGCTGGGCGCTGGGGCGGCCGGCGTGGCGCTGGTGGGGCCTGGCCATCGGCGTGGCGGCCGGCGCGAGCTTCTCCGCCGTCCGCATCCTGCAAGGCGCCCATTTCCTGAGCCAGACGCTCTGGTCGGCGGCGCTGCTGTGGTTCCTGGCGGCGGCGTTCTTCTATCCGCTCATCGCGGGCGGCATCCCCGCCTGTCGCGGCGGCAACGGCGGGAAGCGCGCATGACGGTACGTTGTCGTACAACCTCCCACGTATAATCGGCAGGCGCGAGTTTTCAGTGTCTCGCTTTGTGCAACCGATTCCGGACCTCCCCGATGACCGCTCCCGCCGAACCCTCCGTCCTGCCGCGGCGCCGTCCCAGGAGCCTGGCCCAGGGCCTGGTGGAAAGCATCTCCGGGCGCATACGCGGCGGCGACATCCGGCCGGGCGACAAGCTGCCGACCGAATCCGAAATCATGCGCCAGTTCGGCGTCAGCCGCACCGTCGTGCGCGAGGCGCTGTCCCGGCTGCAGGCCTCGGGCCTGGTCGAAACGCATCACGGCGTGGGCACATACGCGCTGGAGCCCAGCGGCGGCGGCGACTTCCGGGTGGACCCGGCCGACATCGCGACGGTGCGCGACGTGTTGGTGCTGCTGGAGCTGCGCATCTGCCTGGAAAGCGAGGCCGCGAGCCTGGCCGCGGCCCGGCGCACCGACGCGCAATTGCAGGAGATGCGGCGCGCGCTGGACGCGTTCAAGCGCGCGCTGGAAAGCGGCGGCGACACGGTCACGCCGGACTTCCAGTTCCACCTGCTGGTCGCGCAATCCACCGACAACCGCTATTTCGCGGACCTCATGTCGCACCTGGGATCGGCCATCATTCCGCGCACCCGCATCAATTCCGCGAAGTTCGCGCATGAAGACCGGGCCGCCTATCTGGCGCGGGTGAACCTCGAGCACGAGGACATCTACAGCGCCATCGTGCGCCAGGACGCCGAAGGCGCGCGCGCCGCCATGCGCACCCACCTGAGCAACAGCCGCGAGCGCCTGCGGCGCGCGCAATAGGGCGACCGCCGGGTGGGCCGCGCCAAACCGCGTTAATCTTGCCCGTTTTCCTATTTTTTCGACGACGAGGCGGCATGGTTCTGCTCGGCATACAAAGCAGCGTTACTTTCATTGAGCCGGCATCCCCGGGCCGGCGGAGGGCGGATTCATGCGCCGGCTGACGCTACGGTTCATCATCGCCGTCCTGGCGCTGCTCACGCTTTCCCGCCTGGGCCTGGCCTTCTGGATGTGGGACCGCGTGCAGGCCGCCGGCGGCCTGGCGCCGCTGCTGTGGGGCGGCCTGCGCATCGACGTCTGCCTGATGTCCATGGTGATCGCGCTGCCGGCGGTACTCTCGCCCTGGTTCGGGCACCGGCCGCTGGCCGTGCGCATCACCGCCTGGTGGTTCCGCGCGTGGTGGATGCTGTACGCGCTGCTGGAAGTCTCCACGCCCCAGTTCATCGCGGAATACGACACGCGGCCCAACCGGCTGTACTTCATCTACCTGCTAAACCCGAAGGAAGTCGGGTCCATGCTGTGGCAGGGCTACAAGGGCGTGCTGCTGGCTGCCTTCGTGGCGTTGGCGCTTGCGGCATGGATGGCGGTCAAGCTGTTCCCGGCCCGAGTGCGCGACCCGTTCATGGCGTGGTGGAAGCGGCCGCTGGCCACGCTCGTGATCCTGGCGCTGGTGTTCCTGGGCGCGCGCGGCACGCTGGAGCACCGCCCGATCAATCCGGCCAAGGTCGCGTTCAGCTCCGACGCCATGGTCAACGCGCTGGCGCTGAATTCGCTGTACAGCGTGTTCGACGCGGCCTATCGCATGCGCGACGAACGCTCGTCGGCCGCGATGTATCCCAAGATGGCGGTGGACAAGATGAACGCCATCGTGCGCGAAGAGGCCGGCATGGCGGGCGCGCCGCTGGACCCGCGCTACCCCAGCCTGCACGAGCAAAAGGCCACGGTGCGGCGGGACAAGCCCCTGAACCTGGTGATCATCCTGCAGGAAAGCCTGGGCGCGCAGTATGTGGGCAGCCTGGGCGGGCGCGACCTGACGCCCAATATCGACAGGCTGGCCAAGGAAGGCTGGATGTTCCGTCGCGCCTACGCGACGGGCACACGGTCGGTGCGGGGCATCGAAGCCGTCACCGCGGGCTTTCCGCCCAGCGTGGCCGACGCGGTCGTGAAGCTGCCGCGTTCGCAGACCGGCTTCTTCACGCTGGCGCAGTTGCTGGGCAGGCACGGCTACCATTCGCGCTTCGTGTACGGCGGCGAATCGCACTTCGACAACATGCGGGCCTTCTTCCTGGGCAATGGCTTCGACGAGATCGTGGACCGGCCCAAGTTCGTGGATCCGGTGTTCGAGGGATCCTGGGGCGCGTCGGACGAAGACATGTTCAACCAGGTGGACCGCCTGCTGCGCGCCGACGGCGGTAAGCCGGTATTCACGCTGGCGTTCTCGGTCACCAACCATTCGCCCTGGGAGTATCCGGCCGGGCGCATCGCGCCGGTCGGGGATCCCGCCTCGGTGGACAACACGGTGCGCTACGCGGATTGGGCGCTGGGCCAGTTCTTCGACAAGGCCAGGAAGGCGCCCTACTGGGACAACACGGTGTTCCTGGTGATCGCCGACCACGATTCGCGGGTCTACGGCTCGATCCCGGTGCCGGTGCGGCATTTCCAGATCCCGGCCCTGATCCTCGGGGCCGGAATCGCGCCCCGCCAGGACGACCGCCTAGTCAGCCAGATCGACATGGCGCCCACCTTGCTGTCGCTGATCGGCCTGGACAACGTGAATCCCATGCTGGGGGCGGACCTGACCCAGCGCGACCCGAACCGGGCGATGATGCAATACGCGGACAACTTCGGATACCTGGAAGGCGACAAGCTGCTGGTGCTGGAGCCCTCCAAGCCGCCCAGGGAATTCCGGTACGAGGCGGCGCCGGTGGGCCGGGACGAAATCTACGAGCCGGCGCCGTCCGCGGATCTGAAGCTGATGGACGAAGCCCTGGCGCACGCGCTGTGGGCAAGCTGGGCATACCGCGAGGAGAAGTACCGCTTGCCCTGAGGTTCCCGTCCCGCCGGGCGGGGATCGTCGCATGCGGCCGCTTTGATCCTGCGCAAGCCATTTTGCGCCGGGCCGTCGCAAACTGGCGGCCATGACTTTTCCAGATCAGTCCCCGGAAGCGATCCGTGCCGCCGCTGCCGCGCAACGCGGCGCGGACGAGCCCGGCAATCCCGTTCAGCGGCGCCGCGCGTTCCCCATGCCGCGCGGCCGGTTCGCATGGATAACCGGCGCGGTCAGCGTCGTTCTGCTGGGCGCCAGCACGCTATTCTGGTGCCTGCTGCTGTTCCCCGTCGCGCTGCTGAAGCTGCTGCTGCCCTTCGCCGCGGTCAGGCGGCGGGTCGACCCGGTGCTCAACGCCATTGCGACCGCCTGGGTGTCCAGCAACGCCGGATGGTTCGCGCTGATCCAGCAGGCGCCATGGGACATCCAGGGCAACGCCGGGCTGCGCTACGCGGATTGGTATCTGGTCAACTGCAATCACCAGTCCTGGGCGGACATCTTCGTGCTGCAGTACTCGCTGAACCGGCGCATCCCGCTGCTGAAGTTTTTCCTGAAGCAGCAGTTGATCTACGTGCCGGTGATCGGCCTGGCCTGGTGGGCGCTGGACTTCCCGTTCATGAAACGCCACGGCAAGGCCGAGCTGCGCCGCAATCCGGCTCTGGGGCGCGAGGACCAGGAGGCCGCGCGGCGCGCCTGCGCGAAGTTCTCGCTGGTGCCGACCAGCGTGATGGTGTTCGTCGAGGGCACGCGCTTTACCGAGGCCAAGCGCGCCTCGCAGTCCTCGCCGTACCGCCATCTGCTCAAGCCCAAGGCGGGCGGGCTGGCGGTGGCGCTGAACGCGATGGGCACGCGCTTTCGTTCGATGATAGACGCCACCATCGCGTACCCGGAGGGGATACCCAGCTTCTGGGACCTGGCCTGCGGCCGCGCCGGCCCGGTGGCCGTGCGCATGCGGCAACTGCCGGTGCCGCCCGAGTTCTGCGGCGCCGATTACACCCGGGACAAGGCCTTCCGCACGGAATTCCACCATTGGCTGGGCCGGCAGTGGCAAGCCAAGGACGAGGAGGTCGAGAGGCTGATGGCGCGCCGCGCCAACTGAGCGCGGGCGCCGGCAGCCCGGGAAATCAAACGCGCGCCGGCAGCACCGTGCCCGAACTTTCCCCGAATCCGATCCGCGGGTATCCCGCCTTCACGCATTCGGCCCGCATGATGACCTGATCGCCATCCTGCAGGAAGGTGCGCTTCTCGCCCCAGGGCAGTTCGATCGGGCTCTTTCCGCCGTTGCTCAATTCAAGCAGCGAGCCGGCTTCGGATGCCTGCGGACCGGACAGCGTGCCGGTGCCCAGCATGTCGCCCGGTTGCAGGTTGCAGCCGTTGACCGTGTGATGCGTGATCAATTGCGCCACGTTCCAGTAGGCGTCGCGGAAGTTGCTGCGCGACAGGAAGGCGGGCGGCTGCTTTTCGGCGCGCGACTTCTCGGTGGTCAGCAGCACTTCCATCTGCACGTCGAAGGCGCCCTTGGCGCGGTTGGCGTCGGATGCCAGGTAGGGCATCGGCTGCGGCTCGGACGGGCCGCGGTTCCATTGCGTGCGGAACGGTTCCAGCGCTTCCAGGGTGACGACCCAGGGGGAGATCGTGGAGGCGAAGTTCTTGGCCAGGAAGGGGCCGAGGGGCTGGTATTCCCAGGCCTGGATGTCGCGGGCCGACCAGTCGTTCAGGATGCACAGGCCGAACACGTGCGATTCGGCGTCGGCCAGGGCGATCCGGTCGCCCTGCGCGTTGCCGGTGCCCACGAAGATGCCCAGTTCCAGTTCGTAGTCCAGGCGGGCGCAGGGGCCGAATTGCGGCGCTTCGCCCTCGTTGGCGGGGCGGGTCTGGCCGACGGGACGGGGGAACTTCTGGTCCACGCCGATGCTGGACGCGCGGCCGTGGTAGCCGATGGGCACCCACTTGTAGTTCGGCAGCAGGGGATTGTCGGGGCGGAACTGCTTGCCCACCGCGGTGGCGTGGTGCACCGAGATATAGAAGTCGGTGTAGTCCCCGATACGCGCCGGCGTGGCGTATTCCGCGTCGGCCTGGGCCGCCAGCAGCGGGGCGATGGTGTCGCGCAGCGCGGCGCCTTCGCGCAGCGCGCGGGACAGCGCCAGGCGCAGCGCGCTCCAGTGGGCCTGGCCCAGCGCCATCAGGCCGTTCAGGCTGTCGGCGGCGCAGGCGGCCAGGGCTTCGGCGGCCAAGCCTTCGAACGGCTGCTTGGCGGCCAGCGCGGCCAGGTCCAGGATCTGGTCGCCGATGGCGACGCCCACCCGGAACGGCTCGGAAGCGCCCTTGCGGCGGAACGAGGCGTAGGGCAGGTTCTGCACCGGAAAGTCCGACGCGCCCGTGTTGGCGCTGGCGACCCAGCTCTTCAGGGACGGATCGTGGGTTTCATTGATGGAGGGAGTCATGGCTGCGTGTCTCTTTGGGTTTAGTGATTCGTAACGCCAAACGGCGATGCGCTTGCGCGCATCGCCGCGGGTGGGGAAAGCCGGGGCTTTCGCGTCACGCCTTCTTGGGATCGAAATGCTTGGCGAGGCCCTGCCAGCACCGGTAATAGTCGCCCTGCAATTCTACCGAGGCCAGCGCCTGTTCCGTCGGGCGGATGACGCGCCGCGTTTCGAACATGAACGCCATCGTGTCGCGGATGTAGTGGGCGGTGCTGGTGTCGGCGTGGGAGGCCTTTTCGAAGGTTTCGGCGTCGGGGCCGTGGCCGCTCATGCAGTTGTGCAGGCTGGCGCCGCCGGGGGCGAAGCCGTCGGCCTTGGCGTCGTAGACGCCCTGGATCAGGCCCATGAATTCGCTGGCGATGTTGCGGTGGAACCAGGGCGGACGGAAGGTGTTTTCCATGGCCAGGATACGCGGCGGGAAGATCGCGAAGTCCATGTTGGCCGTTCCCGGGGTGTCCGAGGGCGCGGTCAGCACGGTGAAGATCGAGGGATCCGGGTGGTCGTAGCTGATCGAGCCGATGGTGTTGAAGTTGCGCAGGTCGTACTTGTAGGGCGCGTGCGTGCCGTGCCAGGCGACGACGTTCAGCGGGGAATGGCCGATGGAGGCGCGCCAGAATCCGCCAGTGAATTTGGCGATCAGCTCGAAATCGCCTTCCACGTCTTCATACCAGGCTACCGGCGTCTTGAAGTCGCGCGCGTTGGCCAGACAGTTCGAGCCGATCGGGCCCAGTTCCGGCAGGCGCAGCGCCGCGCCGAAGTTCTCCAGCATGTAGCCGCGGGCGGAGCCGTCCAGCAGTTCCACGCGGAAACGCACGCCGCGCGGGATGACGGCGATTTCCAGGGGCTCCAGGTCGATCAGGCCAAGCTCCGTGGCCAGCCGCAGGCGGCCCTGCTGGGGAACCAGCATCAGTTCGCCATCGGCGTTGTAGAAGTAGCGGCCCTGCATCGACCGGTTGGCCGCGTACAGATGGATGCCCACGCCGCCCTGCTCGTCGGGGCCGCCGTTGCCGCCCCAGGTCTTCATCCCTTCCAGGAAATCGGTGGGGGCCGTGGGGATCGGCAGCGGGCTCCAGCGCAACTGGTTGGGCGTCACGGGGCCGTGGCCGAACGTGCTGAGCCAGCCGGAGGCGCCCTCGAAGGGCTCGAAGGGCTTGTGCTGGGCGCCCGGGCGGATACGGTACAGCCAGGAGCGGCGATTTTCGCTGCGCGGCGCGGTGAAGGCGGTGCCGGACAGTTGTTCGGCATACAGGCCATAGGGACATTGCTGGGGCGAATTGCGGCCCAGCGGCAGCGCGCCGGGCAGGGCCTCGGTGGCGCAATCGTTGCCGAAACCGGTCTGGTATTGCAGTTCCATGGAATCCTCCTGGGCGGCGGCGCGGTGCTTGGCCGCGCGGCCTGGTTCAGATGGCCCGTCCGGACGGCGTCCGCAGGGCGATATGCCATTGTCGGAAAAAAACCCCGTTGCGGCTACGGGAATGCAAAAATAGAGACTATAAATTTTATGAATAGTAGGAGGCCCCATGGCAGAGCTGCGCGACGTCGACCTGAATCTGCTGCTGCTGTTCCAGCACCTGCTCGAAGACCGCAACCTGTCGGCCGTGGCGCGGCGGATGGACCTGTCGCAGCCGGCCGTCAGCAACGCGCTGCGCCGCCTGCGCGAAGCCTTCGGCGACGATCTGTTCGTGCGCACGGGGCAGGGCATGCTGCCCACGCCGCGCGCGCAGCGCCTGGCGGGCCCCGTCAGCGAAGCGCTGACCATGCTGTCGCAGGCGCTGCGGGACCAGGACGCGTTCGACGCCGCCACCAGCAGCCGCCGGTTCCGGGTCGCGATGACGGACGTGGGCGAAATCCATTTCATGCCCCGGCTGATGGAGGTGTGCGTGCAGGTCGCGCCGCAGGTGCGCATCGATTCCGTGCGCGTCCAGGGGCCGGACCTGCCGCGGGAAATGGAATCGGGACGCGTCGACCTGGCGATCGGCGCCTTCGATGAAATGGGGGCGGGCACCCTGCAGCGCATGCTGTTCCGCCAGGGCTACGCGACCCTGTTCCGGCAGGCGCATCCGACCGCGCATGCGGGCATGGGCATCAAGGCGTTCCGCGCCGAACGGCACTTGATCGTGTCGCGGGCCGCGCCCTACGGACAGGTCAACCAGTCCATGGAGCGCGCGGGCGTGGACCTGGCCGAACACTTCAGCGTGCCGCATTTCTCGGCCGTGCCGTACATCGTGAGCGCCACCGATCTGCTGGCCACGGTGCCCGAGAAACTGGCCGCCAGCGCCGCGCCGCCGTTCGGCCTGCGCTTCATGACGCCGCCGGTGAGGGTTCCCGCGCTACAGACCAATATGTACTGGCAGCGCAGGGTGGACCGCGATGGCGGCAACCAGTGGCTGCGCGCGCTGATCGTCAATACGTTCGCGGTCGGGGGGGCGTAGGATGGGTGGAGCGCGAGAGTTCTTAAGCTAGAACCCAGGCGCCCAACGCGCGAAACCCATGCGGCCGCAATCGATTGTTTTCCGGCCGATGCCAGGCACAATCTGCCCACGGCCGCATGGGTTGCGCGCGTTGGGCAGTTGCGTTCTTGTGCCGAAACTCTCGCGCTTCACCCATCCTACGGCGCCACCGAGGCGCGTGCCTGGCGCAGGGCTTCGCGCAGCACGTCCATGTCGCCGAGGTGGTTGGCCAGCAGCAGGATCAGCGCCGCGTTCAGTTCCTGGCTTTGCTCGTTGCTCAGGTCGCGGTGGGTGTCGATCAGGGCTTCGTAGAAGTCGTCCGGCGAGACCAGGTTGGTTTCGGTAATCAGCATGGTGAGTGACCTCGGAATTCAGGCGCGGCCCGTGGCGCGGTTGACCGCCGCGGCAATGGCCGCGGCGTCGAAGGCGCGCCAGCGCGCGGCGATGTGCTGGTCGGGGCGGATCAGGTAGGCCGTGCCGGCCTGCGCGTCGTAGCGCTTGCCCAGGCAGCCTTCGCGGTCCGTCACCGCGGCCAGCTCCCCGGGCAGAGCGGACAGATCGCATTGCGGGCTGGCCACCAGGACGGCCTTGACCGGAACGGGCGCCATGCGCAGCGCCTGCAGGGCGAGCAGCGTGTCGCGGCCGGGCAGGGCGTCGCCGCAGAACAGCGCCAGCGAGAATTCGCCGTCCAGTTGCGACAGCCACCAGTCCGGCGCGCCCCGCGTTTCCACCGGCGCGTCCAGGGCGACGGCGCCAGGCACCATGCGGCCCGCGAAGGCGTCCTCGTCGGGCGTGTTCAACGGTGAGCCCGCATAGGTGGCGGGCAGCGACAGGCGGCCGCTGTTGACCAGCGACCGCGCGAAGGGGTGGGTCTTGGCCAGGTTCAGGACCGCGTTGCGGAAACTGCGGCTGATGTCGCTCTTGGGCGTGATGAAGTCGGTGGCGCGCGACGAATTCAGGATGTTCTCGTCGGCGGCGTATTCGCGTTCGGTGCCGTAGCTGTCGATCAGCGTTTCGGGCGCCTGGCCGGCCAGCACCAGCCTGAGCTTCCATGCCAGGTTTTCCGCGTCCTGCACGCCGCTGTTGGCGCCGCGCGCGCCGAACGGCGAAACGCGGTGCGCGGCATCGCCTGCGAACACGATGCGTCCGTGGCGGAACTTGTCCATGCGCTCGCACGCGAAGGTGTAGACGCTGACCCATTCCAGTTCGAAGCGCGCGTCGGGGCCGAGCAGGGCGCGGATGCGCGGCAGCACGTTTTCCGGCTTGACGGCCTCGGCCGGATCGGCGTTCCAGCCTAGCTGGAAGTCGATGCGCCAGACATTGTCCGGCTGCCGGTGCAGCAGCACGGACTGGTTGGGATGGAACGGCGGATCGAACCAGAACCAGCGTTCGGTCGGGAAGTCCGCATGCATCTTGACGTCGGCGATCAGGAAGCGGTCGCGGAAGATGCGGCCATGGCTTTCCTGGCCGATCAGCTTGCGCACCGGCGAACGCGCGCCGTCGCAGGCGATCAGCCAGTCCGCGTGCAGCGGATACGAGCCGTCGGGCGTTTCCACGGTCAGCGTCACGCCGTCGTCCGCCTGGGCCACGGCGACGACCTTGTTCTTCCAGCGCAGATCGATGTTGGGTTCCTGGCGCGCCTGCTCGTACAGATAGCCTTCGGCGTAGTACTGCTGCAGGTTGATGAAGGCGGGGCGGCGATGGCCGGGTTCGGGCAGCAGGTCGAAGCGCCACACTTCCTGTTCGCGGAAGAACACCTTGCCCACGTTCCACGACACGCCCTTGTCGATCATGCGCTGGCCGACGCCCAGGCGGTCCCAGATTTCCAGCGTGCGCTTGGAAAAACAGATGGCGCGCGATCCGGTGGACAGGCGGAAGTCGTCGTCCAGCACGACCACGCGCACGCCCTGCCGGGCGAGGTCCAGCGCGGCGCTCAGCCCGACCGGGCCGGCTCCCACGACCACGACCTGGTGCCGCGCGAGCGCGCTGGCGGCCTGGTCGGCGTGCTTCTCATAGGCGAACTCCATCGCCTGAAAGTCGATGTCTCCCACGGTTGTCTCCTGTGTGGGTCATTTTGCTTTTATGTGCCGAAGCCGCGCAGCCAGTGCGGCGCGCGATTCCGGTCCCTGCTTGGCGGGGCGGAGCCGCCATGGGCGGCCCCTGCGGGATCAGCTTTCCAGTTGCGCCCACATTTCCAGGTCGCGCTTGTCCGTCCAGATGCGCGGGTCGGTGTAGCCGGTGGCCTCGTCATAGGCGCGCGACACGTCGAACGGCATGCAGTGGTCGAAGATCACCCAGTCGCTGTAGCGCGGCTTCATGAAGTCGTAGACCTCGCGGTAGATGGCCTTCAGGTCCTTGCCTTCGGCCACGCCGCGGTTCACGGCGCCGTACAGGTCGGTCAGGAAGGCGCGGGTGCCGGCCAGGCCCTGGCGGACTTCGGTGGCGTTCTTCAGCGCGGGGCCGCGGCCGGGAACCATTTTCTCGGCCTCGAAACCCGACAGCGCGTCGAGCGTCGTCGGCCAGTCGCGGAAGTAGGCGTCGCCGCAATACGGGGTGGACTGGTATTCGACCAGGTCGCCGGCGAACAGGATCTTCTGCTCGGGCAGCCAGGCGATGGTGTCGCCCTTGGTGTGGCCGCGGCCCACCTGCAGCAGCTTGACTTCCAGGTTGCCCAGGTTGACGGTCATTTCGCCCTTGAACGTCATCGTCGGCCAGACCAGGCCGGGCGGAATCGATTCGGCGTTGCGGAACAGGCGCGGGAAGCGGCCGATCTCGCTGGCCTTGTCCTGCTCGCCGCGCTCGGCGATCAGGTCGTAGGTGTCGCGGCTGGCCAGGATTTCCTGGGCGTTGTAGGCGGACGCGCCGAACACGCGCACGGCGTGGTAGTGCGACAGCAGGATGTACTTGATGGGCTTGTCGGTGACTTCGCGGATGCGGCGGATCACGTCCTGCGCCATGACGGGAGTGGCCTGGGTGTCGATCACCATGACGGCCTCGTCGCCGATGATCACTCCCGTGTTGGGGTCGCCTTCGGCGGTGTAGGCGTAGGCGTTGTCGGACAGTTTTTCGAACGAGACGACCTTGTCTTCCAGGTCGGCGTGCGAGGCGAATTGCTTGCTCATGGAGGCTCCTTCCACTGTTATAGGAATAGGGGAATGGAAGGAATATAGCGCGGCGTTAGTATTTGTGCAATACGTTTGCTATAAACGAATGCCCTTGTTTTTACAGGGGTTTCCCGCGAGTTTCCCCGGGGCGGAGGGTCAATTCCTTTGGCATTTCGGGCAGTAGTAGGTGGCGCGCTGGCCCTGCACGAAGCGCCGGATCGGGGTGGCGCAGACGCGGCAGGGCAGGCCTTCCCGTTCGTAGACCGCCGCGTGGATCTCGAAGTAGGCCCCGGGCTCGCCCGTCGCCCCGACATAGTCGCGCAGGGTGCTGCCGCCCGAGGTCAGGGCGTCGGCCAGGGTGGCGCGCACCATGTCCGCCAGCCGGTCGCAGCGGGCCGGCGACAGCTTGTTCGCCGGGGTCTTGGGGTTGATCCGGGCCCGGAACAGGCTTTCCGATGCGTAGATATTGCCCACGCCCACCACCGCCATGCCCGCCAGCAGCACCTGCTTGACGGCGGCGCCGTGGTTCTTGAAGTGGCGGTGCAGCCACGCGCCGTCGAAACGCGGGTCGAAGGGCTCGATGCCCAGCTTGGCCAGCAGCGGGTGGTCTTCGATGGGGCCGCCGGATTCGGGATGCCACAGCACCGCGCCGAAGCGCCGCGGATCGTGCAGGCGCAGCACAGCCTGCTCGAAGATCCACTCGACGTGGTCGTGCTTGCGCAGGAATTCGCCCGGGGCGACGCTGCGCAGCGATCCCGACATGCCCAGGTGCACGATCTGGGTGCCGTGTTCGAAGCGCAGCAGCAGATACTTGCCGCGGCGCGCGCACTCCAGCACGGCGCGGCCGCCGACCAGCGCCGGCAGGTCGGGCGGGATGGGCCAGCGCATGCGGGATTCGTGGACGACCAGCCGCGTCAGCGTCCGGCCGGTGATGACGGCGTCGATTCCTCGACGCGTAGTTTCGACTTCAGGCAGTTCCGGCATGAGCCAGTGTAAGATCATCAATTGCGTGTACGAAGATTGTGCCATCAACCGGACGGGCCGCGTGAAGTCGTCTTTCAAACCAATGAACATCGGGATTGCCGCGCTGGCGCTTGCGCTGGCAGCAATACTGACCCCGCCGGCGCAGGCCGCCGACAGCCGGACCCGCGATGCCACCGGGCCCCGCATGGCGCCCCAGAGCCGCCAGCCGGAAACCGAGGTGATCCGCCTGCGTCCAGGCCAACTGCCCTACGTATCGCTGACCGCCGACATCTTCTATCGCGTGCTGGCATCCGAAATCGCCGCGCAGCGGGGCATGTACGGCTCGGCGGCGACCACCATGCTCGGCCTGGCCCGGGACACCGGAGATCCCCGCCTGGCCCGCCGCGCCCTGGAATTCCAACTGGCCGGAGGCAACCTGCCCGGCGCGCTGGAAGCCGCCCGCGTGTGGGCGCGCCTGTCTCCCAACGATATCGAGGCCAGTTCCACCGAGCTGGCGCTGGCGGCCGCCAACGGCCAGACCAAGGGCCTGTCCCAGGCGCTGCGCAACCGCATCGACGCCTCCCGCGACAAACCCGCCGCCATCGGCCAGGCCCTGGCCGTGCTGAGCCGGCTCAACGACCGCCGCCTGGCCCTGCGCATCCTGGACGAATCCCTGAGCGACAGCGTGCGCAAGCTGCCCGCCGCGCACCTGGCGCTGGCGGACGTGGCCTCCGCCTCGGGCGACTACGAACGCGCCGCCCAGGAATCCCGCGCGGCCCTGGCCGCCGATCCCAGGTCCGAGGCCGCCGCCCAGCGCGTGCTGGAATACGGCTCCAAGGTGGATCCGCAGCGCGCGCAGGCCGAGGCCCGCGCCTACGTCGCCCGCAATCCCAATGCCCGCAAGGTGCGCCTGATGCTGGCCGGCCAATTGGCCGACAGCGGCGACTACAACGGCGCCCTGGCCGAATTGCAGGCCATGTCGCGCCGTTCCCCGGAGGATTTCGACCTGCTTTTCATGCAGGCCCAACTGGCCTACAAGGCCGGGCAACTGCCGCAAGCCAAGACGCTGCTCCAGCAATACCTGGACGTGCAGAACCAGCGCCAGCGCGCCACCGTGCCGGGCGCGACCGACGCCGGCGCCGCGGCCGCCGACGCCCACGTGCTGCTGGCCCGGATCGCCGAGGACCAGGGGCACTACGACGAAGCCATCGCGGAACTCGGCCGCATCGAAGACCAGACCCTGCGTTATTCCGTGCGCATGCGCCAGGCCGCGCTGCGCGCCAAGAGCGGCAACGTGGACGGCGCGCTGGCCCTGATCGACGCCGCCGGCCCCCAGGACGACGAAGAACGCACGCTGGGCGTGCTGACCAAGGCCCAGATCCTGCGCGACGCCGACCGCGTGCCGCAGGCGGTCTCGGTGCTGGAAGCGGCCGACCAGGCGATGCCGGACACGGTCGAGATCAAGTACGAACTGGCCATGCTCTATGAACGCCAGGACCGTCTCGCCGACCTGGAGCGCATGCTGCGCCAGGTCATCGCGCTGGACCCGGACCACGCGCACGCCTACAACGCGCTGGGCTACACGCTGGCCGACCACAACCAGCGGCTGCCCGAGGCCCTGGACCTGATCACCCAGGCGCTGGAACTGGCGCCCAACGATCCCTTCATCCTGGACAGCATGGGCTGGGTCAAGTACCGGATGGGCGATTCCACGGCCGCCGCCGACTACCTGCGCCGCGCCTACAGCGTGCGTCCGGAAGCCGACATCGCGGCCCACCTGGCGGAAGTCCTCTGGAGCCAGGGCAAGCGCGACCAGGCCACCGAACTGCTGCGCGCCGCGCTGCAGAAGGATCCGAAGAACAAGACCGTCCAGGACGTGATCAAGCGCCTGGGGGTCGGCCTGTGACCCTTGGCATTCCGCGCCCGCGCGGCGCCGCGGCGCTGTTGCGCTGGGCGCTGATGGCGATGCTGGCCGCCGCGCTGGCCGCCTGCACCACGCCCAAACCTATCGAAGGCGCCGGCGCCGACGCGTTTTCCCGCATCGGCCGCTTCGCGCTCACCGTCAACGAAGAAAGCGGCAAGCAGAACGCCGTGCAGGGCGGCTTTTCGTGGTCGGACGACGGCCGCCGCTACGTGCTGGACCTGACCAATCCGTTGGGTTCGACCGAGGCGCGCGTGGAAGGGCGGCCCGGCGCGGCCAGCCTCACCAAGTCCGACGGCACGCGCCTGGTCGCCGACAATCCCGATTCGCTGGCCGAGGAAGCGCTGGGCAGCAGCGTGCCCGTGTCCGGCCTGCGCGATTGGCTGCGCGGCAAGCTGGCCGCGCAACCGGAAGCCACCGAGGTGTCCCGCGACGAACTGGGCCGCCCCGCGGCCTTCGAGCAGGGCGGCTGGCGCGCGCGGCTGTCGCGCTACGACGCGCTGGGGCCGCAGTTGCTGGTCCTGGAACGTCAGGAGCCGGGCCGCCGCATCCTGCTGCGGCTGGTCGTCAACCAGCCCTGAATTCACGGTCTTATCCGGGTTAACCCTTATCACATCGCGTGAGTTTCAATCGAAGAAACAGGCGTCGCAAATTCGCTTTCGTTACTAATTGAAATATATTGTCTTGACTGAATAATTCTCCCTGCCCCCGTCCGCGGTTCGTGCCGAGGGCTGCAATGCGGCGTCGACGATCGTTGCCGCCGCCCTTATGGAGAATGGCTATGTTCAGGAACACGCGCATCGCGACGATGCTATTGGGAATCATCGCGATATTTTTCACCTTCCAGTTGCTGGTGGGAGGCATGGGCTTTGCCGCCTTGTGGCAAACCAACCAGGACGTCGCGCAGCTCTATCGCCTTTCCTCTCAGCAGGTCAATGCGGTGAATTCCGCCGCGCTGTCCCTGGTGGCGGCGCGCACCGACCTGAGCCGCTACGCGACCCGTGTCGCGCAGGGCAACGCCAGCGATGCGACGTCGCTGCAGCAGGCGCGCCAGCGCATCGTTTCGGCCGACCGCGCGTTCCAGGGATTTTCCGGCGGACTGGCCGCCGAGGAAAAAACCGAATCGGCCAGCCTGATCGATGCCTACGGCAAGTTCAGCGCCAATCTTCAGAACGTAAGCCGGGTGCTCGAGGCCGGCGATATGGATGCCTACTTCAAGCAGGGCACCCAGCAGGTGCAGGAACGGCTCATGAGCGAGCGCGACACCTTCATCCTGCGCGCCGAGGGCACGGGCCAAGGCGTCATGGACGAGATTTCCGTTTTCCACACCCTGTTCACATCCCTGCTGGCCGGGATCCTGGCGCTGGGCCTGCTGATGGCCGTGGGCGCGCACGTGCTGATCCGCCGCATGATCCTGCGTCCGCTGCTGGAGGCCGGCGAGATCTTCCGCCGCATCGCCGAAGGCGACCTGACGCGCCGCGTGGCGGACCGCGGCAGGAACGAGATCGGGGTGCTGCTGGCCGCGCTCAAGAGCATGCAGGACAGCCTGGTGCGCACCGTGTCGGCCGTGCGCCGCGGCGTCGATGAGATCAACGTCGGCGCGCGCGAGATTTCGTCCGGCAACGCCGATCTTTCCAGCCGCACGGAAGAGCAGGCCGCGTCGCTCGAGGAAACCGCGGCCAGCATGGAAGAGCTGGCCACGACGGTGAGGCAGAACGCGGATACCGCGCTTGAGGCAAACCGCATGGTGGCCGCGTCGGCGGCGGTCGCGCAACGCGGCGGAGAGGCCGTGTCCAGCGTGGTGGAAACCATGCGCGCCATTTCCGGCAGTTCGTCGCGCATCGCCGATATCGTCGGCGTGATCGACGGCATCGCCTTCCAGACCAACATCCTGGCGCTCAATGCGGCGGTGGAAGCGGCGCGCGCCGGCGAACAGGGCAAGGGCTTCGCGGTCGTGGCGAGCGAGGTGCGGACGCTGGCGCAGCGCAGCGCCGCCGCCGCCAAGGAAATCAAGCAGCTCATCGAGGATTCCGCGCAAAAGGTCGACATGGGTTCCGAGCAAGTGGAGAACGCGGGCGCCACGATGCGCGAAATCGTCGAATCCGTGCAGCGCGTGACCAGCCTGATGGGCGAGATCTCCGTCGCGTCCGAGGAGCAGGCCACCGGCATCGACCAGGTCAATCGCGCCGTCTCGCAAATGGATAGCGTGACGCAGCAGAACGCCGCGCTGGTGGAAGAAGCCGCGGCGGCGGCCGGCGCGCTGGAAGAGCAGGCGCGCCAGCTTGCCGGTTCGGTGGCGGTGTTCAAACTGCCCGAGGGCCGCGTGATCGACGCGGCGGCGGCCAGGCTGGCGCCGGGCGCCTCTCCGCGGCTCGCATGAGCCATGCCCGCCGCGCCGCCGTTCATGGCGCGCGGCGGCCGGCGCAGTCTGGCTAGAATGTCGTATTCCCTCGCAACGGTTGTCTTTCGTGACCTTTTACGACGTTCCCGCTCCCGCCAAAGTGAACCTCTTTCTGCACGTGGTGGGCCGCCGCGCCGACGGTTATCACCTGCTGCAGACCGCCTTCCGGTTCATCGACCTGTGCGACACGCTGCATTTCGACGCGCGGGCCGATGGCGTCATCAGCCGCGCCGCGGAGCTGCCGGGCGTGTCGCCGGAGCAGGACCTGACATTGCGCGCGGCGCATGCCCTGCAGCGGGCCACTGGCACGAAGCAGGGCGTGCAGATCGGGCTGGAAAAGCGCATTCCGCAGGGCGGCGGCCTGGGCGGCGGTTCCAGCGATGCCGCTTCGGTGCTGATCGCGCTGAACCGGCTGTGGGGAACGGGGCTGACCCGGCGCGAACTGATGGCCCTGGCCTTGCCGCTGGGCGCCGACGTGCCCGTGTTCGTGTTCGGGCAGTCTGCGTTTGCGCAGGGCGTGGGCGAAGAGCTTGCCGCGGTCGCGCTGCCAGAGCGCGCCTACCTGGTGGCGCAGCCGGATGCCAGCGTGCCGACCCCCGAGATTTTTTCGGCGCCCGATTTGACAAGAGATTCTTCTTGCATCACAATAGCGGACTTTCTTGCTTCGCCAACTTTCTGCTTCGGCAGGAATGACTTGGAGCCGGTGGTCTACCGCCTTTACCCGGAAGTGCTTGGGGCATCGCGGTGGCTTGCAGAACAGTTGAAGCCTTACGGCGTCGCGGTTCGCATGTCGGGATCTGGTGCGTGTTTGTACGCCGAATTTTCCGAACTTTCCGAAGCCGTTTTGGCGAAAACAGAAATTACCGCTATAATGCGCGGCGCTGATAAAACAATCAGCCAAACGCATCCACGGTTTCGGTTAGTGCGGGCATGTGCCGGATTAGCTGAGCATCCGTTGCGGAATTGGATTGCAAGATAGTTGGGGAGTCGCCAAGCTGGTTAAGGCACCGGATTTTGATTCCGGCATGCGAAGGTTCGAATCCTTCCTCCCCAGCCAACCGAATACATAAAAAAGCTGTTGAACACGCCTGTAAGACACTGGCCCGGGTTCAGCAGCTTTTTTATTTTCCGGGTCCGCTGGTGTATCACCCCCGCCTCATCTCGTCAGTGTCTTAAACGACCATCGCATCATCCATCATGGCAAACGATAGCTTCATGATTTTCACGGGCACCGCCAACACTCGGCTGGCCGTGGACGTAGTCAACCACCTCGATATGTCCCTGGGCAAGATGACCGTCGGTCGCTTCTCGGACGGCGAGGTGATGGTCGAGATCAACGAGAACGTGCGCGGCAAGGATGTCTTCGTCCTGCAGCCCACCTGTGCGCCTACCAACGACAACCTGATGGAAATCATGGTGATGGTCGATGCGCTGCGCCGCGCTTCCGCCGGCCGCATCACCGCCGCGATTCCCTATTTCGGCTATGCCCGCCAGGACCGCCGCCCGCGCTCGGCGCGCGTGGCCATTTCGGCGAAGGTCGTGGCCAACATGCTGCAAGTGGCCGGTGTCGACCGCGTCCTCACGATGGACCTGCACGCCGACCAGATCCAGGGTTTCTTCGACATCCCCGTGGACAACATCTACGCGGGCCCGATCCTGCTGGGCGACATCTGGCGCCGCAACTTCTCGAACCTGGTCGTCGTGTCCCCGGACATCGGCGGCGTGGTCCGGGCCCGCGCGCTGGCCAAGCAACTGGAAGCCGACCTGGCCATCATCGACAAGCGCCGTCCGCGCGCCAACGTGTCGGAAGTGATGAACATCATCGGTGAAGTCGACGGCCGCACCTGCATCATCATGGACGACATGGTCGACACCGCCGGCACGCTGTGCAAGGCGGCCCAGGCCCTGAAGGACCGCGGCGCCGGCGCCGTCTACGCCTATTGCACGCACCCCGTGCTGTCGGGCGGCGCCATCGACCGCATCGAAGCGTCGGAACTGGACGAACTGGTCGTCACCGACACCATTCCGCTCTCCGAGCAAGGCCAGGCCAGCGGCAAGATCCGCCAGTTGTCGTGCGCCGCGCTGCTGGGCGAGACCATCCTGCGCATTTCCAACGCGGAATCGGTCAGCTCGCTGTTCGTCGACTGAAGCCCGGCTCGATCGGACGGACAGCCCGAATACTCAGTTCTTGCGCCTTGCTGGTCGCGGCAAGGCGCAACAAACGCGGCGCGCGTTTTGCGCGCCGCGCATTTAACCGGTGAAGTCTCTTCACCTTATTGTTTTTGGAGTCATCCATGAAATTCAATGCCACTGCGCGTAGCGTCCAGGGTTCGAGTGCGAGCCGCCGCCTGCGCCGCGCGGGCCGCGTTCCCGCCATCGTTTATGGCGGTACGGCTGCCCCGCTGAACATCGAACTCGACCACAACGAGATCTACCACGCCCTGCGCAAGGAAGAATTCCACGCGTCGATCCTGCAAATGGCGGTGGAAGGCGCGGCCAAGGAAGAACAAGTCCTGCTGCGTTCGGTTCAATGGCACGCCTACAAGCCGCAAGTCCTGCACGTGGACTTCCAGCGCGTGGACGCCAACCAGGCCCTGCACACCAAGGTCCCGTTCCACTTCGTCAACGCTGAAATCTCGCCGGCCGTGAAGCTGGGCGGCGCCATCATCAGCCACGTCCTGACCGAGCTGGAAGTGACCTGCCTGCCGGCCGCTCTGCCCCAGTTCATTGAAGTCGACCTGAAGGACCTGCTGCCTGGCGCTTCGGTCCACCTGGCCGACATCAAGCTGCCCAGGGGCGTGACCTACGTCCCCCATGGCGGTGACGCCAACCCGCTGGTGGCTTCGGCCGTTGTCAAGGGCGGCGGCGCCGCTGCCGCCGAGGAAGGCGAAGCCGAAGCTCCGGCCGCCTAAGTCTGCCGCGGGCCCATGGGTCCGCTGGCGGCTTGAGCCCGAAACCCTGCGTGTGCATTTGCATGCGCAGGGTTTTTTGGTTTAAACACCCCCCATCATGTCTACTCCCATACGCCTCATCGTGGGACTGGGTAATCCAGGTCCCGACTACGAAACCACCCGGCACAACGCCGGCTTCTGGCTGGCCGACCATCTGGCGGACGATCTGCGCGCGGCTTTCGCGCTGGAGAAGTCCTTTTTCGGCATGGTGGCCAAGGCCCGCCTGGGCGCGGACAACGTCCTGCTGCTCAAGCCCACCACCTACATGAACCGGTCCGGCCAGGCGGTCGGCGCGCTGGTCCGCTTCTACAAGCTGGCGCCGGAGGAGGTGCTGGTGCTGCACGACGAACTGGACCTGATGCCCGGGCAGGTGAAGCTGAAGCAGGGGGGCGGCCATGCCGGCCACAACGGCTTGAAGGACATCCAGGCCGCGCTGGGCAGCCCCAACTTCTGGCGCCTGCGCATCGGCATCGGCCATCCGCGCACGCTGGGCCTGGCGCAGCAGGTGGCGGACTTCGTCCTGCACCCGCCGCGCCGCGAAGAACAGAAACAGATCGAAGCCGTCATCGACCGCTGCCGCGCCGTCGTGCCCGCCATGCTGGCCGGCGATTTCCCGCTGGCGACCCGCCAGCTCCATAGCGGCAACGACGCCTGATGAGCGAGACCGGCGACCGGGCCGCCGCGCCGCGCGGCAAGATGCGCTTCCGCAGCGAAGTCGCGGATTTCTGGCGGTTCCTGCGTCAGCCGCACCCGGTCGCGCGCCTGCCCGGACGCGCGGCCGGCAGCGGGCTGCTGGCGGACTGGTGGCCGGGCATCTCGCCGGGTCGCCTCCTGGCCTGGGCCGCGCTGCTGTGGGCCGTGAACCTTTTCGCGCTGGGGCCGGTGGCGGTGGCCGCCGCCGGGCTGGGCGGCGTCACGCACCGGCTCGACCCCACGAACATCCCGTGGCTGACCGCCGTGATATGGGCGCCGCTGGTCGAGGAGATGCTGTTCCGCTACGGCTTGCGCCGTCCGAAACAGGCCTTGTGGCTGATCCCTGCGATGCTGCCCGTGGTGCTGTGGGGCCCCAAGGTCTGGACAGGCCTCCTGCTGGCCGCGTTCGTGATCCTGGCGTGCTGGGGCGCGCGCCAGCGCCCCGAGCCCCTCAAGGCCTGGGACACGACCTGGCGCCGCTACTACCTGAAGCACTTCGGCCTGGTGTTCCACCTGGTCGCGCTGGCCTTCGCCGCCGTGCACCTGACCAACTTCGTGTACGCCAGGACGCCTTACTGGCTGCTGCCCCTGCTGGTGCTGCCGCAATGGCTGACCGGCCTGACGCTGGGCTGGATGCGCATACGGCGCGGCATCGGCGCGGCGATGCTCCTGCATTCGGTCTTCAACGCCGGCCCCATTTTGATGATCTGGCTCGTCATGCGCCTGGCCCCCACCGCCGCGAGCTAATGGGGCCGCAAGCCCCGCCGTTTCCGGAAAACCCATTCCGGCGGGCGGGGTAAACTAGAACGTTAACGATCAATACCGTAATTACCACAGGATTCCCATGGCTCTGCAATGCGGCATCGTCGGCCTGCCCAACGTCGGCAAATCGACACTCTTCAACGCTCTGACCCGCGCCGGCATCGCCGCCGAGAACTACCCGTTCTGCACCATCGAGCCCAACGTCGGCGTGGTGGAAGTGCCGGATCCGCGGTTGCAGAAGCTGGCTGAAATCGTCAAGCCCGAGCGCATCCTGTCCGCCACCGTCGAATTCGTCGACATCGCGGGTCTGGTCGCCGGCGCAAGCAAAGGCGAAGGCCTGGGCAACCAGTTCCTCTCGCACATCCGCGAAACCGACGCCATCGTCAACGTGGTGCGCTGCTTCGAAGACCCCAACGTCATCCACGTGGCCGGCAAGGTCGACCCCATCGCCGACATCGAAGTCATCGAGACCGAACTGGCCCTGGCCGACCTGCAGACCGCCGAAAAGGCCCTGCAGCGCCACCAGAAGACCGCGCGCTCCGGCGACAAGGAATCGCAGCGCATCGTCGCCGTGCTGGAAAAATGCGTGGCCCAGTTGAACGAAGCCAGGCCGATCCGCGCGCTGGACCTGTCGACCGAAGAAAAGGCCGACATCGCCCAACTGTGCTTCATCACCGCCAAGCGCGCCATGTACGTGGGCAACGTCGCCGACGACGGCTTCACCAATAACCCGCTGCTCGACCGCCTGACCGAATTCGCCGCCGCCCGCAACGCGCCCGTGGTCGCCATCTGCGCCGCCATCGAATCCGAGATCGTCGACCTGGACGACGCCGACCGCCAGGCCTTCCTGTCGGACATGGGCATGGAAGAACCGGGCCTGAACCGGCTGATCCGCGCCGCCTTCAAGCTGCTGGGCCTGCAAACCTACTTCACCGCCGGCGTGAAGGAAGTGCGCGCCTGGACCGTGCCGATCGGCGCCACCGCTCCGCAAGCCGCGGGCGTCATCCACACCGACTTCGAACGCGGCTTCATCCGCGCGCAGACCATCGCCTACGAAGACTTCATCGCCTACAAGGGCGAACAGGGCGCCAAGGAAGCGGGCAAGATGCGCGCCGAAGGCAAGGAATACATCGTGCAGGATGGCGATGTGATGAACTTCTTGTTCAACGTCTGACGCCCCTTCCGATCCCGGGAACACCCAGCAGCCCAGCCCGGCCTGTCGAACCGACAGGCCGGCGGCGCATACCGTCTGCGGCCCTACCGCAGGCCGAGCCTGTGCAGGGTGTCCGTCAACCCCAGTAACTCGGTCGTGAAGACGCCCTGTTCGATCGCCTTGCGTTGCCCGGCTTCCTTTTCCTCGCGCGCCAGGCTCCGCGATACGGTTTCTTCAAGCTCGGCCTGGGGGATCACGGCAACCCCGTCGCGGTCGCCCACGATGTAGTCGCCGGGGTGGATGAGCGCATCGCCTATCGTGACCGGCACGTTGATCCGGCCCGGCTGGAACTTGCCGGTGCCCTTGATCGACAGGCCGCGGCAGAACACCGGGAAGCCCAGCTCGATGATCAGGTTCGCATCGCGCACGCAGCCGTTGATCACCAGGCCGGCGATGCCGACCTGCATGGCCTGCAGCGTGAGCACGTCGCCCCAGGGGCCGGCCTCCATGAACGCCTTGGCGTCGACCACGAGCACATCTCCGGGGCGCGCTTTCTGGACGGCATAGTGCAGCATGAGATTGTCGGCGGGTCGGCAGTCGACGGTGAAGGCCGGGCCCGCCAGGCGCGTCGCCGGGTCGATGGGTTTGATGCCGTGGTCCAGCGCGCCTTTGGCGCCCTGGGCTTCGTAGACGGTGGCCGCGCCCAGTTGGCGCAGCGTGGCAAGCAGATCGGTCATCTCAGTCGACCTTTGCGCCAGTGCGTTTGACCAGGGATTCCCAGTAGGGCAGTTCCTTGGCGATGAAGCTTGCGAACTGTTCGGGTGTGCCGGTCACGTCGTCGGAACCCATTTCGTCCAGATTTTTGGCCACCGCCGGGCTCTTCAGCGTTTTGACCAGGCCTTGGTTAAGGCGTTGAACCAGGGCCGGGGGCGTCTGCGCGGGGGCGAAGATGCCGTACCAGTTTTCGATCACGAATTTTGCGTGGCCGAGTTCTTTCATGGTGGGCACGTCCGGCAGGCTCTTGGAGCGGGTTTCTCCGGTTGTGGCCAGTGCGCGGAGGCGGCCCGAGCCGAGCTGCGGGGCGATGGCGGTGGTGGTTTCAAAGGCCACGGGCACCTGCCCGGCTATCACGTCGGCCAGCGCCGGCCCTTGTCCCCGGTAGGGGATGTGCGTCATGTCCAGCTTCATGTCCAGTTTGAGCATTTCGCCCATCAGGTGCTGCGGGCTGCCGCTGCCGCCCGAGGCGAAGTTGAATTCGCCAGGTTTGTTCCGGATCAGCGTGAAGAGTTCGTTGGCGGTCTTGGCCGGCACCGAGGCATTGACGTAGAGCACCAGCGGGACGGCGGCTACTTCGGCGACCGGCGCCAGCGCGCTGACCGGGTCGTTGCGCAGTTTGTACAGATTCCGGTTGATCACGACGCCGGTATTGTTGCCCAGCAGCAGCGTGCAGCCGTCTGGCGCCGCGGTGGTCACATACTGGGTCCCGATGTTGCTGCTGGCGCCGCCCTTGTTTTCCACGATGACGTTGGTGCCCAATTCGTCGGCCAGGCCGGGCGCGATCAGGCGCGCCAGGATGTCGGTCGTGCCTCCGGGAGGGTAGGGCGAGATGATCTTCACGAGCTGGCAGGGATACGGCTCCTGCGCCAGCGCCGGGGCGGCGAGGGCGGCCGCCGCCAGGCCGAGGGCTCCGGCAGTCACAAAACGGGTAATCGACATCATGTCTCCTTGGATTATGTAGTTGTTGTCGGCGCCTGAAGATCAGGATCGGTCCATCAGCCTGTCCGGCGAGCGCTGCAGCGTGTGGTAGCCGAATTTCTTGCGCGCCTCGGCCAGCGGCATGCCGTTCAGGGCGGCATCCAATATCCTGGTTTCCAGGGCGTGCGTTTCCAGGGCCTTGCCAAGGACCTCCTGCATGCGGGCCTGCGGCACCACCACCACACCGTCGGCGTCGCCGATCACGAGGTCTCCAGGACACACCCGCACGTCGCCCAGGCTCACGGGCTCTTCGTATGCCTGCACTTGCACCCGATCCTTGCCGGTGCGCATAAAGGCGCCGCAGGCATACAGGGGATAGCCGGCCTCATCGGCTTCGGCGGTGTCGCGGCACACGCCATGCACGACGGTGCCGGCGATGTTCTTGTGCGCGGCCAGGCGGCTGAGAATTCCGCCCCATACCGTGCAGTCCGTCCTGCCGCCGTTGTCCAGCACGGCGACGGTGCCGGGAGCAAGCCGGTCGATGAAGTCGCCCACGGTTCCGGGCTGGGCGTGGTCTATCGGCGCGAAGCGGACGGTATAGGCGCGGCCGAAGAGCTTGGCCGGCCCTGCGACGGGCCGGATGCCTGGCGCGCTGCCGGGCAGGTTGAAGTAGTCGAGGGCGTCGGATACTTCGGCGGTGGAAAGCCCGCGGCTCAGGCGCAGCCATTCGGGTTCGTTCATATCGGGAATCAACAGGGTCTCCAGGTTCCGGCGCAGGAATGCGTGCATGTGATCCCATGTTCAGCTAATGAAAAGTGGAAAGCAATCAAGCATTTTTGAGCGTAAGATCAATTTCCATGAACCTGAAATCCCTGCAATTCTTTTGCGAAGTGGTCGAGACCCGCAACGCCAATCTGGCGGCGCAGCGCTTGCATGTGGTGCCCACGGCGGTCAGCATGCAGCTTGGGCAACTGGAGGCCATGCTGGGCGCGAAAGTGTTCGACCGTTCGACGCGGCCCATGACGCTGACGCCGCTGGGGCGCTTCATCTATCCCAAGGCCAAGGCGCTGCTGGCCGATGCCCAGCGCCTTTTCGACGAAGCCCAGGACATGGCCTCGGGCCATTTCGGCTGGCTCAGCATCGGGTTCACGCGTTCGACTATTTTTTCGGTGCTGCCCGATGCGGTGCGCCGGATGAAGGTGGACCTGCCCAAGGTGCGCATCGACCTGACCGAGATCCTCAGCGAACATCAGGGGCAGGCCTTGCGCAGCGGGCTCATCCACGTCGGCCTGTCGCGCGCCATGGGGCCGCGCGCCGAAGAGGACGACCTGGATTATTTCCCGCTGTTCGATGATGCGTTGGTTGCGGCGGTGCCTTCCGCGGGGGCGTTTTCAAAGCGCAAGCGCCTTACGCCCGGCGATCTGGCCGGCATGCCTTTCATCAGCTATCCGAAGGATCCGGAAAGCAGCTTTGCCCGCTCCACCATCCAGGCGCTGGAGCAGGCCGGCGCCAGGGTGCGCGTGGGATACGAGGCGAAGGAGATTCACACCGCGCTGGGCCTGGTCGCCGCCGGCCTGGGGTATGCGCTGGTCGGCAGGTCGGTTGCCGACGACAGCCGCAGCGATATCCTGTTTCTACCCGTCCAGGGCCTGACGGCGACGGCCCAGGTCTACGCGGTGCGCGCCAAAGGCGTCTCGCACCGCCTGGCCGACGATTTCATGAAGATCATCGTGGAGCAATCGGGCGCGCGGGACCGGGCCGGGGCAACCCGGTCCGCTATTGCGGGGTAATACCCGCCGCCGTCACGATACCCCGCCATTTCTCGCCTTCGGCCGCGTTGAACCGGGCGAAGGCCTCGGGCGTGGATCCGACGGGCTTGGCGCCCATGGAGGCGTACTGGCTGATCACGTTCGGCTGGCGCAATGCCATCGCCGCGTGTTCCGCGAGCTTGGCGGCGATGGCCGGCGGCGTGCCCTTGGGGGCCCACAGGCCGTACCAGGTGCTGATGTCGAAGCCGGGGAAACCCGATTCGGCCATGGTCGGCACATCCGGGAATTCCGCCACCCGCCGCGCGACCGTGACCGCCACCGCGCGCAGCTTGCCCGATTTGATGAATGGGGTGGCCGATGGCATCGAGTCGAACATGAATTGGATCTGTCCGCCGACGAGGTCCGTCAGCGCCGGCGCGCTGCCCTTGTAGGGTACGTGCTGCATTGGCAAGCCGGTGCGCGCCTTGAAGGATTCTCCGGCAAGCTGCTGGGCCGAGGCGCTGCCGGCCGAGCCGAAATTCAATGGCTGGGCTTTCCCCAGCGCCACCAGGTCCTGCGGGGTTTTCACGGGGCTGGTCTGCGGCACCACCAGCACCAGCGGTACATCGGCTAGCTGCGTGATCGGCGTGAAGTCCTTGAACGCGTCATACCGCATGGAACGATAGATATACGGATTGATGACGTGGAGCGATGCGTTCGCCAGGAAGGTATAGCCGTCCGGCGCGGCGCGGGCCACCAGGTCCGCGCCTATCATGCCGCTGGCGCCGGGTTTGTTGTCGACGATGATGTTCTGGCCGATGGTCTTGGACATCTCGGCCGCGACCAACCGGGAGACGATGTCGGTGGGGCCGCCCGGAGGGTAGGGCACCACCATCGTGATCGGACGGTTGGGATAGTCGTCCGCGGCGCAGGCGGGAGCGATGGCCAGCGCGCCAGTGCATGCGACGGCCAGGGCAAGCGCCGCGCGCAGATTCAGGATGTTGCGTCTCGTGCTGCTGCCGCGATGGGCGGTAATGGATTGCATGGGCTAGTCTCCGATATTATTTTGAGCGCCACTTTGCCCACGACCTGACGGCTCTCCAATGCCTGGAGCGCGGCGGCGAGTTCGGCGATCGGATAGACCGCCGTTACTGCGGGATGGATGCGCTGACTGCGCGTCCAGTCGAACAGGGTCGCCATGGCCCGCTGCATGGCGGGCGCGTGGACCACGCGCTCATCCGCCGGGGTCCAGCCGATATAGCGCCCGAAAAAGAAGCCGTGCAACGCGATGTTCTTCACGAGCAGCAGGTTCAATGGCGCCTGCGGTACGTCGCCGCTGGCGAATCCCACCGACAGCATGCGCGCGTTGGCCGCCGCGGCCCGGATCGCCCGGCCGAACGCGGCGCCGCCCACGGGATCGAACACGATGTCGGCGCCGCGGCCGGCGGTCAGCGCTTTGACGGCGGCGGCCATGCCGTCGTCGGCCGCCATGGCGTGGAAGGCGCCCGCGTTACGCGCGGCCTGGCGCTTTGCCTCGGTGCTGGCGCAGGCGATGACGCGCGCGCCCAGCAGGGCGGCCAGTTCCACCGCCGCCAGGCCGACGCCCGAACCCGCTCCCAGTACCAGCACGGTCTCGCCGGGCTGCATGGCCGCGCGCCACAGCAGGCCGCAGTACGCCGTGCCGTAGGATATGGGAACGGGCAGCGCCTGGAGCGGATCGAGGCCGTCCGGCACGGCGTAGACGGTGTACTCGGGCAGCGTCAGCCGTTCGGCGTAGCAGCCCCAGCGCGCCAGCGCCACGACTCTGTCGCCGGGACGCAGGCGCGTCACCGCGCTGCCGCAGGCAAGCACCTGGCCGACGGCTTCGGTGCCTGGCACGAAAGGCATCGGCGGGCGTGTCTGGTAGCGGCCTTCTATCAGCAGCTTGGTGGCATGGCTGACGCTGGCGTAATGCACCGCGATGGTGACTTCGCTGGGGCCGGGGGATGGCGCGTCGGACGTGTCGAGCAGCGCCACGTCCCGCACCGGGCCGAATCGTTCGCAGAGCAGGGCGCGCATCAGCGGGGCTCCTTCTGGGCGCAGCCCTGCACCAGCGCGCCGGCCGCCAGCAGCGCCTGGATCTCGGGCGGGCTCCAGCCCCAATCGCCCAGGACTTCGCGGGAGTGCTGGCCTATCGCGGGCGAGGCGGCGAGCGGGCGGCGTTGCGCCAGGCCTGGAAGCGGCGCGTAAGGTAGATTGCCCACGCCGGGCTGGACCAGCGTTTGCAGGAGGCCCACGTGCGCGGCCTGCGCATGGGAGGCCAGATCGTCGTAGTCGCGCACGCGAGCATGCAGCACGTCCTCGCGCGTCAGCCGTTCGGTCCAATGGGAGGACGGCCGGGTGGCGAGCTGCGCGGCCAGCTCCCGGTGCAGTTCCTCACGCCGCTCCATGCGGCCGGCATTGTCCGCATAGGCGGGGTCGAGCAGCCATTCCGGGCGTTCCAGGGCGCGGCAGAGCCGGGCGAACTGGTCGTTGTTCAGCGCCAGCACCGACAGGCGTCCGTCGGCGGTGTCGAACACGCCGTTGGGCGCGCTCACCGGTCCGGCGCGGCGCGCGCCCGCCATGCCGTAAGCCAGGATGTCGTTGGCCTGCAGCGCGGCGCAAGCCTGGAACAGGCTCAGTTGGACGTGTCCGCCCGTCCCTGTCCGGGCCTGCCGGTACAGCGCCGCCATGGCCGCCTGCGCGGCGTAAAGCGCGGTGGCGATATCGGCCATCAGTACGCCGATGCGGCGCGGCACGCCCGCCTCGTCCTGGTTGGCGTACATCAGGCCGCTGTCGGCCTGCATGACGGAATCGGACGCGGGGGCGTTGGCGTAGGGGCCGTCTTCGCCGTAGCCGCTGATCGATACGTACACCAGGCCGGGCGCCCTGGGCGCCAGGTCCTGGTAACCCACGCCCATGCGGGCGGCCACGCCCGGCCGGAAATTCTGGATCAATACGTCGGCGCTGTCTGCCAGGCGGCGCAGCGCCTCGCGCCCTGCTGGGTGGCGGGCGTCCAGGCAGACGCCGCGCTTGCCTGCGTTATAGGCCGTGGACAGCGCGCTGTGCGCGCCGGCCACGGTGCCCACGTGGCGGCCCCAGTCGCCGGCGGGAGGCTCCACCTTGACGACCTCCGCCCCGTGCTGCCACAGCATCTGCGCGCAATACGGGCCGGCGATGCCCTGGCTGATATCGAGCACGCGCAGGCCGAAAAAAGGACCGTGGTTCACTTCGGCGGCAACGGCGGAGTCCATGGCATTCCGGGGAAAGAGTCGATGAGCCGATGGTAGACTCGGCCCGTCGGCTGGACAATCTGCGTAGTTGTGCCTTGAATGGTGAACCATGATTGACAAAGAGCTGGACCTGAATCTGGTGAGGCTGTTCGTCGCAATGGTCGAGTCGCGCAATCTCAGCGCCGCCGCCGATCGCTGCGGCATGACGCGTTCGAACATGTCGCATCGGCTGAAACGGCTGGAACTGGCAATGGGGTCTCAGTTGCTGCGCCGCACGACCCGGCATGTCGAACTGACGCAGGCTGGTCAGTTGCTCTACCAGCACGGCGTGCGCCTGCTGGACGAAATGCGCGCGGCCCAGGCCTCCATCCACAGCCTGGACGGCAGCGTGCGCGGCGATGTCCGCATCCGCCTGCCGACGGGCCTGGGCCATTTGTACCTGGCGCCCGTGCTGCTCGATTTCACGCGCCGCTATCCGGATATTTCATTGCGCGTACACATCAATGACGCCATCGGCGACCTGGTGTCGGCCGAGGTCGACATGGCGTTGAAGATCACCTCCGCGCCGCCGGAAGACCATGTCGCGCGCCGCATCTGCGACGTGCAATGGTGTCTGTGCGCCACGCCTGCTTTCCTGAGCGACCACGGCCCCATCGTGCAATTGGAGCAACTGGGCCGCTGTACGCTGATTGCGCCCCAATCGCTGGGCAGGCGCTTCGATCTGCGTTGCAAGCGCGCTCATGGCGATCCCCTGCTGCTGCGCGTGGCGCCGCGCCTGCAATCCGGGGACTATCCGTTCCTGCGTGACGCGGTGCTCGCGAGCCTGGGCGTCGCGCTGCTTCCGCGCTATGCTGTGTGGAGCCAGTTGCGCGAGGGCGCGCTGGTCGAAGTGCTGCCCGAGCTGGAGCCCGAAGGCGTGGGCGATGCGATCTACCTGCTGACCGCGCCCAATCGTTTTCCGTCAGTGGCGACGCGCACCCTCGTGGACCACTTGCGCGAGCACATCGAACGCCATCGCGGCGATTGGCAGCGTGCACAGGCTGGTCAGGCGGAGCCTCCCGCCGTTCAATAGCGTCCCGTCGGCAGCACGTCGGCCAGCCACGCGCCGGGCGGGCTTTGCGCGCGGCCGGCCCCTGGCGCACGCCTCAGCCCGCCTGGACGTATCCCGTGGCGCGGATCATTTCCCTGTGCTTCGCGATTTCGGCCGCGTAGGCGGCGGCCGCCTCGTCCAGGCTCATGCGGGGCGAGACGTTGCGGCCGTCCGCCTCCAGCTTGGCGACGACGTCTCGGTTCTCCAGGGCTTGCCCGATGGCCTTGTTCAGCGCTTCCTTGATCGCGAGCGGGGTTCCCTTCTTCACGTAGTAGCCGGCGTAGCTGGCGTATTCGAAGTTGGCCAGGGCCGGCGTTTCGGTGATGCTGGGCACTTTCGCCAGCACCGCGGGCCTGTTGCGGGACAGGACCGCAAGCGCCTTGAAGCGGCCGCCCTGGATCATCTCCAGCATCGAAGCCTGGAAGGGCATGATGCTGAAGTCGATCTGGCCGCCCGCCAGATCCTGGATGACGGGCGCCGTGCCGCTGTAGGGCACGTGGGTGAAGGGTACCTTCACGGTCTTGCCCAGGTACTCGGTGATCAGGTGATAGAGCGAGCCGACGCCCACCGTTCCGTAGGTCAGGGAGTTCGATGCGTCGTGCTCGCCGGCCAGTTTCAGGAATTCATCCACGGTGTTGGCGGGCAGGCCGGCGCGCACCAGCAGCACCAGGTGCGTCACGGTGATGGGCTGGATGCTCTCGAAGGCGTCCGGCTGGTAGCGCACGGCGCGATTGGTCAGGGGCGGAAGAATCAGTTCGTTCTGCGTGCCCTGGAAGAACACGCCGCCGTCGGCCTTGGCGTTCAGCACTTTCGAGGCGGCGATGGTGCCGGTGGCGCCGCCCAGGTTCTCGACCACGACGCGCGCGCCCAGGCTGTCGCCTATCGGGCCGCTGAGGATGCGGGCGCTGACGTCGCTGGGGCCGCCGGCGGGATAGGGGACCATCATGCTGACCGGCCCGGCCGGATAGGCTTGCGCGTGCGCGGTTTTCATCCATGCGGCGGGGGCCAACGCCAGCGCCGTGCCGGCCTTGAGGAGGGCGCGGCGTGTCTGCAATGCGTGTGAAGTCATGAAAAGCACCTGGTGAGAATGCCGGGCGGAAAGGCCGCGACGTTTGCGCCGCTTACCACTGGGTGTGGGCAAGCCGCAGTATCGTGTTGAGCACCGCCTGCCCGCGAGGGACGATGGTGCCGATCTCGCAATATTCATCCTGCGTGTGGAACTTCCCGCCCACGGGGCCCGTGCCGCACAGCGTGATGGCGCCCAGGCTGGACGTCACGCCCGAGTCCGCGCAGCCGCCGCTGAACTCGGCTTCCGCCTTGTGGCCGATCGCGCCCAGTTCGGCCTGGTACAGCTCGAACAGCCTGCGGGACTGGGCGGTGGGCACGAAGGGCTTGAATTCGCCGGTGATGTCCAGCCTGGACAAGGTGCCGGTGATGAAGGGTCTGTCGCAAATGCAGCGGATCTTGCCGACCAGGGATTCGCGCTGTTCGAGGTCGAAGATGCGCAGGTCGATCGCGGCGGTGGCGGAGGGCGCGGAAGTATTGACGGACAGGCCGCCGTTCACCAGGCCGACGTTGACGGTGACGCCCGCGTCCAGGTCGGTCAAGGCGTCCAGCGCCACGACTTTGTGCGCCAGTTCGGAGATCGCGCTGATGCCCTCGGCGAAGTTCGCGCCGGAGTGCGCCGCCTTGCCTTCGATTTCCATGTTGAAGAACACGCCGCCCTTGCGTCCGGTCACGACGTTGCCGGACGGGCGTCCCGGTTCGGCGTTGAACACGAAGCCCGCCAGCTTGCCGAAATGCGCGATCGCGTCCTTGCTGAGCGGCGATCCGATTTCCTCGTCGCAGGTGAACAGGCCGGTGACTTCCGGAGCGCCTTCGCCGTAGCGGGCGAGGGCGGCCAGCAGGAAGGCGTTCATGACGATGCCCGACTTCATGTCGGCCACGCCCGGGCCGTAGGCGCGGGCCCCGTCGATGCGGAAGGGCCTGCGGGCCGCCTCGCCCGCCGGGAAGACGGTGTCGCAATGCCCCATCAGCAATACGGGCTTGCCCGTGGGGCTCGCGCGGTTCACGGTGACGGAGATCGCGGCTTCGACGCCGCCTGCGTAGTGGGAGACCGTTTCCAGCCCGTGCGCCGCGAAGAACGATTCCAGCCGCCGGAATACGCGCGCCACGCCGGGTTTGTCAAAACTGCCTGAGTCGATATTGACGATATCCTCCAGCAGCGCAAGCATTTCCGGCTGCCGGCTTTCGAGCCATTGCGCCGCGGTGAGTCCGGCCTCGAGATTCATTGCGTGTTCCTCAGGTATTGTTATTTAATACTTGGTATTATTATGTGCTACTTGAGAAAACCCGTACATTAGGTAAAACGATGACGACCAACGCACTGTACGTAGGGTCCGTGGGCAAGGCCTTCCGGGTCCTGGACTGTTTCAAGAACGCATCGGGCGACCTCGGCCTGATGGAGATCATGGCCATGAGCGGCCTGGACAAGAGCGCGGCCCAGCGCTACGCGCACACCTTGTGCGCCGAAGGCTATCTCGAGCAGAACGCGCAGACGCGGCGCTACAGGCTGGGCACGGGCATGCTCAACCTGACCTTCCATTTCCTGCGCATGCATGCGCTGGTCGAGGCGCTCAATCCCATCATGCTGGAACTGTCGAAGTCCACGGGCGAGAAGATCAGCCTGTCCCTGCTGGATGGCAACGAACTGGTCCACGTCATGCGGCACCAGACCCACACCGAGCACTACCATGCATCGCTGGTCGGGCGGCGCGTCCCGCTCTACTGCACGGCGGGCGGGCGGGCCGTGCTGTCACGGCTGGAGGAGGCCGAGGCGTCGTCCCGCCTGGCGGCCGTGGAATTGGCAGCCCATACGCCCAAGACCCTGATTGCCGCCAAGGCGGTCAAGGCCGAGGTGAAGAAGGCCCGCGACCAGGGCTATGCCCTGGTCGTCGACGAGTTCATCGTGGGAGAGGTCAGCCTGGCCGCAGCGGTGACGAATGCGCAGGGCTCGCCTTACGGGGCCCTGCACCTGTCGGGTTCGTCCAATGCCTGGACCGGAAAGGACTACGCCGCGAAGTTCGCGCCGTTCCTGCTGCATGCGATCGCGCAGTTCGAGCGCCGCAATCCGCCCGAGTAGGCCGGCGCCGCGCGTCAGCCCTGCGAAGGCTTGTCCGCGGCGGCATGCAGGAAGTTCTGTTCCAGCACGCTGAGCACGCGGTTCAGGGTGTCGATGTCGGCCGCGGACAGTCCCTTGAGCGACTCTTCGAAGAAGGCCGCGCGCCTGGGCAGGGCGTCGTTCACGACCGCCTGCCCCGCCGGCGTGAGGCTGGCGTTGGTCAGGCGGTTGTCCTGCGGATCCACGGCGCGCGCAATCCAGCCCAGCTTTTCCATGGCCTGCAGTTGGCGCGTGAGGGAAGCGGGATCCAGGCGGCAGCGTTCCGCCAGGTGTTTCTGCGAACACTGGCCGCATTCATGCAAGGCCAGGAGGATGCGCCAGCGGGGCAGGGCGTGGCCGACCCGGCCGCTGAACGCGCTCTGCATGACGCGGTAGGTCAGGCCCATGTGCTGGATGACCTGCAGGCCTTGTTGCTGTTTCGGCAAAAGCTATTCTCCGACGCTGGCCGGCTCCGGCTTGGAGGGGCGGACCAATTGAACCGGGGGCACGCGCCGCACGCACCAGAGGGCGAAGACGGCGACGGCCAGGGCGATGAGCTGCCCTTCATGGATGGCGCTGACGAGCGCGACCCGCGCGATCTCGATCAGCGACGTTCCATCCTGGCCCTGGTGCGCCAATTGTGCCAGGAACTGCGTCTGCGCCTCGGGATTGACCAGCATCTGGGGATCGTTCAGTTCCGGCAGCCAGCGGGCGGACGCCCCGCGCAGGGTGGATTCGACTCCGCTGAAATAGCTGTGGCTGACCATGGTGCCGACGATCGCCGTGCCCAGCATGCCGCCGATCATGCGCAGGGATTGCAGCAGCGCGGTCGCGATGCCCAGGTGGCTGCGGCCCGCGGTCTGCTGGGCGAAGACCGTGAGGTTGGGCATGATGAAGCCCATGCCCAGCCCGGCCATCAGCATGTACGCGGCGATGACCGCGTGCGAGGTATAGCTGTGGGTGGTGACGATGCCCAGGCACGACAGCGCCATCAGGATGAAGCCCGCGTACAGCATGCGGTTCGGATGGCGGATCCGGGTGATGATCCGGCCGTTCACGATGCTGCCCACGGTGATGAAGACGACCATGGGCGTGATGAGCAGCCCCGCTTCCTGGGGCGACAGGCCGAAGCCGCCCTGCAGCAGCAGCGGCGCGTAGAACAGCAGCGAATACATGGTCACGCCGACCAGCAGCGCCAGCGTGAACAGCATGGCCAGGCCGCGGTTGCGGAACATGTCCAGCGGCAGCAGCGGGTGCGGGCAGCGTTTTTCCCACCAGTACAGCAGGGCGAAGGCGGCGGCGCTGCCCGCGCCGAGCAGCAGGATCGCGCCGCTCAGCCCTTCCTGGGGCAGCAATTCGACCAGCAACTGGAGGGAACCCAGGGCCAGCGCGACCAGCAGCGCGCCCTGCCAGTCCAGGCGCACGGGGCCGGCCGTGTGGTTGCGCAGGTGCGGCAGGTAGCGCGTGACGAACCAGAGGCCCAGGGCGCCGATGGGCAGGTTCACGTAGAAGACCGAACGCCAGCCGTAGTGTTCCGTCAGCGCGCCGCCCAGGGTCGGGCCCACCGCGTTGGCGATGCCGAAGGCGGAACTGAGCATGACCTGCCAGCGCAGCCGCACGTGGGGGTCGGGGAACAGGTCGGGGATGGAGGCGAACGCGGTGCCCACCAGCATGCCGCCGCCGATGCCCTGCAGCGCCCGGGCCAGCACCAGGGTGAGCATGCTGTCGGCCGCGCCGCACAGCGCCGAGGCCAGGGTGAAGAGCACGATGGCCGTCACGACGAACGGCTTGCGCCCGTAGTAGTCGCCCAGCCGGCCGAAGATGGGAACGGTGATGACGGAGGTCAGCAGGTAAGACGTCGCTACCCATGCATACAGTTCGAAGCCCTTGAGTTCGGCCACAATCGTGGGCAGCGCCGTGCCCACCACGGTCTGGTCGATGGCGACCATCATCATGACGAAGCACATGCCGAGCATGGCGAGCAGGGTTTGCCGGAAGGGAAGCACCTGGCCGGGTGAGTGCGGGGTGCCGGAAGCGGGGGCGGGCATTGTTGGATAGATCAATGATTGATGTGTCAATCATTCTAGCCCTACAATGCGGCGGACAGAAAACCGTCAGCTTTCCCGCCCGGTTTTTCGCGGGGCCGGGGGCCCGCGGCCCAGGATATTCCGGGGAATGTCCCGGCGGCCTCGCGAAGCCGGCCCGATTTGTTACGATAGCGTTATCTGTGCGCCGGCCGGGCCGGCGCCATTCACCTGGCCTTCCTTGGCAGACCCTCCCCGTTTTGGCGCCGCGGCCCTGGCTCGGCAAGAGCGAGGGCACGCCTGAAAGGCCGACGGCGTCACATGCCCGGCGGTTTTTTCCTCCGGCAAAGCACCATCCCCGCGTTCCGGCGCGATGGACGGCATTCAAGGATTTCCAGTCGAGGTACCGACGGGGCGGCAATGAAAACGTGGTTCAAGCGCATTTTGATAGGCCTGGTGGTGTTGGTTGTCGTGGCCGTCGTTGGCCTGGCCATCTTCTTGCTGACATTCGACCCCAATGCGTACAAGTACAAGCTGGAAGAGCTTGTCCAGCAACGCTATCACCGCACGCTGACGATCGACGGCGAGATCGAGCTGTCGCTGTTCCCGCGCATCGGGCTGTCGGTGCAGGGCGTGTCGCTGTCCGAGCCGGATAGCGCCGAGACCTTCGCTTCCATCGAAAGCACCCGCCTGGCGGTCGCGGTGTGGCCCTTGCTGTCCAACAGCTTCGTGGTGGACCACGTGGCCATCAGCGGCCTCAAGGCGCGCGTGATCCGGGACAAGCAGGGCATGTTCAATTTCAGCAACCTCGTGGGCGGCACCTCGCCGATCACGGCGGTGCCGGCCAATCCGGCGGAAGCGCTGGTGGGCGCGGCCCAGACCGCGGCGCAGGCCATCACCAACGGCAGCCTGCCGCAGCCGCGCAACAACATGCAGATCGACATCGCCGGCCTGGACCTGAAGGACGGCGAAGTGCAATTGCAGGACGCCATCACCGGCATGGCGGTGGCCGTCACCAAGATCAACGCCAATACCGGCCGCGTCACGTTCAACCAGCCGTTCGACGTGCGCCTGACCGCGCGCGTCGAAGGCGGCAACCCGCGGGTCGACGCCAACCTGACCGGCCAGGCCTTGCTGACGCTGGACCCATCCGCCAAGCGCTATGCCGCGCAGAAGCTCGACCTGCGCATGGACGGCAAGCTGCCGGGCGCGGAAGCCAAGAGCCTGGCCATGCGCGGCAACCTGGCGTTCAACGGCCAGAAGTCGGCGCTGGACGTGGCCGGCCTGGAAGTCGTGTTCCAGGGCGACGTCACCGATCCCGCCGCGCGCGCCACCAATGTGGAAGCCAGCGTCGCCATGCCCAAGCTCTCGATCGACCCGCACAAGAGCCAGTTGCAGATCGAAAAGCTGGCCATCCGCGCCAAGGGCGGCGTGGCCGACGGCCCGTTCGAAGTCGCCGTGGACGCGCCGGCGCTCAATATCTCCCCCGCCTCGGCCACCGGCGAGGCGCTGACCGGCCGCGTGCGCCTCGCCGGCCTGGACGCCAGCTTCGGCCTGAACGGTATCAGCGGCAACGCCGGCGAGCTCGACATCAAGGAAGCCAAGCTGGACAGCACGTCCAAGAACGGCGAACGCGTGGTCAAGCTGAACTTCGCCTCGCCGCTGTCGCTGAATCTCCTGCAGCGCAGCGGCGGCCTGTCCGCCTTGCGCGGTGATGTGAACATCACAGACCCGGGGCTGCCCAAGGGCAGCCTGCAGATCCCCGTGATCGGCAGCGTGACGGCCGATCTGCTGAAGGACCAGGCGACCAGCAAGATCAACGCGGTGCTGGAGGGCGGCAAGTTCGACCTGAGCGCCGACATCACCAAGCTGAGCGACGCGCCCCGCGTGAATTTCGCGCTGGCCGTGGATACGTTGGACCTGGACAAACTGGTGCCGCCCGCGGCGGCGCCCGCAGCCAAGCCGCCCGCCGAAGGCAAGAAGGACGAAAGCAAGCCGGCGCAGCCCGCGCCGGCGCCCGCCGACGATTCGATCAACCTGTCCGCGCTGATCGGCCCGAGCGTCAACGGCACGCTGAAAGTCGGCAAGCTGGTGGTGCGCGGCCTGAAGGCCGACGACGTCGGGGCCTCGGTGAAGCTGGACAAGGGCAAGCTGGAAATCACCAGCCTGACGGCGGGCCTGTACGGCGGCAAGCTGGCGGGCGCCCTGACGGTCGACGCCGCGCAGGGCAACCAGTTGGCCACCAAGATGTCGCTGGCGGGCATTGCGATCGAACCGTTCCTGATGGACCTGGCGCGCCAGAACGTGCTTAGCGGCACGGGCAGCCTGGCGCTGGACCTGAAGACGGCCGGCGCCAACGCCTATGCCCTGAAGAGCGGCCTGGGCGGCACCCTGCAACTGCGCCTGCGCGACGGCGCGGTCAAGGGCATCAACCTCACGCAGACGCTGCGCGAACTGAAGGCGGCGTTCAAGCCTGAGTCGCAGGACGAGACCGTTGCCGCCGACACCAGCAAGCAGACGGCATTCTCCGAGATGGACGCGGACCTGGCGTTCACCAAGGGCGTGGCCGCCGTGAAGCGCCTGAACGTCGTTTCGCCCCTGCTGCGCGTGACGCAGGGCGAGCCGGCCACGATCGATTTCGTCAAGAGCGAACTGGACCTGGTGGCGCGCGCGCGCGTGGTCAATCCGGCCGCCGATCCCGAAGGCAAGGAACTGATCGACCTGAAGGACGTGACCATCCCCGTGCACGTCAAGGGGCCGTTCGAGAAGCCGTCCTACACGCTGCTCTGGAAAGACGCAGTGGGCTCCATCCTGAAGCGCAGCCTGGAGAACAAGCTGCGCGAAGCCGTCACCGGCAAAGGCAAGAACGGCGGCGCCGTCGACAAGGCATTGAAGGGACTGCTGGGCAAATGAGCGCCGAACACTTCCAACCCATTGCCGAATGCGGGGTCACGCCGCAGCCGGAGGCCGCCGGCTATCATCGCCAGTGGCTGATCGCCAACGATTCCGGGCAGTGGCTGAACCGCGGCCTGTGCCCCCGGCTGGCCGAGGTGTCGGTCGAACTGCGGCTGGGCTACCTGGTGCTGAAGGCGCCCGGCATGCTGCGCATGGATATCCCGCTGGACGTCATCGAAGACGACGACAGCGTGCGCTACAGCATGAAGGTCGGTGAACAGGCCATCGACGTGATCGACGAAGGGGAGCTGGCCGCCGCCTGGATCTCCAACTTCGTGCAGGTGCCTTGCCGCATCATGAAGGTGCACCCCGACACGCCCGTGGCGGCCTGGCCCGCCTAGCGTCAGGCCTTCGCGCCGGCGCGCTTGTATTCGAATGCCGCGTGGGCCAGCAGGCCCGCCACCAGGCCCCAGAAGGCCGACCCGATTCCCCAGAAGCTGAAACCGGACGCCGTGGCCAGCAGCGTGATGAGCGCGGCTTCGCGGCGCTGCGGATTGGCCATGGCCGCGGCCATGCCGCCCATGATGGTACCCAGCAGGGCCAGGCCGGCCAGCGCCGCCAGCAGGGCGGGGGGCAGGGCCTGGAAGAACACCGCCACGGCGCCCGCCACGACGCTCAGCGCGACGTAGCCCAGGCCGTAGGTGGCGGCGGCGATATAGCGCTTGCCGGCATCTGGATGGGCCTCCGGGCCGGTGCAGATGGCCGCGCTGATCGCGCCCATGGTGACGCTGTGCGCGCCGAAGGGCGCGGCCAGCAGACCCAGCAGGCCGGTGGCCGCCACCAGCCGCGAAGCGGGAGGGCGATAGCCGGCGGCCTGCAGGATGGCCAGGCCGGGGAGGTTCTGCGACGCCATGGCCACGACGAACAACGGAATGCCCAGGCTGACCGCGGCCTGCGCGCTGAAGGCGGGCGTGGTCCAGACGAATTCGGTGAAGCGCCAGTCCAGCAGGTCCAGCCGCATCAAGTCCAGCGCGAACGCGATGGCGATCGCCACCAGCATGACCGCCAGCACCGCGTAGCGCGGCGCCAGGCGCCGGCAGACCAGATAGGAGGCGCACATCGCGAGCACCAGCACGGGCTGGTGGTCGATGCTGCCGAAGATGCCCATGCCGAAATTGAGCAGCACGCCGGCCAGCATGGCCGCCGCGATCTCGCCGGGAATGCGGCGCAGGATGGGGTCGATCCAGCCGAACAGGCCGCAGGCGAGCGTCAGGGCGGCCGCCAGCACGAAGGCCCCGATGGCTTCATTGAAGGGCACGCCGGCCAGCGCCGTGACGAGCAGCGCCGCTCCGGGGGTGGACCAGGCCATGACGATGGGCAGGCCGGTGCGCAGGCTGTAGACGGCGCCGCCGAACCCGAACGCCAGGCTCAGCGAGCCGATCCAGGAACCGATGCGCGCCGCGTCCAGCCCGGCGGTGTGGCCCGCCTGCACCATCAGCACGGCGGTGCCGCCGAAGCTGACCAGGACGGCGACCAGGCCCGCGGCGATGGCAGACGCGGAAATGTCGCGGCGGGCGTGGTGGCGGGAAGGGGGGAGGTCGATGCTGGACTGCGCCGCGTCGCTCATGCGGCACCAGTGAGGCGGCGGTACTTGGCCATGAGCTGTTCCTGGCCTTCATTCCACTGCGGGTGCAGTTCGATGCACTCCACCGGGCAGACCACCTTGCATTGCGGCTCGTCGTGGTGGCCGACGCATTCGGTGCAGCGGTCAGGATCGATCACGTAATAGTCCGCGCCCATGGAAATTGCCTCGTTCGGGCACTGGGGCTCGCAAACGTCGCAATTGATGCATTCTTCGGTGATGGTCAGGGCCATGGCGGACTGCGGTATGGGCGGGTGGGGCGATAACCATTGTACCGCCGCCGTACGCCCGGGCGGCGCAGCGCGGGAAGGGCGCCGGCAGCGCCCTTCCGGGGAGGGTGCGGCGCGGGCCCCTCAGCCCGGCCAGGACTGTTCGCGGCGTTCCTTGGCCTTTTCCTGCAGCCAGCGCTCGACCGACGGGAACACGAACTTGCTCACGTCGCCGCCCAGTTGGGCGATTTCGCGCACGATGGTGCCCGAGATGAACTGGTATTGGTCCGAAGGCGTCATGAACAGCGTTTCGACGTCCGGCAGCAGATGGCGGTTCATGCCGGCCATCTGGAATTCGTATTCGAAGTCGGACACGGCGCGCAGGCCGCGCACGATGACGCGGCCGCCCTGGTCGCGCACGAAGTCCTTGAGCAGGCCGCCGAAGCTCTGCACTTCCACGTTGGGATAGTGCCCCAGCACTTCGCGCGCGATTTCCACGCGCTCTTCGATGCTGAAGAAAGGCTTCTTATTGCGGCTAATGGCGATGCCCACCACGACTTTGTCGAAAAGCGTGGCCGCACGGCGGACCAGGTCTTCGTGGCCTCTGGTCAGCGGGTCGAAAGTGCCGGGATATACAGCGGTGATCATGCGAGCTCCGTACCGTTATTAGTGGTGTACACCATCCTCCGAAGCCCGGATTATTGATCTATTTGCGCAATGCAGCAAATTCCAGGAGGTGGTAGTGGACCGCACCCGCCTTGTCCTGCCGCAAAATCGTGAATCCTTCCGGGGCTTCGATGGGGGTTTCCGCCTCGACGTAGACCAGCCCATGCTCGGTCAGGATACCCGGAAGCAGGGGCCAGAGGCGCGGAAGCCAGCCCTGGCCGAAGGGAGGATCCAGCAGGATGAGGTCGAACCGGGACGCATCCATGCGCTCGGTCACCTGCATGGCGTCGCCCACATGGATGCGTATCATGTCGGCTTTGAGTTTGTCGCGCAGTGTCCGCAGCGCGGACGCCGCGGTCCTGTCCCGCTCGACCATCTGCACGTGCGCCACCCCGCGCGACGCCGCTTCGAAGCCCAGCGCGCCGCTGCCGGCGAACAGGTCCAGCACCTGCTTGTCGGCGAATTCGCCGCCCCACAGGTGGGTCAGCCAGTTGAACAGCGTTTCGCGGACCCGGTCGGGCGTGGGGCGCAACGTTTCAACGTCGGGCACGGCAATGGGGGTGCGCCTGTATTGGCCCCCGACGATACGAATATACTTGTTACCCATGTTCAGCCGCTTCTTCAAGAAAAAAACCCCTCCGCCCGCCGCGCCGGCCCAGCCCGCGCCGCCGCCGGAGGCAGTAGACGCCGTCCCCGCGCCGGCGGAACCCGCCGCCGCTCCGGTCATTCCCGCACCGCCGCCACCGCCCCAGCCCGAGGCGCTTGCGCCGGCACCGGCCGAACCGCCCGTCGAGCCGGCCGCGGCCCCGGCGGCAACGCCTGTTTCCGCGCCCGCTCCG
>NZ_UFQC01000039.1 GCF_900496975.1 Achromobacter veterisilvae
CGGACGCGCGGGTCCCTCCCCGCCTGCTGCTGGCCGCCGCGCGCCAGACCGTGCTGTCGGGCAAGGCGCCGCGCCGCGCGCGCGGCCCCGGCGGCTGGGCCAACCTCTGGCCGCTGAAGGCCATCGTCGCCCGGCGCGCCCGCAAGCAGATCGCCGCCAAGGATCCGCAAGGCCACTATCCCGCCGCGCCCGCCATCGTGGATCTCTGGGAAAAGCACGGCGGCAACGCGCTGCAGGCGCCCGAACTGATCGACCGCATCATCGCGTCCGGCACCGCCCGCAACCTGCTGCGCGTGTTCCGCCTGCAGGAACGCCTGAAGGCCAACGGCAAGCAGGCCGGCATCGCGCCCGCGCGCCGCGCGCACGTGGTGGGCGCCGGCGTGATGGGCGGCGACATCGCGGCCTGGTGCGCGCTGAAGGGCATGACCGTCACCTTGCAGGACCAGGACATGGCCCGCATCGCGCCCGCCCTCAAGCGCGCGGCCGAATTGTTCTCGCGCCGCCTGAAAGACCCGCGCGAAGCGCGGGCCGCGTTCGACCGCCTGATTCCCGACCCGGCCGCCGACGGCGTGCCGCTGGCCGACGTCGTCATCGAAGCCATCAGCGAACAGCCCGAGGCCAAGCGCGCGCTGTACCGGTCGCTGGAACCGCGCATGAAGGCGGACGCCCTGCTCGCCACCAACACGTCCAGCCTGTCGCTCGAAACCCTGCGCGCCGGCCTGGCGCGTCCCGAGCGGCTGGTCGGCATCCACTTCTTCAACCCCGTGGCCAAGATGCCGCTGGTGGAAGTCGTGCACGCGGAGGGCGACACGGGCGAGGCGCGGGCCCGCGCCTGCGCCTTCGTCGGACAGATCGACAAGCTGGCGCTGCCCGTCAGGAGCGCCCCCGGCTTCCTGGTCAACGCCGTGCTGGCGCCGTACATGCTGGAAGCCATGCGCAGCGTGGACGAAGGCGTCTCCGCGCAGGCGGTGGACGCGGCCATGGTCGCCTTCGGCATGCCGATGGGGCCGCTGGAATTGGCCGACACCGTGGGCCTGGACATCGCGCGCGCCGCGGGCGAAGAACTGGCGGGCGGGGCCGCGCCGCCGCGCTGCCTGGCCGACCGGCTGGCGCGCGGCCAACTGGGCAAGAAAAGCGGCCAGGGCTTCTACACCTGGCGCGACGGCAAGCCGGTCAAGAGCGCCGACGCCCCGGCCGGCGCTCCGCCGGGACTGGCGCGGCGCCTGATCCAGCCCTTGATCGACGCCACGCGCGAGCGCGTGGCCGCGGGTATCGTCGCGGACGCCGACCTGGCCGACGCGGGCGTGATTTTCGGAACGGGGTTCGCGCCCTTCACGGGCGGCCCCCTGCATTACCAAAGCGGCGACAGACCGGATTCCTCCGGGATGGCAGAATCCGCGGCGCATTAAAGCGCATACATCCAACACGAGGAGGCAGTACCATGAGCAGACGTTCATTGTCCCTGAGCACCTTGTCGGCCTTCGTGGTCGGACTGGGAGCCGCCACGGCGGCCCACTCGGCCGGCTTTCAGCTCCTTGAGCAGAACGCCAGCGGGCTGGGCAACGCGTACGCGGGCTCGGCGGCAAATCCGGAAAACGCCAGCATCATTTACTACAATCCCGCCGGCATGACCTACCTTCCGGGCTTCAATGTGTCGGGCGGGGTCAACCTGATCAAGCCGTCCTTCAAGTTCAAGGACAACGGCGACAGCCGCAACCCCAGCGCCCCCGGCCTGCCGGGCTCGGGCCTGGGCGGCTCGGCGCCCACCGGCGGCAACGGCGGCGACGCCGGCAACCTGGGCGCGGTGCCCAATCTCTATGCCTCCTGGCAGTTGAACGAACAGTGGTATCTGGGCCTGGGCATCGGCGCGCCGTTCGGCCTGATGACCGAGTACGACGACGACTGGGTGGGCCAGTACCACTCCAACAAGTTCGACATCAAGACGATCAACATCAACCCGTCGGTCGCGTACAAGGTCAACGAGCAGTTCTCGATGGGCTTCGGCCTGAACTGGCAGCACATCGACGCCAACTACAAAAAGAAGGTCGTGCTCCCCGTTCCCGGCGTGCCGCTGGCCACGACCGGCGACGCCGACCTGAACCTTAAGGGCGACGCCTGGGGCTGGAACGTGGGCTTCATGCTTCAGCCCACCGAGGACACCCGCATCGGCCTGTCCTACCGTTCCAAGATCAAGCACACGGCGAAGGGCGACACCGACATCGACGACATCTATCCGCTCGGCAACTCGGTCTCGTTCGACTCCAAGGCCACCGTGACCCTGCCCGACACCCTGGTGCTGAGCGGAGCGCACCAGTTGAACGAACGCTGGGAACTGCTGGGCGACGTATCCTGGACGGGCTGGAGCAGCATTCCCAGCCTGAAGATCCGCAATTCGGGCGCCGGGGCGCGCGACGACGAACTGCCGCTGAACTTCCGCGACACCTGGCGCGTCGCCCTGGGCGCCAACTACAAGTTCGCGCCGGACTGGAAATGGAAGTTCGGCGTGGCCTTCGACCAGTCGCCCGTGCACAAGGAATCCGACCGGCCGACGTCGCTCCCCGACAACGACCGCTACTGGTTCTCGACCGGCGTGCAATGGCAGGCCACCAAGAACACGACGCTGGACGTGGGTTATACCTATCTGTACCTGCGCAAGACGGACATCGACACCACGTCCGGCAACCAGTTGACCAAGGGCCGCGTGGCGGGCACCTACGACAGCAATGCCCACATCCTGGGCGTGCAGTTGTCGGCCCGCTTCTAGCCCCGGGACGGCGGGTCCGCCCGCCCTCCGCTTTTTTCAGGAGACTTCCTTGAGCAAGTTCGTCGTCAAACACGTCGCCGTCCTGGGTGCCGGCGTCATGGGCGCGCAGATCGCCGCCCACCTGGCCAACGCCGGCGTGCCCGTCACGCTGTTCGACCTGGCCGCGCCCGAAGGCGACCGCAACGGCATCGTCAAGAAGGCGCTGGCCGGTCTGAGGAAACTGGAGCCAGCCCCGCTGGCGGGCGCCGCGCGCCTGGCGCTGATCGAGCCGGCGAACTACGACGATCACCTGGACCGGCTGCGCGGCTGCGACCTGGTCATCGAGGCCATCGCCGAACGCATGGACTGGAAAACGGCGCTGTACGAGCGCATCGCGCCGTACGTCGCGCCCGGTGCCATCGTCGCCTCCAATACCTCCGGCCTGTCGATCGACGCCCTGGCCCACGCCCTGCCCGCAAGCCTGCGCGACCGTTTCTGCGGCATCCACTTCTTCAACCCGCCCCGCTACATGCGGCTGGTCGAGATCATCGCCACGCCGCACACCCAGCCGACCGTGCTCGACCAACTGGAAACCTGGCTCACGTCGAAGCTGGGCAAGGGCGTGATCCGCGCGCTGGACACCCCCAATTTCGTGGCCAACCGCATCGGCGTGTTCTCCATCCTGGCCGCCATGCACCATACCGCGCGCCTGGGGCTGGGCTTCGACGAAGTGGACGCCCTGACCGGCCCGAAGATCGGCCGCCCCAAGAGCGCCACCTACCGCACCGCCGACGTGGTCGGCCTGGACACGCTGGCCCACGTCGTGGGCACCATGGAAAAGAACCTGCCGGACGATCCCTGGCACCGCTACTTCACGCTGCCCGATTGGCTCTCCGCCCTGATCGCCAAGGGCGCGCTGGGCCAGAAGAGCGGCGCGGGCGTCTACCGCAAGCAAGGCAAGGAGATCCAGGTCCTGGACCTGAAGGCGCGGGATTACGCGCCCAGCGCGGGCAAACTGGCCGACGAGGTCGCCGCCCTGCTCAAGGAGCGCGACCCCGCCCGCCGCTTCGCCGCGCTGCGCGCGAGCGCGCATCCCCAGGCCCAGTTCCTGTGGAGCCTGTTCCGCGACATCTTCCACTACAGCGCGGCCCAGCTCGAGCACGTGGCGGACAACGCCCGGGATCTGGACCTGGCCATGCGCTGGGGCTTCGGCTGGTCGCAAGGGCCGTTCGAAACCTGGCAGGCCGCCGGCTGGCAAGGCATCGCCGCCGCGGTAGCCGAGGACATCGCGGCCGGCCGTAGCATGAGCGACGCGCCGCTGCCGGCCTGGGCGCTGGAGCCCGGCCGCCAGGGCGTGCATGCGCCCGAAGGGTCGTACTCCGCCCGCACGGGCCGGTTGCATCCGCGTTCGGCCCTGCCGGTGTATCGGCGCCAGTTGTTCCCCGAACGCGTCTTCGGCGAAGCCGCCGACGACCGCGGCGTCACGGTCTGGGAAAACGAAGGCGTGCGCCTGTGGAACCTCCCGAAGGTGGACGCGGGCATCGCCATCCTCTCGGTCACCTCGAAGAACCACACGCTGGGCGCGGAGGTGCTGGAAGGCATCCTGCAATCGGTGGCGAAAGCCGAGCGCGAATTCGACGGGCTGGTGATCTGGCATGACGCGCCCTTCGCCGTCGGCGCCAACCTGCAGCAGGTCTCCGAAGCCTGCGCCGCCGGCCACTGGGAAATGCTGGAAGCCACGGTCGAGAAATTCCAGCGGGCGTCCCAGTCGTTCAAGTATGCCCAGATACCCGCCGTCGCCGCCGTGCAGGGCATGGCGCTGGGCGGAGGCTGCGAATTCCTGATGCACGCCTCGCACCGGGTGCTGGCGCTGGAAAGCTACATCGGCCTGGTCGAAGCCGGCGTCGGGCTGATCCCGGCGGGCGGCGGCAGCAAGGAATTCGCGGCCCGCGCGGCCGCGCTGGCGGCGCGCACGGCCACGCCGGGCGAAGTCTTCCCCTACCTGCAGCCGGTCTTCCAGAACATCGCCACGGCGCAGGTAGCCAAGAGCGCGCTGGAAGCCGTCGCGGCCGGCTTTGCGCGCGACCATGACGCCGTGGTGTTCCATCCCGCCGAACTGCTGTTCGTCGCCATCGGCCAGGCCCGCGCCGCGGCCGACGCCGGCTACACGCCGCCGCCGCGCCTGCGCGACGTTCCCGTGGCGGGCCGCAACGGCATCGCCAACTTCGAAATGGTGCTGGTCAACATGCGCGAGGGCGGCATGATCAGCGCCCACGACTACCTCGTGGCGCGCAGCGCGGCCGTCGCCCTGTGCGGCGGCGAGGTCGACACCGGTACGAAGGTGGACGAGGAATGGCTGCTGGCCGTGGAGCGCAAGGAATTCATGGCGCTGCTGCGCACGCCTGAAACCCAGGCGCGTATCCGCCACACGCTGGACACGGGCAAACCGTTGCGGAATTAGTCCCCCCCCCCCGCAGCGCCTGCGGCGCTTCCCCCCCGGGGGGGCGCCGGTGGCGGACCGGCGGAGCCGGATCCGCGCGGCCTGGCTCAGGGAAGCCGGCGTGCGCGGGGAGAATGGAGTTGATATGTCTCAGTGTGGATATATGAGGAAATGAATATGAGCACGCAGATTCAAGACGCCTACATCGTCGCCGCCACGCGCCTGCCGGTGGGCAAGCGCAACGGCGCCTACGCCACCGCCCGCCCCGACGACATGCTGGCCGCCGCGCTGAACGGCGCGCTGGCGCAGGTGCCCGGGCTGGACCATGCGCGCATCGAAGACGTGATCGCCGGCTGCGCCATGCCCGAAGCCGAACAAGGCATGAACGTGGCGCGCATCGGGCTGTTGCTTGCCGGCCTGCCGCAAAGCGTGGCCGGGGTCACCGTGAACCGCTTCTGCGCGTCGGGGCTGCAGGCCGTGGCCGACGCCGCCGCGCGCATCCGCATGGGCGAGGCCGACATCATGATCGGCGCCGGCACCGAATCCATGAGCGCCATGCCGCAGATCATGGGCAACAAGGTGTCGATGAACCCGGCCATCTTCGCGCATGAAGAGAACCTCGGCATGGCGTTCGGCATGGGCCTGACGGGCGAAAAGGTCGCCGAACGCTGGAAAGTCTCGCGCGAGGACCAGGACGCCTTCGCCCTGGCTTCGCACCAGAAGGCCTGCGCGGCCATCGCCGCCGGACACTTCCGCGCCGAAACCACGCCCTATGAAGTCGTGGCGCACCTGCCCGACGGCGCCAGCGGCGCGGTGCGCGTCGTGCGCCGCCTGGTGGAGGTTGACGAAGGCCCGCGTCCGGACAGCAGCGCCGAGGCGCTGGCCCGGCTGAAGCCGGTGTTCGCCGCGCGCGGCAGCGTCACGGCCGGCAACAGCTCGCAGATGTCGGACGGCGCCGCCGCCGTGGTCCTGGTGTCCGACCGCATCCTGCGCGAATTCAACCTGAGCCCGCTGGCGCGCTTCGCCGGCTTCGCCGTGGCCGGCGTGCCGCCCGAGGTCATGGGCATCGGCCCGGTCGCCGCGATCCCCAAGGTGCTGGCGCGCGCCGGCATCGGGCAGGACGACCTGGACTGGATCGAACTGAACGAAGCCTTCGCCGCCCAGTCCCTGGCGGTCATCCGCGAACTGAAGCTCGACCCGGCCAAGGTGAACCCGCTGGGCGGGGCCATCGCGCTGGGCCATCCGCTGGGCGCGACGGGCGCGATCCGCACGGCCACGATCACGCACGGCCTGCGCCGCATCCGCGGAAAGTACGGCCTGGTGACCATGTGCATCGGCACCGGCATGGGCGCCGCGGGCCTGTTCGAGGCGATGTAGGCACCGCGGCCGGCAGCATGAAACCCTATTGGTTCAAGAGCCTGTCGCCGCAGTGGCGCGCGCGCCTGATGCGGGTGGGATTCAACCTGCATCCGGCGTTCCGCGCCACCGGCGGCCGCGTCGTGCACGTGTCGCCGGATTTCCAGCACATCCGCATCAAGCTGCCGCTCCTGCGCCGCACCCGCAATATCGTCGGATCGATGTACGGCGGTTCGCTCTTCGCGGTCACCGACGGCGCCCACCCCACGATGCTGATGGCCGCGCTGGGCGCGGACCACGTCGTCTGGGACAAGGCGGCGTCCATCCGGTACCGCAAGCCCGCCTACGCCACCCTGTACGCGGATTTCCGCCTGCCGGCCGGTGAAATCGCGGAGATACGGCGGATCCTGGCCCGCGACCATGAAACCACCCGGCACTACACGGTGGAACTCAAGGACAGGGACGGCATCGTCTACGCCGTCGTGGAGCGCACGATCTACATCGCGGACAAGACGTTCTACAAGCAGAAGAACACAGGAGGAGACAAATGCCTTGCATCCCCGGAGGGCGATCCGCCGCCCTGAGCATCCTGCTGGCCGCCAGCCTGGCCGGCGGCCCCGCTCACGCTGCCGGCGTGGAGATCGCCGGCGTGAGCGTGCCGGCGGCCCTGTCGCCGGACGGCCGCGGCCTGGTGCTCAACGGCGCCGGCGTGCGCACGAAGTTCGTCGTCAAGGTCTACGTGGCGGCGCTGTACGCCGCCGAAAAGAGCGGCGACGCCGCCGCGTTGATAGACAGCGACCAGCCTCGCCGCATCCGCCTGCAACTGCTGCGCGACGTGGACGGCAAGAGCCTGGACGGCGCCCTGCAGGACGGTTTGCGCGACAATACGCCCGCGCAGGAACTCGCCGCCCTGAAAGCGCCGGCGGAGCGCCTGTCCGGCCTGATGGCGGAAATCGGCGCCGTCCGCGAAGGCGACGTGGTCGACCTGGACTTCGATGCCCGCGGCGTCTCGGTCGCCGCCAACGGCACGCCGCGCGGCCGCATCGACAGCCCCGCTTTCGCGAGCGCCCTGTTGCGCGTCTGGCTCGGCGACAAGCCGGCGCAGGCCTCACTGAAGAAAGCCCTGTTGGGGAACTAGCGACGATGGAACGAATCTGGCAGAAAAGCTATCCGCCCGGCGTGCCCGCGGAAATCGAGATGGACGGCACGACGACGCTGGTCTCGATCGTCCGCGAAAGCTGCCGCCGCTATGCGGACAAGACCGCGTACATCAGTATGGGGCGGCCGATGCGCTACGCGAAACTCGACCGGCTGACCCGCGACTTCGCGGCATGGCTGCACGCCAACGGCCTGCGCCGCGGCGACCGCGTCGCGCTCATGATGCCCAACCTGCTGCAATACCCCGTATGCCTGTTCGGCGCCCTGCGCGCCGGCTGCGTGGTCGTCAACTGCAACCCGCTCTACACCGCCCACGAACTCCAGCACCAGTTGGCCGACTCGGGCGCCCGCGCCATCGTGGTGGCCGACAACTTCGCCGCCACCCTGCAAAAGGCCCTGCCCGGCACCGCCATCGAGCGCGTGCTGGTGACTTCCATCGGGGAACTGCTGGGGCCGTTGAAGGGCCGCCTGGTGGACTTCGCGGTCCGCCGCGTCAAGCGCATGGTGCCCGCGTGGTCCCTGCCCGGTTCCACCCGGCTGGGCGATGCGCTGCGCGCGGGGCGCGGCGCCCCCTTCGCCGAAGCGGAACTGGACCAGCGCGACCTCGCCTGCCTGCAATACACGGGCGGCACCACCGGCGTGGCCAAGGCGGCCATGCTGACCCACGGCAACCTGGTGGCCAACGTCAGCCAGGCCTATGCCTGGGTCAGGCCGCTGGTGACCGAGGGCGAGGAATGCGTCGTGACGGCCTTGCCGCTTTATCACATCTTCGCGCTCACCGCGAACTGCCTGACCTTCATGAAGATGGGCGCGAGCAACCTGCTCATCGTCAACCCGCGGGATATCGCCGGGCTGGTCAGGGAAATGGGCAAGGTGCCGTTTTCCGCCTTCACCGGCGTCAACACGCTGTTTAACGCGCTGCTCAACCACCCGGATTTCGCGCGCCTGGATTTTTCGCGGCTGCGCCTCACGATGGGCGGCGGCATGGCGGTGCAGCGGTCGGTGGCCGACCGCTGGAAGGCCGTGACCGGCCGGTCGCTGGCGCAGGCCTATGGCCTGACCGAAACTTCGCCGGCGGTCACGATCAACCCGCTGGACGTGCAGGTCTTCACCGGGTCCATCGGCCTGCCCGTGCCGTCCACCGATCTTTCCATCCGCGACGACGACGGCCGGGAGCTGGGCATCGGCGAACGCGGCGAAATCTGCGTGCGCGGCCCCCAGGTCACGCAGGGCTACTGGATGCGCCCCGACGAAACCGCGCTGGTCCTGTACCCGGACGGCTTTCTGCGCACGGGCGACATCGGCTACGTGGACGAGAACGGCTACGTTTTCCTGGTCGACCGCAAGAAGGACATGATCCTCGTGTCGGGCTTCAACGTGTATCCCAACGAGGTCGAGGACGCGGCCGCGCTGCATCCCGGCGTGAAGGAAGTGGCCGCGGTGGGCGTCCCGGACGAACGCTCGGGCGAGGCCGTCAAGCTGTTCGTCATCCGCAAGGACCCCGCCCTGGACGCCGAGACCCTGATCGCGCATTGCCGCAAGCATCTGACCGGCTACAAGGTGCCGCGCTACGTCGAGTTCCGCGACGACCTGCCGCGCACCAACGTCGGCAAGATCCTGCGCCGCGAACTCAAGCCCGCCGCGCAGCAGACCGAACCGGCGGCATCCTCGGCCAAGCCCTGAGGACGCGGGCGCCGCGCTACCATTGGCCGAAGAACACGCCGGCCCGCTTGTGCGCGTTGGTCGCCTTTTCCACGGCTTCGTCGCTGATCGTCGTGCGGCGCTTGCCGCGCAGCATCCAGTCCAGCAGGCGCTGGCGCAGTTCCAGCCGCGTGCCGGCATGCGCGCTGCTGCGGCCGAGGTCCTGGTATTCGTCGGGATCGGCATGCAGGTCGAAGAGCTGCTCGGGCTCGTCCAGCCAGTACACGTAGCGCCATCGGTCCGTCCGGACCGACCAGGCGCGGGCGTTCTGCGGCGTCTTGCCGCGCAGGACGCGCGCCTGGCGGAAGCTGTAGTCCAGTTCCGAGAACACGCAGTCCCGCCACGGCGCGGCGCCGTCCCCGCCATGCAGCAGCGTCTGAAGCTCCCGGCCCTCCAGCCGGTGCCTGGGTCCGGGCGTTCCCAGCGCGCGCAGCACCGTGGGCACCAGGTCCACGCTTTCGACCATGTCGTCCAGCACCTGGCCGCGCGTGGCGTCGGCCTCGACCGACGGATCCATCACGATGAAGGGCACGCGCTGCACGGTGTCGTAGAACAGTTCTTTTTCGCCCAGCCAGTGGTCGCCCAGGAAGTCGCCGTGGTCCGCCGTGAACACGATGAGCGTGTTCTGCATCAGGCCGGCGCTTTCCATGTAGTCGAACAGCCGGCCCAGGTGGTCGTCCAGTTGCCGGATCAACCCCTGGTAGGCGGGCCGCACCACGCGCACGCACTCGTCGGTGGAGAAACTGACGCTTTCTTCCTGCTGCCGGTAGGCCGCCACGACCGGATGCGCGTCCGTCAGTTCTTCGCGGCTGCGCCGCACCGGCAGGCACTGGTCGGCCGTATAGCGCCGGTGGTAGGGCGCCGGCGCCATGTACGGCCAATGCGGCTTTACGTAGCTCAGGTGCAGCACCCAGGGCTGGCCGCCGCGCCGCTTCATGAAGTCCAGCGCCTGGTCCGTCATGTAGGCGGTCTCGGAGTGCGGCTCCGCCACGCGCGAGGGCAGGTGCACGTTGCGCATGTTCCAGCCGCTGACGACGCGGCCGTCCTCAGCCACCCCGGCGATGACGTAGTCGGTCCAGGGATCGGCGCTGTCGTAGCCGTGGCGGCGCAGGAAGGCCGGATACCCGCTTTCGTCGCCGGGCGTGTGGTGGCCGTCGTAGCGGTCCAGTTCGGTGAAGCCGCCGCGGGCGAGCAGGACGCCCAGCTCGGAGGCCCCGTCGATGGCCAGCCGCTCCATGCCGGCCTTGTCCGGAATGATGTGCGTCTTGCCGGCCAGCGCCAGGTCGCGCCCCTGCCCCGCCAGGTATTCGCCCAGCGTGATTTCGTTCACGGACAGGGGTACCCGGTTCCAGGTCGCGCCGTGGCGCGACGGATAACGGCCCGTGTAGTAGCTCATGCGCGAAGGGCCGCAGACGCCCGAATTCACGAAGGCGCGCTCGAAGCGCGTGCCGCGCGCCGCCAGCGCGTCCAGGCTGGGCGTCCGCAGATACGGATGGCCGTAGCAACTCAGGTGGTCGGCCCGCAGTTGGTCCGCCATGATGAACAACACATTCTGCACCGTGCTCATCGCCGCTCCTATTGCTCCGCCTTGAAGCCGGAGGCGCGCACCACGGGTTCCCATTGCTCGCGGTAGGCCGCCAGCGCATCGGCGGTGCCGCGCGCGTCCAGGGACACCGGCTCCAGGTAGGCGGCGCGCACGGCTTCCTGCATGGCGGGCTCGCCCAGGATGGCCGCGATGTCCGCGCCCAGGCGTCCAATCTTGGCCTGCGGCATCGCCGCCGGCGCAAAGAATGCGTTCCAGCCGTCGGCCGCGAGATTCACGCCCCCTTCGCGGAACGTCGGCACGTCCTTCAGTTCGGCGTCGCGCGCGTCGCCCGAGACGGCCAGGATCCGGATCTTGCCGGCGCGGTGCTGCGGCAGCAGGGTATCCAGCGTGTCGATGCCCTGCGGCAGGATGCCGCCTATCAGTTCGGAGATCAGCGGCGCCGAGCCGCGGTAGCCGACCACTTCCGGCTCCTGGCCGATCTCGCGGCCCAGCATCAGCGCGAAGAAATGCGGCAGGCTGCCCGTGGCCGGCACGCCCACGGTGAATTGCCCGGGGTGCGCCCGCAGCCACTGCCGCATGCCGGCCAGGTCCTGGATCGGCGAACCGGCGGAGACGGCCAGCGCGAACTTGTAGCGGCTGACCAGCGATACCGGCTTGAAGTCGCGCTGGGCATCGTAGCCGGGCTGGGCATAGACCAGCGGCGCCACCACCATGACCGCCGGGTTCGCCAGCATCAGCACGTTCTGGCCGGGCGCGGCCGCATGCAGGCCCTGTGCCGCGATCCGGCCGCCCGCGCCCGTCTTGTTCTCGACCACGACGGGCACGCCGACCCGTTCCTTCAGGCGGTCGGCGACCAGCCGCGCAATGCGGTCGGAACTGCCGCCCGGCGGATATCCCACCACGATCGTCAGCGCCCCGTCCAGCGGGGCCTGCTCCGCACAGGCCAGCGGCACGGTGCCCGCCAGCGTTGCCGCGACCGCGGCGCCTGCCATCCATTTACGCATCGTCTTCTCCTGGAGACAGCGGCCCGCTGTCGATTGTGCTTGTCACTGCCCGGCCGGTTCCCAAATAGGAAAATTGAATTTAGCAACGGGAGCATTTGTTGATCTAATCCAGGACTTCCCATAACGATATGCGGCGCGTCAAAGAGGAGCAGCCATGCCGACCGTCCCCCCGTCCGGCCAACGCCACCTTGAGGACATGTTGATGTACCGGCTGTACCAGGCCTGGGCGCAATCCAATCCGGTCTTCCTGCGCCTGTGCGAAGGGCGGTTCGGCATCACGCGCCGCGAATGGCGCATCCTGGCCTGCGCCGTCGAAGGCGGCATCATGAGTTCGGCCGAACTGGCCGCCGCCGCCAAGCTCGACCTGGCGCGCACGTCGCGCACCCTGGGCGCGCTATGCGAAAAAGGCTGGCTGCGCCGCCTGCACGACAGCGCCGACCGCCGCGTGGTGCGCGTGGAGGCGACGGCCGAGGGCCTCGCCCGCTACGAGGCCCTGCTGCCCGAAGTCTCGCGGCTGAACGACCTGCTGGTGCAGGACCTGAGCGACGCCGAGGTCGCCCTGCTGCGCGGCTTCCTCGGCCGCATCGAACAGCGCGGACGCCGCATGGCGGAAGACAACATCGTCGCGGAAAAAGCCAGCCGCCGCGAAGGCGGCACGCGCCGGGCCCGATACGCCTGAGGCGGGGCTGTCGCGCCGCGCCAACAAACGGCGGCCGATATCGCTGCCATGCGAACGATCCGCAAACCGCTGATAGCACGGCGCTTTTTCCGTATTGCCCTGCGAACCGCCCCCGCGCCGCAGGGCTTTCTTACATCTGGGATCGGCCCGTTTCCTGACATGCGCCTGGCATTCAATTAATAATAATTATCGCTTCTATTTGTATGTTCAATCGGCTGCCATCCACCCGCGGCCGCTGGGGAGATCTCTTGAACCACCATCCTTACCCGGCCGCCCGGCGCGCGCGGCCGCAGGCCCTGTTGCCCATCGCCGCCGCACTGGCCGCCTGCCTGGGCGCGCCGGCGCGGGCCCAGCCCGCCCAGCCCACCACCGTCCTGCCCGCCGTGCAGGTCACCGGCACGGGCGAAACCGCCACCGGCCCGGTCGAGGGATACGTGGCCACGCGCAGTTCCGCCGGCACCAAGACCGACACGCCGCTGTCGGAAACGCCCCAGGCCATCACCGTGATCCCGCGCGACCAGATCGTGGACCAGGGCGCGCAGAACATCCAGGACACCATGAACTATGCCGCCGGGGTGCGGCCGAACGCCTACGGCGTAGACAACCGCGCCGACTACGTGCGCATCCGCGGGGTCGAGCCGGTCCAGTACCTGGACGGCCTGCGCCAGTATTTCAGCTTCAACAATCCGCGCACCGAGGTGTACGCGATGGAACGCGTGGAAGTGCTGCGCGGCCCCTCGTCCATGCTGTACGGACAGGGCAGCACCGGCGGCATCGTCAACCTGGTCAGCAAGCGCCCCCAGGCGGAAACGCAGCGCGAGATCGGCGTAATGCTGGGCAACCACAACCGCCGCGAGATCCAGGCCGACCTGACGGGCCCGGCCAGCGAAGACGGCCAGTGGCTGTACCGCGTCGTCGCCGTGGGCCGCGACAGCGACACCCAGGTCCAGCACGCGCCGGACGACCGCCTGATGCTGGCGCCGTCGCTGACGTGGCGCCCCAGCGCCGCCACCTCGCTGACGTTCCAGGCCACCTGGCAGAAAGACCGCGCGGGCACGACGCAATCGTTCCTTCCGTGGAGCGGTTCGGTGCAGGAGAATCCCAACGGCCGCATCCCGACGCGGCGCTTCGCGAGCGAGCCCGGCTTCGACGCCTACGACACCGAGCAATTCAGCGTGGGCTGGCTGTTCGAACACCAGTTCAACGACACCTGGAAAGTCCGCCAGAACTTCCGCAACACGGTCAGCAGCGTCGACTACAAGACGCTCTATCCCAACGTGTACGGCGACCGCCGCGGCGATTCGTACATCGATCCGGAACAACAGACCGTCGACCGCATCTTCTACGTCAACAAGCCGCGCATGCGCACCCTGCTGGCCGACCAGAACCTGGAAGGCAAGCTGAACTGGGGCCGCGCCGAACACACGGTGATCTTCGGCATGGACTATTCGCGCTACCGCGAAACCGGCAAGACGGCCAGCGGCCTGGGTTCGCCGCTGAACCTGTTCCATCCGGAATACGGCAACGTGCCCGAGTACGAACTGTCGGACACGCCCAAGCTGAACCAGCAGCAACTGGGCTTCTACGCGCAGGACCAGATCAAGTTCGACAAGAACTGGATCTTCCTGGCGGGCATCCGCCGCGACCGCGCGGACAGCACCTCCGAGGGCCAGGACCGGGAAACCGACCTGGCCACCACCAAGCGCTTCGGCCTGATGTACGCCGCCGACAACGGCTGGTCGCCCTACCTGAGCTACAGCGAATCGTTCACGCCGATCGCGGGCGCCGACTTCTACAACCAGCGCTGGAAGCCGATGCGCGGCAAGCAGGTGGAGGCCGGCATCAAGTACCTGCCGAAGGATGCCGACATCGAGTTCACCGCGGCCGCCTACGACCTGCGCGAGAAGAACCGCCAGACCAACGATCCCGACAACCCCAACAACCAACTGCAGGCCGGCAAGACGCGCACGCGCGGCGTGGAACTGGAACTGCGCGGCCGCGTCACCAGGGAACTGGACGTGATCGCCAACTACATCTACACCGACCTGGACCCGCAACTGGAGGCCCAGCCCAAACATATGGCGTCCATGTGGGGCAAGTACCGCTTCGCGCTGGCCGGCCAGCCCGGCTTCGCGGTGGGCGCCGGCGTGCGCTACCTGTCGGCGTTCCGCGATGGCGGCGCGCCCGAAACGCCCGCCGTCACGCTGTTCGACGCCATGCTCAGCTACGACAACGGCCCGTGGCGCTACGCCCTCAACGTGAACAACATCGCGGACCGCACGTACGAGGTGGTCTGCCTGGACCGCGGCGACTGCTTCTACGGCGCCCGCCGCACGGTCATGCTCAGCGGCGCCTACCGCTTCTAGCGCCGGCCCGCCCGCTCCGGGACGGGAAAACCTGTACGTACATGCTGTACGTACAGGTGTACACTACGGTTTTTCAACCGCCCGACAGACGCGCGCATGAACGTCTGCAACCACAAAAACCGTCCTGGAGACTCCGACTGTGTCGAACGAAACTTCCCGCTCGCCCCTTTTTGGCATGATGCAGAAAATCCCCGGTGGATTGATGCTGGTGCCGCTGATCCTGGGTTCCCTGATCGGCACCTTCGCCCCTGACGCGCTGACCATCGGCGGTTTCACCACCGCCCTGTTCAAGAACAGCGCCATGCCGCTGATCGCGCTGCTGATCTTCGCGACCGGCACGCAGGTCAACACCCGCACCGGCGGCCCCATCCTGGCCACCGCCGGCACCATCCTGCTGATGAAAACCATCGTGCCCGCCACCCTCATCATCATCCTGGGCAGCTACGTGGGCCTGGACGGTGTGTTCGGCATCTCGATCCTGGCGATGCTCGCGGCCTTCGACAACAGCAACGGCGGCCTGTGGCTGGCCTACACCGGCCAATACGGCGACGCCCGCGACCGCGGCGCCTACGTGGCCAGCGCGATCAACGACGGCCCCTTCTTCAGCCTGCTGTTCCTGGGCGCGTCCGGCATGGCCGACATTCCGATGATCGCCCTGGTGGCGGCGCTGGTGCCGTTCCTGCTGGGCGTGCTCGTCGGCAACCTGGATCCCAAGTGGCGCGACGTGCTCAAGCCCGTGCCCAACATCGTCATCCCGTTCTTCGCCTTCGCGCTGGGCACCGGCATCAACCTGGGCGCGGTCATCAGCGGCGGCTTCAGCGGCCTGCTCCTGGGCCTGGTCATCAGCCCCATCACGGGCGGCCTGGTCTACCTGGGCTATCGCCTGATCCTGCGTCGCGGCGGCAAGAGCGGCCTGGGCTTCGCGGCCGGCACCACCGCCGGCAACGCCATCGCCACGCCCGCCGTAGTCGCGGCCGCCGACCCCAACTTCCAGCAGTACGTGTCGGCCGCCACCGCGCAGGTCGCCGCCTGCGTGCTGATCAGTTCCATCCTGGCGCCGGTGCTGGCCTCGTACTTCCTCAAGCGGGCGGGTGAACTCAAGTCCGAGGACGCGGACGCGCCGGAGGGCCTGCCCGCCGGCCTGCGCGAAGCGCGCGGGGAGGCGCTTTGAATCCTACGATCGCCATCGTCGCCGACGACCTGACCGGGTCGGGCGACACCGCGGTGCAGTTCGTCCGCGCCGGCTGGAGCACGCACCTGTCCATCGGCGGCGCCGACGAAGCGCTGTCGGGACCGGCCACGGCCGGCGTCGAAGTGCTGGCGGTAACGACCAATAGCCGCGCCCTGTCCGCCGCCGACGCGGCCCAGGCCGTGCGGCGGAACGTGCAGCGGCTGCGCGCGGCCGGCGTGTCGCGCCTGTACAAGAAGGTGGATTCCACCTTGCGCGGCGCGTTCAAGGCCGAGATCGACGCGGCGCGCGAGGCCTGGGGCCCGGACACGGTGGCGGTGATCTGCCCCGCGTTCCCGGCCACCGGCCGCACCGTCGAGCAAGGCATTCTCTATGTGAACGGCAAGCCGGTCACCGAAACCTCGGCCGCCACCGACCCGGTCACGCCGGTGACCGAAAGCCATATTCCCACCCTGCTGGGCTGCGCCCATGTGGCGGCGCAGGACGGCGACACGCCGCAAGCGCTGGCGGCGCGCATCCGGCAGGCCGGCAATACGGTGGTGGTCGACGCGGCCACCGACGCCGACCTGGAACGGCTGGCGCGCGCCATCGGCCTGCTGGGCGAAAGCGCCCTGCCCGTGGGCGCGGGCGGCCTGGCCGTGCCGCTGGCCCGGGTCTGGGCCGGCGCCGACCAGACGGCGCCCGTCGTGGTCGTCGTGACCTCCCAGCACAGCGCGGCGCGCGCGCAAGCCGCCGCCCTGCGGGCCGCGGGCGCCGACACCTGGACGCCGTCGCTGGCCCAGTTGGCCGACGACGCGGCATGGCAGGCCTGGAGCCGCCCCCTGCTGCAAGCGCACGCGCAAGCCCCGCGGGAAGCCGGCACCGTGCTGCTGCTGGCTCCTGAAGGACAACTGGACGGCCTGGACTCCGAGACGGTCGCCGAACGCCTGGGCAGCCTGGCCGCGCAGCTCATCGCCGCCTCGCAGGCGGCCGGCGTCGTGGCCACCGGCGGCGACGGCGCGCGCAGCGTTCTGGTCGCGCTCGGCGCCCGCGGCATCGCGCTGGTGGACGAAGTCATGGGCGGCGTGCCCCTGGGCACGCTGACCGGGGGCGCGGCCGCCGGCCTGCCCGTGGTGACCAAGGCCGGCGGCTTTGGCACCGAAGACGTACTGGTTCGCGCGGTCCGCGCGATCCGCGACAGGAGATTCAAGCGATGACACAACCCCAACCCAACAAGCTGCCCTTGCTGGCCGTGACCCTGGGCGACGTGGCGGGCATCGGGCCGGAGATCACGGCCAAGATGCTGATGGGCCATGACGACCTGCGCCAGAAGGCCCGCCTGCTGGTGGTCGGCGACGTGGACGTGATGGCCAATGCCGTGCGCGGCCTGGGCGGCGACCCCGCCATCGTCCGCAAGCTGGACCGGGCGGCCGACTGCGCCAACACGCCCGGCACGATCGAAGTGCTGCAGGCCGGCCCGTCGCTGGCCCACGTCAAGCAGGGCGAAATCAGCGCGGACGCGGGCGACGGATCGGTGCGCTTCGTCACCACGGCCTGCGCCCTGGCGCGCGCCGGCGAAGTCGACGGCATCGTGACCGCCCCGCTGAACAAGGCCGCCATGCACGCCGCCGGCCACAAGTGGCCCGGCCACACCGAACTGCTGGCCCACGAGTTCGGGGTCAAGACCTTCTCGCTGGTGCTGTCGGCCGGCGACCTCTACATCTTCCACGCCACCACCCACGTGTCGCTGCGCCAGGCCATCGAAGACCTGACCCCGGCGCGCATGCGCGCGGTGCTGCGCCTTGCCGGTTCGTTCGCCAAGGCGCTGGGCCGCGGCGACCAGCCGGTGGCCGTGTCGGGGCTGAACCCGCACGCGGGCGAAAACGGCATTTTCGGCAGCGAAGACGCCGACATCCTGGCGCCCGCGGTGGCCGAAGCCAATGCCGCGGGCATCCTGGCGGCCGGCCCGATCCCGGCGGACGCGCTGTTCCCGCAGGCCGTGCGCGGCAAATGGCAGTTCGTGATCGCCTGTTACCACGACCAGGGCCACGCGCCCTTCAAGGCGGTCTACGGCGACGACGGCGTGAACATCACCGTCGGCCTGCCGGTCGTGCGCGTGTCCGTGGACCACGGCACCGCCTTCGACATCGCCGGAAAGGGAATCGCCCGCGAAGACAGCCTGGTCCTGGCCGCCGAGCGCGCCGCCCACCTGGCCCCGGGCTGGACGCATGTATGGGAAACTGCGCGGGCACAAACCGGAGGTTGATTCCCATGGCGCCCGCCACGCACGACGCATTGCCCGTTCTTGACCGCTCCGGCGATACGCCGCTGCACGCCCAGGTGGCGGCCCTGCTGCGCGGATACATCCGCGGCAACAAGCTCGCGGCCGGCGCCGCGCTGCCCAGCGAGGCCGCCCTGTGCGAACGCTTCGGCGTGGCGCGCAGCGTCGTGCGCCAGGCGCTCGCGGCCCTGGCCGCCGAAGGTCTGATCCATCGCGAAAGCGGACGCCCCGCCACCGTCGCGGCGCCGCAGGAACATCGCCGGCTGGTGCAGCGCTCCACCGGCCTGTACGAGCAATTCGCCCAATCGGGCGTGGCCCTGCAAACGCGCGTGCTGACCTTCGCCCGCGCCGAGCCGCCGGCCGAAGTCGCCGAGTTCTTCGGCACCGGCCGCCTCTTGATGCTGGAACGCCTGCGCCATGTGGCCGAAGCGCCGCTGGCCTATGTGCGCACCTGGCTCCCCGCCGACGCCGTCCCCGGACTGCGTGCCGAAGATCTGGCCGACGCCTCCCTGCACGGCGTGCTCACGCGCCGTTTCGGCCTGCGCCCCGGCGCGGGGCGCAACCAGATCCGGGCGGTCGCCGCCGATGCCGCGCTGGCCGGCCTGCTGGACACGCCGGCAGGCACGCCCCTGCTGATGCTGCAGGGCCGCGGCATGGACCAGCACGGCCAGCCGCTGGAATGGTTCACCACCTGGCACCGCGCGGAGCAATTGGTGTTCGACGTGGACGTGAGCGTGGGCCACGAAAGCGTGCAGCCCCGCTTGCAGACCGCGCCGCCCGCGGCAAGCGCCGCGTCCGAAGCCGCCGGGAACGATCCGCTCGCGCGCGCCCAGGCACTGGTGTCCGAACTGTCCGCCGAACTGGCCAGGCTGCGCGGCCAGCGCTGAAACGCGCCGCCCGCGAGGCCCCTCCCCGCTATCCCAGCAGGTTGTCCCGCACGTGCAGCAGATGCCGCCGCACGGCTTCCATCGCCCGTTCGCTATCGCGCTCGTGCAGCGCGTCGACAATCTCGCGATGCTCGGCCTGATATGCCTGGCGCCTTTCCGGCGTCAGGCTTTTCCGCTTGAGCACGCCCCAACTGGCCTGCGATCGGGCCGCCGTCATCAAGGCGAACACTTTTTCGATAAAGAGATTGTGGGTGGCCGTGGCCATCAGCTCGTGCAGCTTGGCATCCCAGACTTCAAACGCTTCAAAGCTGGTCGCGGCCTCGGCTTCCCGGCAAGCATTCTGCATGGCGGCGAAGTCGGCGGGCGTGCCGTGCCGCACCACCAGCGCGGCGATGGCCGGCTCCAGCACCAGCCGCGCCGCCATCAGTTCGGCCGGACTGGTCGATAGCACTTCGCTACGCAATACGGCCTCGGCCTGCGCCAGCGCCGAGGGCGGATTGGCATAGGTCCCGCTCCCCACCCGCTGCGAGATCAGCCCTTCATCCTTCAATTCGGACAAGGTCCGGCGCACCGTGGACCGGCTGATGCCGAACTGCTCGCTCAGGGCGCGCTCCGTGGGCAGGCGGTGCCCGGCCGGCCAGGCGCCGGACTGCAGGTTCTCGATGATGACCGCCCGCAAGGCGGAAGCTTTGTTCATGGGCTTTCCTGGAATGATCGGCGCCAATGATACCAAACCAGTCCAATTTGAGACGATATGTCGAATTTTTCGCCGAATCGGTTTATTTTGGTATATTCACAACCGAAATTGGGTCTGAAAATACCTTAATTGGTATTTTTTGGTATTAAATCAAAGGCGGCTAGCGCCGCCCTGGGAGCAGAAATGAAGATTGCAGTATTCCGAGTCGATGGCGAACGCCGGGTGGGCGTCGTTTCCGATGACGGCGCCACTGTCACCGCGCTGGACTTCCCGCGGGATCTCGCGGACTGCGGCGCATTGGCCGCGATCCAATTGCTGGCCGAAGGCCGGTCCTTGCCGGCCACGACCGGCCCGTCCTACCGCTGGGACCAGGTCGAGCACGAAGCCCCCTTGCCCGCGCAGCGGCGCAACCTGTTTTGCGTCGGCCGCAACTATCACGCGCACGCCAAGGAATTGCGCGACTCGGTATTCAAGGACAACGACGCCAATCCCGAGTCCTGGCCCATCGTGTTCACCAAGGTCCCCGAAACGGTAGTCGGCCCTTGGGCCGACGTCCGGCTGCCCACGGGCATTTCGGACAAAATCGACTACGAGGCCGAGCTGGCGGTGGTGATCGGCAAAGGCGGCCGCAATATCTCGCGCGCGGAGGCCATGAGCCATGTGGTCGGCTACACGGTGGTCAATGACGTCACGGCGCGCGACGTGCAGATGCGCCACCAGCAGTGGGACCTCGGCAAATCGTTCGACACGTTCTGCCCCATGGGCCCGTGGCTGGTGACGGCCGATGAACTGGACGGCCGGAAAACCCGCGTGCGCTGCTGGGTGAACGGCGAACTGCGCCAGGACGGCAACACCGAAGACCTCATCTTCGACATTCCCACCTTGATCGAAACCTGCTCGCGCGGCATCACGCTGTATCCGGGCGACGTCATCGCAACCGGCACGCCGGCCGGCGTGGGCCAGGGCCTGACCCCGCCGCAGTTCCTCAAGCACGGCGATGTGGTGCGGGTGGAGATCGACGGCATCGGCAGGATCGAGAACCGCTTCGTCTAAGACAAAGCGCCGGCATGGACACGGCGCGACGACGCGGCACCTAACGACACAAGGAGTGAGACATGAACCTGCGTTGCAAGCAGGCGGCCGCGGCTGCCCTGCTATCGTTTGGCGCGGCCGGCGCGATGGCCGCCGGCTATCCCGACCATCCCGTGACCATGATCGTGCCGTTCCCGCCCGGCGGCGTCGCCGACACGATTGCGCGGCCGCTGGCCCAGGCCATGGGCGACAAGATGGGCCAGCCCATCGTCATCGAAAACAAGGGCGGCGCGGGCGGCGCCATCGGCATCGGCCAGGCGGGACGCGCCAAGCCTGACGGCTACACGATCCTGATGAGCCTGTCGTCCATCTCCATCCTGCCCGCGGCGGACCGCCTGCTGGAACGCAAGCCCGCCTACCAGTTGGATCAGTTCGTGCCGATCGCGCGGATCACGGCCGATCCGACGGTGCTGGTGGTGCGCGCCGATGCCCCGTACAAGACGCTGCGGGAGTTCATCGACGCCGCCAAGAACCAGTCCGGCAAGTTCAGCTACGGCAGCTCGGGCATCTACGGCACCATGCACGTTCCGATGGAAATGCTGCAGAACTCGGCCGGAATCAAGATGATGCATGTGCCCTTCACCGGCGCCGGCCCGGCGGTGCAGGCGCTGGTCGGCGGACAGGTCGACGCGCTGGCCACCGGTCCGTCCAGCGTCATGCAACTGATCCAGGCCGGGCGCGTCAGGCCGCTGGCGCATTGGGGTGACGGCAGGCTCGACAGCCTGCCGCAAGTGCCGTCCTTCAAATCGCAAGGCTACGACATCAGCTTCGTGCAATGGTCCGGCGTATTCGCCCGCACCGGCACGCCGCCTGAGGTCGTCGACCGGCTGCGCAAGACCGTCAAGGAAATCCTTGACGATCCCGGCGTGCAATCCCGGATCGCCGGCACCGGCAGCCCCGTGCAATACCTGGATGCGCCGGCCTTCGATGAATACTGGAAGAAGGATTCCGTATCGCTGGAGCAGGCGGTGCAGAAAATAGGTAAGGTCGAGTAAACGGCGGAGCCCGCGGGCCCCGCGCCATGGAAGGCCGCCGCTAAGCGGCGGCCTGCCGCGCCAGGGCCTTGCGGTCCACCTTGCCCACCGCGTTCTCGGGCAGGCGCTCCAGCCACAGCACGTCGCGCGGTACATAAATGCGGCCCAGGCGGGCCAGCACCTCGGCCTGGATAGCCGAGGCGTCCGGCCCATCATCGCCCGCGCGCTGTACGAAAATCACCGGCACTTCGCCCAGGTCCGCGTCCGGCGCGCCCACGACGCAGCACGCCGCCACGCCCGGCAAACCGGTAACGACGCCCTCGACCAGCGCGGGCGAGATGTTCTCGCCTCCCCGGATGATCACGTCCTTGATGCGGCCCGTGATGCTCAGGTAGCCCTGTTCATCGAAACGCCCCAGATCGCCGGTGCGCAATAGCCGCAACGCGCCCTCGTCCGCGCCCTCCACGCCCAGGTAACCCAGCATCAGACTATCGCCCGCGATGCAGATCTCGCCTTCGCCGCCCGGCGCTGCCTCGGTGCCGTCCGGCAAGCGCAGGCTCACGCTCTGCCCCGCCAGCACCGTGCCCACCGAGCCCACGCGCCGCGCGCCGGGCGGATTCATGGTGGACGTGCAGGTGGCCTCCGACAAACCGTAGGACACAACCAGCGGACAGCCCAGGAACGCCTCGATGCGCCGGTGCAGCGCCTCGGTGATCGGGGCCGAGCCGCAACGCGCGAAGCGCAGGCCCGCCAGGCTGTCCGGATCGAATTCCAGTTCCAGCATGCGGGCGTACATGGTGGGCACGCCGGTGACGATGGTGGGCCGGAACGCGCGCAGCAGGCCCGGCATGTCGTCCGCGCGGAAGCGGCCCGCCAGCGCCACGCTGGCCCCCGCCAGCAGCGGCGCGAAAATCTGGTTGTTCAGCGCGTTGGTATGGTGCAGCGGCATCACGTGCAGCAGGCGGTCGTCCGGCGTCAGGCCGGTGTGCGCCAGCACGCCGCGCGCATTGTTGGCCAGGCCGCGGTGGCTCAGGAGCACGCCCTTGGGGTGGCCCGTGCTGCCGGAGGTGAACAGCAGCAGGCCGGGGTCGCCGGGCGCGACGCCGGCCGCGCCGCTCCAGTCCAGCGGGCCTTGCGCGACGCGCCCCGCGTCCAGCCGGCGCGCCGGCGCCAGGCCGCTGGCCTGCGCGGTTCCGGCATTGGGCTCGTCGTACAGCATCCATGCCAGGCCCACCGCCGCCACGCGCCTTGCGGTCTCTTCGACCGACAGCCGCGGCTCCAGGGGGCACGGGCACGCGCCCGCCGCCATCGTTCCCAGGATGGCCAGCACCTGCTCCAGCGACCGCTCCATGGCGATCGCCACATAGCTGCCGGGCGCGACGCCGGCCGCGCGCAAGCCGCCCGCGACCCGCCCGACCCGGCCATGCAGATCCTCATACGTCAGCGCGCCTTCCGCGGTCACGATGGCCGGGCGCGCCGCCCATTGCGGCTGGCTCCAGGCGCGCGCGCACGCCGCCGCCAGGGTGGCATCGGGTATCGTCATGGCGGACTCCTAGCGCAGCGCGACCGCGGCGTCGCGTTCGAACTGCCCGTCGGCATCCAGCTCGCGCAAGGCGCGGGCCTCGGCCGCCGTGGGCGGTTCGGAAGGCGCCGCCCCCGCCGCGTCGAAGTCGAAGCCGGTGCGCTCGCGCACTTCGGACAGGCTGGACTCCGGATGCCACGATTGCAGCGCCAGCCTTCCGTCGCGCTTGACGAATACCGCGATGGGCGTCACCACGCCGTGGAACCCGCCCCAGGACGTCATGAAGTCCAGCTTGGGCACAAAGGTGCGGCGCGAGTGTTCCGTGCGCCAGGTGCAGGCGCGCCTGGCCGTCGGCAGCATCACCGCGCCGCCGCCGCCGCCCGGCAGGCGCACCTTGGGTTCGTGCCAGTCGCCGATGCAGGAATTGTTGGCGCAGCCCTCGCCGTCGATCTGCGCCGCGCCCAGGAAGGTCAGGTCCATGCGGCCGCGGGTGCAGAGGTCGTAGAAATCCTCGTTCGAGAAGATCGACGCGGTGTGTTCCGCCAGCACCGGATCCGAACTGGAAAGCGGAATGTGCGAAGGCCGCGGGTTCACGCCTCCGGCCACGTTGATGTAGACGAAGTCGAAGTCGTAGGCCCGCTTGGCCAGCAGGCAGGCCAGCATCGGCATGGTGGAATTCACGCCGCTGAAGGTGATCTCGTCCGGGCGGATGAAGCGCGCCAGGTTGGTCACGATGTACGAAAAGCCCGACCATTGCTCAGCCATGATGCACCTCTTGCGCTTCGGGCGCGGCGGCCATGTGCGCCTGCAGATCGCCCTGCTTGTCCATGTATGCCTCCACCGCCGGATAGTCGATGGCGTAGTCGGGCCAGCAGGATCCCGGCCACGCGCCCCGCGGCACCACCGCGTACGCCTGCACCATGAAGAACGGGATCAGAGTGGATTCCGGGTTCGCCTCGAACACGGCGCTGTCGACGACTTTCTCGGCCACCACCAGCACGCTGCCCGCGGCGCGCGACATGATGCGGTCCCAGTGCGCGGTGCCCTGCACCCGCACATTGCCCCGCGCGTCCACCTCGGAAGCCTGGATCACGGCGAAGTCGGGCCGGATCGCCGGCACCACCCAGGTCTTCTGGCCGCTGCCATAGGGGTCGTCCAGGCATTTCCAGCCATTGAGTTCGGGCAGCCCGCTGCCGTGCAGGCCGCCGCAAGGCTGGAACGGCACGCCGAAAGCCGCCGCCCGCAAGCCGGCGGTCAGGCTGGCGCAGGCATGCTCCTCCAGTTCGATCTCGCGGCGCTCCACGGCCTTGCGGTACCACGGCGCCAGGCCGAAGTTGCCTTCCATCGCGACGATGCCCGCGCGCACGCGGCGCAGCGCGCCCGCGCGGCACAGAATGTCCACGTCGTAGCCCGGCGACTGCTTGACCAGTTCCAGGTCGCGCCGCCCCTGGCGGATCAGTTCGCGCACGAAGGCGAACGGCCCGCGGTGCAGAAAGCTGCCGCCCAGGGCGATCGACGCCCCGTCCGGCACCAGCGCCGCCAGCTCCACCAGCGAACGCCGCTTGTTCTCTTGGTTGAATCCCGATGCCATGTTGTCTCCTTGCCTGCTTTGTCTTGTAGGGCTAGCGCGCCTGCAGATAGGCCGCCACGCGCGCCTTCAGGCCGGGCTGGGCGGCCGAGCGCACCAGGCGGGCCAGGTCGGTGTCGGGCGCTTCGGCCGACAGCGCCGCGTACAGTTGGACGCGGCTGGCGCACGTCAGGGCGGACGCGGTTTCCAGCGCCTGCCGCTCGATGTCCGGCCATGCTGGCGGCGCCGCGAGCCGGCTGGCGAAGCCGTCTCGCAAGGCCTCTTCCGCGCCGAACGTGGCGGCCTGCTCCAGGATGGCGCGCGCACGCTCGGCGCCCACCAGCGACGCGAAACGCCGCGTGCCCAGCACCAGGCCGAACTTCAGTCCGGGCATGCGGAACGTGGCGTCCGGCGCGCTGACGCGCCACTTGCAGGCGCCGAACAGGTCCACGCCCGCGCCGAAGTTGCGCCCATGCGCCAGCGCCACGGTCAGGCAGGGCGAGCCCGCCAGCCGTTGCAGCAGCATTTCGATGCGCACGAAGCGCAGCAGCAGGTCGCCTTCGCTCTGCGCCTCCCAATCGCCGAAGTCGAAGCCGGCGCTGAAGTTCCTGCCTTCGCCCTTCAGCACGATGAGCCTGGCGCCTTGCGCCTCGGCCTCGTCCAGCGCGGCGATCAGGGCCTCCACCAGGTCGGCCGACAGCGCGTTCATTTTCTCGGACCGCGACAGCGTAAACACGCGGCTGCCGCCTTGTCCGTCGATACGCAGGGCGCCGCTCATGCCGCCGCCCCCTTCTTGCCCGCGCGCAGCGCGCCCAGCACTTCGTCATTGTGCTCGCCCAGCGCGGGCGGGCGGCGGCGCAAGGCCGTGGTCTCGCCGTCGAAGCGCACCGGCAGGCCGAAGGTGCGCGTGCGCACGCCGTTCGGCAGTTCCACGGACTGCACCCAGCCCATGTGCTCCACCTGCGGGTCGGCCAGCACTTCGGAATAAGTGTTGATCGGCGCGCACGGCACGCCGGCGGCGCGGAAGCGCGCCAGCCAGGTCTGCGCGTCCTCGGCCTCGAAGATGGCCTCCAGGATCTCGCGCAGCGCGGTCTGGTTGCGCGCGCGGGCGCTGGTATCGGTAAAGCGGGAATCGGCCAGCAGGTCTTCCCGGCCGACCACGGCGCACACGCCCTTCCACAGCGCCTGGTTGCCCGCAGCCATGCCGAAGTAGCCGCCCTTGCAGCGGAACGCCTGGTACGGCGCGTTGCGCGGATGCGCCGAACCCAGCTTGACCGGATCCCGGCCGCTGCCGAAGAACTCCGAGGTCTGCAAGGCCGCGATGCCCAGCGTCGCGCCCAGCATCGGCACGTCGATGTGCGTGCCCTGCCCGCTGGCCTGCGCCGCCCGCAGGGCCGACGCGATGGCGAAGGCCCCGTACAGCCCCGCCGAAAAGTCCGCTACCGGCACGCCGCACTTCACGGGTTCCCCGCCGGCTTCGCCCGTCACGCTCATCAGCCCGCTCATGGCCTGGATGGTCAGGTCGAAGCCGCCTTCCTGCGAACGCGGCCCCGACTGGCCATAGGCCGAAATCGAACAATAGACGAGCGCGGGATTCACTTCGCGCAACTGGGCGTAGCCCAAGCCCAGGCGTTCCATCACGCCCGGCCGGTTGTTCTCGATCAGCACGTCCGCCGTCGACGCCAGTTCGCGCGCCAGGGCCAGGTCGGCCGGGTCTTTCAAGTTCAGCGTCACCGAACGCTTGTTGCGGTTGAGCGACGCGAAGTTCTCGCTGTAGCCGTCGGAGATGGGCGGCCAGCTTCGCAGTGTGTCGCCGCCTTCGGGGTTCTCGACCTTGATCACGTCGGCGCCCATATCCGCCAGCAACATGCCGCAAAACGGGCCCGCCGCGACGTTGCAAATCTCCAGCACCGTGATGCCGGCCAGTGCCGAATTGGGTGTCATGTCTGACCTCTCGTTATGAAAATTCAATATTTGGGATTCGAAAAATATTATAAGAGCGCGCCGCCCGGAATGGCATCATCCGGCCAGGCTTGGCCGATTTCGCCTTGATTCCGCTTGAATCTTAGTGCAATCCCTAGGTGCATCGCTTAATTGTTGACCAGCATATCACCGTGTAGAATTCTACGTAAACCATTTATTGATACATGAATCCTATATTTTAGGACTTAATAAATGGCCGCAGCGACGACAGGCGGCCGCAGCCGCGGTCCGCGTCCGCGCATGACGGCCCCATCCACCCAAAGGAGAATTCCATGAAAAAGTTATGGCGCATTGCCCTGGCGGGCGCGGTCCTGGCGCTGGCCGCCGGCCCGGCCGCGGCGGACGGCTGGCCCGCGAAACCCGTGCGCATGGTCGTGCCGTTCCCGCCCGGCGGCGCGACCGATGCCGCCGCGCGCATCTATGCGCAACACCTGGGCGACTACCTCGGACAAAGCGTGGTGGTGGAGAACAAGGCCGGCGCGGGCGGAGAGATCGGCGCGGAATTCGTGGCCAAGTCCCCCGCGGACGGCTACACGCTGCTGATGGGCGCCGTGGGCAGCCATGCGATCCACGCCGCCATGCCGGACAAGCCGGGCTATGACTTCGGCACCGCCTTCGTCGGCGTGTCCATGGCCACCAGCATGCCCATGGCCGTCGCGGTCAACAGCGACAAGATCGCCGCCAGGAACGTCCAGGAACTCGTCGCCCTGGCCAAGAGCAAGCCCGGATCCATCACCTACGGCTCGGCCGGACCCGGCACGTCGCAGCACATGGCGGGCGAACTCTTCCAGGTCGCGACCGGCACCCGGCTCATGCACGTGCCCTACCGCGGCAGCGGGCCGGCCATCACCGACCTGTTGGGCGGCCAGATCGACATGGTCATCGAAACGCTGCCGGCGCTGTTGCCGCAGGTGGCCAGCGGCAAGATCCGGCTGCTGGGCGTGACGACCGCCACGCGCGCCACCGCGCTGCCGGACCTGCCCACCCTGATGGAGCAAGGCGTGAAGGACTATTCGGTGGCCACCACCTACGCGCTGCTGGCTCCCGCGGGCACGCCGCCGGCCGTGGTGGACAAGCTGTCGGCCGGAATGCAGAAGGCCGCCGCCATGGCTTCGGTGCAGCAGGCCGCGCTGAAGCTGGGCGCCGACGCCGTGGCCACCACGCCCGCCGACACCAGCCGCGTGCTCAAGCAGGAAGTCGCCCGCTGGGCGGAAGTCGTGCGCCTGTCGGCCGCCAAATGACGGCGCCGCGCGCAACGTCGTCGCCGCCCGCGGCGGACCTGGCCATCGTGGGCGGCGGTTCGGTGGCCGTCAGCTTTCTCTACCAGTTCCTGCTCTGCCTGGATCCCGCCGCCGGCCCGCCGCCCGCCATCGTCCTGTACGAACCGCAGGCCGAACCGGGCCCGGGCGGCGCCTACCAGGACGACCTGTCCAGCAACCTGCTCAACATCCCCGCCGGCAATATGTCGGCGCTGGCGGACCACAGGCTGGACTTCGTGGAGTGGCTGCGCGGACAGGACCCCGCCTGGCTGCGCGCCCAGGGCGCGGAGACGATAGACCCCGCCGATTTCCTGCCCCGCCCGTTGTTCGGGGCCTATATGCGCGCGGTCTACGCGCGGGCCCGGGACCTGGCGCGCACGCTGGGCGTCGCGCTCACGCACGCGCAAAGCCGCGTGCGCCGCGTGGCGCCGCTGCCTGCCGGCGCAGGCGTGCGCGTCGAACCCGAGCAAGGCGCGCCCTGCGTGGCGCGCCTTGCGGTGCTGTGCAACGGCAATCTGCCCTCGCTGGCGTTCCCCGGCCTGCGGGACGCGCCCGGCTATTTCAACAGCCCCTATCCCGTCCACGCGCTGGCCGGCGGCATCGCCGCCGACGCGCCGGTCTGCATCGTCGGCACGAGCCTGAGCGCCGTGGACGCGGTGGCCGCCTTGCAGCAGGCGGCGCATCGCGGCCCTATCCTGTGCGTCTCGCGCAATGGCCGCCTGCCCGCCGTGCGCAGCCCCCACAATCGTCCGCCGGACAGCCTGCGCCAACTGAGCCGCGACGGCGCGCTGCGGCTTGCCGCCAGGCACGGCGGCGGCCTGTCGGTGGACGTGATCGCCGCGGCGCTCAAGGACGAGGTGCTGGCCCTGGGAGGCAGCGTGGACGCGGACGACCTGCTGGGCCTGGCGGGCGATGCGCGGATCGCGCTGGACGAAGAGATCAGGCGGTCCGCGCTGGCGGCCCGGCCGTGGCAGGCCGTGGCGGCGGCGACCAACGCGGCCGTGGACCAGATCTGGCACTTGATGCCCGATGCCGAACGCGGACGCTTCCAATCGCAATGGCGCTCGCTGTGGATGGCGCGGCGCGCCACCTTCCCCATGCGCAATGCGCTCAAGCTCCAGGCGCTGTTCCGCACGGGCCAGTTGCAGGTCGGCGCCGGCTACCTGGACAGCCGGTACGACGCCGCCAACGGGCTGTTCCATACGCGGCTGCGCGGCGCCTCGGGCGCCATCTCCACGCACGCCAGCCGCTACCTGGTCAACGCCACCAGCTTCTCGGTGGATGCGCCGGGCGCGCAAGACCCGCTGGTGGCTTCGCTGCTGCGCGACGGACACGCGCGGGCCGATCCCCATGGCGGCCTGGCGCTGGACTACGGAACGGGCTGCCTGAAGAATGCGCGGGGCGAGGTCCAGCCTGGTATATCGGTATTGGGCAGCCTGGCGGGCGGCACCTACTTCTGGACCACGTCCATGGACGTGAATGCGCGGCTTGCGCGCGACCAGGCGCGCCGCATCGCCGCGGAGATCTCGCGGGCGGGCGTCCGGGAAGGCCCGCCCATGCTGAAAGAAGCCTTGCGCTAGCCCAGAAAGCCCCGGCGATAACCCATCCCCTGCGAAATGGACTGCGCACACGCCGCCACATCCGGCGCCAACTGCTTCATCCTCGCCGCGCTGAGGCGGTCCAGCGGGCCGGATATGCCAACCGCCGCCACCGGCTGGTCCAGGCTGTTGAACAGGGTCACGGCCAGCCCGCCCACCCCTTCGCGCCATTCGCCCCGGTTGACCGCGTAGCCGGCGCGCGCGATCTTGCGCAGCTCGTCTTTCAGCAGCGGCATGGACACGATGGTCGACGGCGTATGGCGCAGCAGCCTGTCGGCATAGCGTTCGACATAGCCTTCGGCCTGGTAGGCCAGCAAGGCCTTGCCGGTGGCGACCGCGTAGGCGGGCGCGCGTCCGCCCACCATCGAATAGGCGCGTATCGGCTGCGGGCTGTCGATCTTGTCGATGTAGACCACGTCGAAACCGTCCAGCACCGATAAGTGCACGGTCTCGCCGGTCTGGTCCGCCAGCGCGCGCATGAAGGGCGCGGCCAGCTTGCGCACGTCCAACTGCGCGAGCTGGCGGGCCGCCAGTTCGAACAGGCGCACGGCGCCGCGATAGCCGCCGCCGTCATCGTCCTTGATCACGTAGCCGGCGTGTATCAGGGTCTGCAGGGTGCGGTGGGTGTTGCTGCGGGTCAGCCCGACCCGGGCCGCCAGCGCGTCGATGGTGCGCGGCGGATTGTCCACGTCGGTCACCGCCTCCAACACCATCAGACCTTTGAGCAGCGTCTTGTCCATGGTTTTTTCCTAATATTTAGGACAGAAACATAGCATGAGACGCCGCGCGCGAACAGGCTTGCTAGGCGATGGCCGCCCGGACGGCCTCCGAACGGTCCCACAGGTTCGGCAGGCTGGCCGAGGAATAGCCCGACACGAACGGCTTGGCCTGCCCGCTGGCGGGGTCGTAGACATGGCGCGACACGGCGCCGATATTGCCGCCGTACATGTGCACGCTGATGGACACGCGGTCCGCGTAGGCATTGGACACGCGGTGGATGTCGCCCTCGGCCGGCGACAGGCGCTCTACGTCGCCCGGCTTCAGCGTGGTCGCAGCCCCCGTGGGCGCGATACGGCCGTCCGGATCGCGGACGTAGCGCTGATTGACCTCGGCGCCCCGCAGCATGCCCACGTAGCCCCACACTTCGTGGTCGTGCACCGGCGTGGCCTGCCCCGGCCCCCAGACGAAGCTCACCAGCGAGAACCGCTCCAGCGGGTCGCAGTGCAGCAGGTACTGCTGGTAATACTGCGGATGCGGCGCGGTACAGGCCTCGGGCAGCCAGTCGTCGTGGCGCACCAGGTCGGCGAACGCGGCCTCGAGCGCCGGGGTCTGCGCAAGCGCCGTCGGCGACGCCAGCCGCGTCGCGGTGGCGATGAAATGGCGCAGCCGGTCCAGGCCGGCGTGAGATTCAGGCATTGCGTTTCTCCAAGGCGTTTGGATATCCCAGATTGAAAAAACAGTATCCACGATTCGGGACGGATGCGCACTCATGGCCCTGCCGCCGGCCGGGCGATCGCGCCGAGCTTTTCTTGACAGGGCCGCCCCTGCGCGTGCAGCGTATCGGACTGTCTCGAAGATAAGAAATGAAAAATCCGCATCACGATATACCCGCCACGCTGGCGAGCGCGCTGCAAGAGGCGCGCCGCGTGGTCGTCTTCACCGGCGCCGGCGTTTCCGCCGAAAGCGGCATCGCCACCTTCCGGGACGCCTTGACGGGCCTGTGGTCCCGTTTCGATGCGCAGGCGCTGGCCACGCCCGAAGCGTTCCGGTCCCACCCCGACATCGTCTGGGGCTGGTACGAATGGCGGCGCGCCCAGGTCCTGCTCGCCGCGCCGAACGCCGCGCACCGCGCCATCGCGGAACTGGAGCGGCGCGTCCCGGAACTCATCGTCGTCACGCAGAACGTGGACGACCTGCACGAACGGGCGGGCAGTACCCACGTCGTGCATCTGCACGGCAGCCTGCACGCGCCGCGCTGCTCGTCCTGCGGCGCGCCGCAGCCGTTTCCGGAAGGCGCGCCGAACGAACCGGAGGAAGGCCGGCGCATCGCGCCGCCCGCATGCGCGCGCTGCGGCGCGCCGGTGAGGCCCGGCGTCGTCTGGTTCGGCGAAAGCCTGCCCGCCGACGCCTGGAACACCGCCATCCGCGCCGCGGAACGATGCGACCTGCTGTTGAGCATCGGCACCTCGGCGCTGGTCTACCCGGCGGCCGAACTGCCGCAGCGCGCGCTGGCCGCGGGCGCGGTCGTGGCGCAGATCAACCCCGCCGCCACGCCGCTGGATGCGCGCGCCCATCACAACCTGCGCGGCGCGGCCGCCGACATCGTGCCCAAGCTGCTGGCCAGCGCGGGATTTGGCGCCGGCGACCGCCCTTCCGATCCGTAGCGCACTGCGATCCAGAGGCCTTGCAGCGTGAAGATTCGTGAGGATTGCAGCCAACGGTGTCGCGTTGAATCCACGCTGCCCGCAAGTCCAGGGGAAACCCCAAATCCCACCGTGCGCACTGCGGGATACAGTGGCGAAATAGGTTTCGGCCGTGGAGATCATCATTCCGTTTTCCTGGAGACTTCCCGACGTGTTCGTGCGTTCGCCAGACGGTGTCCTGCACCGTGTGGTGCGTCACGCCACGACCACCGAAACCATCGCCAAACTCGAGAACATGCCCAGCAATTACCACCTGGATTGCGAATGCATGCTCGATAACGGCGAAACCCTCTGTTGGATCGGCAACGACCAGTATCGCCAAGTGAATGGCGGCGCGATCTTCACCGCCGAATCCGTCGTCACCGCGCCTCGCGGCGAATCCCGCAAAAGCGCCGCAAGAAGCGGCGTGCACGATGCCCGCAGGAAACCTGCGCCGCGCAAGAAGCTTGCCGCGGGCCAAGGGCACGTGCCATTAGCTGTCGTCAATCTGAAAACCGGCAACGACTGGAGCCTGATACGCGCATGGCGCGAGCATCTCAATATCAGCACCGCTGACATGGCTGCCCGGCTAGGCGTCGACCACTCCATCTATGTCGAACTGGAACGGCCGCGCCCACGGCCCCGGCAGGTCATCCTGGACCGCGTCTCCGAAGCCCTGGGCGTCTCTCCCGACCAGCTCGACGATTCATTGTTAGGAGGACATTTTCATTAGGACCCGTTCGTCCTGAAAGGATGGGCAGGCCCTGCCCCGCGCCGGAACATCGAACTTCCCGCCTGGCACTCTTGAAATGTTCAAACGACTTTGGCGCCGCACACATCATTGACCCGCGCATGGAGGTATGAATATGCTCGGCACAGCAAGACGACTTACCGACGTCCTCGCCACCGCCCCGGACGGCACGTTGTACCGCATCGAACGATTCGTCTCGGACCCTGACGCGTATTCCGCGCTGGGCACGTCGCGCTTCGACCCCAAGACCCATTGCGTATGCCGCACCAGCGCGGGCGACAAGGTCGCATGGCTGGGCGGACAGGCCTATCAGTTGCTCAAGAGCGGCACTGCGTTGACGGCGATGGACCGGCGCCGACAATGAATGCCGCGCAGAAAGAAAAAGCGGCTTGATGACAGATCATCAAGCCGCTTTTTTCACATTCCGCCAAAACCGCGGCAATGTTCTCGAATTGGGTTGGTGCGCCCGGCAGGATTCGAACCTACGACCCCCTGGTTCGTAGCCAGGTACTCTATCCAGCTGAGCTACGGGCGCCCCGAAAGAGGCGTGTTTATACCATGGAACAAACGCCGCGCGCAAATCGGGCGGGCGCCTGGCAGGCGCCGGCCATGTTTGACCGCGGTCAAGGAGAACGCTCGCGCAGCGCAGTACGCTGGATGCGTACGCGACGGATCCGCGCCGCGCCGCGATTCACCCCTTTTCCCGACGCGGACCAGACATCAGGCATCCGCCATGGCCAAGAAGTTTCCGCTGCATCCCACGCACCCCGAACGCATCTGCTGGGGCTGCGACCGCTACTGTCCGACCGATTCGCTTGCCTGCGGCAACGGATCGGGCCGCACCATGCATCCCGCGGAACTGCTGGGCGACGACTGGTACACAGTGGGAGACTGGGGCTTCGACGAAGAAGAAGCGCCGCAAGACGCCGCCAAGGAAAAACACCCGGCCACGCAGGCGCACTGAGAAGCCGGCCCGCAAAACAAAAAGGCCTTCGATGCGAGATCAAAGGCCTTTCCATTTTCTTTGCTGTATTGGCCAGGCCCAATGAATGGGACTTGGCGCGCCCGGCAGGATTCGAACCTACGACCCCCTGGTTCGTAGCCAGGTACTCTATCCAGCTGAGCTACGGGCGCTTCGGCAAAGAGGCAAAATTATATCAGAAAATCTTGCCGCTTTTTTATTGCGTTTACTCTTACTGCTCTTGCTTCATTGAACTGGTGCGCCCGGCAGGATTCGAACCTACGACCCCCTGGTTCGTAGCCAGGTACTCTATCCAGCTGAGCTACGGGCGCGTTTCAAAGCAAGCCTTGAATGATAGCCCTAATTCGGGGTCTGCGCAAGTCAGGGGGCCCGGGCACAGGAACGCCAAGCCGGCCCGATGCACGGGAAGGAGTGCGTTCTCACCATTGCGGCACACCCCGGCGCGGCAGTAAAAAGCGTGCGTGGAACCAACCGGGCCTGCCACTTGCTCAAGCGTCGCGTGTAGCCGCTCAAAGACGAGTGGCGCACGGTGCCAAGCAGGGGTCTGTCGACCATCTTTGAAGAGGAGCGCCTCCATGCTCTCGAGTCTTCGCCGCTTGGAAGCCTATCTGGCCGCAATTGCCGCGCTGTTTGCCCTGCAATCGGCCCACGCCCTGGATACGACACCTACCGAATCGGCTGCCGCGACAAGCGCCGCGACCCTTGGACTGGTCTACCTGACCGATGATCTTTCCCGCAAGGATCTCTTCAACGAAATCCTGAAGATTGACGCGGCCGCCGGCTCCGAAGACCCTACCCAGTATTTCAATCTCTACAACGCTTTCCGCTTCCCTGACGACGTCAAAGTGGATGCGGTTCTTAAGACGCCGCGCACAAATTCACTGTTCGGCGTCGACATCAGCCACCACACGCACTCCGCTTTTCCCATTGAACAACTGCGCAAGCGCGAGGTTCACTTCATTTACATGAAGGCCACCCAAGGCGCCAGGTATCTCGACCCCAAGTTCTCAAGCTTCTGGACCCGAACCGGAAACTTGCCGAAAGGCAGCGAAGTCCATCGCGGAGCCTTTCATTTCCTTTCCAGCGGCGACGGCAGAATTGCCCCGGCGGAATGGGGAAAGATCCAAGGCAGGACCTTCGTCAAGGTCATCAAGGCCAACGGCGGCCTGCTGGAAACAGACATGCCCCCCGTCGTAGACTTGGAGTGGGACAAGGAAAATTCGGCGTCGAAGGACCGCTGGACGGATCGCAAGCCCGATGAGATTCTCGAAACACTCATGGCCTTCCTGTCCGTCGTCGAAACAGAGCTGAATCGCAAACCGATGATCTATACGGCTCGCTCATGGTGGAACGAGCGGATCGGCTCTGAAGAGAAATTCAAAGCACTTTCACGATACCCTCTGTGGATAGCCGACTACTCAAAGACATCTCAGGCAAATGAGATTCCCAGGACCATCAACGGTGTCAAATGGGTGCTGTGGCAATACACCGACTCCGCCAAGATGGCGATCGGCTTTAACGATGCTTTCGACGCCAACATTTTCAAGGGCGAGCCCGCCACGTTCTACACCCTTCTCGGCATCAAGGCGTTCGAATGAAACGTCCATCGCCATTGAGGCTGGGGTGCATTGCCGTCTCGCTGACGGCAACCGCTCTCGGGGCTGAACCCGAACCCTATTCCGGCACCTGCGCGAACGGCGCCCCGGCCCACGAGGCCAAATATTGCCCGTATTTCGAGCATTTCAATGCCGCTCCGGGGAAACAACAGTTGGACGTGCGCATCAGAGACGCTCTGCGGGTCTCCGATAGCGCCGCTACGCGTGCCATCGGATTAGTGATCGCAATCGATTCGTATCCGAACATGCCCAATAGCGATCTACCGGCGGCCAAGGTGGATGGCGACCGGCTCGTGCGGTTTCTTGTCGAGACACAGAAATTCGATGAAGTCATCGTGCTGCGAAACAAGGACGCGACCCCCGAGAACATTAACTATTTCCTATACAAGTACCTGCCCAACCGCGCGGCCGACTTCAACAAGATGGCCAGGCTCCTGATCGCCTATTCCGGCCACGGCCGGTACGGCACCCAAGATGGGCAGACCGATGTGCCGGCCGCGTTCGTGCTAAGTCCGGCCAAGGATCCCGGCGGGTCCGAGCACATGTACCGCATGCAGGAATTCGCCTCGGCGGTAGAGGCGCTGGCAACGCGCTACTTCCATGTTCTGACGCTCGTCAATGCATGCTACGGCGGGAACTTCTTCACCAACGGCAAGGCCGGAGGCAATCCGGACACATTTGTAAAACGAGGATCCTATGCGCTTACAGCGGGATCCAGCGACGACTTCGTACTTTCACTGGATCCGAGTCGAGGCAGCCTATTCTTCGATCTGATTATCGAGGGCGTCTCCAACGGCGAGGCCGATCCGCTGTACTGGGAAGCCTACAGTGTCGTCGGCGACGACGGGGAAAAAGTCCAACAGCAAGGCCTCACGCGCACGCTTGCGTTGACGACTTACCTTTCCAGCAGCTACGCCAGGATTACCCGGCTGAAGTCCAAAGCCAACCCTGGATTCAGCCTCAGCGCGCCCTGGATAGGCCCCGCACAAGCGGGGACCGCATTGGGCGGGTTCTTCTTCTTGTCGGACCGCGGCGCGCGGGGCGTCATGACGGCCGCCAACGCCTACGGCGCCCCGGGCTCACCCTCAACGCCGGCCAAATTCGGCACGCCCGAATCGAGCACCGCTGTGGCGGCCGTGCCGACCGAACCCGCTACACCGGCGGGACAGGCCCAAGCCATCGAACGGATGACCTTGCCGCCGGGTCCTGTCAGCAGCATCCCCGGCAGGCCGGACATAAAGATCTTCAAACCGCCCGACATCTACCCCATCAAGGGCTTCGACCTGTCATCGGCCGACGGCCGGATCGACTGGCAGACGTTTTCCCAGGCAAACTCCCCGCGATTCATCTATGCCCGAGCCGCAGGCTGGGCTGGCCCCGACCCGACCTTCAAGGACCGCTGGTCGAATGCCAAAGCGCTGAAGATGGATCGCGGCGCCTACCTGAAGTATGACTTCTGTCTATCGCCCAGCGACCAGATGAAACGCATCGCAGGTATCGTATCCATGGATCCCGACTCCCTGCCGTTTGCGATAGAAATCGTGCACCCCAAAGGCGAGAGCAAGAAACAACTGGATTGCCTGAACGCCATCGGGATGGACAAGGCCAAGACCGACATACTCGACCTGGCGTCCAGGGTTCGCGGCCACTATGAAAAAACGCCGCTACTCTATGGAAATCGCCACAACCTATCGACCTTCCTGGACGACCGCTCCAACGAATTCATGATCTGGCTGGGCAGCTATGGCGCGACCGGAATAAAGCTGAGCGGCCGAAACCCCTGGACCCTCTGGCAGTATTCCGGCACGCTCAATATCAAGGGCGTAGGCACCAAAACCACTGGCGAAGTGTTTTTTGGCACCGAAGCGCAGTACCGTCTTTTCAAAGACGGACAAGACAACGTGGCTCTGAAGGCGGTCGATTGAGCCGCCTGCCGAAGCGCATTGACACCTTGCCAATGCGGGCGCAGCTCAGGATACGGCGCCCGCCGCTTCCAGCCCGGCCAGCAGCGCCCGGGCCTGTTCGACAACATCCGCGTCGTTCGGCCGGAAGTCCAGGCGCAGCGCTTGCGGCAACCGCGCGAAATGCGCATGGCAGCTACGGGCGTAGGCCGGGTCGTAGTGCCGGTCTATCAGTTCGCGAGCCAGTTCGACGCGCAGGCGCTGGTCCACCAGGGCCTGCCAGCCGCCCACCCGCTCGCGGCTGTGCAGGCCGATCATGCGTCGCAACTGCGCCTTGAGGGATTCCGGATCGTCGAACAGCCGCGCGTAGTCCTGCAGCAGGAAGGCGGCGCGGTCCTCGCGCGTGGACCTGACCTCGATGCAGGGGCTCGCGTGCATGGCGGCCAGCAGCGCCGCCGGCAAGGCGACCGCGCCGATCTTGCGGCTCTCGGCCTCGACGAATACCGGCCGCGACGGATCGAACGCGCGCAAGTCCTGCGCCAGTAGCGTATCGAAGCCTTTTTGCGATGGCTGGGGCACGCCGGCCCAGGCCCCGAGCAGCGAGCCGCGGTGCGAGGCCAGGCGCTCCAGGTCCAACGTCTGCGCGCCGGCCTGGGCCAGGGCGTTCAGCAGGCGCGTCTTGCCGCTGCCGGTGGGCCCGGCCAGCACGATGTAGCGCAGGGCCGCGGGCAAGCGGTCCAGCGCCTCCAATGTCGAGCTGCGATAGGTCTTGTAGCCGCCGTCGAGCTGCCGCGCGCGCCAGCCGATCATGTTGAACATGGTCGTCATGGAGCCGGAGCGCATGCCGCCGCGCCAGCAATAGATCAGCGGCCGCCAGCCCTGGCGCCGGTCCGCGAAGGTGGTGTCCAGATGCGCGGCGATATTGCGCGCCACCAGCGCGGCGCCGACCCGCGAGGCCTCGAGCGGCGAGGCCTGCCTGTACAGCGTGCCGACCACGACGCGCTCTTCGTTGCTCAGCACCGGCGCGTTGATCGCGCCGGGGACATGGTCGTCGGCGAATTCGAGCGGCGTGCGCACGTCGATGACTTCATCGAAATCGTCCAGCCGGTCGAGCGTGGCGAGCAGGTGTTTCAAGGGAGCGGCGCGAAGAAGGGAAAGCGGAATTCTCTCATGCGGCCCGGACATGAAAAAGGTCCGCCGTCAATTCTCTCGTGCTGACATGAAGCGGGACGAAAGATCTTATGGGGCAATAGGTTGGGTCAGATTGCGGCCGCTATATGCTCCCGCCGCTTTTCGCGCCAGGTGCGACACAGGCGTTTCGAGGCGGCGGGCAGGATCGCGCGTCGTCAGCCCGACTTGCGAGGCGCGGAAGCTTTGCCTGACTGCTGCGCAAGCTGTTCCCGCCGCTCGATCAGGAAATCCATCAGCGCCCGGATCTTGGCGGGCATCTGCGAGCGCGACGGCACATAGAGGTAGAAGCCTGGAAACGGCCGGCACCAGGGCGCGAGCACACGTACCAGCCTCCCGTCCGCCAGGTGTCGGCGAACGCAAAGATCCAGATACTTGATCAAACCCACACCCTGAACCGCAGCGTTCAGCATGTTTTCGTCGTCGTTGAACACGGCGTTGCCTTTGGGCTCGAACAGCACCGTTCGTCCCTCGGCATCAGGCGATGTGAACGACCAGCGGTCGATCGTGCCGCTGGAGGTGAAGCGGTATGCCAGGCAGTTGTGCCGCATGAGATCGGCCGGCGTCTCGGGCAGTCCATGCCGCTCGAAATACGCGGGCGCCCCCACGATGGCCATCTCGATGGGAGGCGTGACAGGCACCGCCACCATGTGCTCGTCCAGGCTCTCACCCAGGCGTAAGCCGGCATCCATGCCGTCGGCCACGATGTTCGAGAAGCCGTCGTTCATCACCAGTTCCAGCCGCAACTTCGGATAGCGCGCCAGAAACTCACCCATGTGCGGCTCGATCAGCAGCCGCGCGGCTATGCGCGAAGCGTTCATGCGGATCAGGCCCGAGGGCTCGGCGTGCGCTTCGCCCAGCTCCGCGACCGCGCGCTCGATGGCCGTCAGCGCGGGTTGCAGGACATCCAGCAGGCGCTGTCCTTCCTCCGTCAGCGACATGTCCCGCGTCGTGCGATTGAGCAGCCGCACGTTCAGATGCTGCTCCAGCCCTTTCAGGTGCTGGGACAGGGCCGCGCGCGTCACCTCCATCTCCGTGGCGGCCTTAGTGAAGCTGCGATGGCGGGCGATGTGGGCGAACCACGTCAGCGTGGAGACAAGAGAAGGTTCGATGGGCATTTGTTTAGTTTAACTAACCAGTCATGTTTCCAGAAGGCCATTTATCTAATCCAATGCCGCTCCTACGATGAAGTCCTGTCCTCGCAACACCTGCTGACGACCCTTCATTCACCACAGGAGAACGCACATGCCCCACGTCACTTTCAAGAATCTCAACGGCCAAGGCATCACTCTGGCCGCCGTCATCGACTTCCCCGCCGGCTTCGATGAATCCAGGAAGTACCCGGCCGTCGTTGTCTCGCCCCCCGGCGGCGGCGTGAAGGAACAGACCGCAGGCCTGTATGCGAGGAAGCTGGCCGGGCACGGCCTGATCGCCATTGCCTTCGACCGCTCTTACCAGGGCGAGAGCACGGGCGAGCCGCGCCAGTTGGAGAACCCCTATATCAGCACCGAAGACGTAAGCGCCGTGATCGACTACCTGACCACGCTGCCCTACGTGGATCAGGACAAGATCGGTGCCATGGGCATCTGCGCAGGCGCCGGCTACAGCGCCAACGCAGCGATCAACGACCGCCGCATCAAGGCGCTGGGCATGGTGAGCGCGGTGAACATCGGCCAGATGTTCCGCAATGGCTGGGACGGCTCCGTCAAGGACGCGGATGCCCTGCCCTACCTGGAGGCGGGTTCCGCGGCGCGCACGGCCGACGCCAGCAGCAACGACATGGCCACCATACCGCTGGCCCCTCTGAAGGAGGAGGACGCGCCCAACGCCGAACTGCGCGGCGCCTGGGAGTACTACCACACGCCGCGCTGCGAGCATCCCAACGCCCCCGGCTACACGCTGGCACGCAGCCTCACGCAGATCATCACCTACGACGCCTACAACAAGGCCGAAGCCTTCCTGACCCAGCCGATCCTGGCCGTCGCAGGCGGCAATGCGGGCAGCAAGTGGATGAGCGACGACCTGATAGCCCGCGCCTCCAGCAAGGACAAGACTCTGCATGTCGTCGAGGGCGCTGACCACATGGATCTGTACGACGTGCCCAAGTACGTGGACGAGGCCGTCTCGAAGCTGGCTCCGTTCTTCCTGGCCAAGCTGAAGTAAGCCATTCCAAGGCTGTACCACTCTTATTTTCACCCGACACGGAGCCATCCATGAGCAATATCAAGACCGTCACCTACCAGAACCTTGGCTGGGAAACCGCTGCGGATATCTACCTTCCGCCGGGTTTCGACGACAAGAAAAAGTACCCCGCCATCGTCAGCACCCACCCCATCGGCAGTTGCAAGGAGCAAACCGCCGGCAACATCTACGCCAAGGGCTTGGCCGAGCAAGGTTTTGTCGTGCTGGTACATGACGCCAGTTTCCAGGGGGCCAGCGGTGGCATGCCGCGCTTCATCGAGGACCCGGCCATCCGCGTCTCGGACATCCGCTACGCTGTGGATTACCTGCAATCGCTGCCCTATGTGGAGGCCGAACGCATTGGTGCCATCGGCGTATGCGGCGGCGGCGCCTACACCGTGCATGCGGGCATCACCGACCATCGCCTCAAGGCGCTGGTGTCCATCACTGGCGTGAACTACGGCCGCTTGATTCGCGAAGGTTTCGCCCAGTTCAAACCGCTCGAACTCGCCCGGAACATTGCTCAGATGCGTGCGGCCCAGGCCCAGGGTGCCGAGCGCGACGTGGCCGATCTGCTGCCCGAATCCGTAGCTTCTGCTCAGAAGGCCGGCATCACTGACATCGATGTTCTGGAGGCCACCGACTACTACAAGACCGCGCGCGGCCAACAGCCCCATGGCGCCACCAGCCAGTTGATGTCGTTCAGCGGCGCGGCCATGGGCTGGGATGCCTTCTTGAACGCCGAGGTGCTGCTGACCCAACCTCTGATGGTCGTCATCGGAGACAAGCCCGGCGGCTTCGGCGCCTACCGCGACGGCTGGGAGATCTACAGCCGCGCCGCCTCGGCGAACAAGCACATCGTCGTGGCCGAGGGCTGGTCGCACTATGACCTGTACGACAAGCCCGAGCCGGTGGCTATCGCCATGGCCAAGGTGGTGCCGTTCTTCAAGGACCACCTCTAGGCCTTCGGGGCGTGGATTACTGCCGCCTTCCAACCCGCGGGCGCCAAGGCGCCCGCTGTCACATTGGGAAAACAAGCATGAAAAACATCCTTATCCTCGGCGCCGGCGGACAGATCGCGCAATGGGTCGTGAAGACGCTGGCCAATCAGCCGGACAGCGCTGTAACGCTGCTGCTGCGCGCCCCGAAGAGGCTCACGGGCCAGGAGCCCGCGAACGCCAAGGTCGTGATCGGCAACGTGCTGGACAAGAAACTGCTCAAGAGCGCCATGGCTGGGCAGGACATCGTCTATGCCAACCTTATCGGCGAAGACTTGGACAAGCTGGCCCAAGCAGTCATTGCTGCAATGCAGACCGCAGGGGTCAAGCGCTTGGTCTTCGTTCTGTCGTTGGGCATCTACGACGAAGTACCTGGCAAGTTTGGCGAATGGAACAACGCCACCATCGGTGAAGACCTCAAGCCTTATAGACGCGCGGCCGACGCCATCGAAACCTCGGGCCTGGACTACACCATCGTGCGCCCGGCCTGGCTGATGGACGAAGACGAGGTGGATTATGAAACCACGGCCAAGGGTCAACCCTTCAAGGGCACCGTGGTGTCACGCAAGAGCGTGGCCGATCTGATTGCCAAGCTTATTGCGAATCCCGGACTGTATGTGGGCGAGAGCCTAGGCGTGAATAAGCCGGACAGCGACGGCGATAAACCGTACTTCATGTAAAGCGAGGCCGAAGATGCCCAAGTGGTTTGCCCTCTCTGGCTCTGGCGCAGCCCAGTGCTGGAACCATCCTGAAATGAAAAAACCCGCAATCGCTTTCACGATTGCGGGTTCTTTATCCCCGATGCCGGCCGGAGCCAACTCGGAGAAAATCTGGCGGAGATGGTGGGATTCGAACCCACGATGCAGTTTTTAGCCACATACTCCCTTAGCAGGGGAGCCCCTTCAGCCTCTCGGGCACATCTCCGAAGAGAACGAGATTCTAGCACGACTTTTTTCGCTCTTGCCCGCCCGGCGGGCCCTCATCGCAAAAAAATCGTGCCGAATCCCTGATCAGGCCTTCTCGGCGGGCGCCTGGTCCAGGCCGAAGGCCTTGTGCAGCGCGCGCACGCCCAGTTCCATGTACTTGTCGTCGATGATCACCGAGGTCTTGATTTCGCTGGTGCTGATCATCTGGATGTTGATGCCTTCCTGCGACAGCGTCTGGAACATCAGGCTGGCCACGCCCACGTGCGAGCGCATGCCGATGCCGACGATGGAGACCTTGGCGACCTTCTCGTCGGTGGACAATTCACGCGCGCCCACGGCGGGGATGACTTCGCGCTTGAGCAGGTCCACGGCGCGCGCGAACTCGTTGCGGTTCACGGTGAACGAGAAGTCCGTCGTGCCGGCCACGGACTGGTTCTGCACGATCATGTCGACGTCGATATTGGCGGCGGCGACCGGACCCAGGATGGAGAAGGCGATACCGGGCTTGTCCGGAACGGCCAACAGGGTGATTTTGGCTTCGTCGCGGCTGAAGGCGATGCCGGAGACAACGGCGGCTTCCATTTTTTCGTCTTCCTCAAAAGTAATCAGCGTGCCCGAGACCATTTCTTCTTCGAGCGGGATAAGCGGGTCGGTCAGCGAGGACAGGACCCGGACCGGCACACGGTATTTTCCGGCGAATTCGACCGAGCGGATCTGCAGGACCTTGGAGCCCAGCGACGCCATTTCCAGCATTTCCTCGAAGGAAACGACGGCCATGCGGCGCGCTTCGGGCACCACGCGCGGATCGGTCGTGTAGACGCCGTCCACGTCGGTGTAGATCAGGCATTCGTCGGCCTTGATGGCGGCCGCCACGGCCACGGCCGAGGTATCGGAACCGCCGCGGCCCAGCGTGGTGATGTGGCCCTCGGGATCGATGCCCTGGAAGCCCGTGACGATGACCACGCGGCCGGCGTCCAGGTCGCCGCGGATGCGGGCGTCTTCGATGGAGCTGATGCGGGCTTTCGTGAAGGACGAATCCGTGCGCACGGGCACTTGCCAACCGGCATAGCTGCGCGCCGGCACGCCTTCGGCCTGCAGGGCAATGGCCAACAGCCCGCTGCTGGCCTGTTCGCCGGTGGCGGCGATCATGTCGAGCTCGCGGGCGTCGGGCTGCGGCGAAATCTCGCGCGCCAGGCCCAGCAGGCGATTGGTTTCGCCCGCCATCGCCGACGGGACAACGACAACCTGGTGGCCGGCGGCGTGCCACTTCGCGACGCGGCGCGCCACGTTCTTGATGCGCTCGACCGAGCCCATCGAAGTACCGCCATATTTGTGAACGATCAGGGACATCTCGTACTCTGGCTGGGAACCCGCCGCAAAGGTTGACGGGCAAAGCCGTATATTCTAGCGCGACGGTAAAATTTTGCGCAGTTTGCGCGAATTTCTGTCCATACCGCGGTTATCGGCGCGCTTATTCGCGGAAATTCCGCGACGGACCCGCCACGAGACGCTATCCCCTGGGCTCCACCCAGACCCTGCCCCGATGGCAGCGGATGACGTGGCCGGCCTGCTCCACCCGCAGTTGGCGGTCGTGGCCCAGGCTGTGCAGTCCGCGCAGTTGGCGCAGCAGGTCCCGCATGCGGGCGTCGGTGGGCATGCGCGCGCCGTTGCGCTCCAGCCAATGCCGCAGGACGTGCGCCTGCCGCGCCTCGGACAGGCCGCGCCACGCTTGCAGCGAAAAGCTGGCCCCGTCCGCGCCGGGATCGAGCGCCGCGAAATCCTCCCGCGCCACCTCGTCCAGGATTTCGGCCGCCTGCGCCATGTGGCGCGCATGCCGGGCGACGATGGCCCGCCATCCCGGCCAGCGGGCGTCCAGCACCGGCGCCAGCAATTCGCGCAGGGCCGCCCGCGTGTAGCGGGGGTCCGCATTGGTGGGATCCTGCACCGGCCGCCAGCCGCTGGCGTCCCGGACCGCGTCCGCCGCCCGCAGGATCGTTTCGCGATCGAGCTCCAGCCAGGGGCGCACATAGACCACGCCATCGCGCCGCGAAACGGGCGCCATGGCCGCCATGCCCGCGAGCCCCGTGCCGCGCAGCAAACGCAGGAGCACGGTTTCCGCCTGGTCGTTGCGATGATGCGCCAGCAGCACGTGGGTCGTTCCCTGCGCATGCGCCAGTTGCGCCAGCGCGGCGTAGCGGGCGTCGCGCGCGGCGGCTTCGATGCCCTTGCCCGTCGCCAGCCCGACCTCGACGCGGGCTTCCGACAGCGGCAGCCCCAGGAGGGCCGCCAGCGCGCCCACCTGCCGCCCCCATTCGTCCGCGTCGGCCTGCAGGCCGTGATGCACGTGGAAGAGCGCGACGCCAATGCCAAGCTCGGGCGCCACGGCGGCCGCGTGCACGGCGAGCATGGCCGAATCCGCCCCGCCGCTCACCGCCACGGCGATGCGCGCGGGACGCTCGGGCAGGGCCAGCAGCGCGCGGCGCAGGGCCGCAGCAAGATCGGAAGACAAGGGGAGCGGATGGACCGCGCCCGCCTCATCCCGATGAGTGGCGTCGGGCGTTTGGCGGGCGGTCATGATGGGAGGGCGCGTGGCGCGTGGCCGCGACGCCGGCTCGGGGCCGGCGCCTCGGGCCGCTTCAGGCGCGCACTTCCTGGTAGGCGCCGTAGGACAGCAGGCGCTGGACGCGCTGTTCCACGAGCTGTTCGGGCGTCATGCCCTGGAGCTGGCGCAAGGCGTCGCCCAGCGCGCGGCGCAGCAGGCGGGCCATGACGCGGGGATCGCGATGGGCGCCGCCCACCGGCTCGTTGACCACGCGGTCCACCAGGCCCAGGTCTTTCAGGCGGGGAGCGATGATGGCCAGCGCCTCGGCGGCGTCCGGGGCCTTGTCGGCGCTGCGCCACAGGATGGACGCGCAGCCTTCGGGCGAGATCACGGCGTAGGTGGCGTATTGCAGCATCAGCACGGCATTGCCGACGGCGATGGCCAGGGCGCCGCCCGAGCCGCCTTCGCCGATGATCGTGCAGATCACCGGCACCTTCAGTTCGGCCATGGCGTACAGGTTGTGGCCGATGGCCTCGGACTGGCCGCGCTCTTCGGCGCCGATGCCGGGGTAGGCGCCCGGGGTGTCCACGAAGGTGAACACGGGGATGCCGAACTTCTCGGCCAGGCGCATCAGGCGCAGCGCCTTGCGGTAGCCCTCGGGACGCGGCATGCCGAAATTGCGGGCGGCGCGTTCCTTGGTGTCGCGGCCCTTCTGGTGGCCGATGACCATGCAGGGCGTGCCGTTGAAGCGCGCCAGGCCGCCGATGATGGACTGGTCGTCGGCGTACATGCGGTCGCCGTGCAGTTCGTGGAAGTCGGTGAACATTTCGCGCACGTAGTCCAGCGTATAGGGACGCTGGGGGTGGCGGGCGACCAGGGCCGTCTGCCAGGGCGTGAGCTTGGCGTAGATCTCCTTGGCCAAGGTCTGGCTCTTCTGCTGCAGACGTCCGATCTCGTCGGAGATGTCCACCGCCGAATCGGCCTGCACGTAGCGCAGCTGCTCGATCTTGTTCTCAAGCTCGGCGAGCGGTTGTTCAAATTCCAGAAATGTATTGCGCATGTAGTGTGGTTCCGTAGATGGGCTGCCTGGCGTGCGTCAGTACTGGACCGGAGTCGGTTCCAGACTGCGCCACAGATACCAGGTCGCCACGGTACGCCAGGGTTGCCACGCCAGCGAGACCTCGCGGGCCTCGAAGCGAGAGACAGGCTCGCCGCTGAAATAGTGTAGCGAGATTGCCTTGAGCAACCCAAGATCATCCAGCGGCAGAACGTCAGGCCGCTGCAGATTGAAAATCAAAAACATCTCCGCCGTCCAGCGCCCGATGCCCCGGATGGCGACCAGCTCGGAAATGACGGCTTCGTCGTCCATCGCCGCCCACTTCTCGGGGTGGACCCGCCGTTCGCCGAAATGCACGGCAAGATCCAGCACGTATTCGGCCTTGCGCTGGGACAGGCCCGCCGCGCGCAGGCCGTCGACGCCGACGCGCAGCACGGCGACGGGCGTGGGGCGCTTGCCCACGGCGTCGATGAACTTGGTCCAGACGGCGTCGGCCGCCTTGGAAGAGATCTGTTGCCCGACGATCGCCCGCGCCAGCGTCACGAAAGGCGTGCCGCGCGAAGTCAGCCAGACCTCCGGATGCTGGGGGATGATCTTCTTCAGGATGCGGTCGCGCCGCATCAGGTGGGCTACGGCGGCTTCCCAATACTCAGGCTTGGGAATCTCGAGGTCGGCGGTAGGCATGGCGGGCGTATCCTGGGGGCTCAAGCGCGACGCCATTGCGTCAGGCCACCCGGTTTGTCGTCCAGCTCGATGCCGGCCTCGCGCAGTTCCGCGCGGATGCGATCGGCTTCGGCGAAGTCGCGGGCGGCCTTGGCGGCGGCGCGCGCGTCGATCAGGGACTGGATGGCCTCGGGGTCCAGCGCGCGGCGCTCGCCCTGCTCCATCGCGGCCGCCGAATAGCGGGTGGGCGACTGGAAATAGGCCGCCGGATCCTGCTGCAGCAGGCCCAGCAGGGCCGCCAGCGCCTTCATCTGGCCGGCGCTGCGCGCGCTCTTGCCGCGATTGGCCTCGGAGGCCAGCTCGAACAGGGCCGCCACGGCGCCCGAACTATTGAAGTCGTCGTCCATGGCCGCCTTGAAGGCCTGGGCCTGGGGCTCGTTCCAGTCGATGCCCTGGCTGTCGGCGGGCACGTTCTGCAGCGCCTGGTACAGGCGGTCGAGCGCGTTCTGCGCGTCGATCAGGTTGTCGGGCGTGTAGTTCTGCGGGCTGCGGTAGTGGTTGCGCACGATGAAAAAGCGCACCATTTCCGCTTCGCGCGGATTGACGCGGTAGGCGGCCTGGTCGGCGGCCGGCTCGTCGAGCGCGACGGTCTGGCGGATGGTGCGGAAATTGCCCAGCGACTTGGACATCTTGTCCGAGTCGACCATGAGCGGGCCGCAATGCATCCAGATGTTGGCCAGGGCGCCGCCGAAGGCGCCTTCGGTCTGGGCGATTTCGTTTTCGTGGTGCGGGAATTTCAGGTCCGGACCGCCGCCGTGGATGTCCAGCGGCAGCCCCAGCAGGGCCTTGCTCATGGCCGAGCACTCGATGTGCCAGCCCGGGCGGCCCAGGCCGTAGGGCGATTCCCATTTGGTGTCGGCGGGTTCCTCGGCCTTGGCGGACTTCCAGAGCACGAAGTCCAGCGGGTCGCGCTTGGCCGAGCCCACAGCGACGCGCTCGCCGGCGCGCAGGTCGTCCAGCGTCTTGCCGGAGAGCTTGCCGTAGCCGGGAAAGCCGCGGACGGCGTAGTTCACGTCGCCGTCGTCGGCCTGGTAGGCCAGGCCGTTCCGCTCCAGCTTGCCGATGATGTCCAGCATCTCACCCACGTACTGGGTCGCGCGGGGCTCGCGGTCCGGCGCCTCGACGCCCAGCGCCCGCTCGTCGGCGTGCATGGCCTCGATGTAGAACTCGGTGACTTCGCCGATGCGGCGGCCGGTCTCGACGGCGCGGCGGATGATCTTGTCGTCGATGTCGGTGATGTTGCGCACGTAGTCGACCGCCAGGCCGCTGGCGCGCAGCCAGCGCTGCACCACGTCGAAGGACACCAGCATGCGGGCATGGCCCAGATGGCAGAAGTCGTAGACGGTCATGCCGCACACGTACATGCGTACCTGCCCAGCCTGGGCCGGCTTGAACGGTTCTTTGGTACGCGACAACGTGTTGTAGATTTGCAGCATGGCGCTCTATTCGGCTTCGTCTAAATTTTCCGTGGCGGTTGCGGAAAGTTGCCGCCGAAGGAAAATGCCTTCGGCGCGTGCCGCCGGGGTCGGATTGCGATCCCGCATCAAACCCCTGCCCAGGGCCCCCGACCCTTGCCCCTGCCCCCCGCCATTACCCTACTATCCATCGAGCCATGGCGCGGCCATTTCCGGGACTGTGTTCCTGGCGGCATTGTCGATTGCTTCGTCGATTTTCTCGCCAATACCGCCGACAATACCGCCGGACCTCTTGCCCGATGTCGAGCCAAAACCCAACCGGGGCTAAAATGGTGGTCGTCAAGTATAGCAAGCGGCCCGGTCGCGCGCGTAAGCGATGACCCGCCATGACTTTTAACGGATGACCACGTGACTATCAAGCCGCGCTTTCGCGTCGCCCTGCTCGCCCTGGCCCTGGCGAGCGCGCCGATTGGAGCCTCTCTGGCCCAGTCCATGGCCGGCGGCGCGGGGGAGAACCCCAACGCCAGCCGCACCACCCTGGATCCCATCCCGCCCGAAGGCGGCTGGGAAGGCCTGGCCAATCTGCTGGAAGCCGTCAAGCCCGGCGTCGACACGCGGCTGGCGCCCTCGCCCTCGCAGATCACGACGTACATCGAGCGCCTGCTGAACCGCGGCGACAACGAAGAGGCGCTCGCGCTGATCGAAAAGCGCCAGGCGGAAACCCAGGGCCAGCGGGGCACCGACGTGCAGTTGATGTTCCAGCACGCGCGGGCGCTGGCCGCCCTGCACCGCACGAACGAAGCCATCGACGTCTACACCGAGATGACCACCCGTTACCCGGAACTTCCGGAACCCTGGAACAATCTGGCGGCTCTATATGCGGGTCGCGGCGAACTCGAAAAGGCGCAGGATTCCCTGCAAATGGCCTTGCGCGCCGACCCGGGCTACGCCGCCGCGCGCGCCAACCTGGGCGACCTGCAGCTCCTGCAGGCCCTGCGCACCTACAAGAAGGCCGCCAGCGACGGCGTGCCGGGCATGCACGACAAAGCCCGCGAAGTCGAAACCATGTTGAAGGATAAACAAGGCAAATGATGTCCCGCTTTTCTCCTCTCCACCTGCTGCGCCTGACGGCGTGCTCGTTCGCGCTGGCCGCATTCGCGCCGGCGCTCGTCAGCGCCGCCCCGGCGGCCGATTCCTCCACCTCCACCTCTGAAGGCACAAAAGCCATGAGCACCAATCCCCGCGTCAAGCTTCAAACGAACCAAGGCGACATGGTCATCACCCTGGACGCCGCCAAGGCGCCCAAGACCGTCGAGAACTTCCTGACCTACGTCAAGGAAGGCTTCTACAACGGCACGGTGTTCCACCGCGTGATCGATGGCTTCATGGTCCAGGGCGGCGGTTTCGAACCCGGCATGAAACAGAAACAGACCCATGCCCCCATCGAGAACGAAGCCAACAACGGCCTGAAGAACGACAAGTACACCCTGGCCATGGCCCGCACCAGCGACCCGCACTCGGCCACGGCGCAGTTCTTCATCAACGTGTCCAACAACGACTTCCTGAACTTCACCGCCCCCACCCCCAACGGCTGGGGCTATGCCGTGTTCGGCACCGTGACCGAAGGCACGGACGTGGTCGACAAGATCAAGGGCGTGAAGACCGGCAACAAGGGCTTTCACCAGAACGTCCCGAACGAGGACGTGATCATCGAGAAGGCCGAAGTTCTTGAATAAGATCAGTCTGCCCGGTCCCATCTGGCTGGCGTCCGACCTGCATTTGGGGCCGGGCACGCCGGCCACTTCGGAGGCCTTCCTGGGCTTTCTGCAGGCGGCGCGCGAAGAAGCCGCCGCCCTGCTGCTGCCGGGCGACATCTTCGATGCCTGGATCGGCGACGACGTGATCCGCGCCGCGCCGCCGTGGCTTGCCACGGCGTTGACGGCGCTGCGGGACACCGCCGCGCGCATCCCCGTGTGGCTCGGCCGCGGCAACCGCGATTTCCTCATCGGCGAAGAACTCGCCAAGGCGCTGGGCGCGCGGCTGCTGCCCGAGCCGGCGCTGCTGGAAACGGATTTCGGTCCGGTCCTGCTGACCCACGGCGACGAATTCTGTACGGACGACGCCGCCTACCAGCAGTTCCGCCAGATGGTCCGCAACCCCCAGTGGCAGGCGGAGTTCCTGGCCAAGACCATCCCGGAGCGGCTGGCGATGGCGCAACAGGCCCGCGGCGAAAGCCAGGCCGCCAACCAGACGAAGTCCATGGAGATCATGGACGTCAACGCCGGCGCCATCGAAGGGATCTTCCGAGACACCGGCGTGCGCGTCCTGGTGCACGGCCATACGCACCGTCCCGCCCGCCACGTGCTGGAGGTCGACGGCAAGAAGCGCGAACGCTGGGTGCTGCCCGACTGGGACTGCGACCACGTCACCCCGCCGCGCGGCGGCTGGCTGGTCATCGACCGCGACGGTCTTCAGTTCTACGATCTGGAAGCGTAGGATGGGTGGAGCGCGAGAGTTCTTAAGCTAGAACACCGCCCTCCAGCGCGCGAAACCCATGCGGCCGTGGGCAGACAGTGCCCGGCATCCCCGGGGTGTCTGACACCCGAAGAGACAACCTTCGGCTTGCACCAGCGTTTCAGGGGTGTCAGACACCTGCATAGGCAGACAGTGCCCCGCAACGGTCAAAAAAACAGTCTACCCACGGCCGCATGGGTTTCGCGCGCTGAGCACCGAGGTTCTTGCCTAGGAACTGCCGCGCTCCACCCATCCTACAAGGGCCTCCCATCTCGCGAAGCCTTCAGCGGGTGAAGACCCAGGCCGCGACCACCGCCCCGAAAACGATCCGGTACCAGGCGAAGACGCGGTACGTGTGGTTGGCGACGAAGCGCAGCACGGCGCGCACCACCACCATGGCGCTCAGGAAGGCGGCGATGAAGCCGACCGCGATGCCCGACAGGTCCTGCTGGGTGAGCAGGTCGATGTTCTTGTACATGTCGTAGACGGCCGCGCCCAGCATCGTCGGCATGGCGAGGAAGAACGAGAACTCCGTCGCCGTCTTGCGCTGGATGCCGGCGATCATGCCGCCGATGATGGTCGCCCCCGAACGCGAGGTGCCCGGGATCATGGCCAGGCATTGCGCCACGCCCACGCCCAGCGCCTGCTTCCAGGAAATCTGTTCCAGCGTGCGGGCCGTGGCGCGTTCGTCGGAAGCCGTGTCGTCGGCCGCGCCCGGCTGGTCGCCCGGCGTGTGGTGGGTCTTGCGCTCGACGTACAGCATGATGAGGCCGCCCAGCACCAGCGTCACGACCACCACGCCGGGATGGTAGAAGATGCTCTTGATGGACTTGATGAAAATCGCCCCGATGACGGCCGCCGGCAGGAAGGCGATGATCAGGTTGCGGGTGAAGGCCATCTCGCTGGGCACGCCCGTGAAGGTGCCGCGGACCAGCCGCAGCAGGCGCGCGCGGAAGACCCACATCACCGCCAGGATGGAGCCCAACTGGATCACGACCTCGAAGACCTTGCCCTGGCTGGACTGGAAATTCATCCAGTCGCCCACCAGGATCAGGTGGCCGGTGCTGGACACGGGGATGAACTCCGTCAGGCCCTCGATGACGCCCAGGACGAAAGCTTTGATCAGGTATAGCGCGTTTTCGGTCACGATGCGGAGTCGGTCCAGTTAGTCGTTGGCAAGGGAGGCGTCGTCGGCATGCAGCTCTTGGGGCCGCTTCTCCACGCGCACCAGGGCGATGCGGCGGCCGTCCATTTCCAGGACTTCGAAGCGGAAATGGTCGTGATGGATTTCGTATTCGCAGACGTCGCCCGGCTTGGGCAGATGCCCGAAACGCGACAGCAGGTAGCCCGCCAGGGTGGAGAAGTCCTGGGCTTCGTCGACCAGCCCCTCGGTCTCGAGCACCTGCTCGACGTGGTGCAGGTCGGCGGCGCCGTCGATTTTCCAGGTGTTGTCGCCGTCCGCGACGATGTCGGGCAGTTCGTCCTCGTCGGGGAATTCGCCGGCGATCGCCTCGAAAACGTCGATGGGCGTCACCAGCCCCTCGATCGCGCCGAATTCGTCGGCCACCAGCACCAGTTGGCCGCGCGAGCGCTTGAGCGTGTCCATCAGGCGCAGGATGCCGATGGCCTCGTGCACGATGATGGGGTCGCGCAGGCGGTTGCGGCGCACCCTGCCCTCGGTGATCAGGTCGGCCACCAGGTCCTTGGCGCGGGCGATGCCCAGCACTTCGTCCAGCGAGCCCCGGCAGACGGGGAAGAAGCTGTGCGGCGCCTCGGTCAACTGGCGGCGGATGGTTTCCGGATCGTCGTCGATGTTGATCCAGGAAACGTCCGTGCGGGGCGTCATGATGGACCGGATGGAACGCTCGGCCAGCGTCAGCACGCCGCTGACCATATTGCGCTCCTCGACCCCGAACGCCGGAATGGCCGGGCCGTCGGCGCTGGGCAGGTCGGGTTCGTCGGCCGGCGGGCGCTTGCCCAGCATGCGCAGGACGGCCGAGGCCGTGCGTTCGCGCATGGGGCGGCGCGCGTCCAGCTTGAGCAGATTGCGGCGCGCCACCTGGTTGAGGGCTTCGATGGCCACCGAGAAGCCGATCGCCGCGTACAGGTAGCCCTTGGGCACCTTGAAGCCGAACGCTTCCGCCAGCAGCGAAAAACCGATCATCAGCAGGAAGCCCAGGCACAGCACCACCACCGTCGGATGGGCGTTGACGAAGCGCGTCAGCGGCTTGGACGCCAGCAGCATGATGCCGATCGCGATGACGACCGCGATCATCATGATGGCCAGGTGGTCCACCATGCCCACGGCCGTGATGACCGAATCCAGCGAGAACACCGCGTCCAGCACCACGATCTGCGTCACGATCACCCAGAAGCTGGCATACACGCGCGGCCCCGAGGAGCCGCCGTGCTGGGAGCCTTCGAGGCGCTCATGCAGTTCCATGGTGCCCTTGAACAGCAGGAACAGGCCGCCGATCAGCAGGATCAGGTCGCGCCCCGAGAATGACAGCGGACCGATGGAAAACAGGGGGGAGGTCAGCGTGACCAGCCATGACATGACCGACAAGAGGCCCAGGCGCATGATGAGCGCCAGGCTCAGGCCCATGATGCGCGCGCGGTCGCGTTGCGCAGGGGGCAGCTTGTCCGCCAGGATGGCGATGAAAATCAGGTTATCGATTCCCAGGACGATCTCAAGGACGACCAGGGTAAGCAAGCCGACCCACGCGGTGGGGTCCAGCAGCCACTCCATCAGGAGCTCCAGAAGTTACACGACCGGTAATCGTACATGGAAAATCCGTGACACGCCGGTGACGGGCCCCCTCCGTACGCCCGATGCGCGGGCGGTTTAGCCCGTTGGAACCAGGGCTTTTTTCGCCTTGGACCGCCCCCGGGGCAAAAAAAAACCGGCCCAGGGCCGGCGTCCGCTTGCGGGGACCGATCAGTCGCTCAGCTTGAGCGTGCCCTTCATCATGGCCCAGTGGCCGGGGAACGAGCAGAAGTAGGCATAGGCTTCGCCCGGGGTCAGCTTGGACACGTCGAGCGTCACCGAATCCGACTCGCCGCCGCCGATGACCTTGGTGTGCGCGATGACGCGCGCATCGCCCGCCTTCACGTAATCCTGCGCCAGGCCGGCGCCCATGCCGTCCGTGGCCACGCCCTGCTTGTCGGCCTCTTTGGTGAGCACCCAGTTGTGGCCCATGGCGACCTTGGCCATCTTGCCGACATGCTTGAGATGCACGGTGAACTGCTTGCAGCTTTTATCGACGACCATTTCCTTCAGGTTGTACTGCATGGCGTCGTTGCTTTCGATGGTTGCTTCGCATTGAGCGGCCAGCGCGGGCAGGCTGGCTGCGGACAGAACAATGGCTAGGGTGGCTTTTGCCAGCATGGAGACTCTCCGTAAACATGGCGGCCATTCTTCGACTCGCGCGAGGCACATGCCTGCGTCGCTGCCGCCACGCACCAGTCTAGGACGGCGCGCAACCCGCGCTATTGACCGACATCAATGCCGCCCCGTTCAGACGCGGAAAAATCGGGAAATCCCCATGCCCCGTAGGGGTATTGGCGTTATACAAGCGCCGATATTGCGCCCATTGACAAACCGCAATACGAACCCTTCGGCATATTCGTAGGATGCCTGCAAACAATTGCAAACAAGAAGAGTTCGAGCATGGAAGGCAGCACGGCGGCGGGGCTACGGTTCATTCGGTTCATCCAGGCGGCATTTCTAGCCCTGCTGCTATGCGCGTCGGGCGCCGGCATCGCGCAGGCGCAGCGGCTGCCGGACTTCCTGGCCGCCACGCCGATAGGCGAACTCTTTCCCGGCGCCGACCGCGTCGACGCTCCGGCCGGCAAGCCGATGGCCGCGAAGGCCTATGCGGGCGGGCGCCAGGTGGGCGTGGTGTATCTCACCTCCGACGTCGTCAACACGCGCGGGTACTCCAGCAAGCCCATCGACGTGCTGGTGGCCCTGGCGAACGACGGGCGCATCGTCGGCGCCAAGCTCGTCGAACACCATGAGCCCATTGTGCTCATCGGCATTCCGCAAGCCAAGGTGGACCGCTTCATCGGCGGCTACGTCGGCCTGAATTTCGTCGAGTCCCCTCCCCGCCACGGCGCGCCGCCGCCCGTGGACATCATCAGCGGCGCGACCGTCACGCTGATGGTGATCGGCGACAGCATCACGCGTTCGGCCATCGCCGTGGCCCGCGCCTACGGCATCGACAAGACGGCGCCCCCCGCGCAGCAGGCGGCGCCAGCCGCGGCCCGCGTCGTGGACGATACGCAGGACGCGGTCCAATCGTGGCAGGCCCTGCTGGACGCCGGCGCCGTGCGCAATCTGCGCCTGTCGCCCGCCGACGTCGACAAGGCCTTTCGGGACTCCGGCCGGGGCGACGCCGCGGCCGGCGCCGAAGCCAAGTCGGACGACGATACTTTCATCGACCTTTACGCCGCGCTCGTCAGCGTGCCCGCGATCGGCCGCAGCCTGCTGGGCGACACGGAATGGCAGCGCCTGAAGGAAAGGCTCAAGCCCGGCCAGCAGGCCGTGCTGGTGGCGGGCAATGGCGCCTATTCCTTCAAGGGTTCGGGCTACGTGCGCGGCGGCATCTTCGACCGCGTCGAAGTCATCCAGGACGAAAGCAGCTTCCGGTTCAGGGACCGCAACCACCAGCGCCTGGCCGACGTCGCCGCGCAGGGAGCGCCCGCGTTTCGCGAGGTCGCGCTGTTCGTCGTGCCCGACGACGCCGCGCTCGACCCCGTCGCGCCCTGGCGCCTGCAGCTCATGGTGCAGCGCGTGCTCAGCGTCAACGACAAGGCGTTCGTCACCTTCGACCTGACCTATGAACTGCCGCAGGCCTACACGCGGCCCGCGGACGGCGCGCAGCCGCCCGCCGCTTCCGCCGGCAATCCCGCGGCGGCGGCGCAGGCCGCCCCGGCCGACGACCCCGCGCCCGCGCTGTGGAAGCAGATCTGGCGCGGCAAGGCCGGCCAGGTGGCGATACTGACCGTGGCGCTGCTGGTGCTGGTGGGCATCTTCTTCTTCCAGGACCAGCTCACCAGCCGCCCGCTGCTGCACGACCGCCTGCGGCTGGCATTCCTGGCGTTCGCGCTGTTCTGGATCGGCTGGTACGGCCAGGCCCAGTTGTCCATCGTGAACGTGCTGACCTTCTTCTCGGCGCTGCGCAGCGACTTCCGCTGGGAATATTTCCTGATGGATCCGCTGGTGTTCATCCTGTGGTGCGCCACGGCGATCTCGATGGTGTTCTGGAACCGCGGCGCGTTCTGCGGATGGCTGTGCCCGTTCGGCGCCCTGCAGGAACTCGCCAACCGCGCCGCCAGGCGCCTGGGAGTGCGCCAGGTGAAGATCGGGCACGGCGTGAACCAGCGCCTGTCTACGCTGAAGTACGTCATCTTCCTGCTGCTGTTCGGCTTCTCGCTGTACGACCTGGGGCTGGCCGAGCAGCTTTCCGAAATCGAACCGTTCAAGACGGCGATCATCCTGCGCTTCGTCCGCTACTGGCCCTTCGTGGCGTTCGCCGTGGCGGTGCTTGCCGCGGGCCTGTTCGTGGAACGCTTCTTCTGCCGCTATCTCTGTCCGCTCGGAGCGGCCCTGGCCATCCCGGCCCGCTTGCGCATCTTCAATTGGCTGCGCCGCTACCGCGACTGCGGCAATCCCTGTCAACGCTGCAATCTCGAATGCCCGGTGCAGGCCATCGACCCCACCGGCGAGATCAACCCGAACGAATGCATCCAGTGCCTGCATTGCCAGATGCTCTATCACCATGACCAGAAATGTCCGCACCTGATCCAGAAAAGGGCCAAGCGCGAGCGGCGCCGCCCGCCGGCGGAGGAACCGGCCGAACAGGTCGTCGTCATGCACCGCGCGCCGAACCCGAATACCCAACCTGAATCCTGATCCACCCCTTTCTTGCCGCCGGAACACGGGGGCCCATTTCTACACCACGGCGCCCGGCGCCGTCCCTACCAAGGAGTTATCCATGTCCGACAAGAATCCCGACAAGGCCGGCCTCACCCGCCGCAGCTTCCTCGGAACCGCCGCCTTCACGGGCGCCGCTGGCCTGGTGGCGGGCGCGCATATCCCCGCCGCGCACGGCAAGGACGCGAAAGCCGGCGCCAATGGCGTCCTGGGCCACGTCGGGCCCGGCGAGCTGGACGAATACTATGCCTTCAACTCCAGCGGCCAATCGGGCGAAGTGCGCGTGCTGGGCCTGCCGTCCATGCGCGAACTGGTCCGCATCCCGGTCTTCAACCACTGCAGCGCCACCGGCTGGGGCCGCACGAACGAAAGCCGCAAGATCCTGACCGAGGGCCTCACCCCCGAAACCCGCGAATACCTCAAGGACAAGGGCGGCGTCTTCCTGAACGGCGACGCCCACCATCCCCACCTGTCCTTCACCGACCGCACCTACGACGGCCGCTACCTGTTCATCAACGACAAGGCCAACAACCGCGTCGCCCGCATCCGGCTGGACGTGATGAAGACGGACAAGATCACCGAGCTGCCCAACGTGTCGGGCGTGCACGGCCTGCGGCCCCAGCGCTATCCGCGCACCGGCTACGTGTTCGCCAACGGCGAGCACATCTCGCCGCTGCCCAACGACGGCAAGGTGCTCGACGATCCCAAGAAGAACTTCTTCGCCGTCTACACCGCGCTGGACGGCGACACCATGAAGGTCGCCTGGCAGGTGCTGGTCGACGGCAACCTGGACAACGGCGACGCCGACTACCAGGGCAAGTACTCCTTCTCCACCTGCTACAACTCCGAGAAGGGCGTCACGGTGGAGGAGATGTCAGCCAACGAGCAGGACTGGGTCGTCGTGTTCAATCTCAAGCGCATCGAAGAAGCCGTCAAGAAGGGCGACTACAAGATGATGGGCGGCGTGCCCGTGATCGACGGGCGCCATGGATCCAAGTACACCCGCTACATCCCCGTGCCGAACTCGCCGCACGGCTGCAACGCCGCGCCCGACGGCATCCACGTGGTGCTCAACGGCAAGCTTTCGCCCACCGTGACGGTGCTGGACGTGCGCACGCTGGACGACCTGTTCGACGACAAGATCAAGCCGCGCGACTGCGTGGTGGCCGAACCGCAACTGGGCCTGGGCCCGCTGCACACGGCTTTCGACGGCCGCGGCAACGCCTACACCACGCTGTTCATCGACAGCCAGATGGTCAAGTGGAACATCGACCTCGCCAAGCGCGCGTACAAGGGCGAAAAGGTCGACCCGATCATCCAGAAACTGGACGTGCACTACCAGCCCGGCCACAACCACTCCACGATGGGCGAAACCCGCGAGGCCGACGGCAAGTGGCTGGTATCGCTGAACAAGTTCTCCAAGGACCGTTTCCTGAACGTGGGCCCGCTCAAGCCCGAGAACGACCAGCTCATCGACATTTCCGGCGACGAAATGAAGCTGGTGCACGACGGCCCGAGCTTCGCCGAGCCGCATGACATGTGCCTGGTCCACCGCTCCAAGGTCCATCCCCTGAGCGTCTGGAAGCGCGACGACCCCATGTGGGAAGACGCCCGCCAGATGGCCAAGAAGGACGGCGTTGCGCTCGACGACGCCGCCAAGGTCGTGCGCGACGGCAACAAGGTGCACGTGTACATGATGGCGGTCGCGCCGATGTTCAGCCTCAAGAAGTTCGAGGTCAACCAGGGCGACGAGGTCACCGTGGTGGTGACGAACATGGAGGTGATCGAGGACCTGACGCACGGCTTCACCCTCGAAGGCCACGGCATCGCCATGGAGATCGGACCCCAGGCCACGTCGTCGGTCACGTTCACGGCGGACCGCCCGGGCGTGTACTGGTACTACTGCCAGTGGTTCTGCCACGCGCTGCACATGGAAATGTCCGGCCAGATGATCGTCCATCCCAAGAAGGCCGCGTAGCGTCCATGACGTTCATCGCAATGCTGAAGCGCGGCGGCGGGAGGGCCGCCCGCGCCGCGCTGGCGGCCCTCGCCCTGGCGCTGTCCGGCGCCG
>NZ_UFQC01000062.1 GCF_900496975.1 Achromobacter veterisilvae
CCCTTGCCAGCCAGCAGGCCCTCTTCGGCCGGCGCGGGCGGGAACGGCCAACGGGCGGGCGTGGAGCCCGGACGCGCGCGTTGGCGAGGCGCGGCGCCGGCCGAGGACGCGTTCCAGGGCAGGGCCAGCCCCGCCAGCCTGGCGCAGGCGGCACGGGCGCGGTGCGCCCCGCGGCGCAGCGGGTTCAGCGAGACGGCAAGCTCATCCGACAGGACGGAAATATCAGCGGTGTTCATAGGAACTCCTAGTAAAGACGAACCGGCGCCAAGACACGGCGCCCTGGCCACCCTCCGCGGCGTCAGCCGGCGGTCAATCGAACAACGACAACTGGCCTGCGGCCGCGGCGTGCAACTGGCGCATTCCGCGCCCTCGCGCGCCGCCGGCAACGGGCCGTGCGGCAGGAAAAGGGACCCCTGAAGACGCTTGCGCGCCAACCGGGGATAGGAAATCGGAAACCGTTCCCGCCGTGCCGGGAGCGCTGGCCGGACGCAGGAAACGGTCGCAGTCCAGGGCCAGGCGGTGCCGGTTCAGCCCGAGCTTGCGCGTGGCCACGGCGAAACGCTGGCGCAGCAGGTCGGCCCAGACGCCGGTTCCGCGCATGCGCGTACCGAAGTTGGGATCGTTGCGCCGCCCGTTGCGCAGGTCTTCGACCCGATGCAGCACGCGCTGGGCCCGGTCGGGAAAATGGACGTTCAGCCAGTCCTCGAACAGGGTCTTGACCTCCCAGGGCAGGCGCAGGACGGTGTAGCTGGCGTAATGCGCGCCCGCCGCCTTGGACTCCTGGAGGATGTGTTCCATGGATTCGTCGTTGATGAACGGAATGACGGGCGCCACCAGCACGCCCACCGGCACGCCCGCGTCCGTCAGGCTGCGCACGGCTTCCAGGCGGCGCCAGGGCGCGGCGGCGCGGGGCTCCAGCGTGCGGGCCATGCCGGCGTCCAGCGTGGTGATGCTCATGTACACCACCACCAGCTTCTGCTCGGCCAGCGCCGCGAGGAGGTCCAGGTCGCGGGCGACCAGCCCGTTCTTCGTCACGATGGTGAGCGGATGCCGGGTTTCCAGCATCAGTTCCAGCAGGCCGCGCGTCAGGCGCCATTCGCGTTCGATGGGCTGGTACGGGTCCGTGGCCGAGCCGATGTTGATGGGCGACGGCTTGTACCCGGGCCGGCCGAGTTCGGCGCGCAGGGCCTGGACGGCATTGGCCTTGGCCACCAGCCGCGTCTCGAAATCCAGCCCGGGGGAGTAGCCCAGGTAGGAATGGGTGGGCCGGGCGTAGCAGTACACGCAGCCGTGCTCGCAGCCCCGGTACGGATTGACCGCGACGTCGAAGGGGATGTCGGGCGAATCGTTGCGCGACAGCATCTTGCGGGCCTCTTCCGCGGTGACCGTGGTCTTGGGCGCGGGAGGCGCGTGGCGCGTGTCGGGCAGGATCGGGATGACCCTGGGCGCGGTGTCGGAAAAATTATCGGGGACGGAATCTACGAAGTCGGCGGGCAATCCGGAAGCGGACCAGCCGTCGTCGACCTGCACGCGGTCATCGCGCTGAAAGCGATGCCGAACATTAGTAACCGCACCCCGACCGCGCAAGGCGGCGGGGGCGGCAGCCGGGGACCCAGAACCGGCGGGAAAAGAATGATCGGTGCGTGCCATGAAAACTACTGTACAAAAACACAGTGGTTTTGACAAGCACCAAAAGCCTTTTCGTAAGACAACCCCACTTTACCGCAAGACGCGGACGCCGTCCGGACAAATCGGTTTCACCAGGCGATATCGCCTGGAAACCCGCGCCAGCACTGGGTTTTGCAGAAAAACAACAGCAAAATCCGGGCCGGAGATCCGTTGTTCTCCGGCCTCTTTCGGCTTAACGCAGCATGCCCGCCGCCGCGGTCTGGTGCGTGGCCTCGTCGATCAGGATGAAGGCGCCCGTCGCGGGCACGTCGGCATAGCGGTCGACCGCCAGCGAGTCGCGGGTCGTGAACGTCACGCGCCCGATATCGTTCATGCGCAGCGTGCCTTCGGTGTTCTCCACTTCCTGCAGTTCATGGATGTCCCGATGCGACAGCACCGCGCGTATCTTCGCGGACGTCAATCGCGTTCCGGATTTCAGCAGGTACTTGCGCGCCGGATTCAACGCCTGCGCATCGAGCCAGCACAGCTCGGCCTCGAACTCGCGCGCGACCCGCGCGGGCGCGGCCGCGTGCACGATCACGTCGCCGCGCGACACGTCCACGTCGCGGTCCAGCACCAGCGTTATCGAATCGCCCGCCACCGCCTCGTCCAGCGCGCGGTCGAAGGCCCGCACTTCGCGCACCACGGCCGTCACGCCGGACGGCTGCACCGCGACTTCATCGCCCGGGCGCAGCACGCCGCTGGCCACGCGCCCGGCATAACCGCGGAAGTCCTCCTTGCGGTCGCCGTCGTGGCGCGCCACCCATTGCACCGGGAAGCGCAGCGGCGCGGTGCGGCCGTCGCCGGCGAGGTCCAGCGATTCCAGCAAGGCCAGCAACGGCTGCCCTTCGTACCATGGCGTCTTCGGCGACAGCGTGACGACGTTGTCGCCGTTCAGCGCGGACAGCGGCAACGCGTCGAAGTGCGCGATGCCGAGCTTGCCGGCCAGCTCGGCGTAGGCGTCGCGGATGCGCTCGAACACGGCGCGGTCCCACTCCACCAGGTCCATCTTGTTGACCGCGACCACGATATGGCGGATGCCCAGCAGGCGCGCGATCGTGCTGTGCCGCTTGGTCTGCGGCAGCAGCTTGCCGTCGGCCGCCCGGGTGGCGTCGATCAGGATGACGGCCACGTCCGCGGTCGACGCGCCCGTCACCATGTTGCGCGTGTACTGCTCATGGCCCGGCGCGTCGGCGATGATGAACTTGCGCGAGGGCGTGGAAAAATAGCGGTAGGCCACGTCGATGGTGATGCCCTGCTCGCGCTCGGCCTCCAGGCCGTCGGTCAGCAGCGAGAAGTCGATGCCGTCGCCCGCCACCCGCTTGTGCTTGGCGCGCGAGATCGCGTCCAGTTGGTCGGCGAACACGCCCTTGCTGTCGTACAGCAGGCGGCCGATCAGCGTGGACTTGCCGTCGTCCACGGACCCCGCGGTGATCAGGCGCAGCACGCCCGTATCGGCGCCGGAGAGAAAAGAATCGTTCAGTGCGTTCATGTGCGTCCCTTGCCGCCGGCAGGCGCCGGCGTCTCGTGCGATCAGAAATAGCCTTCCTTCTTGCGGCGCTCCATCGAGGCCTCGGAAGTCTGGTCGTCCATGCGCGTGGCGCCGCGCTCGGTAATGTCGGTCACCGCGGTTTCGGCGATGATGGCCATCGTGTCGGCGGCGTCGGACGCCACCGGGCAGGTGCAGGAGATATCTCCCACCGTGCGGAAGCGCACCTGCAGGCGTTCCACCTGCTCGTCGTCCTGCGGCGGCGTCAGCCGGGTGACGGGCACCAGCAGGCCCTTGCGGCGCACCACGTCGCGCTCATGGCTGTAGTAGATGGAGGGCAGCGCCAGCCGCTCCCGCTGGATGTACTGCCAGACGTCCAGCTCGGTCCAGTTGGATATCGGGAAGACGCGCATGTTCTCGCCCCGGTGCACGCGGGTGTTGAACAGGCTCCACAGCTCGGGACGCTGGGCCTTGGGATCCCATTGGCCGAATTCGTCCCGGAACGAAAAGATGCGCTCCTTGGCGCGCGCCTTCTCCTCGTCGCGCCGCGCGCCGCCGATGCAGGCGTCGAAGCCGAATTCCTCGATCGCCTCCAGCAGCGTCACCGCCTGGGCGGCGTTGCGCGAATCGGTTTCGCGGCGCAGCACCACGCTGCCGCGCGCGATCGAATCCTCGACGCCGCGCACGATCAGGGTTTCGCCCAGTTCGGCCGCGCGCGCGTCGCGGAAGGCGATCACTTCTTCGAAGTTGTGCCCGGTATCGATGTGCATCAGCGGGAACGGGAAGCGGCCCGGGCGGAAGGCCTTCTCGGCCAGGCGCAGCAGCACCACGGAATCCTTGCCGCCCGAAAACAGCAGGACGGGCTTCTCGCTTTCCGCGGCGACCTCGCGCAGGATGAATATCGCTTCCGATTCCAGCCAATCGAGGTGGCTGCGTTGGATCACGGCAGACATGACTACTCCACTAAAACAGATTTCGAATTCATGGCCGGCGTCATTCGGCGCGCGCCACGACAGAGATGACCCGGTTGCCCGCATGCAGGCCGCATTCCTTGGAGTCGGAGGACTCCCACCACCAGCGCCCCGCCCTCAGGTCTTCGCCGGGCCGGATCGCGCGCGTACAGGGCTCGCATCCGATGGACGGGTAGCCCTGGTCATGCAAGGGGTTGTACGGAATGCCCAGGGCCCGGATGACGGACCAGACCTCTTCCTCGCTCCATTCGGCCAGGGGGTTGAACTTGTAGAGGCCGAAGGTCTTGTCGTCCTCTTCGAGCGGCAGTTCGCCGCGGGTCGTGGACTGCGCCCGCCGCTGGCCGGTGATCCAGGCGCCGCGCCCCGCCAGCGCGCGCTTGAGCGGCTCGACCTTGCGGATCTGGCAACAGGCCTTGCGCAAGTCCACGCTTTCGTAGAAGGCGTAGGCGCCGTGCTGGGCGACGTGGCGCTCGACCGCCTGGGCATCGGGCCGGTACACGGTCACCTCGCGCCCGTAGCGCTCGCGCACCGCGTCCAGCACGCCCAGCGTCTCGGCATGGAGGCGGCCCGTGTCCAGGGTGAACACCTCCAGGTCCGGGCCGCCGCCATACAGCGCATGCGTCAGCACCATGTCCTCCGCGGCCAGCGACGACGCCAGCGCGGCGTCGGGGTAGCGCCGCTGGATGTCGGCCAGGCGCGCGTTCAGTTCGCGCCAGCGGACCGCAAGGGCCGTGTCGAGTTCGGGGTAAAGATCGGTCGTCGTCATGCCTGCACCGCGAAAATGCGCGCCCGCCGCGGGCGCGCCAGGAGGATTTCGCCGTCGCGCAGGCCCAGCTCCCGGTACAGGGACTCGGGCACCTCGGCCTCCAGGAGCGAAGCGGAGTCCTCCCGGGCGAGTTCCAGGTAGGCGCTGGGGCCGGCCAGGTACGCGTGCGCCAGGCGCACCGGGATGCCGTCGGCGCCCGCGCGGTAGCGTTCGATGTCGAATTCATGCGGCCGCACGTAGGCGGTGGCGCGCTGGCCCTCGGCCTGCGCCAGCTCGGGCGCCGGCAGCGACAGGCCCGCGCCGCTCCAGACGCCGCGCGTGGCCACGCCCTGCAACTGGTTCACGTCGCCCAGGAAACCGTAGACGAACGGCGTGGCCGGGCCTTCCCAGACCTCGCGCGGCGTGCCCACCTGTTCGATGCGGCCGGCGTTCATCAGCACGACGCGGTCCGACACCTCGAGCGCTTCCTCCTGGTCGTGGGTCACGAACACGCTGGCCACGTGGAGTTCGTCGTGCAGCCGCCGCAGCCAGCGCCGCAGTTCCTTGCGCACCTTGGCGTCCAGCGCGCCGAACGGCTCGTCCAGCAGCAGCACCCGGGGCTCCACGGCCAGGGCGCGCGCCAGGGCGATGCGCTGGCGCTGGCCGCCGGACAGTTGCGCCGGATAGCGGTCCGCCAGCCAGTCCAGTTGCACCAGGCCCAGCAGGTCGTGCACCTTGCGCCGGATCTGGTCCTCGGACGGGCGCTGCGAACGATGCTTGACGCGCAGGCCGAAGGCCACGTTCTCGAACACGGTCATGTGCTTGAAGAGCGCGTAGTGCTGGAACACGAAGCCGACCTGGCGCTGGCGCACGTCCACCGAGGTGGCGTCTTCGCCCGCGAACAGCACGCTGCCGGAATCGGCCGACTCCAGGCCTGCGATGATGCGCAGCAGCGTCGTCTTGCCGCAGCCCGAGGGCCCCAGCAGCGCCACCAGCTCGCCCGTTTCAATATGCAGCGAAACGTCGTTGAGCGCGCGGAACTCGCCGAAACGCTTGGACAGATTGCGGACTTCGATACTCATGCTTGTCTCCGTCTGTGCCGGCCGTCTCAGGCGACGGCCGGTTTGATGGCGGCCGCCTGGCCGGGATTCTCGGCCGGCAGGTCGGCGGCTTTCAGGAAGCGCGCGTTGCGCCATTCGACGACGTTTTTGGCCACCAGCGTCACCAGCGCCAGCAGGGCCAGCAGCGAAGCCACGGCGAACGCCGCCGAGTATTGGTACTCGTTGTAGAGGATCTCGACGTGCAGGGTCATGGTGTTGGTCAGCCCCCGGATCTGCCCGGACACCACCGAGACCGCGCCGAACTCGCCCATGGCCCGCGCGTTGCACAGGATGGCGCCGTACAGCAGCCCCCACTTGATATTGGGCAGCGTCACCCGCCAGAAGATCTGCCAGCCGCTGGCGCCCAGCGTCAGCGCGGCCTGTTCCTCTTCGCTGCCCTGCGCCTGCATCAGCGGAATCAGCTCGCGCGCGACGAAGGGAAACGTCACGAACAGCGACGCCAGCACGATGCCCGGCACGGCATAGACGATCTTGATGTCGTGGTCCTGGAGCCAGCCGCCGAACCAGCCTTGCGTGCCGAACAGCAGCACGAACACCAGGCCGGCCACCACCGGCGACACCGAGAACGGCAGGTCGATCAGCGTGACCAGGAATTGCTTGCCGCGGAACTGGAACTTGGTGACGGCCCAGGCCGCGGCCACCCCGAACACCAGGTTCAACGGCAGCGCGATCGCGGCCACCAGCAGCGTCAGCCGGATGGCGGCCAGCGCGTCGGGTTCAATGATGGCGTCCAGGTATAGCTGCCAACCCTTCTTGAAGGCTTCGACGAACACCGCGGCCAGCGGCACCAGCAGGAACAGCGCCAGGAATCCCAGCGCGACGGCAAGCAGCACGCCGCGCACCCAGCGCGGCTCGGTCAGGTGGGCGGGACGGTCCGACGCGCTCATGCCAGCCTCCCGAGGTTGCGGCGCGACTGCCAGCCTTGCAGCAGGTTGATGATGAGCAGCAGCACGAACGACAGCAGCAGCATCACCGTGGCGATGGCGGCGGCGCCGGCGTAATCGAATTCCTCGAGCTTGGCGATGATCAGGAGCGGCGTGATCTCGGACACCATGGGCATGTTGCCGGCGATGAACACCACCGACCCGTATTCGCCCACCGCGCGCGCGAAGGCCAGCGCGAAGCCCGTCATCAGGGCCGGCAGGATGATGGGCAGCAGCACCCGGCGGATGGTCTGCCAGCGGTTGGCGCCGAGGCTGGCGGCCGCTTCCTCGATCTCCCGCTCCACGTCTTCCAGCACGGGCTGCACCGTGCGCACCACGAAGGGCACGCCGATGAAGATCAGGGCGATCACGATGCCCAGCGGGGTAAACGCCACTTTCCAGCCGAACCACTCGGCCAGCGGGCCGCCCAGCCACCCCTTTTCCGAGTACAGCGCGGTCAAGGCGATGCCCGCCACCGCCGTGGGCAGCGCGAAGGGCAGGTCGACCAGCGCGTCCAGGATCTTCTTGCCCGGGAAGCGGTAGCGCACCAGCACCCAGGCGACGATGGTGCCGAACACCAGGTTCACCAGCGCCGCCAGCAGCGAGGCGCCGAAAGTGAGCTTGTAGGAGGCCACGACCCGCGGCGCGGACACCGCGTCCCAGAAGCCCTGCCAGCCCAGCCCCGCGCTCTTGATGGGCAGGGCGGCCAGCGGGATGAGCACGAGCACGCTCAGGTACAGCACCGCGTAGCCCATCGAGATACCGAACCCGGGCAGCACGCCCGGGCTGTTGCGGCGAAAGGCAAAAGGCGCTTGCGCGCCGATTGCCGCGGAGTTCGAGGCTGAAGTCATGGCCATCGTCCGATCGTTGTGCGGTTACTTCTTCTGCGGCAGATAGATCTGGTCGAACGTGCCGCCGTCGCTGAAGTGATCCTTCTGGGCCTTGCGCCAGCCGCCGAAGATCTTGTCGTCGATGGTCACGAGCTTGACCTTCGGGAACTTGCTTTCGTACTTGGCGGCCACGGCCTTGTCGATGGGACGGTAGTAGTTCTTGGCGATGATCTCCTGGGCCGCCGGCGTGTAGAGGAATTCCAGGTAGGCCTGCGCGGCGGCGCGGGTGCCCTTCTTGTCCACGACCTTGTCGACCACCGCGACGGGCGGTTCGGCCAGGATGGACAGCGACGGCACCACGATGTCGAACTTGTCCGGACCCAGTTCCTCGAGCGCCAGGAAGGCTTCGTTTTCCCAGGCCAGCAGCACGTCGCCCACGCCGCGTTCCACGAAGGTGGTGGTGGAGCCGCGCGCACCGGTGTCCAGCACCGGAACGTGGCGGAGCAGGTCGCCCACGAAGGCGCGGGCCTTGTCCTCGCTGCCGCCGTTCTTCTCCAGCGCATAGGCCCAGGCGGCCAGGTAGTTCCAGCGCGCGCCGCCCGAAGTCTTCGGGTTCGGCGTAATGACCTGCACGCCGTCCTTGACCAGGTCGTCCCAGTCCTTGATCTGCTTGGGGTTGCCCTTGCGCACCAGGAACACGATGGTGGAGGTGTAAGGCGAGCTGTTCTGCGGCAGGCGCGCCTGCCAATCCGCCGGCAGCAGGCCGCGGTCGGCGATGGCGTCGATGTCGTACGCCAGGGCCAGGGTCACCACGTCGGCCTCCAGGCCGTCGATGACGGAGCGCGCCTGGCGGCCCGAACCGCCGTGCGACTGGCGGATCGTCAGGTCGACGTTCGCCTTTTCCTTGTATTGCTTGACGAACGCATCGTCGATGGCGCGATACAGCTCGCGGGTCGGGTCATACGAGACATTCAGCAGCGTCTGCTTCTGCTGGGCCTGCGCGGGCGCGATCGCCGCGAACGACATCGTCACTGCGGCCAAGGCGGCCAGCCAACCGGCTTTCCTGATAGACATCCCTGCTCCCTGTGTTTGGTAATGTGGAAGCAAGTTTGCGGTCTGCCCGATCTGAACGGAACGAATCATTTTTTGATTGCTCATCGCTCTCAGGCATATAGGACCCATGTCCCAACAATGGGAAACCCGCCGCCCCGCAAAGAGGGGGTTGCGTCCCGGAATGGCCCAAAAAGAAACCGCCGCTCCCCCGAAGGGGGGCGGCGGTTCCGCTTGCGCGGGGCAGGCCCCGCGATTTCCGAATTTACTTATTCGGTTGAGGCGTAACGCGCAGGTACGGACGCACGGCCTTGTAGCCCTTCGGGAACTTCTGCTTGATCACGGCTTCGTCCTGCAGGGACGGAACGATGATCACGTCGTCGCCGTCCTCCCAGTTCACCGGCGTGGCCACGCTGTGGCTGTCGGTGAGCTGCAGCGAGTCGATGACGCGCAGGATCTCGTTGAAATTGCGGCCGGTGCTGGCCGGGTAAGTGATGGTCAGGCGCACCTTCTTGTTGGGATCGATGACGAACACCGAACGCACGGTCAGCGTCGCGTTGGCGTTCGGGTGGATCATGTCGTACAGCTCGGAAACCTTGCGGTCCTTGTCGGACAGGATCGGGAAATTGACCGTGGTGGACTGCGTGTCGTTGATGTCGTCGATCCAGCGGGTGTGCGAATCGGTATCGTCCACCGACAGGGCCAGCACCTTCACGTTGCGCTTGGCGAATTCATCGGCCAGCTTGGCGGTGTAGCCCAGTTCGGTGGTGCAGACGGGCGTGAAATCGGCCGGATGCGAAAACAGGACACCCCAGCTATTGCCCAGATACTCATGGAAGCGGATCGGTCCAGCCGAGGATTCCTGTTCGAAATCGGGGGCGGTGTCGCCCAGGCGTAGTTGACTCATGATGTCTCCTGTATGCGGATGCGGATGGGGGGAGGCCCGCGCCGCCCGCCCCCGGGGCGGGCAGCGCGGGGCAATCGTTTCATGGCGGAGATTACCGCCTGGAAATCGATTCTTCCATCAAACCTTTAGCGGGGGAAATACGCAAGACATATAACCTTATGCAATATTCAAGCCTGCGCCGCAGGCGTCCGCCACCACCCCGGCCCGCACGGCGGCCGACAGGGCCAGCGACCGCGGCAGGATGTGCGCGGCGTAGAACAGGCCGGTGGCCATTTTCGAGGCATGGAACGGATCGGTGGACCCGGCCGCCAGATGGCGCCGGCAGGCCAGCACGGCGCGCGCCATCTGCCAGCCGCCATGCACCACGCCGGCCAGCATCAGGTAGGGAACGCTGCTGGAATAGGCCGCCCGGACGTTGGACGCGGATTGCTCCAGGATGAAGGCCACCCCTGCCTCGTACGCCTGGATGGCGCCGTCCAGGTTGTCGCGCAGCAGGCGCAGGCCGTCGCGCTCGTCCGCCGCCGCGCGCGTCGCCTCGGATTCGACCGCGCGCAGCGTTTCGCGCATCGCCGCGATGGCCGCATGCGCGGTGGCGCCGCCGTCGCGCTGCGTCTTGCGGCCGACCAGGTCGTTGGCCTGGATGGCGGTCGTGCCCTCGTAGATGGGCAGGATGCGCGCGTCGCGGTAGTACTGCGCCGCGCCGGTCTCCTCGATGAATCCCATGCCGCCATGCACCTGGATGCCCAGCGACGCGACCTCGACCGCGTTCTCGGTCGAAAAGCCCTTGACGATGGGAACCAGGTATTCGTAGAAGGCCCGGTTGCGCGAGCGCTGTTCCGGGTCCGGGTGGTGCGTGCCCTTGTCGTGGGCGGCGGCGGCCACGTAGGAGATGGCGCGGGCCGCCTCGGTCAGCGCCTTCATCGTCATCAGCATGCGCTGCACGTCCGGATGGCGCACGATGGCCACGGGGCCGGGGGAGCCTTCCACGGCCCGGCCCTGGACGCGCTCGCGCGCATAGGCCAGGGCGTGCTGGTAGGCGCGCTCCGAGACGCCTATCCCCTGCTGTCCCACCGAATAGCGGGCGGCGTTCATCATGATGAACATGTATTCCAGGCCGCGGTTCGGTTCGCCGACCAGGTAGCCGATGGCGCCCTCGCCCACCTCGCCCTTGCCCGAGCCGTAGAGCAGCACCGCGGTGGGGCTGCCGTGGATGCCCAACTTGTGTTCCAGGGAAGCGCACCAGACGTCGTTGCGCTTGCCCAGGCTGCCGTCGGCCTGCACCAGGAACTTGGGCACGATGAAGAGCGAAATGCCCTTCACGCCGGCGGGCGCGTCCGGCGTCCGCGCCAGCACCAGGTGGATGATGTTCTCGGCGAGGTCGTGTTCGCCATAGGTGATGAAGATCTTCTGGCCGCTCAGCCGGTAGCTGCCGTCGTCCTGCTTCACCGCCCGGGTCGCCACCTGGGCCAGGTCCGAGCCGGCTTGCGGCTCGGTCAGGTTCATGGTGCCCGTCCACTTGCCGCCGATCAGGTTCGGCACGTATTGTTTGCGCTGCGCGTCCGAGCCGACGGTCAGGATGGCCTCGATCACGCCGTCCGTCAGCATCGGGCACAGCGAGAAGGCCAGGCTCGCCGCCTGGATGTTCTCGCCCGGCGCGGCCGCCACCAGCTTGGGCAACCCCTGCCCGCCCCAGGCCGCGGGGTGCTGCAAGCCCTGCCAGCCGCCCGCGGCGTAATCCCTGAAACCCGCCGCATAGCCCGGCGTGGTAGTGACGCTGCCGTCCTTCCAGACCGGCGGCTGCGTGTCGCCCGGCACGTTCAGCGGCGCGACGGCCTGCTCGACGAAGCGGCCGTTTTCTTCCAGGATGGCGTCCACCAGGTCGGGCGTCACCTCTTCGAAACCGGGCAGCTTCAGGACCTCGTCCAGTCCGGCCAGTTCCCGCAAGGCGAAGCGGAAGTCCTGCAATGGGGTTGCATACGGCATGGTGTCTCCATCAATTGGCTGTATCTAGGCTTTCTCTGGCCAATCTTAAACCCTTGCTTCCCTCTTTGCGGGCGAAGGCGCCGAACGCGTCCAGGGAGGCGGACGGCGTGACCTCCTCGTAGCCGGCCGCCATGCCCTGCTGCACGTCGGCAAGCGCCAGCACGTCGTTGCTGGCCTTGAACAGCGCGTCCAGCACCTCCCGCGGCGTGCCCTTGGGCGCAAAGACTCCCCACCAGTTGGAGACGTCGTACCCGGGCACGGTCTGCCCGATGGTCGGATAGGGCAGCAGCCGCGAGGGCTGGCCGGACGTTACCGCAAGCGCCACCACCTTGCCCGTATCGATCGCCGCCTTGGCCGAGGGCGCCGTGGCGAACGAGATATCGGTGTCGCCCGCCGCCACGGATTGCGCCGCCGCGGCGCCCCCCTTGAACGGGATGTGCATCAGCTTCACGCCGGCAAGCGTCATGAATTCGACCGCGGCCAGATGGGTGATGACGCCGTTGCCGGACGACGCCACATTGACCGCTCCCGGCTTGCGCTTTGCGCGGTCGATCAGATCCTGCACGCTTTTCAGTCCCAGCTTCGCGTTCGCGATCAGGACCATGGGACCAGTGGTGAGCTGCGCCACGGGCACGAAGTCATCCGGCGTGTAATCCACCTTGTACAGGGCGCTGTCGCTGCCCATGACGCTGGAATTGCCCAGGTACAGCGTATAGCCGTCGGCGGCGGCGCGCGCGGCCAGGCTGGCGCCGATCGTCGAACCGGCGCCGGGCCGGTTTTCGACGACGACCGGCTGCCTGAGCTGCCTGGCCAGCGCGTTCGCATAGACGCGGCCCACCTGGTCCGCCCCGCCTCCCGGCGGAAATCCGATCACCAGAGTGAGGGGCTTGGAGGGATACGGGGCGGCGGCATGCGCGCCGTCCGGCATCGCGGAAAACGAGGCAACGGCGGCAAACAGGGCGCCGCAGGCGGCAATAGCGGGTTTCATCGAGGTCTCCTTGGATGGATTCGGAGCCGCTTGTGGCGCGGCCCTCCGTTGATGCGCCGGCCGCGTCAGCGGCCGGTGAAATTCGGCGCGCGCTTCTCCTTCCAGGCCCTCGCGCCTTCGGCCAGGTCCTGGGACCGCTCCGAACGCAATACCGCCTGTTCGATGCCGGCCGGATCGGATTCTCCCCGCGCAATGCGGTTCAACTGCGCCTTCACGCCGAATAGAGGGATGGGCGCCATCGCCGCGATCTGCGCGCTCAGCGCGTCCAGCCGGTCCTGCAGGCGATCCTCCGGCACCAGTTCGGTCAGGAATCCGATGCGCAGCATCTCGTCGGCCTGGATCCGTTCCGCGGTCAGGAACAGGCGCTTGGCCTGGTCCAGGCCCAGCCGGGTCACGTAACGGGACATGCCGCCCGCGTAGAAATGCAAGCCGAGCCGCGTGGCCGGCATGAACATGTCGGCCCGCGGCGTGCCGATGCGGAAATCGCAGGCCAGGCACAGATCGGTGCCCCCGCCATAGGCGCCCCCCTGGACCGCCGCGATCGTCACCGGCCTCGCCGCCTCGATCAGGTCCATGGTCTGGCCGAAGTAGAGCGAGCTTGGCGCGCTGTCCGAGGCCAGGGACGAAATGTCGTAGCCGCTGCAGAAATACTTGCCCTCGGACAGGATGCGCAGCACCCGCACGGCGTCATTGGCGTTCACCGCGTCCAGATGCTCTCTGAGAACATCCAGGTCTTGCGGGCCGAGCCGGTTGGCATGGCCGGGCCGGCGCAGGCGGAGGGTCGCGATGCTGCCGTCCACGGACAGGCTGGGCGTATCGGAGGCGGCGGTCATGCGGCGGCCTCCGCCTGGTGCGCCACGCCGTCGGCCAGCAGGCGGTCGATCTCGGCGTCCGCCATGCCGTAGCGCGCGAAGACTTCGCGCGTATGCTGGCCGAACACGGGCGGAGCGCGGTGGCTTGCCGCCTCCGCGCCGCTCAGGCCCAGCGGCAGGCCCACCTGCCGCAACTCTCCCAGCACCGGATGCGTCAACGACCGCACCAGTCCGCAAGCCTGCACCTGCGGATCGGCGAACACGTCTTCCAGGGTATTGATCGGCCCCGCGGGAATGCCGCCTTCGATCATCAGCGCGGTCCATTCCATGCGCGTCCTGCGCTTGAGCCCCGCCTCCAGCTCCCCTTTCAATTCATAGCGATGCTGCATGCGCTCGGCATTCGTGAGGAAGCGCGGGTCGGACACCAGGTGCGAAAGCCCGAGGATGCCGCAAAGCCTGACCCACATCGCCTGGGTGGCCGGCGCCAGATTGAGCGGCCCGTCGGCGGTCTCGAACGTGCCGTAGGGCGCAATCACGGGATGCACGTTGCCGCAAGGCTGCGGCACCTCTTCCTTGCTGAGATAGCGCTGGCCCTGCACGCTGAGCAGCGCCATGAGCCCGGCCAGCAGCGACGTTTCCACGTGCTGCCCGCGTCCGGTGGACGCGCGCTGCGCGACGGCGGACAAGATGCCGATGGCCAGCCACATTCCCGCGGTCAGGTCGCCGATGGCGACGCCCACCCGCATGGGCCCCGACTCCGGAGTGCCCGTCAGGCTCATGAAGCCGGAGTACCCTTGCGCCACCTGGTCGAACCCGGCCCAGTCGCGGGCCGGCCCCTTGCTGCCGAAGCCCGAAATCGACGCCAGGATCAGGCCCGGATGCTCCTGGGCCAGCGAGGCGTACCCCAGGCCCATCGCGTCCATCGTGCCCACCTTGAAGTTCTCGACCACGATGTCCGATGCCAGGGCCATCCTGCGCAGCAGCGCCAGCCCTTCCGGTTTGCGGAAGTCGACGCCTATGCCTTGCTTGCTGCGGTTGGCGCTAAGATAATAAACACTTATATCATCATCGAAAGGCCCCCATTGCCGCGCCATCTCGCCCGCCGGCATGGGTTCCACCTTGACGACCTCGGCGCCAAGATCCCCAAGAATCATTGTGCAGAAAGGCCCGGAAAGCGCCCGAGTCAGATCCAGCACCTTCAGTCCGGCCAATGGCAGGCTCATGTCCGTCACCCTCTTCTGAGTTGAGGCCCATTCTAGGCAGCGCCTCAGAAGCATAGAAAATACTATTTTCCGATCCTCCAATAAGTTTTTCTTATTCCATGAATCTGCGTCAGCTCAAGTACTTCGTCCGCGTGGTGGAAATGCAGAACATGACCCGCGCCGCGGAAAGCCTGCACGTGGCGCAACCCGCGCTCAGCCAGCAGATGTCCCTGCTGGAGGAAAACCTGGGCGTCGCGCTGCTGGTGCGCGGCGCCAAAGGCGTGCAGCCCACGGCGGAAGGCCTGCTGCTGTACCGGCATGCGCAGACCATCCTGCGCCAGGTCGACAGCACCCGCAGCCTGCTGTCGAAGACGGCGGACCAGGTCACCGGCACGGTGTCGATCGGGCTGGCCTCCAGCACCGCCCGCATGCTGGCTTTGCCGCTGATGCGCCGCGTCAAGGCGGAGCTGCCCTCGGTGGTGCTGGAAATCGTCGACGTGCCCAGCGCGGACCTGACCAAGCTGGTCCTGCAAGGGCGCATCGATTTTTCCCTGTCTCCGGACCAGCAGCCCATGCAGGGCCTGCTGCGCACGCCGCTGCTGCGGGAAAGCCTGTTCCTGCTGGCCCACGCCAGCGTCGCGCTGCCGCGCCGCACCCTGGCCATCGCGGACTTCGCCGCGCTGCCGCTGGTCCTGCCCAGCCTGCCCAACACGCTGCGCGCGCGCCTGGACCACGCTTTCCTGACCGCCGGCCTGACCTGCAATCTGTTCGCCGAAGCCAGCACCTCGGCCATCCTGATCCCCGCCGTGCGCAGCGCGATGGCCGCCACCATCCTGCCCAGCTCGGCCGCTCAGCCCGAAATCGCGGAAGGATCCATCGTCGCGCACGCGCTCGACGCCGCGCTTTCGCGCGAACTGGTGCTATGCGCCAGCGAGAGCCTGCCTCCCTCGCCGGCGGTAAGCCAGGTCATCGCGATGTGCACGGACGAAATAAAACGCCTGATCAACGACCAGGCGTGGCAGGGGTGCACGCTGCTCTAGCTCAAGTGATGCGCCAACGACACGATGATCGGTCCCAGGACCGGCAGCAGCACGTTGGCGATGGCATACGTCACGGTGTAGCCGAGCAGCGGCACCGAGCTGCCGCTGGCGCCCAGGATGGCGCTGATGGCGGGCGTGCTGACGTGCTGGCCCGCGATCGCCCCCACCAGCAAGGGGCCTTCTATCTTCAGGATCTTGTGGCCCAGCCAGAGCGACAGGCAGGCCGGCCCCAGCGACACCAGCAGGCCGATCACCGGCAGCACCGCGCCGTGCTCGCGGATCAGAGACACGGCCTCCGGCCCCGCCGACAAGCCGACGCAAGCCACGAAAATCGCCAGCCCCAGGTCCTTCAGCAACTGCACCGCATGGTCGGGTATGTGGCCCAGCGCGGGCCGCTTGGCGTTGATCCAGCCGCAGACCAGGCCGCTGACGAGCGCCCCGCCCCCGCTGCCCAGCGATACCGGAATGCCCCAGAGCCGCGCGCTCAGGCTGCCTATCAAGAGGCCGGCCAGGATGCCGAAGGCCAGGAACACCAGGTCGGTCACGCCGCTGCGCCGCAGCTCGTTGCCCAGCGCCGCGCCGGCTTCCGACAGTTCGGGCTCGGCGCCCACCAGCGTGACCAGGTCGCCGTACTGCACGACGGTGGATGGCGTGATCGGCAATGAATGGCCCGACCGCACGAGGGACTGCAGGAAGACGCCTCGCGCTCGCTGGGCGCGCGGCCGCCTGGCCAGTTCGCCGACCGTATGGCCGTTGACGGCCTTCCGGTTGACGATGACGGCCAGCTCGCTCAGTTGCAGGTCGTCGGCATGCGCCTCGGGCAACTGGATCTCGGGCCCGATCAGGGAGCCCGCGCGCAGCACGAAGCGCCGCATTCCCAGCAGCACCACGATATCGCCCACGGCCAGCACGTCGTCGGGCGAGGCGTCCACCGCCTCGCCGTTGCGCAGGATGCGGCTGATGACGGTGCGCCCGCCGAGCTGCGACTCCACCTCGGCCACGCGCAAGGCGCCGGCATCCTTGACGACGTGCGCGCGTCCGACGAGCCGCGGCAGCGTGGGCATGTTGGCCTCTTCGCTCTCGCCCGCCGTCACGCCCAGCTTTTCCTCCAGCGCCTTGGACGCCTCGCGCAGGTTGATGCGCAGCAGCGCCGGCGCGACCTGGCTGGTGAAGAACACGATGCTGATCAGCCCCACCAGGTAGGTCAGCGTATAGGCCGTGGCGATGTTGGCTTCCATGCGCTGGACGTCGGCATCCGCCAGTCCCAGGTGCTTGAGCGCCTCGGCCGCCGTGCCCACCACCGCCGATTCGGTTGCCGCGCCCGCCGCCAGCCCGGCGGCGGTGCCCGCGTCCAGGCCGAACAGCGGCACCGCGGCCAGCACGATCGTCAGCACCAGCAAGGCTTCGATGACGGGCAGCACGATGTACCGCAGGCTGGAGCGGTTCAGGTTGGCGAAGAACTGCGGGCCGCCCGAATACCCCATCGCGAAAATGAACAGGGCGAACGCGACTTCCTTCAGGTCGCCGCGGATCTGGCACCCCGTCTGGCCGATCAGCAGGGCGACGATGAGCGTCCCGCACACGCCGCCCAACTGGATCGGCCCGGCTTTGAGCTTGCCGATCAGGTATCCCAACCCCACCGTCACGAACAGCACTGCGATGGGTACGCTATTGAAAAACCCGACCGAGCAAGTCATGTCGTCATGTCGCCCTTGAGGTTGCCGTCTACTTGCGCGCCGCGGCCTTCCTGGCGGGCTTGGCGGACTTGGCCGCCGTGTCCGCCTTCTCGACCGCCTGCTTCACCGCCTTCCGGGCCGCGCTGGCGCTGGTTTTCCTGCTTCCCGCAGCCCGCTTGGCCGCCGAGGCCTTGACCTTCTGGCCCTTGCCCGCGGTCGGGCCCGAACGCACCAGTTCGGAGTGCTTCCAGGCCTCGACGTACTCGGTGGCGGCCTCGACCATGTACTTGCCGATCTTGGCGTAGTCGCCGTCGTCCAGGTTGGCCAGCGAAATCCGGATCGACCACGGCGGCCCGCCGAAGCCGCCGCCGTCCATCAGCACCACGCCGGATTTTTCCGCCAGGCGGAACAGGAAATCAACAGGCTCGTAGTTGGACGTCATGTACTTGCAGAAGCCGTCCCCGTACATGATCTTGGCCCAGACCATGAAGTCCAGTTCCACGTAGTACCAGCCGCGCATCGGGTCTTCCGGCGGCAGCGGAATGCCCAGGCCGCGCCACAGGGCGTCGCGCCGGCCGCGCACGATCTTCATCGTCAGGTGCTTGTAGGCGTCCTTCAGGTCCAGCAAGTGCGACAAGGCGAAAAAGCCCATCTGCACCTGCTGCGGCAGGGACAGGCCCGCCGTGTGGTTCAGCGCCACGTTCCGGCTGTCGGCGACCATCCGGTCGATGAACTTGAGCTTCTCGGGCTCCATCGTCATGGCGCCATAGCGCTTGTTCAGGCGCCTCTTCCACGACGCCGGCAGCTCGGCGATGCGGCGGTCCATCGTGTTGGTCTCGTGGGTCGCGATCACCCCGAGGCGCCAGCCCGTGCAGCCGAAATTCTTCGAGAACGAATACACGCAAATCGTGTTGTGCGGCACCTCGGCCATCAGCGAACGGAAATTCGGCACGAAGGTGCCGTATACGTCGTCCGTCACCAGCACCAGGTCCGGATTCTTGCGGATCAGGCGCACGATCTGCTTCATTTCCACCGGATTGAACGCCACGGACGGCGGATTGCTGGGATTCACCGTGACCGCCAGCTTGATCCTGGGGTTCTCCAGCTTGGCGATTTCGGACGCGGGATAGTGCCAATCGTGCGTGCCGTCGGCCCGCAGGCTGTCGGCGTTGATGGCCACGATCTTGAACTGGAAGCGCTCCAGGTGCGCGATCTCGATGTAGGGCGTGAAGGTCGGCAGGAACAGGGCGATGGTGTCGCCCTGCTTCAGCAAGCCGTTCTGCATCAGCGAATCGAAGATGTAGCACATGGCCGCGGTGCCGCCCTCGACCGGGAACAGGTCGAACTTGCCCTTGGGCGGGCGGCCGTCGCACATTTCCTTGATCAGGTAGTCGTGCAGGATCTGTTCGATATGGACCAGCGCGCGCGGCGGCACGGGATAGTTGTCGCCGATGATGCTGTCGGTCAGTTCGTGGATCCAGGCGTCGGGATCGAATCCCTTGATCTTCACGCCGTATTCCAGCACGCCCAGGAGAAAGTCGTAGCCGTCGTCGCCCTTGTGCTTGGACAGGAATTTTCGCAGGCGGTCGGCGCAGCCCTTCTTGGGCGGCATCCCCGCCAGGATGACTTCATCGCGCACCCGGCGCGCCTCTTTCATCGCGAACTGGCCCAGCAGGAAAAACGCGTCGCGGGGCTCGGTGGCGATCCAGTTCGGATTGCCCCGGCCGGCGTTCAGCATGGTCAGCGCGGCGGTCTGCTGGTTGTCCTTGGCCAGCGTGATCAGGTAGTCCTTCAGTTCGAAGGGGGACAACTGCTCGAGGTCGCGCTGGCGCGAGCGGGTCGTTTTCAGGGCCGAGGCCAGGCTGATGGTGAGAGGCGCGGTGGAAGCCATTGTTCAGTACTCCTGGTTTGCGTTGTGACAGGCGCTTGCCGGGGCGCGAGCGGGTGCGCCCGCCGCCCTTCTTGTGCTGCCCGCGGGCCGCCGGCCCGCGGATGTCCCGCTAGGTCATGAGCAAAACGATGACGATCCCCCAGATGATGAGCAGGGTGTTGCCGATCGCGTAAGGCACTGTGTAGCCCAGGGCGGGCACCTGGCTCTTGGCCGTTTCGGTGATCTGCCCGATGGCGGCCGTGGTGGTCCGGGCGCCTGCGCAGACGCCCAGCGCAATGGCGGGGTGGAACTTGAAAACGTAGCGGGCGATGTACACGCCCAGGATCATGGGCACGCTGGTGGCAATGATGCCCGCGACGAAGAGCTTCGCTCCCAATTGCTGGAAGCCCTGCACGAAGCCCGGCCCGGACGAGATGCCGACCACCGCCACGAAGGCGGTCAGCCCGACGGACGTCAGGAACCAGTGCACCGGCTCCGGCACGCGCCCGAAGGTGGGATGCACGGAACGCAGGTAGCCGAAGATCAAGCCGGAGATCAGCGAACCGCCGGAGGTCGACAGCGTGATGGGGATCCCGCCCACGGTCAGCACCAGGGAGCCGAACAGGCCGCCCAGCAGGATGCCGAAGCCCACGAACACCATGTCGGTCTGGTCGGTGGCGCGGTCCACGTAGCCGACCTTGCCGACCACCCGCTCCACGTCGCGCTTGGCGCCCAGCACGAACAGCCGGTCGCCGCGGTCCAGTTTCAGGCCCCAGTTGACCGGCATTTCGTGGCCGCCGCGCACGACCTTGCGCAGGAAGACGCCGCGGCCCAGTTCGCGCACCTTGTCGCTCTGGGCGATTTCCTGGACGGTCTTGCCGGCCAGGTTCTTGTTGGTCAGCACCACCTCGACGATCTCGGCGGGCAGGTTGATCACGTCCCGGTCCTCGACCTCGCTGCCGATGAGGCCCGGCGCCTGAAGGACCAGGGCGTCATGCCTGCCGGTCACCCCGAGGACGTCGCCGGCCTGCAGCACGGTCTTGGAATCGCTGTCCACGATCTGGTCGCCGCGGCGGATGCGCTCCACGAAGACCCGGGCCTCGACGAAGCGGGATTCCAGCTCTCCCACCGTCTTGCCCACGAACTCGGGGCGATCCAGCTTGTAGGCGCGGGCCGTGAACTTGCGGTAGCCCGAGAGCTCCATGGAGTCGGCGCCGCCGGACATCTTGGCTTCGTACTCCTGGCACTCTTTCACGATGTCCACGCGCATCAGCTTCGGACCCAGCGAAGCCAGGATCCAGGCGCTGCCCACGGTGCCGAAGATGTAGCAGACCGCGTAGGCCACCGGGATGCTATCGATCCATTGCTTCTTGGTCGCCGCGTCGACGTTCAAGCCGTTGATCGTGTCCGTCGCCACCCCCATCACCGCGGAAATGGTCTGCGCGCCGGACAGCAGGCCCGCCCCGGTGCCGGCGTCAAAGCCGAAGGCGACCGCCGTGCCCCATGTGACCAGCAGGCAGATTACGCAAATGATGACCGCGAAGATGACCTGGGGAAGGCCGTCGCTTTTCATGCCGCGGAAGAATTGAGGCCCGACGCCGTAGCCGAGGCCAAAAAGAAAAAGCAGGAAGAAGACCTGCTTGACGATGGGGGCGATCGTGATGCCCAGTTGCCCTACCAGCACGCCCACCAGCAAGGTGCCGGTGACCGCGCCCAGATTGAACCCGAATATTTTCTTAGCGCCTATCCAATATCCCAAGCCCAAGGTTAGGAATATCGCGAGTTCCGGATATTTTCGCAGAGTGTCAAAGAACCATTCCATCCCGAATCTCCTTCGTTCTGTCCAGGTCAAGCACTTGCGCGAATTGAGCTGCGCGCGAAACACATTATCAGAATCTTTCGATAAATCAAAAGATTTGTAGTATCGGAATCCAACGACGCCGAACGCTTGCCGCCAAAACGGAAAAGCCCGCCAGCGAGAACGCTGGCGGGCTTTGGGCAAAGCAGGCTTCGGAAAGCTTACAGAGCGTTGGCCAGTTCGGGCACGACCTGGAACAGATCGCCCACGAGGCCATAATCGGCCACGCCGAAAATCGGGGCTTCCGGATCCTTGTTGATGGCGACGATGACCTTGGAATCCTTCATGCCGGCCAGATGCTGGATGGCACC
>NZ_UFQC01000037.1 GCF_900496975.1 Achromobacter veterisilvae
CGGGGCCGCGCAGGCCGCGGCGCCCGCCGCGCCGTCCGCCAGCGCCGCCGGCTGGGCGGCCGGCGAGTACCGGTGGTCGGTCGACGACCGCAACGGCGAACCGCCCTACACGCTGCGCCTGTATGTGCAGCCGCTGCCGTCGGGCGACTATGCGCTGACCGGCAGCCTGCTGCTGGACGACGCCGAACTCGGCGCCTACGGCTCGGCCCGGACGCGCGGCGGCAAGCTGGTGCTGGACCTGACCGCCAGCGGCGGCGTGCTGCAGGCGCCGATGGAGGAAGGCAAGCGGCGCCTCTATCCCGAGGGGCAGGCGCCCGAGCGCGTCGATTCCGCGGGCTTCGCGACCATGCGGGCCGTGCTGGACCCGCGGTCGCTGGAAGGCGTGGTGCAGCGCTACCAGACCAACGTGGTGACGGGCCATCATGTGCAGGGCCCGATGTATGCCAACAGCGTGATCCGCCGTTTGCCCTGAGCGTCGCGCGGACGGAAGGCCCGATAAGGGAAAATACGCATGGCATAGCGCGGCACGCTTCTTCAGAATGCCTTCCAGACGCAAGTTCGTCTTCAAATTTTCGCCGACTGCCAGTGTTGCCAGTCAGGCGTAGGGCAAAAAGGCCCGAGCCGGAATATCCGGCTCGGGCCTTTTCGTTTTCCGTTTGTCCATCGCTTTTCTTCGAATGGCGCTTCGATGCGCCGTGGGCGGAGCTTTGCCCGGAGAAACGATGGCGCAGCGGTCGGACGGCTGTCGTCGTGATGTGGTCGGCAAAGGCGCCTGCCCAATCCCGGGCAGCTCTGGGCTTGCGTGCAAGCCCTGGCCGGAGGCTTGCCTTCAGAAACGCACAGGAGCGCAACGATGAGCGAATACAACCGCCGCCGCTTTCTGCAGCACAGCGGCTCCATGGTCCTACTGAGCGCCGCGTCGGGGATGGCAGCATTGCCCCGCCAGGCTTTTGCCCAAGACACCGTCAAACTGGGCTTGCTGCATTCCCTGTCCGGCACCATCGCCATCGCCGAGGCGTCGCTGGTGGACGCGGAGAAACTGGCGATCGAGGAAATCAACGCCGCGGGCGGCGTGATGGGCAGGAAGATCGAGCCGGTGGTCGAGGACGGCGCCAGTGAGAACGCCGTGTTCGCCGAAAAGGCGCGCAAGCTGCTGGACCGGGACAAGGTCGCGGCCATCGTCGGCTGCTACACCTCGGCCTCGCGCAAGGCCCTGCTGCCGGTGCTGTCGCGCAGCAAGGGCCTGCTGTACTACCCCACTTACTACGAGGGCCAGGAGCAGGACGCCCGGGTGTTCTATCCGTCCCAGGAAGCCACCCAGTCGGTGATCGCGGCGGTGGAATGGATGGCGCGGGAAAAGGGCAAGACTTTCTTCCTGGTGGGGTCGGACTACATCTATCCCCGCACCTGCAACAAGATCGCCAAGCCGGCCATCGCGCACATGGGCGCGAAGGTGGTGGGCGAGGAATATGCGCCGCTTGGGCATACCGAATTCTCTTCCATCATCAACAAGATCAAGGCGGCCAAGCCGGAGTGCATCTACAGCACGGTGGTCGGCGGCTCGAACGTGGCGTTCTACAAGCAGTTGCGCGCCGCCGGCCTGGACGGCACGCGCGTCGTGCTGCTGTCCACGGTGGTGTCCGAGAACGAGATCGAAGGCATCGGCAAGGACAATGCGGCGGGCTACTACGCCTGCATGGGCTACTTCCAGAGCCTGCAGAATCCGGCCAACGAGAAGTTCGTCAAGGCCTTCAAGGCGAAGTACGGGCAGGACCGCGTCATCGGCGACCCGATGGAGGTCGCCTACAACAGCGTCCACCTGTGGAAGCTGGGGGTGGAGAAGGCCGGCTCGTTCGATCCGGACAAGGTCATCGCGGCCTCCGCCGGCCTGACGCTGGAGGCGCCCGAGGGCACCGTGCGCGTGCACGAGAAGAACCACCACGTCTGGAAGAAGGTGCGGGTGGGCCGCGCCCGGCCCGATGGGCAGTTCGACATCGTCTGGGAATCCGCGGACCTGATCGAACCCAATCCCTTCCCGAAGCTGTAGCGGACCGCCTGCGGATGTTCGCAAGCCAACGGCCGGCGGCGACGCCGCCGGCGCAGCCTGGAACGTGACCATGAACCTCGACATCGCCGCAATGCAGCTTTTCAACGGGATCAGCCTGTTCAGCATTCTCCTGCTGATGGCGATCGGCCTGGCCGTCGTGTTCGGCCTGATGGGCGTCATCAACATGGCGCACGGCGAACTGATGGCCATGGGCGCGTATACGACCTACCTGGTCTCGGTGGCGTTCCAGCGCTGGGCGCCGGGGTGGATGGACGTGTACCTGTTCGCGGCCATTCCGCTGGCGTTCCTGGCCGCGTTCGCGTTCGGCTATCTGCTGGAGCGCGGGTTCATTCGCTGGTTCTACAACCGTCCGCTGGACACGCTGCTCGCAACCTGGGGGCTGAGCCTGATCCTGCAGCAGACCTACCGTTCGGTGTTCGGCGCGCAGGAGGTCAGCGTGCCGCTGGCGTCGTGGCTCAGCGGGGCGTGGGAGCCCACCCCCGATTTGCAGTTCCCGCTGAACCGCATCTTCATCCTGGGCCTGACGCTGCTGGTGGCGGTGGGCGTGTACCTGCTGCTCTACCGCAGCGCCTGGGGGCTGCGGGTGCGCGCCGTGACGCAGAACCGGGCGATGGCGGGCGCCGTGGGGATCAACACGCGGCGCGTGGACGCGTTGACGTTCGCGCTGGGTTCGGGCCTGGCGGGCATCGCCGGCTGTGTCTTCACGATGATCGGATCGACCAACCCGGGAACGGGCCAGCTCTACATCGTCGATTCGTTCATCGTGGTGGTGTTCGGCGGCGTGCAGAGCCTGCTGGGAACGGCGTTCTCCGGACTGGCCATCGCGCAGTCGCAGACCACGCTGGAATACCTGATGAGCGGCTCCATGGCCAAGGTCACGATCCTGGTGCTGGTGATCCTGGTTCTCTACTTCCGCCCGAACGGGCTGTTCGCCAACAAGACCCGGGGGTGACGCGATGAAGGCTCTACACCGGAAAACCGAGGAAATCGCGATCCTGCTGGTCGCGGTGCTGGTCCTGGCCGTGCTGCCCCTGTCGCTGGACCCGTTCCGGCTCAACCTGGTCGGGAAATACATGGCGTTCGCCTTTGTGGCGATCGGCATCGTGCTGACCTGGGGCTACAGCGGCGTGCTGAGTCTGGGGCAGGGCATTTTCTTCGGACTGGGCGGCTACATGATGGCCATGTTCCTGAAGCTGGAGGCGTCCGCGCCGGAACTGCCCGACTTCATGGTCTGGAGCAGCGTGGACAGCCTGCCGGTGTGGTGGCAGCCGTTCCACTCCCTGACGCTGACCGTGCTGCTGATCGTGGCCCTGCCCGGCCTGGCCGCCTATCTCTTTTCGCTGGCGATCTTCCGCAAGCGGGTCAGCGGCGTGTATTTCGCCATTGTGACGCTGGCCCTGGCGATGACGCTGACCGTGCTGATCGTCGGTCAGCAGGGCGACACGGGCGGCGCCAACGGCATCACTGATTTCCGCACGCTGCTGGGCTGGGACATTGTCGGCGACGACGGCAAGCTGGTGCTTTATTTCGTGGAGGCCGGCGCGTTGACGGTGGCGATGCTGGCGGCGCTGGCGGTCGTGCGCAGCCGGCTGGGCAAGATCCTGATCGCCATCCGCGACCGCGAGGACCGCGTGCGCTTTTCTGGCTACGACACCGCGCACGTGAAGGCCTGCGTGTTCTGCGCGGCGGCGGTCCTGTCCTCCATCGGCGGCGCCTTCTTCACCTTGCAGGTGGGCTTGATCTCCCCGGGCGCCATCGGGGTGGTGGCCTCGATCGAAATGGTGATCTACGCGGCGGTCGGCGGCCGGCTGTCGATCCCCGGCGCCGTGGTCGGCGCCCTGCTGATCGGTTTTCTCAAGTCCTACCTGTCCGAGACCTTTCCCGAAGTGTGGCTCTATTTCCTCGGCGCGATCTTCATCGTGGTGGTCGTGGCGATGCCCAACGGCCTGGCGGGGGTATTCGGCCAGATTCAGGCGCGCCGCGCCGCGGGGAGCGCGCGATGAGCGCCGCCCTGGACCTGCAGGAGTCCGCCAGCATGGACATGAGCAGCGACCGCCCGGCGCCCGGCGCCATCCTGAGCGTCGAGGACCTGACGGTCTCGTTCGACGGCTTCCGGGCCGTGGACGGCCTGAGCCTGCGCGTGGCGCAGGACGAGCTGCGGGTCATCATCGGGCCGAACGGCGCGGGCAAGACCACGCTCCTGGACATCATCTGCGGCAAGACGCGGCCCTCGTCGGGGCGCGTGATGTTCCAGGGTCGCGACCTGGTGCGGATGGCGGAATTCGACATCGTGCGGGCCGGCGTCGGGCGCAAGTTCCAGACGCCGTCGGTCTACGAGGACCTGACGGTGCTGGAGAACTTCGAGATCTCGCTGCCGAACGCGCACGGGGTGGTCCGGTCCCTGCGGTTCCGCCGCACGGCGGAGATCCGCGAACGCATCCAGGCCATGGCGGAGCAGGTCTTCCTGGCGGACCGGCTGGCGGAGAAGGCGGGCCGGCTGAGCCACGGGCAGAAACAATGGCTGGAGATCGGCATGCTGCTGATGCAGAACCCGCAACTGCTGTTGCTGGACGAACCCGTGGCGGGCATGAGCCCGCGCGAGCGGGAACAGACCGCGGAGCTGCTGGCGCGCATTTCGCGCGGCAAATCGGTGGTGGTCATCGAGCACGACATGGATTTCGTCAAGCGCATCGCCCACAAGGTCACCGTGCTGCACCAGGGCCGCCTGCTGAGCGAGGGCACGGTGGCCGAGGTGCAGGCGGATCCGCGCGTGCTGGACGTTTACCTGGGCCACTGAAAGGAGGGATGCGCCGTGTTCCGGATCGACAAGCTGAACGTGAGTTACGGGGAATCCCAGGTCGTGCACGACGTGTGCTTCGACGTGGCGCCCAAGGAATCGGTGGCCATCATGGGCCGCAACGGCATGGGCAAGACCACCTTGCTCAAGGCGCTGATCGGCATGTTGCCGTCGGGCTCGGGCAGCATCCGCCTGGACGGCGTCGAACTGGCGGGCATGGAGAGCCACCGTCGCGTGCGCCACGGGCTGGCCTTCGTGCCGCAGGGCCGGATGATCTTCCCATTCCTGACCGTCGAGCAGAACATCCTGACCGGCGCCGAGCGCAGCGGGCTCAAGGCCGTGCCGGAATATCTGTACCGCTTTTTTCCGGTGCTGCAGGAAATGCGCCGGCGCAAGGGCGGCAACCTGTCCGGCGGACAGCAGCAGCAGTTGGCGATCGCCCGGGCGCTCATCTCGAATCCGCGCGTGCTGATCCTGGACGAGCCGACCGAGGGGATCCAGCCTTCCATCATCAAGGACATCGCCCGGGTCCTGAACGCGTTGCGGGAGGAACGCGGCTTCGCCATCGTCGTGTCGGAGCAAATGCTGGGCTTCGCGCTGGACCTGGCCGACCGGTTCCTGGTGATCGACCGCGGCCGCATCGTGCACGAGGCGTGCCGGGCGAGCCTGGACCAGGACAAAGTCAGATCTTTCCTGACGGTATGACCGTCAACCAACGAGGAGCATTGCCATGAGACACGGAGATATCTCCAGCAGCAACGATTGCGTGGGGGTGGCGGTGGTGAACTACAAGATGCCGCGGCTGCACACCCGGGCGGAGGTGATGGAGAACGCCCGCAAGATCGCCGACATGGTCGTGGGCATGAAGCGCGGCCTACCCGGCATGGACCTGGTCATCTTCCCCGAGTATTCCACCCACGGCATCATGTACGACGCCAAGGAAATGTACGAGACCGCGTCGGCCATTCCCGGCGAGGAGACGGCGGTGTTCGCCGAGGCCTGCCGCAAGGCCAATGTGTGGGGCGTGTTCTCGCTGACCGGCGAGCGCCACGAGGAACATCCGAACAAGGCGCCCTACAACACGCTCATCCTCATGAACAACAAGGGCGAGATCGTGCAGAAGTACCGCAAGATCATGCCGTGGGTTCCCATCGAGGGCTGGTATCCGGGCGATTGCACCTATGTGTCCGAAGGCCCCAAGGGCATGAAGATCAGCCTCATCATCTGCGACGACGGCAACTATCCGGAAATCTGGCGCGACTGCGCGATGCGGGGGGCGGAACTGATCATCCGCTGCCAGGGCTATATGTACCCGGCCAAGGACCAGCAGGTGATGGTGTCCAAGGCCATGGCCTGGATGAACAACGTCTATGTGGCGGTGGCCAACGCGGCGGGTTTCGACGGCGTCTATTCCTACTTCGGCCATTCGGCCATCATCGGCTTCGACGGCCGCACGCTGGGCGAATGCGGCGAGGAAGACATGGGCGTGCAGTACGCCGAACTGTCGACCAGCCTCATCCGCGACGCGCGCAAGAACATGCAGTCGCAGAACCATCTGTTCAAGCTGGTCCACCGCGGGTACACCGGCAAGATCAACTCCGGCGAGGAGGCCACCGGCGTCGCGGCCTGCCCGTACAACTTCTACGCGAACTGGATCAACGACCCGGAGGGCACGCGCAAGATGGTCGAATCCTTCACGCGGTCCACGGTGGGAACGCCGGAATGCCCGGTGGACGGCATCCCCAACGAGGCGTCCAAGCACCGCTAGGCGCGTTTGCCACCCGTCCCGTCCGGCCGCGCCCCGCGCCGGCCGGACGCTTTCCGAGGAGTGACCCGTGCCGTCTCCGCTCGATACCTACCGGATTGCGCAAGAACCGTTCTACCGTCCCACCGGCCGGGAAACCGCGCTGTACGAACACGCCTACGCGCACCGGCTGCCGATGATCCTGAAGGGCCCCACCGGCTGCGGCAAGACGCGGTTCGTGGAGTACATGGCCTGGAGGCTGGGCCGTCCGCTGGTCACGCTGGCGTGCAACGAAGACATGACGGCCTCCGACCTCGTGGGCCGCTACCTGCTGGACGCCGCCGGCACCGCCTGGCACGACGGCCCGCTGACGCTGGCCGTGCGCCACGGCGGCATCTGTTACCTGGACGAGGTCGTCGAGGCTCGCCAGGACACGACGGTGGTCATTCATCCGCTGACCGACGCGCGGCGCATCCTGCCGCTGGACAAGAAGGGCGAGGTGGTGCGGGCGCATCCGGACTTCCAGTTGGTGGTGTCCTACAACCCCGGCTACCAGAGCAGCGCCAAGGATCTCAAGCCGTCCACGCGGCAGCGCTTCGTCGCCCTGGATTTCGATTATCCGGACGCGGCGCTCGAAGCCGGGGTCGTGGCGCACGAGGCCGGCATCGACGCCGGGCTGGCGCAACGGCTGGTGCGCATCGCGCACAGTTCGCGCGAACTCAAGCGCCACGGATTGGACGAAGGCGTGTCCACCCGCATGCTGATCTATGCCGGCATCCTCATCCGCGACGGCGTCAGCCCCGCCGATAGCTGCGACATGACCATGACCCGCGCGCTGACCGACGATCCCGACATGGCGGCGGCCTTGCGGGCGATCATCGACGCCCATCTGGAATGAACATGCGAGCCGTCCTGTCCGCGGGGGAGGGAGCGGGCGCCGGAAGGCGCCTGGCGGAGACGCTGGCCGACAAGCTGCGGCGACTGGGCGCGCGCGGCGGCGAGGACCAGGCCGCCGAGGCGCGGCGCTGGATCGAGGCCCTGCGCGGCGAGGATCCCGAATGTGCCCAGGCCGTGGCCGACCGGCTGGACCAGTTGATGGCGCGGCTCACGGCCGGGGGGCTGGGACGCTGGATATTGGCGGGCCTGCGGCGATACGAGCGCCAGCCCGCCCTGCAGCGCGCCTACTTCGAACTGCGCGATGCCTACGCCCGCGAGGCCTTGCACGGCGAGGCGGGCGCGCAGGACCTGGAGGCCGCGCAGGCCAGCCTGTCGTGGCTGCTGTGCGGCCTGTCGGGCCGGGGGCTGGCGGTGGAACCCTTGCGCCGGGCGGCGCTGGACGGCCCGCCGTCGCGTCCCGTCCTGGCGCCCTCGCACCTGCTGGTTCCGGACAGCTATACCGTGCTGGACGGCGCCGACCGGCGGGCGCTGTACCGCGCGGCGGTGGCGCACGCGGCGGCCCACCTGCGCTATTCGCCGGCCGCGCAGCCCGTCCTGAGCCTGAAGCCGATGGGCGTGGCGGTCGTGTCGGCCATCGAGGACGCGCGGGTGGAGCGCCTGCTGGCGGCCGAGTATCCGGGCGTGCGCCGCTGGTTCCTGCCGTTCGTGCCGCCGCCGCCCGATCCGGACGACCTGGGGTTCGCGGCGCTGATCCAGCGCATGAGCCGCCTGCTGATGGATCCCGGCCTGCGCGACGACAACCATTGGGTGAACAAGGCGCGGACGCTGTTCGAGGCGCAGGCGCCGGACCTGCGCGACGCGGCGGCCTTCCGGCGCCTGGCGTCGGTGCTGGCCAACGACCTGGGGCAGATGCGGGTGCGCTTCAACCCGCAACAATACGCCGTGCCCGTGCCCTACCGCGACGACAACGCGTACCTGTGGGACTACGGCGACGCGGCCGAGCCGCCGCCCGAGCTTGCCCTGGGCGCGCAGGGCGCGGCCGCGGCGCCCGGGGGGAAAGGCGACCTTCAGGATGCCGCCTCCGAAACGGAACTGGGACGCTATCGCTATCCCGAATGGGACTACAGGCTGGGCCGCAGCCGGCCCGACTGGTGCACCGTGATCGAGAAGCTGCCCGCCTGGAACGGCGCCGCGCCCGCCGCGCCAGCCGGCCGCGCGCAGCGCCTGGCCCTGCCGCGGTCGCGCCGCCTGAGCCGCGCGCGGCGCCTGAGACGGCAATGGGAAGGGGACGACATCGACCTGAACGCGGCGATCGAGGTCCTGATCGACCGGCGCCTGGACCTGGCGCCGGACGCCCGCTTTTTCATGCGGCCGGGCAGCCAGCCCTGCGCCTGCAGCACGCTGGTGCTGCTGGACCTGTCGGCATCCGCCAACGATGCGGCGCCCGAGGCGGGGACGACGGTGCTGGACCTGGAGAAGCAGGCGGCGCTGCTGCTGGCGCGGGCCGTGTCGGGCGAGGGCGACCGGATCGCCGTGCACGGATTCTGCTCGGATACCCGGGCGGCGGTGTACTACTACCGTCTGCTGGACGCCGGCGGCCCGCAGGCGCCGGACCGCATCGGCGCGGCCCAGGCCCGCTACTCGACGCGCCTGGGCGCGGCGCTGCGGCATGCCGGCGCGCTGGCGCTGCGCGCGCCGGGAGAACGCCGGGCCATCATCGTCGTGACCGACGGCGAACCGTCGGACGTGGACGCGCACGATCCGCGCTACCTGATGGACGACGCGCGCGAGGCGGTGCTGGAGCTGCGGCGCCGGGGGCTGCGGGTGCATTGCGTGGCGCTGGACGCCAGGGCCGAGCCGCAGTTGCGGGCCATGTTCGGCTTTCGCGACTACCGGATCGTGACGAACCCGGCGGCGCTGCCGGCGGCGCTGGTCCGCGCCTACGCCCGGGCGACCTTGTGACGACCCCAGGAATCCACGTGTTGACGCCGCCTGCGCCTGTGCTGAAACTGATGACCTCGACAAAGGATGGATTCCCGCGCCAGCGGGCGTCTCGATCATGGCAAACAAAGATCCTATCCGCGTAGGCGTGTTGTTCTCTGAAACGGGGGCCACATCGACCATCGGCCGTTCCCAACTGCATGGCACGCTGCTGGCCATCGACGAAATCAACGAGGGGGGCGGTGTCGACGGCCGGGAGATCGTGCCGGTGCGCTATGACCCCCGATCCGACCCGGCCACCTACAGCGTGCTGGCGGAACGGTTGATCACGCAGGACCGGGTGAACGTCATTTTCGGCTGCTATATGTCCAGCAGCCGCAAGGCGGTGCTGCCGGTGGTCGAAAAATGGAACCGCCTGCTGTTCTACCCGACGCTCTACGAAGGGTTCGAGTTTTCCAACAACATCATCTACACCGGCGCCGCGCCCAACCAGAACAGCGTGCAACTGGCGGAGTTCATGACCGCCAACTTCGGCGCCCGGGTCTACCTGATCGGATCGGACTACATCTACCCCTATGAATCCAACCGCATCATGGGAGAACTGGTGCTGCAGCGCCAGGACAGCGCCAAGCTGGGCGAGCGCTACGTGCCGCTGACCGCGACCGAACGCGACTACCGCGAGATCCTGGACGACATCCGCAACAAGCGGCCGGACTTCATCTTCTCTACCGTGGTGGGCAATTCCACGGCCTGCCTGTACCGCGCCTACGCGGACGCCGGCTTCGACCCCAAGACCATGCCCATCGCCAGCCTCACGACGTCCGAGGCCGAGATCTCGCAGATGGAGCCCGAGGTGGCGGCCGGGCATTTCACGTCCGCGCCGTACTTCCAGTCGATCGATTCCGACATCAACCGGCGCTGCCTAGAGCGGCTGCGCCGGCGCTTCGGCCACGATTGCGTGCCCAACCTGTGCTGGGAGGCGGCGTATTTCCAGATGCACATCTTCGCCAACGCCTTCCGCGACACCGGCACCGACGAGATCGCGCAAATCCTGCCGCGCGTGCTGCAAAGCGAATTCCAGGCGCCCCAGGGCCGCGTGCGCATCGATCCCACCAACCACCACACCTGCCTGTATCCCCGCGTCGGCCGGGTCAACGCCAAGGGCCAGTTCACCATCGTGCGCGAGGCCACCCGGCCCGTGCATCCCGATCCGTACCTGGTCACGCATTCGCTCGGCGACTGGACGGCCACCTTGAGTTCGCTGGAGATCTGATGGGCGAAACCGTCAGCCGCCAGCGCGCGGTGCGCGCGACGCCTTCCCTGCTCAAGGACCTGCGCACGCTGCGGATCGCCGTCTATCATCCCGACGATGCCGACGGCCGCCAGTTGACGCAGCAGCTTCAGCGGATCGGCTGTCAGGTGCAGACCTTCTGGCCGCCGGCGCCGACCCTGCCCGAAGGGCTGGACGCGGTATTCCTGGCGGTGCGTCCCGACGTGATCGACCTGGGCTTCGAATGGGCCAAGAGCGAAGACGCGCCCATGGTCATCGCCATCGTGACCTACGAAAACCCCACCATCGTCGAAGCGGTGCTGCGCATCGGCGCCAAGGCGGTCCTGCCTTCGCCGGTGCGCTCGTTCGGGCTGCTGTCTTCCCTGGTGGTGGCGCGGCAGGTCTACGACGACATCAAGTCGCATGCCCGCCGCCTGCGCAAGCTCGAAGGCAAGCTGCTGGGCGTGCGCCGCATCGCGGAGGCCAAGAGCATCCTCATGCGCACGCGCAACGTCACCGAAGGCCAGGCCTACGACCTGATCCGGGAGCAGGCCATGAACAAGCGCGTCACCACCGAGGAGATCGCGGGCGCCATCGTCAACGCCAACGAAATACTGTCGCTGGGAAAGTAGGGGCGCTCTTCGGCCCGGGCGAACGCAGTCCTCCATTTTCCAGAATAGGCATGGCGCGGGCCGGGGTACATACTTGGCTCCAGACCGACCACGACGATGGTCGCGAAGGGAGACAAGCATGTTGCATCCGCGACGTTGGCTGACCGCCGGCGCGATCGCGTTCGCCCTGTCGAACGCGGCCCAGGCCGCCTGGCCCGAAAGGCCCATTACGCTCCTCATCCCCGCCGCTCCGGGGGGCACCACCGATATCTCCGCGCGCCTGATCGCGGACAAGCTGTCCGCCAGGCTGGGCCAGCAGGTCATCGTGGAAAACCGCGCGGGCGCGGCCGGCATCATCGGCGCGCAGGCGCTGGCGCGGGCCAAGCCCGACGGCTACACCCTGCTGATGGGCAATATCGGCCCCAACGCGATCAACTACGCGCTGTACAAGACGCTGCCCTACAAGCCGTCCGACTTCGCGCCGGTCACGCTGGTGATCTCGGTGCCCAATGTGCTGGTGGTGAACGAAGCCTCGCCGGCGCGCACCGTGGCGGACCTGCGGGCGGAAGCGCGGCGGGATCCGTCCAAGGTGTCCTTCGGCAGCTCGGGCGCGGGCCAGTCGCCGCATTTGTCGGCCGAACTCTTCAAGCAGCGCGCCGGCATCTCCGGCACGCACGTGCCCTACAAGGGCGCGGGGCCCGCCGTGGCCGCGCTGCTGGGCCAGCAGTTCACCTTCATGATCGACAACCTGCCCAGCTCCATGCCGTACATCCAGTCCGGCAAGCTGCGCGCGCTGGCCGTCACCAGCGACAAACGCCTGGCGGAGCTGCCGGACGTGCCCACCATGGCCGAGGCCGGCGTGAAGGACATGGTGGTCACCGCCTGGTTCGGCCTGGTCGCGCCGGCCGGCACGCCGAAGGACGTCATCGACAAACTCTACGCCGCTACCCGCGACGTCGTGCGAAGCCCCGACATCCGCGACCGCTTCAAGGCCATGGGCGGGCAGGCGGGCGGCAACACCCCGGCCGAATTCTCGGTCTTCATCGACCAGGAGCGCGGCCGCTGGAAGCAGATCGTGGATGCGGCCGGATTGGCGCGGGAGCAATAAGTGATCGACAAGATTCAAGCATCCATGGCCGAGGCCGTGGCGGTGATCCCGGATGGCGCTTCGGTGCTGGTGGGCGGCTTCGGCGAGGCGGGCGTGCCCTACGAATTACTGCATTGCCTGGCGGATCTGGGGCGGCGCGATCTCACCATCATCTCGAACAACGCCGGCACCTTCGAGCGCGGCATCGCCGCGCTGCTGATCCGCAAGCAAGTGCGCAAGATCGTTTGCTCGCATCCGCGTCCGCCCAATTCCGAAGCCTTCGCGCGCGCCTACCGCGCCGGCGAGGTGGAACTGGAATGCGTGCCGCAGGGCACCCTGGCCGAACGCCTGCGGGCCGCGGGCGCGGGGCTGGGGCCGTTCTACACGCCGACCGGCTACGGCACCGAGCTGGCCGAAGGCCGCCGCCAGGAAATCATCGACGGCGTGGGCTATGTGCTGGAACGGCCGCTGCGCGGCGACTACGCGCTGATCCGCGCGCATCTGGGCGACCGCTGGGGCAATCTGATGTACCGGCACGCCGCGCGCAATTTCAACCCGGTGATGTGCATGGCGGCGGGCCACGCCATCGCCCAGGTCGACGAGATAGTGCCGCTGGGCGCCTTTGCGCCTGAGCAGGTCATGACGCAGGGCATCTTCGTGAAATCCGTCGTGCGGGTGGAGGCCTGACATGCAACGACCCACAGGCTTGACCCGGCAGCAGGTCGCGCAACTGCTGGCCGGCGACATCCCGGACGGTTCCATCGTCAACCTCGGCATCGGCATGCCGACGCTGGTGGGCGACTATCTTCCGTCCGACAAGGACATCCTGCTGCACAGCGAGAACGGCATCCTGGGCATGGGCCCCGCCGCCAGCGGCGAGGACGTGGACACGGACCTGATCAACGCCAGCCGCCAGCCGGTCACGCTGCGGGAGGGCGCGTCGATCACCGAGCACACCGTGTCCTTCGCCATGATGCGCGGCGGCCATCTGGACTACGCCGTGCTGGGCGCCTTCCAGGTGTCGGAACGGGGCGACCTGGCCAACTGGAAGACCGACGCCGCCGACGCCATTCCCGCAGTGGGCGGCGCGATGGACCTGGCCGTGGGCGCCAGGCAGGTGCTGGTCACGATGGAGCATTGCGGGCGCGACGGCTCGCCCAAGCTCCTCGGGCAATGCACCTATCCGCTGACGGGCAAGGGCGTGGTGACGCGCATCTACACCGACCTGGCAGTGATCGACGTGGCGCCGGAAGGCTTCCGCGTCCACGCCATGACGTCCGGCGTCGATGAAGCGTTCCTGCGTTCGGCGACCGGAGCGCCGCTGCATTTTCGGGAGGCGCCTCGCCGCATCGTGCTGGATGCCGACGGCACGCCACGTTACGTCTGACGCGTTGCGCCCGATCCCGGGCCAAGGAGACCCTGATGATCCGTTCCATACTGGCCGCGGCAATGCTCGGCATATCGTGCCTGGGGGCCGCGCAGGCGGGGCCCGCGTATCCCGACAGGCCGATCACCTTGCTGATTCCCTATCCGCCCGGCGGCAGCGCGGACATGCTGGCGCGTCCGCTGGGCGCGGAACTGCAGAAGAAGTGGGGCCAGCCCGTGGTGCTGGAGTACAAGCCGGGCGCGGGCGGGACCATCGCGTCGGCGCAGTTGGCGCGCGCCAAGCCCGACGGCCATACCCTGCTGATGGTGCTGGCGGCCCACGCCATCAACCCCAGCCTGTATCCGTCCCTGCCCTACGACACGCGGCGCGACTTTGCGCCGGTATCGCTGGCGGCCACCCTGCCGATGCTGGTGGCGGCGCCCCTGGCCACGCCGGCCGATACCGTCGGCGAACTCATCGCCTACGGCAAGAGCCATCCCGGCAAGCTCAGCTTTGCGTCGGCGGGCAACGGCAACACCAGCCATCTGGCCGCCGAAATGTTCAAAAACCAGACCGGCGCGGACATGATGCACGTGCCCTACAAGGGCAGCGGTCCGGCGGTGGTCGCGCTGCTGGGCGGGGAGGTCTCGCTGATGTTCGACAGCATTTCCACATCGCTGCCGCAGGTGCGGGCGGGCAAACTGAAGGCCATCGCCGTGACGGGGGAGCGCCGCTCCCCCTTGCTGCCCGACGTGCCGACGGTGGCCGAAACCGTGCCGGGCTTCGTGGTGAACGGCTGGTACGGCGTGCTGGCGCCCGCCGGCACGCCGCCGGCCATTGTGGATACCTTGAGCCGCGGCATCGCCGAAGCGCTGGCGGTGCCGGCGCTGAAGCAGCAGGTGGAGGGATACGGCTATGAAATCGTGGGCTCCACCTCCGACGAGTTCGCCCGCCACATCGACCGCGAGCTGGCGGCCTGGAAGAAGGCGGTCGAAACCTCGGGCGCCAGGCTGAACTGATCCTCAGGCCGCCAGCAGGAATTCCAGCACCGAGGCCTCGAAGGCCTCGGGCAATTCGACGTTCGACAAGTGCACGGCGGGCAGGACCAGCAGCCTGGCGCCCGGGATCGTGGCGGCGATCCGTTCGCCGTGGCTGGCCGCCGTCACCGTGTCGTCCCGGCCGGCGATGACGAGCGTGGGATTGGGGATCAGGGCGATGGTGCGGCGCAGGTCGGCGTCTCGCACGGCCGCGAAAGCGCCCGCCAGGCCGTGCTTGTCGGTGCGCAACAGCATGTCGCGGAACTTGTCCACGGTGGCCCCGCCGGCCTGGAGCATCGCGGGCGGAAACCAGTTCCCCAGAAAGGTCGACGCGGTTTCTTCCATGTCGCCGGCCCGCAGCGTGGCGGCGATGCGCTCGTCCCATTGCGGCGCCGGCCCCAGGTAGGCGGAGGTATTGCTCAGGACCAGGCGGTCGATCCGTTCCGGCGCGTGCACGCCCAGCCATTGCCCGATGATGCCGCCCAGCGACAGGCCCAGGAAATGCGCGCGGGCGATACCCAGTCCGTCCAGCAGTTCCAGGACGTCACGGCCCAGGCGGTCCAGCGAATAGGCGCCCGGCGGTACGCTGGACGAGCCGTGGCCGCGGGTGTCGTAGCGCAGCACGCGGAAGCGGCGCGCCAGCGCCGGGATCTGCGCGTCCCACATGCGCAGCGTGGTGCCGATGGAGTTCGACAGCACCAGCGTTGGCAGGCCGGGGTCGCCATCGTAGCGGTAAGCGACGCGGGCGCCGTCGCCCGTGGTGAAAATAGAAGTCTCTTGCATGGTGGGTTTGCCTCGCCGTGGATGAATGAGGCAAAGCGTAGTTGCGCGGCCTTCAATAAGAAATTACAAAGTTCGCACAATCATTGTCGGAAAAACGGACATGAGCGAATTTACGCTGCACGATCTGCAATGCTTCGACGCGGTGGTGCGCGAGGGCGGCTTCCAGGCCGCGGCCGCGTCGCTGCACCGCTCGCATCCGGCGGTGTTCGCCGCCGTGGCCAGGCTGGAGCGGCAACTTGGCTTTGCCTTGTTGGACCGCGGCGGCTATCGCGTGCGCCCGACCGGCGCGGGGCAGTCCTTCCACGGCCGCGCCCAGTCGCTGCTGCGCGAACTGACCGCCTTGCGCGCGCATGCCGGGCAACTGGCCATGGGCGAGGAAACCGAACTGCGCATCGTGGTCGGCGATTTCTGTCCGCGTCCCTATGTGCTGGGGCTGCTGAGCCGCTTCTTCGAGACCTGCCCGGCCACGCGGCTGGACCTGTATTTCGAGGCCGTATCGGGGCCGCTGGAACGCCTGTGCGACGGCGAGGCGGACCTCATCCTGCACCGCGTGGACAAAAGCGACGCCCGCCTCGAATGGGTCGATCTGGCCAAGGTGCCTTTCGTGCCGGTGGTGGCGCCGGAGTTCCTGCGCGAACCCGCGGCGCGCGCGATCCGCCCGGCGCAGATGCGCGACTACACGCAATGCGTCATGCGCGACACCGCGAGGCACACACCGTCGCGGGACTATTTCACGATAGCGGGCGCGCGCCAGTGCACGGTCGCGGACCAGTTGATGAAGAAAGAGATCATCCTGCAGGGCATGGGATGGGGCCACATGCCGCGCTTTCTCATCGAAGAGGAACTGCGGGATGGCCGGCTGCGCTCGATCGCCAATCCCCATTTGCCCGGAAGCGTCGAGGAACTGGTGGCGGCGCGGCGCCTGGACGTGGCGCAGGGGCCGGTCTCGAACCGCCTGTGGCGCTACTTGCAGGACGCGGCGCCCGGCTTGCGCCGCGCGCTCAATACTTGCCCGTCAGCAGCTCGCCCGCGCCCGGCACGCGCGCCTCGAGGTCCAGCACCTTGAGCATCCGATAGACCGTCGCGGCCGCGGCCGTCACCACGGGCAGGCCCAGGCGGTCCTGCACCGGCTGGATCGACGCCAGCGACGGCATCTGCACGCAGGCGGACAGCACCACGGCGTCCACCCCGCGGGTGTCCAGGCGCGCCACGTGGCTGGCGGGCGCCAGCGGATCCTGCGCGCCGACCTCCAGGTTGTCGGCGATCTCCAGCGACAGGCTGTCTTGCACTTCGATGCCCTCGTGCTCGATATAGTCCACGACCAGGCGGGTCAGCGGCTTCATGTAGGGGGTCAGGATGGACACCTTGCGGGCGCCAATGGCGTGCAGGCCTTCGACCAGCGCGCCCGCGCTGGAAATGACGGGCGCGGGCGCGCCATTGTCCACGGTGGCCCGGTGCAGCCGTTCCTGCGAGACGCGGTGGTAGCCCAGGCCCTGGCTCATGATCGCGACCAGGCAGGCGTAGCCCAGCACGTCCACGCGGGCGTCCGAGAGTTCTTGCGCGCAGCGGTCGGATTCCCGGTCCATCGAGGCCAGTTCCGCCGCCGTCACCTGCTTCATGCGCATGCGGCTGGAATGGAAGGTGAAGCGCTCCGGGGCGATGGTCTCGCGCAGGCGCAGCATGGCCGGGATCTCGGTCTCCATGGTGGTGTTGGAACTGGGCACGATCTGGCCGATGCGCAAGGCGCGGGGGGATGTCGTCATGGAGGCGCTCGTGGAAAAAAGGCGAAAGGGGACCCGGCCTCGCGCCGCGGGCGCGAGGGTGGGGCAATGCGGCGGAGGGGGGATCAGTCGGCGGTGATGCCCGCGGCGGCGACGGTGCGCTGCCAGTAGGCCAGTTCGGTGGCGACGCGCTGGTTCAGCGCTTCGGGGCCTTCGAAGCGGGCCTCGATGCCGGCCGCCTGGGCGCGCTGCACCGTGGCGGGCTGCTTGAGCGCGGCGTCGACGCTGGCGGCCAGCTTGTCGATGACCGGCTGCGGCGTGCCCGCCGGCGCGAACAGCGCCACCCAGGATTCCAGCAGGTATTCGGGCAGGCCGGCTTCGGCGGTGGTGGGCACGTCGGGCAGCATGGGATGGCGCTTGGGACTGGTGACCGCCAGGGCCTTCAGCTTGCCGGTCTGCACGTGGCCCATCACCGAGGGCGGCGTGGTGATGAACACCTGCACATTGCCGGCCAGCACGTCCTGGATGGCCGCGCCCGACCCGCGGTACGGGACGTGGAACATCGCCGCGCCGGTCTGCTGCTTGAAGACTTCGGTGCCCAGGTGGGACAGCGAGCCCACGCCTTGCGAGGCGTAGTTGAAGCGGCCGGGCGAATCCTTGACCTCGGCCACGAACTCCGTGATGTTGGTGGCCTTGATGGACGGGTGCACGGCGATCACGTTGCTGGACACCGTCACCAGCCCGACCGGCACGAAGTCCTTGGGCGCCCAGGGCAGCTTGGCCGTGAGGTTGGGGTTGCCCACGTGATAGGCCGAGTACGACACCAGCAGGGTGTAGCCGTCGGGATTGGCGCGCGCGACATACTGGTACGCGATGTTGCCGCTGCCGCCGTCCTTGTTTTCGACCACCACCGGTTTGCCCAGCGCGGCGGCCAGCGGCTCGGCCACGATGCGGGCGGACGTGTCCACCAGCCCGCCCGGCGGATTGGGAACGACGAGGGACAGGGTGCGGTTGGGGAAGTCGTCGGCGGCGTGGGCGCCGACTGCCGCTCCGGACAGCAAGGCGGCGGCGAGCAATTTCTGCATGGCAGGTCTCCAGTTATTGTCGTGTGCTCTATGGGCAGGGCGTATTCTGCTCGCCGCGAACGATAGTTTCCAATATAGTTTTTGTCTGGTTTCATATCTTTCCCAAATAACTGGACGCCATGGAAATCCGCCAGCTCCGCTATTTCGCCGTGTTGGCGGAAGAATTGAACTTCACGCGGGCCGCGGCGCGCCTGCATATTTCGCAGCCGCCGCTCAGCCTGCAGATCGCCCAGCTCGAACGCGAACTCGACGTCAGGCTGTTCGACCGCAACAACCGGCGCGTGACGCTGACCGAGGCGGGGGAGGCCTTCCTGAACGATGTGCGCGCCCTGCTGGCCAGCCTGAAGGACGCCACCGTGCGGGCGCGCGCGGTGGACCAGGGGCTGGCGGGCCGCATCGAGGTCGGGCTGTCGGGGTCGCATTTCCTGGGGCCGGTGCCGGCGCTGATCGCGCGCTACACGGCCGAGCATCCGCAGGTGTCCGTGCTGCTCAATGAAATGAATCCGGCGCTGCAACTGGAGGCGCTGCGGGGGCATCGCATCGACGTCAGCATTTCGCGCACCGCGGTCGACGACGAAGAACTGCAGGCGATGCCGCTGTGGCCCGACCCGGTGGTGGCGGCATTGCCCAGGCAGCATCGCCTGGCCGGCCGCAAGCGGCTGGAACTGAGCGATCTGGCGGGGGACGCTTTCGTCGTGCTGCGGCAAGACACGTCGGGGTTTGCGCGTTTCCTGGCCGAAACCTGCGCGCGCGCCGGCCTGCCGCTTTCGGTGGCGCAGACGGTGGCCGAGGTGCCGGCGCAACTGGCGCTGGTGGCGGCGGGGCTGGGCGTGGCGCTGGTGCCGCGCTCGACGTGCCGCCACGTCGGCGACCGCGTGGCGGTGTGCAGCCTGCCCGCCGCGATCTCGCGCGCCACGGTGTACGCGGTGACCCGGCGCCAGGGCAGGCGGCGGGCGCTGGATACCTTCCTGCAGACGGCGGCGCAGATGGGGGACGGCGAGGGATAAGGCGGCGGCATCCCGCGCGCCGCATCCATCAGCCCGCCAGCACGCACTCCAGCGCTTCGGGCGCGCTCAGTTTGACCCGGAACTTCCGCAATTCATCCCGGCGGAACACGTGCACCGCCACCCGGTCGCCCGCCCGGTATTGCGCCAGCAGCAGGTCCAGCCCGGCGGGCGCGTCCACGCGCAGTCCGTCGACGGCCACCAGCACGTCGCCCGCGGACAGGCCGCCCTTGTGCCCGGCGCCGCCTTCCAGCACGGTGGCCAGCACCAGCGATTCGCCCTGCTTGCGGGTGCGCACGTCCAGCGACGGGATGTTGGCCGCCGCTTTCCATTGCAGCGTGACGCCCTGGGGTTCCAGCAGGTCGGCCAGCGGCACGTCGGCCGTGCCGTAGGCATGCCGGGCGATGAAGCGGCGGGTGTCCACGCCCGTGGCTTCCTGGATGAGCGCGGGCAGGCCGTCTTCGGGCAGGCCTTGCGGCTTGCCCCGGTAGAAGTCGCGTCCGTAGCGTTCCCACAGCAGGCGCATCACGTCGTCGAGCGAGCGCGCGCCGGCGCTTTCCCGGCGGATCAGCAGGTCCAGCCCCAGCGCCACCAGCGCGCCCTTGGTGTAGTAGCTGACCAGAGCGTTGGGGGAGTTCTCGTCCTGCTTGTAGTAGCGCGTCCAGGCGTCGAAAGAGCTTTCCGCCACGGATTGCTTGGCCCGGCCCGGCGTGCGCGCCACGCTGGAGATGGTCTTGGACAGCAGGCGCAGGTAATCGGACCGGCCGATGGCGCCCGAGCGCAGCAGCAGCAGGTCGTCGTAGTACGAAGTGAAGCCTTCGAACACCCACAGCAGGCGGGTCAGGTCGGGCTGCGACAAGTCGTAGGGCGCGAACGCGTCCGGCTTGATCCGCTTGACGTTCCAGGTATGGAAGTATTCGTGGCTGACCAGGCCCAGGAAGCCGCGGTAGCCTTCCCCCTGGCCTTGCTGGCCGAGCACGGGGAGGTCCTTGCGCGCCGTCATCAGCGCCGTGCTCGCGCGGTGTTCCAGGCCGCCGTAGCCGTCGCCCGTGACCATCGTCATGAAGACGTAGCGGTCCGCGCTGTCCAGGAAGGGCGCGCGCCGGGTGCGCGGTTCGAAGAACGCGATCTGCGTTTCGCAGATCTTGCGCACGTCTCCGGCGATGCGGGCCAGGTCCAGGTTGGGCGCGACGCCGGTGAACACCAGCTCGTGTTCGGCGCCGTGCGCCGTGAAGCTGGCCACTTGCGGCGTGCCCATTTCGACCGGGTGGTCGATCAGCGCGTCGTAGTCCGGCGCCAGGTACAGGCCGAAGCCGTGGCGGCGGGCGGCGCCCCGATGGCCGCGGGCTTCCGGCAGGCTGGTGTAGACCTTCCAGCCGTCGATGCCGCGCGGCGGGGCCAGGTCGACCAGGCAGGGCAGGTGGTCCTGGCCATGCGCGCGCAGGAAGACGCTGGTGCCGTTGAAGAAGCCGTGGGTCTCGTCCAGGTGCGCCCCGCGCACCGACAGGTCCCAGGCGTAGACCACGTATTCCACGCGCAGCGGCCCGTCGCAGGGCGCGGCTTGCCAGGTGTGGTTGTCGGTCTTGTCGACCGCCACGCGCCGCGTGCCCGAATAGGCCGCCAGCGATTCGATCTGGCGCGAGAAATCGCGGATCAGGTAGCTGCCCGGAATCCAGGCCGGCAGCGACAGGCGCTGGCCGCCGGGAGAGGGCGCGGGGATGGTTAGGGTTATCCGGTAGCGGTGTCCGGCCGGATCGTGGGGCGCAAGGCGGTAAAGTAGCGGCGGGGCTTTGTCTTTTTCCATGGCCATATCTTACTTTCATACTTCTTCGGAGACATGCAATGAGCGAGTCGTTTGTGCTGGTCGAAACCCGGGGCCGCGTCGGCCTGTTGACGCTCAACCGTCCCAAGGCGCTCAACGCGCTGAACGATCAACTGATGGATGAGCTCGGCGCGGCGCTGCTGGCTTTCGAGGACAATCCCGACATCGGCGCGGTGGTCGTCACCGGCAGCGAAAAGGCCTTCGCGGCGGGCGCCGACATCGGCGCGATGAAAGACTGGTCCTATATGGACGTCTACGGCAGCGAATACATCACCCGCAACTGGGAAACGCTCAAGCGCATCAGGAAACCCGTGATCGCCGCCGTGGCCGGCTATGCCCTGGGCGGCGGTTGCGAACTGGCCATGATGTGCGACATCATCATCGCCGCCGACACCGCCAAGTTCGGCCAGCCCGAAATCAAGCTGGGCGTGATCCCGGGCGCCGGCGGCACCCAGCGCCTGCCGCGCGCGGTGGGCAAGGCCAAGGCCATGGACCTGGCGCTGACCGCCCGCATGATGGGCGCCGAGGAAGCGGAGCGCGCCGGCCTCGTGTCGCGCGTGGTTCCCGCCGACAAGCTCATGGAAGAGGCCCTGGACGCGGCCACCGTCATCGCGTCCATGTCCCTGCCGTCGGTCATGATGGCCAAGGAATGCGTCAACCGGGCCTTCGAAGGTTCGCTGAACGAAGGCCTGCTGTTCGAGCGCCGCGTATTCCACTCGCTGTTCGCGACGGAAGACCAGAAGGAAGGGATGGCCGCTTTCACCGAAAAGCGCAAACCGGACTTCAAACACCGTTAAGCTTGGTTACGCCTGCCTCCTCGGGGGGCAGTGAGTGAAGCTCGCGCAGTGTGTGGGGGGATTTCCTTCTCTCCCTCTCCGACGCGCCCGCCAGGGCGCGTTTTTGCATTCCGATCCAAGCGCTTTCGCGGCGTTGCGCCTTGAAACGCTTGGTCAGCACCTTGTTGCCGGGTTCGGTCCTATCCTGGATGGGCGTCATCTTGAGGTGCCGCGCCAGAGAGGCTTGTCCGAACTGGCAAGTCCCGCGCGGCGGCTCGCCTGCAAACAACACCAAGAAGGAGCCTTGCATGCGTACATCTATCGCTACCCGCCGGTGGTCCGCCGCTGTGCTTGCCGGCGCGCTGAGCGCCTGCTTCGTCACCGCCGTCCAGGCTCAGTCCCCGCGTCCCTCCTTGCGCCTCGTGTCCGAAACGCCGTATCCCGCCGCCTCGGCGCCGGCGCCGCGGATGAGCGAACAGGATCTGCGCGACACGGCCGTCGACGCCTATGTCTACGCGTACCCGATGGTCCTGATGGAACTGGCCCGCCGCAAGGCCACCGCGGTGCAGAGCCCGCTGGACGGCAAGGCGCCGATGAACCAGTTCGGCCACAAGGCCTCCTTTCCGGATCCCCGCGCCGCGGACACGCCGTGGCCCAGCGCGGACGCGCTGTATTCCAGCCTGTGGTTCGACGTGTCGCAGGCGCCGCTGGTGGTGAACCTGCCGGCCACGGGGGACCGCTATTCGGTGCTGTCGGCGCTGGATATGTGGAGCGACGTGTTCGCCTCGCGCGGCGTGCGCACCAACGGCAGCGGCGCGCAATCCTTCGTCATCGTCGGTCCCGATTGGCAGGGCGCCACGCCCGCCGGCCTGGACGTCATCCGCAGCCCGACGTCCACCGGCTGGCTCATCGGCTGGACGCAGGCGGGCGGCCCGCAGGACTATGCGGCGGTCAACCAGATCCAGGCCGGCATGACCGCCAGCCCGCTGGCCGCGCCCGCGCCTGCCGCGCGGGCTGTCCGCAACCGCAACGCGGGCACCGCGTACCCGCAGACCGGGCCCGGCGTGGGAACGGCCCCCATCGGCAGCGGGCTCCAGGTGCAGACGCCGATGCCGGCGCTGCCCGACGGCACGCCGGCCGAGCAGGCCGCGGCCATGGACGCCGCCACCTTCTTCGCGCTGTTCTTCGACGTGCTGCGCAACAATCCGCCGCACGCCAACGACGCGCCCATCCTCGACCGCATGCGCCGCATCGGCCTGGACGGCCAGCGGCCCTTTTCCTACGGCAGCCTGAGCCCGGCCGTGCAGCAGGCGCTGACGGAGGCCCAGCCGCTGGCGGGCCGCCGCATCGCGGATGGCGTGTCGCGGCTGGGCACGCCGCTCAACGGCTGGAACACGGTGCTGTCCGGCATCGGCACCTACGGCACCGACTACGGGCGCCGCGCCGCCATCGCCTACGCGGGGCTGGGCGCGCCGACGCCGGAGGACGTCCTCTATCCGGTGACCGTGTCCGATTCCAAGGGTCGCATACTGGATTCCAGCGAAGACTACGTGCTGCATTTCGACAAGGGCCAGTTGCCGCCGGCCAACGCGTTCTGGTCGCTGCACGTCTATAACGGCCAGTACGGCTTTGCCGACAATCCGGCCAACCGCTACGTGCTGCGCAGCACCGACGGGCTGAAATACAACGCCGACGGTTCGCTGGACATCTATATCCAGCGGCGCGACCCGGGCGAACGCAAGCGCCCGAACTGGCTGGCCACGCCGTCCGCCGACGAGCCCTTCCTGCTCAGCATGCGCCTGTACTGGCCGCAGGACACGGCGCTGGACGGCCAGTGGGCGCCGCCGCCGGTCAAGGAAGACTGAATCCGTCCCGGCAGGCCAGCGCGGGGCCGTCCTGCCGGGACGGCCCCGCGCCTTGTCCGGCGCGGCTCGCGTCCCTATTTTTCCCGGCACAGCGGGCCGTTGTTTACACCTTACAAACGGCCGAAAGTTCATTTGCTCGGGCAAAAAGAATCACGCTATACTCTGCGGGTTTGACGCTTGCGGGATAAGAACATTTGGCGACTGCACGGTGCGTAGAAGCATAGTGCGCAGATACGCTGGTTCTGACAGGGGCAAGAAGCAAAGCGAGGAAGTTTGATGCAACAGAACTCCGTGCGGCAGTCCATGCAGCAGGGTCCGGTTGAGAGCCGAGGTATGGAAGTGTTCGACCAAGGTGCTGCGGATAAAGTTCTGGTGCTCAGCGACGCGGACCGCGCGGCGCTGGCTGCTCAAGCAAGCCGCGGGCTCCTGTTGGCATTGGCGGCGCAAGGCGCCATGGGGCTCGCAGCAGCAGTAATAGCGGGGGTTGTCGGAGGGGCGGCGGCAGGTTGGTCGGCGTTGGCGGGGGCGGGAGCGTATTTCATACCCAATGCGTTGTTCGCATTGCGCCTGGCTGTCAGCGTACGGGCCGGTAAAGCCAGTCCCTTTACCTTTCTCTCTGGTGAGTTGATCAAGCTGTTCGCAACGGCATTGCTGTTGTGGCTGCTTTCGCGTGTGGCGCAGGACAGCCTCGTTTGGCCTGCCGCGCTGCTCGGCCTGATACTCACATTGAAGGGCTACCTCCTGCTCCTGATGTTCCGCAAGTTGTCTTAGCGCCGAGCAGGTTCGCGGCAAACGAAATCGTGGAATCGTCCGATTCGCAAGGGTCGGGCATACAGCAAATAGGGTAGGATTCAAATGGCTGCTGCCAGCGACGTGTCGCCTCAGTCCGCGTATATTCAGCATCACCTGGTGCATCTGAACAATACGGGCGAGAAACAGAGCGCTATCGCTCAGTTCGACATCATCAATTACGACTCGTTGTTCTGGTCCGGCCTGATGGGTCTGATCGTCGTCTTCTTCCTGTGGCGCGCCGCGCGCCGCGCCACCAACGGCGTTCCGGGCCGTTTCCAGGCTTTCGTGGAAATGATCGTCGACATGGTCGACGACCAGGCCAAGGGCATCGTCCACAATGCCAAGAGCCGCCTGTTCATCGCCCCGCTGGCGCTTACCGTGTTCCTCTGGATCATCCTGATGAACGCGCTGGACCTGCTGCCCGTCGACCTGCTGCCCTCCATCTGGCGCCTGACCGGCCTGGGCGCGCACCATGGCGACCCGCTCTACTACCACCGCATTCTGCCGACCGCCGACCTGAACGTGCCGATGGGCATGTCGCTGGGCGTGCTGCTGCTGATGTTCTACTACGGCATCAAGATCAAGCACCCGGGCGGCTTCGTCAAGGAACTGTTCACCGCGCCGTTCCACGCGCACGGCATCGGCGCCGTGGTCCTGGCTCCCTTCAACCTGTTGCTGAACCTGATCGAATACGCCGCCAAGTCCGTCTCGCTGGGCATGCGGTTGTTCGGCAACATGTTCGCCGGCGAACTGATTTTCATGCTGATCGCCCTGCTGGGCGGCGCCTGGACCGGCTTCAACGGCGCCAGCATCGGCCTGGGCATCGGCCACATCCTGGCCGGCTCCATCTGGGCGATCTTCCACATCCTGATCGTCCTGCTGCAGGCCTTCATCTTCATGATGCTGACGCTGGTGTATCTCGGCCAGGCTCACGAAGGCCACTGACCCCCCCGAATTTCCGGCGTTGGCCATCCGGCCAACGCGGGATAGCAAGATTATCTTGCATTGAGCTGTACCCCTTATTTTTCAATTTTTGACTTCAGATTTCTAACCAAGGAGTTGTCATGACCAACGTCGCTTTCGTTGCCCTCGCTTGCGGTCTTATCATCGGTCTGGGCGCTATCGGCGCTTGCATCGGCATCGCACTGATGGGCGGCAAGTATCTGGAAGCCTCGGCTCGTCAGCCTGAGCTGATGAACGCTCTGCAAACGAAGATGTTCCTGCTGGCTGGCCTGATCGACGCGGCATTCCTGATCGGCGTGGGTATCGCCATGCTGTTCGCCTTCGCCAACCCGTTCGTCGGCTAAGGCACCGCCCGCCGGCGAAAAGGCGGGTCATGACGCTGGCGGCGATGCAGGCATACTCCATCGCCGCCAAGCAAAGTTCGAGTGCTCCGTAACGCCCCTTTCCTGGAGCGGCCGGAGCCGAAAGGTGTTAAAGGAACGACCGTGAATCTGAACGCGACGATCATTTTCCAGATGCTCGTGTTCTTCGTTCTGGGCTGGTTCACGATGAAATTCGTGTGGCCTCCTCTGACGAAGGCGATGGACGAGCGCCGCCAAAAAATCGCCGACGGCCTGGCCGCCGCCGAGAAGGGCAAGGCCGATCTGGCCCAGGCCCAGGCGCGCGTCAGTCTGATCGAGGCTTCTGCCAAGTCCGAAAACCACGCCCGCATCATCGAGGCCGAGAAGCAAGCCGCCTCCCTGATCGAGCAGGCCCGCCGCGAAGCGGAAGCCGAGCGCGCCCGTATCGTGGCGCAGGCTGCCCAGGACGCCGCGCAGGAAGTCCAGCGCGCCCGCGACCTGCTGCGCGACGACGTTGCCGCGCTGGCCGTGAAGGGTGCCGAACAGATCCTCAAGCGCGAGGTTGACGCCCGCGCACACGCCGAGCTGCTCGACCAGCTTCGCGCGCAGCTTTAATCCGGGACCGCCATGGCTGAACTTTCCACTGTTGCCCGGCCCTACGCTGAGGCGCTCTTCAGCGCGGCGCGCGACGACAAGGCCGGCTTGCCGGCCTGGTCCGACCTGGTCGGCGAAATGTCGCAGGTCGCCTCCAACCCCGACGTGCGCGAGGCCATGGCCGATCCGCGTCTGGGCGACAAGCAGCGCGTCGAGCTGTTTTCCGGCCTGATCAAGGCCGAACTGCCGCAAGCCGCCCGCAATTTCATCGCGTTGCTGGTTGAAAACGACCGGCTGTTGCTGCTGCCCGACATCGCCGAGCAATTCGCGGCGCTGCGGAATCGCCACGACGGCACGGCGCAGGCGGAAATCACCAGCGCGTTCGAGATGAGCGATGCCCAGGTCCAAGAACTGGTTGCCGCGCTCGAACAAAAATTCGGCCTCAAGCTCAAGCCCAGCGTCACCGTCGATCCGTCGCTGATCGGCGGCGTGCGCGTGGCCGTCGGTGACCAGGTGCTCGATACTTCCGTACAAGCCCAGTTGGCCCGCATGCGCGATCAGCTCGCCGCTTAAGGCAACTAACAGGATTCCAGGAGTCAATATGCAACTCAATCCCTCCGAGATCAGCGAACTGCTCAAGAGCCGCATCGAGGGCCTGGGCGCTTCGACTGATGTTCGTACCCAAGGTACCGTCGTCTCCGTGACCGACGGTATTACCCGCATCCACGGCTTGTCCGACGTGATGCAGGGCGAAATGCTCGAGTTCCCCAATAATGTTTTCGGTCTGGCACTGAACCTCGAGCGCGACTCCGTCGGCGCCGTGATTCTGGGCGACTACACCGGCGTGTCGGAAGGCGACCAGGTCAAGACGACCGGCCGCATTCTCGAAGTGCCGGTCGGCCCCGAGCTGCGCGGCCGCGTGGTCAACACGCTGGGTCTGCCGATCGACGGCAAGGGCCCGATCAACGCCAAAGAAACCGACATCATCGAGAAAGTGGCCCCCGGCGTCATCGCCCGCCGCTCGGTGTCGCAACCGCTGCAAACCGGTATCAAGGCCATCGACTCGATGGTCCCGATCGGCCGCGGCCAGCGCGAACTGATCATTGGCGACCGCCAGACCGGCAAGACCGCCGTTGCCGTCGACACCATCATCAGCCAGAAGGGCAAGGACGTCACCTGCGTGTACGTCGCCATCGGCCAGAAGGCGTCGACCATCAACAACGTGGTGCGCAAGCTCGAAGAGCACGGCGCCATGGAATACACCATCGTCGTGGCCGCTTCGGCCTCCGACTCGGCCGCCATGCAGTACCTGGCCGCCTACGCCGGCTGCACGATGGGCGAATACTTCCGCGATCGCGGCGAAGACGCCCTGATCGTCTATGACGACCTGACCAAGCAAGCCTGGGCCTACCGCCAGGTGTCGCTGCTGCTGCGCCGTCCGCCGGGCCGCGAAGCCTACCCGGGCGACGTGTTCTACCTGCACTCGCGCCTGCTCGAACGCGCCGCTCGCGTGAACGAAGAGTACGTCGAGAAGTTCACCAATGGCGCCGTCAAGGGCAAGACCGGCTCGCTGACCGCGCTGCCGATCATCGAAACGCAAGCCGGCGACGTGTCCGCCTTCGTTCCGACCAACGTGATCTCGATCACCGACGGCCAGATCTTCCTGGAAACCGACCTGTTCAACGCCGGTATCCGCCCCGCCATCAACGCCGGTATTTCGGTGTCGCGTGTCGGTGGCGCCGCGCAGACCAAGGTCGTCAAGAAGCTGTCCGGCGGTATCCGTACCGACCTGGCGCAGTACCGTGAACTGGCCGCCTTCGCGCAGTTCGCCTCCGACCTGGACGACGCCACCCGTCGCCAGCTCGAGCGCGGCAAGCGCGTGGTCGAACTGCTCAAGCAGCCGCAATACCAGCCGCTGCAGGTGTGGGAACTGGCCGTGTCGCTGTACACCGTGAACAACGGCTACCTCGACGACGTGGACGTGGCTCAGGTGCTGTCCTTCGAGAAGTCCTTCAAGGACCATCTCAAGGCCAAGCATGCCGCCTTGATCCAGCGCGTCGAAGACACCAAGGAACTGTCCAAGGACGACGACGCCGAACTGGCCGCCGCGCTCCAGGATTTCAAGAAGCACGGTGCTTTTTAAGGCAAGGTCTGGCGTAGTAGATGGGCGCGAGCCCATCCTACGGTAGGGCGGGAGCGGCGCAAGCCGACCCCGCCAGCCGTCTCAACAGGAAAGCGCAATGCCCGGAATCAAGGAAATCCGAACCAAGATCAAGAGCGTGCAAAACACGCGCAAGATCACCAAGGCGATGGAAATGGTCGCCGCATCCAAGATGCGCAAGGCGCAGGAGCGGATGCGCGCGGGCCGTCCGTACGCCACCAAGGTGCGCGAGATCGCCGCGCATCTGATGCAGGCCAACCCGGAATACAACCATCCCTACCTTCAGGAACGCGAAGTGAAGGCGGTGGGCGTGGTGCTGGTCACCACCGACAAGGGCCTGTGCGGTGGCCTGAACACCAACATCAGCCGTCTTACGCTGTCCCGCCTGAAGGAATTCGAGGCCAAGGGCATCAAGGCGCAATCGACCGCATTCGGCAACAAGGGCCTCGGCCTGTTGACCCGCATCGGCGCCAAGCTGGTGTCGCAGGAAGTCCAACTGGGCGACAAGCCCGACCTCGACCGCCTGCTGGGCGCCATCAAGGTGCAGTTGGACGACTACCTCGAAGGCCGCATCGATGCGCTCTACGTGGCGACCACCCGCTTCATCAACACGATGAAGCAGGAGCCGGTGTTCCTGCGCCTGCTGCCGCTGGCTTCCGGTTTGGATGATCCCTTCCAGTCCGGCGCGGAATCCCTGGCCCAGACGTCCGAGGTCAAGTCTGACTATAGCTGGGACTATATCTACGAACCGGACGCCAAGAGCGTGATCGACGACCTGCTCCAGCGCTACGTCGAAGGCCTTCTGTACCAGGCCGTGGCCGAGAACATGGCCTCGGAACAGTCCGCTCGTATGGTCGCCATGAAGGCGGCGTCGGACAACGCCAAGAAGGTCATCGGCGACCTCCAGTTGGTCTATAACAAGACCCGCCAGGCCGCGATCACCAAGGAAATTTCGGAAATCGTAGGGGGCGCTGCCGCGGTGTAAGCCAGGCAGTATCCCGTCAAAATATCAAGGAATCGACATGAGCAACGGAACCATCGTTCAGTGCATCGGCGCCGTGGTGGACATTCAGTTCCCCCGCGATGATATGCCCAAGATCTACGAAGCGCTCACCCTGGCCGACGAGGGTTCCTCGTTCGCCGAAAAGGGTCTGACGCTGGAAGTGCAACAACAGCTTGGCGACGGCGTGGTGCGCACCATCGCCCTGGGTTCGAGCGACGGCCTGCGCCGCGGCATGGGCGTAGCCCGTACCGGCGCCCCGATCTCGGTGCCCGTCGGCCACGGCACGCTGGGCCGCATCATGGACGTGCTGGGTCGCCCGATCGACGAAGCCGGCCCCATCAAGTCCGACGAAAAGCGCGCGATTCACCAGGCCGCCCCGAAGTTCGACGAACTGTCGCCTTCGGTGGAACTGCTGGAAACCGGCATCAAGGTTATCGATCTGGTCTGCCCGTTCGCCAAGGGCGGCAAGGTCGGCCTGTTCGGCGGCGCCGGCGTGGGCAAGACCGTCAACATGATGGAACTGATCAACAACATCGCCAAGCAGCACAGCGGTCTGTCGGTGTTCGCCGGCGTGGGTGAGCGTACCCGCGAAGGCAACGACTTCTACCACGAAATGGAAGAGTCGAACGTTCTGGACAAGGTCGCGATGGTGTTCGGCCAGATGAACGAACCCCCGGGCAACCGTCTGCGCGTGGCGCTGACCGGCCTGACGATGGCCGAGAAGTTCCGCGACGAAGGCCGCGACATCCTGTTCTTCGTCGACAACATCTACCGTTACACCCTGGCCGGCACCGAAGTGTCCGCGCTGCTGGGCCGCATGCCGTCGGCGGTGGGCTACCAGCCCACGCTGGCCGAGGAAATGGGCGTTCTGCAAGAGCGCATCACCTCGACCAAGACCGGCTCGATCACGTCGATCCAGGCCGTGTACGTGCCTGCCGACGACTTGACCGACCCGTCGCCCGCCACGACCTTCCAGCATTTGGACTCGACCGTCGTGCTGTCGCGTGACATCGCCGCCCTGGGTATCTACCCGGCCGTGGATCCGCTGGATTCGTCCAGCCGCCAGCTCGACCCGCAAGTCGTGGGCGAAGAGCACTACGGCGTGGCCCGCGGCGTGCAGCAAACGCTGCAGCGCTACAAGGAACTGCGCGACATCATCGCGATTCTGGGCATGGACGAACTGTCGCCGGAAGACAAGCAGGCCGTGGCCCGCGCGCGCAAGATCCAGCGCTTCCTGTCGCAGCCGTTCCACGTGGCCGAAGTGTTCACGGGCTCGCCCGGCAAGTACGTGCCGCTGGCCGAAACCATCCGCGGCTTCAAGATGATCGTCGACGGCGAATGCGATTCGCTGCCCGAGCAGGCCTTCTACATGGTCGGCACGATTGACGAGGCCTTCGAGAAGGCCAAGAAACTGCAATAAGGATCCACTATGGCTACCCTGCATGTCGATGTGGTCAGCGCAGAGGAAGCGATCTTCTCCGGTGAGGCGAAGTTCGTGGTTCTGCCTGGCGAGTCGGGTGAGCTGGGCATTCTGCCCGGCCACACCCCGCTGATTTCGCGCATCCGCCCCGGAACGCTCAAGATCGTTCGTGCCGACCAGGGCGAGGAAACCGTCTTCGTCGCCGGGGGCATTCTGGAAGTGCAGCCGGGCAGCGTGACGGTTCTGGCCGACACGGCCATCCGTGCCGCCGACCTGGACGAGGCCCGCGCCCTGGAAGCGCGCAAGAAGGCCGAAGACGCCCTGGCGAACGCCAAGGACAAGGCGGACATCGCTGTCGTCGAAGCCGAGCTCGCCATGCTGGCTGCCCAAGCCGCCGCGGCGCGCAAGCTGCGCGAAGGGCGCCGTTCGCACTAAGCGGCGCAATTCACCGCCGGGGTTCGCCCCGGATTCAAAAAGCGGCCCTCCGGGGCCGCTTTTTTTCGTCCCGGGCCGTCCGGGATGGCGGCCGCTACCCCGCGGGGCGGTGGAACCCCGCAATGCGTTCAGTACGAATAGCGGCGCGCGGCGCGCGCCAGTAGCCTTCGGCTTGGCTCAATCAAGCGTGGGAGGAAGCGTGCGAGACGTCCTGGATTGCGGGGTTCTGCTGGCGCCGGGCCATGAGGCGGCCATGCGCGACTGGGTCGGCCGGCATTCCGTCCGGGCGACGCGGCTGCGGCTGCACCTGGTGTCCCTCAGTCCCCTGCGCTACGCGGCCGCCACGGCAGCGGCGCTTCAGGCGCCGGAAGGGCCGGACGTCCAGGCGCTGGCGAGGCTGGCGGTGGCGCTCAAGCGCTACGACGCCTGCATCCTGCCGGTGGCGCCCGCGTCGCTCGCCTGGACGCGGATGGCCCTGCAGCAGGCCGGCGCCGCGCTGAGCACGCCGGTCCTGCTGTTCGTCCACGACGTGAAGGCGCCCGCCATCGAAGACTTGCTGGGCCTGGGCGCCTGGGATTTCATGATGCAGCCGGCCTGCCCGGAAAGCATGCGCGTGCGGCTGGGCCGCCTGGCCAGGCCCGCCGCCAGGCTGGCGGCCCTGCGGGAGCCCTCCGTGGATTACCCCGCGGCGGCAAGGTCCGCGGCCGCCGGCGGCGCCTGGCAGCCCGCCGCGTCCCGGCCCCGGGTGCCGGCGGACGTGGTCGAACAGGCCTTGTCCGGCCTGCGCCATCAACACCAGCGCGCCGCGCAGGAATCCTTCAGGGCGGCCAAGGCGCGGGTGGTGGACGGCTTCGAGCGCGACTACATCCGCCTGGCGCTGTCGCGCCACGGCGGCAACGTGGCGCAGGCGGCGCGGGCCTGCAGCAAGCACCGGCGGGCGTTCTGGGCGCTGATGCGCAAGCACGGCATCGAAGCGGCGCCCTACAGGCAGGCGGCGCAGGCGCGCGAAGACTGAGGCGCCGGGCCGGCGTCTGGCGCCGGCATCGTCCGCCGCGAGCACCGGGCTTGCGCCTGGGCAAGCCTGCCGCGGGCGGTTCCGGCGCCTTGCTGGCCAAGGGAAGTAAAATCACGGCTTCCGATCATCGAGGATAGTCGTGTCTGCTTCCGTCTTGAAGAACGATGTGTTCTTGCGCTCGCTCCTGCGTGAGCCCGTGCCCTACACCCCCATCTGGCTGATGCGCCAGGCGGGACGCTACCTGCCCGAGTACCGTCAGACGCGTGCCCGAGCAGGTTCGTTCATGGGTCTTGCCCAGAACCCGGACTACGCCGCGGAAGTCACGCTCCAGCCGCTGGAGCGTTTCGACCTGGACGCGGCCATCCTGTTCTCCGACATCCTGACCGTGCCGCACGCCATGGGCCTGGGCCTGGACTTCGCCGAAGGCGAGGGCCCGCGTTTCGCGCGCCCGGTGCGCACCGAGGAAGACGTGGCGCGCCTGGCCGTGCCCGACATGGACAAGCTGCGCTATGTCTTCGACGCCGTGGGCGTGATCCGGCGCGAACTGGACGGCAAGGTGCCGCTGATCGGTTTCGCCGGCAGCCCCTGGACCATCGCCTGCTACATGGTCGAAGGCCAGGGCAGCGACGACTACCGCCTGATCAAGACGATGCTGTACGCGCGTCCCGACCTGCTGCACCGCATCCTCGAGATCAACGCCGAAGCCACGCTGCAATACTTGAACGCGCAGATCGCCGCCGGCGCGCAGGCCGTGATGCTGTTCGATAGCTGGGGCGGCGTGCTCGCCGACGGCCTGTTCCAGCAATTCTCGCTGGCCTACACCCGGAAGGTGGTGGCCGGCCTGAACCGTGAAAACGAAGGCCGCCGCGTGCCCGTCATCGTGTTCACCAAGGGCGGCGGGCAGTGGCTGGAGGAGATCGCCGCCTGCGGCTGCGACGCCATGGGCCTGGACTGGACGGTGGACCTGGCGGCCGCGCGGCGCCGCACCGGGGATGCCGTCGCCTTCCAGGGGAACCTGGATCCGATGGCCCTGTTCGGCGGCGCGTCCGCCATCCGCGCGGAAGCGCGGCGCGTGCTGGACGCCTTCGGCCCGGTGGGCAAGGGCGGCCATGTCTTCAATCTGGGGCATGGCATTTCGCGGTTCACTCCTCCGGAAGCGGTAGCCGAATTGGTGGATGAAGTCCACCGCCACAGCCGTTCGCTCAGGGGGTAAGTAAGTGGACGCTTCGGCCCATAGGGCCGGAGCAGCGCGCACTTGTGCACAGCAAGATTGCTCTCGGGGAAAACCCTTTAGAAGCTAGTTTACAATCTTGAAAGATTGCGTAAGTCGCTGTTTTTCAAGGTGAAATACGAGTTTTCAACAAGATTTCACATGTTCGCGAAATCTTGCCTTATTCCAAATCCCGATGTTGCTCCAGCCTTTTCCCCAAAGTTATCCACAGGCGGGAAAGGCGCGCGAGGGCGTCAGCCAGGGTCATCCTTCCATATGCACCGTCCAAGCATCCATGTCTGAAGCGCAGGCGACCATGACTCCCCCGGCGGTCTGCTGGGTGCGAGTGGCGCTGGACGTGCCGCTGCCCGGCCCCTTCGATTACCGGAGCGAGGCGCCGGTGACGGTCGGCTTGCGGGTCATCGTGCCGTTCGGCCGGCGCAAGCTCATCGGCGTGGTGGTGGACAACCCGGCCGAGCCGTCTTACGACCCCAAGCAGATACGGCCGATCGAAGAGGTGCTGGAAGACCTGCCGCCCTTCGACGAGGGCTGGCTGCGCCTGGCCCGCTTCGCCGCGGACTATTACCAGCGCCCGCTGGGCGAAGTGATGCTGCCCACGCTGCCGCCGCCCCTGCGCAAGCCGACCGCCTACCAGGGCAAGCGCTCGGCGGGCGGGCCGGTGGCCCGGCTGGACGGGCGCAAGCGCAAGGCGGCGCGGGCGCCGGCCGCCGCCGACGAGCCGCCGGCGCTCAACGACGCCCAGCGCACCGCCGTGGACACCATCGGCGCCCTGGACGGGTTCAAGCCGGTGCTGCTGCACGGCGTGACCGGCAGCGGCAAGACCGAGGTGTACCTGCGGACGGCCGAGAAGGTGCTGGCGGCCGGCCGCCAGGTGCTGCTGATGGTGCCCGAGATCAACCTGACCCCGCAGTTGGAAGGCGCGCTGCGCGCGCGCCTGGAGGCGCTGGTCGGGCCGGACGGGCTGGCCGTCATGCACAGCGGCCTGTCCGACGGCGAGCGCCTGCAGGCCTGGACCCGCGCCCAGCGCGGCCAGGCGCGCATGCTGCTGGGCACGCGCATGTCGGTGTTCGCGCCCCTGGGCGAACTGGGCCTGATCGTGGTGGACGAGGAGCACGACGCGTCCTACAAACAGCAGGACGGCCTGCGCTATTCGGCGCGGGACCTCGCCGTGTGGCGCGCGCACGATCTGGACATCCCCGTGGTGCTGGGATCCGCCACGCCGTCGCTGGAAACCTGGCAGCACGCCGAGCGCGGCCGCTACCTGCGGCTGGGCCTGCCGGCGCGCGCGCGCGCCAGCAGCCTGCCGTCCATGCGCCTGGTGGACACGCGCCGGCTGCAAATGAAGCACGGCATGTCGCCGCAACTGCTGGAGGCCATCGGCCAGCGCCTGGAGCGCAAGGAACAGTCGCTGATCTTCCTGAACCGGCGCGGCTATTCCCCGGTGCTGCATTGCCAGTCCTGCGCCTGGGTGAGCAATTGTCCGCGCTGCACGGCGTTCACCGTCCTGCACCGCAACGAAGGCCGCGGCCACCGCCTGCAATGCCACCATTGCGGCTACCAGGCGCCGGTGCCGCGCGCCTGCCCGGAATGCGGCGACCAGGACCTGGCGCCGATGGGGCGCGGCACGCAGCGCGTGGAAGAGCACCTGGCCGAACTGTTCCCCGGCGCCCGCATCCTGCGCATCGACGCCGACAGCACGCGCAAAAAGGGCAGCGCCGAAGCGCTGTTCGCGTCGGTGCACGCCGGCGAGGTGGACATCCTGGTGGGCACGCAGATGGTGGCCAAGGGCCACGATTTCGCGCGGCTGGGGCTGGTGGGGGTGCTGAACGCGGATTCGATGCTGTTCGCGCATGACTTCCGCGCGCCGGAACGCCTGTTCGCGCAATTGATGCAGGTGGCCGGCCGGGCGGGCCGGCACCAGGGCAACGGCGAGGTGCTGATCCAGACCGGATACCCCGAGCAGCCGGTCTACCAGGCCTTGCTGCGGCACGATTATGCGGGCTTCGCCCGCCACGCCCTGCACGAGCGCGAAAGCACCGGCCTGCCGCCTTTCGTCTACCAGGCGCTGCTGACCGCAGAGGCGCGGGAGCTGAAGGTGGCCCAGGAATTCCTGGAGCGGGCGCGGGTCCTGCCCGAGGGCGAGTGGGCGGCGGATTTTCCCGGCCTGGACGCCATCATGCTGTACGACCCCGTGCCCCTGCGCGTGGTGCGCGTGGCCAATATCGAGCGCGCGCAACTGCTGGTGGAAAGCGGCAGCCGGCCGGCCTTGCAGGCGTTCCTGGCGTCGTGGTCGCACCACCTGCCGTATTTGGCCAACGAGGCCCGCGTGCGCTGGCAACTGGAAGTCGATCCGCTGGAAATCTGACGGCGGCGGCCCTCCATGCGTCTTGGGCCCGATTGTTCTATGATCTTTCTCCTCTATCGCGCCGGCGCGGCGAACCCGCCGCGGCGGCCGCGCCCGTCCCCTTTTTCTCGCGCAGTGCCGGCCCGCTGACGGGCGGCCGCAAGCCCCGCGCTTGCCGGCCGCGCCCGCATTGCGGCTGCCGCAATGCATGACTATCCGACCCAAATGTCCGCAAGCGAACCGATAGGCCTAGGCATGAATCCCGCCCAGAGGGAGGCGGTGCTTTACCTGGACGGCCCCTGCCTGGTGCTGGCCGGCGCCGGCAGCGGCAAGACACGGGTGATCACGCAGAAGATCGCGTACCTGCTGCGCGAGTGCGGCTATATGGGCCGCAACGTGGTGGCGCTGACCTTCACCAACAAGGCCGCGCGCGAAATGGACGAGCGCGTGAAGACGCTGGTGGACCGCAAGCTGTCCAAGGGGCTGATCATCAGCACCTTCCATTCGCTGGGCGTGAAGATGCTGCGCGAGGAAGCGCGCAATGCCGGCCTGAAGCCCACGTTTTCGATCCTGGACGCCGACGATGCCATGGCGATCATCCAGGAACTGCTGGGCACGACCGACAAGGCGCGGCTGCGCCACGTGCAGGGCATCATCTCGCTGTGGAAGAACGCGCTGATGGAGCCGGACGATGCCGCGCGCGAGGCCATCACGCCGGGCGACGTGGAGGCGGCCAACGTGTACCGCAGCTACGCCGCCACGCTGGCGGCCTATCAGGCGGTGGACTTCGACGACCTGATCCGCATCCCCGCCCAATTGCTGGCCAGCAATGAAGAAGTCCGCACCCGCTGGCAGAACCGCGTGCGCTACCTGCTGGTGGACGAATACCAGGACACCAACGTGTGCCAGTACCGCCTGGTGCAGTTGCTGACCGGATCGCGCGCCATGTTCACGGCGGTGGGCGACGACGACCAGGCCATCTACGCCTGGCGCGGCGCGACCATCGAGAACCTGGCGAAGCTGACGACCGACTATCCCAGCATCAAGCTCATCAAGCTGGAGCAGAACTACCGCTCGGTCCAGCGCATCCTCGCGGCCGCCAACCAGGTGATCGAGAAGAACCCCAAGCTGTTCGACAAGAAGCTGTGGTCCGATCTGGGCGTGGGCGAACCCATCCTGGTGTCGGCGATGGACGGCGAAGAGCACGAGGCGGAGTCCATCGCGGTGAAGGTATCGGCCGCCCGCTTCGAACGCCAGGCGCAATGGAAGGACTTCGCCATCCTGTACCGCAGCAACCATCAGTCGCGCATCCTGGAGCAGGCGCTGCGCAACCTGAAGATCCCGTACACGATCTCGGGCGGGCAGAGCTTTTTCGACAAGGCCGAAGTGCGCGACGTGCTGGCCTATCTGCGCCTGATCGCCAACGACGAGGACGACCCCGCGTTCATCCGCGCGGCGACCACGCCCAAGCGCGGCATCGGACAGGCCACGCTGCAAGTGCTGGGCCAGTACGCGGCCGGCCGGGAACTGTCGCTGCTGGCGGCGGTGGCGGAAACCGGCCTGGAAAGCCAGTTGGCGCCGCGCCAACTGGAGCCGCTGCGCACCTTCGCCGAATTCATCCGCCGCATGCAGTGGCGCGCCGGGCGCGGCGCGGCATCCGGCAAGGACGCCGCGCCCGCCGAGCCCGCGGGCGTGCTTCTGGACGACTTGCTGGAGGCCATCCAGTACGAGCGCCACCTGTACGAACTGTTCGAGGAACGCCCCGCGCAGACGCGCTGGCAGAACGTGCTGGAACTGACCGGCTGGCTCAAGCGCAAGGCCGAGGAAGACGACATGACGCTCTTCGAGCTGGTCCAGCACGTGGCGCTGGTCACCATGCTGGAGCGGGGAGAGGAAGAAGAGCCCGACGCGGTCAAGATGTCCACGCTGCACGCGTCCAAGGGGCTGGAGTATCCGCACGTGTACCTGGCGGGGGTGGAAGAGGGCCTGCTGCCGCACCTGGGCAAGGACGACGAGGTCGGCGACCCGGCGCGCGCGGCGGAAAACCTGGCGACGCGCATCCAGGAAGAGCGCCGGCTGATGTACGTGGGCATCACCCGCGCGCAGCGCAGCCTGAACCTGAGCTGGTGCAAGCGCCGGCGCCGCGCGCGCGAGGACCTCGTGCGCGAACCGTCCCGTTTCATCGAGGAAATGGGCCTGGGCGACGTCCGCATCCAGGAGGACGAGGCCACGGCCGCCATGAACCCCAAGGAGCGCATGGCCATGCTGAAGGCGCTGCTGAAGAAGTAGAGGGGCCCGCCGAGGGGGGCCGCCTAGGCGCCCTGGGCGCTTGTGGAACCTCGCGGGCTGCTCCTACACTGGATTGCGCCCGTCCCGCCGTCCGGGCGCGGAATCCCTGCCGGAAAGAAGGAGCGCGTCATGTGTCGTTGGCTGGCCTATAGCGGTAGTCCCATACAGATGGAGAGCGTGCTTTTCAAAGCCAAGCACTCCCTGATCGACCAGAGCCTGCATGCGCGCCTGGGCGCCACCACCACCAATGGCGATGGCTTCGGCCTGGGCTGGTACGGCCGCCCCTTGGATGGCCGGCCCCTGGAGCCGCCGTTCCGCTATCGCAGCGTGCATCCGGCCTGGAACGACCGCAACCTGCGCGAGGCGGCGCGCGCGATCCACGCGCCGCTGTTCGTCGCGCATATCCGCGCCGCCACCGACACGCCGGCGCAGGAGACCAATTGCCATCCGTTCCGGCACGGGCAGTGGCTGTTCGTGCACAACGGCGTCATCCGCGACTATCCGCTGCTCAGGCGCGACCTGATGCTGATGATCGCGCCCGCGTATTTCGGGTCGCTGGAAGGGTCCACGGATTCGGAGGTGATGTTCCTGCTGGCGCTCAGTTTCGGCCTGGAGGAAGACCCGCTCCTCGCGCTGGCCCGCATGGTGGGCGCGGTGGAGGAGACGGGCCGGCGGCACGGGGTGGCGCAACCCATCAACATGACGGTCTGCGCGCTGGACGGGGAACGCCTGATCGCGGTGCGCTACTCCAGCGAGGGCGATTCGCGCACCCTGTTCCACAACACCTGCGTGCATCACCTGCGCCAGTTGTACCCCGACAATCCGCAGATCGCGGCGCTGGACGACGATGCCTTCCTGCTGCTGTCGGAGCCCTTGACCGAAATGCCGGGCGCCTGGGAAGCGGTTCCCGAAGCCACCGCCATCATCGCGGGGCGCGGCGGGGTGACGCACCATCCGTTCGCGCCGGTGCCGCCGGGGGCGTGAGTCCGGCCGGCCCGGCCGAAAACGCCGGAAAACCCGGGAAAACGGGGTCATCAAGCACGTATTGTCCATATAGGGGAGAATACGGATCGCATGACTGTGCGACGTCCTGGGCCGCGAAAGCACCCTACTACCAATAAGGAAGTTGCATGACCGATAGCCGAACCCCGCAAGCCTCTGAAGCACTAGCGGTGTTTAACCACACGGGGAGCGCCCCGGATTGCTTTGAACTGCACGAGCATGGCGTCGTCAGCCGACAGGGCGACACGCGCACTTACACCGCATTCGCGGATATCCAGGACCTCTGCCTGTTCGCCTCCGGGCCGGACGCCACCGCGGGCCTGATCGACAACTTCGCCTATCGCACCCGCGCGGCGGATGGCTGGACGCTGGTGTCCGGCGACGTCGGCGAATTCAGCAAGCTCATGGACGCCTTCCGCTCGCGCTACGTCGCGCAGCGCCTGCCCGTGCTGGAAGAGACGATCGCCGACGGCGGGAGCGTCGCGTTCCGCTATGTCCGCGGCGGCGTCTTCCCGGACCTGCAGACGCAGGAGCTGGCCCTGTCGGCGGAAGGCCTGCACATCGACGGCGCCACGTGGCCGTACGAGTCGCTCAAGCGCATCGACCTGAACCACTGGGCCGAGACGGTCAGCCTGCAGGACGAGCAGGGCAAGACTGTGTTTTCGTGCCTGGCCACGCGCATACTGAGTTCGGATTTGTTCGTGAACCTGGTCTACGACCGGTTGGGACGGACGGCGGAGTACGCTTGAGCTTGGGTTAGCCTTAGATTAGCCGGTGTCTGACACCCGGGGGACGCTGTCTCAAGCTGGCTAGGGCATTTCGTATGGGTGTCGGACACGCGGAGGGGTTACGTGTGCAAATCCGGATTCAGCGTGCCCCAGGCCGCGGTCCGCACCAGGCACTCCACTGCGCCGGTCTGCGAGTTGCGGCGGAACAGCAGGCCGTGCTGGCCCGCCAGCGAGGTCGCCTTCACCACCGCGCCCTCCGGCGTCAGCACGCGCGTTCCCGCGGTGATGTAGCAGCCGGCTTCCACCACGCAATCGTCGCCCAGCGAAATCCCGATGCCGGAGTTGGCGCCGAGCAGGCAGCGCTTGCCGATGGACACCACCTGCTTGCCGCCGCCTGACATGGTGCCCATGATGGAGGCGCCGCCGCCGATATCGCTGCCGTCTCCGACGATGACACCCGCGCTGATGCGGCCTTCGACCATCGAGGCGCCCAGCGTGCCCGCGTTGAAATTGCAGAAGCCTTCGTGCAATACCGTGGTGCCGGGCGACAGATGCGCACCCAGCCGCACGCGCGCCGTGTCGGCGATGCGCACGCCGCCGGGCATGACGTAGTCGGTCATGCGGGGAATCTTGTCCACGCCGCGGATCTCCAGCACCTGCCCGGACGCGCGCAGGTGCCAGCGCAGGGCGTCCACCTGGTCCACCGCGCAGGGGCCGGCCGACGTCCACGCCACGTTGGACAGCACGTTGAACAGGCCGTCCAGGTTGGCGCCGTGCGGACGGATCAGCCGGTGGCTGAGCAGGTGCAGGCGCAGGTAGGCGTCATGCGCGTCGGCCGGCGGCTCGTCCAGCGACGCGATGGCGGTGCGCACGGCCACGATGTCCACCTTGCGGCGGGTGTCCCGGATCAGGGCGGTCGGTACGTGTTCGCCGAGCGCGGCGCGGGCCTCTTCCGGCGTCAGGTGGCGCGTGCCGGTGGCGGGCGAATTGTCGGCGAGCGACGGGCGGGGATACCAGGTGTCCAGGATGGCGCCGTCGGCGGCCAGCGTGGCGATGCCGTAGGCGATGGCGCTGAGGGGCGTAGGGGTATCGGACATGATGGCTGAGGCGAGAGCGCGGTCGGGGGGGTAATTCTAGGCGAAAAAACAGCCGCTCCCGGAGGCGGGCGCCGCCGCCGTCAGAGGCTGCCGTAGGCCCAGCGCAGGCTCAGCGACCCGGTGTGTTCGCGCATTCCCCCGCCGTACTGGCCCCCATAGGCCAGCCCGATGGCCGCCGAGCGCGACAGGGCCACTTCCGCGCCCAGCCCCACGAGCGCGGCGCTGGGGGCGATCGGGGCGCCAGCGACCGTCAGCACGCCGCCGCCGTCGAGCGCCAGGGTCGTTTCGGGTTCCACGTCGCCGAATGCGCGGCGCCAGCCCAGGAGGGCGTGCACGCGGACCATGGTCGGGCCCAGCGGCACGCCGGCCTGCCCGCGCAGCCCCAGCGTCGTCGTGGTCTGCGCCAGCCGCCCGCTGCCGGCGGCGATCGCGGCCGATCCGCCCGATTCCGCGAAGCCGCGCGTGCGCACGTCGCGCAAGGCCAGGCCGGCGAACGGCTCCAGGCTTGCCCGCTCCGGCAGCGGCAGTTCGTAGCCGAGTTCGGCGAAGGCCAGCACCGTGTTGGCGCTGACGTCCGCCGTCAGGGTCTGGGAAATGCCCGGCAGGTCGAAGTGGCGCGTCGTGTCCATGTCGTGCCAGGCGTAGGAGGCGGCGGCCAGCAGGTTCACCTTGCCCGCGCCGGCCGCGAAAGACCGTTTCCCGTAGAGGGTGGCGCTGTAGCTGTCGACGGTCGCCTTGGCGTCGAGCGCATCGACCCGGACCCGGGCGCGGGTGGCGCCCAGCGCGCCGCCCAGCCGCCAGCCGGCGCCGGCATCGAATTCGCCGCCGGCGTAGACGCCCGTGGTGCGCTGCTTGATGCGCGCCGCGGCGCCGCTGCCTTCGAGCAGTTGCCAGTTGTCGATCGCGACGATCCAGCCTTGCGGCGTTTCACGGGCGCAGGCCGCGCCGGCGCCCGCGCCCATCAGTGCGAACGCGGCGAATGCCGGCGCCAGCAGCCGCCGGCGGGCGCGCTCAGGGCGCCGCGGCATGCCGCGGCTCTGTCCGGAAGTCCGCACTCGGGGCGCGGTCTGTTAGGACAGTTCCTTCAGCAGCAGTTCCCAGAACTTCAGGCGCTGTTCCAGGGTCGAGACCAGCACGTACTCGTTCAGGGTGTGCGCGCCGTCGCCGTCGGCGCCCAGGCCGTCCAGCGTGGGAATCCCCATGGCGGACGTGAAGTTGGCGTCGCTTCCGCCGCCGGTCATCGGCGCGTCTTCGAGCGGGAAGCCCGCGCGTTCGGCGTAGCCCTGCGCCAGCGCCAGCAGTTGCGTGGCGGCCTCGGTCTTCACCATCGGCGGGCGGTTCAGTTCCACGTTGATGTCCAGTTCGACGTCCGGACCCACCGCGCACAGTTCGCGCATGCGGCGCAGCACGTCCTCGGCGGCGCCCATGTCGGGAACGCGGAAGTCCACCACGCAGCGGCACAGCGCCGGCACGGTGTTGGTCACGGTGCCGCCGGCGATCGTGCCGACGCTGACGGTGATGCCGCGCTCATAGTCGGTCATGGCTTCCAGCGCCAGCACCTGGTGCGCCATTTCGCGGATGGCGCTGCGGCCTTTCTCGTGCTGCATGCCGGCGTGCGCCGGGCGGCCCTTGACGTTCAGGTTCAGCATGCCCGTGCCCTTGCGGGCCGTGACGCACTTGCCGCCGTTGGGACGCGCCGGTTCGCACACCAGCGCGTACTTGGCGTTGGCGGCGAAGCGTTCGATGTGCGTGCGCGACGCGTGGCTGCCGGTTTCCTCGTCGGGCACCACCAGCAGGTCCACCGGCAGCTTGGTCGCGCCGGGACGGGCCAGGCCGGACAGGGCCGAGAGCGCCAGGTAGATGCCCGCCTTCATGTCGTAGCCGCCCGGGCCGTAGAGGCGGTCGCCCTCGATGCGCACCGGATTCTCCAGCAGCGTGCCGACCGGGTGGACGGTGTCCATGTGGGCCAGGATCAGGATGCCGGGGCGGGTGTCGCCGGGCGCGCGGTTGGTGGCGTACAGCAGCGGGCCCGTGGCGGGGCCCAGCGACGACAGCTCCACCGTCAGGCCGGCGGCCGCGGCGAAGTCGGCGATGATGCGGGCCATCGCGGCGATCCCTTCGGGAAAGTTCGAGGGCGATTCGCATTGCAGCCAGCTTTGGATGCCGGCGACGATCTGTTCGGTGCTGGGAGTGGTGGACATGGCGGTATCGGAGTTCGGCGGATTGAGAAAAGGGAACGGTCAGGCGACCTGCTGGCCGGCCAGGCGGGCCAGTTCGGCATCGTCGGGCATCCGCCCGTCGAACCAGAGGCTGGCGCAGACGGCGGACATGGCCCGCCCGTCGTGGCCGATGCCGGGCACGACCTGCAGCGTCCAGCCGAACGGCACGCCGCGGCGCTCCGCTTCCTTGCGGCCGGACTCGAAGTAGTTCTTGGCGCGTGCGAAGCGGTGCGGACCCTGGCGCATGGCGGCGGGCTCGGACGGCAGGTTGGGGTCGTCGGTGGCGATGTCCTGGTCGCCCGCCAGGATGGTCATCGGGTAGGCCAGCAGCTTCACCAGGTGGTCTTCCGTCAAGCCGACTCCGTCCATGCCTTCGGGGAAGGGGTAGTCGAACGTGGGCAGCGTGTACCAGCCCGGGTTGCCGGCCGCGACCGCCTTGAACGGCGCGTGCGGCTGGCTGCTCATCAGGCGGTGCACGAACTGGCCGCCGGCCGAATGGCCGAACAGGTAGACGTTCTGGCCGTCGGTGATTTCGCCGGCGATCATGTCCTTGATCACATTGCCGACCAGCGCGTAGGTCCAGCCGTCGATGTGGCGCGGATTGCCGCCGGCGGAGAACACGCGGCCGTTGTTGTAGCTTTCGACGCCGGGCCATATCTCGTTGGAGAAGGTCGGCGCCACGATCAGCAGTTTGTGCTTGTCGGCGGCCTCGACCCAGAAGTCGCGGTATTCGTCGCCGTTGCGCAGCACGCCGTGCTGCACGATGACGACCGGGCGGTCCGGCGTGTAGCCGTAGGGGCGGTACGTCTGCAGCTTGAAGGGGCGGTCGGCGTTGCGGTCTTCATCCACGTACAGGATGGCGTTGCGGCCCGCATGGCCCATTTCGATGGCGATGCGGTCCACGTTGGACATATCGGAGGGTTTCATCAGGCGTTTGGCTCGTTCAGGTGACAGGCCGACCAGTGGCCCGCCGAGATTTCTTTCAGCTCCGGCGCCTGTTCGCGGCAGCGGGGCATGGCGTGGGGACAGCGAGGATTGAAGGTGCAGCCCGGCGGCGGATTCAGCGGCGAGGGGATCTCCCCCTTGATCGGCGTGAACTTGCGGCCGCGGCGGCCCACGTCCGGCACTTCGGCCATCAAGGCCTGGGTGTAGGGGTGGTTGGCGCGCGCGAAGATCTCGGCCGAGGTGGAGATCTCCACGATCTTGCCCAGGTACATGATCGCCACGCGGTCCGAGATGTGCTTGACCACGCCCAGGTCATGGCTGATGAACAGGTACGTGAAGCCGTGCTGTTCGCGCAGGTCCATGAACAGGTTGATCACCTGCGCCTGGATCGACACGTCCAAGGCGGCCACGGGCTCGTCGCAAACCAGGAACTTCGGGGACACCATCAGGGCGCGGGCGATGCCGATGCGCTGGCGCTGGCCGCCGGAAATCTGGTGTGGAAAGCGGTCGCGGTACTCGGTGTCCAGCCCCACTTCCTTCAGCGCGCGGTCGATGCGCGCGGGAATCTCGGCGGAGGGCGCCAGCTTGTGGACCTTCAGCGCTTCGCCCAGGATCTGGCGCAGGCGCTGGCGCGGATTCAGCGAGGCCTGCGGATCCTGGAAGATCATCTGCACGCCCAGCGTGTACGCCAGCTTCTCGGCGCCGCGCAGCCGGCGGGCGTCCTGGCCCAGGTAGCGCAGTTCGCCCTCGGTCTGGCGGTGCAGGCCCGCCACGACGCGGCCCAGCGTGGACTTGCCGCAGCCGGATTCGCCGACCAGGCCCAGCACTTCGCCGCGCTGGATGGACAGGTCGACGCCGTTGACGGCATACACGGTGCGGCGGTCGATGGGGCGGCCCGCCATGGCCAGGATGCGCTGGGCCAGGTCGGGACGCTGCTCGAAGCGCTTGTGGACGTTCTTGAGCTCGATGACGGGAGTATCGGCTGGTCTCATGCTGACTGTGCCTCGCGGGCGATCGGTACGTAGCAGCGGTAGCTGCGCGGGCCTTCGGTGGTGACGGAGGGGGCTTGTTCGGTGCAGCGCGTGACCGCGTTGGGGCAGCGCGGACGGAACGCACAGCCCGCGGGGCGGCCGGCCAGGCTGGGCGCCATGCCGTTGATCTGGTGCAGGCGCGCGCCGGGCTGCGTGGTGCCGGGCATCGAATCCAGCAGGCCCCTGGTATAGGGGTGGCGCGGCGCGTCCAGCACCTGTTCGACCGGGCCGCTTTCGACGATGCGCCCGGCATACATCACGGCCACGCGGTCGGCCAGTTCGGCCACCACGCCCAGGTCGTGGGTAATCCAGATCAGCGCCGTGTTGTGCTCGCGGCAGATTTCCTGCATGCGGTAGAGGATCTGGCCCTGGATGGTGACGTCCAGCGCCGTGGTCGGCTCGTCGCAGATGATCAGGTCGGGCTTGTTCAGCATCGCGATCGCGATCGCCACGCGCTGGCGCATGCCGCCCGAGAACTCGTGCGGATAGCTCTTCAGGCGCTTTTCGGGCGACGGAATCCCCACCATGGCCAGCGCGTCGCGGCAGCGCGCCTCGGCCTCGGAGCGCGAGACGTTTTCATGGGTGAGGATGGCTTCCATCATCTGCTCGCCGATGCGCAGCACCGGGTTCAGCGTCATCAGGGGATCCTGGAAGATCATGGCGATGCGGTTGCCGCGCAACTGGCGCATCTGCTCTTCGCTCAGTTTGCGCAGGTCCGTGCCCTTGAACTTCACTTCGCCGTCCACGACCTCCCCGGGCGGGTCGATCAGGCCCAGCAGCGAGAACCCGGTGACGGACTTGCCGGAGCCGGATTCGCCCACCAGGCCGACGATCTCGCCGCGGCGCACGGTAAGGTCGACGCCGTCGACCGCCAGCCAGGCGCCGGCCTCGGTATGGAATGCGGTGCGCAGGCCGCGCACATCAAGTAGTGTTTCGCTCATTTCATTCGTCCATTACGCCGCCAGCAGCGCCTGCAACGGGCGCCGCCCGATCGGGATGCCGCGGAGCCGGCTTTGCCGGTCCGCAGGCATGCCCCCTTGAGGGGGGCCCGCCTAAGGGGGAAGCGCGCAGCGCTTCGGGGGTGGGCTTTCCCTTCATGCTCGACGAGGATCCAGGCTTTCGCGCAGGCGGTCGCCCACGATATTGATGGAAAGGATCAGCACCAGCAGGGCGATGCCCGGGAACAGGCTGATCCAGTAGTCGCCCGACAGCAGGTACTGAAAGCCGTTGGAGATCAACAGGCCCAGCGAGGGTTCGGTGATGGGCACGCCCACGCCCAGGAACGACAGCGTCGCTTCGAGGGCGATGGCGGTCGCGATCTGGATGGTGGCGAACACCATGACGGGGCCCAGGCAGTTGGGCAGCAGGTGGAACAGCATGATGCGCCAGGCCGGAAAGCCCAGGTTGGCGGCGGCTTCCACGTATTCCTTGCGGCGTTCCTGCAGGGCCCGGCTGCGCATGATGCGCGCGTAGTGGCCCCACTGCACCAGCACCAGCGCGAGGATCACCTTGTCGACCCCGCGCCCCAGCACCACCAGCAGCACCAGCGCCACCAGGATGGTCGGGAAGCCCAGGATGAAGTCGACGATGCGCATCAGCACGGTGTCGACCACGCCGCCGATATAGGCGGCCACCAGGCCGATCGCGCCGCCCACGGCGGTGGCCAGCACCACGGCGGACAGGCCCACCATCAGGCTGATGCGCAGGCCGTACAGGATGGCGCTGAGCATGTCGCGGCCCTGGTCGTCGGTGCCGAGCCAGGCGATGCTGCCGTCCATCAGCGCCTGGCGCGGCGCCAGGCGGCCGTCCATGAGCGACAGGTTGGCCAGGTCGTACGGATTCTGCGGCGCGAAGTAGGGCGCGAAGATCACCAGGACGATCAGGATGGCCAGGGCGATGGCGGAGCCGCGCACCGTGGGGCGCGCGTGCAGTTTCTTCAGGATGGCGGCGCGCTGGGGCGTCTCGGCCAGAGGCTGGACGGTGCGGGTGCGGCCGGAATTGGGAGATTGAGCCATGGCGGATTATTGAGCGGGGGTCACGAGCTGCACGCGCGGGTCGAGCGCGGCGTACAGAATGTCCACAACCAGGTTGATGATCACGAAGATCAGGGTCACCAGCATCACGTAGGCCACCACGACCGGGCGGTCGAGCTGGTAGACGCTGTCGATCAGCAGCTTGCCCATGCCGGGCCAGGCGAACACGGTTTCGGTGATGGTGGAGTAGGCGATGAGGGTGCCGAACTCCATGCCGATCACGGTGACCACCGGGATGAGGATGTTGCGCAGGATGTGGCGGCGCACGATGCGCCCGGGCTTCACGCCCTTGGCGCGCGCGAACTTCACGTAGTCCTGGCTGCGGGCCTCGACCACGCCGGAGGCCGTCAGGCGCAGCACCAGGGCGATGTTGGCCAGGGCCAGGTTGATGGCCGGCATGATCAGGTGCGACCAGCCGTCGGCGGTCAGGATCGACAGCCGCACGCCCAGCACCGTGACCGTGTCGCCGCGGCCGGTGGCGGGCAGCCAGCCCAGCCAGACCGCGAACAGCAGGATCAGCATCATGCCCTGCCAGAAGTTCGGCAGGGAAAAGCCCAGCACCGACGACGCCATGATGCCGCGTCCCAGGGGCTGGTCGCGGTACAGGCCGGCGACCAGCCCCAGCGGAATGCCGAAGACACAGGTCAGCAGGATGGCCACGATGACCAGTTCGAACGTGGCGGGGATGCGCTGCACGATCAGTTCGATGGCGGGAATGCCGTGCACGAAGGACGTGCCCAGGTCGCCATGCAGCGCGCGCCACAGGAAGCCCGTGTATTGCTGCCACACCGGCAGGTCCAGGCCCAGGCGGGCGATCATCGCCTCGCGCGCGGCCTGGCTGGCTTCGGGACTGACCAGCAGTTCTATCGGGTCGCCCACGGCATAGACCGCGAAGAAGACCACGACCGAAACGGCCAGCAGCACGAACAGACTCTGGATCAGTCTGCGTAGGATGAACAAGGCCACGAGATTATTTCCTTGGTGGGCTCAGGGGTTGCGGGCGCCGCGTGCTTACTTGGCGGGCTTGGCCGACATGGCCAGGGTGTACTGGTCGGCGCGGCCTTCGTACGTCAGCCCTTTGCGGAACGCCCAGATGCTGCTTTCGAAATGCAGGGGAATGCTGGGCAGGTCGGCCAGCGCAAGGGCCAGCGACTCTTGCAGCAGCTTTTCCCGCGCGGCCGGGTCCACGGTGACGAGGGCGCGCTTGAACACGCGGTCGAACTCGGGGTTGTCGTAGCCGCCGTAGTTGCTGGTGCCCAGGCCGTGTTCCTTGTCGAACGCGCTGACCCAGTATTGTAGGAAAGACGAGGCCTCGCCCGTTTCGGACGACCAGCCGCCCATGGCGAAGCTGAATTCGCGCTTGGCGCGCTTGGGGAAGTACACCGAGCGCGTCATGGTGTCGACGGTGGTCTTGATGCCCACGCGCGACAGGTATTGCGCCACCGCCTGCGAGATCTGCGCGTCGTTGATGTAACGGTCGTTGGTGGACGAGACGGTCAGCTCGAAGCCGTCCGGGTAGCCGGCCTCGGCCAGCAGCTTCCTGGCGGCGGCCGGGTCGTACTTGAGTTCGGGCGGATGGGGCAGGGTGCCGAACATGCCGTCGGGCAGGAACTGGTTGGCCGGCGTGGCCGCGCCGTCCATGATGCGGTCGGCGATGGTCTTGCGGTCGATGGCCAGCGAAATGGCGCGGCGCACGCGCACGTCCCGCAGCGGATTCTTGCCGTCGGCGGCCTTGACGCCGGGGCTGGGGCTGCGCGCCACGTCGGGCTGGAAGTACACCACGCGCACCGACGGCGTGGTGACGTGGCCGAAGCCGGGCGTCTCCGAAATGCGCTTCACGTCGCGCGCGGCCGGGTTTTCGATCAGGTCGAAGTCGCCCGCCAGCAGGCCGGTCAGGCGCGGGCCGGCGGCCGGCACCGGCACCAGCTTCACGTTCGCCCAGGCCGGCTTGTCGCCCCAGTACGCGTCGTTGCGCGCCAGCTCGATGCCGGTGCCCTTGACGTAGCTCTTCAAAGTGTACGGGCCGGTGCCGATCACGGAGCGGCCGCTGTTGAAGTCGGCCACGGTGGGCCAGGCGCCGGTGACGCCGCATTTGTTCTTCAGGTCGAAGCTGATCGGGCCGTGCTCGGCGATGCCGTTCCACAGCATGGCCATGCGGGTCAGGTCGTTGGGCAGCAACGGATAGGGCTGGCGCGTCTTGATCACCAGGGTGTTGCCGTCCCGCACCTGCACGTCGGCGAACTTCTGGATGATGGACGGGTACGAGCTGCTGATGGACTGCTCGTTGTTCACCACGCGGCAGAAGGTGAAAAGCACGTCCTGCGCCGTGAACGGCTGGCCGTTGGAGAACTTGACGCCCTCGCGCAGCGTGAATTCCCAGGTCGTGTCGTCCACCGGCTTCCAGGCCGTGGCCAGCCGGGGGATCAGGTTCATCGCGGCGTCCTGCCCCACCAGCGTCTCGAACAGGTGCGAGGTCATCGCGTCGTTCGGCGTGGCCTGGTGGTAGTGCGGATCCGTGGAGGTCGGCTCGGACGACAGGCCGATCTTCAGGGTGGCGGGGCCCCCCTGGGCCAGGGCCGCGGGCGCACAGGCGGCCAGCGTACAGGCGGTGAGGATGCTGCGGTAGAACGTCTTGGCGGACATGGTTTTTTCCCTTGTTGTCTTGGTCTTTCCGTGGCGGCGCCCGGCTGCGCGGGCGCTCCGGTGCGTCAGGCGATGGGCTGCGCCAGCCGGACGACGGTCACGCCGGGCCGCAGGTTGGCGGTGGACGGCATGATCAGTACGCAATCGTCATAGGGCGTGACGACGGGCTCGCCTTCGGACCAGCCGATCAGGCTGCCGGCCGCGGCCAGCGTTTCCAGGCCCTTCCAGGGCTGGGCGAAGCGGAAGTCGGCGCTCTTGGCGGCAATGGCGTGGGTGACGCGCAGGGCGCGCTGCGACGGCGCGCCGGGGGCGAACCACGCCTCGGGCAGGTCGCCGCGGTCCACGGCGTCCGCCGCCACCAGGAAGCGCGCCATCTGGTCGATGGCCACGCCGCGCGCCTCGGGCGCGCCATGGAAACCGCATTCGATCAGCAGGGAACGGGTGCCGTTGTCGCCGGATTCGCCGAAGCGGCCGTAGTCGCGCATGCGCACGCCCGCCGCGTGGCCGGCGTCGGCGATGATGGTGGCGGGGTTGCCCAGCGCCAGGGCCAGGTCGATATTGCGCTGTTCCAGGCCGGTCAGTTGCAGCGGCACGTCGGAATTGCTCATCGAATGGAAGTCCAGCAGCCAGTCGGCCTGCTCCACCCAGGGGCGCAGTTCGGCCGCGCGACGGCGTTCCTGGCTGATGGGCACGCCCAGCTTGTCGCCGCTCCAGACGCGGTTCATGTCTTCATCGACGAAGCGCGCCGGGGCGTAGTTGGCGGAGTCGAAGCGGTCGAAGGCCGCCAGGTTGCAGAACGCCAGCGTCAGCGAGCCGCGGCGGGGCCGCAGGCCGGCCGCCAGCGCTTCTTTCAGCGCCCAGGCGCCGCAGAGTTCGTTGCCGTGCACCAGGGCGCTCAGCATGACGCGTTTGCCCGGCGCGCCCGAGTCGAAATGCCAGACGCCGGGCGTATCCGTGTTGCCCACGCGCTCCGCCGACAGGTCCGGACAGGCGAGCAGAAATGGACGTGGAAGGGACGCGGGGGTGGGCGTAGGCATGGGAACTCCGATGAAGCGACGCGATTGTATAGGCGATGGCGGACGGGCGGCGGCTAAGTGCCGGTAGGGGCATGCGCCGCGGCGCGGCGGGCGCTGGAAAGGGCTGCTGGCACGGGTTTTCCCTTATTTTTGGGGCGCGTCATGGGCGCGCCGCCTTCGAGTATTCGCCGAATTCTAGGAGCTTGGAAGCTTTCTCTACAATTAGAATATTTATCAGAAGCTTTGCATAAAAGGCAAAGCTCGATCCGGCGGCCAAAGTTGAACATGCACGGTATTGCCCTGAAGTATTTTCTGGAGGTGGCCCAGGCGGGCAGCCTGAGCGGCGCTTCCGAGCGCCTGCATGTGGCGGTGTCGGCCATCAGCCGGCAGATCGCCAAACTGGAGGAAGAGGCGGGGGCGCCGCTGTTCGAGCGCGCCGCGCGGGGCATGGTCCTGAGCGAGGCGGGCCGATTGCTGCTGGCGCATGCCCGGCGCACCATGCTCGAGGCCGAGTCCGTCCTCCAGGAGATCGCCGAGGTCAAGGGCGCCGCGCGCAACGAGATCCGGGTGGCGTCCGTCGAAGGCCTGGCGCGGATCTTCCTGCCCTCGGTGATGGCGCGGTTCCACCGGGACTGGCCGAACATCCGTTTCGACCTGCACGTGGGTTCGCCCGCCGAGGTGAGCCGCCGGGTGGCCGAAGGCAGCGTGGACCTGGGCATGGCCTTCATCGCGGAGCGCGTCGGCGAGGTCAGCGCGCGCTATTCGCGCCGCGCGCCGGTGCAGGCGGTCATGGCGGCGGACCATCCCCTGGCGGGCCGCGCCAGCGTCAGCCTGCAGGACCTCGGACAGTATCCGCTGGCGCTGACCGGGCCGGGCACCACCACGCGGCAGCTTTTCGAAATGGGATGCGCCCTGGAATCGGTGCAACTGGAGCCCGTGCTGACCTGCAACGATTCCTCGCCGCTGCATGGATTCGTGTTCGGCTCGGACGCCATCATGCTCGGGGGCTATATCTCGGTGGCGTGGAGCCTGCGGCGCGACGAACTGGTCGCCGTGCCGATTTCCAACGCCGAACTGCAATCGCGCACCTTGCAGATCCAGGTCATGCCGGGACGGGTGCTGCCGCCCAAGGCGGAGGCATTCATCGAACTGCTGTGCCGGGAACTGGACCGGGCGCTGGCGGGCTGAGCGCAAAAAAAACGGCTGCGCGAGGCAGCCGTTCCGGGTTCAGGCGAGCCTGATTACTTCTTGTCGGGCGTGACCGAGGTGGCCAGCGTGTACTGGTCGCGGCGGCCTTCGTACGTGATGCCCTTGCGGAAGGCCCAGATGCTGCTTTCGAAATGCAGCGGGATCAGCGGCACGTTGTCCAGTGCGATCTGGGTGGATTCCTGCAGCAGCTTTTCGCGCTTGGGGGCGTCCACCGTCACGATGGCCTGCTTGTAGACCTTGTCGAAGTCGGCGTTGGAAAAGCCGCCGTAGTTGCTGGTGCCCAGGCTGTTGGGGGAATCCAGGGAAGCCACCCACAACTGGAACAGCGCCGAGGCTTCACCCGTTTCCGCCGGCCAGCCGCCCATCGAGAAGCTGAACTCGCGCTTGGCGCGCTTGGGGAAGTAGATGGAGGCCGTCATGGCGTCCACGTTGGTCTTGATGCCGACGCGGGCCAGGAACTGGGCCACGGCCTGCGCCACCTGGCCGTCGTTGACGTAGCGGTCGTTGGTGGACGACAGCGTCAGTTCGAAGCCGTTCGGGTAGCCGGCCTCGGCCAGCAGCTTCTTGGCGCCTTCGGGGTCGTACTTGATTTCCGGGGCCTTGGGCAGGGCGCCGAACATGCCGTCGGGCATGTACTGGTAGGCCGGGGTGGCCATGCCGTCCATGATGCGGGCGGTGATGGCCTTGCGGTCGATCGCCATCGAAATCGCCTTGCGCACGCGCAGGTCCTGCAGCGGGTTCTTGCCGTCGGCGCTCTTGACGAAGGGGCTGGGGTTGCGGCCCACGTCCGGCTGGAAGAACACCAGCCGGGTGGAGGGCGTGGCCACGAAGCCGAACTTGGGGTTGTCCTTCAGGCGGGGCAGGTCGCGGGCGGCCGGGTTCTCGATCATGTCGAAGTCGCCGGACAAGAGGCCGGTCAGGCGCGGGCCGGCGGAGGGCACCGGCACGAACTTCACTTCCTTCCAGTACGGCTTGGGACCCCAGTAGTTCTCGTTGCGGACGAGTTCGATGCCGGTGCCCTTCACGTAGGACTTCAGGGTGTACGGGCCGGTGCCGATGGCGTCCTTGCCATTGTTGAAGTCGGCCACGGTGGGCCACGGGCCGGTCACGCCGCAGCCTTTCTTCGGGTCGAAGGTCAGCTTGCCGTGCTCGACGATGCCGTTCCAGACGATGGGCAGCGAGCGGGCCAGTTCGGCGGGCATCAGCGGGAAGGGTTCGCCGGTCTTGATGATCACGGTGTGCGCGTCGGGCGTCTGCACGTCGGTGATGCGCTTGGTCATGTCCATGTAGGACTGCGACACGTTGGTCTCGTTGTTCAGCGTGCGGCACACGGTGAACAGCACGTCTTCGGACGTGAAGGGCTTGCCGTTGGAGAACTTGACGTCGTCGCGCAGCTTGAATTCCCAGGTCGTGTCGTCCAGGCTCTTCCAGGACGTGGCCAGCGCGGGGATCAGCTTCATGTCGGCGCTGCGGCCCACCAGCGAACTGTAGACGTGCGCGGAGAACGCGTCGTTCTGCGTCATCTTGTGGTAGTGGGGGTCCGCCGAGGTGGGTTCGGCCGACAGGCCGACCTTCAGCGTCTGCGCCTGGGCGGCGGCCAAGGGAATGGCGGCGGCCGCGAGGGCCAGGGTGGTGCGCAACTTCATGGTGACAACTCCGGATGGGGAACGAACCGGATCGTGCTTGCGTGTGAACCGCCTGCGCCAGCCGGACTGGCGGGGCCGCTCGGAGGGGCTCAGGGAGGTTTGGCGCCAGGCACGACGGCAAGGGGCCGATTATCGGTAGGGGCTTCGCGCGCTGTCAATGCAGAACGGCGAATGCGGCGCTAGGGAAAACGCCGAGAAGAGGGGGCGGGGAGGGCGTCGCGGGGGCCCCGGAATAGGGGCCGGCGCGGCGCGATGGCGTTCCGGTGAGGGCCGGGACGCCGCAATCCGCCGCAGCGGGCGCCGGGGAGCCGGCGGGCGTTGCGGCGGCGGCGCGCCAGGCTGGATCGCGGGAGATCGGTCGCGATTCAGTCCAGCGCGGCAGGGCTTACCACTGCGAGCCGGAGAAGCGCGAGCTGGCGGCGCGTGCCTTGTTCATCGAATCATTCACTTCGTCGATGAAGGCAAAGACGGCGGCAACGGCTGCGATCACGGTTTGGCCGGCCTTCTTCAGGCTGGTCAGCGGGTGGGCATTCGGTTGGTTCTCGAGGGCGCCGCGGAGCAGGTCACGCTCCAGCGCGTCGGTCAGGCGGGCAGTGTGGTTCAGGGTCAGTTCGCTCATGGCTTTCTCCAGTCCGTTTCGTCATGGGGTAAACCATTATAGGGATAACCCTAGGATAAAAGCAATGTGTTTTCCAGGGTAAACCCTAGTATGTTGTAAAAATGTTTATTTGACGGGGACTTAGGGGGTGGAAACGGGCCCCCGGCCGGTATTGCGCAGCCCGCGGGCCGCGTCCGCCAGTTCTCCGGCCGTGAGGCCGATGGGCCCGATGCCCTGGGCGACCAGCGCGTCCGCCGCCGCGCCGTGCAGCCAGACGGCTCCGGCCACGGCCTGGTCCAGCGGCAGGTTCTGCGCGATCAGGGAACCGAGCATGCCGGCCAGCACGTCGCCGGTCCCGGCGGTGGCCAGCCCCGGATTGCCGCTGGTGTTGATCCGCAGTTCGCCCTGGGGCGGGCAGACCACGGTGCCCGCGCCCTTCAGCACGATCCAGGCCCCGTAGCGTCCGGCCAGCTCCCGGGCGGCGCCCGGCCGGTCGGCCTGGACGTCCGCCGCGCTGGCGCCCAGCAGGCGGCCGGCCTCGGCGGGGTGGGGCGTCAGCACGACCGGGCCCGGGCCCCAGCCGGGCTGGATGTCGCCCCGCGCCAGCAGGTTCAGGCCGTCGGCGTCCAGCACCAGCGGCGATCCCCGCCGCAGGACGAACAATTCGGACAACGCGTTGGCGGCCAGGGTGCCGGCGCCTATGCCGCAGCCGGCCACCCAGGCGGTGACGCCCCAGTCTTCCTCCAGCAGCGAGCGGGCGTCTCGCAGCATCAGTTCGGGCTGCAGCGGGTCGCAGGCCAGGGGCGGGGCTTCCTGGGCGAAGCCCACCAGCACCTTGCCGGCGCCGGTTTTCAAGGCCGCCCTGGCGGCAAGCAGCGCCGCGCCGGTCATGCCCGGGCCGCCGCCCAGCACGCCGACGGTGCCGAAGCTGCCCTTGTGCGTGTCCACGCCGCGGGGGGCGAACAGGGCGGGCAGGGCGGCGCGGTCGATCTTGGCGCCGGCGGGCGGGACGGGGGTGTTCATGGGCTGAGGCTCCGCTGGGAATCGGCATGGCGTGGAAGGCGGTATCCACTATAGTGCGCCGAGACGGGCCGGCCCAGCGGGCCGCCCCGGGCGGGCAGTTCCGGAAGGGCACTCGCCACATCGAAAAGACAACGCGGAGAAGACAATGACCGACATTACGCTGGAACACTATTCGGCCTACGAGGCCTTGAAGCTGCGCCGGCACCCGGGCGGCGTGCTGGAACTGATCATGGGCGCCAAGGGCGGACTGCCGGGCAAGCTGTCCACGGCCGACGACCGCATGCACCGCGAACTGGCCGACATCTGGCGCGACATCGACACCGATCCGGACACCCGCGTGGTGGTGATCCGCGGCGAGGGCAAGGGTTTCTCGGGCGGGGGCGATCTGGACCTGGTGCAGCAGATGGCGGACGATTTCGACGTGCGCGCCCGCGTCTGGCGCGAGGCCCGTGACCTGGTCTACAACATCATCAACTGCAACAAGCCCATCGTGTCCGCCATGCATGGCGCGGCGGTGGGCGCGGGGCTGGTGGCGGGCCTGCTGGCCGATATTTCGATCGCGGCGCGCGATGCGCGCATCATCGACGGCCATACCCGCCTGGGCGTGACGGCGGGCGACCATGCCGCCATCGTCTGGCCGCTGCTGTGCGGCATGGCGAAGGCCAAGTACTACCTGATGCTGTGCGAAACCGTGACGGGCGAGGAAGCCGAGCGCATCGGCCTGGTGTCGCTGTGCGTGGACGAGGCCGAGCTGATCGGCCGCGCCTTCGAGGTGGCCAACAAGCTGGCCGCCGGGTCGCAGACCGCCATCCGCTGGACCAAGTATTCGCTGAACAACTGGCTGCGCATGGCGGGGCCGAGCTTCGATACCTCGCTGGCCCTGGAATTCATGGGCTTCGGTGGCCCGGACGTGCGCGAAGGGATCCAGTCCCTGCGCGAGCGCCGGGCGCCGAACTTCCGGCCCGAATCGCCGTTCTGAGGCGCGGGGCGCGCAGCGCTATTTCTTGAAGAACTTCGCGAACGCGGCCTGCGCCTCTTCGGTCTGCAGGCGGGCGCGGAACTGCTGAGCCTCGTAGTCCAGCGTTTCCTGGATGGCCTGGCGGTCCGGGCGCCGCAGCATCGACTTGGTCAGGCGCAGGGCCGCCGGCGGCTGGCGCGCCAGGTCGGCGGCAGTGGCCTGCGCGGCCGCCAGCGCCTGCCCGGCGGGCGTGACGGAAGTGGCCAGGCCGGCCTCGAAAGCCTCTTGCGCCGAAAACGCCTTGCCCTGCAGCAGCCATTCGGCGGCGCGGCGGGCGCCGGCCAGTTTCGGCATCAGCAGGCTGGACGCGCCTTCCGGGCACAGCCCCAGCGCCACGAACGGCATGCGCAGGGTGGCGCCTTCCGCGACGTGGACGAAATCGCAATGCTGCAGCAGCGTCACGCCGATGCCGATGGCATAGCCCTCGACCGCGGCGATGACCGGCACGTCCGCCGCCGTCAGCACCCGCAGGAACGCGATGCCCGCGCTGTCGCCGGCGCCGCGTTCGGCCTGGAAGTCGCGCAGGTCGTTGCCCGCCGTGAAATGCCCGCCCGCACCGGCCAGGATCACCGCCGACACCGCCTGGTCGGCGCTGGCCAGGGCGATCTGTTCGGCCAGCGCGGCGTAGGTCGCGATGTCCAGCGCGTTGCGGCGGTCCGGGCGGTCTATCGTCAGGGTCAGGACCGCGCCCTCGCGGGCGACTTTCAGCCCGCCGCTCATGATGCGAAGGCCCTGCTGTCCACGCGGGCCTTGGCGTCCGCGTATTCGCGGCGCAGCGTGTCGACGATCTGGCGCGTCGGCAGCACGCTGGCGATGCCGCCCACCCCTTGCCCCGCGCCCCAGATGTCCTTCCAGGGCTTGACCCGGGTCGAACCGAAGTTGGACGCGCCGTTCTCGGGCTGCGGCAGGTTGGCCGGATCCAGCCCGGCGGCGGCGATGCTGGCCTTCAGGTAGTTGCCGGGGATGCCGGTGAAGAACGGCGTATAGAGGATGTCGGAGGCGCTGGCGTCCACGATGGCGGATTTGTAGCCTTCACTGGCGTTGGCCTCTTCGCTGGCGATGAAGCGCGTGCCCATGTAGGCGAAGTCCGCGCCCATGGCCAGGGCGGCCAGGACGTGCGCGCCGGAGGTGATCGCGCCGGACAGGATCAGCGGGCCGTCATAGAAACGGCGCACTTCGGCCACCAGGGCGAAGGGGCTGAGCGTGCCCGCGTGCCCGCCCGCGCCGGCGCACACCAGGATCAGGCCGTCCACGCCGGCCTCCAGCGCCTTTTCGGCGTGGCGCAGGGTGGTCACGTCGTGGAACACCTTGCCGCCCCAATCGTGCACGCCCTTGACCAGGTCGCCAGGCGCGCGCAGGCTGGTGATGATCAGCGGCACGCGGTGGCTGGCGCACACCGCCAGGTCTTGTTCCAGGCGGTCGTTGGACTGGTGGATGATCTGGTTGACCGCGAACGGCGCCACGGCGGCGCCGGGGTGGGCCTCGCGGTGGGAGGCCAGGCCGGCCTGGACCTCGTCCAGCCAGTCGGTGAGCAGGCTTTGCGGGCGCGCATTCAGCGCCGGGAACGAGCCCACGATGCCGCTGGTGCATTGCGCGACCACCAGCTTCGGATTGGACACGATGAACATGGGGGCGCAGATGACCGGCAGGGACATCTGGCCATACAAATCAGTCACGAGAGAGTGGGGCATGGGCGTCGTCGCGGGAAAAGGTCCCAAGAGGGCTTGAGCATCGTTGGCGGGTGTGTCTATAATTACCTACCGACCGTCCGGTAATTAATTAATCCCTATTAAACGGCATGCGCCGAAGCGCTGTCAATGGAGGTTCGCTCGAACCCCCGGCAGCGCCGGCGCCGCCCTTCAAAGGCTGTCAATGGCGACCTCCGCCCCTCCCGTCCAGAAACGCGCCCGCGCCGGCCGGCCGCCCTCGTCGGCGGCGCCGCGCGAACGCATCCTGGAAGAAGCCGCCAAGCTCTTCGCCCGCAGCGGCTACGACGGCAGTTCCGTGTCGGACCTGGCCGCGGCCCTGGGCGTGTCCAAGGCGGCCATCTATCACTACTACACCACCAAGCAGGACATCTACGACGCCATCATCCTCGGCGTCCTGAGCGGGCTGACGCAGACCGTCGGCCAGGACGTCGCCCGGGCCGACGGCGCGGCCGCCGGGCTGCGCGCCTTCATGGTGGGCCACGCGCGCTATTTCGAGCAGCACCATGCCGAGTTCGTCACCATGCTGATCGGCTATTCCGGCATGGCGCTGACCGAGCGCGAGGACGCCGCCCGGCTGCGCGACGGCTACGAAAAACGCCTGCGCGAGGTGATCGCCCAGGGCGTCGCCGATGGCGTGTTCCGGCCGCTGGACGTGCCGGCCGCCGGCCGCGCGGTGCTGTCGATGCTGAACTGGATGGTGCGCTGGTACAAGCCCGGCCAGGGCGACAGCGCCGAAATCATCGCCGCCGGCTATTTCGATTTACTGGTCGGCGGCATGCGCGCCTGAACGCGCCGCCCCGGCTCCGCCTTTTTCTCTTGAGACTTCCATCATGGCCCTCGATACCGAAACCCTGAACCTGCTGCTGGACGCCGTGCGCCGCTTCGTGCACGAGCGCCTGATCCCCGCCGAAGACGAGCTGGCCGCCAGCGGCCAGGTGCCGCCCGACATCGTCCGCGAAATGCGAGAGCTGGGGCTGTTCGGCCTGTCCATCTCGCCCGACTACGGCGGCCTGGGCCTGAACATGGAAGAGGAAGTGCGCGTGGTGTTCGAACTGGGGCAGACCTCGCCCGCGTTCCGGTCGCTGGCGGGCACCAACATCGGCATCGGCTCGCAAGCCATTGTATTGGCCGGCACGGACGAGCAGCGCAACCGCTACCTGCCCAAGCTCGCCAGCGGCGAACTGGTCGGCTCCTTCGCGCTGACCGAGCCGGACGCCGGTTCGGACGCGATGGCGCTGCGCCTGTCCGCCGTGCGCGACGGCGACGGCTACGTGCTCAACGGCACCAAGCGCTTCATCACCAACGCGCCGATCGCCGGGCTGTTCTCCGTCATGGCCCGCACCGCGCCCGAACGCCGCGCGAACTCCATTTCGTGCTTCCTGGTCGAGGCCGGCACGCCGGGCCTGATCATCGGCAAGCCCGACAAGAAAATGGGCCAGGCGGGCGCCCTGACCAGCGACGTGGTGTTCGACAACTGCCGCGTCCCGGCAAGCGCCTTGCTGGGCGGCGAAGAAGGCAACGGATTCCGCACGTCGATGCGCGTGCTGGACAAGGGCCGCCTGCACATCTCGGCGCTGTGCGTCGGCATCGCCGACCGCCTGCTGCGCGACGCCGTGAAGTACGCCCTGGAACGCAAGCAGTTCGGCCAGCCCATCGCCGAATTTCAGTTGGTCCAGGCCATGATCGCCGACAGCCAGGCCGAACTCTACGCCGCGCGCTGCATGGTGCTGGACGCCGCCCGCATGCGCGACCGCGGCGAAAACACCACGATGCAGGCCGCCTGCTGCAAGCTCTACGCCACTGAGATGGTGGGCCGCGTGGCCGACCGCGCGGTGCAGATCCACGGCGGTTCGGGCTATATGTCCGAATACGCGGTGGAACGCTTCTACCGCGACGTGCGCCTGTTCCGCATTTTCGAGGGAACCTCGCAGATCCAGCAGTTGGTGATCGCCCGCGAAACCATCAAGGCGCATTCCTGAACACGCGTCCGGGCTAATATCCAGCTTGACCTACGGTGATCCGGTCCGGCCCGTGCGCAGCCGCGGGCCGGACGTCCTCATTTCTCTTCTAGCGAAAAGATTACAGATGTCGCAACGTCCCGCTCCCCTAACCGGCATACGTGTGCTCGACCTGACCCGCGTCCTGGCCGGCCCCTGGTGCACCCAGAACCTCGCCGATCTCGGCGCCGAGGTGATCAAGATCGAACGGCCCGGCTCGGGCGACGACACGCGGGCCTGGGGGCCTCCCTACCTGAAGGACGAGGCGGGCAACGACACCAGCGAGGCGGCCTACTACCTGTCGGCCAACCGGAACAAGTTCTCCGTGGCGCTGGACATCGCGTCGCCCCGCGGCGCCGAACTGGTGCGCGAATTGGCGCTGCAGAGCGACATCCTGGTGGAAAACTTCAAGGTGGGCGGCCTGTCCAAGTACGGCCTGGACTACGACAGCCTGAAGGAAATCAACCCCCGCCTGATCTACTGCTCCATCACGGGTTTCGGCCAGACCGGCCCGTACGCCAGCCGCCCCGGCTACGACTTCATGATCCAGGGCATGGGCGGCCTGATGAGCATCACCGGCGAACGCGACGACCTGCCTGGCGGCGGTCCGCAGAAGGCCGGCGTCGCCGTGGCCGACCTGATGACCGGCATGTATTCCACCGTGGGCATCCTGGCCGCGCTGCACGAACGCTCGCGCAGCGGCGTGGGCCAGCACATCGACATGGCGCTGCTGGACTGCCAGGTGGCCATGCTGGCCAACCAGAACCTCAACTACATGACCTCGGGCGTGGCGCCCGGGCGCGCCGGCAACGCGCACCAGAACCTGGTGCCGTACCAGGTGTTCGCGGCCAGCGACGGCCACCTGATCGTGGCCGTCGGCAACGACAGCCAGTTCCGCAACTACTGCGGCGCGATCGGCCTGCCGGAACTGTCGGCGGACCCGCGCTTCTCCACCAACCCGCAGCGCGTGAAGAACCGCGCGGAACTGGTGCCGCTCCTGACCGAGCGCATGGCCACCGGCGAGCGCGACCACTGGCTGGCGGCCCTGGAAGGCGTCGGCGTCCCGGCGGGGCCCATCAATACGCTGGACCAGGTCTATGAAGACCCCCACGTGCTGGCGCGCGGCATGAAGCGCGAACTGCCCCATCCGGCGGCGGGCAAGGTGCCGATGGCGGCCAGCCCGCTGAAGTTCTCCGGCAGCCCGGTCGAATACCGCCGTCCGCCGCCCATGCTGGGCGAGCACACCGGGCAGGTCCTGGCCGAGCGGCTGGGGCTGTCGGCCGAAGAAATCCAGGCGCTGGCCCAGAGCCGGTCCTGAGTCCAATCCCATATAGACAGGCAATAGGCAGGAGAGTGTTGATGACGGAGATTCAAACCATCGGCGTCGTGGGCGCCGGGGCCATGGGGCGCGGCATCGCGCAGATCGCGGCGCAAGCCGGGCTGCGCGTCCGCCTTTACGACACCAGCGCCGAGGCCGTGGCCGCCGCGCGCGAGTCGCTGCGCCAGACCTGGGAAAAGCTGGCCCAGAAGGGCAAGCTGAGCGCCGCGGACGCCCAGGCCGCGCTGGGCCGCGTGGAATCGGCCACCGCCCTGACGGACATGTCGAACTGCCAACTGGTGGTCGAGGCCATCGTCGAGCGGCTGGACGTCAAGCGCGACCTGTTCGCCGCGCTGGAAGGCGTGGTGTCCGAGGACTGCATCCTGGCGTCGAACACGTCGTCGCTGTCCATCACCGCCATCGCGGCCGCCTGCAAGCGCCCGCAGCGCGTGGCCGGCTACCACTTCTTCAATCCGGTCGCGCTGATGAAGGTGGTGGAAGTCATCGACGGCCTGCGCAGCGCGCCCGAAGTGGGCGACGCGCTGGCCGAGCTGGCCCGTCGCATGGGCCATACGCCCGTGCGCGCCAAGGACATGCCCGGCTTCATCGTTAACCACGCCGGCCGCGGCATGAATACCGAAGGGCTGCGCGTGGCGCAGGAGGCCGTGGCTACCTTCGCCCAGGTCGACGCGGTCATGCGCGAGCAGGCCGGGTTCCGCATGGGGCCGTTCGAACTGCTGGACCTGACGGCGCTGGACGTGTCCCACCCCGTCATGGAGTCCATCTACCGGCAGTTTTTCGACGAGCCGCGTTTCCGTCCGTCGCCCATCACGACCGTGCGCCTGGCGGGCGGCCTGATCGGCCGCAAGACCGGCGAGGGCTTCTACGTCTACGCCGACGGCCAGAAGCAGGTGCCGGCCGAGCCGCCCGTTCCGGCGCTGCCCGCCGGCCTGAAGGTCTGGGTCAGCCCCAAGCATGCGGAAGGTTACGCGCGCGCCACGGCGCTGGTGGAAAAACTGGGCGCCACGCTGGTGACCGGCTCCGTGCCCGACGCCGACGCCCTGATCCTGGTCACGCCGTTCGGCGACGACGTCTCCACGGCGGTTTCCGCCCAGGGCCTGAACGCGGCCCGCACCGTGGGCCTGGACACGCTGTACGCCTTCGACGCCGCCAAGCGCCGCACCATCATGGTGTCGCCCGCCACCGAAGCCAAGTGGCGCGACGCCGCGCACGCGCTGCTGGCCGCCGACGGCGTGCCCGTGACGGTGATCCAGGATTCGCCCGGCTTCATCGCGCAGCGCATCGTGGCCACCATCGTCAACATCGCCAGCGACATCGCGCAACAGCAGATCGCCACCCCCGAAGACATCGACCTGGCGGTCACGCTGGGCCTGGGCTATCCGGCGGGCCCGCTGGCGCTGGGCGACAAACTGGGCGCCGAGCGCATCCTCGAAATCCTGAAGAGCATGCAGCGCGTGACCGGCGACCCCCGCTATCGCCCCAGCCTGTGGCTGCAGCGCCGCGTGCAACTGGGCATGTCCCTGACGAAAGCCGGCGCGTAACGCATCCCGGCCCCAAGAAAAAGCCCCTCGAATCTGAATTCGAGGGGCTTTTTGCTTGAGCGGCGCGAGGGCTTACTTGGCGGCGTCCACCATGTACTGCACGGCTGCGCGGATGTCGTCTTCGGAGGCGTCGGCCGCGCCGCCCTTCGGGGGCATCGGCGGCTTGCCCTGCATGGCGACCTTCACCATGGCGTCCATGCCGGTCTTGATGTAGGGATCCCAGGCGGCCTTGTCGCCGAACTTGGGGGCGTTGGCCACGCCGGTGGCGTGACAGGCGAAGCAGACGCTCTTGTACAGCTTTTCGCCGGCCGGGTTGACGGCCGCGGCCGCTTGCGGAGCGGCGGGCGCCGGGGCTTGCGCGGCCGGAGCCGCGGCGGGCGCGGGAGCCGCGG
>NZ_UFQC01000038.1 GCF_900496975.1 Achromobacter veterisilvae
GCCCAGGTGGCGGAATTGGTAGACGCGCATGGTTCAGGTCCATGTGCCGCAAGGTGTGGAGGTTCGAGTCCTCTCCTGGGCACCACGGAATTCCAATCGGGACAATGCAATTGTCTCGATAGCAACGGCTGAAGAGCCCCGAAAATCGCAAGATTTTCGGGGCTTTCGCTTTTTCACGTCCGGTTTTCCGCCGCCCCGCCCTTTCGCTTAACGCCAGGGCACCTTGCGGTTCAGGTGGTGCCGCGCATACAGGTCCGCGCCCATGCCGGCGATCTGCCCGTCGATCAGCGCCTCGAACGGCTGGAGCAAGGCATCGAAATTGCGCGGCGCCTCGATCGCGTTCAAGGCATGCGTCACGGCCTCGATCGTGGACAGCGCGCCGGCCACGTCGGCATGGCGCACCCGGTAGCGGGTCGACAGTCCCGCGGGCAGCATCACGCGCGGCAAGGCCGCAAGGCCGGGATTGATGTGCAGCAGCTTGCGCGCATGCCCCCAGGTGCCGTCGGGCACGATCAACTGTATGGGCATGTCCAGGTCCTGCCCATAGCCGGGCGACAGCACCTCGGCGCCCTCGCCGGGAAACAGCAGGCGCGGCGCATGACCGGGCTCGGCCCAGTCCTCCCGCGAAAAGTACTCGCCCACCACGCGCCGCGCGCCGGCCAGGCCCAGCACGGCCAGCCGAGCCGTGTTCAAGGCATGGCGCGCCTCGCTGGGATGCTGGAGCACCACCACGCGGGTACGGCACGAAAGCGAGGGAATCAGCGCACACAGGCAGTGCGATCCGGGGCGCAGGCAGCGCGTGCAAAGAGGACGAGACATGGGGCGACACTATATCGAAAGTCGAAGGCGGCCCTCGCCCCCAAAAAAAGTGAAAAAAATGCCACACGACTTGCACACTTCAAAAAAAGTATGCATAATCTCGTTCCTCTGCTGCTGAACACGAAACAACGCGAAAGCGAAGCGACGGGTAAAGCACTGGCAGAAAAAGAAGTAAGAAGTAAAAAAGCCCAGGTGGCGGAATTGGTAGACGCGCATGGTTCAGGTCCATGTGCCGCAAGGTGTGGAGGTTCGAGTCCTCTCCTGGGCACCAATTATTACATCACGAGGTACCTGCGTGATGCGCCAAAAAAACCCCGAACGCGGAAGCGTCCGGGGTTTTTTCTTTGCCGTGCGCATTTCGCCTTGTCCGCCAGGGCGCTTTCCGCGCGCGGCCTGGCGGATCGCGCCGCGCCCTACTTCAGCACGCGCGTCATGACGACGTGCGGAATGCCGGCCTCAACGAATTCCTCGCCTTCCACGGTGAATCCGTGCGCCTTGTAGAAGCCCGCCGCATGCGTCTGCGCGTGCAGCACCAGCATGCGGTGGCCGTCGCCATGCCCCTGCTCGATCAGCGCATCCAGCAACTGGCCGCCCACGCCCATCCCGCGGGCCCGCTTGTGGACCGCCATGCGGCCGATATGGCCATCGGGCAGCAGCCGTCCGGTGCCTACCGGCGTGCCGTCGGGCCCGTAGGCCACGGCGTGCACCGACACCGCGTCGTCGTCGTCCAGTTCGATTTCGGGCGGCACCTTCTGTTCGACGACGAACACCTCGTGGCGCACCGAATAGGCATCCTCGCGCAAACGGTCCCAGGTTCCCAGCGCGATATGCACTGTTGCTTGTTTGTTGGTCGACATGTCCATCCCTCGCGTGCAGCAAATGAAGTAAAGAATCCTACGCCGCATTTTCGCAGGGATGAAGGCGGCCCAAAAGGGGGGTACGATCGCGGCTTGCCCACGCCGCCCGTGTTCCGACATGCCGCCTGCCGCTCCCCCCGCCTGGCTGAAAGCCGCTCCCGCGCTTTTCCTGCTGCTCTGGTCCAGCGGCTTCGTCGTGCTCAAGGTGGGGCTGGCCTATGCCGATCCCATGACCTTCCTGGCGCTGCGCTACGCCTGCGTGGTGCTGATCCTGGCCCCTGTCCTGCTGGTCCTGCGCCCGCCGCTGCCGCGCGGCGCCAGCGCCTGGGGCCACCTGGCGATGGTCGGACTGCTGTTGCAGGCCGGCTACTTCTGCTTCACCTACCTGTCGCTGAAGCAGGGCATGTCGGCCGGCGGCATCGCGCTGATCACCTCGCTGCAACCCATCCTGATCGGCCTGCTGGCGCCCGCGATCGCGCAGGAGCGGGTCGACGCCCGGCGCTGGGCGGGCCTCGGCCTGGGGGTGTCGGGCGCCGCGCTGGTGATCGTCGCCAAGGCCTCGATCGACGTGCTGTCGCCGCTGGGCCTGCTGTTCGCCGTCAGCGCCCTGCTCTGCATCACCGGCGGCACGCTGTATGAAAAGCGCTTCGGCACGCAGACCCACCCGGCCACCTCCAACCTGGTGCAGTATGCGGTCGGCCTGGCCGTCACCGCGCCGCTGGCCTTCTGGCTGGAACCGATGCGCATCGAATGGACCGGCCCGCTCTGGGCGTCGCTGGCCTATCTGGTCGTGGGCAATTCGCTGGTGGCCATCACCCTGCTGCTGACCATGATCCGCCACGGCGAGGCCTCGCGCGTGTCGGCGCTGTTTTTCCTGGTCCCGCCCTGCACCGCCGTCATCGCGCTGGCGATCCTGGACGAACCCATTCCCGCGCTTGCGTGGCCGGGCATGGCCCTGGCCGCGCTCGGCATCCTGCTCGTCACGCGGGCCAAGCCCTCGGGCGCACGCTAGAATGAGCGCCTTCCCGCACCCGCACCCATGAACGCCGTCATTACCGCCGCCCTGCCGGTCTTCGCCCTGATCCTGACCGGCTGGCTGGCCGCCCGCTGGCGCATCCTGGGCCCGGCCGCCACCGATGCGCTGAACCGCTACGTGGTCTACCTGTCCCTGCCGGCGCTGCTGTTTCGCGCCATGACGCAGGTGGACCTGGCGCAGGCGGCGCACTGGGGCTTCGCCGCCGCCTTCGCGGGCGGCATCGCCGCCACGTTCCTGGCGGCATTCCTCGGGGCCCGGCGCACTCAAAAGGCGCTCACCGACCGCAGCATCCAGGGCCTGGCCGCGTCCTACGCCAATGCCGGCTACATGGGGATCCCGCTCTGCCTGGCGCTGTTCGGCGCGGAAAGCCTGGCGCCCGCCACGTTCACCACCCTGCTCACCGCCAGCGTGCTGTTCGGCTTCGCCATCGCGCTCATCGAGTTCGACCGCCAGCAGGCGCCGAGCCTGCCTTCCACCCTGCTCAAGGTCGGACGCGCGCTGCTGCGCAATCCGCTGCTGGCCGCGCCGGTGCTGGGCCTGGCCTGGGCCTCCACCGGAGTGCCCCTGCCGGAAGGCCTGGACCGCTACGTGTCCCTGCTGGGCGCGTCCGCCAGCCCCTGCGCGCTGGTCACGATAGGCCTGTTCCTGGCGCAGACCGAAACGTCCAGCTCGGGGCCGGGCGTGCTGCGCCTGGTCGCCGGCAAGCTGCTGCTGCAGCCCGCCGTCACCGCGGTGCTGGCGTTCTACGTGTTCCCCATGCCGCCCATGTGGGCATGGACCGCCGTGCTGATGAGCGCGCTGCCCATCGGCACCGGCCCTTTCATGCTGGCCGCGATGTACGGCCGCGACGCGCGCGTGACTTCGCGCGCCATCCTGGTCTCCACCGTGGCATCGGTGCAGACCGTCAGCCTGCTGGTTGCCTGGATCAGCGCGCACCCGCTACCCTGACACCGCCTCCATGCTGCTCGCCGCCGCCATATTCGTCCTTACCATCACGCTGGTCATCTGGCAGCCCAGGGGCCTGTCCATCGGCTGGAGCGCGGTGCTCGGGGCCGCGCTCGCGCTGGCCACGGGCGTGGTCCACCCGGCCGACATCGCCGACGTCTGGCGCATCGTCTGGAACGCCACCGCGACCTTCATCGCCATCATCGTCACCAGCCTGATCCTGGACGAAGCCGGCTTCTTCGAATGGTCGGCGCTGCACGTGGCGCGCTGGGGCGGCGGACGCGGCCGCCTGCTGTTCGTCCTCATCGTCCTGCTGGGCGCCGCAGTGTCCGCGCTGTTCGCCAACGACGGCGCGGCGCTGATCCTCACGCCCATCGTCATGGAAATGCTGCTGGCGCTGGGCTTCGGGCCCGGCGCCTCGCTGGCCTTCGTGATGGCCGCGGGCTTCATCGCGGACACGGGCAGCATCGCGCTCATCGTGTCCAACCTGGTCAACATCGTCTCGGCGGATTTCTTCGGCATCGGCTTCGGCGAGTACGCCTCGGTGATGCTGCCGGTGAACCTGATGGCGGTGGCCTCCACCCTGGCCGTGCTGCTGCTGTTCTTCCACAGGAGCATCCCGCCGCGCTACGACGTGAGCCAGTTGCCCGCCCCCGCCTCCGCCATCCGCGACCTCACCACGTTCCGCGCCGGCTGGGTCGTGCTGGCGCTGCTGCTGGCGGGCTTCTTCATCCTGGAGCCGCTGGGCATCCCCGTCAGCGCCATCGCCGCCGCGGGCGCGCTGGGCCTGCTGCTGATCGCGGGCCGGCAACACATCGTGGGCACCCGGCGCATCATGCGCGACGCCCCCTGGCACATCGTCGTCTTCTCGCTGGGCATGTACCTGGTGGTGTACGGGCTGCGCAACGCCGGCCTGACCGCGCACCTGGCGCAGGTGCTGGACCGCTGCGCGGAATACGGCCTCTGGGGCGCGGCGCTGGGCACCGGCCTCATCACCGCCTTCCTGTCGTCCATCATGAACAACCTTCCGACGGTCCTGGTGGGCGCGCTGTCCATCGCGGACACCAGCGCCACGGGCGCCGTGAAGGACGCCATGATCTACGCCAACATCATCGGCAGCGACCTCGGGCCCAAGATCACGCCGATCGGCAGCCTGGCGACGCTGCTGTGGCTGCACGTGCTGGCGCGCAAGGGCTTGCGCATCACTTGGGGCTACTACTTCCGCGTCGGCATCGTGCTGACCTTGCCGGTGCTGCTGCTGACGCTGGCGGCGCTGGTGTGGCGGCTGCAATAGGCCCGGCCCCCTCGCTTCAATATTACTTATAGTTATTTAAAACGCATGAATTGATGCTTTGAGAGATTTGCCGCCCGGCTTAGACTTCCAGCATTCCACGGGTGCGTTCTCGCGCCCGTTTGCATTTCCACGCATCCGCCCCTTCCGGGACCCGCCCATGAGCATCGACGCCTCGACCCTTCCCCTTCCTTCCTCGGCCCTGCCGCCGATCCGCATCAACCGCAAGCCGCTATGGATCGCCCTGCTGCTGGTGCTGGCCGGCGCGCTGTACCTGAACCAGACCGTGGGCTGGCGCCAGGGCGCGCTGTGGATCGTCGGCGCCCTGCTGGGCGTGACGCTCTACCACGCCTCCTTCGGTTTCACGCAAGCCTGGCGCGTCTTCGTGTCGGACCGCCGCGGCGCGGGCCTGCGGGCGCAGATGCTCATGCTGGGCGCGGGCGTGCTGCTGTTCTTCCCCTTCCTGGCGGCGGGAACGCTGTTCGGCCAGCCGGTCAGCGGCTTCGTATCGCCGCCCGGCGTGTCAGTCATCCTGGGCGCCTTCCTGTTCGGCATCGGCATGCAACTGGGCGGAGGCTGCGCGTCGGGCACGCTGTTCGCGGTCGGCGGCGGCAATACCCGCATGCTGGTCACGCTGCTGTTCTTCATCGTCGGCTCGGTCATCGCCACCGCGAACTTCGGCTGGTGGTCCAGCCTGCCCGCGCTTGCCCCCACGTCGCTCATCAAGACCTGGGGCCTGGCGCCCGCGCTCATCGCCAACCTGGCCGTCTTCGCGCTGATCGCCTGGGCGGTCACGGCGCTGGAGAAGCGCCGCCACGGCCACGTGATCTCGTTCGCCTCGCGCACCGCGCGCCCGGTCTCCCTGCTGCAAGGCCCCTGGCCGCTGATCTGGGGCGGCGTGGCGCTGGTCGTGCTGAATTTCGCCACGCTGGCGCTGGCCGGCCGGCCCTGGGGCATCACCTCCGCCTTCGCGCTGTGGGGCGCCAAGGCCCTGGACGCCTTCGGCGGCGACGTGGCCACCTGGGCCTACTGGAGCAAGCAGCCCTCGCTGGCCGCGCCGCTGCGCCAGGACGTCACGACCGTGATGGACATCGGCCTGATGCTGGGCGCGCTTGCCGCCGCCAGCGCCGCCGGCAAGTTCGCTCCCATCTGGAAGGTGCCGGCGCGCTCGCTGGCCGGCGCGGTCATCGGCGGCCTGCTGCTGGGCTACGGCGCCCGGCTGGCCTTCGGCTGCAACATCGGCGCCTACTTCAGCGGCATCCTGTCGGGCAGCCTGCATGCCTGGTTGTGGCTGCCCGCCGCCTTCGCCGGCAGCGCCCTCGGCGTGCGCCTGCGCCCGGCATTCGGCCTCGCGGTCGAGAAGACGCCGCTGGCGTCCAGTTGCTGAGAAACAGTATTCCAGGCACGTCCCTCCGGCGCGGGGGACGGTAGCTGGTGTATGGTTGCTCCATCCCGAAATACGGAGATGGACATGAGCTGGATTTTCGGCCGCTACACGGCCTTTCTGTTGACCCTGGCCGGCGCGGCGGTCACCGCCGCCCTGGCCTACGCAAGCTCGCCCTGGTGGCTGTGGGTCGCCGTGCCGCTGGCGCTGCTGGGCGCGCTGGGCGTGTATGACCTGATCCAGCCCCGCCATGCCATTCGGCGCAACTATCCGGTCCTGGGCAATCTGCGCTTCCTGTTCGAATTCATCCGCCCCGAGATCCGCCAGTACTTCCTCGAAGACGACACTCAGGCCGCGCCGTTCTCGCGCGCGCAACGCTCCATCGTCTACCAGCGCGCCAAGCGCGAGATCGACAAGCGCCCCTTCGGCACCCAGGAAGACGTCTACGGCGACCGCTACGAATGGATCAACCATTCCATGTCGCCCTCGCGCATCGACGATACCGACTTCCGCGTCACCGTGGGCGGCCCCGAGTGCAGGCAGCCCTATTCCATGTCGGCCTTCAACGTATCGGCGATGAGCTTCGGCGCGCTGTCGGCCAATGCCGTGCTGGCCCTGAACGAGGGCGCCCGCCAGGGCAATTTCGCGCACGACACCGGCGAAGGCGGCATCAGCCGCTACCACCGCCAGCCGGGCGGAAGCCTGGTCTGGAACATCGGCTCGGGCTACTTCGGCTGCCGCGACGAGCACGGCGCGTTCTCGGAGGAAGCCTTCGTGAAGAACGCCTGTACGCCGCAGGTCAAGATGATCGAAATCAAGCTGTCGCAAGGAGCCAAGCCCGGGCACGGCGGCATCCTGCCCGCGGGCAAGGTCACGCCCGAGATCGCCGAGGCGCGCGGCGTCGCCCCCTGGCAGGACTGCAACTCGCCGGCCAGCCACTCCGCCTTCGACTCCCCCATCGGCCTGATGAAATTCGTGGCGCGCCTGCGCGAACTGTCCGGCGGCAAACCGGTGGGCTTCAAGTTCTGCGTGGGCCATCCCTGGGAATGGTTCGCCATCGTCAAGGCCATGCTGGAAACCGGCATCACGCCGGACTTCATCGTGGTCGACGGCGCCGAAGGCGGCACGGGCGCCGCGCCGGTGGAGTTCGTCGACCACGTCGGCACGCCGCTGCGCGAAGCGCTGCGCCTGGTCCACAACACACTGATCGGCGTGAACCTGCGCGACCGCATCAAACTGGGCGCGTCGGGCAAGGTCATCACCGCCTTCGACATGGCCCGCGTCATGGCCATGGGCGCGGACTGGTGCAACGCCGCGCGCGGCTTCATGTTCGCCATCGGCTGCATCCAGGCGCAAGCCTGCCATACCGGCAAATGCCCCACCGGCGTCACCACGCAGGATCCGCTGCGCCAGCGCGCGCTGGTGGTGCCGGACAAGGCGCAGCGCGTGGCCAACTTCCACCACAACACGCTGCACGCCCTGGCCGAACTGCTGGCCGCCGCCGGCCTGACGCACCCCGGCCAGCTCCGCCCCCACCACATCGCGCGCCGGATCTCGCCCAGCGAGATCCGGCTGTTGTCCGCGCTGTTTCCCGAACTGGCGCCCGGAGAGCTGCTGCGCGGCGAATTCCGCCACCAGGTATTCCGCGCCGGCTGGGCCATGGCGCAGGCCCAGTCGTTCCAGCCGACTTACGACATCACCACGGCCCTGGCCCAGGAACACGCCGCCCACGCCGCGCCGGCCCCCGCCGGCGCCGCCTGAGCCGGCCGCGCCTAAGCCGGCCGCGCCTGAGCCGACCGCGCTACAGCCAGCGCTCGAACATGCGCGACAAGAACTCCATGTAGCGGTCGCCCACGCCCCGGTCCTTCCAGGCCTCGGGCGTGATGCGCACCGAATCGGCGACGTCGCGCTGGAACAGCGCCTCCATTTCACCGGCGAATTCCGGCCCCAGCACCACGGCGTTGATTTCGTAGTTCAAGGCGAAACTGCGCCAGTCCATGTTGCTCGACCCGACGGTGGACCACACGCCGTCCACCACCGCGGTCTTGGCATGCAGCAGGGCGTCGCGCCGCTCGTAGAGCTTGACTCCGGCCTCCAGCAGGTCGGCGTAATGTGAACGCCCGGCGTGGAACACCAATGACGAATCGCTGAAGCCGGGCAGCACCAGCACCACGTCGACCCCGCGTCGCGCGGCGGCGGTCAGGACCTCGATGAAGGCGGGGTCCGGAACGAAATACGCCATGGTGATGTGGATGGAGCGCTGCGCGCTTTCGAATGCCGACATCAGCGTCAGGTAGACGGTATAGCCGTCGCTGCGATCCGGCTGGTTGGCCAGTATCCGCACGCTCGTCGAGCCCGAAGGCGGCGCCACGTGCGAATCGCCGCCCTTGATCGGCTCCTTGGCCTGCGACTCCCAGCCCGCCCGGATGACCGCTTCCAGTTGCGCCACCGCGGGCCCCTCGATGCGCAGGTGCGTATCGCGCCAGGGCGCGGCCTGGGCATCGCCGGCCGCCGGCGCATCCGCCTTCCCGGCGCCGGATCCCGGCCCGGATCCCGACCCCGCCCCCGGCGAAGACTCGTACACGCTGCTGACGTTGATGCCGCCGAGGTATCCCACCTTGCCGTCCACCACCAGCACCTTGCGGTGATTGCGCTGGTTGGGCGACCAGCCGGCGCGGGCGCGGACCGGATTGACCGGATTGAAGATCGCCACCTGCACGCCCGCGTCGCGCAGGCGCGCGAACAAGGCGTCGGGCGTCTTGATCGTGCCGACCGCATCGACCATCAAGGACACCTCGGCCCCGCGGTTGCGCGCCGAGATCAGCGCTTCGGCGAAGCGCGAGCCCTCGGCGTCGTCATCGAAAATATAGGTTTCCATGTGCACGTAGCGGCGCGCCTGCCCGATCGAGCGCAGCATGGCCCGATAGGTGGTGGGCCCGTCCGCCAGCAGCCCGACGCGGTTGCCCGCCACCAGGGGCGCGCCGCTGACCGCCTGTTCGACGGCAAGATGGCGCGCCAGGAAATCGTCCTTGGGGGTCCGCGGATCCGAGACGATGCCTTGTCCGCGGCGGTAGCTGTCGAGCGCCGCGTCGGCGGACAGGCTGGCCTGCGCCTGGCGGGCCTGACGTTCCTGCGCGTCCGGAACGCTGGCGCAGGCCGCCAGCAGGACGGCGCAGGCCAGCGGCAGCGCCCGCGTCCACCGGCGGATGCCGGACAGCCACGAAAACGCGCCCGGCCGCGAAAGGGCCCGGCGCACGGCCGGAGGCGGCCTCATGATGCGATGGCTTAGCGCCGGCCGCCCGCCATCAGGCAGCATCCCAGCAACGCGCCGACCAGGGCCGCCACGCCCACCGACTTCCAGGCATGCTCATGCACGTACTCGTCGGCATAGGCACCGGCCCGGCGCGCGCGTTCCCGCGCCACGCCCTCCCATTGGCCCGCGGACTCGCGTGCCTCGTCCAGTTGGCGCCGCAGGCGCGCTCGCGCCGCCTCGACCTCGGAGCCCGTATACGACGCCGTCGAACGCAGCAGGTCTTCCGTGCCCGCCAGCAGTTCCTGGAAGCTGTCGCTCACCCGTTCGCGGTGCAATGCCATTTCGGCGCGTTGGTGCTTTCGATTCATGGTCGCTCCTTCTGGTTATTGGGGGTGTGGGGGCCTGCTCCCACCCGCGGCCGCGGGCGCCGCGCAGGCCGAACGGCCATTGTGGCCGCCATCCGCGCGCGCCGCCCGAGCTTTGGCAACCAGCGGTAATCCGATATTTCAGCGGGGAAGCGCCGCGGGCTGGCGCGTCCGCGCCCGCGGCCGCGCGCCCACGGGGCCCGGAGATGCGCGGCGCCGGGCGCCTGCGGCCCGATTTCGTAAAAGTCCATTGCACTCAGCGGCTTAGCGCTTGACACCTTGGCCCCACTAGCCGCCACAATAGACTTTTGCAATGCGCTTCAAGCTCTCAAAAAAGGAACTGAACGCATGGTTTCTCCTTCCACCCTGTTTGCTCCCGCCGCTCCGGAATTCATCGCGCAGCACCTGCAGCACCCCAGCCCCGAACAGATCGAACTGCGCGACGGGCTGATGGACCATCCGGCCCACGTCGATCCCAAATTCCTGTACGACGCGCTCGGTTCGGCGCTCTTCACCGCCATCACCCAACTGCCGGAGTACTACCCGACCCGGTGCGAAGCGGAGATCTTCCAGCGCCACGGCGGCGACATCGCCCGGCACATCGGTCCCGTTCAATCGATGATCGACCTGGGCGCGGGCGATTGCGTCAAGGCCGAACGCCTCTTCCCCAGCCTGCGCCCCCGCCACTACGTGCCCATCGACATCTCCGCCGACTACCTGCAGTCCGCGGTGCGCCGGCTGCGGCTCTCGTATCCCGGCCTGCGCATCACCGCCCTCGGACAGGACTTCTCGCATGCGCTGGCCCTGCCGGCCAGCATCCCCGCCGAGCAGCGGCTGTTCTTCTATCCCGGCTCCAGCATCGGCAACCTGAGCCCCGAGGACGCGCATGCCATGCTGCAGCGGATCCGCGGGCAATGCGAAGGCGGCGGGCTGCTGGTCGGCGTGGACCGCGTCAAGCCCAGGCAGGTGCTGGAACCCGCCTACGACGACGCGCTGCACCTGACGGCCGCGTTCAACCTGAATCTGCTGCGGCACGTGAACAGCGTGCTGGACGCCGATTTCCACGTGGACGACTGGCGCCACGTGGCGCTCTTCAACAGCACCAGATCGCGCATCGAAATGCACCTGGAAGCGCTGCGCGCGGTCCGCGTGGCCTGGCCCGGCGGCCAACGCGAATTCAGCGCCGGCGAACGCATCCACACCGAGAATTCCTACAAGTTCACCCCCCAGTCCTTTGCCGGCCTGCTCGCCAGCGCCGGCTATCGCGACGTCGCGCACTGGTCCGATTCCCGCGGCTGGTTCTCTATTTTCAGCGCCCGCGCCTGACGCGGGCTTCCCCACGACGCCACTGGAGGATCGCCATGGAACCTGCCTGCCTGCTGACCCATCCCGCCACCGGACCGTACGCGGCCGGCCAGGCCGGCCAGCACGACCGGTACGATGCCGTGCGCTCGACCAGCGCGGCCCTCGCCGCCCCCCTCAGCCCCGAGGACTGCCAAGTGCAATCCATGCCGGACTGCAGCCCCGTCAAGTGGCATCTGGCGCACACCACCTGGTTCTTCGAGACCTTCCTGCTGACGCGCTTTCATCCGTCCCACGGGGTGTTCCATCCGCAGTACCGCATGCTGTTCAATTCCTACTACAACGCCATCGGGGCCAAGCACCCGCGCCCGCGGCGCGGCCTGCTGTCGCGCCCCGCCTTGAGCGAGGTACTGCAATACCGCCAGCACGTGGACGGCGCCATGCACGAACTGATCTCGCGGCTGGGCGGCAACGATCCGGACTTCGACGCCTTGCTGGAACTCGGCCTGAACCACGAGCAGCAGCACCAAGAACTGATCCTGACCGACGTGAAGCACATGCTGTCGGCCAATCCGCTGCGGCCCGCCTACGTGGCGCCGGGCCAGCCCGCGCTGCCCCCAGCCACGCCCGCCGGCTGGACCCGCTACGCCGGCGGCATCGCCCGCATCGGCCACGACGGGCGCGGCTTCGGCTTCGACAACGAGGGCCCCGCGCACGACGTGCTGCTGGCCCCGTTCCACCTGGCCGACCGCCTGGTGACGCAGCACGAATACCTGGCGTTCATCCTCGACGGCGGCTACCGGCGGCCGGAACTGTGGCTGTCGCTGGGCTGGGATATCGTCTGCGCCGAAGGCTGGCGGGCGCCGCTCTACTGGGAAGGCCAACGCGATGACTGGCGCGTGTTCACGCTGCGCGGCATGCAGGACCTGGAACTGCAGGCGCCGGTGACCCACGTCAGCTACTTCGAGGCCGACGCCTATGCCCGCTGGGCGCGCGTGCGCCTGCCGCGCGAAGCGGAATGGGAACATGCCGCCCGCCAGTTGCCCGAGGGCGTCCTGGCCGGCCGCGCCAACATGCTCGAAAACGGCCACCTGGATCCCCGCCCCGCCCCGGTGCGCAATGGTTCGGGCGGCCCGGTGCAGCTCCTGGGCGATGCCTGGGAATGGACGTGCAGCGCCTACGATGCCTATCCTGGCTTCAAGCCCGACGCCGGCGCCGTCGGCGAATACAACGGCAAGTTCATGTGCAACCAGTACGTGCTGCGAGGCGGCTCCTGTGCCACGCCCAGGGACCACATCCGGCCGAGCTACCGCAACTTTTTCCCGCCCGAAGCCCGTTGGCAGTTCTCCGGCATCCGCCTGGCGCGGGACGCGTAAGGCGCGTTCCCGAAAATTTTGATTGCCGGCCGCTTGCACGCTGGAAAATTTTCATGCTAGAATTTTGTTCTTCGTTAATCACCACTTGCTGGTGAACAAGACGAAAACGTGGCGCATTAGCTCAGCCGGTTAGAGCGACGGAATCATAATCCGCAGGTCCCCTGTTCGAATCAGGGATGCGCCACCAAAGAATTCAAGGGCTTAGCGATCATTCGCTAAGCCCTTTTTCATTTCCGGCGTGCCATCGCAGCAATCGCAACGCCGGCGCTCATCGCCGGCGCGCGATTCCAATACGTCACTCAGAATTTACCGCGCAGCGTCAGCCCCGCGTTGCGCGGCTCGCCGTAGTAATTCCCCAACGTCGAGCTGCCCACTGTGCGGTAGTACCACTTGTCGAAGACATTATCGACGTTCAGCGTCAGCGTCCAATTGGGATTGAAACGGTACTCTGCCATCAGGTTCCATACGGCATAACCGCCCTGGGTGTAGTTGAAGGGCACGGAGCCGCCGGTCCAGTTCTGCGCGGATTCGTTCCAGCTTGCTGCGGAACCGGAGACATATTGCTTGCTGTTGACCGTGACCCCGCCGCCAAGCTTCCACGCCGACGCACGGCCGGGCAATTGCCAGGTGCCGAAAAACTTAAAGGAATGCTTGGGAGTGATGGTGCTGAAAACGGCCGCTTCGGTTTCGTCCCGGTTGTGGTTGTAGGTATAGCCGGCGTAGATGTTGACGCCCTGCGCGATCTCTCCGCTGACTTCGAGGTCTACGCCTTGGCTGACGACCTTGCCTGCATTGACGTAGCAGCACGCGCCGGCAAACAGGGTTTCACTCATGGGATAGCGGGTATCGAGCACCGCCCTGTCCTTCTGCACGACACGGTATAGCGCAATCGAGGTATTGAGCTTGCCGTCCAGCAGTTCACCCTTCAAGCCCAGCTCGGTGTTGCTGCCGTGCATCGGATCCAGCCCCTTGCCTGGCGCGGGGCCGGACTTGTAATAGGCCTGCGGATTGAAGATTTCCGCATAGCTGGCATAGGCCGTCCATTCCGGCGTAAGGTCATACAGAATGCCCCCGAAAGGCACGATTTGGGTGGGTTCGCTGTACTGCGTGCCGCTGGCGATCCGCCAGGTGTCGGTCATCTGCCAACTGTCGTCGAGGTACGTGCTGTAAACCTGCTTGAACTTGTATTTGTTGGCACGCGCACCCACGACCACTTTGGTCTTGTCCGTGACTTCCAGCCTCAGCGTGCCGTAGGCGCCATACTGCCTGGTGTCGTTTGGCTCGTAACTGCGGAATAGCTGGCCGCGAGCCAGGTCGCCAGAGACATAGGGCGTCGAGCCGATATCGAACAGATCGGCCACCTGTCCGGTAGCCCGTTCCACAACGAAGCTCTGCCACTTGCTCTTGATGTCCTGCATGTCGGCGCCGACCAGCACTTCATGCGTGCGGCCGAACAGGTCGAAAGCGCCGCTGAGGTTGATGTCCAGCATCTGCTGCCTGTTCCAGCTATGTTGGTCCGATCCGACCCAGCGCGATCCTGTCCGCGTGATCGGATTGACCGCACCGGATACATAACCGCCATTGACGTCCCGGTCTTCCTCGGTAAAGGTGGCATTGGCGCGCAAGGTCCAGCGCGGAGCCAGGCGCCAGCTCAGCTTGGCGAACAACTCGCTTGAGGTCGTATCTTCGTAGGCCCATGGAGCGGTCAAGGCTGTGTTGCGCGGCAAGCCCAGGTCGGCGCCGTTACTGTACCGGGGGAAGCCCTGCGGCGTGCCCTTCTCCCTGATGCGCTGATATCGTCCGCCGACCGCCAGCACTGCATCCGGGCCGATGTCGGCCTCCAGCACACCGTAGAAAGTCGGTTTTTCGGTAGCTCGTCTGTCGGTGAAGTACTTGCGGTTCTCGTACACGGCCACACCTCGGCCACGGAGTTTTCCGTCGAAGGCCAGCGGACCCGAGCCGTCGACTTCCGTGCGGTAATTGTCCCAGCGGCCAGCGCTCGCCGTGAAATTGAATTGCGGCGCGGCCGTCGGCATCTTGCGCACCAGATTCACGGCGCCGCCGGGGTTGCCCGTGCCATTGATCAGCCCTGCCGCGCCGCGCAGTACCTCCACACGGTCGAATTCGGCCATGTCATAGGAAATGAACGTGTAGTTCCCGCTGGACGTAGACATCGGCGCGCCGCCATCGAGCTGGATGCTGTCGATGGCGAAACCGCGTGAATAAATATCCGTCAAACGATGGCCGGAATCCTGCACCGTCAGGCCCGCGATCTGCTCGGCGGCCTGACCAAGGTCGGTGATGTTCTGGTCTTCCAGGCGCTGCTTGGTGAGAACCGAGACAGACTGCGGGATCTCGCGCATGGCCTGTGGCGTCTTGCCCAGGGTAATGGCATCGCTCGTATACGAGCCGGTTCCCTCGGTTTCGCCCACTCGCCGCGCCTCCACCCGTACTGCCCGCAAGGTGTGGACGCCCCCTTGCTCAGTCGATGCCGGACGCGAAAGCGAAGCCGTCTTCCCGTTCCAGCGTACTTCGATGCCCGTCCCTCCCAGCAACTGCGTGAGCGCCTGCTCCGCTGTCAACGTGCCCGACACGGCCGGGGCATTCAGATTGGCCACGGTTTCAGGGAGGTAGTAGATCTGGATATCCGTTTGCTGCCCCAGTTGCAGCAAGGCCTGATTCAGCGACTGCGCCGGGATGTCGACCCGCCCCGGGGTCGTGCTCTGCGCGTAGGCAGTGTCGGGCAATAGGCCAAAGGCGAGCGCCAGCGAAATGGCCAGCGCGTTCAGGCTCAGGCCGATCCGCTTGCCGCGGGATGCAGCCGATAGGTGCTTAGTGATGTGAGGATTCACCGGACGTTCTCTTGATAATGAAAGCGACGCATGCGCGTCAAACCCTTTGGCCAAAGGTTCGTTGCAGCCTGACTTCATCACCCGACGAAAACCAGGCCCTTCATTAACAAAGAGCGTTGGGAAGCCTGAACCCCGTAAAGATTTTCGCCCCCATTTTGAAACTAAATGTTTCAAAACAATGGCGAACGAGAGGAAATCTCATTCTCGAACAAGGACTTAGCCCGTCGCTTGGGGACAGGGAAAAATTTTCAGCGGGGGACGATTTCGCTGTGGCCGTCAGGCAGCCGCAGGACCGTCACCGGAGCGAGTGACGGCAGCACGTCGAGGAAGGCGTCGGGGTCGTCGGTGCTGAATACGCCCGCCACACGCAGCCCTCGCAATGCGGCGGATTGCAGCCGGACCGGCTGCACACGATAGCGGTTCATCTCGGCCACAATCGTTGCCAAGGGCGCGGCGTCGAAAACGACCTTGCCCTGCCGCCACGACGTCAACGTCACAATGTTGGCCGTCGAAACCTCGGACATGGCCGCAGTATCGGCCACCTGCACGGCCTGGGCCGCGCCCAGCCGGCGCACCTTCCGGTTCCACCACCCGCCGCCGGCAACGTCCACGGCCCCGGATTCCACCGCGACCGACACCTGCGCGACGTCGCGCCGCACGTTGAATTGCGTGCCGGTGACCGTTACGCTGGCCAGACCGGCATCCACCACGAAAGGACGTTCCGGCGCCGGCGCAACCGAAAAGAAAGCCTCGCCTCGTTCTAACAGAACGCGCCGCTCGGACTCATAAAACTGGACCTGGGCGATGCTGTCGGTGTTCAGCGTCAGCGCCGAGCCGTCAGGCAGATCGACGGTGCGGCGTTCGCCACGCCGACTGACGTAGCGCTCGGAAAACGCCGGGGCGTGAAACCATCGTTCCGGCCCGACCAATACGCTTGCCACAGCGGCGCAACAGGCGGATCCCACCCCCAGCGCCAACATGCGGCGGCGGGATGCAACTGTGGCTACCTGCGGCGGACGCCGCCGCAGGATATTCTCGAAAACCTTATCGGGGGTCGCCTTGGCCACGCCCCACACCCGCAACATTTCCTGGTAAGCCTGCTCATGCCGAGCGTCGGCCTGGCGCCAAGCCTCGAATATCCGACGTTCGTCCGGCGTCATCAGGCCACCGTGTTCACGGGTAAACCAATGAGCGGCTGCGTCGTGCAGATCGTCAGGAATGTTTGGGTCGTTTGTGGTCATGCTGGACGCGGAAGCCGGTGAATGCGGAGTTCTGCTAGCCCCTTCATAAGAAAGACGCCTGGTGGAGGCCAACCCCGTAAGTTTACGAGGCGAATCTTTGTAACTTTTGGTGCAGATGCCGCATGCTCTTCGTCAGGTGTTTTTCCACAGTACTGACGGATAACCCCATGTATTGGGCAATCTCCGGCACCGTCCAATTCTCGATTCGGTGCCAGGCGAATATCTGCTGGCAAACCAAGGGCAATTCCTCCAATGATTCAGACAAGGCCCGCGACAATTGGGTGACATACACAGCCGATTCCACGTCTTGTGCCGCGGGGTGTTCTGCTTCCGCTAATTCGTGCAAGGGTAAAGCCGGAAAGGACTGCGTTCGCCGGTGGCGACTGATCAAGCCGTTGGCGGCGCTGCGATGCAAATAGGCGCGCGCATCCCGAATGACAAGCGTGTCCGTACCCAGCAGGCGTTCCGCCGCATCCTGCACGGCATCTTCCGCGTCGTGCGTATTGGCATTGCCTTTCGCCCACGTCCCGATCAGTCCGCTGTAATGAGCGAGCCAGCCTTTTTTGGGCGCAGGAGGGCGGGACATGGCGGATGCGGGAACAGATCAACGTAGTAAACCGGCAATATTAACAACAATTCTCATTTAGATGTAGCCCGGAGGCAGCTTTACCACGCCTCGCCGTTCGGCCGGTCCTCCGCTTTCCAGGTAGACCGCGCTCGCCTGCGCGGCCTCCTGCGTATCCGGTTTTAACTACTCGGTTCCGGCCACAGCGAACGCTACGTGTCGCGTCGCCTGCCGCCCCAGGTCGCCGCCAGGCTCGCCACGAAAGCGCCGATCAGCATCGACGCGAATCCCCACAGCGCGAATGCGGCCGCGGCCTTGCGCGCGCTGTCCGCGGCTTCCTTGGCTTTCTGCCGGGCCTCGTCGGCCGCCTTCTTCGCATCCTGGATCGCCTGCTCGACGCGGCGCTGCGCGACGGCGGGCTCGATGCCGGCCTGCGCGGCCACCACCTTCGCCACGTAGTCGCGGTCTTCCTGCGCCATGCCGCCGCGCGCCAGGCTCATCGCCACGATGCGGCCCACTTCGGCGCGCGCGCCCGCCCGGTCGCCTCCGGCATCGGGCCGGTCGGTTCGCAGGAGGACGTCGGCGAAATAGTCGCTTGCCTGCGACGTCCCGCCGCCGGACCCCGCGGCGGCCGTCGCCGTCGCAGTGGCCGCCGCGCCCGCGCCCGCCGCCACGGTTGCGCCCGTCTTCGCCACGCCGGAGGCCAGCGTGGCGATGGACGCGCCCAGGAGAGCCGCGCTGACCACCGCGCTCAACGCCCACACCAGGAAGCCATGCGCGGTGTCGCGGAAATAGACTTCGTCCGAATGCACGTCGACCCATTTGGTGCGCAGGCGGCCCGCGACATAGCCGGCGATGCCGTAGGCGACGATCTGGGTGAACAGCATCCAGGCGATGACGCCGATGCCGACGGCGGGCGCCGACATGCCTTCGTCCTCCCATGGGGATACCGACAGAAAGCCCAGGCCCGCGCCGCCGGCGAACAGGGCCAGGGACAGGGCGGCGGCGATGACCGCGCCCGCGAACACGGCGGCCCACGAGACCGCGGAGAGCGCGGATTCCCGCGGGGGCACGCCGTCGGCGTACGGTTGGTTCGACATCGATTCGTTTTCCATGGACTCTTCCTCGTTCATTGCGGATGGGGCGGCCGCGCTGCGCCGCCGCAGCGGGAAACGGCCGGCGTCAATGCCAGAAAAGCGCCAGCAGGATGATGATGGGGATGGGTACGCCAAGCAGCCACAACAGAATGGAACGCATGTGGACCTCCTTGCATGTCTTGCGCATTGCGCGGGTGAATGGCGGTCAAGCCAGGTCTATCGTGCGCGGATCGCTCGGATCCGGCCTGCGCGGAACGGGATCGGCGTCGTCGGGATCCTCCGGCGGCGGGTCGGGCAGGGGCACGGAATCGTCGGACGGCAGGTTGCCGGGAAGCGAAGGGTCGTCCGGAGGCAGATCGTCCGGCAGGCCGGGTTCTCGATGCATGGATGGGGACATGGCGGGTTCTCCTCGATCGGCGCCAAATGCGCCGCCGCCTTCCCAGCAAACGGCGTTCCCGGCCGAGGCCGCCGCGGTTCACGACCCGCGGCCGGGCAAAGAAAAAGCCCTCTGGCGAGGGCTTTGCGGGGGCTGGGGCCGGCCGCTTCAGGACTTGGGCTTGCCGTCCTTGCCCGGTTCCGGGCCGGTCTGGCCGCCGCTGCCCAGGAATTCCACCACGGCGGTCTTTCCCGCGGCGGAAGCCTCGTCCTGGCTGCCGTAGCGCTTTTCCGAGTAATTGGTGCTGCGCACATTGCCGGTCTCGGGATCGAACAAGGTGACGATCCAGGCGAACTCGCCCGGCACCAATTGCCTGACCTGCAGCGTGGCGCGCGTACCCGGGCGCAATTTCTGCGGCATCTGGCAGCCCCTTGAGTGATTCGACGCCGCCATCGTAGCGCAAACCGGGCGCTGCCACGATGCCCGGAACGCAATCGGAAATGCTGCGTCCGCACATGGAATTCATGCTGCACGCCCCGAGGCAAATACGCCACAAACCGCTCATTGCGCCTGGAAAACCCTAGGGCCCGCCGCGCGAATACGGGCGCACAATCGAGACAAACATTCAGACCGCTCAGCGGCGCCGAATCCCTTTAATCAGGCGAGGACGGAGACAACATGACTCACGTAGCAGTGGTTATTAGCTGTTTGATGGTTATGGGTATCGTCGCGTTGGTGATTCAAACCATTCAAAGCGCAGGGCCCGAGCCCTGGCTGAAAATATCGGCGGCGATCGTCAGTTCCCTGTTTGCTTCGCTTCTGCTGATCCCGCTTGGATACGCAGTCGCGCAATCCGTGCTCTGATCGAGCGATTCCTTTCCCACGCCTTTTCCGCGACAGGCGCGCCCCGGGGCTAACCGTTCCGGGCCGGCCTGCCGCGCGTTGCCGCCCAGCAGATCAGCGAACCGGCGGTCACCATCGCCACGCCCTGCCAGAACGAGGCGGTCAGGCGGGTCGACAGCCATACGGCCGCGAAGAAGGTCGAGAACACGGGCGTGAAGTACGACGCGGTGGCCAGCAAGGTCAGGTTGCCCTTGAGTATCCCCACGTTCCACAACGCATAGCCCGCCGCCATGGCGCCGCCCGTCACGCACAATTCGAGCGTCGCCGGCACCGTGAACGTCAGCGCGGGCTCCGAGCCAAGCAGGTATTTGGTCCACAGGGCCGCCGCGGTCAGCATGAAAAAAAGCGCGACGCCGTTCTTGCCGTCGGCGAACCTGCGCGTCACGTTGCAGTACAGGGCCCAGATGATGGCGCCGCTGAACGCCAGTCCGTAACTCAGGGGATTGCTGGAAACGTTCGCGACGGTGCGCTCCCACGACAGCCCGCCGGATCCGCCGACCACCCACACGATGCCGCCCAGCGACAGCAGGATGCCCGGCACCACCCATGCGCTGGCCCGCTGGCCGTTGATAAGCATGGCGAGAACCACCGTGAAGCAGGGCCAGAGGTAGTTGACGATGCCCAGCTCGATCGCTTGCCCCCGGTTGGCCGCGAATCCCAGTGAAAGCGACAGGCAGATCTCGTAGGCGACGAAAAGCAGGCTGCCGACGATGAGGTAGGACCGGGGAAAGGTCCGCAGCCTGGGAAACCCCAGCAGCGGCACCAGGAAGACGGAGCCCACCGTATAGATGAGCGCGGCCCCGCCGACGGGGCCGAAGCTTTCGCTGACGCCGCGAATCAGGCCGACCACCGTGCCCCACAGCAGGACCGCCAGCAAACCCAAGGAGGTGGCCGTATTCCGGCCGGGGGTAAATTGCATTACCGTTTCCGATTGCCCGTCATGGTCCGCGCACAGTCCCGGACGCCAAGGCGGGGAGTTTAGCGAAAATCCGGGCGCCTCCTGGCGCCCCGCAGGCTTGCAGGGGGCCTCCGGCCCGAAGCGCCATCCCCGTCCGGGCAACGAAAGGGAGAGAAAGCCGCATGACCATATCGATACGCAGATTGAGCGACGTGCTGGCCAGCACGGAATCGGGCCGGCTCTATCGGATAGAGGTTTTCCTGCGGGCCGACGGCCCGGACGCCGCGGCGCTGCCTCCCGACGCGGCGCGCTACATCCTCCGGACCTCCGACGGAGAATGCGTGCTGCGGCTGGACCGCAACCGGTATCGCCTGAAGTCGGGTGAAGTCCTGACCGCCCTTGCGCCACCGGGCCAGGAGGCCTGAACGGGCCCGGCGGAGGACGCTCACAGGTCCGACTCCACCCTCCGCTTGCCCTGCTCCTTCGCCTTATAGAGCGCCACGTCGGCGCGCTCCAGCAATTGTCGCAAGGTCATGCCGGATTGCGGAAACACGGCGACGCCCACGCTGGCCGACACGGCGGCGCGGACGCCGGGATACGGCTGCGACAGGCTCTCGACCAGCGCCTCGGCGACCAGGCGCGCATTCTCCCTGTTGGCCCCGATCAGCAGCACCGCGAACTCGTCGCCCCCCAGCCTGGCCGCGACGTCCGACACGCGGATCGCGCCGGCCATCCGCTCCGCCGCCTCCTTGAGCACCGCGTCGCCGGCCGCATGGCCATGCGTATCGTTGACCGCCTTGAACCCGTCCAGGTCGATCGCCAGGATGGCGAAAGGCTCGCCGCTGCGCTGCGCCACCGCCAGTTCGCGCAGCACCAGTTCGCTGAACAGCACCCGGTTGCACAGCCCGGTCAGCGGATCGTAGTGCGCCAGGTGCTGGGCGCGCGCCAGCATGCGCGAAGCGCGCTGCAAGGCGCCTCCCACCTCGGCCACTTCCTTGACCCGCGTGCCCGGCAGATCCACCGCGCGGCCCTTGCCCAGCGCGAGCGCGGGCGCGACCAGCCCCTGCACCGCCGAGGTCAGGCGGTTCGCCAGCCGCAGGGCCAGCCACAGGCCCAGGCCAACGGCGAACAAGGCGCCCAAGGCGACCCAGGCGATGGCGCGGTACAGGTCCGTGGTCACCAGGCTCATCGGCGCGCCCGCGGCGACCGTCCAGCCTGACAGCGACGACCGGCTGAACGCGGTGTAGACGGGCGCGCCCTCCTTCGTGACGGTCTCCAGCGACCCTTCCTTTTCCTGCTGCACCGCGCGGGCCAGCGCGGGAACGGCCTTCTGCCCGACGAACCGCGGCGCGTCGCGCGTGCGGGCGACGATGGTGCCGGCGCCGTCCAGCACGGCGGCGACCCAGCCGTCCGGCAGGGAGCGGCGGCCCAGCACGCCGCCGATGCGCTCGGGCAGGATTCTGACGTTGAGGCTGTAGACGACCTTGTCGCCGCGCAGCACCGGCATGCACAGCGCAAGGGCGGGACTGTCGCTGGCGCCTCCCCCGAACAGCCCCGTCAGGACCGGAGCGCCCGTGTGGAACACGCGCGCCAGCTCGGCCGACGCGCCGCTCATCGGCAAGGCTTCGCCGACAGGCGCTTGCGTGTGGGCCAACTGGCGGCCCTCTCTGTCCGTCAGGACGTAGCTGTCGACGATCTGGAACCGCATCAGCTCGCCCGCGCGCTCCTGGAAACCCGCCAGGTCCCCGGCGCGAAGGTCGGGAGAGGACGCAAGCATCTGGAGGCCGGCCTCGACGCCGGTCAGTTCGCGGTCGAGGATCGCGGAGAGATTGCGCGCCAGGAAGATCGTGTCGCGGAAGATCCGCTCTTTCTGGACGACGTACCTTTCGTACACCGCCACCGACGCCACGACCAGCGCCGGCGCAATACAGGCGACCACCAGGGCCAGCAGGCCCGTGCGCATGGAGTACCGGCGCGGACGGCGGACGCGCGCGCCGGCGATATTCCGGCCGTCAGCCATGGGCCGACTCGCTCGGCGCAGCCCGCAAGCCGCGGGGCTGCGATCGGACCGACACCATTGGGTTCATGCGCCTCCCGATACGCCCGGCCCGGCCCATCGCCGGCGCACGGACGGAATTCAGAAATTATTACAGAAGCTCGCAATTACACAATCCGCCGCGCGGAGCGGCGGATGAGGCGTGGTCAGAATTCCTATGTCCCCGTATTCCGGCGTGGCGCCGGAACCGCCGGCCGCTATTGCTCTTCCAGGTCCGGCGTGCCGGTGAACTGGCTCTTGAGCAGGGTCAGGGCGCCCTTCTCCGCCAGCGCCTCGTTGGGAAATACGTGCTTGGTGTCTTCCAGTACCGGAAATCCGAAGACCCGCACCCGGGTGCGAAACCCCTCCGGGATTTCGGCGAATTCGATGTCGAAGTTGCGTTCTTCGATCCAGCCCGACCGATGCAGTTTCCATTCCATATGCAGCACGCTCCTGAAAGGCGAAGTCGACACGAAAGGCCCGCCCCGTCGTGGGGGCCGGACGCTGCTACACCATACACCCGTATCGGGGCGGGCGGATGGCGCGGCGGCCATCCTCGCCGTCGGCCGGGCCTATTTCCCCGCGGGCCGGCGCTCCTCGGCGGCGCCCGGCATGGCTTCCGGCAAGGGTGCGAAAAGATCCCAACTGGCCATGAACAGCGCGGCGATCAGCGGGCCGATCACGAAACCGTTCAAGCCGAACAGGGCCATGCCGCCCAGCGTGGAAATCAGCACCACGTAATCGGGCATCTTGGTGTCCTTGCCCACCAGGATGGGGCGCAGCACGTTGTCCACCATGCCGATGACCAGCACGCCGAACAGGATCAACGCGATGCCCTTGACCGTGGCGCCCGTCAGCAGGAAGTAGATCGCGACCGGCGCCCAGATCAGGCCGGCGCCCACGGCCGGCAAGAGCGACAGGAACCCCATGATCACCCCCCAGAGCAAGGCGCCCTGGATGGAGAGGATCGAGAAGATGATGCCGCCCAGCGCGCCCTGCGCCGCCGCGACGGCGACGTTGCCCTTCACGGTGGCGCGGACCACGGTGGTGAACTTGCGGAACAGATGCTGCTTGTGCGCGTCGCTCAAGGGCATGGCGCGCTTGAGCCGCGCCGACAACTGCGGGCCGTCCCGCAACAGGAAAAACAGCAGGTACAGCATGATGCCGAAGCTGATCACGAACTGGAACGTGTCCTGCCCGATGCTCAGCGCCTGGGTGGCCAGGAACTGGCTGGCCTGCATCGCGCCCGCGCTGAGCTTTTCCTGCAGGCTGGGGATGTCGGCCAGGTCGAAGCGCGCCAGCACGTCATGCACCGACGGCGGCAATGCCGCCATGGCCTGCTGGAAATACGCGCCGAAATTGATCTGTCCGGACTTGATGCTTTGATAGAGGTTCGCCCCTTCGCGCACCAGCGATCCGCTGATGGCCACCAAGGGCAGGATCACCAGCAGCAGCACCAGCAGCAGGGTGATCAGCGCGGCCAGGTTGCGCCGCCCCCCGATGCGCGGCACCAGGCGGCGCTGCAAGGGGGCAAAAATGATCGCGAGGATGGTGCCCCAGAAGACGGCCCCGTAGAAAGGCCACAGCAGCCACCCGAACGCGATGGTGACCACGACCAGCAGGAGCAGAAAGGTTCTGTAGTGCACGCTGGAAGATTGGCTCATGTTCCGTCCCAGGCGCGGCAAGCGCCGCGAGATCCGCATTGTACAAAGCGCTGGCTCAGGGCGCGTCGCGCGCCGGGCCGGCCGCCTGCGACACGGCGGCGCGGGCGCGCTCCAGGCCGTCCGACTGCGCGTTCAGCCCTTGCAGGCGCAGGTTCAGTTCCTGCTGGAGCGTCGGCGTCGCGACGCGCGCCTGCCCGTCCGCAAGCAGGATGTCTCCCGCGTGCGCCGCCACGAAATCCGCCACGCCCAGGGCGTCGCGCGCGACCGCGTCCAATTTCGAAGCCGCCTCCATGAGATCGGCGGCGGGCGCGCTCACCGCCTCATCGTAGACCCCGTCGTAGACGGGCGCGAGGTCGGGCGGCAGCGCCAGGGCGGCCCGCGCCTGGTCCGCCCTGGCGCGGGCGTCCTGAAGCCGCGCGGCGTTCTCCGCCAGTGTTTTGCGCGCCGCCTCGAAGCGCGCCCTGCGTTCCACGATCTCGCCCACCGAGCGCAGCGTCTCCACCGCCAGCACGTCGCGCATGGGCGCGGCCGCCTTCGCCATGGCCTGCTGGAAATCGGTGATCACCTCATAGGCGTCGGCGTAGCCCCCCACCGCTTCCTTTTCGGGCTCGCTCAGCCCGGCAAGGGGCACGAGCGACGCGCTGTTCATTCGCGATTGCAGCAACTGGATGAACGCCGCGCGCTCCTGCGGTTCTTTGTTGACGCAGGCCGCGAGCAACAGCATCGATGCCGTCGCCAGGCCCAGAAGGCAAGCTCGCAGCAATGCCATGCCGATCCTCCTTGCATGCGGGTTTGCGGAAGCGGCGCGGCCCCGTTCCGGAGCGGCCGCATCCCGGCAGAATATCCCGAAGCGCCCCGCGCCCGCCGCCGGCGGGCGGATTTTGTTGCCATCGAAGCGTGTTGACACAGGGCCGGGCACGCGCGTCACGCCCGCACAGGGCAAACCATCGCGCACCGGCGCGCCGGATCGAAACCCGCTTCCGCCTCATGGCGCAGGCGCGCCGCGAGCTGCGCCGGCAGCCTGTCCGGCGGCAATTCGGAAAAACCGTGCCGCCGGTAGAAAGGCGCGTTCCAGGGCAGTTCGCGGTCGGTGGTCAGCACCACCGACCGGTAGCCGGCGGCGCTCGCATGCGCGCGCACGGCAAGCAGCAAGGCCCGCCCCAGGCCGCGCCCCTGCCGCGGCAGCGACACCGCCATCTCGGCGAGATAAAGATCGCCGTCCATGGGCCGGGCGAGCGCGAATCCGGCGGGCCGCGCGTCCTCCGCGTCGGCGATCCACAGCAGGCCGGCCGCCTGCGCCTGTTCCAGCGCGGCCAGCGGCACCGGATCGTCGTCGGCGGCCCAGGCCATGGCGGTGCCCAGGAAGCGCTTCCCGGCGGAACGTTCGATATCGGCCAGGCTGGCCAGGTCGGCAGGTCGTGCAAGTCTGATCATAGGCGTCGAAGTATGCACCATGCGGGCTTGCGGCCCATTCCCATAAAATAGCGCTTTCGGCCCTTCCGGCCTCCCGTAACGCTGGCTTGCTTTCCCATGACTCAGAACGCTACCCCCGACTCCTGGGGCTTCGCCCATCCCGATTGCCGCGGCGCGGCCGCCCTGCTGTTTTTCATGAACGACCTTGCCCGCGTGGTCAATCAGTACCTGGGCCAGGGGCACTTGTCGGACGAAGCGCTGGCCGATGCGCAGAAGGCCGTCGACGCCCTGCTGGACCGCTACGTCGAAATCAAGGCCGCGCCGGAGGCCTTCGACAACGAGCGCATCGCGCTCGCGCTGGAAACGGAGCGCGGACCGGACGGCCGGATGGGCGCGCAAGTGGCGCTGCGCATGTCCGCGCGCCTGGAAGGCCTGATCATCGAAGCCCAGCGCCAGGCCCGTCCCGCGACCCATTGAAAGGGGGGGGAACCGGGCGGCGGGCCGGGGCGGCAACGCCCGCCCTCCGCCCCCGACCACGAAATGCTTGCAAAACACGCCAATTCGCAGTATTATTCCCTGTTGGGTGCCAAACAAAACAGCAAAACCCAACTGCACCAGGCGTTCGCCCCGACATGTTCATGGCGGCACGCCCAAGGCAAGGTCCGCCAGGTAACAACCCGGTAAAAAAACCTGGTAACACACCCTAGGCAGCAAACCCTAGACTGCGGACCGCCAAAACCTGGCAGCAAGACCGCTTTTCGCGCCAATTTCCACCTGAAAACAAAACGGCGCAGAATCGAACGGCCCTGCAAGCCAGCGGCACCGAAAACCAGCCGTATCGCCCGCCTTGCGCGACGCTTTCCGGCAAAACCCAAGGCCAGGCCACTTTGCGCGGAACGCGCGGGGCATGTACGGACATCGCGGCCACAAGCCGGCCGGACATTCCTCCGATTCGCGGCGCAGCGCCGCAATGCCCGAAATGCAGGGCATGCAATGGCATCGCGACCCGATCCCGAGCGCGAAACCATGAGAATGCGCAAAGAGCCCGCGGCAGTCATGCTGTAGTGTCGTGACAAACCCGCGGGCCATGGCCGGCCCGGCTTTTCCCATAACTAGAAACCAAGAGAACAAACACCATGAATACTCGCTTCACCACCTCGGACCTGATCCGACGTCCCGCCCATACCAAGCTGGACAACATGCCGATCCACGTCGGCGACATCGTTTACCTGCGGCCGGCCGACGGCCCGGAAATCCGCGCGACGGTCATTTTCAATGCGCCGATCGACGGAACGATCACCTACACGACCGAAGTCGTGCCCTGCGGCGCACCCGCGCAGAAGGCCCCGGGCCAGCGCATCCGCTTCCGCCATGAGCACGTGCATCGCATCGAACCGGTGCGCCGCGGCGCCCGCTGAACCCGTCCCGCCCCTCCCGCCTGCCCGGCGGAGGGGCGGCCCGTGCGTGATAAAGTCCCTGGCAACCAGGCCTTGGCGATCCCGACATGCAGAACAACCGTCACGCGGTCCACATCTGGGACCTCCCCACCCGCTTATTCCATTGGGCGCTCGTCGTCTGCATCGTCGGCGCCTTCGTCAGCGTGAAGCTCGGCGGCCTGTACATGGATTGGCACGTGCGCTTCGGCTGTATGGCCCTGGGCCTGATCCTGTTCCGGCTGCTGTGGGGCTTCTTCGGCCCCCGCTACGCCCGTTTCTCGCAGTTCCTGCGAGGCCCGGCCGCAGTGGCCCGCTACCTGAAGGGCGCGGCCGCGCCCGCCGGCCATAATCCGCTGGGCGCGCTGTCGGTCGTCGCGCTGCTGCTGGCCATCGGGTTCCAGGCGGTCAGCGGCCTGTTCGCCACCGACGACATCATGACGCAAGGCCCGCTGTTCGGACACGTCAGCGAGGCCTTCTCCGGCGCCATGACGTCCTGGCACAAGCTCAACGAGTGGATCATCATCGGCCTGGTCGCGCTGCACCTGGCGGCCGTGGCCTGGTACGCGCTGGTGCGCCGCAAGCGGCTGGTGCGCGCGATCATCACGGGCAAGGTCGACGCCAAGGACGTGCCCGCCGGCACGCCGCCCACGCAGGACGGTTTTGCGGTATGGCTGCGCGCCCTGCTGCTGGGAGCCTGCGTGACCGGCCTGGTGCTATGGATCCGGTCGCTGGAAGTGGCGGCGGACATGTCTTTTTCCTGATCGCGCCCAGGAAACGAAAAAGCCCGGCAGTTCAAGAACTGCCGGGCTTTTTTTGTCGTCGGGCCGCCCGCGGACGGCCGGCGGCTTATTTCTTCTTGCGGTAAGAATCGTGGCAAGCCTTGCAGCTCGCGCCGACGTCGCCGAACGCGGCGCGCAGCTTGTCGAGGTCGCCGGCATCGGCGGCCGCCGACAGCTTGACGATGTTGTCCTGGAAGGCCTGCTGCTTCTGCTTGAAGCCGGCCGCGTCGCTCCAGACTTCCGGACGCGCGTCGCCGCCTTCCGTGCCCGCGCCGAACGCGGCCCACGGCAATGCCGACAGCGTCTTCAGCACTTCCACGTTGGCCTTGATCTGCGCGGCGTCATACGGCGCCTGGCCCTTGACCACCGGCGCCATGCGGCCGAAGTGCGAGGCCATCAGCGTCAGCGCCGACTGGCGGTACTTGACCGCGTCCTCGGGCTTGGCGAACTGGGCGGACGCATTCGTCGCCAGCAGCGGCCCAACGGTCATACAGGCCAACGCGGCAAGCGTGGACAACTTCTTCATTGCTATCTCCCGTAAGGTCAAACAAGACGCCGCGCGCATTGCGCGCGGCACGGCGACTATACCGCCCGAGCCAGCACGGCGGCCAGGCCGATGTACGAGCGCGGGGTCATCGCCAGCAGGCGGGCCTTCGGCTCTTCAGGCAGCGCCAGGCCCTGGATGAATTCTCGCAGACCTTCCTCGGTAATGCCCTTGCCACGGGTCAAGGCCTTGAGCTGTTCGTACGGCTGCGGCAGGCCATAGCGGCGCATGACGGTCTGCACCGGCTCGGCCAGCACTTCCCAGCACGCGTCGATGTCGGCGTCGATGGCGGCGGCATTGACTTCCAGCTTGCCCAGGCCGCGCATGCACGCGTCCCAGGCCACCAGGCAGTAGCCCAGGCCCACGCCCAGGTTGCGCAGCACAGTGGAATCGGTCAGGTCGCGCTGCCAGCGGGAGACCGGCAGCTTGTCGGAAAGATGGCGCAGCACCGCGTTGGCCAGGCCCAGGTTGCCTTCGGAGTTTTCGAAGTCGATCGGGTTGACCTTGTGCGGCATGGTGGACGAGCCGACCTCGCCTTCCTTCAGGCGCTGCTTGAAGTAGCCCAGCGCCACGTAGCCCCAGATGTCGCGGTCCAGGTCCAGCACGATGATGTTGGCGCGCGTGACGGCGTCGAACAGGGCCGACATCCAGTCGTGCGGCTCGATCTGGATGGTGTGGCGGTTCTGGGTCAGGCCCAGGCCGGCCAGCACGCGCTGGCTGAAGGCGGGCCAGTCGATCTCGGGGTACGCGGACAGGTGGGCGTTGTAGTTGCCGGTGGCGCCGTTCAGCTTGGCCAGCGGTTCGACGGCTTCGACGGCGGCGATGGCGCGGTTCAGGCGCGCGGCCACGTTGGCGAATTCCTTGCCCAGCGTGGTCGGGCTGGCGGGCTGGCCGTGCGTGCGCGACAGCATGGGCTGGTCGGCCTGGGCGATGGCCATTTCGTTCAGCTTGGCGGCGAGTTCGCGCAGGCGCGGCACCACGACCTCGTTGCGGGCGCGGGTCAGCATCAGCGCATGCGAGGTGTTGTTGATGTCCTCGGACGTGCAGGCGAAATGGATGAACTCGGCGGCGCGGGCCAGTTCGGCGTCATCCGCGACTTTTTCCTTCAGCCAGTATTCGACGGCCTTGACGTCATGGTTGGTAACGCGTTCGATGTCCTTGATCCGGGCGGCATCCGACTCGGAAAAATCGCGCACCAATTGTTGCAGGCGCGCGCGCGCGGTGTCGGAAAAAGCCGGCAGCTCCGGCAGGCCGGCATCGGACAGCGCGACCAGCCAGGCCACTTCGACTTCGACGCGGTGCGCCATGAAGCCCGCCTCCGACAGCAGGCCGCGCAGCGCGTCGCCCCGGGAAGCGTACCGGCCATCCAATGGCGAAAGGGCGTTGAGTTGGCTAAGCTGATCGGCGATTTGCATGGTCTGGAAAAGAAAAAGCGGGGAATGGGCGAATCGGGCGATTTTATCATCCGGGAGCATGCAACATTGTGGCAAACTGGCGAAGATTTCGGCCTGCGGACGGTCTGACCGTCATGCGGCCTGCTATACTTCGGCCGCTTTCCGACTCCGCTTGTGACTCCATGAAACTGATCGGCTCGCTTACCAGTCCTTACGTGCGCAAAGTGCGTATCGTCATGGCCGAGAAAAAGCTGGACTACCGGCTCGAACTCGAAAACGTCTGGTCCGCCGACACGCAGATCCAAACGTACAACCCGCTGGGCAAGGTCCCCTGCCTGGTCATGGAAGACGGCGGCGCCCTTTTCGATTCGCGCGTCATCGTCGAATACCTGGACACCCTGTCTCCGGTCGCCCGCCTGATTCCGCAGCCGGGACGCGACCGCGCGGCCGTCAAATGCTGGGAAGCCATCGCCGATGGCGTCCTGGACGCGTGCGTGACCATCGTCAAGGAAAACCAGCGTCCCGAGGCCCAGCGCAGCCCCGAATGGATCGAGCGCCAGCACTCCAAGATCCACGCCAGCCTCGACGCCATGAACAAGAGCCTGGGCGAAAACGCCCACTGCATGGGGATCAACTACAGCCTCGCGGACATCGCCGTCGGCTGCGCGCTGGGCTACCTGGACCTGCGCTTCGCCACGCTCGACTGGCGCGCCAACCATCTGAACCTGGCCCGCCTGTACGACAAGCTGTCGCAGCGGCAATCGTTCATCGACACGATACCGGGCTGACCCCCCCCCGAAGCGCTGCGCGCTTCCCCCCCAGGGGGGCGCCGCTACGGACCGGCGGAGCCGGATCCGTGCGGCCCCGCTCTCTTCTTCTGGAAGAGCCGCGTTCATTCGTGCGGCCCCGCCCCCTAACCGGGCGGGGCCATGCCGGCTCAGCCGGTGAAGGTCTGCCAGGCCTTGAACAGCATGTATCCGGCCAGCGCGAACAGCAGGCATGCGAACACCCGCTTCAGGGTCTGCACCGGCAGGCGGTGCGCCATGCGCGCGCCCAGCGGCGCCGTCAGCACGCTGGTGCACACCAGCGCCAGCAGCGCCGGCCAATAGATATAGCCCAGCATGCCCGGACGCGATTCGCCCGAGGCCAGGCCGGACACGACATAGCCCACGCTGTTGGCCAGCGCGATGGGAAAGCCCAGCGCCGCCGACGTCGATACGGCGTTGTGCAGGGCCACGTTGCACCAGACCATGAACGGCACCGACAGGAAGCCGCCGCCCGCGCCCACCAGGCCGGACAGGAAGCCGATGCCCGCCCCGGCCGCGCTGGTGCCCACGACACCGGGCATCTGGCGGCTGGGCTTGGGCTTCTTGTTGCGCAGCATGCTCCAGCCGGAATATCCGACGAACAGCGCGAAGAACAGCGACAGCCACAGCGTGCTGAGCGCCGCGAACACGGCGCCGCCCGACAGCAGGCCGCCGATGATGATGCCCGGCGCCATCGCCCAGACGATGCTCCACTTGATCGTGCCTCGCTGCTGATGGGCCCGGACGCTGGAGATGGAGGTGAACAGGATCGAGGTCATCGACGTGGCGATGGCCGCGTGCACCACCAGCTCGGCGGGCATGCCCTGCCAGGCGAACAGCATCGTCAGGAACGGCACCAGCAGCATGCCGCCGCCGATGCCCAGCAGGCCCGCGGCAAAGCCGACCACGCCGCCCAGCACCAGCAGGCAAATCAACATCGTTACATCCACAACGGTCTCCTATTTCTTCTTGGTCATGAACAAGGCCCCTGGGGCAGCGCCCCAGGGGCCTTGGAAAAGCGCCGGCCGCGGCCGGCGCATCGTTTACACGATGATGCCGCCGCCCAGGCAAACTTCGCCATCGTAAAGCACGGCGGACTGCCCGGGCGTCACCGCCCATTGCGGCTCGGCGAAATCCAGCGAGAACACCGCGTCCGTGGCGCCGTCCAGGCGGCACGCCGCATCCGCCTGCCGGTAGCGCGTCTTGGCGCCATAGGCGCCGGACGCGGGCGGGCGGCCCGCGATCCAACTGGCGTCCTGCGCGCGCAATTCGCCCGAGAGCAGCCAGGGATGGTCGTGCCCCTGTACCACGTACAGCACATTGCGCTCCAGGTCCTTGCGGGCCACGTACCAGGCCTCGGCCGTGCCGTCCTCGCGCTGCCGCCCCTTCACGCCGCCCACGCCCAGGCCCTTGCGCTGGCCCAGCGTATAGAACGACAGCCCCTCGTGGCGGCCGACCGTCTGCCCTTCGGGCGTCATGATCGGGCCTGGCTCGGTCGGCAGGTAGCGGTTCAGGAATTCCCGGAACGGCCGCTCGCCGATGAAGCAGATCCCCGTGGAGTCCTTTTTGGCTGCGTTGTGCAGGCCGATCTCGTGCGCGATGCGCCGCACCTCGGTCTTGTGGATTTCGCCCAGCGGGAACAGCGTGCGCGACAACTGCGCCTGGTTGAGCCGGTGCAGGAAGTAGCTCTGGTCCTTCGAGGCGTCCAGCGCTTTGAGCAACTGGAACTCCGTGCCGCCGCCCTGCGCCGGCACCTCGCGCACCCGCGCGTAGTGGCCGGTGGCGATGCGCTCGGCGCCCAGCGCCATGGCGTGGTCCAGGAAGGCCTTGAACTTGATCTCGGCATTGCAGAGCACGTCGGGATTGGGCGTGCGGCCCGCGGAATACTCGCGCAGGAATTCCGCGAACACGCGGTCCTTGTATTCGGCGGCGAAGTTGACGAACTCGAACTCGACGCCCACCAGGTCCGCCACGCTGGCCGCGTCCAGGAGGTCCTGGCGGGTGGAGCAGTATTCGGAATCGTCGTCGTCTTCCCAGTTCTTCATGAACAGGCCGATGACTTCATAGCCTTGCTGCTTGAGCAGCCAGGCGGTGACCGAAGAATCGACCCCGCCGGACATGCCGACGACGACACGGCCTTTCTTTTTGCCGCCGGGCCGCCCCAAGGCAAAAGCCCCCTCCGGGGGGCAGCAAGCCGAAGGCGCGGCGTGGGGGCTCTTCTCGGATTTTTGAATCATGATGGCGCTATTTTAAATCGGACAGGGTGTCTTCCTGCGGCTGCGGCTCGGCGGCGCGCGACACTTCCATCAGCCACGCGCGGAAGGCCTGCAGCGTAGGCAGGTTGGCCTTCTGTTCGGGGTAGCACAGGTAATAGCCCATGCGCGCCCGGATGGGCAACTGGATGGCGACGGCCAGCTTGCCGTCGCGCAGTTCGTCCTCGATCAGGCAGCGCGGTATCAGCGCCACCCCGAAACCCGCCGCGGCGGCCTGCGACAGCAGCGCGTACTGGTCGAAGCGGGCGCCCTCCAGGCTGCGCCGGGTGTCGCAGCCGGCCTGCTCGAACCAGTCGCGCCAGCCTTCCAGCGCCGAGGTGTGGTGCAGTAGCGGGTACGCCAGCAGGTCCGCCGGCGCCGCACAGCCCCCCGGGATCAGGCGCGGGCTGCACACCGGCAGGATTTCGCGGCCGACGATGTAGTCCGCCCCGCTGCCCGGCCAGATGCCCTCGCCGAAGCGCACGGCGGCGTCCAGTTCGGGCGTGGAGAAATCGTAGCCCTGGCGGTGGGGCAGGAACTCCACGTGGATATCCGGCCGCAGGCGCATGAAGGCGGTCAGCCGCGGGATCAGCCAGCGCGCTCCGAAGGTCGGCATACAGGTCAGGTTGAGCGTGCCCCCCTGCCCCTGGTGTGCGATCAGCTCCACGGTGGCGGCCTCGATCTGGCCCAGGCCGGCCTGGATCTTGGTGAGATAGCTGCGTCCGGCTTCTGTCAGGACCAGGCCTTGCCTGATCCGCAGGAATAGCTCGATGCCGACGAACTCCTCCAAATGTTTCACTTGTTTACTGACCGCGCCCTGCGTCACGCACAGTTCCTGCGCCGCGCGCGTAAAACTGCTGTGCCGCGCGGCGACTTCGAACGCCTGGAGATCCGTTAAAGAGGGACAGAAACGCCGCATAAATATCGCTCCCACGGCTGCCGTGGGCTCCTTGCCCGCTGCGGGGCGCTTTTCTCGGGACGGCCCGGCATGAGCAGTGCCGCGCCCCGCCGCGAACACAGATTGTTTCAGTTTTCGCGGCAAAAACAGCGGCTCGGACGGCCGCCGCCAAAAGAGGCATGAAAAAAAGTCATAGCTTACGGAGAAACTTTCGTTTGCGCAAACGGGGCCGCCAGGAAAGAATCGTTGCGTTTGCGTCTGCCTTTGCGCATCCGCTTTCCAATTCATTAGGGGAATCCATGCAACGCCGTAAAGTTGTACTGAGCCTGTGTGTCGCCGCCGCGACCCTGGCTTCGCCGCTCACCTCGGGCATCGCGCACGCTGAAGATGCGTACCCGTCCAAACCCATCCGCCTGATCGTTCCCTTCCCGCCCGGAGGCACCACCGACATCGTCGGCCGCCTGTTCGCCGACAAGCTGGGCAAGGAACTGGGCCAGACCGTCGTGGTGGAAAACCGCGGCGGCGCCGGCGGCTCGATCGGCAGCGCGTTCGTTGCCAGCAGCGCGCCCGACGGCTATGTCCTGGGCATCGCCACGGTCAGCACGCACGGCATCAACCCGGCCATCTACCCGAACCTGCCGTTCGATGGCGAGAAGGACTTCACGCCCATCTCGAACCTGGCCGCCGTGCCGAACATCATGACCATCAATCCGAAGGTCCCGGCCAAGAACATCGCCGACTTCATCAAGCTGGCCAAGAGCGAACCGGGCAAGCTGACGTACGCGTCGGCCGGCAACGGCTCGGTCTCGCACATGATGGGCGAACTGTTCAAAATGGCGTCGGGCACCAACCTGATGCACGTTCCGTACCGCGGCGTGGGCCCGGCGCTGAACGACGCGCTGGCCGGCCAGGTCGACGTCATGTACGACAACCTGCCCTCCACGCTGCCGCACGTGCAGTCCGGCCGCCTGATCGCCATGGCCGTCGCCGCGCCCCAGCGCGTGGCGTCCCTGCCCGACGTCCCCACCTTCGCCGAAGCCGGCCTGCCGGCGGTGAACGACGCATCGTGGTTCGGCCTGGTCGCCCCGGCCAAGCTGCCGGCGCCGGTCCTGGCCAAGCTGAACGCCGCGGTGCAGAAGGTCAGCGCCGAAGCCGACGTCAAGGCCCGCCTGGAAGCGCTGGGCGCCGCGCCGGCCGCCAACACCTCGGCCGAATTCGGCGCGCAGATCTCGGCTGAAATCGCCAAGAACAAGCGCATCGCCAAAGAAGCCAACGTGAAGATCGACTGATCGATCTTCGGCCTCCGCCGCCCTCCGGGGCGCGGAGGCCCCCGATTCACGAACGCACCACCCCCTTATGCGAATTACCCAACCCCTGTCTTACCGGCTCGACCTTCCGCAGCAGTATCCGGATTCGGAATCCTCGGCCCCGCTCGTGCTGGACTCCCCGCACAGCGGCACCGCCTACCCTCCCGATTTCGCGGCCGCGGTGGACTTTGGCGCTTTGCGCACTGCCGAGGACACCTGGGTTGACGACCTCTGGGGCGACGCCATCGAAATGGGCGTGCCCATGATCGCCGCCGGGTTCCCGCGCGCCTACATCGACGCCAACCGCGCGCCCGACGAGATCGACGAACTGCTGCTGGACCAGCCCTGGCCCGACGCGCTCAACGCCTCGCCCAAGGTCAAGCTGGGCAAGGGCCTGATCTGGCGCATGCTCGATGACGGCACGCCGCTGTACGACCGCAAGCTGACGGTCGACGAAGTCCGCCACCGCATCGACGCCTGCTGGAAGCCCTATCACGCCGCCCTGGGCCGCGTGCTGGACGACGCCCACCGGAAGTTCGGCAAGGTCTGGCACATCAACTGCCACTCCATGCCCAGCGTGGCTGGCGCCTTCGCCACCGACCGCCCCGGCCTGGTCCACCCCGATTTCGTGCTGGGCGACCGCGACGGCAGCACCAGCGACCCCGCATTCCGAGAATTCATCGCCGCCTGGCTGCGCGAGCGCGGCTACGATGTCACCGTGAACGATCCCTACAAGGGCGTGGAACTGGTGCGCGCCTTCGGCCGCCCCGAAGAGGGCCGCCACAGCCTGCAGATCGAGATCAACCGCAAGCTCTACATGGACGAACTCACGCTGCGCCCGTCCGAGAACTACGGCCGCCTGAAAGCCGACCTGCGCGACCTCACCGCCGCGCTGATCACCTGGACTCGCGCGCAAACGGCTTGACGCCGGACGTTTGCGCGCAGTGCCGGCCAGCGGCGTGGTAAGCCTGGCCGGAACAATGGGTCGAAAGACCCTGCCCCATGGTTCGCCATGGGGTTTTTTTTGCGCAGGCCAGCCGCCTCGGGAGGCAACAAGCGAGCGAAGCGAGTGCAGCGTGGGAGTGCACAACAACAGCCTCCGCAAGAATGGCCGGCCCGCCGCCGGGCCGCCCCAAGGCGGGCCAGCCCCCTCGGGGGGCAGCAAGCGAGCGCAGCGAGTGCGGCGTGGGGGTGCATAACAACAGCCTCGGCAAGAATGGCCGGCCCGCCCGCCGGGCCGCCCCAAGGGCGGGCCAGCCCCCTCGGGGGGCAGCAAGCGAGCGCAGCGAGTGCGGCGTGGGGGCATATTCCCGTGTATAACTACGGCGAACCTTCTGAGGAGAGGCGTAGATGCACATCGGGATACCAAAAGAAACCCGAGACGGGGAAACCCGTGTCGCAGCAACACCGGAGACCGTCAAGAAGTACGTGGGCGGCAAACACACCGTCGTCGTGGAGCGCGGGGCCGGCAGCGCCGCCCGCTATCCCGATGACGCCTACGAGGCCGCGGGCGCCACGCTCGGGACCGCCCAGGAGGCCCTGGGCGCCGGACTGGTCATGAAGGTCCGCGCGCCCGATTCCGCCGAATTGGCGCACATGAAGCCGGGCACGGTCGTCGTCGGCATGCTCGATCCCTTCGACGCCGACGGCCTTGCGCAGATGGCCGCGGCAGGATTGGTCGGATTCGCGCTCGAGGCCGCGCCCCGCATCACGCGGGCCCAGAGCCTGGACGTGCTGTCCTCGCAGGCCAACCTGGCCGGCTACAAGGCGGTGCTGCTGGCCGCGAACCACTACGGCCGCCTGATCCCCATGATGATGACCGCCGCGGGCACCCTGAAGGCCGCCCGCGCCGTGGTGCTCGGCACCGGCGTCGCCGGCCTGCAGGCCATCGCCACGGCCAAGCGGCTGGGCGCCGTGGTCGAGGCCTCGGACGTGCGTCCCGCCGCGCGCGAGCAGGTCGAATCGCTGGGCGCGAAGTTCATCGACGTGCCCTTCGAAACCGACGAAGAACGCGAGATCGCCCAAGGCACGGGCGGCTACGCCCGCCCCATGCCGCCCGCCTGGATGGCGCGGCAGGCGGCGCTGGTTTCCGAGCGCTGCAAGCAGGCCGACATCGTCATCTCCACGGCCCTGATCCCGGGCCGCCCCGCGCCCACGCTGGTTTCCGCGGAAACCGTCGCGGCCATGAAGCCGGGCTCGGTGCTGGTGGACCTGGCCGTCGAGCGCGGCGGCAATTGCCCCCTGTCCGAAAAAGGCCTGATCGTGGAGAAGCACGGCGTGACGATCGTGGGGCTGACCAACCTGCCGGGCCTGGTCGCGACCGACGCGTCGGCGCTGTACGCGCGCAACATCCTGGATTTCCTGAAGCTCATCATCAATGCCGACGGCGCGCTGGCCATCCAGCGCGACGATGAAATCGTCGCGGCCTGCCTCGTGTGCGAAGGCGGCAACGTGACGCGGAGAACCTGAATCATGGAAGCGATCAACCCCACTCTGATGAACCTCATCATCTTCGTGCTTGCCGTCTATGTCGGCTACCACGTCGTGTGGAACGTCACCCCTGCCCTGCATACGCCGCTGATGGCCGTGACCAACGCCATTTCCGCCATCATCATCGTGGGCGCCATGCTGGCCGCCGCGCTGACCGAAGGCGGCCTGGCGCGCGGCATGGGCGTATTCGCCGTGGCGCTGGCGGCGGTCAACGTGTTCGGCGGATTCCTCGTCACGCGGCGCATGCTCGAAATGTTCAAGAAGAAAGACAGGAAGCCGGGCAAGGAGGGCGCGCAATGATCTCGCTGAACCTCGTCACGCTGCTGTACCTCGTCGCCTCGGTCTGCTTCATCCAGGCGCTCAAGGGCCTGTCGCATCCCACCACCTCGCGCCTGGGCAACCTGTTCGGCATGGCCGGCATGGCCATCGCCGTGCTGACCACGGCCGCGCTCATCGTCGGGCTGGCCCGCGACGGCGCCGCCACGATCGGGCTGGGATGGGTCGTGCTGGGCCTGCTGGTGGGCGGCTCCATCGGCACGCTGATGGCCAAGCGCGTCGAAATGACGAAGATGCCCGAGCTGGTCGCCTTCATGCACAGCATGATCGGCCTGGCCGCGGTGGCCATCGCCGTCGCGGTCGTGGCCGAACCGCATGCCTTCGGCGTCGCGCCGGCCGGCATGCCCATCCCCACCGGCAACCGCTTCGAGCTGTTCATCGGCACCTTCGTGGGCGCCATCACCTTCTCGGGCTCGGTCATCGCCTTCGGCAAGCTGTCGGGCAAGTACAAGTTCCGGCTGTTCCAGGGCGCGCCGGTGGCGTTCGCCGGCCAGCATATGCTGAACCTGGCGCTGGCGCTGCTGATGCTGGCCAGCGGCATCTGGTTCATGCTCACGCAGGAATGGACGCCCTTCGTCATCATGACGGCCATCGCCTTCGTGCTGGGCGTGCTGATCATCATCCCGATCGGCGGCGCGGACATGCCCGTGGTCGTGTCCATGCTGAACAGCTACTCCGGCTGGGCCGCGGCCGGCATCGGCTTTTCGCTGAACAACCCGATGCTGATCATCGCGGGCTCGCTGGTGGGGTCCTCGGGCGCCATCCTGTCCTACATCATGTGCAAGGCGATGAACCGCTCGTTCTTCAACGTGATCCTGGGCGGCTTCGGCGGCCAAGCGGGCGCGGGTGCGGCGGCCGGCGACGCGCAGCAGCGCAGCGTCAAGTCGGGCAGCCCCGACGATGCCGCCTTCCTGATGACCAACGCCGAAAGCGTGACCATCGTGCCCGGCTACGGCCTGGCGGTGGCGCGCGCGCAGCATGCGCTGAAGGAACTGGCGGAGAAGCTCACCGAACGGGGCGTGACGGTCAAGTACGCCATCCATCCGGTCGCGGGCCGCATGCCGGGCCACATGAACGTGCTGCTGGCCGAGGCCGAAGTGCCCTACGACCAGGTCTTCGAAATGGAGGACATCAACAGCGAGTTCGCCCAGACCGACGTGGTGCTGGTGCTGGGCGCCAACGACGTGGTCAACCCCGCCGCCAAGAACGACCCGCAGTCGCCGATCGCCGGCATGCCCATCCTGGAGGCCTACAAGGCGCGCACGGTGATCGTGAACAAGCGGTCGATGGCGTCCGGCTACGCGGGGCTGGACAACGAGCTTTTCTACATGGACCGCACCATGATGGTCTTCGGCGACGCGAAGAAGGTGCTGGAAGACATGGTCAAGGCGGTGGAATAGCTTTGTCGATTGGGGGGGTGTCTGACACCCGTGGGGCGCCTGCTTCGATTCGGAAGGGCGTCTCGTACGGGTGTCAGACACTGGAATTTGCCTGTGTCTGACACCCTTACTGGCAGAACGTCAGGCTTGATCTGACGCCCCACGGGTGTCTGACACCTTCACGCCTTCCCCCGCTCTCCCCCGTCAGGCGCCCGCAACGGACCGCAGGCGCTCGTCCACGACCTCGATCCAATGCCGCACCGGCGTATCGGTGCCGCTTTGCAGATGGCCGATGCAGCCGATGTTGGCGGACAGGATCACGTCCGGCCCGCCGGCCGAGATGGCGCTCAGCTTTCGGTCCCGCAGTTGCAGGGCGATATCGGGATTCAGCACGGAATAGGCGCCGGCCGAGCCGCAGCACAGGTGCTTGTCGGCGAAGGGCAGCAATTCGAAGCCCAGGTCCGCAAGCAGTTGCTCGGACAACGGCCGCAGCCCCTGCCAGTGCTGCAGGGTGCAGGGCGGATGGAATGCCGCCCGGGCGCCGTCGGGCAGGCGCGCGCGCAGTTGCCCCGCATGCGGCGCGACGATCTCGGCCACGTCCTTCACCAACTCCACGATGTCCGCGGCCTTCTGCGCGTAGGCCGGGTCATGCCGCAAGTGATGGGCGTACTCTTTCACCATCGCGCCGCAACCCGACGCGTTCATGACAATGGCCTCGACCTTGCCGTCCTGCACCAGCGGCCACCATGCGTCGACGTTGGCGCGCATCTGCGCCAGGGCGGCATCCTGCGCATCCAGGTGGAAGCTGACCGCGCCGCAACAGCCGGCGCCCGGCGCGATGCGCGCGCCGATGCCGACCGCGTCCAGCACGCGGATGGTGGCGGCGTCGATGGTCGGCATCATGGCGGGCTGCACGCAGCCGGCCAGCATCAATACCTGCCGGGCATGCCCGGCAATGTCGGGCAGCGCGCCCGTGTCGCGGCGTTCGGGCACCTTGCGCTTGAGCGACTCCGGCAGCAGGCCGCGCACGGCCTGCCCCAGCCGCATCGCGGGCGCGAACAGCGGCGACATCATGGCCTTGCGCAGGAGGGTGCGCTTCGTCCTGTCGCCCCAGGAGCGCGGCACGCGCTCGTCCACGATCTTGCGGCCGATATCCACCAAATGCCCGTACTCGACGCCGGAGGGGCATGTGGTTTCACAATTGCGGCACGTCAGGCAGCGGTCCAGATGCTGCTGCGTGGACTGGGTGGGCTCGGCGCCCTCCAGCACCTGCTTGATCAGGTAGATGCGCCCGCGCGGGCTGTCGAGTTCGTCGCCCAGCACCTGATACGTCGGACAGGTCGCCGTGCAGAAGCCGCAATGCACGCAGCGCCTGAGAATGGCGTCTGCCTCGTTGCCCAGATCGGTATCGCGTGCCCAGGATGCGAGCTTGGTTTGCATGATGCCCTATAGCTCCAGGACCAGCCGACCGGGGTTGAACAAGCCGGCCGGATCGAGCTCTTGTTTGAGCCGGCGCGTGATCGAGGCGATCCCCGGCGCCAGCGGATGGAATACGCCGTCGGCCGGCGGCTTGTCATGGCCGGCCCGGAACAGCGTCGCATGCCCGCCCAGCCGCGCCGCGGCCTCGCGCAGCGTGGCCGCGTCGTGCGCGCCCGACAGCCAGCGCTGCCCTCCCCCCCACTCCAGCAGGGTCGGGCCCAGCCCGAGCGCGGCGGCCGTGGGCGGCAGGGCCAGGCGCCACAAAGGCTGGCCCGGCCGGAAGAAGGCATGCGTCTGCTCGCGCAGCGACCGCCACCAGGCCGCCGCCGCTTCGGGCGCCAGCGGATCGCCGCCGATCAGTTGGCGGGCGCTGGCGATGGCCGGAGGCGCGCCCGAGAGGCGCACGGTCATCGCGCCTTCGGCCCGCCCGTCGTCGCCGGCCCAACTGGTGGCCGAAATCGGCAGGGGCTTGCCGCGCCACAGGGCGAAGCTGGCCAGCGCCTGCGCCTGCGTGGCGGGCAGTGTCAGCGTCAGTTCCTCCATCGGACGAGGCGCGACTTTCAAGGACACTTCGAGAATGGCGCCGAAGATGCCGTGCGATCCGGCCAGAAGGCGCGAAACGTCGTAGCCGGCCACATTCTTCATGACCTCTCCGCCGAACGACAGGATGCGCCCTTCCGAATCCAGCAGTTGCGCGCCCAGGACGAAATCCTTCAGCGCGCCGGCGCTCATGCGCCGCGGCCCCGACAGGCCGGCGGCCACGCAGCCGCCCACCGTGGCGGCCGGCGAGAAATGCGGCGGCTCGAAAGCCAGCATCTGCCCGTTTTCGGCCAGCGCGGCCTCGAGCTCGGCCAACGGCGTACCTGCGCGCACCGTCACGACCAGTTCGGACGGGTGATAACTGACGATGCCCCGGTAGGGCGTCATGTCCAGCAGGCAGTGCCCGTCCTGCGGCGTTACCGGACGGTAATTGCCATAGAACGCCTTGCTGCCTCCGCCCATCACGAACAGGGGCTTATGGCCCGCGCGGGCCGTCATGACCTGGTCGCACAACTCCGACAGGACAAAATCCATGGGGGATGCGTCCTAGAAGCGAGCGAGATCGGGGAAGCGCAACTCGCCCGCATGGACATGCATCTTGCCGTATTCGGCGCAGCGGGCCAGCGTGGGAATGACCTTTTCGGGATTGAGCAGGCACGGCGGATCGAAGGCCCGCTTTACCGCCAGGAACGCGTCGAGTTCTTCGCGAGAGAATTGCACGCACATTTGATTTATTTTCTCCATTCCCACACCGTGCTCTCCAGTCACGGTTCCTCCCACCTGCACGCACAGTTCAAGAATGGCGGCGCCGAATTTCTCGGCGCGCTCCACCTCGTCAGGCTTGTTCGAATCGAACAGGATCAACGGATGCAGGTTGCCGTCGCCCGCGTGGAACACGTTGGCGCAGCGCAATCCGAACTCGTCTTCCATCTGCTCGATGGCGCCCAGCACGCGCGCCAGATGGCGGCGCGGAATCGTGCCGTCCATGCAATAGTAATCGGGCGATACCCGCCCCGCCGCCGGAAACGCGTTCTTGCGGCCCGCCCAGAATTTCAGGCGTTCGGCCTCGGATGCCGACACCTGGCAGCGCGTGGCGCCCGCCTCGCGGAACACGGCCTCCATGCGCGCGATCTCGTGCGCCACTTCTTCGGGCGTGCCGTCCGATTCGCACAGCAGGATGGCCTGCGCGTCCATATCGTAGCCCGCCCGCACGAAAGGTTCGACCATGTGCGTCGCGCGCCTGTCCATCATTTCCAGGCCGGCGGGGATCATGCCCGCGGCGATGACTTGCGTGACCGCGTTGCCGGCCGCCTCGACGCTGGAAAAACTGGCCATGACGACCTGCGCGCAGGCCGGCTTGGGTATCAGCTTGACGGTCACTTCCGTGACCACGCCCAGCATGCCCTCGGATCCGATGAAGACGGACAGCAGGTCCAGGCCGGGCGCGTCCGGCGCCTCGGAGCCCAGTTCGACGACGTCGCCGTCGATGGTCACCACGCGCACGCGCAGCACGTTGTGCACGGTCAGCCCGTACTTCAGGCAATGCACCCCGCCCGAGTTCTCGGCGACGTTGCCGCCGATGGAACAGGCGATCTGGCTGGAAGGATCGGGCGCGTAGTACAGGCCGTAAGGCGCCGCCGCTTCCGAGATGGCCAGGTTGCGCACCCCCGGCTGGACGATGGCCGTCCCGCTTGCCAGGTCGATGTGCTTGATGCGATTGAATTTCGACAGCCCGAGGAGCACGCCGCGGCTGTGCGGCATGGCGCCGCCCGACAGGCCGGTGCCGGCGCCGCGCGCCACCACGGGCGCGTTCAGCCGCTTGCAGATGCGCATGACGGCCTGCACCTGTTCCTCGGTTTCGGGCAGGGCCACGACCGCCGGCAACGCGCGATAGAGGGAAAGGCCGTCGCACTCGTAAGGGCGGGTGTCCTCTTCGCGGAACAGCACGCAGTGCGCGGGCAGCGCCGCCGACAGGGCCTCGATGAGCTGCTGCAAAGAATAAGGCGCCTGCACTTGTGCCAGGCCGGTTTCGACCAATGAATTCATGAGCGCAACAATAGCGCGAGCGCCCGCTATAAGCAGGCCGGGATTTACCCGCATCCGGCAGTCCGCCGACGCGTTGAGAAGTAACCAGCCGTAATCGGCGGAGCGTTCCGCGGCCCCCGGCGGGCGGTTTTCGCCTGGGAGCGCCCTATGGTGAAAAAAAACCGACGGATGTCCGTCGGTTTCGAACGCGGAGGGCGCAACCGTCTCAGGCCTGCCAGGAAACGATCTTGCCCGGGTTCAGAATGTTGTTCGGATCGAACGCATGCTTCAGGCTGCGCATCAGTTCCAGCGCGTCCTCGCCATGTTCCTCGGCCATGAACTGCATCTTGTGCAGGCCCACGCCGTGTTCGCCCGTGCAGGTGCCGTCGGCCGCGATCGCGCGGCGCACCAGGTTGTGGTTGATGGCTTCGGACTCCTGCCATTCCTCGGCGCTGTCGGCATCGAGCAGCATGAGCACGTGGAAGTTGCCGTCGCCGACGTGGCCCACGATCGTGTAGGGAAAGCTGGCGCGGTCCAGTTCCTCGACGGTGTCGCGCACGCAATCCGCCAGGCGCGAGATCGGCACGCACACGTCGGTGGTGCTGGCGCGGCAGCCGGGACGCAGTTGCAGGCCGGCGAAGTAGGCGTTGTGGCGGGCGGTCCACAGGCGGCTGCGGTCTTCGGGGCGCTCGGCCCATTCGAAGTCCATGCCGCCATGGTCCGCCGTGATCGCCTGGACGGTTTCGGCCTGTTCCTGCACGCCCGCCGGGCTGCCGTGGAATTCGAACACCAGCAGCGGGGTTTCGCGCAGGCTCAGCTTGCTGTGCAGGTTCACCGACCGCACGCTGGCGGCGTCCATGAACTCGACGCGCGCGACCGGCACGCCCATCTGGATGATTTCGATCACGCTCTGCACGGCGGCGTCGAGCGTGGGGAAGTTGCAGACCGCGGCGGACACGGCTTCGGGCTGCGGATACAGGCGCACCGTGACCTCGGTGATGATGCCGAGCGTGCCTTCGCTGCCCACGAAGATGCGCGTCAGGTCGTAGCCGGCCGACGACTTGCGCGCGCGCCCGGCCGTGCGGACGATGCGCCCGTCGGCCGTCACCACGGTCAGGGACATGACGTTTTCGCGCATGGTGCCGTAGCGCACGGCGTTGGTGCCGGAAGCGCGCGTGGCGGCCATGCCGCCCAGGCTGGCGTCGGCGCCGGGGTCGATCGGGAAGAACAGGCCGGTGTCGCGGATCTCTTCGTTGAGCTGCTTGCGCAGCACGCCCGCCTGCACGGTGGCGGTCAGGTCTTCGGCGTTGACCGCCAGCACCTTGTTCATCTGCGACAGGTCGAGACTGATGCCGCCCTGGATCGCCAGGATGTGGCCTTCCAGCGACGAGCCCGCGCCGTAGGGAATCAGCGGAACGCGGTGCTCGTTGCACAGCTTGGCGACCTCTGCCACCTCCTCGGTCGTCTGCGCGAAGACCACGGCGTCCGGCAGCATGGCCGGATACGGGGATTCGTCGCGGCCGTGGTGCTCGCGCACGGCGGCGGATTCGGACAGGCGGTCGCCAAAGCGCGCGCGCAAGGCATCCAGACAGGCGGCCGGCACCGGACGGCGCAATGTTTCGGCGTGCAGGGGAGCGTTCATGATCAGCGTGTTCTCGGGTTCGGTAATCCGAATATTCTACGCCGCCGCGCATGCTGCGCCGCAAACCGCCGCACTGGCGGTCCGCGGCGCGATTCCCCGCGTTTACTTGCCGGAGGTCAGCGCCACCCGGCGGCGTTCGCGCACGGCGTGGGCCAGGCGCTCGAGCACGGCGACGGAGGCGTCCCAGTCGATGCAGCCGTCGGTGATGCTCTGGCCGTAGACCAGCGGCGTGCCCGGCACCATGTCCTGGCGGCCGCCGAGCAGGTGGCTTTCCACCATGACGCCGACCAGGCGCGCATCGCCCGCTTCCATCTGGCGCGCCACGTCGTCGATGACCAGCGGCTGGTTCTCGGGCTTCTTGCTGCTGTTGGCGTGGCTGGCGTCGATCATGACGCGTTGCGCCAGCCCGGCCTTGGCCATGTCCTGGCAGGCCGCCTCCACGCTCTGCGCGTCGTAGTTCGGCGCCTTGCCGCCGCGCAGGATGACGTGGCAGTCCTCGTTGCCGGCCGTCGACACGATGGCGGAATGGCCGCCCTTGGTCACCGACAGGAAATGGTGCGGCTGCGACGCCGCCTTGATGGCGTCCACGGCGATCTTCACATTGCCGTCCGTGCCGTTCTTGAATCCCACCGGACACGACAACCCGGAAGCCAGTTCACGATGCACCTGGCTTTCCGTCGTCCGAGCCCCGATCGCCCCCCAGGAGACCAGATCCGCGATGTATTGCGGGGTAATCATGTCCAGGAACTCGCAACCCGCGGGCAGCCCCAGGCTATTGATGTCCAGCAGCAGTTCGCGGGCGACGCGCACGCCCTTGTTGATGTCGAAGCTGCCGTCCAGGCCCGGATCGTTGATCAGGCCCTTCCAGCCCACCGTCGTGCGCGGCTTCTCGAAATACACCCGCATCACGATTTCCAGGTCGGCGCTCAGGCGGTCGCGCACGGGCTTCAGACGCTTCGCGTATTCGATGGCCGCCCGCGTGTCATGGATGGAGCAGGGACCGATCACGACGATCATCCGGTCGTCCATGCCGTGCAGGATGCGGTGCATCGCCTGGCGGGCGGCGAACACGGTGTCGGACGCCTCCTTGGTGCAGGCGAACTCGCGCATGACGTGCGCGGGCGGGTTCAGCTCTTTGATTTCTCGAATGCGAAGGTCGTCGGTATTGTGTGACACGGTACTGCTCCTGGGTTGCCCGCCATGGGGTGGCTCCCGAGGTCTTCCCGGGGGACGTCCTCCGGGTTTCCTCAACCAGCGGCACAAAAAAAGCCGCCAGTTCGCTGGCGGCTTTTTTGGGGGGATTCTTTCCAAACTTCAGATTGAGCGCGTCCCTTCCTCCGCCAGCGGCTTCAGAAAACCATAAAAGTAAAAATAAAAAGCGGGGGACGCGAATTTCATGGGGAACGACTCTAGCACAATTTTCCCCGCCCGTCAGAATTTTTTCGTAGACGCGGCATCGGGCTGACAACACGGCCTTCGCAAAAATGGCCGCCCCGCCGCCGGGCCGCCCCAAGGCGGGGCTGCCCCCCTCGGGGGGCAGCTAGCCCGCGCAGCGGGCGCGGCGTGGGGGCACCTACGCCGTACCGCCGACCGTCAGCCCTTCCATGCGGACCGTCGGCATGCCGACGCCCACGGGAACGCTCTGGCCGTCCTTGCCGCAGGTGCCCACGCCGGAGTCCAACTGCAGATCGTTACCGATCATGGTGACTCGGTTCATGGCGTCGGGGCCGTTGCCGATCAAGGTGGCGCCCTTGACCGGGTAGGTCACTTTGCCGTTTTCGATCATGTAGGCCTCGGATGCCGAGAACACGAACTTGCCGTTCGTGATGTCGACCTGGCCGCCGCCGAAATTGACGGCATACAGCCCGCGCTTGACGGAAGACACGATTTCCTCGGCCGGCTTGTCGCCGGCCAGCATGTAGGTGTTGGTCATGCGCGGCATCGGCAGATGGGCGAACGATTCCCGGCGGCCGTTGCCCGTGGCGGCGGTCTTCATGAGCCGCGCGTTGAGCGTGTCCTGCATGTAGCCGCGCAGGATGCCGTCTTCGATCAGGACGTTGCGCTGGGTGGCATTGCCTTCGTCGTCGATGTTGAGCGAGCCGCGGCGATCCGGGATCGTGCCGTCGTCCACCACCGTCACCCCCTTGGAGGCCACGCGTTCGCCGATGCGGCCCGAGAACACGCTGGAACCCTTGCGGTTGAAGTCGCCTTCCAGCCCGTGGCCGACCGCCTCGTGCAGCAGGATGCCCGGCCAGCCCGAGCCCAGCACGACGGTCATCTCGCCCGCCGGCGCGGGGCGCGCCTCCAGGTTCACCATGGCTTCGTGGACGGCGCGCTCGACGTAGCCCTGCAGCATCTCGTCCGTGAAATACGCCAGGCCGAGGCGTCCGCCGCCGCCGGCATGGCCCATCTCGCGGCGGCCGTTGCGTTCGGCGATCACGGTCAAGGACAGGCGCACCAGGGGGCGCACGTCCGCGGCCAGGCGGCCATCGCTGCCGGCCACCAGGACCACATCGTATTCGGCGCCCAGGCCCGCCATGACCTGGATCACGTGCGGATCGCGCGCGCGCGCCATGCGCTCCACGCGTTCGAGCAGGGCGACTTTCTCGGGCGCGCTCAGCGAAGCCACCGGATCGATATCGGCATACAGGCTGCGGCCGATCTCGGCTTCGACCTGGGCCGCCACTTTCACCTTGCCGGCGCCGCGCCGGGCGATGCCGCGCACGGCATGGGCCGACGACAAGAGCGCTTCGGGCGACAGCGAATCCGAATAGGCGAAGGCCGTTTTCTCGCCGCTCACGGCCCGCACCCCGACGCCCTGGCCGATAGAGAAGCTGCCGGTCTTGACGATGCCTTCTTCCAGGCTCCAGCCCTCGCTGCGCGTGTATTGGAAATACAGGTCGGCATAGTCGACCTTGTGGGTGAATATCTCGCCCAGCGCGCGCGCCATGTCCGCCTCGGTCAGCCCCCAGGGGTCGAGCAGCAGCGATTTGGCGGTGGCGAGGGAAGCAATGGCGGGATCGATGATTTTCATGGGACTCTGTTCAGGGGGCGGCGGCGCGGGAGCGCGCGCCTGCAATGGCGCTCAAGACCGTATCGTAACGCCGACACAGCCCCGGCGTCCCGGCCCAGCCGGAAAGCCGCGGTCCGCCGCGGCCGGCCGGAGCGCAAAAAAACGGGGCGCGGATTATCTCTGCAAGATTACATGGGGGCGGAATATTACCTATCAAGTTAAGGAACTTTCCATCAAACGCTGTTTCATGGAGTGCCTTTTCCGGACCTGGCCGCGGCGTTTCACCTGCCCTTCGAATTCGCGGCAACTCGTCATACAACCTGACATGAAAATGAAATCAGGCGAATGCGCGGCAGGATTATGATCGCAGCCATCCTCTCGAAAAACGGGAATGCAAAAATGCGGGGCCGCCAGCGATACCGGCGGCCCGGCGCGGCGAGTCATCAGACTACTTGGCGAAAGCCTGCCGCCTTTTCCAACCGCCGGATTCCAGCCGTCGCCCTTTGGGACTGCGGCCCGCCGCAGAAGGCACGTGGCGCAATTCGTCCACCTCGTGAACTAAAAGCGGATTTGTTTCAAGTTGTCCCAAATATGGAAACATCGTTCTCAATATTTGCCCGCGGGGCCGCGAATAAGCCAAAACGGCCACCGGCTCTTTGATACAAAGTAATTAGTCCTAAAACCGGGAAGTCAAGGCGTAATTTCTGTATTATGCGAAGCACAACAAATACACATAACTTCGCCGGCGATTAAAAGCAGTTCCATAATCAGGAATAAACCATGGCCCGAGAAACCTACGCAGCACTGCAAGCAAAGATCGAAAAGGAAATCAACAAGCTACAAAAGAAGGCTGAAGTCCTCCAAACCAAGCGCCGCAAGCCGGTGATCTCGTCGATCATCACGTCGATGCGCGAGTACGACATCACGCCCGAGGAAATCGTTGCAGCCTATGGCGCCGCCAAACCCGGCCGCGCCGCCACCGGCCGCCGCAAGGCCGGCCCCGCCGCCCGCCCCGCCAACGCCGCCAAACGCGCCGTTGCGCCCAAATACCGTCACCCCCAAACCGGGGAAACCTGGAGCGGCCGCGGCAAGGCCCCCCGCTGGCTTGCCGCCGAGGAAGCGGCCGGCGCGACGCGCGACAGTTTTCTTATCAAAGAATAAAACCTATCCGGCAGTAAGAAATAAATCGGCGCACCATCTTGGTGCGCCGATTTTATTTACGCAATCCGCCGCGAATACCGGCCGGACTCATTGAACGGGGAATTGGATCTGGCGCTCCGCGCCATTATTTCCCGGAAAATTATCAAATATTGCGCGAACCAGATAGGGCATGGTGCGAAGGAAATCGTCGCGCTCGCTCAATATGAAAGCAGTGGAGCGGTATACCTCGGCGCCGCCGCGCTGCGTATCGTGGATCTGCAGCGTCAGGGAATTGCGCTGGACCACCATCGGCACGTCAACCCAATCCGGGCCCCAATAGCCGTAACCGGCGCCCCAGGGACGCGGACCGTAGAAACCGCCATACCCGTAGCCATAGCCGCCGTAGAAATACGGGTCATACGGACGGCGCACCATTACCTGGGTTTGCGTGGTTCCGTAGCGGAACGAAACATCGAAACGGCCTTTGGCGCCGGGTTGCGCCTCGACCAGGCCGGTTGCGCCGATTCCGGCGCGCACCATGTCCTGATAGGACTGGTATTCGAGATTATTGTTTTGCGACGGTTCGGCCGGCACGAATTGATAAGTCTGCCCCTCCACGCCCGTGGGCCATTGCTGGAAGGACGTCACCCGCGCCGACACCGTGGGCGCGGCGCAGCCCGTCAACGCGACCGCCCCCAGTACGGCCAGCACGCCAGCCCAGCGGCCAGCGGCATTGAACATAGACGACCTCGACATTCTGCGACTCCTTCCGCGCAACGGCGCCATGATACTCAGCTTTGACCGGCGCGGCTCCGAAAAGTTTACGCTAGCCCATAAGGCCCAGGCGGCGCGCCATGCCCCAGCCACTACAATAGAACCCTCGTTCATACAGGACTGCAATCCCATGCGCACAGACACGCCCGTTACCGTATTTCGCAAGGATTACCAGCCCTACCCCTACGACATTCCGGAAGTCGCCCTCGCCTTCGATCTCGCGCCCGACGCGACCGAAGTGCGCTGCGCCATGCAGGTGCGGCGCAAGCCCGGGGCCAGCGCCGACGCCGCCCTGGTCCTGGACGGAGAAGACCTGGAACTCGTCTCGGTAGGGGTGGATGGCGCGGCATTGCCCGCCGACCGTTACCGCCTTTCTGACCACCGCCTCGAACTCTACGGCCTGCCGGCCAGCGCGGCGGTGGAAATCGTCAGCCGCTGCAAGCCCTCCGCCAATTCCACGCTGATGGGCCTGTACGTGTCCGGCGGCAATTTCTTCACGCAGTGCGAAGCCGAAGGTTTTCGCCGCATTACCTGGTTCGCCGACCGGCCCGACGTCATGTCGCGCTACCGCGTGACCTTGCGCGCCCTGCCGGACTACCCGGTGCTGCTGTCCAACGGCAACCTGGTCGCCTCGCGCCAATTGCCCGACGGCCGCAACGAGGTCGAATGGGAAGACCCGTTCCCCAAACCCTGCTATCTGTTCGCGCTGGTGGCCGGCAAGCTCACGCACCGCGAAACCACCGTGAAGACCGCCAGCGGCCGCGACGTGCTGCTGCAGGTCTATAGCGACCCCGGTTCCGAGACCAAGACCGAATGGGCCCTGGATTCGCTGGTGCGCGCGCTGCGCTGGGACGAAAGCCGTTTCGGCCTGGAGTTGGACCTGGACCGCTTCATGGTCGTGGCCGTCCACGACTTCAATATGGGGGCGATGGAAAACAAGGGCTTGAACATCTTCAACGCCGCCTACGTCCTCGCCGACGCGGACACCGCCACGGACGCCAACTACGAAGGCATCGAATCGGTCATCGGGCACGAGTACTTCCACAACTGGACCGGCAACCGCGTAACCTGCCGCGACTGGTTCCAACTGAGCCTGAAGGAAGGCCTGACCGTTTTCCGCGACCAGGAATTCAGCGCCGACATGATGGCCGACGGCATGGACGCGGCCGAAGCCGCCAGCGCCCGCGCCGTCAAGCGGATCGACGACGTGGTGGCGCTGCGCGCCGCCCAGTTCCCGGAAGACGCGGGCCCCATGGCCCACCCCATCCGCCCGGAAAGCTACCAGGAGATCGGCAACTTCTACACCGCCACCGTGTACGAGAAGGGCGCCGAAGTCATCCGCATGCAGCACACCTTGCTGGGCGAGGAAGGCTTCCGCGCCGGCATGGACGAGTACTTCCGCCGCCACGACGGCCAGGCCGTGACCTGCGACGACTTCGTGGCCGCCATGGAATCCGTCTACGTGCGCCAGCACCCGGGCCGCGACTTGTCCGTGTTCCGCCGCTGGTATCGCCAGGCCGGCACGCCGCGCGTGTCGGTCAAGCTGGACCACGACGCGGCCGCGCGCCGCTGCACCGTGACGCTCACCCAGGAATGCCCGCTGGTCGGCGTCGAGAAAAAGGCCGGCGCCGATTACGTCAAGGCGCCCTATCACATCCCGTTCGCCATCGGCCTGCTGGACCGCGAAGGCCGCGCGCTGACGCTGCGCCACGAGGGCGAGGCCAGCGAAACCGCCCTGCTGGAACTGAGCACGCAAAGCCGGCAATGGGTTTTCGAGGACATCGCCGACCGCCCGGTGCCGTCGCTGCTGCGCGATTTCTCGGCTCCCGTCATCGTCGAGTACGCCTGGACGGACGAGGAACTTGCCCTGCTGTCGGCGCACGATAGCAACCCGTTCGCGCGCTGGGAAGCCGGCCAGGAGTTCGCCACCCGGCAGATCCTCGCCCTGGCCGAGGCCCGCCAGGCCGGCAGGACGCTGCACGCCGACGCCGCCTTCATCGACACCTGGCGCGCGCTGCTGACCGATCCCGCGATCGACGCCGCCTACCGCGCCCGCGCCCTGGCCCTGCCCTCGGAAAAGACGCTGGCCGAACGCATGCGGCAGGTGGATCCGCCCGCCCTCGCCGTGGCCCGCGACTTTCTGCGCGCCGAACTGGGCCGCCAACTGGCCGCCGAGTTCCGCCAGGCCTTCGAGGCCAGCCAGACCCCGGGCGAATACAGCCCCGCCCCGGTCCCCGCCGGCAAGCGCGCCCTGAAGAACCTCGCGCTCGGCCATCTCATGGCCGCCGGCGAACCCGACGCCCAGCGCCTGGCCGAACAGCTATACGGCCAGGCGGGCAACATGACCGACAGCATGGCCGCGCTGTCCGCCCTGATCAATTTCGGACAGGGCGAATTCCCGCAGCAGGCGCTGGCGGCGTTCTACGACAAATGGCGCGACAATCCGCTGGTGGTGGACAAATGGTTCGCCTTGCAGGCGTCCGCCCGCTCGACCACGGTGCAGACCGCCCGCGAACTCATGCGGCATCCCGCCTTCACGCTGCGCAACCCGAACCGCGCCCGCGCGCTGATTTTCCAGTTCTGCCTGAACAACGCCCGCGGCATGCACCACCCCGACGGTTCGGGCTATGCGTTCTGGGCCGAACAGGTGCTGGCGCTGGACGCGCTCAATCCGGAAATCGCCGCCCGCCTGGCCCGCGCGCTGGACAACTGGTCGCGCTTCGTGCCCGCCCTGCGCGCGCCCATGCAAACCGCCCTGCAACAGGTGCGCGCGCACGAGGGCCTGTCGCGCAACGTGCAGGAAATCGTATCCAAGGCATTAGAATTCGCAGCATAGGGAGATCCTTTTGAAACGCAAAACACTGACCCAATACCTGGTGGAGCAGCAGCGCTCCGCCCAAGCCATCGCGCCGGAAGTCCGGCTGCTCATCGAAGTGGTGGCGCGCGCCTGCAAGGCCATCAGCCACGCCGTGAGCAAGGGCGCGCTCGGCGGCGTCCTCGGCAGTCTGGAAAGCGAGAACGTCCAGGGCGAAGTGCAGAAGAAGCTGGACGTGCTGTCCAACGAGATCCTGCTCGAAGCCAACGAGTGGGGCGGCCACCTGGCCGCCATGGCGTCGGAGGAAATGGAAACCATCCACCTGATCCCGAACCGCTATCCGAAGGGCGAATACCTGCTGCTGTTCGATCCCCTGGACGGCTCGTCGAACATCGACGTGAACGTCTCGATCGGCACCATTTTCTCGGTGCTGCACGCGCCGCACAACGTGTCGGGCGCGCCCGTCTGCGAACAGGATTTCCTGCAGCCCGGCGACAAGCAGGTCGTGGCCGGCTACGCCGTCTACGGTCCGCAGACCATGCTGGTGCTGACCGTCGGCAACGGCGTCGTGGGCTTCACGCTGGACCGCGAAATGGGCTCGTGGGTGCTGACGCACGAGAACATCCGGGTGCCCGAAGACACCAAGGAATTCGCCATCAACATGTCGAACATGCGCCACTGGGCCGCCCCGGTCAAGCGCTACATCGACGACTGCCTGGCCGGGTCGACCGGCCCCCTGGGCAAGGACTACAACATGCGCTGGATCGCCTCGATGGTGGCGGACGTGCATCGCATCCTGACCCGCGGCGGCATCTTCATGTATCCCTGGGACGCCCGCGAACCGGGCAAGGCCGGCAAGCTGCGCCTGATGTACGAAGCCAATCCCATGAGCTTCCTGATCGAGCAAGCCGGCGGCGCGGCGATCAACGGCGTCCAGCGCATCCTGGACATCCAGCCCGACAAGCTGCACCAGCGCGTGAGCGTCATCCTGGGCTCGAAGAACGAGGTCGAGCGCGTGGCCCGCTACCACGCCGAAGACGCGGCGTAGGATTAGTGAAACGCAAAAGCCCCGGCTCGCGAGCCGGGGCTTTTGCATTCTGCGTACTGCGAGGGCGTTTACTTGACCTCTTCTATCGTCTTCACATCGTCCTTGTTGATCTGGACTTTCTTGCCGTCCTTGTCGTATTCGTACATGCCGGAATCCTTGTCGTACTTGGGCTCGTCGGGCGTCACGGTCGAGCTGCCGTCCCGCTGCTGAATGACCGAGGGGGACGAGCATCCGGCCAGTACTCCGAATCCGGTCACAGCCAGGGCAAGCGTCATGGTCTTCAGGTTCATGGGCGTGTTCTCCGAGTGTGAATGTGCATTTACTGTATCTGACGCGACAGCCCCAGACGTGACGGGTTGTGGTCAAAATGCGTAAGAACGTAATCCGCGCGCTGCCCCGGCCGGGCCTTCTTTCGCCCGTGGGGCGCTCTCCTGGGCCGAAAATGAAAAACCCCTCGCAGGCCCGGCCCGCGAGGGGTTGCATACTTACACAAGCGGCAAGCGGCCTTTACACCTTGGCGTGCGCCTCGATGAAACGGCGCACTTCGGCCTGGTCGCAGTCCATGATTTCCACGCGCTGCGGCAGGGACTCCAGGTCGGCCAGGTTGCCCGGCGGCGTTGCCGGGCGGCCCAGCGCCTCCTCGATCGTTTCCGAGAACTTCGCCGGCAAGGCGGTTTCCAGGACCAGCATCGGCACGCCGGGCTCGACGAAGTCGCGCGCGACCTTGACGCCGTCGGCGGTGTGCGGATCGACCAGCACGCCGGTCGCGTCGTAGACCGAGCGGATCGTGGCCAGGCGGTCGTCGTGCGAGCTTGCGCCCGACACGAAGCCGTAGCGGGCCTCGAACTGCGGTTTCAGATCGGAGAGATCGAACGACCCGTCGCGCGCCAGCGCTTCCCACAGCGCCTTGACGCGGCCGGCGTCGCGGCCCACCAGGTCGAACACGAAACGCTCGAAATTCGAGGCGCGCGAGATGTCCATCGACGGGCTGGAGGTGGCGTAGGTCTGTTCGGCGGGACGCGGACGGTAGACGCCCGTGCGGAAGAACTCTTCCAGCACGTTGTTCTCGTTCGTGGCCAGCACCAGGCGGCGGACGGGCAAGCCCATGCTGCGCGCGATATGGCCCGACAGGATGTTGCCGAAATTGCCCGAGGGCACGGCGAACGAGACCTGCTGGCCCGGCTTGTCCGTGGCGCGCAGCCAGCCGTGGAAGTAGTACACCACCTGGGCGGCGATGCGCGCCCAGTTGATGGAGTTCACGGCGCCCAGGCGGTACTTGGTCTTGAACGCCAGGTCGCCCGCCAGCGCCTTGACGATGTCCTGCGCTTCGTCGAACACGCCGCGCACGGCGATGTTGTGGATGTTCTCGTCCTGCAGCGAATACATCTGCGCGCGCTGGAAGGCGCTCATGCGGCCGTGGGGCGACAGCATGAAAACGGCCACGCCGCGCTTGCCGCGCAGCGCGTATTCCGCCGCCGAGCCCGTGTCGCCGGAGGTGGCGCCCACGATGTTCAGCGTGGTGCCGCGCTTGTCCAGCACGTACTCGAACACCTGGCCCAGGAACTGCATGGCCATGTCCTTGAAGGCCAGCGTCGGCCCCTCGGACAGCCCCAGCAGCGACAGTCCGTCGTCCAGGGGGCGCAGCGGGACGATGTCCTCGCTGCTGAACGTCCCTTGCGTGTAGGCGGCGCGGGTCAGGCGGCGCAGGTCGTCCGCCGGAATGTCGGTGGCGAACAGCGACAGCACCTCGAACGCCAGGTCGGCGTACGACAGCCCGCGCCACGATTCGAGCGTCTCGGCCGACACCAGCGGCAGTTGTTCCGGCACCGCCAGGCCGCCGTCCGGCGCCAGGCCTTCCAGCAGGATGTCGGAGAACGGCTGGGGCGCCATGCCCCCCCGCGTAGAGATGTATTTCATGTCGTTGACTCCACAGTGCACTGCGCTCTCACCAAACCGGGCCGCTGCCGGCGCCCCCCAAAGGAGGAAGCGCCGCGGGCGCTTCGGAGGTGGGCCTTGCTCACACCAGATTCTCCACGCGCAATCGCGTGACCTTGGACCGTACGAACGGCAAGGCCTCGATGCGCTCGATGGCCTGGTTGACGTTGCCTTCCACCGCTTCGTGCGTCAGGAAGATGATGTCCGCGCCGCCGATATGGGACGGCTGCTGGATCATCGACCCGATCGAGATGGAACGGTCGGCCAGGATGCGGGCGATGTCGGCCAGCACGCCGGGCTGGTCGTCCACGCGCAGGCGCAGGTAATACGAGGTGCTGACCTGCTCGATCGGCAGGATCGGCGTGTCCGACATGGCGTCCGGCTGGAAGGCCAGGTGCGGCACGCGGTTGCCCGGGTCCGCGGTATGCAGGCGGGTCACGTCGACCAGGTCGGCCACGACGGCCGAGGCGGTGGGCTCTTCGCCGGCGCCCTGGCCGTAGTACAGCGTGGGGCCGACGGCGTCGCCCTTGACCAGCACGGCGTTCATCGCGCCTTCGACATTGGCCAGCAGGCGTTCGGACGGCACCAGCGCCGGATGCACGCGCAGTTCGATGCCGTCGGGGCGGCGCTTGGTGATGCCCAGCAGCTTGATGCGGTAGCCCAGTCGCTCGGCATGCTCGATGTCCTCGGCCGCCAGTTGCGAAATGCCTTCGATGTGGGCGCGGTCGAACTGCACCGGCACGCCGAAGGCCAGCGAGGCCAGCAAAGTCAGCTTGTGGGCGGCGTCCACGCCTTCCACGTCGAACGTGGGATCGGCTTCGGCGTAGCCCAGGCGCTGCGCCTCGGCCAGCACGTCGGCGAACGGCAGGCCGCGCGAACGCATCTCGGACAGGATGAAATTGGTGGTGCCGTTGATGATGCCGGCCACCCACTGGATGCGGTTGGCCGTCAGGCCCTCGCGGATCGCCTTGATGATGGGGATGCCGCCGGCGACGGCGGCCTCGAACGTCACCATCACGCCGCGCTCGTGGGCCGCGGCGAAGATCTCGTTGCCGTGCTTGGCCAGGAGCGCCTTGTTGGCCGTCACGACATGCTTGCCGTTGGCGATGGCTTCCAGCACCAGCTCGCGCGCCAGCGTGTCGCCGCCAATCAGTTCGACGACGATGTCGATTTCCGGATCGCGCACCAGCGCGTGCACGTCGGTATCGACCAGGATCGAATCGCCGACGCGCGCGCGCGCCTTGGCCACGTCGCGCACGGCGGCGCGGGTGACTTCAATGCGGCGGCCGGCGCGACGCGCGATTTCTTCGGCATTGCGCGACAGCACCGCCCAGGTGCCGCCGCCGACCACGCCGAGGCCCAGCAGGCCGACTTTCATGGGTTTCATCGCGGCGCCCTCCGCGGGCGGGCGTTGAGGGGAATTCATTTCAGTTCTCCATAACTGCTGTGCAAGGGACACCATGCTTGGCAGCATCAAGCGCGGCCGCGCGGAGCCGGCTTCGCCGGTCCGCTGCGGCGCCCCCGGGGGGGGAAGCGCGCAGCGCTGCGGGGGGGAGCCCTACCTTAGCAATCCGTCCTTGCGGAACATATCTTTGATGCCTCGCACCGCTTGGCGGGTGCGCTGCTCGTTTTCGATAAGAGCGAAGCGCACGTATTCGTCGCCGTACTCGCCGAAGCCGATCCCGGGGGACACGGCCACTTTCGCATCCGACAGGACGCGCTTGGCAAATTCCAAAGAGCCCATCGCCCTGTAGGGTTCGGGGATCTGCGCCCAGATGTACATGGACGCCTTGGGAATCTCCACATTCCAACCTGCTTCATGCAGGCCGCGCGCGAGCACGTCGCGGCGGCTCTGGTACTGCGCCACGATCTCGTTCACGCAATCCTGCGGGCCGTCCAGGGCGGCGATGGACGCCACCTGGATCGGCGTGAACGTGCCGTAGTCGTGATAACTCTTGATGCGCGCCAGCGCGTTGACCAGCTCGCGGTTGCCGACCATGTAGCCGATGCGCCAGCCCGCCATGTTGTAGCTCTTGCTCATCGTGAAGAACTCGACGGCGACGTCGCGCGCGCCGGGCACCTGCATGATGGACGGGGCCACGTAGCCGTCGAAGGTGATGTCGGCGTAGGCCAGGTCGTGCACGACGAGGATGTCGTGTTCCTTGGCCAGCGCCACCACGCGTTCGAAGAACGACAGGTCCACGCACTGCGCGGTAGGGTTGCTGGGAAAGCCCAGCACCATCATCTTGGGCTTCGGGATGGATTCGCGCACGGCGCGTTCCAGTTCCTCGAAGAAGTCCACGCCCGGCGTCATGCGCACGGAGCGGATGTTGGCGCCGGCGATGACGGCGCCGTAGATGTGGATCGGGTAGCTGGGGTTCGGCACCAGCACGGTGTCGCCGCGGTCCAGCGTGGCCAGCATCAGGTGGGCCAGGCCTTCCTTGGAGCCGATGGTGACGATGGCTTCGGAATCCGGGTCGAACTCGACCGCGTAGCGGCGCTGGTACCAGTCGCAGATCGCCTTGCGCAGGCGCGGGATGCCCTTGGACACCGAATAGCCGTGCGTGGTCGGGCGCGTGGTGGCTTCCACCATCTTGTCGACGATGTGCTTGGGGGTCGCGCCGTCCGGATTGCCCATGGACATGTCGATGATGTCTTCGCCGCGCCTACGCGCCGCCATCTTGAGCTCGCCGGTAATGTTGAAAACGTACGGGGGCAAACGCTCGATGCGGGAGAACTTCCTCATGATGGGAATCCTTAGGGGCGGAAAATGGGCAAAAAAACCAGGGCGCGGTCGCGCGAAGGGGAAAGGGAGCCAAACGGCCGCGCCACCACACGTTTGCAGCGCAGCAAAACCCTGTAATCTAGCGCAAGGACGCCCGGGCGGCAAATGGGCGTAAATCGGGGCCGTTTTCCGCTCCTTTCCGGCAACATGGCGACATGCTGATGCGCTATTATCAGGCACATAAAGCTGGAGTTTTTATTGAAGCTGCATACCGATCCTGCGACGGCCGCCCTGAATACCGTCACCGCCTATGGTGAGGGTTATATCGAGGTCAACCAGGTACGTTTTTCCTCGTCGGTCGCGTTCGGCCCCGAGGGCGAAGTTACCAAATGGCCCGTCGAGTCGCCGGCCGACATCACCCCTACCCTCTTGTTCCAGGCGGCCGGCCTGTCCGAGCCCGTCCGCGACCCCATGGCGTTTCTGGACGAGCCTGAAGCCTCCCCCGGCCGCCCGGCGAATGCGCCCGAAGTGCTGCTGGTCGGAACCGGCGCCCGGCAACAGTTCCTGCGGCCCGATGTGCTGCGCCCCCTGCTGGCGCTGGGCATCGGCGTCGAGATCATGGACACCCACGCCGCCTCCCGCACTTACAACATCCTGATGGCGGAGGGCCGGCGCGTCGTCGTGGCCCTCATCCCCCCCACCGGAGAATCCCAGCAATGACGCCGACCATAGGCAAGCCCGCCCCGCTGTTCACCGCTGAAAGCACCATAGGCCCGATCAGCCTCGAGCAATGCCAGGGCCGCGCCGTGATCCTGTATTTCTACCCCAAGGACAATACGCCCGGCTGCACCACCGAAAGCCAGGACTTCCGCGACCTGCACGCCGACTTCCTGGCGGCCAGCGCCGTGGTCATCGGCATCTCGCGCGATTCGCTGAAATCGCACGAGAACTTCAAGAACAAATACGAACTTCCTTTCCCTCTCATCTCCGACGCCGACGAAACCGTGTGCAATCTGTTCGGCGTCATCAAGCAGAAGAATATGTACGGCAAGCAGGTGCGCGGCATCGAACGCAGCACTTTCTTGATCGATGCCTATGGCGTGCTGGTGCAGGAGTGGCGCGGGGTGAAGGTCCCGGGCCACGCGAAGGAAGTCCTGCAGGCCGCGAAGAGCATCGGCTAGCCGCAAGCACAGGTAGACCCGTCAGGCGCTATAGCCGGCCCACACTGGAGAGTGACGCATATGCCGCTTCCGAAGTTGCCCACCCGTCCCGCAGCCATCCTGACCTTCCCCTCGGGCGAGCCAGCCCGGGCGCAGGCCCGCAGCACCAAGACCGCCGCTGCGCGGTCCAACTCCCACGCCGCCCTCGCCGAGGACGACGAAGACACGCTGACCGTCCAGCCCGAACTCGAGGGCATGGCCGCCCCGGCCCGCAAGGCGCAGGCGCCCGTTCCCGCCCGCCAGGTGCCGCCGCCCGCGGCGCCGGCCGCGCG
>NZ_UFQC01000001.1 GCF_900496975.1 Achromobacter veterisilvae
AGGCGGCCGCCGCGGCGCCGCCGCCCGCCGCGCCCGCGCGCGACGAACAGGCCTGGCCGCGCGCCTCCGGCATCCTGCCTTTCCAGATGGGGCTGCCGGCGCTGGACGCGTTCCCGCGCAAGCTCTGGGCGCGGCTCGGGGCCCGGCAGTTGCGCGGCCTGCAGGCGCCAGAGCTTGCCTATCCGCCCAGCGGTGGCCTGCCGGCCCTGCGCAGCGCGACGGCCGCTTATCTGCAAGTGGCGCGCGGCATCCATTGCCAGCCTTCGCAGGTGTTCATCACCTCCGGCTACAACCACACCCTGCGCCTGATTCTGCAGGCCCTGTTCGAGCCGGGCGACCGCGTCTGGATGGAAGACCCGGGTTATCCGCCCACGCGGCTGCTGCTGGAACAGGCGCGTTTGCAGGCGGTGCCCGTGCCCGTGGACCACGACGGCCTCGTCGTCGGCGCGGGCATCGAACGGGCGCCGCGGGCCCGTGGCGCGGTGGTGACGCCGGCCCACCAAAGCCCCTTGTGCATGTCGCTCTCGCTGCCGCGGCGGCAGGCGCTGCTGGATTGGGCCGAACGCAGCGGCGCCTGGATCGTGGAAGACGATTACGACGGCGAATACCGCTACGTCAGCCGGCCCTTGCCGGCCTTGAAGAGCCTGGACACGCAGGGGCGGGTGCTTTACGCGGGCACGTTCAGCAAGGTGCTGTTTCCCGGCTTGCGCCTGGCCTATCTGGTGGTGCCCGAAGCGCAGGCCGCCCGCTTCGAGCAGTTCTGCTGGCTGGCCGGCGGCGCGCCGGCGCTGACCCAGGCGATCCTGGGCGCCTTCATGGCGGAAGGACACTTCGGCCGCCACATCCAGCGCATGCGCCGGCTTTACGGAGAACGGCGCGACTCGGCCGCGGCGGGGCTGGCCGCCGCGCTCGGGACGCGCATGCGGATAGAGCCGCAGCCGGGCGGCATGCACCTGGTGGCGCGGATGGAAGGAAACCAGGCCGACCGGCCGCTGGCGCGGCGGATGCTGGAGCAGGGGCTGTACGCGGAAGCGCTGTCGCGCTGGTTCGCGGCGCCGGACGGGCAGTCCGGGCTGCTGCTCAGCTTCACCAACATCGCGTCCGAAGCGCAGGCGCGGGAACTGGGCCTGCGCATCCGGGCATTGATGTAGCGGCGGCCGGGGCGCGGCCTATTGCAGGCCGGCCTTGTCCAGGCCGTACGCCGCGTCGGCCGAGCCCGGCACGGTCCTGAAGGTCACGCCCAGGCGGTTCCAGCCGTTGATGCAGACGATCAGCCAGGTGAGGTCGGAGATCTCCGTCTCGGAAAAATGTTCCCGCGCCGCGCTGTAGGCCTCGTCGGACACGCCATGGGCGGGCAGGGCGGTCACGATTTCAGTCCACGCCAGGGCGGCCCGTTCGCGCGGCGAGAACAGTGTGGACTCGCGCCAGACGGCGACGTGGTGCAGCCGCAGTTCGCGTTCGCCCGCGATCCTGGCCTGCTTGACGTGCATGTCCACGCAAAAGCCGCAGCCATTGATCTGCGAAGCGCGGAGGTCGACCAGATGGCCGAACTCCCGGGCCATCGGGGATTTCTTGAGCGCGGTGCTGAAGTCCAGGTACTTCCTGGACAATTCCGCCGAGATGTCGAAGTAATTCAATCGTTGGGTCATGTTCCTGCCTGTCTGTGTTGCCGAGAGGAATCTCGAGCCGCCAGGATGCGGCGGATTGGCCTAGCCCGGAAGTGCCATGAATGGTGTTTCCGGCTGGGCCATGTTCGATGCCCCGGCGGTTGAATCCACGGCGCCGCCCGGCTATAAGCTTGAAGCGGGGGCCGATACTTGCGCCCCGCCTGTCGACGAAGCCCAGTCCCATGCCGCTGCCTCCTCCCCATGACGAACATGTCGCCAGCCAATCCGCGGCGTCCGCCCGCGTGCAAGCCGGGCCGGGGTCCTGTCTGGAAGTGTTCCTGGCCTTCCTGCGCCTGGGGCTGACGTCCTTCGGCGGGCCGGTGGCGCACCTGGCCTACTTCCGCGCCGAATTCGTGGACCGGCGGCGCTGGCTGGACGATTACGCGTATTCCGACCTGGTGGCGCTGTGCCAGTTCCTGCCCGGACCAGCCAGCAGCCAGGTCGGCATGGCCATCGGCCTGAAGCGCGCGGGCTGGACGGGCATGCTGGCCGCGTGGGCGGCGTTCACGCTGCCCACCGCCATCGCGCTCGCGCTCTTCGCGCTGGGGCTCGGGCATTTCGGCTGGCTGTCCGGATCCGCCGCCATCCATGGCCTGAAGATCGCCGCGGTGGCCATCGTCGCGCAGGCGGTCTGGGGCATGGGCCGCTCGCTCTGCCCCGACCGGCCGCGCGCCGGGCTGGCGGTGGCTTGCGCGCTCATCACCGTGGCGCTGCCGACCGCGCTGGGGCAACTGGCCGCCATCCTGCTGGGCGCCGTCGTCGGCGCCGCCGCGCTCAAGGTGCCGGCGCGCCCCTCGCTGGCCTCCGAGGCGACGGGCGTATCCCGCCGCGCGGGCTACGCGGCCCTGGCGCTGTTCGTGCTGCTGCTGGCCGCGTTGCCGGCCTGGGCCGCGATCAGCGATGAGCCGCTGGCGGCGCAACTGGCCGGCTTCTACCGGGCGGGCGCCCTGGTATTCGGCGGCGGCCACGTGGTGCTGCCCCTGCTGGAATCCGCGTCGGTCGCCGGCGGCATGGTGTCCAACGCCGATTTCCTGGCGGGCTACGGCGCGGCGCAGGCCATGCCCGGTCCGCTGTTCGCCTTCGCCGCCTTCCTGGGCGCGATGTCGTCCGGCCCGCTGTCGGGCTGGGCCGGCGGGCTGGCGCTCTTGATCGCCATCTTCCTGCCGGGCGCGCTCCTGGTAGCGGCCGCGCTGCCGTTCTGGGACAGCCTGCGGCTGCGGCCCGGCGTGCGCAACATGATCGCGGGCGTGAACGCCAGCGTGGTGGGCATCCTGCTGTCGGCCCTGTACGACCCGGTCTGGATCGGCGGCATCCTGGGCCGCGCCGACTTCGCGCTGGCCCTGCTGCTGTTCGCGCTGCTGGTCTATGCCCGGTGGTCGCCCGTCTGGGTGGTGCTGGCGGCCGCGGCGGGCGGATGGGCGCTGGGCTGGCTGGGCTAGGCCGGCCCGGGCCTCAGGCCTGCCAGCGCGGCTGGCGCTTCTGCAGGAAGGCGTCGATGCCTTCGCGGGCGTCCGCCTCCATCATGTTGCGGGCCATCACGTCGCCGGCGTAGTCGTACGCGTCGGCCAGCGCCATTTGCCGCTGCTTGTAGAACATGCGCTTGCCGTAGCGGATGGCGGCCGGGCTCTTCGCCAGGATGTCGCCGGCCAGCGCCCGCACGCGCCCGTCGAGTTCGGCGTCCGGCACGGCGTCGTTGATCAGGCCCCAGTCCCTGGCCTGGGCCGCGTCGATGAACCGCGCCGTCACCAGCATTTCGAATGCGCGCTTGGCCGACACGTTGCGGCTCAGGGCCACCGCGGGCGTCGAGCAGAACAGCCCCACGTTGATGCCCGACACCGCGAAGCTCGCCGTGTCGGCCGCGATTGCAAGGTCGCAACTGGCCACCAGTTGGCAGCCCGCCGCGGTGGCGATGCCGCGCACCTTGGCGATGACGGGCACGGGCAGCGCCTGCAGGCCCTGCATGACGCTGCCGCATTTCCTGAACAGTTCGCGGTAGTAGTCCAGCGAAGGCTGGCTGCGCATTTCGCGCAGATCGTGGCCGGCGCAGAACGCGCGGCCCGTGGATTCCAGCACGACGCAGCGCACATCGCCGTCGCGGGCCAGGGCGTCTATCTCCGCCTGCAGGGCGGCCAGCATGGCCTCGGAAAGCGCGTTGAATTGGCCGGGCCGGTTCAGGCGCAGCGTCACCACGCCGCCCTCGGCCGCGCGCGCCAGGATCGGCTGTTCCGCCGTGTCGTCGATGCTCATGTCGCCTCCAGGTTGGGGTATCCCTGGATACTACGGCCTGTTCCCGCCAAAAGGAACCAGCCTTCGCGACATGCCCGCGGACAGGCACAGCAGCGGCGCCACGACGGCCGCGCCGACCAGGGCCATCGCCGCCTGCGGCGGCATGCCGCTGTCGAGCAGCGCCGTGGCGATGAGCGCCGATCCGCTCATCTGGAACAGCCCGTACACCGCGGCGGCGGTGCCGGCGCGTTCGGCGAAGGGCTCCAGCGCCAGGCTCAGGCCGGAACCCAGCGCCAGCGAAAAGCCCACGGTCAGCACGGCCACCGGCAGCATGAAGACCCAGGCGGACAGGGGCATCCACAGCCACGCCGCGAGGTGCATGGCGGAAGCCAGCAGCAGGGCGGCCATGCCCACGCGCACCATGGTGTGCCGGCCGTAGCGGGCGATGAAGGCGGGCGCGAGGAAGAAGGCGCCGATGTTGATGGCCGCGTTGCCGCCGAACCAGGCGGAGAATCCCAGTTCGGAATAACCCAGTTGCTGCACCAGCACCACCGGCGCCGCGGCCACGAACACCAGGATCATCGCCATGCCGGCCATGCCGAAGGCGGCGAAATACAGAAAGCGTCCGCTTGCGACGATGGGCGCGTAGCGGCGCGGGCTGTACAGCGCGCCCCCCGGCCGGGCGGCCGTCGCGCGGGTTTCTTCGAAGCGGACCGCGAGCAGGGCGGCCAGGGCCAGCGCGAACAGCACCATGAAGACGAAGGCGCTGCGCCAGCCCGCGTGCACCGCCAGCGCGCCGCCCACCATCGGCGCCAGCGCGGGCACGGTGCACAGCGCGCCGTTCAGATAGCTGTAGACGCGCGCGCCCACGGCCGGGCTGAAGCAGTCGCGCACCGCGGCGAAGGCCACCAGCGAAGCCGAGCAGGCGCCGATACCCTGGATCACGCGCGCGGCATAGAAGACCTCCAGCGACCCGGCGGCCGCCCCGAGCGCCGAGCCCAGCAGGTAGGCCAGCGCGCCGCCCAGCGCGACGGGCCGCCGGCCATAGCGGTCGGCCAGCGGCCCGATCAGCATCTGCCCCACGCCCACCGCGAAGATGAACAGTGTGATGCTGGTTTGCAGCGCGGTGACGGGCCGGCCGAAATCCTCGGCCATGGCGGGCAGCGACGGAAGATAGATGTCTATGCCCATCGGCGTGAGCGTGACCAGCCCCATCAGGAGGCCGATCAGCCAGCGTTGGCCCCGGGGAGATAATGCAGACTTCATGGCAGGCTCGGGGTTCATCGCGAACCCGGGAAAACCCGATATTATCCACGAACGGAGGTAGAATCTTCCGCATGAACGCGCCCGCCCTCCGACCCCGCATCGTCATCCTATATTGCACCCAGTGCCAGTGGTTGCTGCGCGCCGCCTGGATGGCCCAGGAGCTGCTGTCCACCTTTTCCACCGATCTGGGCGAAGTGGTGCTGCAACCGGGCACCGGGGGCATCTTCCAGATCACCTACAACGGCGATCTGATCTGGGACCGCAAGAGCGACGGCGGTTTTCCCGAAGCCAAGGTGCTGAAGCAGCGCGTGCGCGACCGGCTCGATCCGGGCCGGCCGCTGGGCCATATCGACGGCCACCCGGCCGGCCCCGCGCTCACGCCCGGCGCCTGATCACGCGGCCGGCTCCGACCCCAGCGCCTCGCGCTCCCTGCGCTGCCGGAACGCCGATGCCGCCAGCAAGGCGATCAGCCCGGCGCACGCCACCACGAAACCCAGGCTGATGGGCCGCGACACGAAGATCGACAGGTCGCCGCGCGACAGCAGCAGGGCGCGGCGGAAGTTCTCTTCGACCATGGGCCCGAGCACGAATCCCAGCAGCAACGGCGCCGGCTCGAAGCGCAGGCGGATCAGCGCATAGCCGGCCGCGCCGAACACCGTCACCATCGCCACGTCGAACAGGTTGTTGTTCGTGCTGTAGACCCCCACGCAGACGAAGAACAGCGCGGCGGGGAACAGGTAGCGGAACGGCACGGTCAGCAGGCGCACCCACATGCCGATCAGCGGCAGGTTCAAGAGCAGCAGCAGCACGTTGCCCACCCAGAAGCTGGCGATCAGCCCCCAGAACATATCCGCGTGCTCCACCATCATCTGCGGCCCCGGCTGGATGCCGTGGATGATCAGCGCGCCCAGCATCAGGGCCATCACCGGATCGCCTGGAATGCCCAGGCTCATGGTCGGGATGAAGCTGGTCTGCGTCGAGGCGCTGGTGGCCGCCTCCGGACCGGCGATGCCTTCGATGGCGCCGCGCCCGAATCGGCGCGGGTCGCGCGCCACTTTCTTTTCGGTGGCGTACGAAATGAAAGAGGCGATGGTCGGCCCGGTGCCGGGCAGGATGCCGAACGCGGCGCCGATCGCCGTGCCACGCACGAGCGCGCCCCGCGACTGCCGGATGTCGCCCGCTTCCGGCCGCATCGACTTCATGCTGATCTTCGCGGCGGTGACCTTGCCGCCGCCGCCGATGCGGTTGATGTTCTTCAGGAAGTCCGCCACGCCGAACAGGCCCATGGCCAGCGCCACGATCTGCAGTCCGTCGGACAGCTCCAGGATGCCGAAATGGAAGCGCATCGTTCCCGTGTTGACGTCGGTGCCGACCACCCCCAGCAGCAGGCCCACCACCACCATGGCCACGCCCTTGATCGCCGAACCCTTGGCCAGCGTCGCGCCCGCCAGCAGGCCCAGCATCATCATCGAGAAGTATTCGGCGGGGCCGAACTTGAAGGCCACGTCCACCAGCAGCGGCGAGAACAGGATCATGGCCAGAATGCCCACCGACGCCCCGCAGAACGACGAGAACATCAACATGAACAGCGCCGAGCCCGCCTTGCCGTTGCGCGCCAGCGGATTGCCGTCCAGGCACGCCACCGCGTGCGACGCGGTGCCGGGCAGGTTCAGCATGATCGAGGTGATGCCGCCGCCGTACTGCGAGCCGTAGTAGATGCCGGACAGCATCACCAGCGCCGCCGTGGGCGTCATGGTGTAGGTGAGCGGCAGCAGGATGGAGATCGCCGCCAGCACGCCCATGCCGGGCAGCACGCCGATCAGGTTGCCCATGAACACGCCGAAGACGGCCCACATGAGATTGTCCAGCGCGAAGGCGACGGAAAACCCGTGCATCAGATTGTTGAGTATGTCCATCGCTCAGCCCCAGCGGAACAGGGGAAACTGCAATTGCAGCGCCCACGAAAAAACGGCCACGCCCAGCACCGTCACGCCCGCCGCGAGCAGGGCCGCGCTGCGCAGCGTGTGCTGGCGGTCGCCCAGCGCCGAGATGAACACCAGCGCGAAGGTGGCGGGCACCAGGCCGCCGTACTTGCCGGCCACGATGAAGGTCAGCAGGCCGCCGATAATGCAGCCCCAGCCGCGCCATTCCGGCGGCGGCAGGTCTTCGGCATCGTCCTCGGCGGCGGGCGCCGCGGCCATCCGGGCGATGATCAGGCCCAGCATCACCAGCAGCGCGCCCAGGATCGCGGGGAACATCCCCGGTCCCATGCGCGCCAGGGTGCCCAGGCTGTACGTGGCCGCCTGCGCGATGGCGCCCAGGCCCAGCACGATCATCGTGCCCGCGGCCCACGCCTCGCGCCGCAGGGCGCTGCGTTTGGATTGCATTGTCTCGTCCTCCCCTTGTTGTGCCTTCGTCTGACATATGTCTGAACAAAAACTGACTGTGTAATGAATGGGGGAGTCTAGAAATCCAAACTTCCGTTCAGCTTTCAGACAGTTCGGGAAGCGCCTGGAACTACCTTGTTTCCGCGAAAAATGGGGGAAATCCCTAGGAACATGCCGGGGTCCGGCGCGCGCCGGGCGGGCGGTTTCGGGCCTTCGACGGCGCGACGCCGGCGGGAACGACGGGCAGGCGAGGGCGGCCAAATGGCCGGGCAGGCATCATCCGCTGGCTATTTCATTCAAAATCGTGCTAAAATACGACAATTAGCAGCAAAAACAATAATTATGCTGCCACACAGCAGCCGGGCCGGGAGGTCCGGCCGCGTCTTTGCCAGCGTGGCCTGCGTGGTTGTTCCCCCGCGTCCAGCAATGGATCCGCATCCACGGCACGCTCGAATCCGCGTATCGCGCTTGTGCGGGGGAAGCCATGCGCCCTGAATAGGAGAACGCTCATGTCTCATCAACTGGTCGGCAAGAAATGGCGCTTCGAGATTCCTCCCCTGGACTGGAAGGCGCCCGAGGCCAAGAAAGACACTGACATCAATGCCGTTCCCGCGGATGCCGAATCCACCGAGGACACCGAAGCCCTGCGTTCCTCCGCGTAAGGCCTGACTCCGCCGCGCCCCGCCGCGGCGCTTGCGCTCGAACGCCCCGGACGGCGCGCCGTCCGGGGCGATCTTCTCTTTCCCGCGCTTTTTCCATCCGCAGTTTCCGCCCGGGCCCCGCGCCCGGCGGCGGCATGCGCCTGGGCGCCGGGCGCCGCCCGGCATCGCCCTCCCTGACAGCGAGTATCTGGAATGCCTGAAAGCACATCGAGCCATCAACCGGTTAGGCCTTTCATCTATGCCACGACCACGTCGCGGTCCCTGATGTTCTCGCGCGGCGAGATCCAGAGCCGCATGTGGACCAAGGACCCCTATGCGCTGAACCTGGAGTACACGCGCATCATGATGGGGTTCCTGCTGCTGAACCCCGAACCTCGCCGGATCGCCATGATCGGGCTGGGAGGCGGCTCCCTCGCGAAGTTCTGCCATCGCTACCTGCCGTCGGCCCGGATCGACGTCTTCGAGATCAATCCGCACGTCATCGCCTTGCGCGATTCGTTCCTGGTGCCCGAGGACGACGCGCGCTTCGCCGTGCTGCAAGGCGACGGCGCCGAACTCATCCACCGATACCGCGACGAGTACGACGCGGTGCTGGTGGACGGCTACGACATCAACGGCATACCGGCGCAGCTCACCAGCGATGCGTTCTACGACGGGTGCTTCCACGCCTTGGCCGCCAACGGGCTGATGGTGGGCAACTTCCATGCGTCGAATTTCAACTACCGGCGCTATCTGGGCCGCATCAGGCAGCGCTTCGCCGGATCCGTCATCGAGGTCAGCGACACCTCGCTGGCCCACAGCATCGTGTTCGCCTGCAAGGGCGACCTGCTCAAGCGCCGCACGGGCCTGCCCGGCCGCAAGCCCGAGGCCATGAGCGCCGACCTGTGGTCGCGCATCGCGCCGGGGCTCTGGCCGCTGCTGGACTGAACCGGCGCGTGCCGGGCGCGCCGCCGCGCTACGGCGCGTGCGTCACCACCCGGTTGCGTCCTTGCTGCTTCGCGGCATAGAGCGCCGCGTCCGCCGCCTGGAACGCCGCGCCCACTTCGGCGCCGGCCGACGGCCATTGCGCCACCCCGGCCGACAGCGTGATGCCCGACGTGCCATGCAGGCTGCGCGTCTCCATGCTTTTGCGCAGCCGCTCGGCCACGTTGGCCGCTTCCTTCGCGCCGGCGCCGGGCAGCAGGATCAGGAATTCCTCGCCGCCGTTGCGACAGAGCACGTCCGACGGGCGCGAACATTCGCGCATGAGCTGCGCCAATCCGCGGATCACTTCGTCGCCCACCGTGTGGCCGTAAGTGTCGTTGACCCGCTTGAAGTGGTCGATGTCCAGCGCGATCACGCCGAATGGCGCGCGCGCGGCCTGCAGCCGTTCCACCGCCGCCTGCAGGCCGCGCCGGTTGTGCAGGCCGGTCAGCGGATCGGTGATGCTGGCCTGGTTCAGTTTGCCGATTTCATCCTGCAGGCTCGTGAAGCTGCGGATCACGGCGCGCTTCAGGCGCTGGGCTTCGAAGTACCAGGCCTTCACGGACTGGACCCGCTGCATCGCGATGGCCACCTCCTCGTGCTCGACGTTGGTGGCCAGTTGCGACAGCGGCTGCGAGATCTTGCGCGCGCACCACCAGATGGCCAGCAGGAAGGCGATGGCGAACGGCGCCGCATAGCCGATCAACGCCCAGATCAGTTTGTCCAGCGGCTCCAGCGTCGCCTGGGCGGGCCGCTGCGCGATCACGCCCCAGCCGCTCAAGGGGACGCCCGCGTAGCCGGCCAGCATGTCCACGCCCCGCGTATTGACCAGGCGCTGCGCGCCGGCCTGGCCGCGCACTACCGCCGCCACCGCCGGGTTGGCGGTGATGCTCTCCCCGACGCGGGCGGTGTCCTCGTGATAGATCAGCCGGCCCTCGTTGTCGACCACATACAGATAGGAGCCGTCCTGGTAATGGTGCTTGCCCAGCAGCGTATGCAAGGCGCCTTCCTGGCTCAGGTAGATGGTGCCCGCGACATAGCCCAGGTAGCGGCCGTCATCCGAACGGATAGGGTGCGAGACGTTGATCAGTTGTTTGCCGGTCAGGGAAACATAGAGCTTGCTGACCAGCGGCTTGCGCGCCTGCAGCGCCGCGAGGCTGCCGGCGCTGTCGACACGGGTGCCCACGAATCCGCGCAAGCTGTTCGAGGCGGCGAGGAGAATGCCGTCGGCCCGCACGATGGCGACGGTGTTGAAGCTGTCGGACTGTTCCTGCAGGCGCGAAGCTTCGGCGGCCAGCAGTTCGGGAACGTCGAGGCGGACCGACAGGTGGCGGGCGCTGTATTCCAACTGCCGCAGGGCCGACTTGAGAAAGGCGCCCGCGCTCTCCGCCAGCTTGGCGGCATAGACGCGGTTGGATTCCAGCGTGTTCGAGATGAGCTGTTCGCGCTGCACGCGATAGCTGGCGTAGAGCGTATTCGCGGTGGCGACGAGGGCGCTGAATATGGTGAGCGCAAGCACAAGCCCGCGCAGGTGGATTCGCATGGAGAGAGACCGGTCGGGCAGGGATGCTGGCCGCGATTTTACCGTGGACCGGAATCCGGTTCGTCCAGCAGCCGGGCCGCCGGGGAGAGGGCCGCCGATCCCGCGCGGAAGTAGCCCATGACGGTGGCCACGCTGGCGTGCCCGGTCAAGGCCATGGTGTCGCCCAGCGGCACGTTCTGGCGGCCCGCTTCGGTCACGAAGCCGGAACGCAGGCTGTGCGCCGAAAAATCGCCTTCCAGGCCGGCCAGCCGGCAGCGCTCCTGCACGATGTCGCGCAGGGCCGCGGCGGCCAGCGGTTCGCCCACCACGTCCCCGCGGCGCACACGGCGAAACAGCGGGCCTTGCGTAATCCCGCTGGCGCGCAGCCAGGCGTCCAGTGCCTGCGCCGCCATGCCGACGATGGGCTTCTGGTCGTTCGCGCGGTTTGCGCCGGCCTGGTTGGTCTTGGAATGCGCCAGCGAATACAGGAAACCGTCGGCGGTGCGCGCGGTGTTCTCGACCGTGGCGCGCACCACTTCGGAACGCCGCCTGCCGCCGCTGGCCCAGGCGAACAGCAGCAGGGCGCGGTCGCGCACGCCGCGCAGGGAATCGTCGCAGGTGGCCAGCAGGGCCTGCAGCGGTTCGCGCGTCAGGGCGACCTTCTTGGCGGGGGCCGCGCCGCGGCGGGCGTAGGCGCGGCGTGTTTTGGCCAGCAGTTCGCGCACCCGGGCGTCGCGGCAGGGATTGGGGTGCCCGCGCAATTCATGAGCCTTGGACAGCACGGACAGGCGCTGCAACAGCGTATTCAGGCTGGGCGCGCCCAGTTTGCCCTTGGCCTTCAGGCGGACCAGTTCGCGGTCCAGCGCCGGCGGCAGTTCCCATTGCAGCCCTTGCCCGGTCGACCGCTGCGCGTGGTCGACCACGAACTGGACGACCGCGGTTGGCGGAAGGGGCAGGGCGAAGGGCTGGCCGTAGCGCAGTTCGAACCAGGCCGTCCAGTAGCGGATCGCGGCGCGGTAGCTGGCGGCGGTATTGGCCGAACTGCCTTCGCGCATCAGGTCGCGCACGGCGGCATCGGCCTGGGCGTCCAGCGCGCGCGGGTCCAGGACGGGCAGCGGGGCTTGCAGGGTCAGGGTCATCGGATTCCGGCGTCAGGGATTCGGGCGTTACAGCGCGGGCGCGCCGGAGACTTTCCGGCCAATCCTGCATATTATAAATATACATACATATACTGTATGATATCTAACATAGATATAGAATTACTCCCGATAAGGTTCCATTATCGTGGGTAATTATCCGGAACGTGCCAAAAATTTGACGGAGTCCGCCCATGGCCACGGGAATCACCGAAACAGACGTGTGGAGCGCCGCCGACGCCTTGCTGCTGGAAGGCGCCCGCCCCACGATCGAGCGCGTGCGCCAGAAGATCGGCCGCGGCTCCCCGAATACCGTCAGCCCCTATCTGGAAACCTGGTTCCGGTCGCTGGGCGCGCGCATCAAGGATCCCGGCGCGTTCGCCGCGTCGCCGGCCATTCCGGACCCCATCGCCCGGGCCGCGGCCCATTTCTGGGAAGCGGCCCTGTCCGAAGCCCGGGCGGAGCAGGCCCGGACGTACCGCGAACGCTGGGAAGAACTGGCGCGGGAAGGCGAGAGGCTGGCGGCCGACGCGGAACAACTGCAACGGCGCGAAGCCGGGCTCGCGCAGCGCGAACGGGACCTTCAGGAAACGCTCAAGGTGGCCGCCTCGCAATTGGCGGCCGCCGAAGACCGCCTGCAAGCGGCCGAACTGCAATTGCGGCAGCGCGACGCGCAGCTTGAACAACATGGGGTGCAGCTCGCGGATGCCCGCGCCGCCGCGCAGGCCTTGCTGGCGGACGCGGAAAAAGCGCGCGGCCGGCAGGCGCAGGCCCTGGAGGCGCTGGAGGCCCGCCATGCGGCCCATGAACGCCGCTGGCTGAACGAACTGGACGGCGAGCGCGGCGCCGTCAAGCGCCTGCAGGCCCGCCTGGACGAAGCGCAGGCCGCCGGCCAGCAGCAACTGGCCCAGGCCCGCAAGGCCCTGGCCGAAGAACAGGAACTGCGGCGCCAGGCGGAGCAGGGCGCGCAAGCATTGCGCGCCGAGGCCCAGGAAAACCGGATACGCCACGAATCCGACTTGGCCGCCGCCCAGGGCGGCGCGGCGGCCGCCCGGGAACGCGAACACGCCCTGGAAACAAGGTTGGCCGCCGCCGAAGCCCGGGCGGCCGATTTCCTCGAGCAACTGAAATCGAAGGACGGACAACTGGGCGAAATGGCCCGGCACCTGATGGCGCTGGCCGCGGGCGACGCGGCCAAGGGCGCGCAGGCGGATACCGCCCAGCCCTGACGCCCGCAAGGCTGGGATCATCGTGGCGTGCGCGCCAGGGCGCCGAGATCGCGGCCCCGGGCGGGCCGCGCTAATGCCCCGGATGGACGCCCTGGAAGGGTTCGTTGTTGGGCTCGCCGAAGTTCGAGGAATGGTAGTTGGCCGGATCCGCGGACGTGGCGCCGCCCGAGTGAGGCGAACTGGAACCGTAGGAACCGGCCCCGGAGCAGCCGGCCAGCAAAAGGGCCAGCAACACGCTGGCGGTGGTCAGAGTCCTCATGGCGAATCTCCTGGAGATGCCTGCCGGAAACGGGGCAGGGAACCCATCCCCGGCAAGTGGCGTGCCCGGCGCCGGGGCGCGCGGCCTTCCGTCCCCAAGGGAAATCTTCAGTACCAAGAACGATTCTTGGTATCATTCCCATCGAAATTCGCCTGGCCCTGCGCGCATGTCCAATCCCCTGCAAATCCTTTGTGAAGACCACTATGACTGGCTCTGCCAATGGTGGCGGCGGCGTCTCGACCATGGCGACGAGGCGGCGGATCTGGCGCACGACACCATTCTGCGCATATTGCGCAAGCCCGATGAGGTCTCCGGACTGAGGCAGCCGCGCGCTTATCTGACGACCATCGCGCGGGGGCTGCTCAATGACCATTGGCGCCGCCGCTCGCTCGAGCGCGCGTGGCTCGAAGCGGTCGCCGCGCTGCCTTTCGAAGTGGACGCCTCGCCCGAGAGCCTGCTGGCGGTGCAACAGGCGCTCCAGCAACTGGACCGCCTGCTGTCGGGCCTGGCGCCGCAGGCGCGCGAGGTATTCGTGCTGTCGCAACTGGAAGGCCTGTCCTACGCGCAGATTGCCGCCAGGACCGGGCTGAGCGACCGCACCGTGAAGCGCTACATGGCCCAGGGCTTCGAAATCTGCCTGACCTTGATGGAGCAATGACCGGCCGTGGCTACCCAGGGATCCGCGCCGCTCGACACCGCCGTCATCCGCGAGGCCGCGCGCTGGCTGGTGCGGCTGCATTCCGGCGAGGCAGGGCCCGAAGACCATGCCGCCTTCGAGCGCTGGCGCCGCACTAGCCCCGAGCGCGAGCTTGCATGGCAGCGCGCGCAGCGCCTGAGCCAGCAGTTCGGCGCCGTTCCGCCCACGCTGGGCGTGCCCTTGCTCACCCGCCAGAGGCGGGTCAACCGGCGCGCCGCGATCCGGACGCTGGCCCTGCTTGGCGTCGCGCTGCCCGCCGCGTGGCTGGGCTACCGCCAGGTGGCGCGGCCGGGCGGGGCCGAAGACTACCGCACGGCGGTGGGGGAAAACCGCGATCTGGTGCTGGCCGATGGCAGCCAGGTGCTCCTCAATACGGACACCGGCGTCGATGTCGTCTATTCAGAGGCCTCCCGGCTGCTGTACCTGCGCGGCGGCGAAATCTACGTCCGGACGGCGGCCGACCGCCAGGGCAGGGCCAGGCCTTTCCTCATCGAAACGCCGCAGGGCCGGCTGCGGGCGCTGGGCACCCGGTTCGTGGTACGCCAATGGAATGACGGCGAAGCGATGACCTCGCTGTCCGTCCTGGAACACAGCGTCGAGGTCAGCCTGCGTGCCGGCGGCGCGCCGCGCCTCGTCAACGCCGGGGAGTCCCTGCGTTTTACCGCCAGCGCGTTCCAGTCCCGCCGGCCCGCCAGCCAGGACGCTCCCGGCTGGACCCGCGGCGTCATCGAGGCCAGCAACCAGCGCCTGGACGCCTTCCTGGACGATCTGTCGCGCTACCGGCCGGGCGTGATCCGCTGCGACCCCGCGGTGGCCGGCTTGCGCGTATCGGGCGTGTTCCGCCTGGACGATACCGATGCCGTGCTGGCCATCGTGGCCGAGACGCTGGGCGTGCGCGTGGTGTCGCGGACCCGCTATTGGGTCACGGTGACCGCCCGGGCGTCCTGAACCGCCGGGCGGGCAGCCAGCCATGGGCGGCAAGTTGCATTTGCTTTCAATTAAACCTGTCCTTGCCTGTCCCTTTTGCCCGGGTCCATCCGGCATACCGCGCATCGATGATCCGAAAGGGATGTGTAACGTGGGACCGCAATATCAACTCCGACTGCGCGGCGCCGCCGCCGCGCCGCGCCTGCTGGCCCTGACCCTGGCGCTGGCCGCCGCCTTCGCCGCCGCGCCGCCCGTGCTGGCGCAGACCGCCCAACAGGCTGCCGCGCGCGCCTATCGCATTCCGGCGGGGCCGCTGGAACCGGCGCTGGCCGACTTTGCCAAGGCCGCCGGCATTACCGTGTCGTTCCGGCCCGAGGACGCGGCGGGGCTCAGCACCCAGGGGCTGCAAGGCAGCTACGAGGCGGGCGCCGGACTGGATCGGCTGCTGAGCGGCACCGGCCTGACGGCCGTGCCGCAGCCCGGGCAGGGCTACGTGCTGCGCGGCGCCGCGGCGGCGCGCCCGGCCACCGCCGCCGGGTCCGGCACCCTGGAGGCGATCCAGGTCAGCGGCGACTGGCTGGGCACGGGCCTGGAGAACAGCGTGCAGACTTTCGGCGGCGCGCGCACGCTGCTGCGGCGGGAAGACATCGCCAACAGCGGCGCGACCAGCATCGCCGACGTGCTGCGCCGCGTTCCCGGTGTGCAGATCAGCGGCAGCACCAGCGCCACCGGCAGCTCGGTCGGCCTGCACGTGGGCATCCGCGGCCTGAATCCGCGCAATTCCTTCCGCACCACGATGCTGCTCGACGGCATTCCGATGGCCATGGCGCCTTACGGCCAGCCCAATCTGGTGATGTCCCCGACCAGCCTGGGCAACATCGAATCGATCGACGTGGTGCGCGGCGGCGGCGCGGTGCGCTACGGCCCGCAGAACGTCGGGGGCGTGATCAATTTCAAGACGCGCCCGATCCCGAACACCGGCGATCTGACGGCCGACGCCTCGGCCCGCTACAACGTCTTCAGCCAGGGCGGCACCAACACGCAGTACACGGCCTTCCTGGGCACGCAGTTCGAAAACAGCCTGGGCGTGGCCCTGATGTACTCGGGCATGAACGGCGAGCAGTGGCGCGACGGCAGCCACGACCGCTACAACGACGTGGCGCTGAAATGGCGCTACGAACTCACGCCGACCTCCGAAATCTACGGCAAGTTCTCTCATTACGACGTCAAATCCATGACGCCCGGCGGCCTGTCGGTGGCCCAGTACCAGGACGACCCGTTCCAGAACACCCATCCCACCGACTACTGGAAAGGGCAGCGCGACCAGGTCGACGTCGGCTATCTGAACTCGATTTCGGATACGCAGGAGTTCGAGGCGCGCGTCTACCACTACGACAGCTCCCGCAAAAGCTCGCTCATCAACACCGCCACCGGACGCAACGATTACCAGCCGCGCAACAACCAGGTCCTGGGCATCGAGCCGCGCTACACGCAGCGCGTCGAGTGGGGGCCGACCACGCACGACGTGACCGTGGGCTACCGCTACATCCACGAGACCGGGCAGGACAAGCGCTACTCCGAATCGCTTCTGACCGGCCTGCGGACCGGCGCCGCCCAGACCTTCGACAACGAGACCGAGGCGCACTCCATCTATCTGGACGACCGCATCGCCTACGGCAACTGGCGCGTGACGCCGGGCATACGCTATGAACGCATACGCAGCGACCGCCAGCCCAACGGCACGGCCGACGACTCCGCGTTCCACGTGCGCAACAGCCGGGGCCTGCCGTCGCTGAACATCGCCTACCTGGTCAACGACGCGCTGACGCTCTACACCAACTACAGCACCTCGTTCGGCGCCGTGCAGTACACCCAGTTGAACTCTATGTCGGCGTCCAATCCGCTGAGTCCGGAAGTGGCCAAGACCCTGGAGGCCGGCGTGCGCTATTCGGGCGAGCAGGTGCATACCGAATTCACCGCGTTCAACCTGAAGTTCGACAACCAGATCCTGTCCGTCCCGGGCACCAATCCGGCGGTCTTCCGGAACCTGGGCGCGACCACCCACAACGGCGTCGAATTCGCGATCGACTACGACTTCGACAAGTCCGGCCCGCTGGCCGGCCTGAACGTCTACGCCAACTACACCTACGTGCGCGCCATCCAGAAATCCGGCGAATTCGAGGGCAACGACGTGCCGTTCTACTCGCGCCAGACCGGCACGCTGGGCGGGCGCTACACCCTGCGCAACTGGGCCTTCAATCTGTACACCACGGCGCAAAGCGGCCAGTATTCCGACACGGCCAATACCGAGCGCGAGTCCGCCGACGCCGGCAATGGCCGCGTGCCGGGCTTCAGCGTCTGGAACGCCCAGCTCAGCTACCGGCTGCCCGAGTGGAAGGGCAGCGAACTGGCCCTGGGCGTCAACAACCTGTTCGACCGCCGCTACTACACCCGCAACGTCGACACCAACGGCGGACGGATGGTCGGCGCGCCGCGCATGATCTACGTGCAGGCCCGCCTGGCGTACTGACCGGACGATCATGCCGCGCCGTCTGTGGTTGTTCTGCCATCGCTGGATCGCGCTGGGCCTGGGCGGGATCCTGATCCTGTCCGGCCTGACCGGCGCGCTGCTGGCGGTCGCGCGGCCCCTGGACCAATGGCTGCACCCGGCGTACTTCGTGGCGCGCCACGCGCCGGCGCAGGGCGCCGCGCCGCTGGAATCGCTGCGCAGCCGCCTGGCCGCGGAGTTCGGGGCGGACGCCGCGATCACCTTCCGGCCGCCGCGAAAGGCGGGCGAGACCCTGCAGGCGAGGGTGCGCGGCGCCTGGAGCGGCATCGTCTTCCTGGATCCGGCGACGGGCGAGGAACAGGGCCGCCGCGGCGACGACGAAGGTTTCGTCGCCGCGCTCTTCAGCCTGCACAGCGCCCTGATGCTCGACAAGGCCGGCAAGGCGGTGCTGGCCTGGGCGGCGCTGGCGTATGCCGGCTTGTGCGTGTCGGGCCTGGTCGTCTGGTGGCCCCGCAAGTGGCCGCCTTCGCTGCGCATGGCGTTCGGCAAAGGCGCCTTGCGCGCGCTGTTCGACGTGCACCGCAATGGGGGCGCCGTCCTCGCGCTGGCGCTTGCCGTCAGCATCGCCACCGGCGCCTACCTGGCGTGGCGTCCGATCGGCGACTGGATCACCTACGCGCTGGGCCATACGCGCGTGGTCGCGCCGGCGCTGCCGCCGGGCGGCGGGCCGATCCGGCCGCTGGACGAACTCGCGGCCGCGGCGCTGGCGGCGCAGCCCGGCGCCACGATCGGGTACTTGCTCTATACCCCGCGCACCGACCGTCCGATGGCCGTGCGCCTGCGCGTGCCCGGCGATCCGCATCCCAACGGACGCACCACCGTCTGGCTGGACCCCCGCAGCGCCGCCGTGATCGCCGTCCATCGCTGGGACGAGCTCGACCCCGGCGCCAGGGTGAACTCCGTCCTCTATCCGCTGCACACGGGCGAATTGGGCGGCGCCGTGGGCGAGGCGATCGTTGCGCTGCTGGGGCTGGCGCTGGGCGCGCTGGGCATCAGCGGGATATGGCTGTGGTGGCGCAGGCGGCCGGTCCGGCGGATCGCCGATCGCGGCGCCGGCCGGCGGGCGCGCTGAATCCAGCGCCGGCGCTCGAGGCGCTGGCGTTCGGAACCCGATTTCGGATAAATTCGTCGGGAACGCATGGGCGCGCATCGCCCCGGGCTGCCATGCGCCACCATCCAGGGCGGAAAGCCCTGTCAGGAGCAGTGGGTGAATCCACGCCAATCAGCCGATATTGCCCGCATTCTGCTCATCATCGTCATCCTTGCGGGGCTGATGATAGGCAGTCTCTACATCCTGCGGCCGTTCCTGCCCGGCCTGATCTGGGCAAGCACCATCGTCGTCGCCACCTGGCCGGTGCTGCTGGCGATACAGCGCCGTTGCGGCGGACGCCGCTGGATCGCCACCATCGCCATGCTGTTCCTCCTGCTGTTCGTCATCGTGCTGCCTCTGTACCAGGCCATCGCCACGCTGGCGCTGCACAGCGGGGCGATCATGGACACCATCAAAAGCCTGCCCGACTACACGCTGCTGGCGCCGCCCGGCTGGATCCGCAGCATCCCGCTGGTGGGTCCGCGGATCGCAACCGAATGGCAGACGCTGTCGGACGCCGGGGCGGGCGGGCTGCTGGCGCGGCTGGAACCCTATATCACCGGCGCCGCGCGCTGGCTGCTGGGCCATGCCGCCATCGTCGGCGTGTTCGTCATGCACATGCTGATCACCGTCATCATCGCCGGCATCCTCTACTTCAAGGGAGACGTGGCCGCCGACTTCGTGCTGCGCTTCTTCAACCGGCTGGCCGGGCAGCGCGGCATGTCCGCGGTCCGGCTGGCGGGGATGGCGATCCGCGCCGTGGCGCTGGGCATCGTGGTCACGGCGGTCGTGCAGTCCGCGCTGGGCGGCATCGGCCTGTGGATCGCCGGCGTGCCGGCGGCCGGCATCCTGACCGCGCTGATGGTCATGCTGTGCCTGGCGCAACTGGGCCCGCTCCTGCCCATGCTGGGCGGCGTGGCCTGGCTGTTCCAGAACGACATGAAACTGGCGGCCGCGGTGCTGCTGGTCTGGGCGCTGGTGGTCGGGACCCTGGACAACCTGCTGCGGCCGATGCTGATCAAGCGCGGCGTGAACCTGTCGCTGCTGCTGATCCTGGCAGGCGTGCTGGGCGGCATGTTCGCCTTCGGCATCGTGGGGCTCTTCATCGGCCCGGTGATCCTGGCCGTGACCCAGACGCTGCTCAAGGCCTGGATCGACGAGGCGCCCGCGCCGGTTCCCGTGGAAGCGGAGACGCCGGACCAAGGCCCATGAATTATGATGCGTTACTTTCAGGCAACACCCCCCGGCAACACCCCATGACGCTGCACCCGTTCGTTTGCGCTCTTTCCTATCCACACCGGCCCGCGGGGCCCTCGCCCAAGGCGGCGCGGCGATGAGCGAAAGCGTGCGCCTGGCCAAGCGCGTGGCCGCGGACCTGTCCTGCTCGCGGGGCGACGCCGAACGCTATATAGAGGGCGGCTGGATCGCCGTGGACGGCGCAAAGGTGGAAGAGCCCGGATACCGGGTCGCGCCGGGCCAGGCCGTCAGCCTCCTGCCGGGCGCGCGCCTGGAAGAGGCGCGCCCCGTCACCATTCTGGTGCACAAGCCCGCCGGCTTGTACGCCAATGACGAACCGGGTTCCGCCCGCGACCTGATCGTGCCCGGGAACCTGATGCCAGGCGACAGGTCCGGCCAGCGCTACCTGAAGCGCATGTTCAACGGCCTGCGGCTGGCGACTCCCCTGGAGCGCGCCGCCAGCGGGCTGCTGGTCTATACGCAGGAATATCCCGTGGCCCGCAAGCTGGTGGAAGAGGGCCGCCACGTCGAACAGGAATACGTCGCCCAGGTCTCGGGCCGCCTGGAAGAGGGCGATCTGGCGCGCCTGCAGCGCGGCCTGGCCTACGAGGGCCGCGCCGCCGTTCCCATGAAGGTCAGTTGGCAGAACGAAACCCATCTGCGCTTCGCCTTGAAGACGCCGGCGCCGGGATTCATCGAATACGTGTGCGAGACCGCCGGCCTGCGCTTGCAGGCGCTGCGGCGCATCCGCATCGGGCGCCTGCCCATGGCGGGCCTGGCGGCGGGGCAATGGCGCTACCGCCTGCCCTACGAACGGTTCTGAGAGGCGGGAATGACGATGTCGGACTCGCGCGGTGGCCTGGACCGGAACCTGGACGGCGGACGCAGGGGCTTCCTCATCGGCGCGGGCCTGCTGGGGCTGTCCTCCGCCGTGCTGGGCGGATGCGCCAGCCGCGCGCCGGTTGCCCCGCGGCAGCCGGCGGCGCCGGTCCGGCCCGCGCCCCCGGTTTCCCACGCCGGCGCCGCCGCGTCGGCGGTGCCCGCGCTGAAGCCGGGCGCCCGCGTCGCCATCGTGGCGCCGGCATCCGCCGCGCCGGACGCCAGCGATCTCGCCGCCGAATGGCTGGAAGCGCGCGGTTTCGCGGCGCAGGTCATGCCCGCCTCGCGCGCGCGGCTGGACGCCCCCTACGATTACCTGGCGGGCACCGACGCCGAACGGCTCGACGACCTGCACGCGGCCTTCGCCTCGCCGGACATCGGTGCGGTGTGGTGCCTGCAAGGCGGTTTCGGCTCGTGGCGCCTGCTGGACAGGCTCGACTTCAGCCTGTTGCGCCGCCACCCCAAGCCCTTCATCGGCTACAGCGACATCACCGCGCTGCACCTGGCCATGCAGCGGCACGCCGGCTTCGTCACCTTCCACGGCCCAATGCTGGCGCAGGACCTGCTGGCCGGCAAACGCGAGCCCACCGAATCGCACTTGCTGGCCATGGTCGGCGGCCAAGTGGGGCAGGGGGCGTGGATCGACCCGCCGCCGGACGCCAGCGCCACCGAACTCGTGCCGGGAACCGCGACCGGGCGGCTGATCGGCGGCAACCTGGCGCTGATCGCCGCGCTGATCGGCTCACCCAACGAAATCGACACCCGCGACGCCATCCTCTTCATCGAAGACGTCAACGAAGCGCTGCCCCGGGTCGACCGGCTGCTGAGCCAACTGGCCGCCGCGGGCAAATTCGACGGCCTGAAGGGCGTGCTGGTCGGCAACTTCACGCGCATCCTTGGCGTGCAAATGGATGACGCGCAGGCCCAGGGCATGCTGTACCCGCTGATCCTGGACCAATTCCGGGCGCGCGGGATCCCGGTGCTGGCCGGCTGGCCCAGCGGCCACGGCAATCCGAACCTGACCCTGCCGCTGGGCGCCCGCGTCACCCTGGATACGGGGCGCGGCGCACTGCGCCTGGAACAGGCGGTGACGGTGTAAGGCAAAATCCCTAAAATGCTCCATTAATGGCGCAAAATATATGGATGTGACTCATTAATGAGTCATGCCTAGAACAGCCCTTGACTCATTTATCGTGCAATTTCTGCTGTAAAGCACTATTATTGAGTCATGAAAAAGAAGCTCGAACCCAGTTTCGACGCCGCTGAAGCGCTCGCGCGGATCGGCGCCAACATCCGCACCGCCCGGCTGCGCCGCGCCGAGACGGAGTCCACGCTGGCCAGCCGCATGGGCGTGTCCCGCGCCACCATCGCCCGCCTGGAACGCGGCGACGGCGGCGTGTCGCTGACGCTCGCCCTGGAAGCCTTGCTCCAGTACGGGTTCGCGGACCAGGTCTTCGCGCTGGGCGACCCCGACCAGGACGGCGTCGGCAAGCGGCTCGACGCGGTGCGCCGGCCCAGCCGCGGCAGCGCCGGCGCGCTGCATTCGCATCGCGCCGATCCTTCCCGGCTATAGCCGCCGGCCCCGGACATGGCGCCCACCAGAAAGCGCAAATCGGTCGAGAGCGAACTGTTCGTCTACATCGACATCCGCGGCGAGGCGGTGCTGGCCGGCGTCCTGACGCTGGACGACTCGGACGAGAACCATTTTTTCGCTGAATTCACCTACGTGCAGTCCTACGCGGACGATCCGCGCGCCTTCGCGCTGGATCCGCTGAACCTGCCGCTGGTCGACGCCAGGACCACCTTCCGCACCGAGAGCCGCTACGAAACGCTGGGCGCGATCTTCGATGCGGCGCCCGACGCCTGGGGGCGCAACGTCATGCGCGTCGACAACGCCGGCGCCCGCATCACCGAAGACGAAGTCCTTCTCAAGGGCAGGGGCATGGGCGTGGGCGCGCTGTTCTTCAGCGCGCGGCAGCTCACGCCGAACATGCGCAAGACCTACCGCCTGCCCGAAATCGGCCAGTTGGAGTCGCTGGCCGACCTGCTGACCGACATCGACCAGGGCGTCAAGCCCAAGGGCCTGTACCGCGACATCCTGGGCAGTTCCTGGGACATCGGCGGAGCGCGCCCCAAGACCATCGTGCGCGACGACCAGGGCGAAATGTGGATCGCCAAGTTTCCGCGCAAGGGCGATTCCTATGACCGCCAGCGAGTCGAATACGCCAACCTGCAAATGGCCAAGGCCATCGGCCTGACCGTGCCGGACATCCGCCTGGCCGAAACGCACCTGGGGGCGGTCCTGCTGACGCACCGCTTCGACCGCGAACGGCTGCCCGCGGGGCAGGGCGCGGAGCCCGTCGTCGCGCGGCGCCATTTCCTGAGCGGGGCCGCGCTCATCAGCCCGTCCGTGCAGATCGGCAAGCGCGAACTGGACGGGCCGCGCGGCAAGGCCACGTATTCCTACGCCCGGCTGGCCGACGTCGCCCGCCGCGTGTCGTCGAACCCGGTGCAGGACCTGAAGGAACTGTACGCGCGCATGATCCTGAACGTCGCCGTCCACAATACCGACGACCACCTGAAGAACGTCGGCTTCCTGAAGGACGAGCGCGCGCATAGCTACCGGCTGTCTCCCTTGTTCGACGTGGTGACGCAGGAAGGCTCCGCCAGGCACTACCTGCATATCGGCGCGGCCGGCCGGGAAAGCTCGTTCCAGAACTGCCTGAGCGAGTACCGGCGCTTCGGCCTACGCTCCGAAGCCGCGGCCAGGGAAATACTCGAACACGTGCGCGCGGTGGTGGCGGAACGCCGGCGGTTCTACGACATGGCCGGCATGACGGCCGAAGAAATCGCCCACGTGGAAGCCTCGCTGATGGCGTGGCGCCACCACTAAAGCGCCCGCCAGCCCGCTACGCGCGCTTGGCCGACCAGTTGCCCTGGCCGGCGGCCTGGCCGCTCATCGTCCTGCCGTTTACGTGCCCCTGGTAGCGCACGCCGTTCACCGTGAACGCGATTTCGGTGCCGTTCAGCCGCGCGTCCGAGATCGGGACCGAACCCAGCCTGCCCGACAGTTTCTGGTAATGCTGGTCCAGTTGCAGCGTCTGCCCGCCCACGTCCCATTTGCCCTGCACTTTGGCGGGGACGATCCAGAGCAGCGCGGTGCAATAGGTGCTGCAATCCTGCGTGACGGTTTCCTCGGCGTCCGGCTCCCAGTCTCCCATGCGGAACGTGTTCGAGACCACGCGCGTGCCGGGCGCCAGCTCCAGCAGCCTGGGCCGCAGTTTTTCGTTGATCGTCGACAGCAGGAACATGGTGATGACGTCCGCCTTCGACAGGTCGGTGGCGAACAGGTCCGCCGTCACGAACGTGGCGCGGTCGCCGACGCCCGCGCGTTCCGCATTGCGGCGCGACAGTTCGACCAGGTCCGGGTTGTATTCAATGCCCTGGGCCCGCAGGCCGCGCTGCGCGGCCGTGATGACGGTGCGGCCGTCGCCCGAGCCCAGGTCCATCAGCCTGTCCTTGGGCGTGACCTTGGCCATGTCCAGCATTTTGTCCACCAGGGTCTGCGGGGTGGGCACCCAGATGACGTCCTTGCCGTCCTGGCCCACGTCGGGCACATATTCCTTCTTCTGTTCGGCGGTCTGCGCCGCCTTCGGCGCGGGCTGGGCGCTGGCGCCGAAGGCGCAGGCCAGGGCCAGCGCCATCGCCGAGGCCAGCATCGCCTGGCGGAACCGAAGCGCGCCTGTCCGGGCGCGGGCCGATGGGGAGGGGATCGCGATCTGCATGATGTAGGCTCCTTGCGTAGGGGGACTCGGAAGGCCGGCCGCCCGGAGACGCCGCGGCTACCGCCGCGCCGGGTCCGGCTTGAGCAGGCGCAGCATGGGCAGGCCCGCCGCCAGGACGGCCAGCCCGATCAGGGCGCCGGCTCCCGCGTAGACGGCGCTGGAATACACCAGGCCGGCGCACGCCAGCGCCAGCAGCGCGGGGGGAAGCGGGTAGAGGGGAACGCGGAAGGGCCGCGGGCGGTCGGGATCCAGGCGCCTCAGCCGCCACACCGATCCCGCGACCAGCAGCATGAATATCCAGAACACCGGCGCCGTATAGGCCACCATGGTCTGCACGCTGTTCTGGCTGAACGCGCCCAGCGCGACCAGGGCCAGGGTGATCGCGCCCTGGGCCAGCAGCGCGACGGCCGGCGTGTCGTTGCGCGCGCTCCAGGCCGCCAGCGGGCGCAGACGCGGAACGTCCCGGCCCAGCGCGCAATACACGCGGGCGCCGGTGATGATGGTTCCGTTGATGGTGCTGAGCGCCGTGGCGCAGATCGTCAAACTGAGCAGGGCGGCGGCGTAGGGGCCGGCCGCCAGTTGCATGACGTCCGCGCCCAGCGCGGGCGTATCGCGCAGCCCTTGCAGGCCGAAGATCTGGAGCAGCGCCAGGTTGATCAAGACATAGGCGCCCGTGACGATCGCGGTGCCGATCAGCAGCACCCGGCTCATGTTGCGCGCCGGCTCCCGCAATTCGCCGCTCAGGTAGGCCGCCTCGTTCCAGCCGCCGTAGGTCAGCAGCACGAACACCATGCCCATCCCCATCAGGCCGGCCGGATTGCCCGTCAGCGGCGTGGGCTCGCCGCCTCGCAGCGGGCTGCTTCCCGTGGCGGACAGGCTGGCGATCAGCACCGCCGCCAGCGCGGCCAGCGTCAGCATGGTGAACGTCCATTGCAGGCGCTTCGAATAGCGGGTGCCGGCCACGTTCAGCGCGGTCAGCGCCGCCACGGAGATCGCGGCGTGCAGGGCGGGGCCGTGCGTGCCCAACGGCGCCAGGCGCTGCGCATAATCGCCGTAGATAAAAGCGACCACCGCAATCGCGCCCGTCTGGATCACGGTGCAGCGCGCCCAGGCGAACATCAATCCCACGCGCTGGCCCCAGGCGCGCGTCAGATACAGGTATTCGCCGCCGGCGCCGGGATAGGCCGAGCCCAGTTCCCCGTAGCACAGCGCGCCGATCAGCATCACGAAGCCGCCCGCGCACCACAGCGCGATGTACGCCGCCTCGGATCCGGCGTGCTGCGCCACCAGGGGCGGAAAGCCGAAAATGCCGATGCCGATCACCACCCCGACCAGCACCATCGTCGCATCCATCACCGACAGGCCAGCCGGCGCCCGCCCCATCGCCGCGTCCGATGCGCCGTTCATCGTCCCGGGCTCCGCGCGCGCCGGGAAGCGCCGCCGGCCGGATGAGGCGCCCGCCGCGCCAGGAGCAAACGGATGGAACTCGCGGACGAACGCGCAGGAAACGGTGTCATCGGGGCTCCCGAGTAGGCGGCGGGGACGGGCGAGGGCGCCGCTCGGCCACGGCGCCTGACGCTCTCCTGAACATTTAAGCGACCGGCGCGACTCGGGAAAAGTTTCTTCGGGTTTTCCCGAAAAAATGCAGGAAGCCCCTGGCCCGGGTAAAGCTTCCTGCGTGAAACGACATTAAAAATACTCTATAACTTATTGATTTTAATAATTTTATTATCAATCTTAAAGTAAATTATTTAAAGTAATTTCTCAAAATAAAATCGGCCAAACAATTGGCTTATCGCAGGTGCCGGGCCACGCACGCCTCCCAGTCCGCGGGCAGGGAAATATCCCGAGGCGCGGCGCAAGCCGGTTTGCAGAGGTAGATGGCGCAGGCTACATAGCTGACGCTGGACAGCGCGAGGGTGATCATCGGCCGCGCCAAGGGCTGCGGGAATCCCCCCAGGAACCGCAGGGCGAAGTCCGGCTGCCCGGCGAGTCCCGCGGCCACCGAGTCGCGCAGCAGCCGCAATGTCACGCCATACAGCCAGGACGAGAATTTCGCACGGCCAAGCTCGCGATAGCTTTGCGCATGCCGCCCGAAGGCCTGCGCGAAGCCGGGATCGATGCGTTGCACGTGCGCTTCCAGCAGCCGTTCCAGTTCGCTGGAGTGCCGGTACACCAGATCGCGCAGCGGCACGTCGGTATCCGCTTGCGGCGTTGCGGATGAGGCGGGCGGGGCGGCACAATGGTTCGTCGGCGTCAGCATTTCCCGTCAGATTGCAGAATCTTCATCACCGGGGATTAGATCGTGCGGACGGGTACTTGTGAATCACTGAAACTGGGTATTTGCCTGCCGGGCCGGCGCCGGGCGCGGGGAAGGGAGCCCACCTCAACTCAGGAGCATCGACATGAAGCGTTTCCTACGCATGCATTTGGCGGGCCTGGCGCTGTCCGGGCTGGCGGCCGCGCCGATGGCGGCCATGGCGCATCACGGCTGGTCGTGGGCCGAGTCCGAGCAGATGACCTTGCAGGGCACGGTGCAGCAGGTCCAGATCGCGCCGCCTCATCCCTGGCTGGACGTCCGGACCGATGACGGGGTCTGGCGCGTCGAGCTGGGCAATCCCAACCAGACGAAAGAAGCGGGGTTCGTCGAAGGCTCCGCCAAGCCCGGCGATACGGTCACCGCCATCGGCAACCGGGACCGGGACTCGGCCAACAAGCACATGAAGGCCGTGCAGATCAAGGTGGGCGGCAAGACCTACGATATCTATCCCAGCCGCATCCAGAAGCCCTGAACCGCGGACCGCGACGATGCCCGACCTGCTGCGGCTCGCCCTGGAACAGCTCGAAGCCATGCCGCCCTCGATCTGGCTGCGGCGGTCGGGCACGCTGTACCTGCTGGTGAACGCCGCGCACATCGGGTCCATCGGCCTGCTGATCGGATCCATCGTGCCCCTGGACCTGCGCCTGCTGGGCCTGCTCAGGCCCGGCCCCCTGGCCGTGCTCGCGCCCGTGCTGGCGCGCACCGCCGCGGCCGGCCTGGCGCTGGCGGTGCTGACCGGCGCAATGCTGTTTGGCGTCCGCCCGCTGGAATACCTCCAGAACCCCGCGTTTCTCGTCAAGATGGGCCTGCTGGGCGCGGGCGCGCTCAACGCCTGGGCCGTGCGCCGCGGCCGGGCCTGGGCCCGGGTGCTGGACCAGGGCAGGGCCAGCGGCGCCATGCGCGCGCAGGCCGGCGCATCGCTGCTGCTGTGGCTGGGCTGCCTGGTGGCGGGGCGCTGGATCGGGTTCTTGTAAGGCCGGGACAGGCGGGGCGCCTCAAGCGGCGTCTTCGAGCGCCGCCTCGACCAGCGGCTTGGCCCAATCTGGCGTCCCCAGCGCATCCTGCAGCGAGGCGGGGAAAAGCACGCCGCAGTCCCGCAGATGAAGCACCAGCCGGGGCTCCGGTATCGCTTCGCCCAGCGCCGCTTCCAGGCTGTTGTCGTAGACGCGCAATTCGGCCAGGCGCGGCATCAGCGCCAGCAGGTTGCGCGCCGACGTCAGGCAGCGCTGGCGTATGCGGGGTTCGGGGATGTCATGGCCGCCTTGCGCAACGCGCTGGCGCACCCGGGCGATATGCTGCTCGGCGTCGCGCAATCCGCAGAACCAGATCAGGATGTCGTGGGAGGCCGATGCCGCAAGCAGCCGTTTCGTGATCGTATCGCCGCCCAAGGTGGTTTCGAACGCAAAAGACCTGCCTTTGTCTATCGCTTCGTCCAGGCGGCGCACCCCTTCGCCCCAGGCGGCGGCGTTTGCGTCCTCTTGTTGGTAGCCGAATTCCTGGACCAGCGCCCGCGCGAACGAATCCGGATTGAACCAGGTCGCGCCCTGCTGGGAGAGCAGGTAACCGCCGACCGAACTCTTGCCGGCGCCGTTGACGCCGGCCAGCACATAAATGACCGGCCGGGCCATCAGAACGTGGAACCCGCCTTGACCCGGCCGCCAAGCTGGCCAGGAGAGCGCATCGCCGAGCGCAGCGCGTCGCCCGCGGCGTCCTCGGCAAGCACGGCCAGCCGTTCATCGAAGCGGCGGCGCAATTCCACGAGAGGATCCGGCGATGCGTTCCTGGCCGCCTGCGCCGCTTCGACCAGGCGCGTGTATTCCGCCGTGGAAAGAATTACGGCCTCGGGCTGGTTGTGATTCGTGATGAGCAATTTGCCCTCGGCGGCAAGCGCGCGCATCATGCCGCGCCATCCGTCCTTTTTGACGGACGAAGCCGCCGCGACCGGTAGGGAAGCCAAGGGATAGGCGATATGGGCAGTCATGGCGATGCTCCAGGAAACAGTCGGGCCATTTTACCCAAATTTCCCACTTTGGCCAATTTCAGGGAATCAACTCGCCTCGGCCCGCGCGCGCTGCACGGCCGGCCGCGAGCCGACGCGCGCCAGATAGGCCGTCAGCTTGGGAAACTGCGCCATGTCGACGCCGTCGCCCTCCAGCCAGCTACCGACGGTGTACAGATAGCTGTCGGCCACGCTGTAGCGGTCGCCGGCCACCCACGGGCCGGCGATCTGCGATTCAAGGTAGGCGGCGCAGGCGGTCATGGCCTGCGGCACCTTCGCGCGCATGGCCTCGTGCGCGGCCGGGTCGTCCGCCCAGCGCGCGCCGCGCCGCTTGTGCGCATGCGCCACGTGGGCGGTGGAAGCCAGGTAGCTCGTCAGTTCCTGCATGCGGGCGAACGCAAAGGGGTCGTCCAGGGGCGCCAGGCCGGCCTCCGGGAAACGCTGCGCCACGAACGCGAGCAGCGCCGGGGTCTCGGTCAGCACGCCAAGCTCGGTCGCCAGCGCCGGCACGCGGCCCTTGGGATTGATGCGCAGGTATTCGGCGCTTTGCTGCTGCCCGGCGCTGAAGTCCAGCTTGACGAGGTCGAATTCGGCGCCTGCTTCGTGCAGCGCGATATGGGTGGCAAGCGCGCAGGTACCAGGGGCGGAGTAAAAGGTCCAACGGGACATCGGCATCCTCTTTCGGCATGGGGGTAGGGCAGCCATTATCCCCCGCCCTCGACGCGCCGGGCAATGAGCGCCGCGGCGATCCCGCGGCCGCGCAAGGCTATGATTGGGCCCTCGTTACTCAGCCCCGTCCCCCCGACATGCCGCGACAGCGCGTAAGAGACTTCCTGGAGCAGCGGCAGGTTGCCGTCTATTTTGGCGCGGTGGCGGCCGCGGCGGTCCTGGCCTGGCGCGTCCCGGCATCGGCGGCGCTGGCACCCGCCATCGACCCGCTGCTCGGCTTCATGCTGTTCGTGACCTTCCTGCAAGTGCCGCTGACCGAGCTTCGCCGGGCCATGGCCAACCTCCGGTTCCTGGCCGCGCTGCTGGTCTCGAACTTCATCGCCGTTCCGCTGCTGGTCGCATGCCTGCTGCCCTGGCTGCCCGGCGCGCCGCTGGCCAGGGCAGGCGTGCTGCTCGTGCTGCTGACGCCGTGCATCGACTACGTGGTGACGTTCGCACACCTTGGCCGGGCCGATGCGCGCCCGCTGCTCGCCGCGACCCCGATCCTGCTGGCCGCGCAGATGCTCCTGCTGCCTGTGTATCTGGGCGTCTTCCTCGGCGAGGAGGCCGCCGGCCTGGTCCACTGGGGCCCCTTCCTCCACGCGTTCATATGGCTCATCGCGGTGCCGTTGGCACTGGCGGCCATAGTCCAGGCCGCCGCCGCCCGAAGCAGGGCCATGGACACGGCGGCAAGCCTGCTCGGCCTCTTGCCCGTGCCCGCGACCGCGCTCGTGCTGTTCGTCGTCGTCGCGGCCGTCGGCCCCCGGCTTGGCCCGGCGTTCGAGGAGGTCAGGGCGGTCGCTCCGGTCTACCTCGCATTCGCGGTGCTTGCGCCGGCCATCGGCTGGGGAATCGGCCGCCTCTGGCGCCTGCCGGCGGACCAGGCAAGGGCCGTGGCGTTCAGCACGGCCACGCGGAACTCCCTGGTCGTCCTTCCGCTCGGCCTGGCGATCCCGGGCGCCGTGCCGCTGCTGCCGGCCGTCATCGTCGCGCAGACCCTGGTGGAACTGCTGAGCGAACTGATATACATACGCGTGCTGCCGAAGCTTGGCGGGCCGCGGCGGGCGGCGAATACGCGCGAATAGACAAGGCCGGAACCGCCCGCCGGGTTTATCCGGAAACCGGCCCGGTCCGGCGCTTGCGCGCGGTCAGCAGGAACCCGAGCAATCCAACCACCGGACCAGGAACGAGAATCCACACGGCGTCCAGGCCGACGCGCTCGAGCAATGCGGCCGTCAAGGCGATCGACACCACGGTGATCGCAAAGCCGATGGAGTTCTGGATGGCCAGGGCCGAGCCGACCAGATCCGGTGGGCAACTGCGGGCGGACAGGGCGGAGAACTGCGGCGAATCGGCAACCACCGCGGCCCCCCAGACCAGCATCAGCGCCAAGGTCGCGGCGGGGGGCAGTACCTGCCAGAACAGGGCGAAAATGCCGCCCGCCAGGCCGGAAATGAATAAGGCTCCCAGGGCCACCGCCGCGCTGTCGTAGCGCCGGGTCAGCATGCCGCCGGCTACGCACCCCAGCGCTCCGGCGGCAATGATGGCAAAGGAGATCCCCGGGACGCCCAAAGCCGGAAAAAGCACCGAGAGCCCGGTACGCGCCACCAGGACCGGCACCACGGTCCAGAATGCGTAAAGCTCCCACATATGGCCGAAGTAGCCCCAGGCGGCCGCGCGGAAGCCTCTGACCTTGAAGGCCGCCAGGACGCCCGATCCCGCGGCGGACGGCCGCTTCCCGTAATCGCGGCGCCTATCGCGTCCGGGCAGGAAAGGGCCGTCGCCAAGCGTATAGATGAGGATGCTGCCGATTACCGCGAGCGCGGAAGACGCAAGCACAATGGATTGCCAGGGCAGGTCGGCGCCCAGCTCGCGCAGAAGATGCGGCAGGGCGGTGCCGAGGGTGAGCATGGCGACCAGATGGGCGAGCGCCACGCCGGTCCGGCTTGGCTCCCAGCTTACGATCAGCTTCATGCCCAGCGGGTAAATGCCCGCCAGGGAAAGGCCGACAAAGAAACGGTATACCAGGGCCTCCGGCAACCCCTGGGCGATGAGCGCGAAACCAGCATTGAAAAGAGCGCCGACGACGGCGCTCAGCGCGAAGATCCGGCTGGCCGCATATCGGTCGGCCAGGCCGAAGAGCGCCATGATCAGGGTTCCGGTAATGAATCCGGCCTGAACGGCGCTTGTCAGCCAGCCGATGTCGGCCGCGGTGACATTCCACGCTTTTGCGAGATCCGCCGCCGCGCTATTCGCGCTGAACCATAGGGACGTCCCCAAAAGCTGGGCGATGGCGATGATGGTAGAAGGCCGCAACCAGCGGTCCGGCTCGCGGCGCGGTGCTCCTTGCGCCCGGGTGCCGGCATTGCCATTGTCGATATCGGTCATGCGGCGCCCGCCGGTTCTTTGTTGGCATCGTTCGGCGGAAGGTCGGTTTCGAATCGACGCAGCGCGCCCAGCATTCCCTCGCACGCATCCGCAACCTCCTGGCCTTTGTGCTTGAGGTGATCGGAGAAGAAGTTCTCGTGGTCGGAATGCGAGTGAAAGTGATGAGGGGTAAGAGACATCGAGAATACAGGAACATTCGTGTCGAGCTGAACCCGCATCAAGCCATCGACTACCGCTTGCGCCACGAATTCGTGGCGGTAAATGCCGCCATCGACGACCAGCGCGGCTCCGACGATAGCATCGTACCGGCCGGAAAGCGCCGCCCGCTTGGCCATAAGCGGAATCTCGAAAGCGCCGGGGACGTCGTAGGTGTCGATTCTGTTCAGCGGCCATCCATAGTGCGACATCCGCTCGTAGAAGGCCAGCCTCGCATGCGCCAGCAAGTCGGAATGCCAGCTCGACTGGATATAGGCGATGCGTCTTATCTGTGTCTTATTCCGCATAAGCGTAAATCCGCGGCGCCGCTCGTATCGATCGGCGCCGCGTTCCCAAGAGTCAAGAAGTTAGGAGGAAGCGTTGGCAGGCACGCGGCCAGCGGTGGAGAAGCCTCGCGTCATGGCGCTCACGGCGATCAGCACGATCAGGTTGAACACCAGCGCAACGATGCCGACGTTCATGTCCTTCAGCGCCGCCGGAAGAAAGGGAAACATGCTGGCGACCGTCTGCTTGGTCAGGGACACGTAGGCGACCGTCGAAACGCCGACAGTGATTCCGGCGAATGCCGCCGGCTTGGTGACGGGATTGGACGGCAACAGGCTGGCCAGGAAGACCGGGAAAAGCTGCGTGACGAATGCGTAGGCCATGAGCAGAAGCGCGACAATCGTGTCTCCTCCTCCCAGCGTGAACCAGACCGCGACCGCCATGATGACGGGCGCAAGGCATTTCGCGACCCGGGCGATGTGGGCGTCTTCCACGCCGGGACGCATCGGCCGGTAGACGTTGTTGGCAAGAAGCGTCGCCGACGTCATCAGGATCATGGAGCCCGGAACCAGCGCGGTCAGGATGCCCGCCGCGCCAATGACGCCGACAAACCAGGGGTCGAACGTCTGCAGGGCGATCTTGAACAGCGCCAGATCGATATCGCCGCCTTTCAGGCCTGGCACCTGGAGCACGGCGGAGAAGCCGACGAACAGGATGAACAGCAGCATCAATTGGTAGATCGGCAGGATGAATGCGTTCTTGCGCAGCACGCCTTCACCCTTGGCGGTGTACACGGCCATGAACATATGAGGCCACATGTAGAAGCCGAGCGTGGACAGGACGACAGTCGAAACCATCCACGTGGGGCTCTGGCCCACGTCCCGGAGGGCGAGGAAACCCGGCTTGGCCGTTTCGATTGCGGCGAACATGTTTTCAATACCGCCATAGTAGTGATATGGCAGGTACAGCCCCATGAAAACGGCCACCAGCATGACCAGCGCATCTTTGATGACCGACGTCCAGGCCGAGCCGTGGACGCCCGAGAGCGCCACATATAAGGCAACGACGATTGCGCCGATGATCACGCCCTGTTGCGACGAAATCGCCGAATAGGACGAGATGCTTACGATGATGCCCAGGCCCTTGAGCTGAAGGACCAGGTAGGGGATGAGCGCGATGAAGCCGACAACGGCGACCAGGACGCCAATGGCGTTGCTCTTGTATTTTGCGGCGAAGAAGTCCGGCTGGGAGAGCAGCCGGCGTTCCTTCGCATACCTCCAGACGGCGGGAAGGATGAAATAGGAAAGCACGAACGGCAGGCTTCCATACCCCAGGAGGTAGTACGCCCCCGCGCCAGTGCCGTAGGCGAATCCGCTGCCGCCCAGAAACACGAACGTCGTATAGATTTCGCCGGCCATCAGCAGGAAGACGATCGCGGCGCCGAACCCCCGGCCGCCGACCGTCCACTGTTCCAGGCTCATGTCCTTGCCCCGCCTTGCCCGTATCCCCAGGTACAGGGCAACCCCGACAGCCAATGCAATAAAGATCAGTGCGCTGTTCATTTTGTGTGATCGTCCTTGTCGGTGGAATCCGCTGCTTGGTCGGAGTAGTAGATGATCGCCATCACAATCGAAGTCAGAACGAGGGATAGCGTGAGCCAGGAAAGCAGGAACGGCATTCCCAGCAGGAACGGGGTAACGCGATTCAGGAAGAACGGCCCTACAAGGACCATAAGAACTGGCGCAAACGCCAATGTGTGGACGGCTCGCATGGATAGAACTCCAAGTTTTCCCTTGTGATTGGACGCGCGCCGGCCTCAAGGCGATACCTATCGCCTCGACAGTCCCTGCGCGCGGTTGTTACGGTGAACGTGGCCGACGCTCACCGCTTATCGACGATGGGGGGCCTAGCCCCAATCCATCAAATGCGAGATGCTCTTGACCTGCGTATAGCACTCAAGGCCTTCTATTCCGCCTTCCCGGCCGTAGCCGCTCTCTTTGACTCCGCCGAACGGCGTCTCGGACACGGCAGACACGAGGTGGTTGATCGCCAGGTTTCCAACTTCCAGCCCGTCGCTCAACTTGTAGGCGTTGGCGGCCGACCTGGTGAACGCGTAGCCCGCCAATCCGTAGGGCAGGGCGTTGGCGCGCTCGATCGCCTCGTCGACGCTGTCCACGCGCGTGATCAGACACAGGGGGCCGAAAGGCTCTTCGTTCATGGCCCGGGCGTCGTCCGGCACATCGCTGAGCACGGTGAAAGGGTAGACGTGGCCCGGGCCGGGCGAAGGATCGCCGCCGCATACGACATGGGCGCCACGCTCCACCGCGTCCCGCACCAGGCCCTGAATGGCGTCGAATCGGCGCTGGTTCACTACCGGACCGATGTCGCTGGCGGGATCCAGGGCATGGCCCGCCTTGATGGCGGACGAGTGGCGGCGCATGGCGTCGACGAAAAGCTGATAAACGTCAGCATGGACGAAGAATCGGGTTGGAGCGACGCATACCTGCCCGGCGTTGTTCAACTTCCCCTTGACGCAGGCCAGAGCCGCTTTGTCGGGGTCCGCGTCTTCGCAGATCACCACCGGGGCATGCCCGCCCAGTTCCAGGATCGCCGGCTTCATATATTGCGCGGCCAGGCCCGCCAGGTGCTTGCCCACGGGAGTCGAACCGGTAAAAGTAATTCCCCGGACGGCGGGACTGGCGATCAGATGCGCCGAGATCATCGCCGGATCGCCGAAGACGACATTCAGCACCCCAGCGGGCAAGCCGGCATCCATGAAGGCCTTTGCCAGAAGCACCGCGCCCGCGGGCGTCTCCTCCGCGGCCTTGAGAATGATGGAGCATCCCGCCGCCAGCGCGCCGCCCACCTTTCTGGCGGGAGAGCTCATGGGGAAGTTCCACGGCGTGAAGGCCGCAATGACGCCGAGCGGCTCGCGAACCACCGTATGCCGCATGCCCGGCTCGGCCGGGACGACGCGGCCATAGAGCCGCTTCCCCTCGTTTGCGTCCCAGGTCATCAGATCGCAACCGCGCAGCACCTCCGCGTTGGCCTGGGCCAGCGTCTTCCCTTGTTCGAGGGATATGGCGTGGGCGATCTCCGGCGCGCGCTCGCGCAGCAGCGCTATGGCGCCGAGCATGATTTGGGCGCGTGCCGCGGGAGCCGTTTTCCTCCAGATTTCGAAGCCTCGCGCGGCAGCCTGGACGGCATCGTCCAGGTCTTGCGCGCCTGCCTTCGGAACCCAGCCTATGACTGTGCCGTCCGAAGGGTTTGTGATCGGATCCCCGGGAACCCGGCGCCACGCGCCGGCAATGAGCATTTGAATCTCTGGGTAGGAGTGCATTCTGATATCCGAATTGGACCGTGGCGACGCTTCCGCGCACCATCGGTCAGTCACGTTGGGGTTGTCCGGAAAAGACCGCGGTGTCAGGCCGACGCTATGCGGGGACAGTCTGCGCGGCCGGCGGCAGGCGGTGGAAATCCCGTCCGAAATACATCAATCCCTCTCGGCCGGCCATATTGAGGATGGCCTTGATTTCGCAATAAAAGACGGTGTGCGTGCCGACTTCGTTGGTCGACATTACCTGGCAGTCGAGCGCGGCCACTCCGCCCACCAGGGCGGGCGCTCCGGTCTCCAGGCGTTCCCAGGTGGCGCTCGCGAAACGCGATTCCATGGAAACGCTCTTGGATGCGAACTGCATGGCGATATGGCTTTGGTCGCCGGCCAGTACATTCACGCAAAGGTTGCCGTTTTCGCGGATCACGGAATTATTCTTGCTCGCGCGGTTGATGCACACGAGGAGCGTGGGCGGATCGTCCGTCACGGAGCAGACGGCCGAGACGGTGCAGCCCGCCAGGCCGGCCTTGCCTTCGCTCGTAATCACGCTGACTGCCGCGCCCAGCCCGGCCATGGCGTCTCGATAGGTCGATTTGTCGATCATGGCGTCGCTATTCGCCCTGGTTGCGGTAGCTCGCCGCCGGATGAGACGCCGGAAGGCGCGCCTGGCCAAAAAGCTTTTCCCGGTAGCAGCCTTCTTGATAGCCGGTCTTGTAGACGCTGCGTTCCTGCAGCCGGGGAATCAATAGCTGGATGACGTCGTCGAAGCACTCGGGCACCACGGTGCGCGACAGGTTGAATCCGTCGACGTCGGCCTCTTCGCTCCAACTGATCAACTGCGAGGCGATCTGGTCCGCCGACCCGATCCAGGGCGTCTGCCTGCTGCCCAGGACCATCTGCTCCAAGAGCTTGCGACGGGTCCATTGAGGGCCGCTGGCGCGTGTCATGGCTTCGACGTTCGAGACAATGGCCTGGCTCTTGCCCGTATCGATGGGTTCGTCGATGTCGTACTTCGCGAAATCGATCCCCAGCGAGGCCGCCGCGTGAGCGAGCGCGCCTTCGGTGCTGACATACTTGCGATACTCTTCGAACTTCTCCTGCGCCTCGGCCTCGGTCCGCCCGATGATCAGGGTGGCTCCCATGAACACCTTCACATCATCCGCGCGCCGGCCGAGCTGGACGGCCTGTGCCCGGATATCGCGCACGATTTCCTTGACGCCTTCCTTCTTTTGGCCGTTCACGAATACACATTCGGCATGGGTCGCCGCGAACTTGCGGCCGCGGGTGGACGAACCCGCCTGGTAGAGCACAGGCGTCCGTTGAGGGGAGGGCGCGGACAAATGCATGGCATCGACCTTGTACTGAGGCCCGGAATGGTGGATCACCCGGACCTTGGCCGGGTCCGCGTAGATCCCCCGAGTCCGGTCGGCCAGCACCGCCCCGTCGTCCCAACTGCCTTCCCACAGCTTGTACACCAGCGACATATATTCGTCGGCGAGGTCATAGCGGTCATCGTGGGCAATCTGGCCGTCGATGCCGATCGCGCGCGCGGCGCTATCGAGATAGCCGGTCACGATGTTCCAGCCCACCCGGCCCCCCGTCAGGTGGTCCAGCGTGGACATGCGGCGGGCGAAAAGAAACGGCTGTTCGTAGGTCAGGTTCGACGTGACGCCGAACCCCAAGTGCTTCGTCACCGCCGCCATGGCGGGGATGAGCAGCGTGGGATCGTTGACCGGCACCTGGGCCGCGCTGCGCAGCGCGGCATCGGCGTTGCCGCCGAAGACGTCGTAGACACCCACCACGTCGGCGAAGAAAATGCCGTCGAAGAGCCCGGCCTCCAGTCTTTTCGCGTACTCTACCCAGTATTGAAGCTCCCCGTGGCGTATCGACTGGTCGCGCGGGTGGGTCCACAAGCCTTGTTGGATGTGGCCCACGCAGTTCATATCGAAGGCATTGAAGCGAATTTCACGTGACATATCTGATTTCCAAAGCTGCGCTAAGTGACTGAGGCCCGCGATACCGGGCTCGCCTATCTGGCATAGGTGTTAATTATAGTGGACGTTTGATTACTATCAAAGACACTGATGCTAGGTATAAACCCGCGCCAGCGATTTGTGCTAGGCAGGGCGAGCGGCAGATGGATTCGAGTCCCGCCGATACAATCGCAGGTTGGAATCGAAATTTTTAGACATGAATAATGAATAGCCCGCTTCCCGATCCTTCCATTGCCATTGCCAGCCGGCTGCGCATAGAGCGCGAAGCCAGGGGATGGTCTCTGGGAGACCTGGCCGAGAAGTCAGGCGTGTCCAAGGCGATGATCAGCAAGATCGAGCGGTGCGAGGCCAGCCCCACCGCGACGATCCTGGGCCGGCTTTCCGGGGCTTTCGGACTGCAACTGTCCATGCTGCTGGCCCTGGCCGAACGCACGGGAGAACGCCTCAGCAGGGCGCAGACCCAATCCGTCTGGGTAGATCCCGAAACGGGTTACGAGCGCAGGGTGATCTCGCCCCGTAACGGGACGATGCTTGAGTTGGTCCAGGTGACCCTGCCGGCGGGCGTGCGGGTGGAGTACCCCGCCAGCGCGTTTGCCTTCCAGCACCAGCAGATCTGGGTCCTGGACGGCACCCTGACGTTCGAGGAAGGAGAGGCCACGCACGTCCTCGCGCAGGGCGACTGCCTGCAACTGGGGCTGCCAACGGCTTGTGCGTTCCACAATAAAGAAGACACGGCCTGTGTCTATGTCGTTGCGCTCATCCGCCGCTAGATGGCCGCCTGCTCGTAGAAGGCCGGGGAAGTATCCCCCGGCCTGGTGCCGACTGCCGATACGTTACTTCGCCGAAATATTCGCCGCTTTTATGATCCGCGCGAAGCTGTCCACATCGCCCCGGTAGAACTTCTCGAATTCCGCCTGGTTCCGGTATTCGACGCGCGACCCTGTGCTTTCAAGCATCTGGATCAACTTGGCATCGGCCATGACACGCCCGATCGAATCGGAGAGTTTCTTGACGATGGGCGCGGGCGTGCCGGCGGGCGCAAACACGGCAATCCACGAGCTCATCACAAAGTCGGGATGCCCCAGTTCGGCAAGCGTCGGCAAGTCCGGAAACGCCGACAGCCTTTTCGATCCGGTCACGAACAGGGCCTTGACTTGCCCGGCCTTCACCGCCTGGTCCACCGACGGCATGGCCACGAAGGACGCCGGCACCGATCCGCCCAGCGTATCGGCGAACGCCATCGAGTCGCCGCGGTAGGGCACTACCTGCATATCGATGCCCAGCTCCTGCTTCAGGCGCTCTCCGGCAACGTGCGTAATCGAACCGTGGCCCGAAACCCCATAGCTGTAGCTGCCTTTCTGGGATTTGACCAGTTGTACAAAACTGGCCAGGTCGTGAGCGGGCGATTTGTTGTTCACGATCATGACCAGATCGTTCGCGACTATCTGCGCGACGGGCACGAAATCGGTCAACGGGTCATAGGGCAGCTTTTGAAAGTTCTGCGGAATGGCCATGGCGCCAGACGTAGCCACCATCAGCGTATAGCCATCGGGCGGTTGCGACTTCAACGCCGTGGCCGCCAGCACGCCCGAGGCGCCCTGGCGGTTTTCAACGATAAACGACTGGCCCAATTGTTTCTGCAGGCCTTCGGCCAACAGGCGCGCCTGCAGATCGGTGGCGCCGCCGGGCGAATAGCCGACCAACACGCGCACGGATCGGGTGGGGTAGGGGTCGTCCGCACAGGCGGCGGTGAACGTACAGGCGCCAATCAACGCGATCAGCAAGCGGGTTATCAGTTTTTTCATGTGTGTCTCCTGCGTCCCTCTGGTTTCGGTCGGTGCTGCGTCATACCTCGAACAGGCCTAGTCCGGCGCGCGGCCAATCGATTTCGACCAGCCGTCCGGCGTACGACTGCGTGACATAGGCTTTGCGCATTTCCTTGCCGCCAAAGCAAAGATTGGTGATGTGGGTGTCGCCGTCCACCTTGGTGAATTCGGCCGAGCCATCCGGCCGTACCGCGGTGATTCCGCCGCGGTCCAGGGTTCCGATGGCGACCGAGCCGTCGGCTTCGACCGCCAGCGAATCGAAGCGTTGATACTGGCTGCTGGCGTACATCAGGCGGCTGCCGTGGGGGGAGTCGGGGCCCGCCTCGGTGGGATGCTTCATTTGGCCAGGCGCCGCCAGGTCCCACGCCCATAGCCGCGCGGTTTCGGTTTCCGCGACATACAGCGTATTTCCGTCCGGCGACAAACCGATGCCATTGGGTTTATGGATGGGAAACACCTTTTCTTCGATGTAGGAGCCGTCCAGCTTTGCATAGCAGATGCTGCCGCGATCCCAATCGCGGTGCCGCGTCTTGCCCGGATCGGTGAACCAGATCCCCCCGTGGCTGTCGATCACCAGGTCGTTGGGGCCGCGGATATTGCGCCCGTCGACCTTGTCGTACAGGACTTCGACTTTGCCGGTCTCGATATTCACCCGTTCGATTCGGCCCGTACGGTAGTCCTCGGGCGTTCCGCTGGTTACCCATCGGCCGTCGGCGCGCTGCCTGAACGCAAAGCCCCCATTGTTGGCGACATAGCAATGGCCGTCCGGCCCCATGGCGGCGCCGTTCGGACCGCCGCCCAGTTCCGCCACGACATGCTTGCGGCCGTCCGGGAAAATCCGGGTAAGTGTCTTACGGCGAATTTCTACGACGAGCAGGCTGCCGTCGCCCACCCAAACCGGGCCTTCCGGAAACCAAAGATCTTCTGCAATCACACGCATGCTTTTTCCTCTGTTAGAAACTGCCAGCTTCGCCAATAGCAGCGGTCAGTCCGCGGCCGCCGTGGGCAAGGGCAGCGCGCGCAGCATCTCCGCCCGCCGGGTCGCCTCGCTCAACATGAACGCCCATTCATTTCCTCCGGTCAGGAAACGGACCCCCAACGCCAACATGGACTGCATGACTTCGGGGTTGTTTCCCAAGCCGCCGCATCCCACGAATTTTCCGGTGCCGGCACATGCTTCCACGACCTGCGACAGGCTGTCGGTGATGCGGGGATGGGAGAACTGTCCGGGAATGCCCAGCGCATCGCACAGGTCCGATGTTCCAACGTGGATGATGTCGACGCCGGGAACCTGGGCGATTTCGCGGGCTTTCGCGATGGCGTTGGGCGACTCCAGCATCACGATCACCGTCGTCGCGTCATCCAGCATTTGCCGCGCAACGGCTGCCGGAAGCTTTCTATACCCAAGCTGCGGCCAGTTGCTGGCGACGGAGCGTTCTCCGCGAGGCGCAAATCGCGCCGCCTTGGCGATTTTCTCGGCTTCCCGCGCCGACTCGACGTGCGGCGCCACGATACCCAGCGCGCCCGCATCCAGGATGCGGTTGATGTAATGCGCATCATGGGTGGGCACGCGCACCAGCGGAGTGACGCCCACCCGCTGGGCCAACAGGCAGATCTGCGCCGCGGCCGATTCCGGAATCACGGAATGTTCCAGGTCGATGTTTATCGCGTCGTAGCCCGCCGTGGCGGCGGCGATGGCGATGTCGGCGGTCTGCACCTGCTTCACGATCATCGACAGGCCCAGCTTTCCAGCGCGCAGCGTGTCCATCAAGGGGTTGGAAAGCGTCAGCGACGCGTCGGACGAAATAGCTGCCGTCATATCGGTCTCCGGGTTCCCGCGTTGATCACGTCCTGCTGGGCAATAGGCTGGCCCGCCATGAAACACTTCAGGTTGCGCAGCACGTGCGCGGCAACAGGCACCACGTTGTCGAACACGCCGCCGCCGGCGTGCGGCGTGACGATGACTTGATCCAGCTTCAACAGCGGGCTGTCCAGATCCGGAGGCTCCGGGTCGAATGCGTCCAGTCCGGCGCCCAGCAGGTGGCCGCGTGCCAACGCATCGGCCAAGGCGGCCTCGTCCACCAGTTCGCCGCGGGCCGTGTTTATCAACACCGAGCCCTTCTTCATGCGGCCGATGCTGGCGCGGCCGATCAGATGGCGCGTTTCGTTGGTATAGGGCGCATGCAGGCTGACGATGTCGCTACTGGCCAGAAGTTCATGAAATTCGACCCTGCGGGCGCCCAGCGATTGCTCGATTTCCGGTGGAGCAGGGGACTGGTCGCAGTACAGGATCCGCTGCGGCTCGAACCCGGACAGCCGGCGCGCGACTTTTCGCCCTATGTTCCCGAAACCCACCAAGCCCACGGTTTTCCCGTGGATCTGAAAGCAGCTTTCCCGCATTTCGGACTTGGGCCATTTCCCTGCGCGCATTTCCCGGTTCACGTAGTAAATCCGGCGATACACCGCCAACATCAAGGCGATGGCCAATTCCGATACCGGACCGGCATTGGAACCCGCCGTAATGACGACAGGGATACCTAGCCGTTTCGCTGCCGCGACATCGATGCGGTCCACCCCTATGCCCCATTTGTGGACCGCTTTGACGCGCGTGGCCGCTTCCAGCATTTCCGCCGTAAGCTGCGCCCAGCCGGGGACCAGGAAGTCCGCGGACCGGCACAGGTCGAGTTGATGGGCTGGGTCGTAGTTCATTGCGAACTGCACGACGAACGGCGGCTCGAAGACGGACGCGATCGCCCGCTGCACCGCGGGCGCCAGCACGTCCATGAACACTATCGAGTAACTGGATTTTCCGGTCATTGGACACCTGGCAATTCGATGGTCATCATCAAGCTGGACAGCGATTTCCCGTGCGCGTCCTGGGCCAGCGAGCGCGTCACGCCGCCGCCCAGCGCCCCGTGGATCACAAAGTTCAGGGCTTTCAGGCGGGGAAGCTCATAACGGATGACCGGCCCGGTGGCAAAGTGCGAAAACGCCTGCTGGACCACCGCCTCGGTCAAGTGTTCACGCAGGATCGCCCAGCCGTCATCGTCGTAGGCAATGACCGAGATATTGGACGTATTGCCCTTGTCGCCAGCCCGGCCGTGCGCCAGATCATTTACGCATGTCATGAACGGAACTCCTCGATGGTGACCCGCGGATCGACCTGGGTACGCGGGATCAGTACCGACTGCACCGCCAATACCTCTTTCACCAGGGGGTCGGAGCCGCCCGCGCCGCCGGCGGGTCCGTTCACATGGAGCGCGCGGGTCTCGAAGCCGACGGCCTCTGCCGATTTCCGGTCGGCCGTGCGCGCCGCGATACGCAATCGGACTTCGTAAGGGTCCGCGTCCAGCGCGCGTTTGGAGTGCAGGCTATTGATGCCGATCAGATCCACGCGCAACTCGCTATACCGGTGGCCCGTGTCAGCCAGGCGCTGCCTGATGACGCTGGCCGCGAGTTCCGCCCTGGCTACCGCGTCAATCCCCGCATAGGAAATCTGGCCTTCGCCAATGAAGCCATCGGTATATCCGACCGTTACTTTGTAGGTGTCCGTGCGGGGCCGCGCCCGGGCGCCCGTGATATGCACCCGGTTCGGTCCGGCCTGCCGCATTTCCAGTTCGGTAATGTCCAGCACGCAGTCCGGCGTTATATACGCCACCGGATCGTGCAATTCATAGATCAACTGCTCTTTACACGTGGCCAGATCGACCCGTCCGCCGGCGTGCTCCATTTTGCTGACGATGAAGTCCCCGTCCGGCTGCATATCGACAAAGGGGAATCCCAGCCTGGCCAAGTCGGGCACATCCTTGCGGCCCGGGCTGGCAAAGCATCCGCCGCTGACCTGTGCGCAGCACTCAAGCAGATGCCCGGCCGCCGTTCCCGCCGCCATGCGCGCCCAATCATCGTAGGCCCAGCCGTAATGGTGCATGGCGGCCGCCAAATAAAGCGACGGGTCCGCGACGCGTCCGGTCACCACCAGTTGGGCGCCCGTGCGCAACGCGCGGACGATGACGTCCGCGCCCAGGTAGGCATTGGCGGACACCATGCGCGGCAACAGTTCTTCCAGCGGACTTCCCGACTCCATCAGGCGAAGTCCCGGCTGATCGCGCAGAAGGTCGGTGATATCGTCGCCCAGCACCGCGGCCGAATGCAAAGGCCCCACGCCTTCCCTCTGTGCAAATTCATGCACCAGCTCGGTGGCCGCGATGGGATTGGCGGCCCCCATATTCGTAATTATCTTCACCCCGTTTTTCAGCGCGGCCGGCAGCACCTGGCTCATGCGGTCCATCAGCCTGGGGGTGTAGCCCAGCTTGGGGTTCTTCAGCCTCGACAGGTTCTCGCGGGCCACGGTACGCTCGGCCAGGCACTCGAATGCCAGGTAATCGAGCCCGCCGCGTTCGGCGAGATCGACGGCCGGCGCAATCCGGTCGTCGGCAAAACTGGCCCCGGCGCCGATGCGCAATGGGCGTGATGGCGTCTGGCTCATTGCCACCCCTTCAAGGCATCGCCCTTGAGCATCAGCCGATAAAGGTAGCGATATTCCGCGGGATCGAAATCGGCATTGGCCTGGTGCATCACACTGCGGTTATCCCACAGCACGAAATCGCCTGCTTGCCACCGATGCCGATATTCATAGCGCGGTTGCGTGGCGCGTTCATACAGATAATTTATCAGTGCGTAGCCTTCCTCCTCGGACATGCCTTCTATGCCCTCCATGCGCCCCGTATTCAAATACAGCGCGGGACGATGGTTCGTCGGGTGCTGGATCACCAAGGGCTGGCTGGAGGAGGCCGTCGCCGCGCGTTGTTCCGGCGTCAGTTCCGCCATCTTGCGGGGACTGCGGCTGCTTTCGTAGACATGGGTGGAACGCAGCCCGGCTATCCGCGCCTTCAAGTCCTCGGGCAAATCGTCGTACGCCGCGCGCACGTCCACGAACTGCGTATCGCCGCCGTAAGAGGGCAGTTCGATCGCATGCAGCATGGTGCCGATCGGCGGCTCCAGGAAGTTCGAATGATCGGTGTGATAGTTTTCGCCGCGCACGTGCACCTTGCCGTCCACGACAGGCAGATCGCGGCTGGAGATAGTGCCTATCAGCGGATATTCGGGCAGCGAAAACTTGCTGAGCTGCTGGGGCAGGATTTCCCCAAAAATCCCGGCGGCGCGCAGGAACGCGGGCGGGTCCAACTGCTGGTCGCGGACCACCAGCACGGCGTGCTCGCTCCACAGCGCCCGCAAGGTTTCGATCACCGAATCCGGCAAATCGCCGCCCAGATGGACGCCTCGCACTTCGACCCCCAGGCCATGGCCGGTCAAGGGGCGCGACATCAGATGATCTTCTTTCAGCGTTTCCATTCCATTCCTCCCTAGTGGTGAAGCCTGGAAAGAAGTATGAGCTTGCAGAACATTTGCTGATAATGATTGTTATTGGGTACTCTATTCATTCTATGAATGGGTTTGAGAGGCCCGTCTGTGAACCTGCGCCATATCGAAGTCTTTTACGCGATCATGCAGTCCGGGTCCGTGACGGCGGCCGCCCACCTGTTGAACGTGACCCAGCCCTCGGTCAGCAACGTGCTTCGCCATGCGGAGCAACAGCTAGGCCTGAAGCTCTTCGAACGGATAGGAGGGCGCCTGCAGCCCACGCCCGAAGCCTACGATCTGTTTCCCGACGTGCAGGAGATCTTTGGCCGCATCGGGACGCTGAACCGGATGGTCGAGGAAATGCAGGGCGGCAGGACCGGCCGCCTGGCCGTCGCCGCGGCGCCCACTTTGGTGAACGCGTATATACCCAAGGCCATTTCCAAGCTGAAGACGTTCGGGTCCCAGGTCACCATACAGTCGCTGCCGACGACACTGGTGACCGAACGCGTTGCCCGGCGGGAAGTCGATATCGGCTTTGTCTACGGGCCTGTCCTGGATCCAGGGGTCTTGATGGAGGCACTGTCGGAATCCAAACTGGTGTGTGCCGTGCACCGCCAGTCGCCGTTGGCCAGGCACAAGATCCTGGAGCCCAAGCATCTGGAAACGACCACCGTAATATCGACAGGGCCCACCACGCGCATCGGCGCGGGAATCCGTGAAGCGTGCGAAGCGGGCGGGTTTCCTGTCCCGCGAGTGGCTGTCGAAGTCAATTCTTCGCTTGCGGCATGCCTGATGGCGGCGGAAGGCGTGGGCGTAGGGCTGGTGGACCTGGCAACGGTGAACCAATATGCGCTGCCCGGTGTGGTGCTGCGCCCGTTCCGGCCGCAGGTGGCGTTGCAGCTTTGTTTGATCTTTCCGAAGGACCGCCCGCAGTCGCGGGCGACTATGCGATTCGCGCAGGCGTTGCGGGAGTTGGTGGCGGGTGCAGATTGAACACAGACATCGAGACACTCTCCCGGCTGCTGCGGCTGAACGTCGATCCCGAGAAAAAAGGTTCTTTTTCGGGGGGACGCTCGTCCATTTCCATTTGCCCACGAAATTTCTTGGACAGAATTAATACATTCAGAAAAACGCCAAACGGTTAAACACAATTCATAGCTGGGGAGCGTCACTCCTGTTCACACCAAAAGCCAAAAGGTACAAAGAACTTTCCTTGTGTTTTCGCTTTTCGGATAGCGCGGTCCCGAATTCGGAATTATTTTTGATCTAGCGCAATATAGCGGCGTTTCTATTTTTGCGAGGCGCCTTGTTCTCAGCTTGACTCGCGTCACGGAGAGAGCTCGTGAAACATCAGCTTAAGATCGGATTGACCGTAGCGGCTATTTTCGCGGCAACAGGGGCGATTGGCGCATATGTGGCGGGGTCTGGCGCCGCTCCTGACGTTCCCACCGTCAAACTAGGCGATGGCAAAAGCGGGCCCGCCGGCATGGCCTGGATCCCAGGAACCGAATTCCTGATGGGCAACGACCATCAGATGTCGCAGCCCAATGAGCGGCCTGCGCACAAGGTGCGGGTCAGCGGATTCTGGATGGACGTGCATGACGTGACCAATGCGGAATTCCGCCGCTTCGTCGACGCCACCGGATACGTCACCACCGCGGAAAAGAAACCGCGCTGGGAAGATCTGCAGCCCCAGTTGCCACCGGGCACGCTTCCTCCCGACGATAGCGCGTTGGTGCCCGGCGCCATGGTGTTCGTCGGAACGGAGACCGAGGTTTCCCTGCGCGACTATTCGCGCTGGTGGCGTTTCGTGCCGGGCGCCAACTGGCGGCATCCGCAAGGGCCGGCCAGCAATATCGCCGGCAAGGACGATCATCCCGTGGTGCAGGTGTCGTTCGAGGATGCCCAGGCGTATGCGAAATGGGCCGGCAAACGGCTGCCCACCGAGGCCGAATGGGAATTCGCCGCGCGCGGCGGCCTGGAACAGGCTACCTATAGCTGGGGCAACGAACTCCTGCCGCAGGGCAAGCCCATGGCCAATATCTGGGACGTCCAGCAGCAGCAACCGTTTCCGGTCGTCAAGGACGAAAAGGTGCAGGTCGGCACGACGCCGGTAGGCAGCTTCGCGTCCAACGGCTACGGCCTCTATGACATGGCGGGGAACGTCTGGCAATGGACCGCCGACTGGTACCGCGCGGACGCTTTCCGGACCCAGGCCCAATTCCGCCAACCCCCGGCGGATCCCGCCGGCCCGGCCGACAGTTTCGATCCAGACGATGGCAATGTGCCTGTCTCGGCGCCCAAACGCGTGACGCGCGGCGGCTCCTTTCTGTGCAGCGACACTTATTGCATCAGTTACCGCGCCAGCGCTCGGCGCGGCACCGATCCGCTCAATCCCATGTCGCATCTCGGTTTCCGGACCGTCATGACGCCAGAACAATGGAAGCTGGCCAAGGCACGGCAGGGCAGCATCGCCAGTCGTTGAGTATCCGCTCTTCATGAGCAGCTTATCGATGGGGGAAGAGGCATGGCGAACCGGGATGGCATTCTGGCGCTTGAATTGGCGGTGTCCCGATTGGTGCTCGGCCAGGAGCAGGTGATCCGGAAGATCATCGTAGCGCTGCTGGCAGATGGGCACGTGTTGCTGGAAAGCCTGCCCGGCCTGGCCAAGACGCGTTCCGTCAAGGCATTGGCCGCGCACCTGGCGGCCGAGATGCGCCGTATCCAGTTCACGCCGGATTTGCTGCCCTCGGACATCACGGGCGCCGACGTATTGCAGCAGGATGCCGAAGGACGCCACCAGGTCGCATTCCAGCCGGGTCCGCTGTTCGGCAATCTCATCCTGGCGGACGAAGTGAACCGGGCGCCGGCGAAGGTCCAGTCGGCCCTGCTGGAAGCGATGGAAGAGCGCCAGATAACCGTGGGCGGCACGACCCGGCCCATGCCCCCGCTGTTCATGGTGTTGGCCACGCAGAATCCGATCGAGCAGGAGGGCACCTATCCCTTGCCGGAAGCGCAGATGGACCGCTTCCTGATGAAGATCTGCTTCGATTATCCGGAAGCCGGCGACGAGGTGGCGATGCTGGCGCTGTTGCGCCAGGCGCCCGAGAGGCAGGAGGCTGCCATGCGCCTGTCGCAGGATGACCTGTTCGCATGCCGGGCCGAGGTCGCGGCGGTTCACGTCGCGCCGGCGGTCGACCGGTACATCGTCGACCTGGTGAACGCCACCCGCGGCCCGGGCGACGCCGAGCTGGCGCGCTGGATACAGGTGGGCGCCAGTCCGCGCGGCGCCATTGCGCTGGACCGGGCGGCGCGCGCGCATGCCTGGCTGTCGGGCGCCGATTTCAGCTCGCCGGACGACGTGCGCGAAGTCGCCCACGCCGTGCTGCGCCACCGCCTGCACCTGTCTTACGACGCCGTGGGCGACGGGGTGACGCCCGACGCGGTGATCGACCGCCTGCTGGACACGGTCGCGGTGCCGGCATAGGGCTGCCCCATGCAATCGCATCCCGTCCATCCGTCGCTTGCCGAGCTCACTGCGCTGGAAAACGCCGTGGCGGGGCTGTCGTTTCATGCGCGGCAACCGCTGGGCAGCGTGTTGGCGGGACTGCATGCTTCGCGGCTCAGGGGCCGCGGGCTGGACTTCGCCGAGCTGCGGCGCTATGTGGCCGGCGACGATTTGCGGCAGTTGGATCTGCGGGCGTCGCTGCGCTACGGAAAACCCTATGTGCGCGCCTACACGGAAGAGCGCGACCGCCCGACGCTGGTGCTGGCGGACCAGCGCATGCACATGTATTTCGGGTCGGTCCGGGCTTTCAAGTGCGCGGTCGCCGCAAGGCTGGCCGCGGCCGCCGCCTGGATGGCTTACCGCGCCGGGGACCGGGTCGGCGGCCTAGTATTCGACGACGACGGCCAGCGCAGCTTCAAGCCGCTGCGAAGCCGCGACCGGGTGCGGGCCTTTCTTGTGGAGCTTGTCCGGGCCAACCAGGCCCTGTCTGCGCAGTGTCCGGACCGGCCGAGGCCGGACGGCTTGAACGCGGCGCTGCGCGCCGCCCTGGCGCAAGCGCCTCACGATTGCCTGGTATGCGTCGTCAGCGATTTTTCGGGCGCCGACGACGACACGCTGCGCAGCCTGCGCTTACTGGCCGCGCACAACGACGTCATTGCGGTGCTGGTGTTCGATCCCATGGCGCAGAACATCCCCAGCCGGGGACGCCTGGTGGCGACGCAGGGCGAACTGCATCTGGAGATCGCCGTGGGACGGCGGCGCGAACGCCAGCCGCTGGCCGATTTCTTCAGCGGCCGGCTGCGCGAGGTGGCCGAACTGCTGCGCCGCAGCCGCGTGCCGTTGCTGAGCATAGACACGGCGCAGGACGAGCTGGCGCAACTGCGCCGGGAACTGGGCCGGCAGGCATCGGGAGGACGGCCATGAGCGCCGAACTGCCGGGCCTGGACCAGTTGCGGGAACTGCCGTTGCCCGAGCCGGTTTCCTACTGGCCGCAGACCTGGGCATGGGCCGTGCTCGGGCTGCTGTCGATGGCAACGGCGGTTTGGCTGGCCGCACGCGCCTGGCGCCGGTGGCGCGGGAACCGCTACCGCCGCGAAGCGCTGTCCGAATTGCAGCGGATCGAGGCCGATGCCGCGGCCGACCCCCTGGCAGCGCGGGACCTGCCCGCATTGCTCAAACGCACCGCGCTGGCGGCGCAACCCTCCGGCGCGGCCGCGCCGCTGGCGGGCGAGGCCTGGACGGCCTGGCTGGCCCGTTGCGGACCGCCGTTGCCCGAGGATGGCGCCCGGCTGCTGGCGACGCTGGCCTATGCCCCGGACGCGGCGGTGCGCGCGCTGGACCCGGCGGATCTGCATGGTCTGCTCGCCGCCAGCCGTCACTGGATGGAGCGGCACCATGTGGCGGCTTGAATACCCCTGGCTGCTGGCCGCGGCGCCGTTGGCCTGGGCCGCCTATCGGTGGCTGCCTCCCTATGTGCAGGCGCGCAGCGCGTTGCGCATGCCGTTTTTCGGCACCATGGCCAAGCTGACGGGCAAGTCGCCATCGCTTCCCGGCGTGCAGGCCAGCCGCGGGCAATTGTGGCTGAATGGGGCGGTGTGGCTGCTGTTGCTGCTGGCGCTGGCCCGGCCGCAGTGGGTCGAACCGCCGCTGACCCATACCGAACCGGTGCGCGACATCCTGCTGGCGGTGGACATCTCGCAGTCCATGGACAGCACCGATTTCCGCGATGCCCAGGGCCGGCCCGCGACACGCTGGCAAGCGGTCAAGGCAGTGGTGGCGGACTTCATCGCCAAGCGCGGCGACGACCGGCTGGGACTGATCGTGTTCGGCACCGGCGCGTATCCGCAGGCTCCGCTGACCCGGGATCACGCGACGCTGAACCTGCTGCTGGACCAGACCGCGGTAGGCATGGCCGGACCGAATACCGCCATCGGGGACGCCATAGGGCTGGGCATCCGCATGCTGGACGCGGCCAAAGAGCATGACAAGGTGATGATCCTGCTGACGGACGGAAACGATACCGGCAGCGCGGTACCGCCGGCGCGGGCGGCCCGGCTCGCGTCCGAGCACCGCATCGTCGTGCACACGATCGGCATCGGCGATCCCCGGGCCGGCGGCGAAGAGCGCGTGGATTTTGGCGCGCTGCAATCCATTGCAAGCGCCACCGGCGGGCGATTCTTCCGCGCCGGCGACCTGGCCGCGCTGCAAGCGGTCTACAGCACCCTGGACCGCCTGACGCCGCAGGAAGTGAAGACCTTCAGGCACCAGCCCAAGCGCGAGTATTTCTGGGTTCCGCTGGCCGCGGCCCTGGCCTTGCTGGGATTCTGGCACGCCGTGGCGGCGCTGCGGGCGCGGCTCGGAACGGGAGAGGGCAGGGAGGGCGCATCGTGGACCTGAGCGCTTTCCACTTCCTGCGGCCATGGTGCCTGTTGGGCGTTGCGCTGGCCATCGCCTTGTGGGTGGCCGGACGCGCGCAGCGCGGCGCGGCGGGCCGGGACAGCGGCATCGCCCCCGAACTGCTGCCTTATCTGACCCTGCATACGGCGGGCTCGCGCGGCCCCCGGCCGCTGGACCTGGCGGCGCTGCTGCTTGCGCTGGGCTCGGTGGCCGCGGCGGGGCCTGCCTGGCAGCGGGACGAGCCCGATTTCCTGGACAACGTGGCGCCGCTGGTCGTTGCCGTGGACCTGTCGCGCACGATGGAAGCCACCGATGTGCCGCCGTCGCGCCTGGAAGCGGCCAAACGCACGGTGCGCGATCTGGCCGCGCGCCGCGCCGGCGCGAAGACGGGCCTGATCGTCTACGCGGGCGGCAGCCATCTCGTGCTGCCGCCCACCGATGACCAGGATCTGCTGGATCTATTCGTCCAGGCCCTGTCCACGGACCTCATCGACCGCGACGGCCGCGACGTGGCCGGCGCCATCGATCTGGCCGCGCAGGTGCTGGCGGCCGAACGCACCGGCGGCACGCTGCTGCTCATGACCGACGGCGCGCCCGCGCCGGACCCTGTGCGCGAGCGGGCCCAGGCCGCGCGCAATCTGCAGATTCTCATCATGGCGGTGGGTGGCGGCGAGGCGCAGGGAGGCATGGACGTACCGGCCCTGCGCGAACTCGCGCGGGCGGCGGATGCGCCCCTGGGAAGCCTGACCGCCGCCCCCGACGACCTGGATTGGATCACCCTGCACGCGCAACAGCACTTCGAGTCCGTGCAGGACGCCGCGGCCGGGCCGCCGCGTTGGAAGGACGCGGGCTACTGGCTGTGCTGGCCCCTGGCCTTGCTGGCGCTGCTTGCGCTGCGGCGCGGTTGGCGGGTGACGTGGCAGGCGTGCCTGGTGGCGGGCGTGTTCGCCTTCGCAGCCCCGCAGGAGGTCCGCGCCGGCCGCCTGGCGGACGCCTTTCTCACACCCGACCAGCAAGGACGGCTGGCTTTCGAGCGCGGCGACTTCAGCGCGGCGGCCGGCCATTTTCACGATCCGTACTGGAAGGGCCGGGCCGCTTACGCGGCCGGCGACTACGCCGCCGCGTTGGCGGCCTTTTCCAGGCTGGCCAGCCCCGAGGCGTATTTCTACATCGGCAATACGCAAGTCCGGCAGCATCGCTACGACGCGGCGCTCGCGGCCTACGACCGGGCCCTGGCCCTCAAGCCAGGATGGCAGCCGGCGGTCGTGAACCGCGGAATCGTGACGCGCCTGCTGGCGGCGATGAGCCAGGAACAGCAGGTCGATCAGTCCGAACCGCCGGACCGGACCGTCGCCGACAAGACCGCCCAGGCCGGCCAGCTTGCGCAGGTGCAAGTGCAGCAGGCGGCGTCGGAGGACATCTGGCTGCGCAATCTGAGCCTGTCGCCCGCCCGCTTTCTGCGCGGCAAGTTCGCGGTGCAGGATGCAGGGGAGCGGCCATGATGCGCCTGGTCCGCCGCTGGAGCCTGTTGCTGGCCATGGCGCTGGCCGTTCCGCTGCAGGCGCAGGAGGCGCCCGTACTGCGCGTGACCGCCAAGGCGGCGGCGCAGGGGCAGACCGGCGCCACGGTCCAGTTGCAACTGGAAGTGATGACGTCCACCTGGTTCACGCAACCGCCCCGGCTGCCCAAGCTGGACCTGCCCGGCGTACTGGTGACTCCGCCTTCGGGCGAAGCCGAGCTGGTGCGCGCCAACCAGGACGGCCAGGCCTTGAGCGGCCTGCGCTACACCTATCTGCTGAGCGCGCAGTCGGCCGGCACGATCCAGATCCCGGCCTTGAGCGTGACCGCGCAGTTGGGTCCGGGCGGCGCGCCGGTCACGGCCGAAAGCGCGCCCTTGTCCATCGTGTTCGGCGGCGATGCCCAGCCGGGGAAGGTCGTGGGCGCACTGACCGTGACGCAGGCGTTCGCGCTGGCGCCCGACCCGATGGTGCAGGGCGGCCGCGTCACGCGCAGCGTCACCCAGCGGGCCGATGGGGTGCAGGCGATGCTCCTGCCGCCGGCCCCGCTTGCGGACGTGCCGCATTTCAAGCGCTATCCGCGCGAACCCGAGGTCGTCACGCTGACGGATGGGCGCGGCGGCTTCGTGGGCGGGCAGCGGATAGACCGGGCCGACTACGTCGCGCAGGAAGCCGGCAGTTTCGCGCTGCCGCCCCTCACCCTGAACTGGGCCGACGAGCACAGCGGCGCGCCGCAGAGCAAGACACTGCCCGGTCGCCAGATCGAAGTCGCCGCCGCGCCGCAGGCGGCGCCGCCGTTCTCGCTGGCCGACGACCTCGCCCGGCTGCGCCATGGCCTGCGCTGGGCCTTGCCGGCATGGGCCATGCCGGCGCTCATCGGCTTGGCCGCGGCGGGACTGGCGCTGTGGCTGGGATGGACGTGGTGGAGACGGCTGGCACGCGCCCTGATTGCCGCGGCCGGGGCTGGCCGGACACGCTGGCGGACCAGCGAAACCCGCTATTGGCTCGCCTGGCGCCGCGAAGCGCGCGGTACGCAGCCGGTGCTGAGCGATTGCTATCGATGGATACGGCGCAGCAGCGGGGCGGTGGCCTTGCGCGCGGCGCTGGCGCCCATGGCAGAAGGGGACCGCCAGCTTGCGGAAAACACACTGCGGCAAGTCTACGGCGCGGGCGGAGGACATGCGGATTGGCGGGCTCGGCTGGCGGCCCGCAGCCGCGCGTGGCGCAAAGCCTGGCGTAGGCGCCGGCCGGCCCGCGCCGCCTTGCCGGCCGGGCTGAATCCTGTGGACCAAGGGCGCAATGCGCGCATGGGGAGAAGCTGATGCGGCGTTTCAATGAACTCGAACCGATGCGGCGCTGGCTCGCATGGATGTGGCTGTGCGCATTGTGCCTGCTGGCGGGCTGCGCGGCGCCGCAATCCCAGACGCGCGCCGATCTGCCGTCCTGGGCGGACGGGCCATCGCGCAGCGCCATCGTCGATTTCGTGGATTCGGTGACGCGGCCGGGAAGCCCGGATTTCGTGGCGCCGGATGCCCGCATCGCGGTTTTTGACAACGACGGCACGCTCTGGAGCGAGCAGCCCATGTATTTCGAGCTGCTGTTCGCGCTGGACGAGGTCCGCGCCCAGGCGCCGTCCCATCCCGAATGGAACCGCCAGCAACCGTTCAAGGCCGTGTTGGAAGGAGATCAGGCCGCGCTCGCCAAGTCGGGCGAACGCGGCATGATGGAAATCGTCGCCGCCACCCACACCGGCATGACCGTGGACCAGTTCACGCAGCGCGTCGGCAACTGGCTGCGCGCCGCGCGCCACCCGCGCACCGGCGAGCCCTACACCAGCATGACTTATGCGCCCATGCGGGAGCTGCTGGACTACCTGCGCGCCCGCGGCTTCAAGACCTACATCGTCTCCGGCGGCGAAGTCGAATTCATGCGCCCGTGGACGCAGGCGGCTTACGGCATTCCGCCGGAACAGGTCATCGGCACCGGTTTCACCACCGAGTTCCAGGCCGAGGGCGGCGCATTCCAGCTCATGCGCCAGCCCAAGCTGGAATTCAACGACGACGGTCCGGGCAAGCCGGTGGCGATTCAACGCTATATCGGACGCCGCCCGATCCTGGCGTTCGGGAATTCCGACGGCGACCTGCAAATGCTGCAGTGGACCGCGGCCGGACCCGGCAGGCGCTTCGCCGGCCTGGTGCATCACACCGACGCCAGGCGCGAGTGGGCCTACGACCGGAATTCGAGCTTCGGCCGCCTGGACAAGGCCTTGGACGAGGCGCGCGGCAAGGGATGGACGATCGTCGATATGGAGAAGGAGTGGAAGCGGATCTACGTGTTTGAAAAGCCTTGATTGTTTCTGTCGACCAGGGGCCCTACGCGGGCAAGGAGAGCAGGATGAAAGCAAGACGATGGATAGGAGCGGCGCTGATGGCCGCCAGCGGCTTGGCGCTGATGGGCGGAGCACATGCCCAGAGCGCGCCGGCCAAGGGCCAGGATGCTGGCAAGAAGCCGAACATACTCATCATTTTCGGCGATGATATCGGCCAGGCGAACATCAGTGCTTACACCCGGGGCGTGGTCGGCTACACCACGCCGAATATCGACCGTATCGCCAAGGAAGGGATGATCTTCACGGACTACTACGCCGAGAATAGCTGCACGGCGGGGCGGTCCACCTTCATCACCGGCCAGGTGCCGCGCCGCACCGGCCTCTCCAAGGTCGGCATGCCTGGCGCGCCCGTCGGCCTGCAGGACCGCGATATCACGATCGCGCAGGCGCTGAAGTCCCATGGCTACGTCACGGCGCAGTTCGGCAAGAACCACCTTGGGGACCGCGACGAATACCTGCCGACCAAGCACGGCTTCGACGAGTTCTTCGGCAACCTTTACCACCTGAATGCCGAAGAAGAGCCGGAACGCCCGTACTGGCCCAAGGACTCCAAGGACCCCATCTTCAAAAGCTACCAACCGCGCGGCGTCATCAAAGCCAGCGCCGACGGCAAGATCGAGGACACCGGCGCCTTGACCTCCAAGCGCATGGAAACGATCGACGACGAAACGGTGGGAGCGGCGCTCGACTATCTGGACAAGCACGGCAAGGGCGACAAGCCGTTCTTCCTGTGGATGAACACGACCCGCATGCACGTGTACACCCATATTCGTCCGGAGCACCGGGGCAAGAGCGGCATGCCGGGCAATGAATATGCCGACGGCATGTGGGAGCATGACCAGGACGTGGGCAAGCTGTTGAAGAAGCTGGACGACCTGGGCATAGCCGACAACACCATCGTCGTCTACACGACCGACAACGGCCCCAACCAGTTCAGTTGGCCGGATGCCGCGACGACGCCGTTCCGCAACGAGAAGAATTCAAACTGGGAAGGCGCATATCGCGTGCCGGCGATGGTCCGCTGGCCGGGCCACGTTCCCGCCGGCGAGGTCAAGACCGGCATCGTTTCCGGCCTGGACTGGTTCCCCACGCTGCTCGCCGCGGTGGGCGATACGGACGTCAAGGAGCGTTTGCTGAAGGGATGGACGCCGAACGGCGCAGGCAAGAGCTATAAGGTCCATCTCGACGGCTACAACCAGCTCGACTACCTGACGGGCAAGAGTCCGGACAGCGCGCGGAACGACTTCTATTACTTCAACGACGACGGCCTGCTGGTGGCGATGCGGTACCAGAACTGGAAGGCCGTGTTCTGCGAACAACAGGCGCCCGGCGGTTTCGCTGTCTGGAAAGATCCGTTCGTGTGCTTGCGCGTGCCGAAGCTGTACAACCTGCGGATGGATCCTTACGAGCGTGCGGACGTAGTCTCCAACCAGTATTACGACTGGCTCGTCAAGAACGACTATCTGGTTCTCATGGCGTCGATGAAGGCGGCGGATTTCCTGCAGACGTTCATCGAGTATCCGCCCAGCCAGCGCCCGGCCTCGTTCAGCGTGGACCAGGTCCAGGCCGAGGTGGACCGCGCGATCGAAAAGCAGTTCGAAGAAGCGTCGAAAAAGCAGGGCAAATAGGGAAGGGAGCGGCGGGTGTTACACCCGCCGCCGCGCTTCGCCAACGTTGGAGAGCGGCAACTTATGAGTTCATCGCTGCGGAACATGCCGGCTCAAGCCTCGGCCGGCACGCGGGCGCGGCCCGCCGTCGGCCTGTGGGCCCCGGCGGGCCTGTTGGTTTTTTCCGGCGCGGCCGCATTGATCTTCCAGATTCTATGGATCAAGCAGCTATCGCTGATCGTCGGCGTGGAGGTCCACGCCATCGCCGTCGCCGTCAGCGCGTTCTTCTTCGGCCTCGCCTTGGGCAGCGCCTGGCTGGGACGCCTGGCCGACCGCAGCGCGCGGCCTTTGCGCCTGTACGCGGGCATCGAACTCGGCGTGGCCTTGCTTGCCCTGGGGGTGACCTGGGCGCTGGCGCATGGCGGGCCGCTGTTCGCGCGCGCCGAACAGGCATGGTCCTGGCTTGCCTGGCTGGCGATGCTGGCGGTGGTGGCGATCCCGCCGATATTGATGGGCGGAACCTTGCCGGTATTGTTGCGGGCCTGCGGCGCCGGCCAGGTCGGCCGGGCCGGCGGAGTCCTGTACGCCGCCAATACGGCCGGCGCCATCGCCGGCGCCTTGCTGCCCGCCTTCGTGCTGATCCCGGCTTATGGCGTATTCGGCACGGCTTGCGTGGCGGCGGGCTTGAATCTCGCCGCCGCGGCCGGCGCCTGGGCGCTACAGCGGCAGGCGCCGGCCGCGGCTCGCGAGGCGTCCGCCGACGTCCAAGCCCTGTCGAGCGAGGCCTGGCTGGCCATCGGGCTGTATAGCGCGGCGGGCGCGATCGCGATGGGCTATGAGGTATTGTGGTCGCAGATGGTGGTTCCTTTCATGAGCACGCGGACTTTCGCCTTCTCCGTTGTGCTGGCCGTCTACCTCGCCGGGCTGGCGCTGGGCGCGGCGCTTTATGCGCGCTGGGAACGGCGTTTCCGCGACCCCTGGCGCATCTTCGCGCTGCTGATCGCCGGGGCCGGCGTGGCGGCGCTGCTGGAAGTGGCGCTGCTGGGCCCGTGGCTGATCGACGCCCAGTCGCTGGCCGAGGCCGCGGTCCGGCGCTGGAGCGACAGCGGCCTGGCCGGCATGAGCGCGCGCTTCGCGGTCGTCGCGGCCGTGGTGGTGCTGGTGCCGACCTTGCTGCTCGGCGCGGCGTTCCCGGCCGTGCTGCGCATCGCGGTGCCTCCGGCCAGGCGAGGGCAGGGCGCGGGGCTGGTCCTGGCGGGAAACACACTGGGCGGAATCGCCGGAACCCTGGTCGTGGCCTTCGTGCTGTTGCCGCGCCTCGGTACGGTCCGAAGCCTCGTCCTCCTGGCCGCGGCCGCGTGCGCCATCGGCATCGCGGCGGCCTGGCGCTCCCCAGCGCCGATGGCGCGGGCGGTGTCGGTCGCGCTCCTGGGTTCCGTGCTGATCCTGGGCTGGGCGCTGCCGTCCGATCACCTGGCGCGGCTGCTGCCGGGCGCCAAGGACGGCAAACTGGTGTTCTACGAGGAAAGCCAGGGCGGCACCGTCGCCGTGGTCGAACGCGGCGCAGGGGAGCGGCGCTTCCGGCGGCTCTACATCCAAGGGGTTTCCAACTCTGGCGACGCCATGCCGTCCCTGCGCTATATGCGGCTGCAGGCGCTGCTGCCGCTGATCGTCCACGCCGGCGAACCGCGTTCGGCCCTGGTGATCGGTTACGGAACCGGCATTACGGCGGGCGCCTTGTCGCGATATCCCGGCCTGGACCGCCGTGTGGTGGCGGAACTGCTGCCTGGCGTTCTGCGCGCAGGGGCTTTGTTCCAGGGAAGCTTCGGCGCGGCCGACGATCCGGGCCTGGACCGCCGTTTGCGTGACGGACGGCGCGAATTGCTGGCCAGCCAGGAACGCTATGACCTGATCACCCTGGAACCGCCGCCGCCTTCGGCCGCGGGCGTGGTCAATCTCTATTCCCGCGATTTTTACCAACTGGCGGCCGCGCGCCTGAATCCTCAGGGCGTCGTCGCGCAGTGGCTGCCGCTACCCACGCAGAACCTGGACGACACGCGCGCCTTGGTGGCCAGCTTCATCGCGGTGTTTCCCCACGCCACGCTGTGGACCACCGAATTGCACGAGATGCTGTTGATCGGATCCTTGCAGCCCATGCCCCTGGACGCGGGGCGAATAACCGGGCGCATGGCCCAGCCGCGGTTGCGGCAAGCGCTGGCGGACGTGGGCGTCGGTTCTCCGGCGGCGCTGCTGGCGACGTGGGTGACGGACAGGGAAGGGCTGGCGCGCTTCGCGGGAGACGCGCCGCCCGTGACGGACGACCGGCCCGCCATCGAGTACGCCGCCTGGGTCAGGCCGCGCGAGATCGTGCGCACGCTGCCGGCCCTGTTGGCGCTGCGCGGCGAACCTCCGCTGGGCGCGGACGGCCCGGCCTTGAGCGCGGAAGTCGAAAACGAACGCGGCGCCCTGGACCTCTTCTATCGCAGCGCGCTGGCGGCCTACCGGGGGAACAGGGAAGAGTGGGCCGGGAACGCGGGCGCGTTGGCGCAACTGGCGCAGGCGAATCCCTATCTGCGCTGGTTCATGGCGGGCACCGACTCGAGATGATGCGGACGGCCATGGTCACGCTGCCAAGCGGCCTGTTGGCGCATGGCGCTGCGCACGGCGAGCCGCTCTCGTTCACCGACGACCGATGCCGGACTCGACAGAAGACTCCACACGGCCGGCGTTTCCCATGGACAATGACGATGCCTGGGGTGCCCAAATGAATTACTCCCTTCTTCTTGCGGGATTGGCTGTCGTGTTCTTCGCGCTATTGCTGATTGCCATGCGGATCGGAAAATGGCTGGGGCGCGGCGCCGACGAGAAAGGCGCTCCGGGAACCGCCGTCGTCATGACGGCGGCCCTCTACATCATCATCGACTTCGAGTTCCCGCGGATCGGGACCATACGCATCGACCAGAGCGATGCCTTGCTGGTGTCGCAGCGGCAATCCATGGTCGATCCCGTTGGCCGCGCCAACTAAGGGGTTTCCATGGAAACGCGAATCGTGCGACCGGCGAAGGGGACAGCCGCGCGCCTGGGCGCATGCATGCTGGCCGCGGCCTGCGGCGCGCCGGCGGTGGCGTGGGGCCAGCAGGGCCTGCGGCTGAACAAGGACGACCTGCAGAAACGCGCCAACGGCGTGCTGGCGGTGATGTCGTTTTCCATTGTTCCCGATATCACGACGAGTTCGCTCAACATAGGCAGCGGCGGCGGCTCGACCTCGGGTTCGAACGAGTTCTTCATGACGCAGTTGGGCGGCGGCGACACGATTTCCGACTCCGTCCCGATCTACCTGGAGGGAGTCCTGGCGGCCAGCCGCTACGATCCGACCTTCATCGCCACGCAGGGCGCGGAAGCGCGCCGCATCCCGACCAAATGGAACAGCGTTTCCGCCACAGGAGGCATAGGCTGGGATTTCAAGCTGACCGACGAACTCAAGCTGCGTCCCATCTTCAACTTCGCGCTGGGCAATGTAACGAGCGATCTGCGCGCGGCAAGCTGGTACGTGGGGCAACGCACCGGAAAGGACATCGACTTCCTGGACCGGGGCTCTCTCAATGCATACGGGCTGGGCGGTTCGATCATGCTGGACTATGAGCACTACCGTCCGGGCTACGAAGTGGACGTGGAACTTCGCTATTCCGACATCCGCCTGCAGAGTTTCGACAGCTCGGCCGCGGTCAGCGGCAATGCCGTCGCCCAGTCCGCCAATCTGTGGGCCCGCTATCGCGCACCCACAGGCATCGTCATGCTGCAGCGGCCGCTGCGCTACGTACTGGAACTGACGCACTCCGAATTCCTGGGCGACCAGAAGGGAATCCTCGGCTTCGACCGCCTGACTTCGGTGGGCGCGGGGCTGGAACTGGATTCAAGCGCCTACGACGTGTTCATCACCCGCACCCGACTGGTGGGGCGCTATGTGTTCGGCAACAATGTATCGGGCTTTTCGGTGGGGCTGGCGGTGAGCTTCTGACATCAGGGCCGCGCTCCCGAGCGAGCCAATGTGTCCCTCGGCAATTCGCCGAATGTTCTCCGATAGTATTCGGCGAATCGCGACATATGACGAAAGCCCCATTTCATCGCAATATCGGATATGGTCGCGTCGATACTGCAAGTCAAAAAATCCCGTAGGGCGCCATTCAATCTTGCGTTCATGAACCAGCGTCCCGGCGTCATGCCCACGCTGCGACGGAAGATGATCTCCAGGGAACGCAGGGTATAGCCGCTGCGCCTTGCCACTTCGCTCAGCGCAATATCCGCCGCCTCGCCGGAGAGAACCAAGCGTTCGCATGCGGCAATAAGGCGACGGTGGCGCTCTTCCACGGGCAGATTGTCGGTCCGGAGAAGGGGAGAGGCCGAAAACAGCGCATCGACATAACCCGCGAGCAAGGAGTCGCACACGCTCTCAGCCAGCGCGGGCGTCATGCCGCCGTCGCCCGAAAGGCGCCGGGCGATTCCCATGGCGTCGTTCGTCAAGGTTCCCAGCGCCTGCCGGCCGCCGGAATGCAGGCGCACGGAATAGGCCGCGCGCTTTCTTATTTGCAGGGGCCGTCCCGTCCGCGTGAGGGCCACATTCTGAAGGCGCTCTTCCGGCACGGTGAAATTCACCCAGCGGGAGAGTCCGGTGGCGTGATACAGAAGCTCCACGCCTGGAGGATAGACCTGTATTTCCTCCGCTCCGATGACGGCGGTGTTGTACCGCGTCACCTCGCTTCCTTCGGCCATGAACGCAATACACAGTCCATCCCTGGGCATGCTCCCTTGGGCGATTACGGGAAATTCGTAACGACCCATTTCCAGCCGGACCTCGCCGAGAACAAGCCGCTGGTGTTCCATCCTGGCCAAGTCCGATGAGACCAGGCGGTGCTCGAAAGTACTGCCGTACACCACGTCAAACGCCTGCAGAGGCTCGAGACCCGCATAGACGTGTTGCATATAGGCCGGTTGAATCGGCATGGCAAACACTCCCGAGAGATTTCGCTTTTTGGATAGTGCCCGAATCGGCTTGAGTCTAGTCATTTCCTCAAGAAACGTGTATTCCCCTGGGTGATCATCGGAACGGCGGCTGTCGCCTGGACGGCCGCGTTCCTGGTTTCACCGAATCCGGACGAGGTGCGGTGGGCGGGGCCCGGAGCCGAAGGCATGGCGTTCGGCTCGCGACGCAATGGCCATTGAAGAGCACGCTTTCCAAACTTCTCTTTACGCTTTTATAGGGAGGGAAAGGGATGCCCGATCAAACGCCTTCCGCAGCCCCGGCCTGGGGCAACCCGAGCCACCCATGGACTCCCACGTAAATGCCGACCGCAATGATCAGCAGACTCGATAGGTAGGGGGCCCGTTGGGCGATCGCGCTGAACCACGGAGCGCGCTGGGTAACCTGCCGCACGCTGAGCGCCGCGACTGCCCCGACCGTGACCAACGTGATCGCCAGCCCGATCGAGAAGCACAACACCAGCACGGCTCCCAAAGTGAACTCCTTCAACTGCAAGCACAGGAGCAACACGGTGATGGCCGCAGGGCAGGGGATAAGGCCGCCCGTAAGACCGAACAGGGCGATCTGCCAGTTGGTCACATTCCGGTTCGCGAATCGCCGGCGGATCTCATTGGCGTGCGCCAACTGGTGAGCGTCCTGATAACCTTCACCGGCGACATCCAGTCCATGCAACGCTTCGTGAATGTGGTCGTGCTGGCGGCTATCCGGCTCCAGAAAGGCGACGTCATAGCCGTGGGCGTGGCCGCCGTGGGCCAATGTCAGGCGCACCATGAACTCGTGAGGTTCAGGTATCTCTTCCAAGGACTCGAGGTAGCCATCCTTCTGCACGAACCGGAACGTCTGCTGACGGCCATCGGTTCGTTCGGTGGTCACCGCGACATCCTCCGCCTGCCAGTTACTGCCTCGAAGGCGGGTCAGACGCCAACGGGGAGGTACGCCGTCCTCGAACACTTCAAGGGCGACGCGGCCATGCCCGGTGTCGATTTCGTGCCGCTCCAGGCCGTGGGTGTGCCCGCCGTGCTCATGATCGTCGTGAGAGTGGTCATGCGCCCCGGCATGCTGCTCCTGCCAGGTTCTCCAGAACATCCAGGCCGCGATCAGCACGATGATCACCCCGGAAGCCAACTGGAAGTAGGGCTCCAGCTCCTCTGCCGCCACGCCTCGCCACAGGTACATGCCGCCCAGGCCGATGCCCCACACGATCAGCGTGTGCGAGATGGTCGCGGTGACCCCCAACAACACGGCCTGCAATACCGTCCCTCTGATCGCGACGATGAAGGCCGCCATCATCGTCTTAGAGTGGCCTGGCTCGAGGCCGTGCAGGGCGCCCAGCAGGATGGCGCTAGGAACGAATAGCCAGGCGTGCGAAGCGCCCTGAGCAATCAGCTCGGAAAACGACAGCATGGGGAATAGCCCTTACAGGTACTTGGTGATCTCTTTGAATTCGTCGATGGTGCGCTGCTTATCCGCGTCCAGATCGCCTACGGCGTCTTGCAGGCAATGATCGATGTGGTCCTGGATCAGGACCTTCTTGGCCTGTGAAATCGCCTTCTCGACGGCGTGCAACTGCTGCGCAAGCTCAAGGCAGGAACGGTGGTCTTCCATCATTTGCAGAATGCTGCGCAGGTGGCCTTCCGCCCGCCTGAGACGCTTGGCGACGGCATCGTGATGGTGGTGGGGATCGGGTTTCGTCATGCTCGCATCATATCCCCCTGGGGGGGATATGTGCGGCAGATACCCTGCGAGCGACCTGGAATCTATTGAGTTGCTGAAGGAGGGCGAGAGGCCTGCGCCAGACCGGAAGTTCAGGCCATCGAGATTGGCGAGAGAGATGTTTCAGTAGTGTCGGACCGCACATCAGCATAGACGCGATTGACGCTGCGGTAGTAATGCGGATCAGGCCCAGCACATTGCGCGACGTGCCGCAGGCCTGTGATAAATGGCGATGGAACTCATGCAATACCTCTCCTAGCAAGACTTGGGGGGCTGGGCGCGCAGCAGCATCAGCGCGCCACCGGCGGCCAGACCGATGGCGCCGGACAGCCACAAAGCGTTGGCTCCCCAGGCGTCCAGCGCCAGCCCGAAAAGCAACGGGGCAAGCGCCTGGGCGATCCGCGCGGGCATCATCAGCCACCCCTGGCGCGCGCCATACCCTTGGGCGCCAAACAGCACCAGTGGCAAGGTGCCCTTCGCGATGGTGAGGATGCCGTTGCCAGCCCCATGGAGGATCGCAAATGCGGGGGCCATGACCGGCCCCGCCATCAACAGCAGGGTCACGCCAGCGGGGTGCGCGAATGCGGCCAAGCGTGCCGACAGCAGCGGGTGAACGCGCCGCAGGAACCCGAACTCGAGTACGCGGCCGGCCACTTGCGCTGGACCGATGAGGGCGCCTACCGCGACTGCGGCGGCGAGCGTGGCGCCGGTAGCCTCCAGCATCCGCGGCAAATGCGTGGCCATGGCCGTGCTGATGAACCAGGTCGCGGCGAAGACGAAGGCGAGGAGCGCGGTTGCGTACCCGTGGCGCCCGGCCGTCGGAGCAGGGGAAGGGGAGGAGGCGGCCTTCGTTGGATCCGCGACGGCGGACCTTTCATGTTTTGCCTGGCGGGGCAATTTCGGAAGCCAGGCATTGAGCGGCAAGCCGATCAGCAGATGCAAGCCCGCCCAGCCGAAGCACGCGTTGCGCCATCCGAACTGTGTTTCCATCCAGGCAGACAGTGGCCAGCCGACGGTGCTCGCAAAGCCGGCAATCAGGGTAATGCCCGTGATCGCGCCACGGGCGTGACGTCCATACAGGCGAACCAAGCTGGAAAAGGCCGCTTCATACAGGCCAGCCCCCATCGCCACGCCGATGATGAGCCAGGCGGCGACCATCGTCCACAGCCCCTCGGATAATCCAAGCATGGCCAATCCGAGCGCGAATATCAGGCTGGTGCCGACCAGGACGACACGGCCGCCGCGACGATCGATCGCTTGCCCGGCCCACGGACCGGCCAGGGCCGATACCACCATTGCGCCGGAAAAGGCCGCGTAGACCGTTGGCGTTGGAATGCCCAGGTCACTGGCCATCGGCGCCGCCAACATGGCCGGCAGGTAGTAGGACGAGGCCCAGGCCAGCGTTTGGGCGGTGCCCAGGCTACCGACGACCCGGACGGGTGCTCCTGCTGTCACCGGTTACCCCCGGTTGGCGCCCGCGTCGTACCAATCCTTGGACTGGTTCACGACGCGCACCACCAGCAACATCACCGGGACCTCGATCAGCACGCCCACCACCGTCGCCAAAGCGGCCCCGGACTGGAAACCGAACAGGCTGATCGCGGCCGCGACGGAAAGCTCGAAGAAGTTCGACGCGCCGATCAACGCTGACGGGCAAGCGATATTGTGCTTTTCGCCCACCCGGCGATTGAGCCAGTACGCCAGCCCGGAGTTAAAAAGCACCTGGATCAGGATCGGCACCGCCAGCATGGCGATCACCAGCGGCTGGCCAATGATGGCTTCGCCCTGGAACGCAAACAGCAGCACCAGCGTCAAGAGCAGCGCGGCCATGGAAAACGGTCCGATCCGGGCCAGGGCCGTTTCGAATGCTTCCTGCCCGCGGCGCAGCAGCGCGCGGCGCCAGAGCTGGGCGAGGACGACCGGGATCACGATGTAGAGCCCGACGGACACCAGCAACGTGTCCCACGGCACGGTGATGGCCGACAGGCCCAGCAGCAACCCGACAATGGGCGCGAAGGCAAACACCATGATGGTGTCGTTCAGCGCAACCTGGGACAGCGTGAACACCGGGTCACCGCCGGTCAACCGGCTCCAGACGAAAACCATGGCGGTACAAGGAGCGGCGGCCAGCAGGATCAGGCCCGCGATGTAACTATCCAACTGGTCGGTGGGCAGCCAGGGCGAAAAGACCTGCCGGATGAATAGCCACCCCAGGAAGGCCATGGAGAACGGCTTGACCGCCCAATTGATGAATAGCGTCACGCCTATGCCGCGCCAATGCTGCTTGACCTGACCGAGCGCGCCGAAATCGACCTTGAGCAGCATCGGAATGATCATTACCCAGATCAAAAGACCGACGGGCAGATTGACTTGCGCGACTTCGAGATACCCGATGGTTTGAAATAGGGCGGGCATGAGCTGCCCCAGGGCGACGCCGAGGACGATGCAGAGAAACACCCAGAGCGTCAGGTAACGCTCGAAGACGCTCATCCCACCGCTCGCCTGCGGCACCGGCGACGCCGCCTGTGTACTGGATGACATCGACTTACTCCCGGGTTTTTCCAATACCGCGCAACTCGGTCTGGAGCGACATGGCATCCAGGCGGTCAATGGGCAAAGACAGGAAAAGCTCGAGGCGGCGCTTGAGTACACGCGCGGCGTCCTGAAACGCCTTGCGACGCTCTTCCTCGGTTCCTTCATAGGCTGCGGGGTCGGGAATGCCCCAGTGTGCCGTCATTGGCTGCCCAGGCCAGACAGGGCAAACTTCGCCGGCGGCGTTATCGCAGACGGTAATGATGAAGTCCATTTTTGGAGCCGCCGGTGCGGCGAACTCGTCCCAGCTCTTGCTCCGATAGCCATCGATGGGCAATGAAAAAGCGCTCAGCGTGGCGAGCGCCAGCGGGTGAACCTCGCCGTTGGGGGTACTGCCAGCGGAGAATGCCTGGAAGCGCTCGCCACCCAGTCCTCTGAGCAGACCTTCAGCCAGAATGGAGCGTGCCGAATTGCCCGTACAGAGAAACAGCACGTTAAAAGGGGAGTGCGACATGGGAAGTCCTAGCAGCAGCGAGTGGAGGATTTGGTATTCGGGACACAGCAGTTGTCCTGCACCGTGGAGGACGCAGAAGGCGAACAGCAGGCGCCGGCCGAGCCGGTGGCAAGCGCGTCGTGCGACTCTCCATAGACAGGGATCGTCCCCAACGTATGGAAGTGCTCCCACGCCACGCCTTGCGGATCAGTGATCCAGTATTTCTCGCTGCGGGAGTAGCAGCATGACGTTTCTCCCTGGTCCTCCAGAGACAGGCTGGCTGATTCCGCTCGAGACTTCAGGGCAATCAACGCGTCGGCGTTCTCGGCTTGAATTCCAAAATGGTCGACTCCCGCGGCAGCGCCCCGGGTGGAAATGGCGAAATTCACAGGGGGATCATCCAGCATCCATTTCGCATAGTCGGACTCGACGCGGGCTGGATCCTGTGCAAACAGCCGCGAATAGAAGCCGATGTTCCTGGCCAAATCATCGACGTGTAAATGAACGTGAAAGCGTTTCATGGACAGCTCCTGATCAGCAGGTAGTGCAGGCTCCGGAGTCGGAGGCCTCGCAGGTGGAACCTTGGCAGCAGTGTTCGGTGAGGTAGCCGAGCAGCCCATTCATCTGCGGGAAGTCGGCGCGATAGATCAGATTTCGGCCTTGTTGCTCAATGGTGACCAGGCCAGCGTGCGACAACTCCTTCAGGTGGAAGGACAAGGTATTGCGTGCGACGCCGAGCTGATCGGCCAAGACGCTGGGCGTGAGACCGCCAGGGCCAGCGACCACGAGTGCGCGAAACACGCGAAGTCGTTGGGTGTGTGCCAGGGCACCGAGGGCGAAAACTGCTTGATCTTCATTCATGATTCAATCATACAATGATCATTGAACTATTGAATTGCAAGAATAACGGCTGATCGTCGCGTTGTGGGGGAGCGTTGGAGTCGCAGCGTGGCTTTGGTGCATGCCGCGCCCCTAAATCACGCCTATTTGTCACTTTACATAATACACATTATGCGTATTACGCTCAAAGGAAGCCGAATGGCGGTTCCCTCGGGCGATCTTTCCTGACCGAAGGATGCAGGAAGCTCCGAAGACTCACCCTCGAGGCTCCAGAATTGCACTTGGCGGTCATACCCGCCTCGCCACGCTGAACACCGACGCGGGCGGCAGGTTCAACGGCACGAATCCGACCCGCCGGGCCGACAGCCCGCAAGCCTCCAGCACGCCCGCTGAGATCGGACAACGGACGCCGTACGTGAACAGTTGCATGGAGCCGCCCGCCGACATGGCGTCGAACACGGCGGTCAGCAGCCGATGGTGATGCGCCCCGCTCATGTTCCGTAACGGCAAGCCGCAAATGGCCACGCCGATTCCGTCCATTTCCGGATGGCTGTGCCGGGACAGCTCCTGCGCCGAAACCTGGAGCACGGCAGCCTGGGGGAACTGCATCCGCAGGCTGGAACTCATCGCCTCGTCCTGCTCCACCAGGACGAGACGGGCCGGGTCGACGCCCTTGCGCAGCATTTCGCGCGTGAAGACGCCCGTGCCGCAGCCCAGTTCGAGGACTTTTCCGGCATCGGGCGGAATCGACGCAGTGATGGCCGCGGCCAGCGCCGGGCCGGACGGCGCCACGGCGCCGATGGCCGTGGGATTGGACAGGAGCGCCTTGACGAACTGCCGGCGCTCCTGCAGCCAGCTCATCGGCCGGCCGGATGGTGATTGATGCTGCGTTTCAGTGTTGCATGACGGCGAATAACGCATCGGTGTCTGTACCTCCAGTCGACTGGTTCCTCGCGGAATCCAGCCAGAAACTAGACCTTAGCTGGAGGGGGCTGTTCATCTCGGCAACCGTGCGTAAGCACTTTTTTCGCCAGGCCCCCTCCCTTTCGGCTCGCCCCACCCTGCTTCCTTGCCCTGCTTCTTCGCCTGATCCTCGAACCGACGGCCCCGAAAGGGGCCGTCCAAGGGGCTCGCGCGCCTTGCGGCCGACGCCGCAAGGCAAGCCCGCGCATCACTTCCCGGCAGGCTTCAGCGTCAGCGTGTCGGCCTTCTCGCTATCCACCTTGGCGCGGCTGAACGCCATGGGGAAGTATTCCCCGGTGGCCCAGCCCTTGAGCAGGTCCTGGTAGTGCGGGCTGCGGGGATCGGCGGACTGTCCCGGCACGTTCTGGACGCGCGAGTTGTCCCAGTCGGCCACGTCGATCACCTGGCGGTACGACGCGCCGCTGATCTGGCGGAAGTCGCTCTTGCGGAACGTGCCGCGATGCACCGTGTCGTTGTCGCCGCCGACGGGATAGCGCGGCGTGCCGTAGGCCTTGGCTGTCTCGGCGGGCAGCAGGCCGGCCAGGCTGTGCTCGAACTGGATGTGGTGCAGCTTGCCCCATTGCCACTGCGCCGGATCCGTGCCCAGCTTGGCGCGCAGCTTCTGCATGCCGTCGCCCAGCGCCTCCAGCAGCAGCGCGTCCCTGCCCTGCTCCGGCATCGGGCCGAAGGCAGCATCCGGCGCGGCCAGCTTTTCCAGCGTCTTGCGCGTGGACAGCTCGCCGAAGACGCCGCGGCCGGCGGGGGGGACGTACAGGTCGGACACGCGCTTGACGACCTCGGGCAGCCAGAACTCGTAGACCGTGGCGGCCCGGCTTTCCGTGACCGTCCGGTAGTCCCAGTCCTTCAGCAGGCCCAGCGCCTGGCCCAGCCCCGGGTCGGCCGAGTTCAGGGCCTTGGCGTAGCCCGCCAGGGTGCGCGCCGGAATCGACAGATTGTCGAACTGCAGCGCCTGCGAATTCTGCACCGTCAGGCCCTTGCCGTCCGCGATGACCTCCCGGATGCGCTGGACGCGATAAGGCTCGGCCCAGGTGCGCGCCGACATTTCCTTGTAGGGGAAGTCGGCCGGCAGGTTGTATTCGTTGGCGGTGGCGACGTAGCCTTCGGGCGGGTTGTAGGCCCGCGGCAGCGCGCTGCCGGCCAGGAAACCGCGCCATTCGAAATCGCCGTTGCCGGGCACGGGCAGCATGCCGGACCAGTCCGCGCGCGGACGTATCGGCGCGATGCTGCCGCCGAACCAGCCGATGTTGCCGTCCACGTCGGCGTAGACCATGTTCTCGCTCGGCGTGTAGTGCTTTTCCATGCCCGCGACGAACTCGTTCCAGTCTTGCGCCTGGTTCAGCCGCAGGCTGGCCAGATAGGCGGCCGTGCCGGGGAATTCCAGGTAGGCCGCACGCAGGGCATAGGCCTTGTGCCGCACCGGATCTTCATGGATGACCGGACCGTGGCGGGTGAACTTCAGTTGGCGCACCGCCGCCGCCTGGCCGCGCACCGGGATGGACTCGTCGACCTGGCGCATCTTTTCCCAGCCGCCCCGGTAGCGGTATTCGTTGGGATTGGCGGGATTGGTGTCGTAGACGTACAGGTCCTCCTCGTCGCCGAACGCGAAGATCGTCAGGCCGAAGGCGATGCGGTCGTTGTGCCCCATGGACACGCCGGGCAGCGCCGGCTCTCCGGCGCCGATCACGTTCCAGCCCGGCGCGTTCAGGTGCACCATGTAGCGCAGCGACGGCATGGTGATGGAACGGTGGGGGTCGCCCGCCAGGATGGGCTTGCCGGTGGCCGTATGCTGGCCGCTCATGGTCCAGTTGTTGCTTTCGTAGCGGGCCGCCATGGGATCGAACGCCGGGTCCAGGGACGCCAGCATGCCCGCCGACAGGCTGCGGGCGAGCGTCGCGCGCTGGTCCTCGGCCAGGGGGCTGCGCGGGAAATCGGCCGCGACGAACTTCTGGCCGTTGCGCGCCAGGTTGTAGCTGGCGAGCACGGTATTGTCGAACAGCTTCACGTCCAGGCCCGCCGGCACTTGCAGGGCCAGGGGCGGTTCGAAGGTGCTGAGCCCCTGGACGGCGTTCAAGCCCAGCGCGGCGACCCGCTGCGCCATCCTGACTTCCTCGGTGAGGTTGCGCGTCAGGCCGTAGATGCGGACGAGCGAGGTCTCCGGGCTCCAGTAGCCGGGTTCGGTGCCCGTCAGCTTGAACTCCGGGGGCATCTGGTCGGGATGCGCCTTGACCCAATCGACGTAGGCGTTGATGCCGGCGGCGAACGCGGTCAGGATCGCCTTGCCCTGCGGGTGGTAGCTGGCGAACTCGGCCTGCAGGTCGCCCCGGTAGAGGAACAGGCGCGCGGCGCGGTCCTGTTCGACGAAACGGGGGCCGAACTGCTCGGCCATCTTGCCTTCGCCCTGGCGGCGCCACAAGTCCAACTGCCACAGCCGGTCGCGCGCGGCGCTGAAACCCTGCGCGAAGAACAGGTCGTCCTGGTTCTGCGCATAGATATGCGACACCCCGTGGCGGTCGCGCACGATCTCCACGGGCTGGGACAGCCCCGCCATGTCGATCGTGTCTTTCTTGCTTCCCGGCGCGGCGCAACCCACCAGCAACGCCATCAATCCGCTCGCCAGCAATGCGGCGGCCCTGCGATTGAACGTACGCATGACTCCTCCTCCGATTTATTTGTCTTCTATCGCTGCCGGCCTTGAGGCGCCATGCTGCCGGACGCCGCCGTAAGCAATGTGTACAACTAAATCAGTTGCCCTGCGAATGTTGTTTTATTTGATGAAAGTTGGGAGTGTCTGTAACCCGCCGCCCGAGAGCCGCGAGCGCGGCTCACCCGGCGTTACAAAACTCCCCGATCCGCATTGCCGGCTACGGACGCTGGACGAAGGCCGGAGGCTCGTGCGCGCGCACGCGCGGCGCCGGGCCTGGGTAGCGCTCCACCTGCACCGCGGTCAACTGACCGGAGCAGCCTTGCGCCAGGGACGAGGTTCCCGCGTCGCGCGTCAGCACGTTGGGATTGCCGTGCACGCAAAGCGGATGCTCGGCCTCGGCGTCGTCCGGGTCGTACCAGGCGCCCGTAGGCAGTTGCACCACGCCCGGCCGGATGCCGTCGGTCAGGCGCGCGGCCGCGAGGCAGGCGCCGCGCGCGTTGAAGAGACGCACCACGTCGCCGTCGGCGATGCCGCGGGCGGCGGCGTCCTGCGGATGCAGGGAGCACACTTCCCTGCCCTCCTGCTTCTGCGACACGCTGTGCGCGCCGAAATCGAACTGGCTGTGCAGGCGGCTGGCCGGCTGGTTGGCGACCAGGAACAAGGGGTGCTCCGGCGTGGGCGCGTCTGCCGGCGGCAGCCAAGCCGGATGGCCCGGGCAGTCGGCATAGCCGAAGCCCGCCACCGCCGGCGAACTGATCTGCACCTTGCCGCTGGGCGTGGGCAGAGGTTTGCCTGCTGGATCGTCGCGGAAGGCGCGCAGAATGCCGCCGTCGTCGTCCTGCTGCGGCAGGACCAGCTCGCCCCGCGTCCAGAATTCGTCGAAATCCGGCGCGTCCAGGCCGCGTTCCCGCAGCGCCACGCGGGTCTTCTCGTACAGGTGGCGCAGCCATTCGCGGCTGTTGCGGCCTTCGGTGAAGGCCTCGCGCGTGCCCAGCCGGGCCGACAGGTCGGCAAAGATGTCGTAGTCGTCGCGCGCCAGCCCATTGGGCTCGGCCAGGCGGTGCATGGCCACCATCAGCGGGTCCGTGGGCGCGCCGCCGATGTCCTCGCGCTCCAGCGTCATCGTGCAAGGCAGCACGATGTCGGCGTGGCGGGCCGTGGCGGTCCAGCCGATCTCGTGCACCACGAAGGTGTCCAGGGTGGCGAAGGCGCGCCTCAGGCGCGCCAGGTCCTGATGGTGGTGAAAGGGATTGCCGCCCGCCCAATAGGCCAGGCGGATATGCGGATACGGCATGCGCTTGCCGTTGTAGTCGAAGGGTACGCCCGGGTGCAGCAGCATGTCCGAGATCCGTGCCACCGGAATGAACGCCTTCACGCCGTTCACGCCCTGCGGCAGCGAGGCCACCGGCACGGCGTTGCTGCGCTTGCCGTAGTGCGCCAACGTGCCCAGCGCGTAGGCATAGCCGCCGCCCGGCAGGCCCAGTTGCCCCAGCGCGGCCGCCAGCACCGCCCCCATCCAGACCGGCTGCTCCCCATGTTCGGCGCGCTGCAGCGAATGCGCCACGGTGACCAGCACCCGCTTGCCGGCCAGGCTGCGAGCCGTGCGAGCGATCCATTCGGCGGGCACGCCGCATAGCGGCGCCGCCCACGCCGGCGTCTTGGGCTGGCCGTCCCGGCGGCCCAGCAGATAGTCTTCGAAGGCGTCCCAGCCATCGCAGAATTCGTTCAGGAAGGCCCGGTCGTGCAGACCGTTGGCGACCAGCTCGTGGACCAGCGCCAGCATCATCGCTACGTCGGTCCCGGGCACGGCCTGCACCCATTCGGCCTGGGCGTCGTCCGGAAAGTCCGAGGCCAGCGGGCTGATGTTGATGAAGCGGCAGCCGCGCGCCGCCGCCTGGCGCATCGACTCGCGTTCGATATGCCGACTGATCCCGCCGCTGGCCACGCGCGAGTTTTTCAGCGCCATGCCGCCGAACGCCAGCACGACGTCTGTGTGGTCGACGATCTGCTCCCAGGTCACGTTGCGGCGCGCCACGTCGTCCATACTGCCCAGGATGTGCGGCAGGATCACGGCGGAGGCGCCGGCGCTGTAGCTGTTGACCGAACGCACGTAGCCGCCCAGGGCCGTGTTCAGGAACCGGTGCACCTGGCTTTGCGCATGGTGGAAGCGGCCCGCGCTGGACCAGCCGTAGGACCCGCCGAACACCGCCTCGGGCCCGTGCCGCGTCTTGACCCGCGCCAGCTCGCGCGCCAGCAGGTCCAGCACTTCGTCCCATTCCATGCGCACGTAGCCGTCGCTCCCCCGGCGCGCGTCCGGGCCCGGCCCTCGTTCGAGCCAGCCGCGCCGCACCATGGGCGCGGTGACCCGGACCGGATGGTCCAGCGCATTGGTGAAGTTGTCGATCAGCGGGTTCGGATCCGGATCGCCGGGATGCGGCCGGACGTCCAGCACGCCGTTTTTCCAGGCGGCGGAAAACACGCCCCAATGGGCGCTGTGGGGCTTGCGGCCGGTGTCCGGCCGCGGGGAAAAGGCGGTGTCGCGATTCATATTGCTAGGCGTCGGGACCCGTGGCGACCGGCGCGCCCGGCTGGGCGCTCCATTCGCTCCACGAGCCGGGATACAAGGCCGCGCCGGACAGGCCGGCGATCTCCATGGCGAGCAGATTGTGGCAGGCCGTGACGCCCGAGCCGCACTGGTTGACCACGGCCTCGGGCGCGCGGCCGTCCATCCGTTCGGTGAACGCCTGGCGCAGTTGCTCCGCCGGCAGGAAACGCCCGTCGGCGCCCAGGTTATCGCGGAAGAACCGGTTGCGCGCGCCCGGAATATGGCCGCCCACCTTGTCCAGCGTTTCGTTCTCGCCGCGGTAGCGGTCGGGCGCGCGGGCGTCCAGCACCACGCGGCCGCCAGACGCCAGGACTTCGCGCATTTCCGCGTGCGTCAGCGTGCGCTGGCGGCCGTCGCGCGCCGCAAGATCGCCGGGCGCGCGCAGCGCCAGCGGTTCCGTGGACAGCGGCTGGCCGGCCGCCTTCCACGCGCCGATGCCGCCGTCCAGTACAGCCACGGCATCGTGGCCGATCCAGCGCAGCAGCCACCACAGGCGCGCGGCGTACATGCCCGCGGCGTCGTCGTAGGCGACGATCTGCGTGTTGGCGCTGGCGCCCAGCGCCGCCAGCGCCGCCGCGAATTCCTGGCGGTCCGGCAGCGGATGGCGTCCGTTCATTCCGGTCTTGGCGCCGCTGAGCGTCTCGTCCAGGTGCACGTAGGCCGCGCCGGGAATGCGGCCCGCCTGGTAATGGCGCCGTCCCGCGCCCGGATCGGCCAGGTCGAAACCGCAGTCCAGGACCAGGACGCCGTCACGCCCCGGCCCCGCCAGCGCGCGGGCCAGGTGTTCCGCATCGATCAGGGTGGTGTACATGAGCGCCCTCCCCTCAAGCCTGGCCGGCCGACAGCGCGTCCATCGCGCGCAGCGAATAGACATAGGCCGCGCCCGCGTTCAGCGCGATGGCGGTCGCCAGCGCCTCGCTCAATTCGGCCTCGGTCACGCCGGCCTTGCGGGCGGCGTCGGCATGCGCCGCGATGCAGCCGTCGCAGCGCGTGGTGACGGCCACGGCCAGCGCAATCAGCTCGCGCGTCTTGGCGTCCAGCGTGCCGGTGGCGCCCTGCGCCTGGTTCAGCGCGCGGAACGCGGTCAGCAGTTGCGGGTTGTGCTTGCCCAGTTGCTCGCCGGCCTTGCGGTTGTTGGCGAGCGTCTCGGTCCAGTTCTGCAGCATGAGGAAATCTCCGGAAAAGTCAGGAAAAAGAACGACTTGCTATTGGCCGATCTGCTTCAGCAGGTCGGGCGTGGCGGCTTTGCGGTAGTTGGCGATGTCTTCCACAATGTACTGTCTGAACTGATCCAGCGGCAGGTCGCGCTCCATCGCGGCGTCCTTGCGGATGGTGTTCTGCACGGCCGGATCCTTCAGCGCGCGCGACAGGTTGTCGGACAGCACCTTCAATGCTTCGGGCGGCGTACCGGCCGGCGCGGCCAGCCCATACCACTGGGTCATCGTCATATCGATGCCCAGCTCCTTGAAGGTCGGCACGTCCGGCAGCACGGGGCTGCGCTGGCTGCCGGTCAGGGCCAGCACGCGCAACTGGCCTTGCTGCACCTGCGGCACCAACGGCGAGGCGGTAGCGAAGAACATGTCCACCTGCCCGCCTATCATGTCCGTGATGGCGGGACCGGACCCTTTGTAGGGCACGTGCAGCAGCTTCAGGTGCCCCAGCTCTTTGATGGTTTCCATGCCGATATGGGCCGCCGCCCCGGTGCCGGTCGACGCGAAGGTCATCTCCTTTTGGCGGGACGCGTCGATCACTTCCTGCGCCGTCTTGAAGCGCGACTGGCTCGCCACGAACAGGCCATGCGGCGCTTCCAGGATGAGCCCCACCGGCGCGAAGTCGTCCGGCACCTTGTACGGCAGGGTCTGGGGCTTGAGCGCGGGCGACACCGCCAGGTTGCCGCTCATGGCCAGCAGTACCGTATAGCCGTCGGGCGCGGCCTTGGCGACCAGGCCGGCCGCGATGTTGCCGCCGGCCCCCGGCCGGTTCTCGACGATGACGGTCTGGCCGATGGTCTTGCCCATGGCCGTCGCGATCAGCCGCCCGTACAGGTCGCCCCCGCCCCCGGGCGGAAAACCGACCACCAGCGTGATGGGACGCTCGGGATACGCGGCGCTGGCGGCGCCGCCGGCCAGGGCCGTCATGGACAGCGCCGCGGCCAGGGTGGCGCGCAGGGCGCGACGCCTGCCGCGAGGGTTGGAGGAAGAAATGCGCATGGTGTTTTGTCTCCTGTCGTTTTTCGTATGCCGGCCGTCGCCCTCAGGCGCCCAGCCAGGCGGCTCGCTGCGTTTGCACCACCCGGTCGACCGAGGCGGCGCACTGCCCCAGGTAGCCCGCCGGATCGGTCAGGCGCTGGATCTCGTCTTCGCCCAGCAGGCTGGCCAGGTCCTTGTGCTGCCGCAGCGCCTGGGCGAAATCGAGTTTGTTGGTGATGCCGTGCATGGACGCTTCGTAGATCCATTCGTGCGCGGTCTGCTTGCCCACGCGCTCCGACAGTTCCAGCATCACGTGTTCGGACAGCAGATAGCCGCGCATGCGGTCCAGGTTCAGCGCCATGGCCTCGCCGTCCACCCGCAGCCCGGCCAGCAGGTTCTTCGCCTGGAACAGCATGGCGCCGGCGATCAGGCAGCATTCGGGCAGCGCCTTCCATTCGATCTTCCAGGCGATGCCGTCGCGCTCGCCTTCCTGCACCATGCCTTCCAGCATCAGCGCGGCGCCGGCGCGCAGCGGCCGGCACAGACCCGCCAGGTTCTCGGCCGAAGTCGGGTTGCGCTTGTGCGGCATGGTCGAGGAACCCAGCTTGCCAGCCGAGAACGCCTCTTCCACTTCGGCGAATTCATTGCGCTGCATATTGAAGAGTTCGTTGCCGATCTTGGACAGGGTGGCGCCCAGCATCGCCAGCAGCAGCGCGTATTCCGTGAAGCGGTCGCGCGCGGGCGCCCAACTGATGGACGGCGCGGCCAGTCCGAGCCTGGCGAGCGTGCGGCGCTCCACCTCTTCGGCCTGCTCGCCCAGCGACGCCTGGCTGCCGACGGCGCCCACCACCATGCCCACCAGCACGCGCGGCTCGCACTCCTTCAGCCGCTCGTGATGGCGCGACAGTTCGTCCAGCCACACGGCGCACTTGTGGCCGAAGGTGATGGGCAAGGCCTGCACCCCGTGGGTGCGCCCCGCCATGGGCGTGTCCCGATGCGCCTGGGCCAGCCGCGCCAGCTCCTGCCCCACGGCCGCCATGTCGCGCAGGATCACTGCGTGCACCTCCTTGAGCTGCAGTGCGACGCCGGTGTCGACCACGTCCTGGGTCGTGGCGCCGTAGTGCAGCCATTCGCCGTGGTCTTCGCCGCAGCGCGCCTGCAATTGCTTGAGCGCCGGCACCAGCGAATGCTTGATACGGCGGATCTCCGCCGACATCTGGGCGATGTCGATGTTGCCGGCCTGCGCCTGGGCGCGGATCTCGCGGGCCGCCTCGGCGGGGATGATGCCCAGCTCGGCCTGCGCTTCGGCCAGCGCCGCCTCGAAATCCAGCCACTTCTGGATGCGGTTTTCCTCGGAGAAGATGGCGCGCAGCTCATCGGTGCTCCACAGGTGCTGGAGCGATTGCATATCGAAAACGGAAACGGACATGAGGCGGGATCCTGGGTGGTTAGGAAGGCTGGTGGGCGGGACGCGGCAACAGGCGGCCCGGGTTGAACGTGCCGCGGGGGTCCAGCGCATGCTTGATGCGCTGCATGACTTCCACGGATACGGCGGGTTTGAACTGCAGGAAGGCCTGCTGCTTGAGCCGGCCGATGCCGTGCTCGGCGGAGATCGATCCTCCCAGGCGCGCGGCCACGGCATGCACCACGTCGTGCACCGCGTCCTCGCGCGCCCGGAACGCGGCGTCGTCCATGCCGGCCGGCTTACTCTGGTTGTAATGAAGGTTGCCGTCGCCCACGTGTCCGAAGCACACGATCCGAATGCCGGGCATCAATGCCTCCAGCTCCGCGCCGGCCGCGGCGATGAATTCGGGAACGCGCGACACCGCGACGGAAATGTCGTGCTTGATGGACGGGCCGTCCAGCCGCTGGGCCTCCGGCACGTGCTCGCGCAGCGCCCACAGTTCGTGCGCCTGGCGGCCGGACGCCGCGATCACCGCATCGGTGACAGCGCCGGCCTCCATGGCGGCTTCCAGCACGGCATGCACCGCGGGCTCGGGATCCATCCGCGCCGAGGTTTCCGAGACGTCGAACAGCACCGACCACGGCGTATCCATGGTCAGCGGATTGCGCATGCCGTCGAGCGGATGCGCCAGCACCTGGACCAGCGTCTGGCGGCCGATGAGCTCGAAGGCGGTGACGCGCTCGCCCACGGCGCCGGTCAGGCGGGCCAGCAGGTCCACCGCCGCCTGCGGCGTGGGCACCGCGACCCAGGCGGTCACCACTTTGGCGGGCTGCGCGTACAGTTTGAACGACGCCGCCGTGACGACGCCCAGCGTTCCTTCCGCGCCGATGAATAACTGCTTGAGGTCGTAGCCGGTATTGTCCTTGCGCAGCGTGCCCAACTGGTCCAGCACGCTGCCGTCGGCCAGCACCACCTCCAGGCCCAGCGTCAGGTCGCGCGTATTGCCGTAGCGCAGCACCTGTTCGCCGCCCGCGTTCGTGGACACCACGCCGCCCACCGTGGCGCTGCCCTCGGACGCCAGGGACAAGGCGAACAGCCTGCCCACGCCGGCGGCCGCCTGCTGCGCCGCCAGGACGGTGCAGCCCGCCTCCAGCGTAATGCTGTTGTCCAGCGCGTCCACGCGCCGCACCGCCGCCATGCGGTCCAGGCTGAGCACCAATTCGCGGCCCGAGGCATCGGGCGTGGATCCGCCGACCAGCCCGGTATTGCCGCCCTGCGGCACCACCGCCACGCCATGGCGCGCGCACAGCGCCACCACGCGCGACACCTGCTCCGTGCAGGCAGGACGCGCCACGGCGAGCGCGGCGCCGGGGAAATTGCGGCGCCAGTCCGCCGTGTAGCGGGCGGTGTCCGCTACCCCGGTCAAGACATGGTCCTGGCCGACGATGGCGGCCAGCGCCGCCGGGAATGCATCGATCTGATTGGGCATAATGCTGTGGATCGCGCGGCCGGGCCCTGAACCCATCCTGCGCAATGCTGGCCTCCTGGTGAATGAAGGCGGAAGTCCCTGGTCCGGTAGCCGCTTTTCATTTCATTGATTAAAATATGTTTTATTGATCGAAACTATAAGGAAGCATAGGAAACCGTGTCAAGCGAGAAATCCCCTAAGCCGCCCGCCGGCGTGCTCGAACGCGGCATCTCCATCCTGGAGTGCTTCAGCGAGGACAGCCCGCGCCTGTCGCTGCGCGACCTGGCCGACCGCACCGGGCTGGACAAAGCCACCCTGCTGCGCCTGCTGGGCGTGTTCACCAAGGCGCGCATGATTCATCGCTACGACAGCAGCACCTACGCGCTGGGACCGGCGCTCCTGCACATGGGCATGCTGTATCGCGACACCTTCGACCTCGGTTCGCGCCTGCAGCCGGTGCTGCGCAACGTCATGGAGCAGACCGGCGAAACCGTGGCGGTCTACGTGCGCAGCGGCGACGACCGCATCTGCCTGTACCGCGAGAACACCTCCAAGGAAGTGCGCCACCATGTCGAAGTGGGCAAGCGGATCAGCCTGAAGGACGGCGGTTCGTCGGCGCACGTGCTGCGCGCCTACACCGGCGGTTCGACGCCGCTGGAACGCGACATCCATGAAAAAGGCTATGCCATGACCCGCTCGGAACGGGTGGCGGAGATGGCGTCGGTGGCCGTCCCGGTCTTCGACGGCGACGATACCTTCGTCGGCGCGCTGGTGGTGCTGGGCCTGGCCTCGCGCCACAACGAGGCCGCGCAGCGCAAGGCCGTGGAGATCGCCCGCCACGAACTCGCGCAGCAGGGATTCCGCACCACCCCGCCCGCGGCCTGGACGCCGAAGGCCTGTCCCTGAGGCCGCGGCCCGCCTTCTGCTACGGCCTTGCAGGGCCGAACAGCGCCGGCGGCGGCGCGCAGGCCTCGCCGTCCTGCCCGGTGTCGATGAAGCGTTCGCACCAGGCCACGATGGCCGCGGCCGAAGCGTCGTCCATCATGGGCGCGAAGGCGCGCATGCGCGCCTGCAGCGCGGTCCAGGTGTAGGGGTCTTCCGGATCGCCCCGGCGCAGCTTTCTCAGCGCCTCGAGCTTGCGGCCGTTCTTCAGCGTCAGCGTGACGCGGCTGGGGCGCAGCCGCGGAAATTCCCGTTGGAACTCCTCGCTGGTCCGCACCGTGATACGCCGCGCCATGGCCAGCAGCTCGTCCGCCTGCAGATCGGGCGCCTCCATGTCCTCGATGCCCAGCTTGCCCGACAGCAGCAGGCGCGCAGCCACGTAGCGCAGGCTGAAGCAGGTCTCGGCGGGCTTGGCGGGCCAGTCCACGCCCGCGATCTTGAGCGCGTGCGTGAAGATCTCCACGTCCACCGACTCGATTTCATCCGGCGCCGTGCCGTGGGCGTCCAGCAGGTCGCGGATCGCGTCCAGCGGCGTGAATAGCTGGGCGCAGCAAGGCCAGGCCTTGATGGTGGCGGTATTCAGCCGCTCCGGCGCGTCCAGGCCGCCGTCCAGCGCGTTTAGCGGGCCGTCTCCTCCCAGCAGCCGGTACAGCCCGCGCGCGCCCGTGACGTAGCGGCGCGCCCCGGGCAGGCCCGCGCGCGCCGCATAGGCCGCCGCCATCCCGTTGCGCACGGCAAAGGCCGGGTGCAGCGACTTGGACTCATGCGCGCCGTCGTCCACCAGTTGCCACAGGCCCGCGGCCTGCGTGGCGCCGATGCCCAGCGCGTGGTGCAGTTGCGCGGACGGCAGGCCCAGCGCCACGCCCGCGGCCGCCGCCGCGCCGGTGGCGCCCGCCGTCGCCGTGGCATGGAAGCCGGCCGCATGTCCGGCGCCCAAGGCCTCGCCCACCCGCAAGCACACTTCATAGCCCGCGATGATCCCATCCGCGACCTGGCGTCGGGTCAACGCACCGCCAGCCGCCAGGGCCAGCACCGGCGTGATCGACACCACGCCCGGATGCAGCATGGCGGCGCGATGCGCATCGTCGATCTCGCGGATATGCGCGATGGCGGCATTGGCGAACGCCGCGCCGTTCGCGTTCATTGCCGCATGGCCGAACACCGGCGCCGCCCCGTGGCCGGGGTGGCAGTCTTCGGCCACGCGGCGGTACCGGTCCGCCGCGGCGGCGTGGCCGGCGGACCAGCCCGCCGTGAACCAGTCCAGCAAGGCCTGGGCCAGCCGCTCGCGCGTGCTCGGGACGATGGCCTGCCGGCGCAGGCGGGAAAGGTGGGCGACGAGTCTGGCTTCAGGGGAATCGTTCATGGTCAGTTGTTTCATTTAATAAACTAGATTTTATTTAATGAAACTCTACACCAATCATTCCCGTTGGGTAAATCGCGCCCGCATATCGCTGCGGCGCACGCATTCCTCCCCTTGCGCGAGCCTGTTTTCAAGCCTAAATTTACCGATACCGCTTATCGCTCGCCCTCATGAGCGAACCGCGTGCATGGCGTCAGAAGGTTGTTTTTCTATCTCTGTTCCCTTGAGGAGCGATGCGATGAAAGTGAAACACCTGTTCGGTCCGGCAGCCCTGGTCCTCTCGCTGCTGGTCGCCACTCCCGGCACGGCGGCAACGCCCGAGGGAGCCCCCATCATCACCGGCAAGCAGTGGACGGAGTCCGACGCGAATCTGAAGAAAGCCTACCTCCTGGGCATGGCGAATCTTCTTCAAGTGGAGCAGGCCTACCAACGGCGCCACGCCCCCACCGACGCCCAGACGCTCATCCCGCGCTTTGCCAGGGGACTCCAGGAGCAGACCCTGGACTCCGTGCGCGAAAGCCTGGACAACTGGTATGCGGCGAATCCCGCGAAGCTGGACCGCCCGGTGGTTGAAACCCTCTGGTTCGAAATCGTCGTGCCCGGCACGAAACGCGCGCCCTAGGAGTCCGCCATGAAAATGATCAGATCGATAGTCATCGGCATTGCGATGGTTTCGTTTGCCGGCTGCACGAACATGAGCTCCAAGCAGCAGGGCACCCTGTCGGGCGCGGCCATCGGCGCCGCCGCCGGCGCGGGCATCGCCGCGATCGCGGGCGGCAGCGGATGGACGGGCGCCGCCATCGGCGGCGTCGCGGGCGGCATCGCGGGCAACATCTACGGCGGGCATTGACCCTGCCCGCCGCGGCCGGTCCCGGATCGGCCGCGGCGGGTGGCGGGCCGTGGATCCAGGCGCAGACATTGCCGGAACCCCGGCAATGTCTGGCGCTCTAAGTTATTGTCAGCAAACAGTTATTTGACCGTTGATGGCTGGGCGCCCTCTTCTTCTTGCGATGGCGCGCTCAGCGCGCCGCGTCGGCCAAGGCCTCGACGGTAATACGCAGCGCGACGTCGTCGCTGACGCCGGGCGCGTATGCGTCCACGCCGAAATCGCTGCGCTTGACCACCGTGGACGCATCGAAGCCGATCGCCGGCCGCTGGGCCCTCGGGTGCACGCCAGCCTTGTTCTGCCTGGCCTCCAGCACGACGGGCTTCTCCCGGTCCTTGATGCGCAGTTTGCCGTGGATCAGCAGCAGCCCGTTGCCCTTGTCCTCGACGGAAGTGCTTTCGAAGCCGATGGCGGGATACTTGCCGGCCTCGAAGAACTCCGGCCCCCGCAGCATTTCGTCCAGTTTGGGAATGTGCGAAGTGAAATTCGTCAGCGGCACGTCCAGCTTGACGGACGAGGCGGAAAGGTTGGCGGCGTCGTAGCGGACCACGCCCTGTATGCCTCCGGCATGCGCCGACGGCGTGGAGAAGCCCAGGTGGCTCCACGTCACCACCACTTCCGTGTGTTCCGGGTCGATGCGATAGTCCACGCCCGCGGCGAAGGCCTGTGCGGCGCCGCCGGCCAGCGCGGCCGCCAGCAGCAATCGGTTGATGCAGGTTTTCATGGGGATCCTGAGTGGTTGGAAAGCCGCCCGGGGCCAGGCTCCCGGACGGTGAACCGCGGGACGCGGATCAGCGCTGCGAATCCAGCACTTCGTTATTCTTCACCACTTCCTGGGCTTTGCCATAGCTTTCGATCAACAATTGGTACGACGGGAACACCTTGGTGTAGACCTCGGCCCATTGCAGCGCGTCCTCGCGGTTCCAGGTTTTCTGCAATTCGGACGCCACGGCGGCGGTGTCCATCGGCACCACGCCCGCCTGCACCACGCGCGCCAGCGTGATCTCCTGCGCCATCTTGCTGTAGGTGCCGGAGGCGTCGACCACCGCGAACACCTTGTAGCCCGCGGCGACGGCGCTGATGGCGGGAAACGCCATGCACACGCTGGTGATCGTGCCGGCGATGATGAGCGTCTTGCGGCCCGTGGCCTTGACGGCCTCGACGAACTCGGGATTGTCCCAGGCGTTGATCTCGCCCTTGCGAGCGACGTACCGCGCATGCGGCGCATTGGCATGGATTTCCGGGATCAGCGGGCCGTTAGGACCCTGCGGCACGGAGGCCGTGGTGATGACCGGCAGCTTGGCCAGGGTGGCCATGGAGGCCAGCGCGGCGGCCCGGGCGCGAAGCTCGGGCATGGGCATGTCGCCCACGGTCTGGAACAGGCCGCTCTGGTGGTCGATCAGCAGCATGACGGCGTCGTCGGGATCGATGACGGGACGCTGGCCGTTGAAGTTGGCGGGTGCAGACATGGAGTTCTCCTTTGAGAATCGACGGCGGTGTGCCGAACAGGAAAGCCGGATGGCTGCACGAATAATAAAAATGGAACAAACTTGGCGGTAGACCGATTTTTCGTTATCAGTGTTCTATTTTTGACACTAAAAGCACGCGTAGCGGATTGCCAGCCGGTCTTGATCGTGGAAGACCGGCTGGCCACCCGGAACCGGGCGGTGGCGGCATTGAATAGAACGAAGGCTAGGTCCGGCCGCTGCTGAATCCGCTCTCCCGCTGCTTGACCAGCCGCGTCAGCGTTTCGTTCACCGGCGCCGACAGGCCCGCCTTGCGCGCCTGGACCGGAATGGCGCCATTGATGTAGTCGATCTCGCTGACGCGTCCGTGTTCGTGATCCAGCAGCACCGAAGGCTTGGCGTCGCGGATGCGCTCGCCGAACGCGCGCACGTGCGCGACGGGATCGTCCACCTGTATCGGTATCCCCAGGGCGCGCGCGACGGCCCAGGCTTCGGCCGCGGCCGCCTGGCTGACGGCGCCGACGTCCGGGTCGTCCATCGCCGCGCCGACCGTCATGCCGGTGAGCGCGCACGGCGCGCTGTAGGCGACGTTGCAGATCAGCTTTTCCCATTGCATCGCGGGCAGGTTGTCGACCGCCTGCGCGTTGAAACCGGCATCGCTCCACACCGCGGCGATGTCCGCCAGCCGTTCCGCCGGCATGCCGGCATACGCGCCCATGCGCACCGCCGACATGCCGTTGTGGTGGACGTGGCCCGGCCCGGACAGCGATGCGCCGAAAGCGGCGGCGATGCCGACCGCCAGCCGGTCCGCGCCGATGGCTTGCGCCACGCTGTCGGCGCTGCCCAGGCCGTTCTGTATGGTCAGCACCGACGTGTCCGGCCCCAGCATGGCCCGCGCCTGGGCGGCCGCGCTGCCCGCCTGCGCCGCCTTGACCGCGATGATGATGAGGTCGACCGGCTCGGCGGGCGCCTCCCGATAGGCGCGCACCCGCGCGACGCGGTCTCCGCTGGCGCCTTCGACGCGCAAGCCCCGGGCAGCCATCGCCTCGACGTGTTCCGCCCAGTGGTCGATGGCCAGCACGTCGTGCCCGCCGGCCGCCAGCAGTCCGGCGTATACGGAGCCCATGGCTCCGCAACCCATAATCGCAATCTTCATGATGTCCGCTTCCTCAAGCACCGCCCGTTGCCAGCGCCGCGATGTATGGCGCCAGCTCCTGTTTCTGTTCCAGCCCGAATCCCGGAGCGTCCGTCGGACGCACCTGTCCCGCTCCCAGCGCGCACTGCGGGGGATAGCCGCCGAACGGCTGGAATACGCCCGGATAGGCTTCGCACCCGCCCAGGCCCAGGCCGGCCGCGATATGCAGATTGATCAGGTGGCCGCCGTGCGGATGCAGACTGCCGCGCGAAAATCCCGCCGCCTCCACGGCGGCCAGCATACGCAGGTATTCCGTCAGCCCGTATGCCAGCCCGGCGTCCATCTGCAGGACGTCGGTGGCGGGCCGCAAGCCGCCGAACTGCAGCAGGTTGTTCACGTCCTGCAGCGAGAACAGGTTCTCGCCCGTCGCGATCGGACCGGCATACGACTGGGCTATCCGGCTGTTCAGGGCGTAGTCGAGGGGATCCCCGATCTCTTCATACCAGCGCAGTCCGTAAGGTTCAAGGGCGCGCGCATAGGCAAGCGCGGTCTCCAGGTCGAAGCGCCCGTTGGCGTCGACGGCCAGGTTGGCGCCCTCGCCCGCCACGGCCAGCGCGGCGTCGATGCGCGCCAGGTCCTCGGACAGGGTCGCGCCGCCGATCTTCATCTTGAACTTGACGAACCCCTGGTCGCGATACGCCCGGAACTCGTCCTTCAGGCGGCGCACGGCGTCGCCGCTGTCGTAGTAATAGCCGCCGGCCGCATAGACCTGCGCCGCGCCGTCGCCGGCGGCGCGCCCGACGTGGCGCGCGATGCCGCGGTAGGCGGGTTCGTCCCGGAGTTTGGCGTTCAGGTCCCAGAATGCCAGTTCCAGCGCCCCGACAGCCGCGGCCCGGTCGCCATGGCCGCCGGGCTTTTCATTGCGCATCATCACGGCGCTGGCGCGCCCGGGGTCGAACGCCGTGCCGGCTTCATTCAGCAGCGCGTGCGGCGGCGCCGCCAGCAGGCGGGGAATGAAGCGTTCGCGCAACAGGCCCGGCTGCGCGTAGCGGCCGATGGAATCGAAGGCATAGCCGATGACCGGCCGGCCATTGCGCACGGTGTCGCTCACCAGCGCGACCAGCGACACCGTGTGTTCGGCGAAGTTGACCAGCGAATTCGATAGGTTGCCCTGCAAGGGAATGGCTGTTTCTCGTATGGCGGTGATGCGCATGGATAGACCGTCGGATGGGGGTTATTGGACAGTGATGCCGGCCGCCTTGATGATCTGGGACCAGCGCGCCGTGTCTTGCTTGATGAGTTCCGTGAACGCGGCCCGGCTGTCCACCACCGGCCAGGCGCCCAGTTCGACCATGCGCGCCTTCATGTCTTCCGTCTGCAAGGCGGCCGCCAGCGCGTCGTGGATCTTTTCCAGCACCGGGGCGGGCGTGCCCGCCGGCGCCAGCAGGCCGTACCAGCTTGGGGAATCGAAATCCTTCACGCCGCCTTCGGCGATCGTGGGAACCGCCGGCGCGCCGGGGAACCGCTGGCCCGAGGTCACCGCGATCGCCTTGAGCTTGCCGTTCTTGAGGAACGGATCGGCCACCGCCAGGCCGGTGATCAGCAGCGGAATCTGCCCCGACACCACGTCGGCGATCGCCTGCGCGCCGCTCTTGTAGGGGATATGCGTCATCTTCATCCTGGTCGCGCGGTTCAGCCGTTCGCCGACGAGATGCCCCATGCTGCCCGCGCCGGCGCTGCCGTAATCCAGCCGCGCATCGTTGCCGCGTCCCAGTTCGACCAGTTCGGGCAAGGTATCCGCCTTGACGCCGGGATTGGCGACCAGCACCAGCGGCACCACCGCGATGCGGGAAATCGGCGCGAAATCGCGTTCGGGCTGGAACGGCAACTGCCGGTACAAGGTGGGATTGATGACCAGCGTGGCGTCGGCCGCGAACAATAGCGTGTAGCCGTCGGGCGCGGCCTTGGCCACCGCGTCGCTGCCGATGTTGCCGTTGGCCCCCGGCCGGTTCTCCACGATCACCGTCTGCCCAAGCGCATCGCCGAGCTTCTGCCCCAGCACGCGGCCCAGGATGTCGGTGGTGCCGCCCGCGCCGAACGGCACGATCAGCCTGATGGCCTTCTCCGGGTAGGCCGGCGCCGCGGCCGCCTGCGCCGCGGCCGCGAACACGCCCAGCGCCGCCAGGATGGCGGCCGCTCTACTGCGAACCTGCTTGACGCACTTCATGGAAGTCTCCTCATTCTTTTTTTGGGAATCGACCTTCTGACAATGCACACGTTTGCACCAAGCGAACTATAATTATCCGTAAAACCTGCGTCAATACGTCTTAAGGTACTGGTTTACCCGCGTTTATTGGCAATCCTGAAATTGTCATACGTGTGCACCACGGAGGAGAAATGCCGCTATCTGCCGCAACCGAACCGGCGCCGGCCGCAGGCGCCCCGCAAACCCTGTTCGACAAACTGTGGGATGCGCATCGCGTCGCCGACCTGGCCGACGGCCGCAGTCTGATCCACATCGACCGGCACCTGCTGCACGACCTGTCCAGTCCGCAGGCTTTCGCGTCGCTGCGCGCCCAGGGCCGGGCCGTGCGCGACCCGCGCCGCAATGTCGCGATCGCCGACCACATCGTGTCGACCGCGCCCGGACGGCAGGCGGAACAGGTGCCGGGCAGCGAGGCCATGATCGCCGCGCTGGAGAGCAACGCCGCCCGGTTCGGCATCCGCCACTACGGTGTCGACGATCCCGACCAGGGCATCGTGCACGTCATCGCGCCTGAACTGGGCCTGGTGCTGCCGGGCATGACGGTCGCCTGCGGCGACAGCCATACCTCCACGCTGGGCGCGCTGGGCGCCTGGGCCTGGGGCATCGGCACGTCGGAGGCCGAGCATGTGCTGGCCACCCAGACGCTCGCCATGCTCAGGCCGCGCGCCCTGCGCCTCACCCTGGCCGGCGCCCTGCCCCCGGGCCTGAGCGCCAAGGACCTGACCTTGCACGTACTGCGCCGCATCGGCGTGCGCGGCGCCTCCGCCGGATTCCTCGAACTGGCCGGCGCGCCCGTGGCGGCCCTGTCCATGGAGGAACGCCTGACGCTTTGCAATATGGCGATCGAGGCCGGCGCGCGCGCCGCCGTGATCGCGCCCGACGACGTCACGCTGGCTTACCTGCGCCGGCACGCGCCCGCCGCCTGCGGCGACGCTGCCGCGCAGCAGGCATTCCGCGCCCTGCGCAGCGATCCCCTGGCCCGCTACGAGGCCGAGCTGGAGTTGACTCTGGCGCTGGACTCGCCGCAACTGACGTGGGGCACCAGTCCCGCGCAGGTGGCCGGCGTGCGCGAACGCCTGCCCGACCCCGAGGACGCGGCCAGCGCGGGCGAACGCGCATCGATGCAGCAGGCCTACCGCTACATGGGGCTGACGCCGGGCGCTCCGCTCGCGGACGTGCCGGTGCAATGGGTTTTCATCGGGTCCTGCACCAACGGGCGTCTCTCCGATCTGCAGGCGGCCGCCGCCATCGCGCAGGGCCGCCGCGTCGCGCCCGGCGTGCGCGCGCTGGTGGTGCCCGGATCGCAGCGGGTCAAGCGCGCCGCCGAACGGCTGGGCCTGGACCGCGTCTTCCGCGACGCCGGATTCGAATGGCGCGAACCCGGCTGTTCGATGTGCGTCGGCATGAACGCGGACAAAGTGCCGCCCGGCGAGCGCTGCGTGTCCACCTCGAACCGCAACTTCGAAGGACGCCAGGGTCCGGGCGCGCGCACCCATCTCGCCAGCCCCGCCAGCGCAGCCGCCGCGGCCGTCGCCGGCGCCATCGTCGATCATAGGGATCTGGTCTAATATGAAGCCCTTCATCCAAGCCCACGGCATCATCCTGCCCATGAATCAAGACCACGTGGACACCGACGCGATCGTGCCCCAGCGCTGGCTGGTGACCGTCGAACGCAGCGGCCTGGCCGAGGGTTTCATGGGGGCGTGGCGTTACGACGAACACGGCCGGCCGCGTCCGGACAGCCTCCTGAACCAGCCGGCGTACCGCGGCGCGGCGATCGTGCTGGCGCGTGAAAACTACGGCTGCGGATCCTCGCGCGAACATGCGGTCTGGGCCCACCAGGAATACGGCATCCGCGCCATCGTCGCGGCCAGCTACGGCCCGATCTTCCACGAAAACTGCCTCAAGAACGGACTGCTGCCGGTGACCCTGCCCGCGACGGCCATCGATACGCTGATGGACCAGGCCCTGGCTCTGCCGGGCTGCCGCGCCACCGTCGATCTCGCGGAGCAGCGCGTCACCGGGCCGGACGGCCAGGCCTATGGATTCGAGATCGACGCGGGGCGGCGTCGATTGCTGCTCGACGGCACCGACGATATCGACCTGGCGCTGGAACGCGCCGCCGACATCGACGCCTTCCAGCAGCGCCAGGAACGGACCACGCCATGGCTGGCATAGCGGCGCGCCCCAACGTCACGATCAAGGACATCGCGACCGCGCTGGACCTGTCGCACGCGACGGTCTCGCGCGCGCTCGCCGACCACCCCAAGATCAGCGCCGCGACCAAGGCCAGCGTGCGCGAAGCCGCCAACGCGATGGGGTACGTGCCCAATGGCACCGCCCAGAACATGCGCACCGCGCACAGCCCGGTCATCGGCCTGATCGTCCCGGACATCCAGAACGATTTCTATGCGTCGATCGCCAAGATCGTGGCCGATGCCGCCGTGGCCCGCGGCTTCCAGCTCGCCTTGAGCATCACCGAGGACAACCCCGAGCGCGAACTCAACGACCTGCGCGCGTTCGTCGTGTCGCGGGCGGCGGGCGTCATCATTACCCCCACCGTGGCGCCCAAGCCCGAGACCGTGGCCCTGCTCAAGGGCGTGCACGCCATCCAGCTAGTCCGCCAGCACGCCGCCATGGCGGCTGAAGCGGTGGTGATCGACGAACAGGCCGCCACGCGCGCCGCGGCCGAACACCTCATCCACTACGGCCACCGGCGCATCGCCTATGTCGGCACCACCACCGACCTGAGTTGCGGCGAGGACCGCCTGGCGGGGTTCTACGGGGCGATGCAGCGCGCCGGCCTGGACGCGGGCATGACCGCGGTGGGTCCGCCCCGGGTCGAGTTCGCCCATCGCGCGGTGCATGGCATGATGAGCGGCGCCGAGCCGCCCACCGCGCTGATCGTGGGCAGCTCGCGCCTGACGGTCGGCGCGCTCAAGGCGCTGCGCGGCCTGGGCCTGGCCTGCCCCGCGGACGTTTCGGTCGTGGGCTATGGCGATCCCGATTGGTTCGAACTCGTCGGAGACGGCCTGACGACGGTATCCCCGCCGGTCTATCCCATGGGCGCCTACGCCATCAATCTGCTGCTGGCGCGCATCCACGGCGAGAACGAGCCGCCTCCCGGCGGCGCGGCGCATCCTCCGCCCTCGCGCTTTCCCGCCACCCTGACCATCCGCGGTTCGACGCGGCCGCTCTCCGGCTGAATCTCCAGGTTGCCCGCTCCCGGCTGTTCCGGCTTGATGACTTCGGCGCCGAAGTCGGCCGGGATCGTGCCGCAAAACGGCGCGGCGACGCGCGCGATGCCGGTCCGCCGCAAGCGCGCGGCCGGGCGGCCGATCGGCATACACTGCCCAACCCGGCCCACGCCTTGCGGACATCCCCCCAATGACGTATCTCCTCTGGTCCCTGCCCGCCCTGACCGTCATCGGCGCCATCGCCAGCGGGCGGCTGAACACCACGGCCGCCGCCGTCCTGGGGCTGGCGGCCGCGGTGCCCGTCGCCCTCGGCGCGGCGCCCGCGCCGTTCGGCGGCAGCCAGCTCGGCCTGGCGCTGGCGCGCGGACTCTGGATCGGCGGGACCATCACGCCCTACATCCTGGGCGGACTGCTGTTCTGGCACATGGCCGCGCAGACCCGCTCGCCGGCCGGCAAGGCGGCCGGCCCCAGCGTGGTCGAACTGGCCGATGCGCTCGCGCGGCGCAGGCGGCTGTTCTTCGCCTGTTTCCTGGTCGGACCGTTCGCCGAATCGGCCACCGGCTTCGGCGTCGGCATGCTGGGCACGGTGCTGCTGATCCGGCCGCTCAACCTGCAACCGCGCGAGACCATGGTGTTCGCGCTCCTGAGCCAGACGCTGATTCCCTGGGGCGCCATGGGCAGCGGCACGCTGCTGGCCTCGGCCTACGCGCGCGTGCCGGCGCCGGAGCTCGCGCTCTACGGCATGGTGCCGGTGGTCTTGCTGATGGCGATATGGATGGCGCTGTACTGGCGCACCGCCGCGCGCGCGGGGCTGCGCGCCGCGGCCTCGGAGCACTGGCGCGAGGCGGGCTGGATGGCCGCGAGCCTGGCGGCGCTGGCCGCCGCCACCGCCCTGCTGGGCCCGGAAACCGCGCTGCTGTCGGCCTATGGCCCGCTGATCGTCCTGCGCTTCGTGCTCGACCGCCGCCCGGACCGCCCGCAACTGCTGGCCGCGGCGCGCAGCGCGCTGCCCTACATTCTGATGATCGCCTCGCTGGTCGCGACGCGGCTGGTTCCGGGCCCGAACCGCGGGCTCTCGGCGCTGGCCGCGTTCAGTCCGTTCGCGGACCTGCCCGTCTGGAAGCCGTTCCTGCATGCCGGCAGTTGGCTCATCGCGGGCGCGGTGGCGATGGCGGTCCTGCGCGGCCAGCCCCGGGTCCTCGCCGCGCAGGCGCGCGCCGCCTGGACCACCGGCCGCCACGCGGTGTATTCGGTGTTCCTGTTCGCCATGATGGCCGAAGTGCTCGCGGGCGCGGGCATTTCGCAGGCGTTCGCCGACGGCCTGTTCGCCAGCCTGCGGGACTGGACCGTCCTGATCACGCCGGTGCTGGCCGGCGCGTTCGGCATCCTGGCCAACAGCGGCAACGCGCCGAACAGCCTGTTCATGCCGTCCCAGCTTTCGCTGGCCGTGCAGGCCGGCCTGAGCGTGCCGGCCGCCGCGGCCCTGCTGCACGTCTCCGGCACCTCGCTGGGGATCTTCTCGCCGGTCCGCATGTCGATCGCCGCCGGGCTGGCTCACGGCCGGGGCCAGGAGCGCGGCGTCTACGTCGTGCTGCTGCCTTTCGCGCTGGCCGCGTTCGGCGTGCTGCTGTGCCTGGCGCTGCTCCTGGCGCTCTCGGGCCGCCCGGGCTGACGCCGCCCCGCGGAAGGCGCCGCGCGCTTTCCGCATATGCAAACTCGAAATCCGTCGTTCAAGCCGAAGCCGGGACTGCTTAGCATCAACGGTCTTGGCCCGTCTTCGCCTCGCGGGCCTCCACGACCTGATTCCAGTTGTCCCTTATGACTATCTCTTCTACCCCGGACGCGGCCGTGCGCGTCGCCGTCGACGTCGGCGGCACCTTCACCGACATCGTGCTCGAACGCGAACGGCGCCGCTGGTCGGCCAAGCTGCTCACCACGCCGGACACGCCCGAAACCGCCGTGCTGCAAGGCATCCAGGAACTGCTCGACCAGGCCGGCCTGGGCTGGCCGCAGATCGGCCTGCTGATCCTGGGCACCACGCTGGCCACCAACGCGCTCATCGAGCGCAAGGGCGCCCGCACCGCCCTGCTGACGACGGCGGGTTTCCGCGACCTGGTGGAGATCGGCCTGGAAGACCGGTTCGCGCAGTACGACATTTTCCTGGACAAGCCGGAACCGCTGGTGCCGCGGCCTTGGCGCCATGGCATCACCGAGCGCGTCGACGCCCAGGGCCGCGTGCTGACGCCCCTGGACGAGGCGCAGGTCATCGCGCTGGCGCGCGAATTGACCGAGGCGGGCATCGAGAGCGTGGCGGTCTGCCTGCTGCACAGCTATGCCCACCCGGACCACGAGCGGCGCATCCGCGAACTGCTGCGCGAGCATGCGCCGCAACTGTGGATTTCGCTGTCGTCCGACGTCTGCGCGGAAATCCGCGAATACCCCCGCCTGTCCACGGTCAGCGCCAACGCCTACGTGCAGCCGCAGGTATCGGGCTACCTGCGCCGCTTCAACGACGCCGCGCGCGAACGCGGCTTGCGCGAGGAGCCGTTCCTGATGACCTCGGGCGGCGCCATCGCCACCTTGCAGACCGGCGTCGAAGAGCCGGTGCGCCTGGTGGAGTCCGGCCCCGCCGGCGGCGCCATCCTGGCGCAGCACATCGCGCAGCAGACGGGCGCGGCGCGCGCGCTGTCCTTCGACATGGGCGGCACGACCGCCAAGATCTGCTACATCGACGATTACGAGCCCCAGGTCAGCCGCAGCTTCGAATTCGGACGCGTGCACCGCCATCTGAAGGGTTCGGGCCTGCCCATCCGCATTCCGGTGATCGAGATGGTGGAGATCGGCGCCGGCGGCGGTTCGATCGCGCGCATCAATCAACTCGGATCCATCCAGGTGGGCCCCGACAGCGCGGGCTCCTCGCCCGGCCCCGCCGCCTACGGCAATGGCGGCGAACTGCCCACCGTGACGGACGCGCACGCCCTGCTGGGCACCGTCACGCCCGAACGGTTCGCGGTGGGCAAGGTCGGCCTGCGCCCGGAACTGGCCTGGAACGCGATCCAGACGCACCTGGCCGCGCCCGCCGGACTGGAGGCGCCGCAGGCCGCCCAGGCCATCGTCGAGGTGGTCAGCGAAAACATGGCGAACGCGGCGCGCGTGCACGCCTCGGAACTGGGCAAATCGGCCGACGAACACGTGCTGATCGCCTTCGGCGGGGCCGCGCCCCTGCATGCCGCCGGGCTGGCGCGCAAGCTGGGCATCGCCCGGGTCATCATCCCGGAATCGGCCGGCGTGGGCTCGGCCGTCGGCTTTCTCTGGGCGCCGATCGCCTACCAGGCGGTCCGCAGCTTCCACCAGCGCCTGGCCGGCATCGACCATGCCGCGGTGCAGGCCCTGCTGGACGACTTGACCGCGGGCGTGGACGCCGTGGTGCGCCGCGCCGCGCCCGACGCTGCCCTCAGCCACAAGCGCGTGGTCTTCATGCGCTATAGCGGGCAAGGCCATGAAATCGCCGTGGACCTGCCCGAGGGGCCCTTCGACGCGTCCGCCAGCGCCCGGCTGGGCGAGGCGTTCGCGCAGCGCTACGCCCAGCTCTACGGACGCAATCTGCCCCACGTGGCCGCCGAGGCCGTGAGCTGGTCCGTCGCCGCCCAGGCCGGCGAGCGCCGCGTGCCCGAGGCCGACCGCATCGCCAGCGGCCCCGCCATCGCGGCCCGCCAGGCGGGCACGCGCAGGCTCTACGACTTCGAGCGCGACAACTGGACCGAAGTGCCCTGCTACGAGCGCGCCGCGCTGGACGCCGAACAGAAGCTGACCGGCCCGGCCCTGGTGGTGGAAGACGAGACCACCACTTTCGTGCCCGCCGGCTTCGAGGCCCGCCGCAGCCGCCTCGGTTCGCTGGTGCTGGACGACGTCGGCGCGGCCGCCGCGCGCCAGGCCCTCTCCACCGATAAGGAAATCGCATCATGAGCACGCCCTCCCAACCCGCCGCCCAGGAGCGCATCCGCTACCAACTGGCCTGGAACCGGCTGCTGTCCGTCGTGGAGGAACAGGCCCAGGTGCTGATCCGCTCGGCGTTCGGCACCGCCACGCGCGAAGCCGGCGACCTGTCGGCCGGCGTGTTCCTGCCCGACGGCCGGATGATCGCGCAGGCCGTCACCGGCACGCCGGGCCACGTGAACGCGATGGCCGAATCGGTCAAGCACTTCCTGAAGGTCTTTCCGCCGGAGTCGCTGCGCGATGGCGACGTGCTGCTCACCAACGACCCCTGGAAAGGCACCGGCCACCTCTTCGACATGACCATGGTGTCGCCGGTGTTCCACGACGGCGCGCTGGTCGCGCTCTTCGCCTCGACCCTGCACGTGATCGACATCGGGGGCATCGGCAGCAGCGCCGACGGCCTGGAGATCTATCACGAGGGGCTGTTCCTGCCCATCCTGCGCTTCTTCCACCAGCACGAGGTGGACCCCGGCGTGCTTGCCATCATCCGCGCCAACGTGCGCGAACCGGAACAGGTGGAAGGCGACCTGTACGCGCTGGTCGCCTGCAACGATATCGGCGGCCGCCGCCTGAAGTCGCTGCTGGCCGAGTTCCAGTTGGCCGACCTGGAAGCGCTGGGCGGCTACATCATCGAGCAATCGGCCCGCGCCATGCGCCAGGCCATCGCCGAATGGCCCCAGGGCACCTGGCGCAACACGCTGGTCATCGACGGGTACGACGCCCCCATCACGCTGCAGGCCAGCGTGACGGTCGAGGCCGACCGGATCCGAGTCGACTTCGACGGCAGCTCGCCCAGCGTGGCGCGCGGCATCAATGTGGTGAAGGCCTACACCGACGCCTATACGTCCTTCGGCATCCGCTGCCTGATCGGCGCCGACGTGCCGAACAACGCCGGCTCGCTGTCGCTGGTCGAAGTCTCCGCGCCGGAAGGCTCCATCCTCAACGCGCGCTTTCCCGCCGCGGTGACCGCCCGGCACATCATCGGGCAACTGCTGCCCGATGCCGTGTTCGGCGCCCTGCGCCAGGCGCGGCCGGACCAGGTGCCGGCGGAAGGCGCCTCGTCGCTGTGGAACCTGCATCTGGTGGGCGGCGAACCGCTGGCCGGCGCAACGCCGGCGGAACAGGCCGAACTGCTGGCCGGTCCGCGCTTCAACGCGACCAGTTTCTCCACCGGCGGCACCGGGGCGCGTCCCGGCAAGGACGGGCTGTCGGCCACGTCCTATCCCAGCGGCGTGCGCAACGTTTCGCTCGAAATCCTGGAAAGCGCCAATCCGCTGGTCTTCGAGCGCAAGGAATACCGCCAGGACTCGGGCGGCGCCGGCACGGTGCGCGGCGGCCTGGGACAGACCATCGAGGTGCGCCACGCGCATCCGGACGCGGCCATGATCATCGCCGCCGCCTTCGACCGCGTGCAGCATCCGGCACGCGGCGCCCTGGGCGGCCAGGCCGGCGCGGGCGGGCGACTGACGCTGTCCGGCGGCCGGACGCTGCAATCCAAGGGCCGCCAACTGGTGCCCGCCGGCGAGCGGCTGGTCGTACACACGCCGGGCGGCGGCGGACTGGGCGATCCGGCGGCGCGCGACGCGGCCCGCCTGGAGCGCGACGTGCGCCACGGGCTGGTCAGCGCCGGCCAGGCGCGAGAAGCCTACCGACAGGCGGACGTCCGGCCCTGAGCCCCGCCCCGCACCTGCCCGACCAGCCCCGGGCCGCGCCCGGGAATTCCTCTTTCATCGACATCCGCTGCCCATCATGACATTTCCCCGCCGTTCCTTTCTCCACCTGACCCTGGCCGGCGCGCTGCTGGCGCTTGCGCCCGCCGCCCATGCCGAACCCGTCCGCGGCGGCACCCTGACGCTGCTGCTGCCGTCCGAGCCCACCGCGCTGGTGACCGTGGGCAACGTGGCCACCCCGATCCTGAGCGTCAGCGCCAAGGTGACGGAAGGCCTGCTCAAGTACGACTACGATCTGAAGCCCGAGCCCCAATTGGCCACCGCCTGGCAGATCAGCCCGGACGGCACCGTGTACACCTTCACGCTGCGCCAGGGCGTGAAGTGGCATGACGGCAAGCCCTTCACCGCGGCCGACGTGGCGTACTCGATCGACCTGCTCAAGCGCATCCACCCCCGCGGCCGCAATACCTTCGCGAACGTGACCGCCATCGAGACCCCGGACGACCACACCGTCGTCCTGCGCCTGTCCAAGCCGGCGCCCTACCTGATCCGCGCGTTCGTCGCCACCGAAACGCCCATCGTGCCCAAGCACGTCTACGAGGGCACCGACCCGCTGACCAACCCCGCCACCTCCGCGCCCATCGGCACGGGCCCCTACAAGTTCAAGGAGTGGGTGCGCGGCAGCCATATCGTCTATGAGCGCAATCCGGACTACTGGGACAAGCCCAAGCCCTACATCGACCGCCTGATCGTGCGCATCGTGGCCGATCCGGCCGCCGCCGCCATCGCCTTCGAAACCGGCACCGCCGATCTCGGCTACCGCACGCCCGTGCCGCTGGCCGACCTGGCGCGGCTGAAGACCGTGCCGTCGCTGCGCTTCGAGACCAAGGGCAACAGCTATTCCTACAACGTCACGCGGCTGGAGTTCAACCTGGACGAACCGCACTTCAAGAACGAGAAGGTCCGGCAGGCGGTCGCGCATGCCGTGGACCGCAACGTCATCCTGAAGGTCGTGAACTACGGCGTGGGCCAGGTGGCCTATTCACCCATCGCCCCGGGCCTGAAGACCTACAACGACCCGGCGCCCTCGCCCTATGCCTACGACCTGAAGCGCGCCAACGCGCTGCTGGACGAAGCCGGCTATCCGAAGGGGGCCGACGGCGTGCGTTTCCGCGTGCCGCTGGACTACAACCCGATCGGCGCCGACGGCGCGCGCCTGGCCGACTACCTGCGCACCACGCTGGCCCGCGTCGGCATCGCGGTGGCCGTCCGGTCGCAGGACGCGTCCGCCTTCATCAAGCGCGTCTACACCGACCGCGATTTCGCCTTCACCACCAACGGCGCCAGCAACCTGTTCGATCCCACCGTGGGCGTCCAGCGGCTGTACTGGTCGAAGAACTTCATCAAGGGCGTGCCGTTCTCCAACGGCACGCATTACAGCAATCCCAAGGTGGACGAACTGCTGGAAGGCGCCGCGGTGGAGAACGACCCGGCGCGCCGCGTCGAGCTGTTCAAGGAGTTCCAGCGGATCGTGGCGCGGGAAGTGCCCGACCTCAATCTGTACCAGCCGGAATTCATCACCATCGCGAACCAGCGGGTCCACGACCACTCGCTGACGGCCGACGGGGTGGAGTCCAACCTGGCGGACGTCTACCTGCAATAAGCCGCCAACGGAACCGCCACCATGACATCGCTACGCGCCGCCCAGACGCTCGCGCGCTCCCTGCTGCAGGCGGTCCCCACCGTCATCGGCGTCATCCTGCTCAGCTTTTTCCTGCTGCAGGCCGTGCCGGGCGACGCCGCCGACGTGATCGCCGCCGAGTCGGGTTCCGCCACCGAGGCCAGCATGGCCGCCACGCGCAGCCACTTCGGCCTGGACCAGCCCGTGCTGCGGCAGCTACAGGCCTACGTGGGCAACCTGGCCCGTCTGAACCTGGGCGTTTCGCCGCGCTACAACCTGCCGGTGTCGGACCTGATCTTCAGCCGGCTGGGCAACACGGTCCTGCTGATGCTCAGCGCCCTGGGCTGCGCGCTGGCGGCCGGCATCGCGCTGGGCGCGGTCATGGCCAGCTTCGTGGGCCGCTGGCCCGACCGCGTGCTGTCCCTGGCGGCGCTGCTGCTGTATTCCACGCCCGGCTTCTGGCTGGGCCTGATGGCCATCATCCTGCTGTCGGTGCAACTGGGCTGGCTGCCGCCGGGCGGCGTGTCCACCATCGGCTCCGCCGCCACCGGCCTGGCGCACGCGCTGGACGTGGCGCGCCACCTGGCGCTGCCCACGCTGGCGCTGGCGGGTTTCTACGTCGCCATCTTCGCGCGCCTGACGCGGGCCTCCATGCTCGAAGTCAGCCGCCAGGACTTCGTGCGCACGGCGCGGGCCAAGGGCCTGGCCCCCTGGGCGGTGGCGCGCCGCCACATTCTGCGCAACGCGCTGATCCCGGTCACGACGGTGGCCGGCCTGAACTTCGGCACGCTGCTGGGCGGCGCCGTGGTGGTCGAGACCGTCTTCAGTTGGCCCGGGCTGGGCCGCCTGGCCTACGAGTCCGTGATGGCGCGCGACTACGTGGTGCTGCTGGGCATCCTGGTCCTGTCCTCGCTGCTCGTCATCCTCGCCAACCTGCTCGTGGACCTGCTGCACGCCCTGCTGGACCCCCGCATCCGCGTCCATTGACGCGCCCCTCCTTCCCGACACTCCATGCCCGCGAACTCCTCTTCCCTGCCCGCTCCCGCCGCCGGCCTGGCCCGGCCGCGCCCAGGCGCGCTGCGGCGCCTGCTGGCCAACCCCGGCGCCGTGGCGGGCGCCGTCCTGCTGCTGCTGATCCTGCTGGCCGCGGCCACGGCCCCGTGGGTCTTTCCCCACGATCCGCTGGACATGGTCGGCCCGCCCATCCTGTGGCCGGGCCAGGATCCGGCGTTCCCGCTGGGCACCGACACCATGGGACGCGACATCGCCGCCGGCCTGGCGCATGGCGCCCAGGTGTCGCTGACCGTCGGCGTGACCGCCGCGCTGCTGAGCCTGGCCATCGGCATCGCGGTGGGCGCGGCGGCCGGCTACGCGGGCGGCTGGACGGACGTGGCGCTGATGCGCGTGACCGAACTGCTGCAGACCATTCCCTCGTTCCTGCTGGTGGTCGTCATCGTCGCCATCGGCCGGCCTTCGGTGACGGTGATCGCGCTGTCCATCGGCGTGGCCTCGTGGCCCGTAGTCGCGCGGCTGGTGCGCGCCGAATTCCGCACCCTGCGCGAAGCGGAATTCGTGCAGGCGGCGCGCAGCAACGGGTTCAGCCATTTCCGCATCGCCTTCCTGGAAATCCTGCCCAACGCGCTGCCGCCCGTGATCGTCACGACCTCGGTGCTGGTCGCCAACGCCATCCTCATCGAATCGGCGCTGTCCTTCATGAACATGGGCGACCCCAACGCGGTGTCCTGGGGCAGCATGATCGGCGATGCGCGCGAGATGCTGCGCACCGCCTGGTACCTGGCCGCGCTGCCCGGCCTGTCCATCGTGCTGACCGTGCTGTCGCTCAACCTGCTGGGCGATGCGTTGAACGACGCCTTCAATCCCCGCCTCGCCGGCTAGGCGCCCTGGATCCCGCCGCCGCGGGATTACCCTGATCCCGCGCGCGCCCGCCGGAATCCGTTTTGCTTGTGGACGATACGGACGTATAACGTCATCACTTCCGCGCAAGTCCCGTTGCCGGCGGGACGTTCGCGGCTCCGGCGGCTTCCACCTACAGATCGAGGGCCCACAAGCATGAAGGCGTACTTCCACGACGATCAGAAACTGCATCACCCGCAGACCTATTTCTCCCGGGGCAAGATGCGCACCCCGCAGGAAGTGCCTTCCCGCCTGGACGCGCTGGCGCAGGCCGCCCGCAAGCTGGGTTTCGACGTTCAGCCGCCGCCCGACCAGGGCGCGGGCGCGATTTCGGCGGTCCACTCGCTGGACTACCTGCGCTTCCTGCAAGGCGCGCACGCCGACTGGAAGCAACTGCCCGAGGATTGGGGCGACGAGGTCGTGTCCAACGTGTTCGTGCGCGAACCGAACGCCCTGCGCGGCGTGCTCGCCCAGGCCGCCCGCTACCTCGCCGACGGCAGTTGCCCGGTCGGGGCCCGCACCTGGCAGTCGGCCTATTGGTCGGCGCAATGCGCCATCGCGGGCGCGGACGCGCTGCTGGCGGGCGACCGCCATGCCTACGCCATCTGCCGCCCGCCCGGCCACCACGCCCGCCGCGACGCCGCGGGCGGCTTCTGCTACCTGAACAACGCCGCGATCGCCGCCCAGCGGCTGACCGCGAGGTTTCGGCGAATCGCGATCCTGGATACGGACATGCACCACGGCCAGGGCATCCAGGAGATCTTCTACGAACGCAGCGACGTGCTCTACGTGTCGATCCACGGCGACCCGCGGAACTTCTATCCCGTCGTCGCCGGCTACGAGGACGAGCGCGGCGCGGGCGAAGGCTACGGCTACAACATCAACCTGCCCATGCCGCACGGTTCGCCCGAGTCCGTGTTCTTCGAAAAGCTCGCGCAGGCGCGGCGCGCCATCGAACTCTTCCAGCCGGACGCGCTGGTCCTGGCCCTGGGTTTCGACATCTTCGAAAAGGACCCGCAGGCCAAGGTCGCGGTCAGCGAGACGGGCTTCGAACGGCTGGGCCGGGAAGTCGGCGCCCTGAAGCTGCCCAGCCAGATCGTGCAGGAAGGCGGCTACTACATCGAAGGGCTGGAATCGAACGCCTCCCGCTTCTTCGCCGGGCTGGCCGCCGCCTGAACCGCGCCTGCGCCCGCCAGCCGGCGCTTCATGGCGGGGCGCCGGCCCGCCAGGACCCGCGCCCCTGACAGCCGCCCCGCTCAGGCGGTAGTGGTTTTCCCTAGAAATCGAAAAATTGCGGTCCTGGCCGGTTCACAAGCCAGGATGCCTCCGGTACATTTCGTCCAGTGGCCTGACCACTGGGCCACCAGATACCCAGACACTCTCGGGCAGGACAAGACCCCGCAGACCCATTACCCTCTACATCCCGATCAACCACCCCAACACCACGATGACCGCTCTCCAGGCCGTAGCCTCCACCCGCCTCTATCGCATGATTGCCGACCAGATCGCCACGCGCATCAAGGCGGGCGATTTCCCCGCGGGGGGCAGACTGCCCGCCGAACGCGAACTGGCCGAACAGCTACAGGTCAGCCGCGCGTCGGTGCGCGAGGCGCTGATCGCGCTGGAGATCGAAGGCTACGTGGAAGTGCGGGTCGGCACCGGGGTGTTCGTCAACGCCCTGCGCGAGGACGGCCAGTACCAGGCGCCGCCGCAGGCGCCCGCGCCCGCCGATGACGCCGAGGCCACCGACATCGGCCCCTTCGACCTGCTGGAGACCCGCCTGCTGATCGAACCGGAATGCGCGGCGCTGGCGGCGCAGAAGGCATCGCCGGCGCAGATCGCCGCGATCCGCGCGGCGCACGAAGGCATGTCCCTGACCGAATCGCCCAGCGTGCATGACCGCGCCTTCCACAGCGCGATCGGCGCGGCCTGCGGCAACGCGGCCCTGGCCGCCGCGATTTCCCACATCTGGCACCTGAGCACGCTCAGCCCCGTCTTCCACCGGCTGGAAGAGCATTTCGTGACCACCAAGGTGTGGAGCGAAGCCCAGCAGGAACACGAACGCATCCTCGCGGCCATCGTCGACCGCGATCCGATCCGCGCGCGCCACGCCATGCACGACCACCTGGTCGGCATCCTGGCGCGCCTGCGGGAAGACTTCGGCAACGTTGGGATCCGATGACTCGATGACCCGCTAACCCCCGCCGGGCGCCCTGGCGCCCGCCTCCTCCTACCGACCGTGCATGCACCGCCGGCGCCCTGGCGCCGCCTGCGGCAAGGGGAGCGGCTTGCCCGCCGATACGCAGTTCCGCAGCACCCGCAGTACCCGTAAGTCATATACCTAAAACATATCAAGGTGAAAACATGCAGCCGACCCGTACCGTGAAGCTAGTGAGCGCGGCGCTACTTGCGCTGGGCGCCCATGCCGTCCAGGCCAACAAGGCCGACAACTCCCTCAACATCGCCTTCGACGCGGCTCCGGCCACGCTGGATGCCTACAAAGAGTCCGACCGCCCGGGCCTGGCGCTGGCGCGCATGGTCTTTTCGGGCCTGCTGCAGAAAAACCAGGACACCGGGGAGTTCGGCCCCGCCATCGCCACGGGCTACAAATTCGTGGACGACACCACCATCGAGCTGCCCATCCGCAAGGACGTGAAGTTCCACGACGGCTCGCTGCTGACCATCGACGACGTGCTGTACACGCTGAACCTCGTGTCCTCCGAGGGCTACAAGGCGCGCTTCCAGAACCAGGTCGCGTGGATCGCCCGCGCCGAAAAGGCGTCGGACGACACGGTCCGCATCAAGATGAAGACGCCGTACCCGCTGGCCCTCGAAATGCTGTCGGAGAACCTGCCCATCTATCCGCGCAAGTACTACGAGGCCAATCAGTCCGACATGGGCGCCAAGCCCATCGGCACCGGCCCCTACCGCCTGGTGGAAAGCCAGCCCGGCAGCCGCTACGTGTACGAACGCTACGAGGACTACTTCGGCGCCAAGCCGGCCGTGCAGAAGCTGGTGGTGCGGGTGCTGCCCGACGCCAACACGCAGTACGCCGAACTGCTGTCCGGCGGCCTGGACTGGATCTGGCGCGTGCCGCCCGACGTGGCCAAGCGCATGGAGAAGCAGCCGTCCGTCACGGTCAAGAGCAGCAGCATCATGCGCATCAGCTATATCTCGCTGAATCCGCGCTTCGACGACGGCAAGTCGCCGCTGGCCAAGCAGGAAGTGCGCCAGGCCATCAACCACGCCATCGACCGCGAGGCCATCCGCAAGGCATTGGTGGGCGGCGCGTCCAAGGTGATCGACGCGGCTTGCAATCCGGCGCAGTTCGGCTGCGCGGCCGACGTGCAGTCCTACAAGTTCGACCCCGCTCGCGCCAAACAGTTGCTGGCCCAGGCCGGCTACCCCAACGGCGTCACGCTGGACCTGGTGATCTCCGCGCCGCCTCGCGCCATCCTGGACGCGGCCGCCGCGCAGATGGCGCAGGCCGGCATCAAGCTGAACCTGGTCGAACAGCAGTACGGCACCGCCATGACCAACTGGCGCGAAGGCAAGATCGCCATGCTGTCGTCGAACTGGGGTTCCTACGGCATCGCCGACGCGGCCCTGTCCACCAGCAACTTCTTCCGCGGCGGCCCGGACGACCAGGCCCGCAACCCCGAAGTCATCAAGTACCTGGAGACCGCCGACACCACGGTGGACCGCGAGCTGCGCGCCAGGAACTACGGCGCGGCGCAGAAGATCGTGGCGGAACAGGCCTACTGGGTGCCCCTGTGGAACCACTCGCTGAACGCCGTGCAGGCCAAGGACCTGAACTTCTCGGTCGACGGCGACGAGTTCCCGCGTTTCTACAAGGCCACCTGGAACTGATCCGGATTGCCGGCCGCGCCGGCGCGGTCTTCCTCCCTGGCGCCCGCGCGCCCGGGAGGCGCCCGCCGGCGCTCACCGACAAAGGTTGACCCATGATTGCATTCCTGTTCCGCCGCTTGCTAGTGTCCGCGCTGCTGGTGGTGTTCGTGTCGCTGATCAGCTTTTCGCTGGTGTTCGCCTCGGGCAATCCGGCCGCGCGCCTGGCGGGCGAAGGCAGCGCCGCCGACGCCACCCGCCTGTCGCAATTGCATGGCTTCGACGACCCGATCCTGCTGCAGTACGGCCGCTGGCTGGCCGGCGTCGCGCGCGGCGATTTCGGCGACAGCCTGTACTTCAGCCGCCCCGTGGCCGAATTGCTGGGCCAGCATTTCCCCGCCACCGCCAAGCTGGGCCTGGCCGCCATACTGTTCGCCCTGCTGCTGGCCATTCCGCTGGGCGTGCTGGCCGGCCTGCGCAAAGGCTCGCTGGCGGACCGCGCCACCATGCTGCTGTCGGCCTGCGCCCAGGCCATGCCGCCGTTCTGCCTGGCGTTCCTGCTGATCATCGTCTTCAGCGTCCGCAACCAATGGCTGCCGGCGTCGGGCTTCGACACCTGGAAGCACTACATCATGCCGGTGACCGCGCTGGGCCTGTTCGCCATGCCCGCGATGCTGCGCCTGATGAAATCGGAAATGGAAACGGTGCTGGCCACCGACTACATCCGCACCGCCCGCGCCATGGGCCTGGGCGGCCCCAGCGTGGTGCTCAAGTACGCGCTGCGCAACGCCTTGCGGCCGCTGGTGTCGCTGGCGGCGGCGCAGATGGGCACGCTGCTGGCCGGCTCGGTCGTCATCGAAACCGTGTTCGCCATCAACGGCGCGGGGCTGCTCGCCTGGACCTCGATCCTGCGCGGCGACTTCCCCACCATGCAGGCGCTGATCCTGATCTTCGCCCTCATCTATATCGTCCTGACCCTGGTCGCCGACCTGATCAACGGTTGGCTCGACCCCCGCGTGCGAGTGTCGCCATGACCAGTATCGCCTCTACCCTTCCCGCTCCCGGCCGCGGCGAACGCGCCGCCCGCCTGGGCCGCCGCTTCGGATTGGCCATGCTCGTGCTGCTGGTGCTGGCCGGCCTGATCGGCCCCTACCTGATTCCCCACGATCCGTATACGCAGGATCTGCTGGCCCGGCTCCAGGAGCCCGTGTGGGGCGAGGACGGCAACTGGAACCACATCCTGGGCACCGACCAGCTCGGCCGCGACGTGCTGGCGCGCGCGCTGTACGGCGTGCGCGTGTCGGCGCTGATCGGACTGTCCGTGGCGCTGATGGGCGGGCTGATCGGCACCACGCTGGGCGTGGTCGCCGGCTATTTCGGCGGCCCCGTGGACCGCGCCGTGTCCTTCCTCATCACCGCCCGCCTGGCGCTGCCCATCATCCTGGTGGCGCTGGCCGTGGTGTCGGTGGTGGGCGCCTCGCTCACCGTGGTGGTGCTGGTGCTGGGCCTGCTGCTGTGGGAACGGTACGCGCTGGTGGCCCGGACCATGGCGGCCGGCCTGCGCAACGCCGAATTCGTCACCGCGTCGCGCCTGCAGGGCTGCACTCATCTACAGATCATCTGGAGCGACATCCTGCCCAACCTGGTGGGCAACCTGCTCATCATCGGCACCGTGGACGCCGCCATGGCCATCACGCTGGAGGCCTCGCTGTCGTTCCTGGGCCTGGGCGTCCCGGCGCCGATGCCCTCGCTGGGCCTGATGATCGCCGAGGGCAAGGAGAACATGCTGTTCCAGCCCTCGCTGGTGGTGATCCCCAGCGTCGTGCTGTTCGTCCTGGTGCTGTGCGTGAACCGGGCGGGCGAATCGCTGCGCGCCGTGCAAATGAAAAAAGGGTGATCCGATGAACGCTCCCCTCCTGCGGGTCCAGGACCTGCACATCGACATCCACACGGCCACGCACGTCAAGCACGTGGTGCGCGCGGTGGACTTCAGCCTGGAACGCGGCAAGACGCTGTGCATCGTGGGCGAATCGGGCTGCGGCAAGTCGCTGACCGCCCTGGCGCTGCTGGACCTGCTGCCGGCCGCCGCGCGCCGCCGCGTGGCCGCGCTGGAATTCGCCGGCCAGGACCTGGCGTCGCTGACGCCCGCCGCGCTGGCGCAACTGCGCGGCGCGCGCATCGCCATGATCTTCCAGGATCCCATGACGTCGCTGAACCCGGTGTTCCCGATCGGCACCCAGTTGACCGACGTATTGCGCCGCCACAAGCGCGTCAGCCGCCGCGAGGCCGCCGAGCGCGCCGAATACCTGTTGCGCCGCGTCGGCATCGCCAACCCGCGGGAACGCATGCGGCAATACCCCTTCGAACTGTCGGGCGGCCTGCGCCAGCGCGTGATGATCGCCATGGCGCTGATGTGCGGGCCGGAACTGCTGATCGCCGACGAACCCACCACCGCCCTGGACGTGACCGTCCAGGCCGAACTGCTGGACCTGCTGCGCGACATCCAGGCCGAGTTCGGCCTGGGGATGGTATTCATCTCGCACGACATGGGCCTGGTGGCGCGCATCGCCGACCACGTCATCGTCATGTACGCGGGCGACATCGTCGAGGCGGGCAGCGTGCAGACCGTGCTGGAACGCCCCAGCCACCCCTACACCTCGATGCTGCTCAATTGCATTCCGCAGCCGGGACGCACCGCGCCGCGGGCCGAGCTGCCCACCATCGCCGGGGCCGTGCCCTCGCTGGACGCCGCCATCGTCGGCTGCGCGTTCCGCGAACGCTGCCCCGCGGCCGAACCGCGCTGCGCCCAGCCTTTCACGGCCCGGGTGCAGGGCGGCCACCGCTGCTACTGCGTGAAACCCGGCGCGCTGCGCCATGGAGTGCCGGCATGACGCTACCTTCTTCACTCGGCGCCAGCGTCAGCCTGGATGGCCTGTCGTTCCAGTACGGGCGCGCCGGCCTGTTCCCGCGCCGGCCCGCGCCCCGCATCCTGCACGACATCGACCTGCTGGTGCCGGCCGGCCGCACCGTCGGCCTGGTGGGCGAATCCGGCAGCGGCAAATCCACCATCGCCAAGCTGATGCTGGGCCTGCTGGCCCCCACCCAGGGCCGCGCCCTGCTGGACGGCCAGCCGCTGGCGGCCATGCCCGCCCGCGCCCGGGCCAGGCGCATCCAGATGGTGTTCCAGGATCCCTATTCCTCGCTCAACCCGCGCCGCACCATCAGCGAAATCCTGACCGCGCCGCTGCGGGTCCATGGCGTCGGCGACGCCGCGTCGCGCGCGGCGTCCGTGCGCCGGATGATGGACGCCGTGGGCCTGGTGCCCGCCTTCGCCGCGCGCTATCCGCGCGAACTGTCCGGCGGCCAGCGCCAGCGGGTGGCCATCGCCCGCGCGCTGATGCTGGAACCCCGACTGCTGATCTGCGACGAGCCCACCTCGGCGCTGGACGTCTCCGTGCAGGCGCAGATCCTCAACCTGCTGATGGAACTGCAGCGCGAACGCGGCCTGGGCTACCTCTTCATCAGCCACAACCTGGCCGTGGTGCAGCACATCGCCGACGAGATCGTGGTGCTGCAAGGCGGCCGCGTGGTCGAGCGCGGGCCGGCCGACCAGGTCTATTTCGCCCCGGCCCATCCCTACACGCAACAGCTCATCGGCGCCACGCTGGCGGTGCCCGAACCCCAGGAGATCGCCGCATGAACCGGACCGACGGCCCGCAACTGCTGCTCGTCGGGAACGACCGGAAGGTCGCCTGGGACGACGGCCGGATCCGCTTCCTCGCGCCGGGCAACGACAGCCTGTGCGTCTTCGACGCCGGCCCCAACCCGGCCGCGCCCGAACTGGTGGCCACCCTGCCCCTGCCCAATTCGCTGTTCGGCCCGCCCGTCAACCTGGCGGTCACGCCGGACCAGCGCCTGGGCCTCATTGCCGATTCGATGGCCTGGCCCGAACGCGCCGACGGCGCCGGCTGGCAGCCCGAACCCGGACGCGACCTGTACGTGATCGACCTGGCGGCCCGGCCGCCCGCCATCTCGCAGCGGCTGCGAACCGGCCTGCAGCCCTCGGGGCTGTCGATCAACCGCGCCGGCACGCTGGCGCTGGTGGCCAACAAGGCGGGCCGCTCCGTGACGGTGGTGCGCATCGCCGGCGGCCGCGCCGAGGTCTGCGCGGAAGTGGACGTCGGCACGCCCGTCGTGGCGGTTTCGTTCGCCGCCGACGGCCGCCGAGCGTTCGTGGTCAAGACGGACGCCCACCGCCTGGGCGTGCTGCGCATCGACGAGAGCGGCGGCCTTCCCCGTGTGACGCACGATCCCGCCGAGGACCTGACCACCGGCCTCGTCCCCTTCAACCTCGTCGTCTCGCCCGACGGCGCGCTGGCGCTGGTGGTGGACATGGGCAGCCCGACCGCCTCGGACGGCCACGCCGATTCCGTCAGCGTGGTGGATCTGAACGCAACGCCGCCCCGCGTGATCGACCGCATCATGGTGGAGGACGGCCCCGAGGGCATCGCCATCAGCCCGGACGGCCGTTACGCCGCCGTCGCCATCGTGCAGGGCTCGAACAACCCGTCCAGCGAGTGGTTCCACCACCCGCGCGGACAGATCGTGCTGCTGCGCATAGCCGGCCGGTCCGTGACCCGCGCCGGCGCCATCGAGGTCGGCGCGCTGCCCGAAGGCGTGGCCTTCAGCCCCGACAGCCGCTACCTGTATGTCGGCAATTTCCTGGATGCCGAGATGCAAGTCCTCGCCGTGGGCGACGAGGGCCTGGCCGACACCGGCACCCGCATCGCCCTGCCCGGAGGGCCCGCCTCGATGCGCGCCCAGTCCTACTGACCTTGCCGCCCCACCCTAATCAACCCTTCCCACCCTGCCGCTGGAGTTCCACCATGACCCTCTCTCCCCAAAAGAAACAGACCCTGCTTGCCGCCGCCCTGCTCGCCCTCGCGGGCTTCGCGCCCCTGTCGGCCCACGCCCTCGACATCAAGCTGGGGCACGTGCTGGCCCCCAGCCATAGCTGGAACAAAGCGGCCGAAGGCTTCGCCGCCGAAGTGAAGGAAAAGACCGCCGGCCGCGTCAACTTCGTGTTGTTCCCCAGCGGCCAGCTCGGCAACGAAAAGACCATGCTCGAAGGCCTGCAGATCGGCAGCCAGGGCGCGGCGATCATCGGCTCGGGTTCGCTGCAGCCGATCGAACCGAAGTTCGGCGTGGTGGAGCTGCCCTATACGTGGTCCAGCGCCGGGCAGGCATACAAGGCCTATGACGGCGAACTCGGCGCGGCGCTGGCCAAACTGGCCGACAAGAAGAACCTGGTCATCGTCTCGTGGTGGGAGAACGGATTCCGCCACGTCACGAACAACCGCGGCCCGGTCGCCAAGCCCGCCGACCTGGCCGGCCTGAAGACCCGCGTCACGCCCGACAAGATGCGCCTGGACACCTTCACCGCCCTGGGCGCCAACCCCGCGCCGCTGGCCTTCGGCGAGCTGTATTCCGCCCTGCAGCAGAAGGTGTTCGACGCCCAGGAAAACCCGCTGTCCATCATCTACACCTCGTCCTTCTTCGAAGTGCAGAAGTACCTGTCCCTGACCGGCCACGTCTGGGGCCCGGCCAACCTGATCGTCTCCAAGCCGATCTGGAACCGCCTCTCGGCCGAGGACAAGCAGGTGGTGCAGGCGGCCGCCGACAAGTGGCGCGACGCCCAGCGCAAGATGATCAGCGACGGCGACCAGCAGTTCATCGCCCAGCTCAAGGACAAGGGCATGCAGGTCAACGAAGTCGACAAGGCCGCCTTCGCCGCCGCCGTCGAACCCGTCTGGAAGACCTATTCGGCCGCCTACGGCCCCGAACTGATGGCGCTGGTCCAGAAGTACCGCGAGGCCAAGTAATGCTCAACCGACTGTCCGCGATCCTGTCGGGCATCAGCAAGGCCTTCGCCGCCCTGGCGGTGGCCTTGCTGGCGATCCTGATCTCCTACGTGGTGTTCGCCCGTTTCGTCACCCACACCACGCCGCACTGGGCCGAGGAACTGCCCCGCCTGGTGCTGGTGTGGTCGGCCTTCATCGGCGGCGTCACCTGCAGCTTCGAACGCTCGCACCTGATGGCGGGCCTGCTGCCCTTCATGGTGCGCAGCCCGCGCGTGCTGGCCGCGTTCGAACGCCTCAACCAGGTCCTCATCATCGTCGGCCTGGCTGCGCTGGGCTACGCCGGCTGGCAACTGGCCGACCTGACCATGGACCAGACGCTGCCGGCGCTCGACGTCTCGGCCGGCACGGTCTACCTGGCGCTGCCCTTCGCCTGCGCCATCACCGTGGTGGTGCACCTGGCGCAACTGTTCTCCCCGGCCCCCGCCGCAGCAGCAAAGGATTGACAAAATGTCTACGGGTGCTCTCTTCCTGATGGGCGTGTTCACGGTCACGGTGCTGATCGACATGCCCATCGCTTTCGGCCTGGTGCTGTCCTGCCTGGCCTACCTGGCCGTCTACGATTCCGCGCCCATGATGGTCGCGGCGCAGCAGTACGTGGTGGGGCTGGACAGCTTCACGCTGCTGGCCATTCCGCTCTTCATCCTGGCCGCCCAACTGATGAACGGCGCCGGCCTGACCCAGCGCATCGTGCGGCTGTGCGCGGCCATCGTGGGCGACATCAAGGGCGGCCTGGCCGTCGTCGCCGTGCTGGCCTGCCTGATGTTCGGCGCGCTGTCCGGCTCGGGCGTGGCCGACGTGGTCGCCATCGGCAGCCTGCTGCTGCCCGCCATGGCGCGCAGCGGCTACGACAAGGGGTTCTCCTGCGCGCTGGTCGGCAGCGCCGGCGCCACCTCCACCATCATCCCGCCCAGCATCGTGCTGATCGTGTACGGCACCATCACCGATACGTCGGTGGGCAAGCTGTTCATGGCCGGCATCATCCCCGGGATCCTGCTGGGGCTGTCGCTGATCGGCGTGGCCGTCTGGCAGTCGCGCAAGCACGGCTGGGCCGGCGGGCAGCCCTTCAGTTGGGCCGAGCTGCGCGCCGCCGCCATCGACGCGCTGCCCGCGCTGATGGTGCCGGTGCTGATCATCGGCGGAATCCGCTTCGGCATCTTCACCGCCACCGAGGCCGCCTCCAGCGCCATCGTCTACGCCTTGCTGATCGGCTTCTTCTGGTACCGCACGCTGAGCCTGAAGTCGCTGTGGGACAACCTCAAGTCCACCGGCGAAACCAGCGCGTCCATCCTGCTCATCATCGGCGCGTCGGGCCTGTTCGCCTGGGTGCTGGTGGCCGAACAGGTGCCGCAGGCCCTGTCCGCGCTGCTGGTCGAATGGACCGACAGCCGGATCGCGGTGCTGCTCGTGCTCACGGTGGTGCTGTTGCTGCTGGGCACGTTCATGGAGGCGATCCCGGTCATCATCATCGTCGCCCCCGTGGTCATGCCGGTGCTGGCGCACTACAACATCGATCCGGTGCACTTCGGCATCCTGCTGTCGATCAACATGGCCATCGGCGCCAACACGCCGCCGGTCGGGGTCGACCTGATGGCCGCCTGCAAGATCGGCGGCATCAACATGATGCAGACGCTGCGCCCGCTATCCTGGATGATGCTGGCCATGACCGCCGTCATGCTGCTGCTGACTTTCGTTCCCGAACTGGTGCTGTTCCTGCCGAGGCACGTGCAATGAACCCCGCTGAATCCCCCCTTCGCCCCGCGGCCCTGCGCCGTAGCTGGATGTTCGTGCCCGGCATGGACGCCGCCGCGCAAGCGGCCGCCCTGGCCAGCGGCGCCGACGCCCTGGTCGCCGACCTGGAAGAGTTCACCGCGCCGGCCGACCGGCCGGCCGCCCGCGGCCTGATCGCGGCGCTGTTCGCACGCTGCCGCGCGCAAGGCGTGGTGGCCGCCGTGCGCATCAACAAGCTGGAAGAGGACGGCCTGGCCGACCTGCGCGGCGTCATGGCCGGGGCGCCGGACGCCGTGTTCCTGCCGCATGCCGAAAGCGCCGCGCAGATCGTGGCGCTGGACCAGGCCATCGCCGCGCTGGAGACCGAGCTGGGGCTACCCGCCGGCCGCACCGAGATCGTGCCCACGCTGGAGTCGGCGCTGGGCGTGCACCGCGCCTACGACATCCTGGCCGCCAGCCCGCGCGTGTCGGCCTGCCTGCTGGCGGCCGAGGACCTGACCGCCAGCCTGGGCGCGGAGCGCGGCAAGGACGGCATCGAACTGCATCACCTGCGCGCCCGCTTCCTGGTGGACTGCACGGCCGCCGGGGTGCTGCCCATCGACTGCCCGTTCAACTACCGCGACATGCCGGCGCTGGAAGCCGACCTGCGCTGGGCGCGCCGGCTGGGCCTGAAATCCAAGTGCGCCACCGTCGCCGAACAGGTGCCGATGATCCACGCGGTGTTCACGCCCGCGCCCGATGAAGTCGCCGCGGCCCATGACTGCGTCTCCCGCTACGAGGCGCAGCGCGCCGGCCGCCGCGACGCCGAACGCATCGACCCGCCCACCTACAACACCGCGCGCCGTCTCTTGGCGCGCCACCACCAATTCGAACGTTGGGCCGCCGAGCGCCGCGCGCAGGCCGTCCCGCAACAAGGAGACTCCGAATGACGCCAGCCGCAATCCCCGAACGCAACGGCGGCCAGATCCTGATGCAGCAACTGCGCATCCATGGCGCGCGCCGCGTGTTCATGATTCCCGGCGAAAGCTACCTGCCCTGCATCGACGCGCTCAATGAGCACACTGGCGCCATCGAGCCCATCGTCTGCCGCCAGGAAAGCGGCGCGGCCTACATGGCCGAGGCCTACGGCAAGCTGACCGGCGAGCCCGGCATCTGCTTCGTGACGCGCGGCCCGGGCGCCACCAACGCCAGCATCGGCGTGCACACGGCCTTCCAGGACTCCACGCCGATGATCCTGTTCGTCGGCCAGGTGGGCAACGACTTCATGGAGCGCGAAGCCTTCCAGGAAATCGACTACCGCCGCATGTTCGGCCAGATGGCCAAGTGGGTGGCGCAGATCGACCGGGCCGACCGCATCCCCGAGTACATTTCGCGCGCGTTCGCGGTCGCCACCAGCGGCCGGCCCGGTCCCGTGGTGCTGGCGCTGCCGGAAGACACGCTGTGGGGCCGCGCCAGCGTGGCCGACCTGCCGCGCTACACCCGGGTGCACAGCCATCCGGGCGCCGCCGACCTGGCCCGCATGACCCAATTGCTGGACGCGGCCGAGCGCCCGTTCCTGCTGCTGGGCGGCAACGGCTGGCACCAGGCCGCGATCGACCAGATCGCCGGCTTCGCCGAGCGCTTCGAGCTGCCGGTGGGCACCGCCTGGCGCCGCCTGGAGTGCTTCGACCAGCGCCATCCCAACGCGGCGGGCCACGTGGGCTGGTCCATGACGCCCGCGCTGCGCCAGCGGCTGCTGGACGCCGACCTGGTGCTGGCGGTCGGCACCCGCCTGGGCGAGGCCACCACCGAAGGCTATACCGTCATCGAAAGCCCGCTGCCGCGCCAGAAGCTGGTCCACGTCTACCCCGACGCCGCCGAACTGGGCCGCGTGTTTTCGCCGACCCAGGCCATCGTGGCCGACGCGGCGAGCTTCGCCGCGGCCGCCGCCACGCTGACGCCCGGCCACGCCGCGCCGCGCGGGCAGGCCGTGCGCGCCGCCCACCAGGAACTCGTCGACAGCCTTGCGCCGCTGTCCTCGCCCGGCCCCATGAGCCTGGACGAGGCGGCCGCCTACGTCGACGCCCATGTCCCGGCCGACGCCTGCATCACGGTGGGCGCCGGCAACTACGCGCTGTATCCCCACCGCTACCGCCGCTACACCGGGCCGGGCACCAGCCTGACGCCGACGGTGGGGTCGATGGGCTACGGGCTGCCGGCGGCCATCTCCGCCAAGCTCGAAGACCGCAAGCGCACCGTGGTGTGCTACGCCGGCGACGGCTGCTTCCAGATGAACATGCAGGAACTGGGCGTGGCGCTGCAATACCGCCTGGGCGTGGTCGTGCTGGTGTTCAACAACGGAATCTGGGGCACGATCCGCGCCCACCAGGAACGCGAGTTCCCCGCGCGCGCCATCGCCCTGTCCTTCGAGAACCCGGATTTCACCCAGATCATCCGCGGCTACGGCGGCCATGGCGAGGCCGTGGAGCGCACCGCCGACTTCGGCCCGGCCTTCGAACGGGCTCTGGCCTTCGCCGAGCGCGAAAACCTTCCGGCGCTGCTGGAGATCCGCTATGACGCCGACGGCATCTCGCCCGGCGAAACGCTGACGGGCATCCGTGAGGCGGCGCTGGCCCGCGCCGCGCACTGACCTGCAAGGACTTTCGACATGACGACGACTATTTCTATCGACGGACAGCGGCTGTGGCGGTCGCTGATGGACCTGGCCCGCATCGGCGCCACGCCCAAGGGCGGCAACTGCCGGCTGGCGCTGACCGCGCTGGACGGCCAGGGCCGCGATCTCGTCACCGGCTGGATGCGCGAGGCCGGCATGACGCTGCGCGTGGACCAGGTGGGCAACATCTTCGCGCGCCGCGCCGGCCGCAATGACGATCTGCCGCCCGTCATGACCGGCAGCCATATCGACACCCAGCCCACCGGCGGCAAGTTCGACGGCTGCTACGGCGTGCTGGCGGGCCTGGAGGTCATGCGCACGCTGAACGACCATGGCATCGTGACCGAAGCCCCGCTGGAAGTGGCGATCTGGACCAACGAGGAAGGCTCGCGCTTCCTGCCCGTGATGATGGGCTCGGGCGTGTTCGCCGGCAAGTTCCCGCTGGAAGTGGCGCTGGCCGCGACCGACCACGACGGCAAGTCGGTGGCCGACGAATTGGCCGCCATCGGCTACGCCGGGGCGGACCCGGTGGGCGGCCGTCCGGTGGGCGCGTATTTCGAGGCGCACATCGAACAGGGCCCCATTCTGGAGCACGAGGAGAAGACGGTCGGCGTGGTGACGGGATCGCTGGGCGTGCGCTGGTACGACGCGGTCGTCACCGGCATGGAAATGCACGCCGGCCCGACGCCGATGCCGATCCGCCGCGACGCGCTGTACGCCGCCAGCTTCCTGCTGCAGGCCGTGGTGGACATCGCCAACGATCATCAGCCCCATGGCCGCGGCACCGTCGGAGAAATCCACGCGCACCCCGGATCGCGCAACGTCATTCCCGGGCAGGTGCGCCTGACCGTGGACCTGCGCCACGAGGACGCGGCCACGCTCGCGCGCATGGAGGAGCGCCTGCTGGCCGCCTGCGCCGACATCGCGCAACGCCACAACGTGGAGGTCGACATCAAGCAGGTGCAGTACTTCGCGCCCACGCCCTTCGATCCGGACCTCGTGGGCAAGGTGCGCGACGGCGCCGCCCGCCGGGGCCTGGCCGCCATGGACATCGTCACCGGCGCCGGGCACGACGCCGTCTACATGGCCGGCGTCACGCCCACCGCCATGATCTTCGTCCCGTGCAAGGACGGCATCAGCCACAACGAGATCGAGGACGCCAAGCCCGCCGATCTGGAAGCCGGTTGCAACGTGCTGCTCGACGCCATGGTGGCGCGCGCCAACGACAAGCAGGTATGACCATGACCCAGGACACCGCATACTGGCGCGCCAAGGCCGCCTCCCTCTCGTTCGACGGCCGCGCCTATATCGACGGCGCGTATTGCGGCGCCGCGGACGGCGCCACCTTCGCCGCCACCAGCCCCATCGACGGCCGCAAGCTGGCGGACGTGGCCGCCTGCGGCGCGGCCGACGTGGACCGCGCGGTCCGGGCCGCGCGCCGCGCCTTCGAGGCCGGCGCCTGGAGCGGCCTGGCCCCGCGCCAGCGCAAGGAACGCCTGCTGCGCCTGGCGGCGCTGATCGACCAGCACCGCGAGGAACTCGCCCTGCTCGAAACCCTGGACATGGGCAAGCCGATACGCGACGCCCTCGCCTTCGACGTGCCGGAGACCGCCCGCTGCTATGCGTGGTACGCCGAGGCCATCGACAAGATCTACGACGAGATCGCGCCGACCGGCCCCGACGCGCTGGCCACCATCACCCGCGAACCCCTGGGCGTGGTCGCGGCCGTGGTGCCGTGGAACTATCCGCTGATGATGGCCGCCTGGAAGGTCGCGCCCGCGCTGGCGGCCGGCAACAGCGTCATCCTCAAGCCGGCGGAGCAGGCCTCGCTGTCGGCCATCCGGCTCGCGGCGCTGGCCGAGGAAGCCGGCATCCCCGCCGGCGTCTTCAGCGTGGTGCCCGGCCTGGGCGCGCAGGCCGGCCAGGCGCTGGGCCTGCATCCGGACGTGGACTGCATCGCCTTCACCGGCTCCACCGCCACCGGCAAGCGCTTCATGGAGTACTCGGGCCAGTCGAACCTCAAGCGCGTCTGGCTGGAATGCGGCGGCAAGTCGCCCCACATCGTGTTCGAGGACTGCCCCGACCTGGACCGCGCGGCCCTGGCCGCGGCGCTGGGCATTTTCTCCAACCAGGGCGAGGTCTGCATCGCGGGGTCGCGCCTTTACGTGCAGGACGGCATCTACGACGCTTTCATGGAGAAAGTCGCCGCCCACGCGGCCGCGCTGCAGCCGGGCGATCCGCTGGACCCCGCCACCGCCATGGGCGCCATGGTCGACGAACGGCAGATGCGGGGCGTGCTCGCCCGTATCGAGGCCGGCGCCGCGGAAGGCGCCCGCCTGCGCCTGGGCGGCCGCCAGGCCCTCGGCGCCACCGGCGGCTACTACATCGAGCCGACCATCTTCGATTGCGCGGACCAGGGCAACAGCCTGGTGCGGGAAGAGATCTTCGGCCCCGTGCTGGCGGCCCAGCGCTTCGCCACCGAGGACGACGCCGTCCGGCTGGCCAACGATTCGGTCTACGGCCTGGGCGCGGGCCTCTGGACCGCGAACCTCTCGCGCGCCCACCGCCTCTCGCGCCGCCTGCGCGCCGGCCTGGTGTGGGTCAACTGCTACGCCGACGGCGACATCACCGTGCCTTTCGGCGGGGTCAAGCAGTCCGGTTTCGGCCGCGATAAATCGCTGCATGCGCTGGACAAGTACAGCGACCTGAAGACGACCTGGATCAGCCTGACGGCCTGATTCCTCCGGCGGACGCCCGCGAGGCGTCCGCCCTCTATGCCATTTCGCGCTATCTGCTTGGCCGCCCGCGCCATTGAAGGCGGCCGGCCCTTGTGCGACCGTGGTCTGCGACGGGCTGTCCGACAGAATCCCGTTGCGGGCAGGCGCAGGCGCTCTCCCGCCATCAGAACAATGACTGGAGACAACGATGCGCAATGCGATAACGCGAGGCGGAACGCCGTCCGCCCCCGGGACGGCCGGGCCATCATCATGGCGGCGCGCCGCGCTGGCGGCCCTGCTTGCCGCGGCGGCCTGGACGGCGGCGGGGCCGGCCCGCGCGCAGGCCCCCTATCCCGCCAGGCCGGTCACCATCCTGGTCGGTTTTCCTCCCGGCACCGCGACCGACACCGTCGCCCGGATGCTGGGCGACCGCCTGGCCCAGCGCCTGGGCCAGCAGTTCATCGTCGAGAACAAGCCCGGCGCGGGCGGCTCCATCGCCGCGGGCCTGGGCGCGCGCGCCAGGCCCGACGGCTATACGCTGATGATCGGCGCCTCCGCGCCGCAGGCCATCAACCCGCACGTCTATCCCAACCTCAACTACGATGCGCGCAAGGACTTCGCGCCCATCGGCCTGCTGACCTGGCTGCCCTACCTGTTCGTCGTCGGCCCGGACAACCCCGCCCGCAACCTGAACGAGTTCCTCGCGGCCGTGAAGGCGAAGCCGGACCAATACACCTACGCCACGACCGGCGTGGGCACGACCAGCCACCTGGTGACTTCCGTGCTGCTGTCCAAGGCCGGCGCCCGCATGATCCACGTGCCCTACAAGGGCAGCAGCCAGGCGCAGACCGACATCGTGGGCGGACGGACCTACGCCACGTTCGACACCATGGTGTCGTCGCTGGCGCTGGTGAAGGCCGGCCGGCTGAAGGCGCTGGCCGTCAGCACGCCGGAGCGCGTGGCGAGCCTGCCGGACGTCCCCACCGTCGCCGAACAGGGGTTCCCCGGATTCGACATGGGCGCGTGGCTGGGCCTGATCGCGCCCGCCGGGATCGCGCCCCCGATCCAGGAAAAGCTGGCCGCGGAAGTCAACGCGGTCCTGGCGGACCCGGCCGTGCGCGACAAACTGGCGGACCTGGGCGCGCAGGTCCGCACCACCGCCTCGCCCGCCGAATTCGGCGCGCTGATGAAAACGGAATACGAGTCGTGGGGCAAGGTGGTCCGCGACTTCAAGGTCAAGGCCACCGACTGAACAGGAGAAGACAAGCATGCGCACCGCTTCCGGCATGAGCCCCGAGGAATGGGAAACCCGCGTCCAACTGGCCGCCTGCTACCGGCTGGTCTCGCACTTCGGCATGAGCGACCTGATCTACAACCACATCACGGCCCGCATCCCCGGACCGGACGGCCATCTGCTGATCAACCCCTACGGCATGATGTACGACGAAATCACCGCGTCCAGCCTGGTCAGGATCGACCTGGACGGGCAGGTGCTGAGCAACCCCCAAGGCGAATACGGCATCAACGCCGCCGGCTATGTCATCCACAGCGCCGTGCACGGGGCGCGCCACGACGTGCAGTGCGTCATCCACACGCACACGCGGGCCGGCATGGCGGTGTCGGCGCTGAAATGCGGCCTGCTGCCACTGACCCAGACCGCGATGCGCTTCGCGAAGATTCCGTACCACGACTACGAAAGCGTCGCCATCGACCTGGACGAGCGCGGACGCCTGGTGGCGGACCTGGGCCGGTCCGAAGCGATGATCCTGCGCAACCACGGCCTGCTGGCCGTGGGGCCGAGCATCGCGCAGGCCTTCAACACGCTGTACTGGCTGGAGATGGCGTGCAAGGCGCAAGTGGACGCCCTGGCCGCCAACCGCGAACTCTGCCTGCCGCCGCCGGAAGTGATCGAGAAAACCTGGCACCTGTACCAGCCGGGGACGCGCCGGCCGTTCGGCGAACTGGAATGGCCCGCCATGCTGCGCCTGATGGACAGGAAAGACCCCGGCTACCGGGAATGAACCGGCGCCGGCCCGCCGCGCCCCAGCAGGTCGATGCCCGCCCGCGCGTCCGCGCCCGCGGGCAGGATCGCGGCCAGGCTGGTCTTGACCTCCAGGAAGTACGGAACGGTCGAGGCCAGCCCCCTGGCGACCGCGGCGGTCACCTGGTCGGGACGGGTGACGTGCTCGGTCTGCATGCCGAAGGCGCGCGCGATCATCGTGAAATCCGGGCTGGCAAGATCGGTGCCCACGTAGCGCCCGGGATAGGTGCGCGCCTGGTGCAGCCGGATGGACCCGTAGCAATTGTTGTTGGAAACGATGAACAGGATGGGCAGGCCGCGCTCGGCCGCGGCCATCATCTCGTTGCCGGTCATCATGAAGCCGCCGTCGCCCGCCAGGCACACGACCTTGCTCCGCGGGCGGCGCAATTGCGATGCGATCGCCGCCGGCGTGCCGTAGCCCATCGCGCCGGATTGCGACGCCATCAGCCGCTGTGGGTAGACAAAGGGAAAGTGGCGGTATACCGGCGCGGCGAACGTGCCCGCGTCCAGGCACACCATCACGTCCGCGGGCGCCTGGTCGGCCAGGGACCGCACCACCGACACGAACGGCACGCCGTCGTCCGCCGACGGACTGGGCCAGGCGGCGGCGCGTTCGCGGATGGCCCGCAGCGACGCCGCCCAGTCGCCGCGGGCCGCGCCGTTCCCCGCGGCCGGCAGCTCGCCCAGCGCCTGCGCCGTGGCCATCGGGTCCGCGACGATGCCCACGTCGGCCGTGAAATGCTGGTTCACGACGCCCGCGTCGGCATGGCAGTGCACCAGCGTCTGCGACGGCCTGGGATAGGCGGGGAATGTGTAGCCTTGCGTCGTGATGTCGCCCAGGCGCGTGCCCAGGGCCAGGATCAGGTCGCTGGAATCGAAGGCCTCCACCTGCGCGGCCTGCGTGGCCAGGTCCAGGTCCCCCGCGTACAGCGCGTGCGTGTTCGGGAAAATGTCATGCTGGCGGAACGATACCGCCACCGGTATTCCATGCCGTTCCGCCAGGCGGCGCAGCGCCTCGCGCCCGCCGGGCGCGTTGAAGGCGCCGCCGGCAATGATCAGGGGCCTGCTGGCGGCCGCCAGCAAGGCGCGCATCCGCTCCAGCGCGGCCGGCGCCGGCTGGGCGGGGCTGGCCGGCACCGCGACCCAGTCCGGCCGCGGCGCGGGCGACTGCTGCACGTCCTCCGGCACCACCAGCACCACCGGCCCGGGCGTGCCGGACGTCGCCACCCGCAGGGCCTTCAGCGCCGCCCAGGCCAGGTCCTCGGGCGCGGCCACCTCGTGGACCCACTTGGCGATGGACCCGAACATCTTCTGGTAGTCGATCTCCTGGAAGGCCTCTTTGCGCAGGTCCTTGCGAGGCACCTGCCCGATCAGCAGGATCATCGGCACGCCGTCCTGCTGCGCGGCATGCACGCCGATGGCCGCGTTGGCCGCGCCCGGCCCGCGCGACACCATGACCACGCCCGGCCGCCCCGTCAACCGGCCGTCGGCGCAGGCCATGAAGCTCGCGCCGCCTTCGTGCCGGCAGGTCACCACATCGATCCCCGGGGAATCCCGCAAGGCGTCGAGCACGCCCAGATAGCTTTCGCCGGGCACGAGAAAAACGCGGTCGATGCCGTTGCCGGCGAAGATCCCGAGCAAGGCGTGGGCGGACGTGTTCGTATCGGAAGTAAGCGTCATGAGCGGCTGGGCAAGGAAAGGCGCGGGCGCCGGGGTGGGATTCGTCGAAATTCTAGGGTGGCTGGCGGCAAGCCATGTAGGCATACTGTGCCTATCAGATATACGGAAAACGCACACAAGGAGCATCGGCCCCGCGCCCGCGCGCAGGCCGCCACACCCCGCGATGGACCTGCGCAAGATAGAGAACCTGATCCACGTCGCCGATTCCGGCAGCTTCTCCAAGGCCGCGTCGGTGCTGGGCATCGCCCAATCCGCATTGGGCCGGCAGGTCAGGAAGCTGGAGGAGGAATGCGGCTGCGCCCTGCTCTACCGCAATGGGCGCGGCGTATCGCTGACGCCGGAAGGCGAGAAACTGCTCGACCGCCTGCGCCCCCTGCTGGCGCAGATGACCCGCGTCGTCACTGAATTCCACGACGACCAGAAATCGCCCTCGGGCCAGGTCACGCTGGGGCTGACCCCGACGCTGTGCCATATGGTCGGCATGCCGCTGGTGGCGGAAGTCTGGAAGCGCCACCCGCGCATCCAGTTGAACGTCATCACCGGCTACAGCGGCTACGTGCACGAATGGCTGGCCAATGCCCGCGTGGACATCGCGGTGCTGCACGACGCCCGGCGTTCCCAGCACATCGCGGTCGATCCCCTGGCTGAGCTGGACCTGGCCCTGGTGTCGCCCGCGCAGAACCTGTCGCCCGCGGCGCGGGTCTTGGCCTGCATCGACTTCGAGCAATTGCGCGGCCTGCCCCTGGCGCTGCCGACCCGCAACCACGGGCTGCGCCGCACCCTGGAACACGCCGCGGCGCAGGCGGGCCTGCCGCTGGACGTGGCGTTCGAAATGGACGCGCTGGATCTGATGAAGGAAATCGTGCTGGAAGGAATGGCGCACACGGTGCTGGCCCTGCCGGCGGTGGTGCGCGAACTGGCCTCGGGCCAGCTCGTCGCCCGCCGGATCGTCAACCCGGGCCTGTCCACCCGCCTGATGCTGGCCACCGCCTCCAGCCGGCCGCTGACCCAGGCGGTGAAGATCGTGCAGGGCATCCTGCGCGAATTGCTGGCGGCCATGGCTTCGTCGGCGCCCTACCGGCCGTATATGCGGATGGCGGGTATGCGGGCGGACGAGGGCTGACCGGATGCGCCGATGCGCGCTATTCCTCCGTACCGTAAAGCGCGGGTAGCAGGATCGGCAGGGATTCAAGCGGAAACGCAAACCTGACCGGCGCATGGGACGTGTCGGAAGCGACCAGACCGCACTTCAATGCCGCCGACAACGCGGACCGCCCGGTACGCTCGCCCAGGCCGGTCATCTGAATGAACTCACCGCGGGTGGCCGGACCCGCCGCGAAAAGATGGTAAATGGGCAATGCTGCCTCGACCCGCAGCCGTCCCTTCGCCGTTTCTATCAGAACAAGTGCATTGATTTTTTCCTTCATGGAGTCCAGGGCCAACATGCCTCGCATATAAGCTACCTGGTCTTCGCATACATGTAGAAAGTAATCCACCCATTGGAGCAAGCCCTTCTGCGTAAGATTGCCCCGTCCGTCCAGATCGCCTTGGCGCGGCGAGTCCGCCGCGGCAAGGTACCCGTAGTAATCCCGCACGCCTCTGGCCAGACCTCGGTTGACCGACCATAGGCCTCTCGTAATCGGCAACATGGCGGCGTGGGTCTGCAAACGCGTGGCGCGGCCATTGCCGTCGGCGAATGGGTGCATCCACGCCATGCGGTGATGCGCACAAGCGATGGCAATAAGCCGGGAATCGCTCGTCCGCTGCCGGTCGTAATGCGCAGTGAACGTCTCCATGAAGCGCGGCAGAGACTGCCAGGCAGGCGGATGATGGCGGCCAACGGTAACATCGATTTCCCGCAGCTTTTCTGGCTCCACCACCAATCCGTCCTTGGTCGTCCGATCGGCGGGCGCGAGGCGACCGTAGAGGGCGCGATGAGCGATCTTGATGAACTCCGCATTCAGCGGGGGGACGTTCGCGGCCTGGGCTTCGACCTCTTTTTCCGCCTCGATGTGGGCAACGGCGATGCGTTGCAATTGCGCGATCTCAGGCCTGTCCGAATATTTGTCATGCAGGGCAGCTTCGATGTTCCTGGGAGTTGTACTTTGCCCTTCGATCCTATTGCTGTAGTAGGAATTCATGCTTCGAAGCAGTTCGTGCAGCGCGGCACGCGTGCTTGAATGCGCCAGCCCCCCGAGTTCGGCTGCCTGATCGACGACTGCGGATGCGCGCTCCAGATAGGGCCCAAGCGTATGCTCGGCCGGCAATAGAGGCAGGAATTGCTGTGGCGAGTCGTACATGTTTTCCGATATTTATGCCGTTTATACTTTCATCTATCTTGTTGTTATTTAAACATTAATTAGAAAATAAATTCAATTATATAGATAATTTTTTCCGCTTTTTTTGCCGCTTTATTGGGAAAACCCCGACGCTCACGGCAGCTCACCGGGGCAGCGGCGGCGGCGGCGTCAGCGGCCCGGTGGGCTGCCCCCGCGGCGCCGGCATCGGCGGCAGGCGGGACGGGGCCGGGCTGACCCATCCCGGCTGGCGGCTGGGGCCGCTGGAAGGCGGCGCGGGCGGTCCCGGCGGCCTGCCCGCGGTGGCGCAGCCCGTGCCCAGGCAGGGTTCCGCCGATGCGCCGGGATTGACCAGTCGCGGGCACGACGCGCCGACGCAGCTATCGGGAATGACCCGGGCCGAAGGCGGGGGCCGCGGCACGGCGGGCTCGCCGCCCTGGGCGGCCGCCTGCGCGCAGGCCGCCGCCAGCAATGCCGCCGCCCATGTGCTTTTCATGATTGCATGCTCCGCTTGGGATTGCCGGGATTCCACGCCTGGCCGGGGTCCGGGCGCGGGATGCATCCAGTGTGCGCCCGTCCTTCCCGGCCTGTCCAGGCAGGCGGGGCGGCCCGCCGTCAATCCAGCCGGATGTCGGTGCTTTGCACCACCGAGGCCCAGCGCGCGCGTTCGCTATTGAAGAACTGCGCCAGTTCCGCCGGATTGCGAGTGACGATTTCCGCGCCCTGCTCGTTCAACTGCGCCTTCACGTCGGGCTGGTTGACGATCCGCGCCATCAGTTCCGACAGGCGGTTGGCGACCGGATCGGTCGTGTTGGCCGGTGCCATGACGCCTTGCCAGGTGCCCGATTCGAATCCGGCCACGCCTTGCTCGGAAATCGTCGGGATGTCGGGCACGAGCTGCATGCGTTCCCGCTTGGAGATCGCGACCGGCCGCAGCTTGCCGGCCTTGATGTGGGGCAGCGTGGCCAGCAGCCCGTTCATGATGACCTGGGTCTGCCCGCCGATGGTGTCCGTCACCGCCTGCGAGCCGCCCTTGTACGGCACGTACTCCCATTGGGCGCCCGTGGCCTGCTGCACCGCCACGGCCGCCAGGTGCGGCGCGCTGCCGATGGCGGTGACCGCGAAATTCAGGCGCTGCTTTTTCGACAGCGCGACCAATTCGGGCACGGTCCGCGCGGGCACGTCCGGGTGCACGGCCAGCACGTGCGGCGAGTACGCCAGCATGCCGACCGCGCGGAGGTCCTTGGAGGGGTCGAAGGAAAGCTTGGTATAGACGGACGGGCTGATCGCCAGCGCGCCGACGTCGCACAGCAGCACCGTATGGCCTTCCTGCGCCGCCTGCACCACCAGGCCGGCGCCCAGGTTGCCGTTGGCCCCCGGCTTGTTCTCGACCACCACCGTCTGGTTCAGGGCGTCGCTCAGCCGGGGCGCCAGGAGGCGGGCGATGATGTCCGACGAGCCGCCGGGCGGATAAGGCACGATGATGCGGACCGGCCGCGTGGGCCAGCCGGACGACTGCGCCCGTGCCGGCACCCACGGCGACAGGCAAAGCGCCGCGGCGCCGCCCAGGAACTGTCTCTTGCTCGGGTTCATGGTGTCTCCTTCCGATTTTTTCGAGGGTCGCGAAGCCTGTTTCCACCACCAGGCCAGTTATCGTACAACCAATAAAATAACGCTGAACATAGCTCTCGATAAATTCCGGGTTTCCCCTCGATCATCAACTAGTTCATAGGAAAATTCAGCTTGAAGCACTGAATTCCATGTTGTACGATGACGTATCTCTTTAAGACACAAATGCCCAAGGATGAGCGCAACATGACGACCCCGCAGGAACTCAAGGACATCGTTTCGGAAGGCCTGCTGTCCTTTCCCGTGACGGACTTCGACGGGAACGGCGACTTCAATGCCCGGGCCTATGCGCAGCGCCTGGAATGGCTGGCGCCCTATGGCGCCACCGCCCTCTTCGCCGCCGGCGGCACGGGCGAATTCTTCTCGCTGGCGCCTCAGGAATACGCCGACGTGATCCGCACCGCGGTGCAGACCTGCGCCGGCAAGGTGCCCATCCTGGCCGGCGCGGGCGGCCCCACCCGCAGCGCGATCGCCTACGCGCAGGAGGCCGAGCGCCTGGGCGCCAAGGGCATCCTGCTGCTGCCCCACTACTTGACCGAGGCGTCGCAGCAAGGCATCGCCGCCCACGTCGAACAAGTGTGCAAGTCGGTCGGGATCGGCGTCATCGTCTACAACCGCGCGCAGTCCCGCCTGTCGGCCGACAGCCTGGCCCAGTTGGCCGAGCGCTGCCCCAACCTGGTCGGTTTCAAGGACGGCGTGGGGGACATCGAGGCCATGGTGCGGATCCGCCGCAAGCTGGGCGACCGTTTTTCCTACCTGGGCGGCCTGCCCACGGCCGAGGTCTACGCCGCCGCCTACCGGGCGCTGGGCGTGCCGGTCTATTCGTCCGCCGTCTTCAACTTCGTGCCGCGCACCGCCATGGCGTTCTACCGGGCCGTCGCCGCGGGCGACCACGACACCACCAACCGGCTGCTGGACGATTTCTTCCTGCCCTATCTGGAAATCCGCAACCGCGTTCCGGGCTACGCGGTCAGCATCGTCAAGGCCGGCGCCAAGCTGGTCGGCCGCGACGCCGGCCCGGTGCGCGCGCCGCTGACGGACCTGGACGGCGCGGAGCTGGACATGCTGGACGCCCTCATCAAGAAACTCGGGCCACAGTAAAGCCGCCTGGCCCCGATCGCCCGCCCCCCCCTGCGGGCGCGAAACTGCCCGAGGCGCGGCGAGCCCGCGCGATGCTCCCCCATCGCGCGGGTATGGCCATATACATATTCGACATCGGTATTTTCCAGTCGGGCCCGCGTCTTTTAGGATGCCAGCGTTGTCCGTCCTTCTTCCGCTGGAATTGCCTTGCCTCGCCTGACTCCCCTGGATCCCGCCAAACTGGATCCCGCCACCGCCTCCCTCTTCAACCAACTGCTGCAAGACTACGGCCCCTACGCCAACATGCTGAGCGCCTTCGCGCCCCGGCCGCCGGCGTTGAAGCATTTCTTTTCCTATCTGGTGCAGTCGCGCGAAGACGGCCTGATCTCGCCGCGCCATCTGGAGATCGCGCTGCTGACGGCATCCAAGGCGCATGCGTGCCACTACTGCGTCACGCTGCACACGCCCAAGCTGGCCGCGCAGGGCATTTCGCAGGAGGCCATCGACCGCCTGCTGGAGCCGGAGGTGCCCGGGCTGGACGAAAAGGATCTGGCCGTGCGCGATTACGCCGTGCTGGTCACCCTGACCCCCGCCCAGGTCAGCGACGCGTTCTACCGCAAGCTGCAGTCCTTCTTCAATGAAGAACAGATCGTCGAGCTGACCATTCGCATCGCGCTGTGCAGCTTCTTCAAGCGGTTCAACGAGGCGCTGGAAGTCCCGCACGAAGATGTGGTGGCCCTGGAGCTGGGGCACGGCGCCGCCTGAGGCGCGAGGCAGCCCCGCCATGATCTCCGCCCTTCCCCCCAAGCTGGAAATCCGCAACCTGAACAAGCGGTTCCAGACCGACGCCGGCCCGGTCCAGGTGCTCGACGACATCAGCCTGAACGCCGCCAGCGGCGAATTCGTCAGCATCATCGGACCGTCCGGCTGCGGCAAGTCCACCCTGTTCAATATCCTGACCGGCCTGCTGGAACACGATTCCGGCACGATCTCCCTGGACGGCCGGCCCCTGCCCAACCTGCGCGGCCGCGTCGGCTACATGCTGCAACGCGATCTGCTGATGCCCTGGCGCAGCGTGCTGGACAACGTGCTCGTCGGCCTCGAAATCCGCGGCACGCCGCGGGCCGAATCCGTGGAACTGGCCCGCGACTATCTGCATACCTTCGGCCTGCTGCCGTTCCAGGACAGCTATCCCAAGGCGCTGTCCGGCGGCATGCGCCAGCGCGTCGCGCTGGCCCGCACCCTGCTGCCGGACCCGGACGTGCTGCTGCTGGACGAACCGTTCTCGGCGCTGGACTACCAGACCCGCCTGTTCCTCGAATCCATGCTGGCCGACACCGTCGGCAAACAGGGCAAGACGGTCGTGCTGGTGACCCATGACATCGACGAAGCCATCGCCCTGTCCGAACGCATTTTCGTGCTGAGCGCGCGCCCCGGCCGCCTGAAAAGCGAACACAGGATCGAGCTGGGCACGCGCTCGCCTCTCCAGGCGCGCCACGACAGCCGCTTCCCCGCCTACTTCGACCTGCTCTGCCAGGAACTCGACATCCAGACCGCCCGCAAGGACGGCACCCACGCATGAGCCAGACCTCCGTATCCGCCGCCCCCGGCGCGCCCGCCAGCGGCCAGGCCGCCGCCCGCCCGGCGGGCTGGCGCATCCCCGTGCTGGCCACCCAGTTGCTGATTCTTGCCGTGCTGTTCGGCGCCTGGGAAGCCGGCGTGCGCGCCGGCGCCGTCTCGGGCTTTCTGTTCGGCTCGCCCGCGGGCGTGCTGCAGGCCGCCTGGAAGCTGATCCAGTCCGGCGAATTGTGGGAACACGCCAACTACACCTTGTGGGCGTCCGCCGCCGGCTTCGTGGTCGGTACCCTGCTGGGCACCGCGCCCGGGCTGGCGCTCTGGTATTCGCCCTATGGCGCCAAGGTGGTCGAGCCCTTCCTGGTGGCGATCAACAGCGTGCCCAAGATCGCGTTCGCGCCGCTGGTGATCCTGTGGTTCGGCACCGGCGTGATCTCGAAAGTGGCGCTGTCCATCTCGCTGACCTCCATCGTGGCGCTGCTGGCCGCCTTCCAGGCCGCCAAGGACACGGATCCCGACATCCAGAAGATGCTGGTGTCGCTGGGCGCGAGCAAGCGGCAGATCTTCACCAAGGTCGTGGTGCCCTCCGCCCTGCCCGCCATCATCAGCACCTTCCGCATCAATATCGGCTTCGCGCTGGTGGGCACGGTGGTGGGCGAATTCATTTCCTCCAAGTACGGCCTCGGGCATGTCATTTTCGTGGCCTCGTCGCTGTACGACCTGAACACCGTCTGGGTCGGGATCTTCTCGCTGATGCTGCTGGGCTTCGTCCTGTACGCGGGCGTGGACATCGCCGAGAAGCGCCTGCTGCGCTGGAAAGACCAGACCTACGCCACCCAATTCAAACTGTAAGCCGCGCCGCGCGGCCCCCTACTGCCATGAAAGCCAAGCTACCCCTGCGCCTCGCTACCGCCGCCATCGCCTCTTTGCTGTCCGCGACCGCCATGGCGAACGATAAGGCCGTCGTCTCGGCCGCCTTCAAATCGGTGTTCTACCTGCCCGTGTATTTCGCCGAGGAACACGGCTACTTCAAGGAGGCGGGGCTGGACGTGCGCATCGACGTCGCCTCGTCGTCGACCAATGCGCTGGCCGCCGTCATCTCCAAAAGCGCCGACTTCTCCCTGCACGGCCCCGAATGGACGGCGATCTCGTTCGGCCGCGGCGCGCCCGTGAAAGTGGTCGGCGGCACCTTGAACCGCCTGGGCGTATGGCTGACCTGCAAGCAGGACTTCGCCTTCGACGGCTTCAAGAGCCTGAAGGGCGCCACCATCGCCACCGGCGCCATGCCCACGACCAGTTCGTCCGCCTTCCTGAAACTGGTGAAGAACGCCGGGCTGGATCCCAAGCGCGACCTGAACCTGCTGGAAGTGCCGCTGGGCAATGAAATCGGCCCCCTGAGCTCCGGCCAGGCCGATTGCGCGGTGCTCTACGAGCCGGGCGCCTCGCAGGCGCAGGCCCAGGGCTACAAGGTGGTGTCCGCGTTCTCGCGCGAGATCGGCCCCTATACGTTCTCGGCCATTTCCACGCGCCAGGACATTCCGGCGCCGGTATCGCAGAAGTTCGTGTCCGGCATCGACCGCGCGCTGAAGGCCATCCACAAGGATCCGGAAGCGGCCGTGGCCAGCGGGCTCAAGCTGTTCCCGAACCTGGACCCCGCCGTGGTGCGCGCCTCGGTCCGTCGCCTGATCGACGACGGCGTATTCGCGGATTCGGTCGCCGTGCCGGACCAGGCGCTGAAAGACGCGCTGCAAACGCAGATCGACCTGGGCAACCTGGACCGCATCCCGCAGGACCCGAAGTGGCTGGACCTGGGATACGCCCAGCAGATTTCGGGCAAGGCGTACTAAGGCCTTTCCGGGGACTTCGCGCCGCGCCTTAACGGGATCTTGAGATCGCCCTCAATAGAATCCGCAACGATTCTCATTGAGGCACTCAAGATCCCATCATGGCGCTGCAAAAAACACACGTCCAGGGCCGTTTCGCCCTGAAGACCCTGAGCATGGCGCTGGGCGCCGCGGCCACCGGCCCGGCCCACGCCCAGGTCCGCCCCGCCGACGTCACGCCCTTGCTGGCGCCCGTCACCGTGCAGGCCGACGCCCCGCCCTACAAGGCGGAGCGCGTGCAGTCCGGCAAGTTCACTGAACCCTTGCTGGACACGCCGCAGAGCATCACCGTCGTGCCGCGCGCCGTGCTGGAGGAACAACAGGCCCAGAGCCTGCAGGACGTGCTGCGCAACGTGCCCGGCATCACCTTCAGTTCGGGCGAGGGCAACCTGGGCTGGGGCGACATGTTCACCATCCGCGGCTTCTCGGCCGAGCAGAGCATCACCGTGGACGGCATCCGCGATGCGGGCCTGTCGAGCCGCACGGATATCTTCAACCTGGAACAGGCCGAGGTATTCAAGGGCACCGGCTCCATCGAATCCGGCGTGTCGGCCGTGGGCGGCAGCGTCAACCTCGCCAGCAAGGAAGCGCGCCTGGGTTCCTTCTACAAACTGTCCGGCGGCCTGGGCACGGACCGCTACCGGCGCATCACCGCCGATCTCAACCAGGAACTGACCGACAGCTCGGCGCTGCGCATCAACCTGATGCGGCACCACAACGCCGTGGCCGAGCGCGACGTGACCGAGTTCGACCGGTCCGGCATGGCGGCATCGCTGGCCATGGGCCTGGGCACGCCCACCCGCGTCACCCTGAACTACCTGCACCAGGAGGACGACAATATTCCCGACGGCGGCGTGCCCATCCAGCGCGGCACCGGCGGCCGGCGCATGCCCCACGTGGCGCGCAACGCCTGGTATGGCGATCCCGGGCTCTACACCGAGCAGACCCGCACGGACCAGGCCACGCTGAAGGCCGAGCACGACTTCACGCAGGCCGCGCGCCTGTCCAATATCAGCCGCTGGCAGCAGACCGACCGCATCGGCGTGCTCGCCCCCGCGCGCTTCAACTCTACCGCGCGCACGTCCTACGGCTACGCCGGCACGGGGCCGCTGGTCGACAGCGCCGACGGCATCCCCTCCTACAGCGGCTACGCGCCGATCGGCGACCCCTCGCCCTACGCCCAATTGCGCGGCAATGATTTCGGCACGTCCAAGCGCTACACCATCCTGGCCAACCAGACCAACCTGAACCTGGACTTCCACACGGGCGGCATCAAGCACTCCGTGGCGACGGGGGCGGAGTTCTACAAAGAAACCTATGGCGACCACGCGCGCACCATACGCGCACCGTCGATCAATCCGGTGATCGACCTGCGCGATACCGGCGGCGTCGACATGGGCGGCGTCGACACCCTGAAGGGCGACTCCGGCAACCAGGCCGAGGTCTTCAACGCCGGCCTGTACGCAAGCGACACGCTCACCTTGAGCCCGCAGTGGATGCTGCAAGGCGCCCTGCGCTACGACCGCTACCGCGTCACCCAGACCACGGGCGCGGCCACCCGGCGGGTGACGGACGGCGCCTGGAGCGGCCGCCTCGGCGTGACCTACAAACCCGTGGACAGCGGCAGCATCTACGTCTCCTACAGCCAGGCCGCGCAGCCCTCGGCCCTGGGCGCATCGACCAACAACAACATCTACGGCGCCACCGGGCCGGAAACCTACGAGCCGGCCGTATCCAGGACCTGGGAACTGGGCACGAAGTGGGACCTGGCGGACGGCGACCTGTCGCTCACTGGCGCCGTCTTCCGCACCGAACTGAGCGATTCCTGGGAGTATGGCGACGACGCCACCGACGTGGTGCGCGCCCTGCCCCCCAAGCGCGTGGACGGCATCGAACTGGGTCTGTCGGGCAGCATCGCGCCGCGCTGGTCGGCCTTTGCCGGCGTCAGCGCCCTGAAAAGCCGCATCACGAAGGGCGCCAACCAGGGTGAAGAAGCCAGGAATGTGCCCGACCTGACGTTCAACCTGTGGACCACCTATGCCGCCACCGAAGACCTGTCGCTGAGCTACGGCGCGCAGTATGTGGGCAAGCGCCGCTACACCGACAACAAGTACGTGGGCGGCAAGAACAACAACAGCGCCACGGTGTCGGGTCCGTCCGGCACGCATCCGGTCTGGGTGCGCGACAACGAGAAGGCGCCGTCCTACTGGCTGCATTCGGTGGCCGCGCGCTACCGGGTCGACAAGAACGCGACCCTGGGCGTGAACGTCGACAACCTGTTCAACAAGTTCTACTACAGCCGAGTGGGCGCGTCGCTGGACGGTTTCCAGCTATACGGCGTGCCGGGCGCCGGCCGCACGTTCACCTTCACGGCCGACCTGTCGTTCTAGGCCGCCGCGCCCGCGGGCGCGGCCAGCTCCACCCGGAAGACGCTGCCCTGGCCCGGCAGCGACTGCAAGGACACGCGCCAGCCCTGGTGTTCGCAAATGCGCTGGACCAGCGACAGGCCCAGCCCCAGGTTGCCGGCATCGGGCTGCTCGCCCCGCACGAAGGGGCTGAAAATGGCCTCGTGCCGCTCGGCGGCGATGCCCGGCCCGTTGTCCGCCACCTGCATGAAATCGGGCCCCGCCGTGATGACGACCCGCGCTTGCGGGCCGGCATACTGGAGCGAGTTGCGGATCAGGTTGGACAGCACGGCGCGCAGCAGCGGCGCGGGAAACTGCAGGGCCGGCGCCGCGGCCCGCGCCTCTTCCAGGCTCAGATCCATGCCGCGGCGCTGCGCCACGGCCGCCCAGGCCGCCAGTTGTCCACGCGCCGTGTCCAGGGGGCTTTCGCGCGCGAAGCGCTCGGCCGGATCGCCCCCGCGGGCCAGCATCAGATAGGTGTCCAGGCGTTCGCCCATCTCGGCCGCCGCGGCCTCGACGCGAGCCAGCCTGGCCCGGCCGTCGGCGTCCAGCGCCTGCTCCTCGCGCAGCAGTTCGCATGAACTGGAGATCACCATCAAGGGAGTGCGCAGCTCGTGGCCCACGTCCGCGGTAAAGAGCCGCTCGCGCCGCAAAGCCTGTTCCAGTTGGTTGTAGGTGGCGTCGAACGCCGCCGCCAACTGGCCGATCTCATCGGGCGGATAGTCTTCGGCCAGTCGCGTCTGCGGCGGCTGCGCGCCGCGCGCATTGACCTGCGCCGCCAGCCGCGCGAGCGGCCGCAGCAGCCTGCGCGTGGCCAGGCTGCCCAGGACGAACGCCAGCGCCAGGCTGCCCGCCAGCCCGCTGACCGCGGCCCAGTGCGACGCCTCCTGGCTCTGCTCGTAATCGGTGTAGTCGCGCAGCAGCATGTAGCGCTGGCCGTCCAGGTCGTCGACCATCACGTGCCAGACCCGCCCCTCGCGCTCGATCTTGTGAAAGCCCGGCGACAGCCGCCGCAACCACGCCGGAAACGCATCGCTGCCCGGATCGCCGTGGAAAAAGCGGTTGGGCCGCCCGGGGTCCATGCCCGCCAGGAAATCGCCGCGCACCCGCTCCACCGCCATGCCCATGTCGATGCGCTGCAGATGCGCCTCCAGCTTGCCCACGCTCCAGACCGATAGCCAGGACAGCAGCCCGGCCACCAGCAGCGCCAGCGCCACGTAGGTCAGCACCAGATGGCGCGCCAGCCCGGGCCGCGCCGCCCGCCGGGCCCTAGGCATCGTCCTCGGCCCGCAACTGATAGCCGATGCCATGCACTGTGTGCAGCAGCGGCTTGCCATAGGGCTTGTCCACCACCTGCCGGATCTGGTGGATGTGCGTGCGCAGGCTGTCGCTGTCGGGCGGCGAATCGCGCCACAACGCCTCTTCCAGCCGCTGGCGGTGGACCACGGCGGGGCTGGCGCGCATCAATAGGGTCAGCAATTGCAGCGGCGACGGCGGCAGGCGCAGGGCCTGGCCGGCCCGCGCCAATTCCAGCGTGCCCGTGTCCAGGGTCAGGTCGCCCACGCGCAGCAGGCGCGCCACCCCGGCGCCGCTGGCGCGGTGCAGCAGCGCCTTGGCCCGCGCGGCCAATTCGGCCAGCGCGAAGGGCTTGACCAGGTAATCGTCGGCGCCCGCGTCAAAGCCGGCCAGCCGGTTGTCCAGCGTGTCGCGCGCGGTCACCATGATCACCGGCGTGTCGCAGGCGGCTTCCGCGCGCAGCCGGCGGCACAGCTCGTAGCCGTCCAGGCGCGGCAGCATCAGGTCCAGCACGATCAGGTCGAACTGGCCTTCGGCCGCCATGGCGTAGCCGCGCTGCCCATCCTCGGCGCAATCGACGATGTAGCCGCGCCGCTCCAGGTGGTGCGTGATGTTGGCCAGGATGTCGGGATCGTCTTCGATGACAAGAACGCGCATGGGGCAAGACAGAGAATGGAAATCAGTCTCATATTGTAGGGGCGGCTCAACCTTCCGCTCCCGATTGCGGCCCGGACGCCACACCCCCGAACGTCTTAACGCTTTCTTGAGACGGCTTGGCAGACACTGCGTGTCGATAGGAATGGTTCGCGTTAACCGCAAGCCCGCGGGCAACGGCGAAATCCAGGATTTCCGATGAGTACGATCAATCTCCTCCGCGCGGCGCTCGCCGCCGCCGCCCTGCTTTGCGCCTTGCCGGGCGTCCAGGCGCGCCAGGTCACCGACCTGGCCGGCCGGGTCGTCACGGTGCCCGACCACCCGCGGCGCGTGCTGCTGGGCGAAGGCCGCTACGTCTTCGCGATGGCGCTGCTGGACCGCCAGGATCCCGTGGGCCGCGTGGTCGGCTGGCAGGGCGAACTGAAGCAGCAGGACCCCTATTCCTGGTCCCAGTTGGTCCGGCGCTATCCCAAGGCGGCCGACGTGCCGCTGATCGGCAAGGCCTCGGAGGCCAGCGTCAGCCCCGAGAAGATCGTGTCGCTCCAGCCCGACGTCGCGGTGTTCGGCCTGGGCGGCCATGGCCCGGGACGCGGCAACCCCATGATCCCGGCGTTGCAGGAAGCCGGCATCCCCATCGTGTTCGTCGATTTCCGCCAGCACCCCGTACAGAACACCGTTCCCAGCATGCGCATCCTGGGGCAGGCCCTGGACCGGCAGGCGCAGGCCGAGGCCTATATCTCGTTCTACGAAGAACACCTGGCCCGCGTGCGCAGCATCGTGGAACCGGTGCCGCAATCGCAGCGCCCGCGCGTTTTCGTGGAGATGCTGGCGGGCGTATGGCCGGCCTGCTGCCACACCACCGGCAACGGCAGCTTCGGCGATCTGCTGGAAGCGGCCGGCGGCATCAACGCGGCCGCGCCCGTGCTGCCCGGCGCCATCGGCGACGTCAGCCTGGAGTTCCTGCTGGACGCCAGGCCCGATGTCTACATCGCCACCGGCAGCCGCTCCGAACCCGGCCGGCCCGGCCTGCTCGCCGGCCCCGGCGCCGCGCCCCAGGTGTCGGCCGACAGCCTGTCCACCCTGCTCGCGCGCGACGGTATCCGCGACCTGGATGCCGTCAGGCGGCATCGCGCCTACGGCATCTGGCACGCCTTCTACAACTCGCCCTACAACGTGGCCGCGATCGAGGCGATGGCGCAATGGTTCTATCCGGAACGCGCCGCGGAGCTCGATCCGCAGGCCACGCTGGACGCCTTGTACCGCCAGTTCCTGGACGTGGACAGCGCGGGCGCGTACTGGACCGCGCCGGCCGGCGGGAAGTAGGCCGCCATGCCAGCCATCGCCACGTCCGCCGCCCCCCGCGCGCCCGCCCACCCCGACGATCCCATCGCCGCCTACCGGCGCGCGGTCCGCAAGCGCCTGCTGCTGGGCGCCGCGCTGGCCCTGGCCATCGCCGCCAGCCTCCTGGCCGACATCGGCAGCGGCCCGGCCTCGCTGACGCCCGGCGAACTGCTGGGCACGCTGCTGCATCCCGACGCGGCCAGCCCCGGCGCGCGCGTCATCGTCTGGCAGTTCCGCCTGCCCTACGCGCTGATGGCGCTGCTGGTGGGCGTGGCGCTGGGCCTGGGCGGCGCCGAGATGCAGACCATGCTGGACAACCCGCTGGCCAGCCCCTATACGCTGGGCGTGTCGGCCGCGGCCGCCTTCGGCGCGTCGCTGGCGATCACGCTGGACTGGCACTTGCCCGCGCTGCCGCCGGGCATGGCGGTATCGCTGTCCGCCTTCGCCTGCACGCTGGTATCCGTGCTGGTCCTCGAGCGCGTGGCGCGCTGGCGCGGCGGCTCGACGCTGGGCGTGGTGCTGTTCGGCATCGCGCTGGTGTATTCCTTCCAGGCGCTGGTGATGCTGCTGCAGTTCATGGCCAGCGAGGAGGCCTTGCAGGGCATCGTGTTCTGGACAATGGGCAGCCTGGCCCGCGCCAACTGGACCACCGTGTCCGTCATGGCCGCGGCCGTCGCGCTGGCGCTTCCGTTTTCCTTGCGCGACGCCTGGAAGCTGACCGCCGTGCGCCTGGGCGAAGAGCGCGCCGCCAGCTTCGGCATCGACGTCAAGCGGTTGCGCCTGGTCAGCCTGCTGCGCGTCAGCGCGCTGGCGGCGCTGGCCGTGTCGTTCGTCGGCACCATCGGTTTCGTCGGGCTCGTCGCCCCCCACATCGCCCGCCTGTTGCTGGGCGAAGACCACCGCTACTACCTGCCGGGCAGCGCCCTGGCCGGCGCCCTGATTCTGTCGCTGGCCTCCGTCGCGTCCAAGACCGTGCTGCCCGGGGCGCTGATCCCCGTCGGCATCGTGACCTCGCTGGTCGGCATTCCCTTCTTCCTCACCATCGTCGTGCGCGCCCTCAAACGCGCATGACGCCCGCGCATTCCCCTAAAGGAGATTCCCCGATGCAATCCCGCCTGCCCCTGACGCTGGCCGCCCTGTTGATGGCCGGCGCCGCCCATGCCGCCCCCTGCTCGATCGACGTCGAAGGCCGTCCCGGCAAGCAGTTCGGCCCCGACCGCATCGTCGTGCCGTCCACCTGCAAGGACTTCACCGTGCGCCTGATCCACACGGGCAGGAACAGCAAGGAAAAGGCCGGGCACAACTGGGTGCTGACCCGGACCGAGGACATCGACCAGGTAATGGTCGACGGCATCAAGGCCGGCGCGGAGCACGAGTTCCTGGCCCCCGGCGACGCCCGCATCCTGGCCAGGACGCCCATGCTGGGCGGCGGCGAAACCGCCAGCGTGACCTTCCCGGTCGCGCGCCTGCGCGCCGGCCAGTCCTATACCTATTACTGCTCGTTCCCGGCCCACGCGCAGCACATGCGCGGCACGCTGGCGCTGCAACCCTGACGATGGCCCAACTGGACATACGCGGGCTTGCCGCCGGCTACGGCGCCACGCCGGTGCTGCGGAACCTCAGCGCCGGGCCGCTGGCCGAAGGCGCGGTCACCGCCATGCTCGGCCCCAACGGCAGCGGTAAATCCACTCTGCTCAAAACCCTGGCGGGCCTGAACCCGCCGACGCGCGGCGAACTACTGCTCGACGGCGAGGACCTCGCGCGCGCCACGCCCGCGCGCCGGGCCGAACGCGCCATGTACATGCCGCAGGCCCTGCCCAGGGGCGTGCACATGACGGTCTTCGAATCCGTGCTGGTGGCGGCGCGTTCGGGGCGCCGCGGCGCGGCGGGGAACGACATGCAGCAGGCAGCGCTGTCCGCCATCGCCGACCTGGGCATCGCCGCACTGGCCAGCCGTTATCTGGACGAACTGTCGGGCGGCCAGAAGCAACTGGCCTCGCTGGCCCAGGCGCTGGTGCGCCGCCCGCGCCTGCTGCTGCTGGACGAACCGCTGTCGGCGCTGGACCTGAACTACCAGTTCCACGTCATGGACGTGCTGCGCCGGCAGACGCGCCGGCATCGGCTGATCACGCTGGTGGTGCTGCACGACCTGAATATCGCGCTGCGCCACGCCGACCATGCGCTGCTGCTGCACGGCGGCGCCATCGAGGCCGAGGGCCTGCCCGCCCGCGTGGTGACGCCCGACACCCTGCGCCGCGTCTACGGCGTGCGGGCGCGGGTCGAGCGCTGCCCCCAGGGACAGGCGCAGGTGCACGTGGACGGACTGGCGGGTGCCTGAAGACGGTATATATTCACCGCTCGAGCCACCACTGGAAGTCAGCCGATGACGAGGAGCCGCAACCTGGCGTTCTTTCTCAGCCTGCTTGCCGCGCCCGCGTGCGCGTCCGTCATCTACGACAGCCAGGGCCTGGTGGTCGAGGTTGCCGCCGGCAGCCGCAACGACTGGAACACCGGTCAGCGGCAGGCCACCCGCAGCACTACGATCACCTACCGCGGCGCCACCCTGCTGCTGACGCAGGACTCCGGCCGCGCCGTCCTGCGCCTGCAGCCCGGGACGGCCTTGCCCCGCAAGCCGGGCTGCGCGCCCGGCTGAGCGCTCAGGCCAGGAACTGGCGGTACGCCTCGTTCGCGGTTTCCTCGAAATGCGCGTAGCCGAGCTCGCGCAGGAAGGCGTCCAGCGCCCCGCTGTCGGCCAACGGCGCCTGGATGCCGACCAGCGCCGAACTGAAGTCCGCGCCCTGGTTGCGGTAGTGGAACAGGCTGATATTCCAGTTGGGCGCCATTGCGGTCAGGAATTTCATCAGCGCGCCCGGCCGTTCGGGAAACTCGAAGCGGAACAGGCGCTCGCCGCCCGCCAGCGGAGAACGGCCGCCGACCATGTAGCGGATATGCTGCTTGGACAGCTCGTTGTTGGTCAGGTCCCCGACCGAGAACCCCTGTTCCTGCAAGGCCGCCATGATCTCCGCGGCGTCGCCGCGCCGGGCGATCTGCACGCTGACGAAGATGTGGGCGGTGCGCGCGTCGGCGATGCGGTAGTTGAATTCCGTCACGCTGCGCTGGCCGATCACACCGCAGAAGCGGCGGAAGCTGCCGCGCTCTTCGGGCACCGTCACCGCGAAGACCGCCTCGCGGGCCTCGCCGACCTCCGCGCGGTCCGCCACGAAGCGCAGGCGGTCGAAGTTCATGTTCGCGCCCGAGGTCACCGCCACCATGGGCAACCCTTGCACGCCGTCGCGCTGGACGTACTTCTTCAGTCCGGCCACCGCCAGCGCGCCCGCCGGCTCCAGCACGCTGCGGGTATCCAGGAATACGTCCTTGATCGCCGCGCAGACCGCGTCCGTATCGACCAGGATGATCTCGTCCAGATACTCCCGGCACAGGCGAAAGGTTTCCTCGCCCACCAGCTTGACGGCCGTGCCGTCCGAGAACAGGCCCACTTCGGGCAGATTGACGCGCTCTCCCACCTGCATGGACAGGGACATGGCGCTGGAATCCTCCGTCTGCACGCCGATGACCTTGACGCCCGGGTCCACCGCCTTGATGTAGGTGGCGATCCCCGCCGCCAGCCCGCCGCCGCCGATCGGCACGAACACGGCATGCAGGGGGCCGGCGTGCTGGCGCAGAATCTCCATGCCCACCGTGCCCTGCCCGGCGATCACATAGGGATCGTCGAAGGCGGGGATGAAGGTCAGGTCCTGCGCGCGCGCCAGATTCTGGGCGTGGGCGTAAGCGTCGCTATACGAATCGCCCGCCTGCACCACCGTGACGGTGGGGCCGCCATGCGCCTTCACGGCATCCACCTTGACCTGCGGCGTGGTCTGCGGCACCACGATGATGGCGCGCACGCCCATCCTGGCGGCCGAGATGGCCACGCCCTGCGCGTGGTTGCCGGCCGACGCGGTGATCACGCCCCGGTCCAGCGCCGCCCGCGGCGTATTGCGCATCTTGTTGTAGGCGCCCCGCACCTTGAATGAAAACACCGGCTGGTTGTCTTCGCGCTTGAAGAACACCGGGTTGCCCAGCCTGGCCGACAGGCCGCGGGCGGGATCCAGCTCGGTTTCGCGGGCGATGTCGTAGATCCGGGCGGTCAGGATCTGCCTCAGGTATTCCATCGGCGAGGCCTTGCCGTCCTGGAATGCGGCGGCCTGCGGTTGGGCTTGCGTGGAGTGCGGGGCTTGCGGGGTGTGGTGCATCTGGCTCTCTGCTTCGGTGTGCTTGCCCGGCAGAGGCGGCCACAAAAAACCCGCCTCTTGGGGCGGGTGGCTGTGACAATTGCGGTCGCGCGCTAACCCACCATTCCAGGAATGATGGTAATAATCAGCGAAATGCGGACGGCGCGGAAATGCATGGGGCGTAGCTTCCTCCAAGCGCCGCGCTTTGTCAAACGGCCCGCCTTGCCCGGCCGGAACTGTCCAAAATAATACGTCCCCGTTTATTTTGCCTCGGCATATGCTTATGCCGCGGCCAAATCGGCGGGTTTTGCCGCGCGCCACGCGTAGCACGGTATTACAATGGAAGGTTCGTGGCAGTCGCACTTCCCTACGGGCAGGCCAGCATCCGGCCGGCCAGACAAAAAAGGGCGGGCGCCGGCCATGCTGGGCAGACGGGCGCAGCCAGCGCGCCTGCCCGGACGAACCCACTCTCGACAACATCTACCGGCTTCGCGCCGCATAGCATGTTCGGGTTTGCGCCTAGCGCCTGCCGAACAGATTCAAGGATCATGTCTCTTACTCCGAAGATTATCTATACCCTCACCGACGAAGCGCCGGCGCTCGCAACCCGTTCGCTGCTGCCCATCGTCCAGGCCTTCGCCAAGCCCGCGGGCATCACGGTCGAGACCCGCGACATCTCGCTGGCGGGCCGCATCATCGCCCTGTTCCCGGATTACCTGGAAGACAGCCAGAAGCTGGGCGATGCCCTGACCGAACTCGGCGCCCTGGCCGTCCAGCCGGAAGCCAACATCATCAAGCTGCCCAACATCAGCGCCTCGATGCCCCAGTTGAAGGCCGCCATCAAGGAACTGCAGCAGCAGGGCTACAAGCTGCCCGACTACCCGGACGCCCCCGCCAACGACACCGAGCGCGACGTCAAGGCCCGCTACGACAAGGTCAAGGGCAGCGCCGTGAACCCGGTCCTGCGCGAAGGCAACTCCGACCGCCGCGCCCCGCTGTCCGTCAAGAACTACGCCCGCAAGCACCCGCACAAGATGGGCGCCTGGTCCGCCGACTCCAAGTCGCACGTGGCGCACATGAACGAAGGCGACTTCTACGGCACCGAGAAGTCGGCGCTGATCGCTGAAGCCGGCGACGTGAAGATCGAACTGGTCGCCGCCGACGGCGCCGCCACCGTCCTCAAGGACAAGACCCCGGTCAAGGCCGGCGAGATCATCGACGCCGCCGTCATGTCTGCCGCCAAGCTGAAGTCCTTCCTGCAAGCCCAGGTGGACGACGCTCGCGCCCAGGGCGTGCTGTTCTCGGTGCACCTGAAGGCCACCATGATGAAGGTCTCCGACCCCGTCATCTTCGGCCACGTGGTGTCCGTGTTCTACAAGGACGTGCTGGCCAAGCACGCCGACGCCCTGAAGCAGGCCGGTTTCGACCCCAACAACGGCATCGGCGACCTGTACGCCAAGATCCAGAGCCTGCCCGCCGAACAGCAGGCCGCCATCACCGCCGACATCGACGCCGCCTACAAGACGCTGCCCGCGCTGGCCATGGTCAACTCCGACCGCGGCATCACCAACCTGCACGTGCCCAGCGACGTGATCGTCGACGCCTCCATGCCCGCCATGATCCGCGACTCGGGCAAGATGTGGGACGCCGCCGGCAAACTACAGGACGCCAAGGCCGTCATCCCCGACCGCAGCTACGCCGGCGTCTACCAGGCCGTGATCGAGGACTGCAAGGCCAACGGCGCCTTCAATCCGGTCACCATGGGCAGCGTGCCCAACGTGGGCCTGATGGCCCAGGCCGCCGAGGAATACGGCTCGCACAACAAGACCTTCGTCATCCCGGCCGCCGGCACCGTGCGCGTGACCGACGCCTCGGGCAAGGTGCTGCTGGAGCAGGCCGTCGAGGCCGGCGACCTGTGGCGCATGTGCCAGACCAAGGACGCCGCCGTCCAGGACTGGGTCAAGCTGGCCGTCGCCCGCGCCCGCGCCTCCAAGACACCCGCCGTCTTCTGGCTGGACGAAAACCGCGCCCACGACGCCCAGGTCATCGCCAAGGTCAAGCAATACCTGAACGACCACGACACCAGCGGCCTGGACCTGCGCATCCTCAGCCCGGTCGAAGCCACCAAGTTCTCGCTCAAGCGCATCCGCGCCGGCCAGGACACCATCTCGGTGACCGGCAACGTGCTGCGCGACTACCTGACCGACCTGTTCCCCATCATGGAACTGGGCACCAGCGCCAAGATGCTGTCGATCGTGCCGCTGGTGGCCGGCGGCGGCCTGTTCGAAACCGGCGCGGGTGGCTCGGCCCCCAAGCACGTGCAGCAGTTCCTGGAAGAAGGCTTCCTGCGCTGGGATTCGCTGGGCGAGTTCATGGCGCTGGCCGCCTCGCTGGACCACCTCGGCAAGGCGTATGACAACGCCCGCGCGCAGGTCCTGGCCAAGACGCTGGACCTGGCCACCGCCAAGTTCCTGGACGAAAACAAGTCGCCCGAGCGCAAGGTCGGCGGCCTGGACAACCGCGGCAGCCACTACTACCTGGCCCTGTACTGGGCCCAGGCCCTGGCCGCGCAGACCGACGACCGCGAACTGGCTGCCCAGTTCGCCGCCGCCGCCCGCGCCCTGGCCGACGGCGAAGACGCCATCCTGGCCGAACTGAAGGCCGCGCAAGGCAAGCCCGTGGACATCGGCGGCTACTACCAGCCGGACGAAGCCCGCGCCAGCCAGGCCATGCGCCCCAGCGCCACGCTGAACCAGGCCCTCGCCGCCATCGCGTAAGCGGAGGCGTTGCGATGAAAAACCGGCAGCCTTTCGGGCTGCCGGTTTTTTTTGCTTGCGCGGTTTGGGGGGGGGCATTTTGTAGGATGGGTAAAGCGCGAGATCGTCGACCCAAGAACGCAATTGCCCAGCGCGCGCAACCCATGCGGCCGCAATAGACTGTTTTCCGGCCGATATCGAGCACTGTCTGCCCACGGCCGCATGGGTTGCGCGCGCTGGATACCTGAGTTCTTCCTTAAGAACTCTCGCGCTCCACCCATCCTACGGCATCAACTTGTCCAGGCGCAGGCGGCCGCGGTCGTCGGTGAGGCGGCGCATGGCGCCGTAGGCCGCGCCGATGGCCGCCATGCCGCTCGCGCCGCACAGCAGGAACATCAGCAGGATCTGGTACTTCGCGGCCTCTATCGGGTCCATGCCGGCGATGATCTGGCCGGTCATGATGCCGGGCAAGGTGATGATGCCGGCGGCCGACATCTGGTTGATGCTGGGCACGATGCCGCGCCGCACGGATTCGCGCAGCAGCGACGAGAACGCCTGGCGCGCGGGGGCGCCCAGCGCCAGCCGGGCCTCGATCGCCAGCCTCTCCCGCCGCACCCCGGACAGCATGCCGTCCAGCGCCAGGCTGGCCGCGTTGAGCACGCTGCCCAGCACGATGCCGATCAGCGCAATCGTATAGCGCGGGTCGTACCAGGGATCCGGGCGCAGCGCCGTATTCAGGATGAACAGCACGGTGATCACCGTGGTCGCCGCCACCGCCGTCGCCCCGACCCAGCCGTTGCCGCGGGCGGCCAGCCTGGCCTTGGGGCGCGAGGCCACTTCCCTGGCGGCCAGCGCCATCATCACCGCGACGACCAGCGCGGTCAGCCAGGGCGCCGCGTGCGCGAACACAATGCGCAGGATATGCCCCACCAGCAATAGCTGCACCACCGTGCGGACCGCCGCCCACAGGACCTGCCACTGCATGTTCAGGCGCAGCGCGAAGGAAATCCCCGCGCTCAGCAGCACCAGCAGCGACGCGACGGCCAGGTCCAGCGGCTGCAGCTCGATCACGTCCATAGCGGCTCCAGCCTGCCTTGTTCCATGCGCCAGGACCGGCGCGCCATCCGCCCGGCCTGTTCGGCGCTGTGCGTGACCATCAGGATCGCGGCGCCGCCTTCCAGGTAGCGCCGCAGTTCCGCTTCGACCCGCCCGGTCGCGGCCTGGTCCAGCGCGGCCGTCGGCTCGTCCAGCAGCAGCACGCGCGGATCGAGCGCCAGCGCGCGCACCAGCCCCAGGCGCTGGCGCTCCCCGGTGGACAGTTCGTTCACCAGCGCGTCCAGCTTGTCTTCGGCCAGCCCCAGCCGGCCCATGATGGCGGCCGCCTTGGCGCGGTCCGCGAAATGCGGCGCCACGTGGTCTTCCCACCAGCCCGCCTCGGCCTGGCAGTACATGACCTGGCGGCGCCATTCGAAACCGCGCATGCTGGAACGGCGCCGGCCGGCCAGTTCGGCCTCGCCGTGGCCCGGGTCCAGGTCGGCGACCTGGCGCAGCAACAGCGACTTGCCGGCGCCCGACGGCCCCATGACGGCCGCGCATTCGCCAGCGGCGAGATCCAGGCTGACGGGAGACAGGCGCGCGCTGTACAGCCCGTGCAGGCGGAGCAGCGGCGGGTGTTCGGACGGGGAGACCGGCATTGGCGGGGCGGCCCGGCTCAGAGCATGTGCGCCAGGAATTCCCGGCTGCGCGCCTGCCGCGGCTCGCGGAAGAAGTCGGCCGAAGGCGCTTCCTCGATGACTCTGCCCTCGTCCATGAAGATCACGCGATGCGCGACTTCGCGCGCGAATCCCATTTCGTGGGTGACCACCAGCATGGTCATGCTCTCGTCGGCCAATTGCTTCATGGTGCGCAGGACTTCGCCGGTCAGTTCCGGGTCCAGCGCGGACGTGGGTTCGTCGAACAGCATGATGTCGGGCTCCATCGCCAGCGCGCGGGCGATCGCCACGCGCTGCTTCTGGCCGCCGGACAGGCGCCCCGGATAGTTGTCGCGCTTGTTCAGCAGGCCGACCTTGCGCAGCAGCTCTTCCGCCTTGGGAACGATCTCGGCGCGGGCCATGCCCTTGACGGTGATGGGCGCCTCGATGACGTTCTGCAGCACGGTCATGTGCGGGAACAGGTTGAACGACTGGAACACCATGCCCATCTTGCGGCAGAGGCGGCGCACGTCGGCGTCGCCGGCGTACTGGCTGCGGCCGCCGGGAACCGCGCGGACCATGGCCTCGCCCTCGACCTCGATGCTGCCCTCGTCGATGGTTTCCAGGTGGTTCAGGCAGCGCAGAAAGGTGCTCTTGCCCGACCCGGACGGGCCGATCACCGCCACCACCTCGCCCTGCCCCAGGGTCAGCGACACGCGGTCCAGCACGCGGTGCGGACCGAAGGATTTGACGATGTCGCGCGCCGCGATCATGACGGGACGCCCGGACGGCGGCGGATTACTGGTCATATTTGGCATAGCGCTTTTCCATGTGCTGGAAGAACCAAGTCAGGACCAGCGTCATGAGGAGATAGAAGGCGGCGGCGACCAGGAACGGCGTGGTCGTGAAGTCGCGCTGGACGATGCCGCGCGCCGTGCGCAGGATGTCGTTGAGCGCCAGCACGTAGATGAGCGAAGTGTCCTTGACCAGCGTGATGGTCTCGTTGCTCATGGGCGGCAGCACGCGCTGCACCATCTGCGGCAGCACGATGCGACGCAGGGTCTGCAGGTAGGTCATGCCCAGCACCTTGCTGCCCTCGTACTGGCCGCGGTCCACCGACAGGATGCCGGCGCGGAAGATTTCCGCGAAATAGGCGGCGTAGTTCAGCGCGAAGGCCACCACGGCGGCCGGAAAGTCCGGCAGGCGCACGCCCACCACGGGCACGAACGGCAGCGCGAAATAGATGAACAGCATCTGCAGCATCAGCGGCGTGCCGCGCATGAGCCAGATGTAGCCGTTGACCAGGCGGCTGAGCAGCTTCCATTTGGATATCCGCACCAGCGCCAGCACCAGCCCCAGCGGGACCGCCAGCGCCAGCGTGATGAAAAACAGCGTCAAGGTGACTTTCGCGCCTTGCGCCAATGGCCCCAGGAGGGAGAGTACGTAGTCCATGCAGTGGGTTCGCGCCGCCAGGGCAACAGGGAATCATGAGCAGGCCCGCCTGGCGCGCGGTGGCGCCGCGGCGGGCCGCGAAAAACAGGGCCAGGCGCCCCGGCCTGCCGGCCGAGGGCGTCTCCTGCCGCTTACTTGATGATGTTGGCGCCGAACCACTGGGTGGCGATGCGGCCGGCCGTGCCGTCCTGCTTCATCGAATCCAGCGTCTTGTCCAGCTTGCCCAGCAGTTCGGTGTCGTCCTTGCGCACGCCGACGCCGTAGTCTTCCGTGCCGAAGTTCTCGTCCAGCACGCGGTATTCGCCGGCGCGCTTGCTGATCAGGTAACGGCCCACCACTTCGTCCACGACGATGGCGTCCAGCCGGCCGGCGGCCAGGTCCATCAGGGCCGTGACGTTATCGCCGAACTTCTTGACTTCCTTGATCTGCGCGGCCACCGGGTCCTTGGCGATGGCGTCCGTGGCGCTGCTGCCGTCCTGGGCGCCGATCACCTTGCCGGCCAGATCGGCCTTGAGCTTCACCGGCGAGGCGTTGCCCACGATGATGATCTGGTGGTTGGCCATGTACGGGGCCGTGAAGCTGATGTTCTTCTTGCGCTCTTCGGTGATGGTCAGGCCGTTCCACAGCACGTCCACGCGCTTGCCGTTCAGCTCGGCTTCCTTGGCGCTCCAGTCGATCGGCTTGAATTCGACTTCCAGGCCCAGGCGCTTGCTGGCTTCCTTGGCCATGTCGATGTCGAAACCGACGATCTGGTTGCTTGCATCCCGGAAGCCCATGGGCGGAAAGTTGTCGTCCAGGCCGACGACGACCTTCTTGGCGGCGGCGGGCGCCTGCGCGCCGGCGGTGGGCGCGTTGTCGCCGGGGCCGCAAGCCGTGAGCATCGCGGTTGCGGACACGAGAAGAAGTGCAGTCAGTTTTTTCATCGTTATGGGGGCGCTCGAGGCGCGGAATGAAGAAAGCCGGGAGGCCGGTAAAAGCCGCGAGCCGGTATTTTAGCCTCCTTGGAAAGGGGCACCGCCGCCCGGGCGCCGTGGCGGGCCGTCCCCTCCTCCGGCAACCCGGCGTCCGCATTCTTTCCCCAAGCGGCGGCAATCAGCCCATCGCCTCCAGCATCAGGTCCAGATTCTGCACCGCCGCGCCGGACGCGCCCTTGCCCAGGTTGTCGAACACGGCCGTCAGCAGCACCTGGCCGTGCTGCGCGTTGCCATAGACCGCCAGGCGCAGGTCGTTGGTGCCGTTCAAGGCCTGCGGATCCAGATGCGCGTGCCCGGCCGCGTCTTCGGGCGCAGCCACCTGCACGTGCGCCGCGCCGGCATAGTGGCGGTGCAGGCAATCGTGCAGCCGCCGGGCGTCCACGCCCGCGGGCAGCAGGCGCAGTTGCAGCGGCACCGTCAGCACGATGCCCTGGCGGAATGCGCCGTAGGCGGGCACGAAGACCGGGCGCTGCGTCAGGCCCGCGTGCTTTTCGATTTCCGGCGTGTGCTTGTGCGCCAGGCCCAGTCCATAGATCTGGAACGCCGGCCCTTGCGGCCCGTCCGGCCCTTCGTACGCGTCCACGCTGGCGCGGCCGCCGCCCGAGTAGCCGGACACGGCGTGCACCGTCACCGGGTAATCGGCCGGCACCAGGCCTGCCTGGACCAGCGGCCCCAGGAGGGCGATGGCGCCGGTGGGGTAGCAGCCCGGGTTGCTCACGCGCCGGGCCTGCGCGATCAGCCGGCCCTGCTGCGCGTTCATTTCGGGAAAGCCGTAGACCCAGCCCGCGTCCGTGCGATGCGCCGAACTGGCGTCGATCACGCGGACCGCCGGGTTGACGATGGAGGCCGCCGCCTGGCGCGCGGGCTCGTCGGGCAGGCACAGGATGGCGACGTCGCAGGCGTTGATCGCCTCGGCGCGGCGTTGCGGGTTCTTGCGCTCCGCCTCGGGCAGCGTCAGCAGCCGCAAGTCGGCCCGGCCGTGCAGGCGTTCATGGATTTGCAGGCCGGTGGTGCCTTGGTCGCCGTCGATGAAAACAAGGGGGTGGGTCATGGCGCGGTCTTCCTGGATCAGAGGGGTGCGATGAAAGCAGCCTCTATCTTCGGCCGCGCCGCCACATAGTAAAAGTCGAATATCATGACCGTTCAATTCAGCTTTCCTGAACGATCCAGAGGGAACCCATGCGCGAAATCAGCCTGGACCGGCTCCGCACCCTGGTCGCCATCGCCGACCTGGGCTCGTTCGCCGAGGCCGCCCGCGTCCTGCACCTGGCGCCGCCCACGGTCAGCCTGCACGTGGCGGGCCTGGAGGAACGCATCGGCGCGCCGCTGCTTACCCGCAAGCGCGGCCAGGTCCGGCCGACGGCCATCGGCGAGACGCTGCTGGAACGCGCGCGCCGCCTGCTGGCCGAAGCCGACCAGGCGCTCGACGACGTGCAGCGGCAGGTGCAGGGCCTGGCCGGGCGCGTGCGGCTGGGCGCCTCCACCGGCGCCATCGCCCACCTGCTGCCGCAGGCCCTGGAAACGCTGGGGCGCAATCATCCGGGGATCGACGTGCAGGTCGCCGTGCTGACCTCGCAGGAAACCCTGTTGCGCCTGGCCGACGGATCGCTGGACGTGGGGCTGGTGGCCCTGCCCCAGCCGCCGCTGGAAGGCCTGGTTCTGCGGCCTTGGCGGCGCGACCCGGTCATGGCCTTCCTGCCCGCCGGCTGGCGCGCGCCCGCGCGCGTCGCCCCCGCCTGGCTGGCCGAACGGCCGCTGATCCTGAACGATGCCAGCACCCGGCTGTCGCGCCAGACGGCGGAATGGTTCGCCGCCGCCGGCCTGAACCCGCGCCCGCGCATCCAGTTGAACTACAACGACGCAATCAAGAGCCTGGTGGCCGCGGGCTACGGTGCCACGCTGCTGCCGCACGAAGCCACGGCGCCGCAGCCCGATCCGCGGATCGCCATGCGTCCGCTGCGGCCCGCGCTATGGCGTCCGCTGGGCATCGCGCACCGGGCCGGCCAGGTGGAGCGGGCCACCCGGCACGTGCTGGACGTGCTGTGGGAACTGCGCGCCGACCGGCAGCCGGCGCCGGGCGGCCATCAGCCCTTGGAGGACGGCGCCCGCCGGAAATAGGCGGTGCGCTGGCTTTCTTCGCGCAGCCGGCGGGCGCGCGACCGGAACAGGTCCTTGCGGCCCACGATGCCCACCAGGCGGCCGCTCGCCCGGTCGAGGATGGGCACCCGGCCCGCGCCCGACAGCGCCATGCGGTCCGCGATCTGGCTGGCCAGTTCCTCCGGATAGCCGTAGACCAGTTCGCGCCCTTGCAGAGCCTCGCCCAGGGTCTGTCCGTGCTGGCCGCCGTCCAGCGCCCAGGCCAGGGTATCGGCGCGGGTGACCTCGCCCACCACCTGTCCCTCGCCGTCCAGCACCGGATAGCTGGTGTGGACCGGGTGCGCGGTCGTGAAATGTTCGATGGCCTGTCCCACGGTCCAGGCCTGCGGCAAGGTCTGCACCGGCACGGTCATCACGTCGCGGACCCGCAACAGGTCGAACGGGTCCACGCGGTACTCGCGGCTGATATGGTGGCCGCGCCGGGCGATCTTCTCCGTCAGGATGGAACGCTTGAGCAGCAGGACCGTGACACCATACGCGAACACGCAGGCCGCCAGCACCGGCAGCAGCGCGCCGACGTCGCCCGTCAGCTCCACCGCGAACAGGGTCGCGGTAAGCGGCGCGCGCATGGTGCCGCCCATCATCGCGGCCATGCCCAGCAGCGCCCAGAAGCCGGCGTCGGCCTGCGGCAGCAATGGGGTCGCCAGGGCTCCCAGCGCGCCGCCGAATATCAGCAGCGGCGCAAGCACGCCGCCCGAGGTGCCCGATCCCAGCGCGATCGACCAGATGAGGACCTTGACGACCAGCAGCAGCAACACGGCCTGGAACGCCAGGTCGCCCGCCAGCAGGTGGCGGATATTGTCGTAGCCCACGCCCAGCGCGGCGGGATCGATCAGGCCGCCGATGCCGATCGCCAGGCCGCCGAAAGCGGGCCACCACATCCAGTGCAGGGGCAGTTTTTCGAACAGATCCTCGGCCGCGTAGACCATGGACGTCAGCACGCCCGATCCCAGTCCCGCCAGCACGCCGACCGCGGCGCAGGCCAGCAGGTGCGCCGGCGTGAACGGCAGCGCGCCCGAATATGCGAAGATCGGCCCCGCATCCAGGACGTAGGCGCGCGCCGCCGCCGCCACCAGCGCGGCCATCGCCACCGGCAGGAAGCTGCGCGGCTTCCATTCGAACAGCAGCAGTTCCACCGCCAGCAGCACCGCCGCCAGGGGCGTGGAGAAAATCGCGGTCATGCCCGCGGCGGCGCCGGCCACCAGCAGCGTCTTGCGCTCGCCGTCGTCCAGGTGGATGGTCTGGGCCAGCAGCGAGCCGATCGCGCCGCCCGTCATGATGATGGGGCCTTCCGCGCCGAACGGGCCGCCCGTGCCGATGGATATGGCGGAAGACACCGGTTTCAGGATCGCGACCTTGGGCTGGATGCGGCTCTTGCCGATCAGGATGGCTTCCATGGCTTCCGGAATGCCGTGCCCGCGGATCTTCTCCGACCCGTAGCGGGCCATCAGGCCGATGATGAGGCAGCCGGCGACGGGAATGGCGACGGACGCCAGCCCCAGGTGCCCGGTCGCGATGGGCTGGTCGGCGAAGGAGAACTGGCCGTGATAGGCCAGGTTCGTGCATAGCGCGATCAGGCGCAGCAGGACCCAGGCGGCCACGACGCTGGCCAGGCCCACGGGCACGGCCAGGCCCATGAGCAGGACCACGCGCTTGTCGGTGGTGAAATCGCCCAGGCGCAGCGCGGCCCGGGCGGAAGAGGAAGTGGGAGGCATGTTCGAAAAAAAAGTGAGGAATCCGCAGGAATTTGCGGAACGTCAATATATCGTATAACGACATATATTAGAATCGAACGCGTGAAACAGCCTCCACAGAAGCCTCCTTCCCCTGCCCGCCTCTCCGCCGCGGACTACGAACTGCTGGCCGATTTCCGCTACGCGCTGCGCCGCTTCGCGGTCTTCAGCGAAGGCGCCGCGGCCAGCCTGGACCTGATGCCGCAACAGCACCAGGCCCTGCTGGCCATCAAGGGCTGCCGCCAGGGCGCGCCCGGGCGCCGCGGCCTGTACGTGGGTGAAATCGCCGAACGCCTCCTGATCCGCCCCCACACCGCCGCCGAACTGGTGGGCAGGTTGGCGCGCCTGGACCTGGTCAGCCGCGAAGCCGATCCCGCGGACGGGCGGCGCGTGGAGGTGGTGCTGACCGCGAAGGCCGAGCGCATGCTGGAAGACCTCTCGGCCTCGCACCTGGAAGAATTGCGCGCCATGCGCCCGCTGCTGACGCGCCTCCTGGCGCGGATCGGCGAGGAGCCCGGCGGATCCTGACCGTGGTTTTGCGGCATAAGCTTATGCTGCACCGCAACGGTTCACATGATAAATTATCGCCCCGCGACATAATTTCAGCTCGCGAGGAGATCGTTTTGGATGTAGCAATCAAGCGCTGGCTGGGTTCGTTCGCGCCAGCGCCGGTGGGCGTCAACGGGCGCGAAAAGCTGTATGGCGCGCTGGGCGCGCTGCTCGGGCTGTTCTGTACCGAATGGGTGGGCCGGCACGCGCTGGGCGATGCGAGCCCCTGGTTCATCGCCCCGATGGGCGCCTCGGCCGTGCTGCTGTTCGCCGCCCCCGCCAGCCCCCTGGCCCAGCCCTGGTCGCTCATGGCCGGCAACATCGTCTCCGCCCTGATCGGCGTCTTCTGCGCCCAGTTCATCCCGCTGCCCGGCGTGGCCGCGGCCGCCGCGGTCGCGCTCGCCATCGGCGCCATGTTCTCGCTGCGCTGCCTGCACCCGCCCAGCGGCGCGGTGGCGCTGACCGCCGTGCTGGGCGGACCGCCCGTCGCCAGCCTGGGCTACGGTTTCGCCCTGTGGCCGGTGGCCCTGAATTCCCTGATCCTGCTGTGCATCGCCGTGGTCTTCAACGGCGCGCTCAAGCGCAATTACCCTCGCCGCCACGCCGACACCGCCGCCGGCCACAGCACCCGCGACCCGGCCCCCAGCGCCCGGCTGGGCTTCAGCCTGGGCGACCTGGACGAGGCCCTGAACCAGCGCGGCGAACTGCTGGACATCAGCAAGGAAGACCTGGAGGAGATCGTGCTGGCGGCCGAACTGCGGGCCAGCGTGCGCCGCTTCGGCGACGTGCGCTGCGCGGACGTCATGTCGCGCGACGTGGTCTCCGTCCGCGCCCAGGATCCCCTGGACTACGCGGTGCGCCTGTTCGACAAACACCGCCTGCAGGCCCTGCCGGTGATGGATTCGGCGGGACGCTACGCCGGCATGATCGCCCAGGGCGACGTGCTGGCGCGCCGCAACCGCCTGGCCACGGTGGCCACGGACGCCACGGGCGTGCCGGACCTGCTGGTGGCCGACTGCATGCGCAGCGAGGTGCCCTTCGCCACGCCCGGGCTGCCCGTCATCGAACTGGCGCGCCCCATGTCCGACAGCCTGCATTGCGTGCCGGTGCTGGACGAATCGCGCGACCTGGTGGGGCTGGTGACGCAATCGGACCTGGTGGCCGCGCTGTACCAGATGGCGGTGTCGGCCAGTTCGCAGGCGGACGGCCCGGAACCCCGGAAGCTGGCCGCCTGACCCCCTGCCCTCCGTAGCCTTACGGATTCCTGCCGGCGCCGGCCGCAAGGCATAATTTCAGGCGTGAATCCCCTATCGCGCCCAGGCGCCCTTCTTTGCTGGCTGGTCCTGTTCTGTCTCGGCGCCGTCTGGATCGGCCGGCAGGAATACCTGGACCAGCACGAACGCTTCCTGCAGAACACCAGCGTGGCGCAGCGCATGCTCAGCCAGAAGACGGTGCAGCACGAAGCCGTGCTGGCCACGCTGGCGGCCTTGTCCCATCCCCCCTCGCCCGAACGCCTGTTCCCCAGCCTGCGGCCGGCCATGCCGCAGCTACTGGGCCTGGGCCACCTGCCGGGCGGCGCCTGGAGCGGCAGCGTGGCGGAGCCGCCGGGCCTGCCGGCCGCCATCGAACGCGCCCGCCAACTGGACCGCCCCGTGGTCCTGCCCGTCGACGACGCGCGCTACTGGCTGGTGGCGCCCTCGGGCTGGAGCCTGCTGCTGGACGCCCGGCAACTGGTCCCCGCGGCCGATTTCCCCCCGGGGCTCGCCAACCTGACGCTGTCCGTCGGGACCACCCCCTTGCGCCTGCTGGACAAGCAGTCCGGCACCGCCGCGCCGGGCTGGAGCCTCGCCTTGCAGAAGCCGCTGGGCGCGGCCAGCCAGCCGTTCCCGATGCGCAGCGAACTCAGGCTGACGCCCGGCGCCTGGCCCTGGGCGGCGTGGCTGGCCTGGGCGCTGGCCAGCGCCTTGCTGGTGGCCGGCGCGGCGGCCTGGCAGCGTTCGCTTGCGCAAGCCCGCCGGCAGCAGGAACAACTGCGGCTGGGCGCCATGGCACGGCTGGGCACCCTGGGCGAAATGGCGGCCGGCATCGCCCATGAACTCAACCAGCCTTTGACGGCGATCCTGGCCCAGACCCGCGCCGCCGAGCGGCTGCTGGACGACGAAGACGAACGCCCGGCCGTGCGCCACGCGCTCCTGGCCAGCGCCGAACAGGCCAAGCGCGCCGCCGACATCATCAACCGCATGCGGGCGCTGGCGCAGCCCAGTCCGCCCGCGCGGCGCGAAGCCCTGGACCCGGACGCGCTGGTGGCGTCCCTGCGCTTCCTGCGCGAACCCGAACTCGCCAGGCAGGGCATCCGGCTGGGCTGGCACAACGCCAGCCCGGGCGCCCGCCCGCGGGGCGACCGGGTGGCGCTGGAACAGATCCTGCACAACCTGGTGCAGAACGCCGCCGACGCGCTGGCCGGCGCCGCGGCGCCCCGCCAGATTTCGATCGAGGGCCGGGCCGACGGCGCGGACTACCTGTTCAGCGTCAGCGACACCGGCCCGGGCATCCCGGCGGAAGCGCTCCCGCGCCTGTTCGCGCCGTTCTACACCACCCGGCCCCAAGGCATGGGCCTGGGGCTGGCGCTGTGCGACACGCTGGCCGGCTCCATGGACGGCCGCATGTCGGCGCGCAACCTCAGCCCCTCGGGCGCCTGCTTCACGGTCAGCCTGCCCCTGTCGGGCGGCCCGCAAGCCGCCGCGGAAATCTCCCATGCTTGATGAACACTCCCCGCTGGTCTACCTGGTCGACGACGACGACGCCGTGCGCGACGGCCTCGCGCTGCTGTTGCGCAGCGTGGGCCTGCGCAGCGCGGGCTTCGGCGATCCGCTGGCGTTCCTGGCGCAATTGACGCCGCGGGCCATCGGCTGCGTGGTGCTGGACATCCGCATGCCCGGCATCAGCGGGCTGGACGTGCTGGGCCGGCTGGCGGAGCAGTCCGACCTGCCGGTGGTCATGCTGACCGGCCACGCCAACGTGGACCTGTGCCGCCGCGCCTTCAAGGGCGGCGCCATGGAGTTCCTGCAAAAGCCGGTGGACGACGACGTGTTCCTGGACGCGGTGCAGGCCGCCGTGCGCACCCACATCGCCAGCCGCGAAAAGCTCGCGGTGACGCAAGCGGCTTCGGCGCGGCTGGACAAGCTGTCCGGGCGCGAGCGCGAGGTGCTGGAGCGGATCGTGCAGGGGCTGAGCAACAAGGAGATCGCGCGCGAATTCGACCTGTCGCCCCGCACGGTCGAGACCTACCGGGCCAACGTCTTCGCCAAGCTCGAAGCGGAAACGCTGGCCGGCCTGATCCGGGAGTACGCCGGGCTGCTGGGCTAGCGCCCTTTCCTTCAGGACAGTTTCAGCAGGTGCGCGGCCAGGATGTTGCGCTGGATTTCGTTGCTGCCGCCGTAGATGGTCGCGGGGCGCGCGTGCAGGAATTGCACCGCCGAATGCAGGCCCAGGCCGTCGCCGACCGATTCCCGCGCGTTCAGCGCCCCCTGCTCGCCCGCCGTTTCGCGCAGCGCGTCGACGATGCGCTGCCAGGTTTCGGAACTGCGGATCTTCAACAGCGACACCTCCGCCCCCAGTTGCCTGCCGTTGCGCAGGGCATCCAGGTAGCGCACGTACAGCGCCTCCAGGTCCGCGACCTCGGCGGCCAGCCCGCGGTAGACGTGCAGGAACACCGGTTCTTCGGCCAATCCGCGGCTGGCTCCCACCTGGCGCAGCATGTGCAGGGCCGACTTCGCGAAGCGCGGGTGGCCGATCATGATGCGCTCCGATCCCAGCACCGATTTGGCCATGGTCCAGCCCTGGTTCAGCTCGCCCACGAGGTTTTCCCTGGGCACGCGGACGTTGTCGAGGAAAACGCTGCAGAAATCCTTCGCTCCCGTCAGGTTGACGATCGGGTTGACGGCGATGCCCGGCGTCTTCATGTCCACCAGCAGGAAACTGATGCCCTGCTGCTTCTTCGCCGCCGGGTCCGTCCTGGCCAGCAGGAACATCATGTCCGCCTCGTGCGCCAGCGACGTCCAGATCTTCTGGCCGTTGACGACGAATTCGTCGCCCTCCAGCACGGCGGAAGTGCGCAGGGAAGCCAGGTCGGAACCGGCTTCGGGCTCCGAGTATCCCTGGCACCAGTAAGTCTCGCCCGAGAGGATGCGCGGCAGGTATTTCCGCTGCTGCTCAGGCGTGCCATAACGCTGCAACAGCGGCCCCAGCATGGTCAGTCCCATGTTCTGGAACGTGTTGATGCCGAAGGTCTCGTAGACGTCGTGCAGTTGCACTTCTTCGTAGGGCGTAAGGCCCATGCCGCCGAACTCGCGGGGCCAGGCGGGCGCCACCCAGCCCTTGGCGTTCAGCTTCTGGTGCCACGCGTGCGTTTCGCGCCAGGACATGCGCCTGGCCGGGTAGCGGTATTCCCGCGGCAGGTTCTCATCGACCCAGGCCCGGATTTCCTCCAGCCAGCCGGGCAGCGCGGTGTGCGCGCCTTCGTCGCCGCCGCGCGCCGCCAGCGCGGCCGCGCGGTCGCGGTTGAAGCGCGCGTCGCCCAGCCAGGCCGCCAAGGCCATGGCGCGCTTCAGGTAGACGCCGACGTCGCATTCTTCCGTATAGGCGATGCCGCCGTGCAACTGCACGCAGGCGGTGATCACCTCGATCGCGCCGGCCGATGCGCTGGCCTTCGCGCGGCTGGCGGCGATGCGCCGGCGTACAGGGTCGGCGGTCTGGTCGAACACGCGCGCCGCCGCCTGCACGGCCGATCGCGTCGCCTCCACCTGCCCGGCCAGGTCCGCCGCCCGATGCTGCAGCGCCTGGAAGCCCGAGATGGCGCGGCCGAACTGCTTGCGCGTCCGCATATAGTCCAGCGTCAGGTGCAGCACCTCGGCCATGGCGCCCAGCAACTCCGCGCTCAGCGCAAGGCGCCCTTCGTCCAGCACCTCCTCCAGCGCCGCCGCGCCCTGTTCGGGCGGGATCACGGTATCGGCGGCCTCCGCCCGCACGTCCGCGAAGGCCAGTTCCGCGCACACGATTCCGTCGATCCGCTCCACCTCGGCGATCGTCAGGCCCGGCGCGTCCCGCCGGATCCGGTAAATGCCCAGCCCGCGCTCGCATCGCGCGGCGACGAGGAACAGTTCGGCGTCCGCCATCGGCACGAAATGCAGCGCCCCGCGCAGCACGACGCCGTCGCCCTGCCGCCGCGCCGTCACGCCTCGCGGTTCCGCGGCGCCCGCGCCGCGCGCCGGCGGCTGCCAGGCCACGGCGCAGCAACGTTCGCCCAGGACCAGCCGGCGCAGTTCTTCGACCGCGTGCGCCGGACTGGGGCTGCGCCCCAGCAATCCCGCCGCCAGCACCGCCGTCTGCAGCAACGGTTCCGGCGCGGCGGCTGCGCCGATCTCTTCGTGCAGCAGCACCCCGGCCTCGAAGCTCAGGGCGCAGCCCTGCGCGGCGGCGTCGGCGCGCCAGCCGGTCCAGCCCATCTCGATCATCTGCCGCCAGACGGGAGGACGATGGGACGGGAGCCGCCCCAGGCGCGCCCGGATGCTCTTGATGTCGGACGAAGCGAAGAACGCTCGCGCGCTCTCGCCCACCAGCAGGGCTTCTTCGCTGAAAGCGTCGATGTGGGGAGTCAGGTGATTCATGGAACGGCTATGCGAGTTGGTTGAGCTTCACGATGCTGTCGCCGAAAGGCGCATCCCGGTTCGCCAGGGCCGTCTTCAGGCCCGATTCGGCGATGTCCGACATGAAGGCAAGCTGCCTGGGACCGTGCGACGAATGGGCGCGGGAGTCGATCTCCGCCGCCAGGCGCGCCAGGGTCGCCGCCCCGCCCAGCTCCAGCGACAGGTTCACGCCGCGCTTGATCGCCGAGAGCACGCCCAGGTCGTTCAGGCTGATGCGGCGGGCCAGCTCGGCCACTTGCGCGTCGAGCTCGCCGGCCGGATACGCGTCCAGCACCAGGCCCACCTTCGCCGCGTCCGCGCCCGTGATGCAATCGCCCGTCAGCAGCAGGCGCTTGGCCCATTGCGGTCCGGCCAGGTAGGACCACATCATGTTGGGCGGGGTGCCCAGGGAACGGATGGCGGGAAACCCGATCCTGGCGTCTTCGGCCGCCAGCACGATGTCGCAGTACAGGGCCAGGTCGGATCCGCCCGCCAGGCAATTCCCATGGACCTTGGCGATCACCGGTTTGTGGATGTCGACGATGGTGCGCAGCAGTTCCTGGCCGCGCTCCAGGCGCCATGCGTCGCTGTCGATGTCGCCGCGCAGGCCGTCGCGATAGACCGATTGCCCGTCCACCGCCGTCTTCGCGGTGTTGGCGTAGGTGGTCGCCACGTCGTAGCCGCTGCAGAAATCCTTGCCCGCGCCTTCGATCACGATGACGGACACGTCGGTCCTGTCGTCCGACTCCAGCAGGGCCTGGCGCAGCTCTGCCAGCAATTCCTTCGACAGCGCGTTGCGCTTCTCCGGACGGTTCAAGGTAATGGTCGCGACCCGGTCGGCGATCCGGTAGTCCAGGAAGCGGGTGGTTTCAATCCAGCGGTACATGGCGGCTCCTTTTGATCTGAACAGGCCCTGGGCTCGCGCTCAAAGCTTGATGTCCTGCTCGCGGATGATCTTCTCGAATCCGGCGCGGTCCTCCGCGATGAACTGGTCGATCTCCGCCTGCGTCTTGTTCTTGAACACGACCAGGCCCTGGTCGGTCAGCGTCCGGGTCAGATCGGGGTCCAGCGCGGCCTTGTCGATGGCCCCCTTCAGGGCCTCCTGCACGTCCGCCGGCGTGCCCGCCCTGACGGCGAAGCCGTACCAGACCGACCCCCTGAACCCCGGCGAGGTCTCCGCCGCCGTCGGGATATCCGGCATGACCTCCAGCCGCTGCGAAGACGTCACGGCCAGCGCCCTGACCTTGCCCGCGCGCAGGGACGGCAGCGATCCGCTGAAGGCGTCGATGCCCACCTGGACCTCGCCGCCCATCACCGCCATCAGCGCCGGCGCGCCGCCCGAGTACGCGATCGGCTCCATGCCGAAATCCAGCGCCTTCTTCAGCTTTTCGACGGTGAGCGACAGCGGTCCGGTCGCGCTGGCCGAGGAATAGTTCAGCTTGCCAGGATGCTGCTGGCCGTACTGCTGCAGTTCGCGCAGCGTCTTGAACGGCATGTTGTTGTTGGCCAGCACCACCAGCGGCGCTTCCACGTTGATGCTGATGGTCTTCAGGTCCCGCTCGGCGTCATAGGGCAGCTTCTGGTAGATCAGCGGGTTGAGCACCACGTTGGTGTTGGTCACCATCAGCAGCTTGTAGCCGTCGGCCTTGTCCTTGACCACCAGGTCGGTGCCGATGACCGTGTTGCCACCCGGCTTGTTGACCACCACCACGGGCGTGCTCAGCGTCTCCGAGATGGATTTGGCGAAACGGCGCGCCATCTGGTCGGCGGCGCCGCCGCCGGCATACGGCACGATCAGTTGTATGGGCTGCTCCGGATAGGCGGCGTTCGCTGGGGCGGCCAGCGGCCCCAGCGGCAGCAAGGCCGCCAGGATGATTTTGCGCAAGGTCATGAGTTTGTCTCCTGTAGGGAATCGCGGGTGGATCCCGCGTCTTGTTTTTTGACGATCAGCGCATCGACGGCCACGACGCGCCCGGCCCCGCAGATTACGGGGTTGATGTCCAGCTCGGCCAGATCGGCCTGGTGGTCGGCGATGAACTGTGAAATGCGGCTGATGAGGTCGGCCAGGGCGTCGAGGTCGACGGCCGCGCCGCCCCGGTAGCCGTCGAACAGGGCGGCGCCCTTGAGCGACCGGACCATGTTCCCGGCCTGCTCGCGCGAGACCGGCGCCGGCGCGATGGCCGAATCCTTGATGATCTCGACCAGCACGCCGCCGTGGCCGACGACGATGAAGGGCCCGAACTCGGGGTCTATGCGCGCGCCGACGATCAGTTCCACGCCGGCGCCGACCATTTCCTGCACCAGCAGGCCGTTGATTCGCGGCGGCGGCGAGATGCTGGCGGCGTTGGCCAGGATGCCGTCGTAGGCCTGCCGCAGGGCGGCCTCGTCCTGGATGTCCAGGCGCACGACGCCGGCCTCGGTCTTGTGCAGCACGTCCGGCGATTCCAGCTTGAGCGCCAGCGGAAACCCGATGGCGCGCGCGCTGTCCAGGGCGGCCGTCCAGCCGTCCACCCGCGCTTCCCGGTTGATCGGCACGCCGTACTGCGCCAGCAGCGCCTTGGCTTCCCTCTCGGTCAGCACCGGCAGGCCTTCGCCGTTCCGCAATGCCTGCCTTACCCGCGCAACGGCGGCCGGATCCGCCCCGGCCTCCGCCGCTCCGGGGGCGCGGCGCAACTGCGCGCGCCGCTGCCATTGGGCCAGCGCGTAGAAACAGCGGTCCATCGAATGGAACACGGCGACGTGCGGCTCGCGCTCGAACTCGCGCGAGCCCGGCCCGTTCTGCCACGCGCTCAGCCACACCGCGCACACGGGCTTGCCGTGGCTCGCCTGGATGTCGCTGTAGAGCTTCAGGCGGGGCGTGAACGCCTCGCCCGCGACCGTCTGGGCCACGACCAGCGCGCCGTAGGCCGGGTCCCTGGCCATGGCCTGCAGGCAGGCTTCCAGGGATTGCGGATTGTTCACGACCTCGGCAGTCACGTCGCAGGGGTTGCTGGCCGAGCCGAAATCGGGAATGTTGGCCTTCAGGACCGCCCGCGTGCCGGGCGCGGGCGCGGGCAACGGCACGCCATGGCATTCCGCCTTGTCGACCGCCATGATGCCGGCCCCGCCCGAGGCGGCCACGATGGCCGCGCCGGACGCCAGCGGCTCGGGCGCCTTGGCAAAGAAGGCGGCCACTTCCAGCAGCGTCTCGAAATGATCCACGAACACCACGCCGTGGCGGCCCAGCGCGGCGCGGTACAGCGCGTCCGAGCCCGCCAGCGCCCCGGTATGCGACAGCGCCGCGCGCGCGCCCTGCTCGCCGGTGGCCAGTTTGCACAGAATCAGGGGTTTGTTGCGGCGGAAAGCCAGCTCCGCGGCCCTGGCCAGGCGGCCCGGATGCGCCATGCCTTCGAACACGCAGGCGATCGCGCGGCATTTTTCATCGCCGGAAAGGTACTCGATCATGTCCGCCACATCGACGTCCGCGCCATTGCCGAAGGTCAGGATGTGGCTGAACGAGACGCCGCGCTCCACCGCCTGGGACAGCGACAGCGCCAGGGCGCCCGACTGGCTGATCAGCCCGATGGAATGGCCGTTGGCCTCGCACGCGAGCGGGAATTGCTGGAAGGACTGCACCGCCCCGCTGCCGTAGTTCACCAGCCCCATGCAGTTGGGGCCGAGGATCCGCAGGCCCGTGGCGCGCGCGATCGCCGCCAGCCGCGCCTGGCTTTCGATGTCGGCCTGGCGGCCGGTTTCGGCGTAGCCCGACGCGTAGATCACCACGCCGCCCACGCCCAGCGCCGCGCACTCGGCCACCGCCGCCTCGACCAAGTGGTTCGGCAAGGCGACGATGACCGCGTCCGGCACGCCGGGCAGCGCGGACAGCGAGGGATGGCACGGACGGCCGCCGATCTCCGGATACTTGGCGTTGACCAGGTACAGCTCGCCGGCGTACCCCTGAAGATTGTCGACGGTCCTGGCGGCGAACGATCCCGCGCGGGGGGTCGCGCCCAGCAGCGCAATGCGTTTGGGGTTGAACACGCGGCCGAGGTTGGCGGCCTTGATCTGATCGAGTCTGGGCTGAGTCATTGCCGGGTGCTGCGCGCTCTTCATTGGGGAGCCCAGATTCTAGGAAGCGCACCTAAATATTTCTAATATAAAATTTATCTTCATTTATTTATGAAATGAATCGTGGACATCCGACACCTGCGCCACTTCCTCGCCCTGGCCGAGACCCTGCATTTCGGGCGGGCCGCGGAATTGCTGCACATCACGCAGCCGCCGCTGTCCATCTCCATCCGCAACCTCGAGGACGAACTGGGCGCACCGCTGTTCGCCCGCCACACCCGCAAGATCGAGCTGACCGAGCTGGGGAAAGCGCTGCTGGGCCCGGCCAGGCGCGCCGTCCAGGCGCTGGAGGAAGTCACCCATATCTCGCAGGCGGTCGCCATGGGCGAAACCGGCACGCTGACCGTCAGTTTTCCCAACGGCGCGGCGCATCGCCTGCTGCCGCGCGTGCTGCCGCGTTTCTGCGAACGCTATCCGCGCGTCGAAGTCCGGCTGCAGGAAGCCACGTCGGCCGAATCCATCAGCCTGCTCGACAGCCGGACCGTCGACGTCGGCATCGTCTACCACCCCCTGTCCAGCGAACGTCCCTACGTCCGCATCCCCTCGGAAGACGACGACCTGGTCGCGGTGCTCCCGCCCGGCCACGTCCTGGCCAGGAAAAGGACACTCAAACTGGAAGACCTGAAGGACCATGCCTTCATCGCGTTCACCCAGACCCGCACCCCCACGCTGCAGGCCGTCGTCGCCCTGGCCTGCCAGCGCGCCGGTTTCTCACCCCGGGTCATGCACCACGCGCAGCGCGTCGAGACCATCATCAGCCTGGTGCGCAGCGGCGCCGGGATCTCTCTGGTGCCGCGCGTGTGCGCCGCCACCTACGCGCACGTGATCGCCCTGCGGCCCATCTCGAACCACCAGGAAAGCCTGAAGATCGGGCTGGCCGTCATGATCCAGCCCGACGCGGGCAACAGCATCGTGTCCAATTTCCTGCACCTGCTGGATCTGGATACAGAGGCCTGAGCGGCCCCGCCTCCGTAGCCCTACGGAGCCCGCAGCGTAGCCGACCGAATACCGCCCGCCGGCCGCCGTCCTTAACCTGTCTGTTCCCGTTACCGATCCCATCAAGGACACAGACATGCCGACCAGATTCCTCCTTTCCGCCATCCTCTTCGCCTGCGCCGGCGCCGCCAACGCGGCCGTGCTGACCGAAAGCAATCTGTCCATGGCCGATGCGCAGAAGCTGGCCGCGGCCACGGTCGCCGCCTGCCAGGCCAAGGGCTACAACGTCAGCGCCGCGGTCGTGGACCGCGCCGGCCTGCTCAAGGCCTTCGCCCGTGCCGACAACGCCGGGCCGCACACCATCGAAGCCAGTCGCGCCAAGGCGTTCACCGCCGTGTCGGCCAAGACGCCCACGCTGGCCATGATGGAAAACGCCCAGAAGAACCCGGGCGCGGCCAACCTCACCGACATCCCCGGCTTCCTGCTGCTGGGCGGCGGCGTGCCGATCAAGGCGGGCGCCGGCGTGATCGGCGCCATCGGCGTGGCCGGCGCGCCGGGCGGCAACCTGGACGCCCAGTGCGCCGACGCCGTGCTGGAAGAGAACGCCGCGCTGTTCAAGTAGTAAGGCGCGGCGCGGCGGCCGGCGCGCGCACCACGCGCAGGCCCGCCCAGATTCCCGCGAGGCAGGCCGCGCCGAACACCCAGCCCGACAGCGCGCCCGCCATCACCCCCGACAGCAGCGTGCCCACGGTGCAGCCCAGCGCCGTCATGCCGCCCCAGCCCATCAGCACCCCGCCCGCGAAATTGCGGGCGATGTCCTTGCGCGAGGGCAGCCTGGGCCGGAACGCACCCGCGGCCAGGGCCGCCGCCCATGCGCCCGCCACCAGCGCCAGCACAAATGCGCCGTTGTTCGACAGCAGCACGCGCTTGACCGCGGTGGCGCATCCGGCATACGTATCCAGCCCTTCGAGCCGGCCCGGCAGCCAGCCGGCGGCGGAAGCCGCGGTGCGCGCCAGGCTGCCCAGTTCGGCGGTCACGCCCAGCGGCGCGATGCGCAGATAGGCGATGACGCCGATGCCGCCCACCAGGATCGCCCCGACAGCCGGCGGCCACCGATCGCGCAGCACCGCCTGCCACGGCGAGGCGGCGGCGCTGCCGCTGGCGGGCTGCGCGCCGCCGCGCCGGACCACCGCCCAAGTCAGCGCGAGCAGCGCCGCGCATTGCAGCAGCGCCGTCATGCCGTAGCCCAGCGTTTGCGGCAGCCACACCACCGGCGCCTCCTGGATCGAAGCCAGATAGAGCGTATTCCACGTGGCGAACCCCAGCACGAAGCCCGCGCCCGCGCCCAACAGCGCGAACGGAGACGCCAGCGCGCCCTCGCCCAGCCGGTAGAAGTGCGCGCTGATGCAGGAGCCCGATATCCGCATCCCCACGCCGAAGACGAACGCGCCCGCGACCAGCGCCAGGCTCACGGGCCCGATATGCGCGCCGGGCGGCAGGCGCTGCGGCGTCGGCACCGGCAGGAACGCGCCGAACACGGCGAGGTAGCCCAGCGTGCCCACGCCCAGCGCCAGCAGCACGGCCAGCATGCCGGCCGTCTCCCTGCGGTCGATGAAGTCGCGCGCGATGCAGTAGAAACAGAAGCGCGAACGCTGCAGCACGATGCCGAACGCCGCGCCCAGCAATACGGACAGCGACAGCTCGCGTCCGCCCTCGGGCAGCGGCGCCAGCAGCCACGCCGCAATGAAAACGGCCGCCAGCACCGCGGCGGCCGGGACATAGCGCGGGGCGCCCACTCAGGTCTTGCCCCACACGGTGCCGGAAGGATTGCTGATCGGCGACCCGACGCTGTTGCCGTATTCGGTCCACGACCCGTCATAGTTGCGCACGTCGTAGCCCAGCAGCTTGCGCAGCGCAAACCACGAATGGCTGGAACGCTCGCCGATGCGGCAATAGGTGATGATGGGCTTGCTGCCGTCCACCCCGGCGGCCTGGTAGATGGCCTTTAGCTCGTCGGCCGACTTGAACGTGCCGTCTTCCGCCACCAGCTTGCTCCACGTCACGTTGACGGCGCCCGGCACATGGCCCGCGCGCACGGCCAGTTCCGGCACGCCGTTGGGCGCGAAGATCTTGCCGTTGTATTCATCGGCCGAGCGGATATCCACCAGCACGCCCTGCCTGTCCTTGCGGGCCACGGCCAGCACGTCCTGCAAGTGCGCGCGCAGGGCGGCGTTGGCCGGCTTGACCTGCGCGTTGCCGGCCGGCTGGATCCTCGCGCTGTTGGACAGCGGCCGTCCTTCCGCCTCCCACTTCTTGCGCCCGCCGTCCAGGATCTTCACGTTCTCGATGCCGTAGATATCGAAGATCCACGCGCCCCAGGCGGCAAACCAGTTGTTGTTGTCGCCGTACAGAATGGTGGTCGTGTCGGCGTTGATGCCCGCGCGCGCCAGCACCGCCTGGAATTGCGCGGGCGGCGCGATGTCGCGGCTCACGGTGTCGACCAGGTCGGTGTGCCAGCTCACGTTGGACGCGCCGGGGATATGGCCGCGCTCGAACAGGCCGGGGTTCACGCTGACCTCGACCACTCTCAACCCGGGATCGTTCAGGTTCTTTTCCAGCCATTCGGTGGTGACCAGGTACTTGGCGTGTTGCGCCGCCGCCGGCACGGCGGCGAAGGCGGCCAGCGCGGCGAAAACGCCGGCGATCAGCTTGCTTGGGGACATCGGATTCTCCTGGAGGCGGCGACTGTCGCGCCGTTGAAACAGCAAGATATCGGCAAGCCCGCCGGGCGCGAACGACATTGTTTTCATATCCTGATTACTTATTCAGCAAGTTGTCAGGTCTTGGCGGCCGCCGTTGCCCTGCCCGCCGCATCGGGCTAGGCTTACGGCGCCATGCCCTGTCCCTCGATCCGCCCCTAGCCATGTTCCTGTCGCCGCCCTCTCCGCTGCTGCACGGTTTGCTGCGCGCCGTCGTCCGCCGCTACGGCGTGCCGGCGGCGCCGTGTGCCCGGGCCGGCCATCCGGCCTCGTCGGTCGCCGCCGCCCTGGAACAGGCGCGCGTGGCGCTGGCCGCCGGCGAACCGCCGCCCGCCGCGACAAAACAGGCCTTCATCGAAGCGCTGGCGCAGATGATCCAGGAGGCGATGCGCGCGGACTACGGCGACCCGGCGCTACAGGCGCTGGTGCTGCGCCACGGCGCCGCCCAGGTACGCGAGTACGCCTCGCTGTCGGCCGCCGCCGACCAGCACGTCCGCCAGGTCCTCGCGGCGGTCAACGCGGTCGCGCATCCGGCCAAGCGGCAGCGCATGCCGCCGGGCGCATGGCGCGACGATTTGGCGCAACTGCACGCCCTGGCGGCCGCCGCTTCCTGGTCCGCGCTGGCCGGCGTTGCGCGGCAACGCCGCGCGGCGGCGGAAGCCGCCGGCGAGCCCTCCATCGCCTCGGCCCTGGCCCGGCTGCTCGACGGCCCCGCCCTGGAACATTTGCAACGGCTGCAAGCGCTGGAGATGGATCCGCTGGTGCGGCAGTACCAGTCGCTGTGCGACCGGCAAGGCCCTCGTCCGGGCAGCGCCGCCGCCGTGGCGCAGGGCCTGGCCGCGCAGCGGCGCGGCGCGGAGGTGGAAGCGCTGGCCGCGCAAGCGCTGCGGACGTTTGCCGAGCGGCTCAACCAGGCCGCGCCGGCGGGCGGATCCTACCGCGTCGCGACGTCGATGCGCGTGCCGTCCTCGATTCCCGCCAGCGCGGACCGGGCCAAGAGCGAATGGGACGTCGTGCTGGTGCGCGAGGCCAGGTCCGCCGACGGCGCGGCCGCCTGGGACGTCTGCCTGCTGGTCGAGGCCAAGGCGTCCGTCGACGCCGCCACCACCGACCTTCCGCGCCTGCTGCGCGGCCTGCGCCTGCTGGCGCACGCCGAGCCGGGCGCCGTGTACGCCTTCAAGACCGATCAGGGCATGCTGCCGGTGCGCGGCGATTCGCTGCGCGCGCTGCCCGCGGACGGCCCCGCCGTGGCCGACGCGGTGCTTTACTGCTGCGATGCGCCCGCCGAACCCGCCCCGCGCCTGCTCAACGCCGCCGGAAGAATGCAGTTGCTGTCCGCCCCGGCCAGCCTGGAATACGCCTGGCGGCGGGCCGAGGGACAGCCGACCGATACCGGGAGCCTGGAGCCGGTCTGGCGCCAGGTAGTGAGCGCGCCGGAATGGGCGCCGGTGCTCAACCAGTATTCGACCCTGCGCCAGGTGCGCGGGCTGATGGCGCACACGGACGACCTGCGGCATGCGGTGCAGACCGCGGCGCCGCGGCGTCCCGCTTGATATCCGCCGCGGGCGCGCGCCCGCGAGCCGGCTCAGGCGGCATTGCCGGCAATCCCATCGAGCGCCCGCAGCTCGTCTTCGGGCAGGCGCAGCCCGCCGGCGGCCAGGTTCTCGCGCAGATGCGCCACCGAGGACGTGCCGGGTATGACCAGGATGTTGGGCGAGCGCTGAAGCAGCCAGGCGATCGCGACCTGCATGGGCGTGGCGCCGACGCGCTGCGCGACCTCGGTCAGCGTGGCCGATTGCAGCGGGCTGAAACCGCCCAGCGGAAAGTACGGCACGTAGGCGATTCCGTCGCGCGCCAGCGCGTCGATCAGCGCGTCGTCGTGGCGGTGCGCCAGGTTGTACTGGTTCTGCACGCACACGATATCGCACAGGCGCCGGCCTTCCTCGACCTGCGCCGGGGTGACGTTGCTCAGGCCGATATGGCGCACCAGGCCGCGCTGCTGCAGCTTGACGAGCGCGGACAGCGGTTGGGCGATGGATCCCTCCTGCGGCCCATGCACGCCGAGCATGACGCGCAGGTTCACGACATCCAGCGCGTCCAGGCCCAGATTGCGCAGATTGTCCAGGACGGCGCTCTCCAGTTCGGCATCGCTGTCCGCCCGGATCCACGAGGCGTCTTCGCCCCGCCGCGCGCCGACCTTGGTCACCAGCGTGAGGTCATCGGGATACGGCGAAAGCGCCTCCCGGATGAGCTGGTTGGTGATGTGCGGGCCGTAGAAGTCGCTGGTGTCGATATGGTCGACGCCGCTGGCCACCGCCTCGCGCAGGACGGCCAGCGCGCCATCGCGGTCTCGCGGCGGTCCGAACACGCCCGGACCGGCAAGCTGCATCGCGCCATAGCCCAGGCGTTTCACGCGCTTGGCGCCAAGCGCGCAGGTGTCTTCGTTCTGGATCGGCGGCATGTGCAATCTCCTGGATGAGAAAGACAGCTTATCGCGTTCGGCGGATTTGGATAAGCTGGCCAGGCCCCGATCCCGCAGAAAACCCGAGGCATCCGCGGCCTGGCGCCGCAAAGGCCTATCCCGCCGCGATCAGCCGGATGTCCGCGCTGCCGTCGCGTTCCAGTTGCTCGACCAGGCCCAGCTCCCAATCCAGATAGTCGCGGAATCCCCGGTCGCGCGCCGACAGGTCGTCGAACAGGTACGGACTGATGCTCTGGTCGTCGTCGCCGGTCAGCACGCCGGCCGCGCCGGTGCCGGCGGCCAGGCCCTGCGCCTTCCAGGCGCGGGTGCCGCCCAGCAGGTATCGCACCGGCCGCTTGGCGCGCCACGCCAGTTCGGCCGCCACAATGCTGGCCAGCACGCCATCGGAGGAAGTGAGCACGATGCCGCGCCGGTCGTCCTGCGGCAGGAATTCTTCCAGCCGGTCCGGGGCCGCGAAGCGCGCGCCGGCCACGTGGCCGCGCTCGTATTCCACGCGCGATTCCACATCGAACACGAGCGCCTCGTCCGCCTCGAGCGCGGCGCGCAGCGCTTGCGCGCGCACGGCCGGCGCGTCCGGCCGGTGACGCAGCACGCGGCGCGGCTCCGGGCCGCGCTGCACCGGCGCCAGCGCCGGCGGCCGGTAAAGGTAGACCTCGACCGCGCCCAATTGCGCCAGCCAGGCGCCGGTCGTCAGCGCGCGCACGCCGTCCCAGTCGGCCAGCACCACGCGCGCGCGGCGCGTCGCCAGGTATTCGTCGGTGGCCTGCACCAGTTGGCCGCCGGGCGCCCAGCGCCAGCCTTCCAGGTGGCCGGTCTCGTATTCCTCGCGGGTGCGCACGTCGAATTTGTAGAGCGTGCGCGTGTCCTGCTCGGCCTCGAACGCCCGCAGCGTCGCGGTATCGATGTGGCCGATGCCGGCGCGGCGCGCCACGTTGCCGGCCTGTTCGCGGGCCGCGGCCTGGGCGGCTTCGCCGGGCTCCGGCAACGCGGCATGGCGGCTGTATGCGAGTTCGCGGCCCGACAGCAGCCACTCCATCGTGCCGTTGCGCAGCGACGCCACGCGGTTCGGTATCCCCGCGTCGATCAGCGTCTGCGCGCCGACGATGCTGCGCGTGCGGCCCGCGCAATTGACGACCACGAAAGTCTTGGGGTCCGGCGCCAGTTCGCGGATGCGGTAGACCAGCTCGGCCCCCGGCAGGCTATGCGAAAAAGGCAGCGTGAAATTGTGGAATTCCTCGGGCGTGCGGCTGTCGACCACGACGATATCGTCGCCGCGCGCCACGCGCTCGTGCAGTTCGTCCACGTCGATCCAGGGGGTGTGCTTCTCGTGTTCGATGATTTCACCGAAGGCTTTGCTGGGCACGTTGGTGCCCGAGAACAGCTCCAGGCCCTCGCGTTCCCAGCCGTCGTTGCCGCCGGCCAGCACCGACACGTCCGTCCAGCCCAGCCGGGTCAGCTTGGCGGCGGCGTGGTGGGCCTGGCTTTCATCGTCATCGACCAGCACGATGCGCGTGCCGCGCCGCGGCACCAGATGGTCCGCCAACAGCTCCAGCCGCCACAGCGGCGCGGACGCGGCATGCAGCAGATGGCGGCGCGCATAGCGGCCCGCTTCGCGCACGTCCAGCACCGCGATCTCCGCGTCGCCGCGCAATTCGTCCTGCAATTCCCGCGCCGACACGCGCGCATGGTAGATCGCGGCGGGCGGCGAAAAGGTCCGGTAGGAACCGCCCTGCGCGCTTTCGAACACTACGCGGCCGTGCAGGCGGTCCAGCGCCAGTCCGTAGAAATGCAGGTGCGCGCCCGGCTCGTCGCCGACCAGTTCGATGGTGTGCACGTCGCCCGGCCCCAGCACGATGGAATCGCCGGGACCGACATCCACGCGCCGCACGTGGGCCAGCGTGTCGCGCAGCGGATCGGCGCTCTTGGCGCGCGCATAGACCTCGTTGCGCTCGTTGCCGCGCACCCCCGCGATGATGGCCCAGGTCGTATGGTCGTGCGGCGGCTGGGCCTTGCCGGGTTCGCCCAGCGACAGGTACAACGCATAGCCGCCGTCGATATCCTCGGCCAGCCGGTAGATCGAGGCCGGACGGCCGGGAACGACGGTGAACGCCTCCGGCGGAAACAGCTCGCGCCGCCGCCCCAGGTCTTCGAGCAGCGCCGCCACCTTGGACAGTTGCTCGGGCGTCGCGCGCGCCGCGTCGGGCGCCAGTTGACGGACCTGGGCGATAAAGGCGCGCACGGCTTGCGCGCGTTCGGTGTGCTTGCTGATGGCCGGCGCGGCCGCTTGGGCAGAGGTGCTCATAAGGGGGTCTGGACTTCCGGATGGACAAGCAGCCCAGGCTACCTGCCCGGCCAGGGCCGGACAACGTAGAAATGCGTCTATGGATATGCGCCGGGCGCTGCGTTCAGGCCTCGCCCTTGAGTTCGCGTTCGACGAGTTCGCGCGTCAGCGTCGGCACGAACAGCTCGATGAAATGAAACGCATAGCCGCGCAGCCACGCGCCGCGACGTATCGCCAGCCGCGTCAGGTTGATCTCGAACAGGTGGCGGGCGTCGATGGCGCGCAGGCGCGTGTCGCGCTCGGCGTCCCAGGCCACCGCGGCCACGATGCCCACGCCCAGCTCCAGTTCCACATAGGTCTTGATCACGTCCGCGTCCATCGCGGTCATGACGATGTCGGGCGTGATGCCGGCGCGCGCGAAGGCCTCGTCGATGTGCGCCCTTCCGGTGTAGCCGCGGCCGTAGGTAATGATGGGATAGCGCGACAACTGCGACAGGGTGACGCCGTCCTGCTGCCGCTCCAGCGCATGGCCGCGGGGCACGATGATGCTGTGGCTCCAGCGGTAGCACGGCAGGTTGACGAGCCCCGGATAGTCGGCCACGGCTTCCGTCGCCACGCCGATGTCGGCCTCTCCTTCAAGCAGCATCTCCGACACCTGCTTGGGCGACCCCTGGTGCAGGTGCAGCACGACGTCGGGATAGCGCTGGCGGAACTCCTTGATGACGGGCGGCAAGGCGTAGCGCGCCTGCGAGTGCGTGGCCGCGATCGACAGCACGCCTGTGCGGCTGTCCGCGTACTCCGCGCCCGCGTGGCGGATATTGTCGGCGCATTGCAGAATCTGCTCGACCAGCGGCAGGATCAGTTCGCCGGGCGGAGTCAGGCCGATCAGCCGCTTGCCCGAACGCACGAAAATATCCACGCCGACCTCTTCCTCGAGTTCGCGGATCTGGCGGCTGACGCCGGGCTGCGACGTGTGCAGGCTTTCGGAGACGTCGGTCAGGTTGAAATCCTGGCGCACGGCCTCGCGGACGGACCGCAGTTGCTGGAAATTCATCGCGCCTCAGCCCAGGAAGGCCAACTGGTTGCCGGACGGGTCTTTCACGTACATCACCCGGGGCGAGGCCTCGGGCAGCGAACAGACGGGATGGTGCCCGGCCCGCGTCAGGCGCGCCAGGATATCGTCGTAGGCGCGAGTCTTGATCGCCAGGTAGTCGGGCCTGACGGCCCGGCTGACCTCGTCCACGGGCGAGAGCGACAACGTCGCCTCGCCCAGCGCGAAGCGCAGGCGCTGGCCGTCGCCGCAGGCGACCTCGTCCAGGCCGATGACGCGGTGATAGAACTCGCGCACGGCGTCCAGCCGCTGCGCAAGGAAGGGAAGCTGTACCGATTCGATCGAAAGAGAAGACATGCCCTGCCGCCAACATGGAACAAGGCAAATTCTAGTGCCCGAAGGCACCGCCGGACAAAGAGGATGAAGTTGCTTCTACATAGCCGGAAGCCCTAAAGAAACGCGCTTATTTGCATATGCCTCAGGCGCTGCGGCGCAAGGCGTCGCGGGTTGCGCCGAAGGCGCGCTCAAGGTCCTCGATCAGGTCCAGCGGGCTTTCCAGGCCGATGTGCAGGCGCGCCACCGATTGCCGCTCCAGGCCGCTTTCCCGCCAGTTGCCGTGCTCGGCCAGCCGCTCGGGCGCCGCCTCCAGCGCCAGGCTTTCGTAGCCGCCCCAGGACGCGCCGATGGCGAAGTAGCGCAGCGCGTCGATGAAGCGGGCCGCGGCGGCCGGGTCGGTGTCCCTGAACGCGAACGACACCAGGCCGCTCGCGCCGCTGAAGTCCCGCCGCCACAGCGCGTGGCCGGGGTCCTGTTCCAGCGCCGGGTAGTACACGCGCGCCACGTCCGCCTGCCCCGCCAGGTAGCGGGCCACGGCCAGCGCGTTCTCGTGGTGGCGCGCCAGCCGCACGTCCAGCGTGCGCAGTCCGCGCAAGGTCAGGTAGGCGTCGTCCGCCCCGACCGCCAGGCCCAGCGCGTCGAACGTCGCGCCGATCTGCCTGGCGAGATCCGGGCCGTCCACCGTCACGACGCCCATCATCACGTCCGAATGGCCCGCCAGGTACTTGGTCGCGGCCTGGATGGAAATGTGCGCGCCCAGCGCCAGCGGCTGATAGTAGAGGCCGCCGCTCCAGGTGTTGTCGGCCGCCACCAGCACGCCATGGCGCCTCGCCACGGCGGCCAGCGCCGGCAGGTCCAGCACTTCGTACAGGAGCGAACCGGGCGACTCCAGGTACAGCAGCCGCGTGTTCGGGCGGATCAGGGGCTCCAGTTCGTCGCGCGCGGCCGAGAAATACTCCACTTCTATCCCATAGCGCTGCAGCAGCGCGCGGTCGACCTTGCGCACGGGCGAATAGACGCCGTCCGACACCAGCGCATGGTCGCCCGGCGCCAGCGTCGCCAGCAGCACCAGCACGATGGCCGACAGCCCGGAGGGCGCCAGCACGCTGCGGTAACCGCCTTCCAGCGACGCCACCGCCTCTTCCAGCGCCTGGTGCGTATCCAGGCCGTGGCGGCCATAGGTGGCCACGCGCTCGCCGGCCGCGCGCTGCCGGCCCAGGGCGGCTTGCGTGGCGGTATCGGCAAAGCGCACGGTGCTGGTGCGCACGACGGGCACGTTCACCGGACCGGCCCCCTGCTTCAGTTCGGGCGATCCGGCGTGCACCAGCCGGGTCTGGACGCGGGCTTGAGTGAGGCTCATGCGCGCACCTCCTGGCCCGGCTTCATCTGCGTGGCGTTGTAGTTCACGATCTCGCCCGTGGCGAGGTCGATGCCGATCCGGCCGGACAGCGTTTCCAGCGGCTGGCCGTAAAGATGGAAATGCAGCGTCGGCGTGTCGCCCGTGACGTGGATGCTGTGGATGTCATCCGACAGGAAAGAAACCGACTGCCCCGGCTGCACCACGACCTCGCGCAGTTGTTCCAGCGTGGCGCGGCCGGCCCGGGACCCGTCGTCGCTGCGGCGGTACACGCGGTTCAGTTCCTGCCCCGACAGCGCCACGATGCAGGCCCAGGTCGTGTGGTTGTGCGGCAAGGTGGTCTTGCCGGGGTTGATAGAGTTCAGGTACAGCGCGGGCGCGTCCGCGGCGTCGTCCGGATTCAGCCGGTAGCGCGTGGACGCGCCCACGCCCTGCCCCGCGGCCGGCGGCGGAAAGTCCGACACGGGAAACAGCTCGCGCCGCTGCGCCAGCCGCTCCAGCCGGGTCGTGACGGCGGCCAGGTGCTCGCGCGTCACGGCGCCGGCGGCCGGCAGCAGGGCCTGGATATCGGACAGGGCCGCCTGCACCTGCAGTCGGCGTTCGGCGGCGATCGGGGATTCTAGGGTCATGGACGGCTCCAGTAGCGGTCACACTGCGAGACGCAGCGGGTCGAAGGTCAAATAGGTTTCGATGGGATCGGGCGCGGCCTTGCGCGCCGCCGAAGCGCCGGACGAACGCTGCAAGAAGGCGCGCGTGCGCTCGCTCGCGGGCGCTCCGAACAGGCGCGCGGGCGGGCCGGACTCGACGATGCGCCCCGCCTCCGTGAAATACACGGTGTCGCTCACTTCTTCGGCGAAGCGCATTTCGTGCGTGACCAGCATGCAGGTCAGGCCGTCCTGCACCAGGTCGCGGATCACGGTCAGGACTTCCCCGACCATCTCGGGATCCAGCGCGGAGGTCACTTCGTCGAACAGGATCAGTTCGGGCCGCAGCGCCAGCGCGCGCGCGATCGCCACGCGCTGCTGCTGCCCTCCCGACAGCTCGCCCGGGTAGGCGCTTTCCTTGTGTTCCATGCGCACCTTGGCCAGCAGTTCGCGCGCCCGGGCCTCGGCCTGCGCGCGCGGCTCGCCGCCCACCTTGACCGGCGAGATCACCAGGTTCTGCAGCACGCTCAGGTGCGGAAACAGGTTGTATTGCTGGAAGACGAAGCCCACCCGCCGGCGCAGGCCGATCAGTTCGGCTTCCGTCTTCAGGCGGTCGACGCGCACGCCGCCGACCTCGATCGCGCCGCGCTGCGGACGCAGCAGGCCGGTGATGCAGCGCAGGATGGTCGACTTGCCCGACCCGGAGGGGCCGATGATCGACACCGCCTGGCCCTGCTTGACCTCGACGTCGATGCCCTTGAGCACTTCGGTCTCGCCGAAGGCCAGGTGCACGTCGCTCAGGCTGACCAGCGGCGCGGGCTCCGCCTCGAAATCAATGATGCTCATGGCGTCGTTCCAGATACCGCGTCCAACGCGCGATGGGATAGCAATAGGCGAAGAAAAGCGCCAATAGCGTGAAATAGACCAGGATGGTGAAGTCGGTGCGGGCCACGGTGTTGCTGGCCACGGTAGCCGTGTCGACCAGATCGTGCACTCCCACCAGCGAGGCCAGCGACGTGCTCATCGTGATGCTGGCGTACAGGTTCATCCACGAGGGCAGCATCCGGCGCACGCATTGCGGCAACACGATCATGCGGAAGATCTGGGCGCGGCGGAACGCCAGCGACTGGGCGGCTTCCCACTGCGCGCTGGGGATCGACTGGATCGCCCCGCGGAAGATCTCCGCCACGTTGGCGCTGGCCGGCAGGCCCAGGCCGATCACGACCTTGATCCAGTCCGGAAACGGCACGCTCCAGCGCCCGACGCCCAGTTCGAACGGGAACACGTAGGTCGTGAAATACACCAGCACCAGGATCGGCGCATTGCGGAACAGCAGCACGTAGGCCCGCGTCAGGCGCCGCAGCAGCCATGACGGCGACAGCGACAACGCGCCCACCGCCAGGCCGGCGATCGTCCCCAGCGCCATGGCCAACACGCTGATCTGGATGTTGACCCCCAGCCCGCGCAGCAGCGCGGGCGACCACTGCCACAGCGCCCGCACGGCGGCCGGCGCGGTGCCGGTGGCCGCCCAGGCGAGGCCCAGCGCCGCCAGCGCCAGCAGGAGGATCACCCACGGATCGCGCAGCAGCGCCAGGGTCCGCGCCCGCGGCGCCGCGCCGCCGTCCCTGTTCCAGGCCAGATCATTGGCCATAGCCGGGCATCCTCAATCGTTCTTCCAGCCAGCGCCCGCCCGCGCCGACCAGCCACGTCAGCAGGCCGAAGTACAGCAGGATCAGGAGCAGCAGCTCCAGCACATTGTCCCGGTACGACCAGATCATGATGGATTCGTAGGTCACGTCGCCCACGGCGATCGCCGAGGCGATCGCGGTCATCTTCACCAGGTCCACCAGGTTGTTGACCAGCGCCGGCAGCGCGAAGCGCAGCGCCAGCGGCAACTGCACCTGGACCAGGATCTGGCCGCGCGAAAACGCCAGCGACCGCGCCGCCTCCATCGTCACCCCCGGCACGGCCTGGATGCCGGCGCGCAGGGCCTCGGCATGGAACACGCCCTTGTGCAGCGCCACCACGATCACTACCCAGGCGAACGGCGTGACGGGATTGCCGCCGCCCAGCTTCTGCGTGATCAGCATGTTCAGGACCAGGAAGGCGCAGTACAACTGCACCAGCGTGGGCGTATTGCGGGTGACTTCCACGAAGGCCTGCAGCGGCCGCGCCAGCCAGGCCCGGCCGCTGGTCAGGCCGGCGGCGATCAGGACGCCGAACAGCAGGCTCGCCGGAATGGTCCAGGCGCACAACTGCAAGGTCACCAGCAGGCCATGGCCGAACGCGGCCAGCTCGCCGGGATCCAGCACGAAACTGTAGTTCAGGCCCAGGGGCTTGAAGAAAGCCACCCAGGCCCGCAACGCGGACTCGATCATGCCGCCGCCTCCCGCGCTCAACTGCCCTGCTTGTATTTCGCGTGCAGCTCTTCCAGCAGCGGCTGCGGCGGTTCGATGCCCAGGCGCTTCTCGGTGGCGATCAGCCAGCCGCTGCGATGCCAGTCCTGCACCACCTTGTCCACGGCGGCGATCGTGTCGGCCTCGCCCTTGCGGGTCCAGACGACGGAATTGGCGGGCAGCACTTCGGTGGCGATGGGCGCGTGGTAGTCCGCCCATTCGGGGTTGCTGCGCAGCAAGGGATGGATCAGGGTGGAATCGTGCACCGCCGCCACGCATTGCCCGCCGCGCAGCGCCAGCAGCGAATCCGACGAACTCTTGTAGCCCTTGACCTGCGCGCCGTAGTCGGCCGACAGCGGGCGCGCGAAGCTGCTGCCCTGCGACACGCACACCGGCTTGCCGCGCAGGTCTTCCCACTTGGCGATGCCGCTGGTCTTCAGCGTGGCGGCGGCCCCGCCGACCCGGAAGAACGGCGTGGGCGCGTACCCCAGGATCTCGGCGCGCTCCGGATTCAGCTCCATGGAGGCGATCAGCAGATCCACCTTGCCCGATATCAGGAACTGCGTGCGCGTCGCGGTCTGCACCTGCACCAGTTCGGCCTTCACGCCCAGGCCCTTGGCGAGTTCGCGCGCCAGTTCCGGGTTCCAGCCCACCAGTTGCTGCGTGGCGGGATCGAGCGAACCGAATACGCCGCCGTTGGCCAGCACGCCGATGGTGATCGTGCCGCGTTCCTTGACCTTGTCCAGGGTCGCGTCGGCGTGCGCCGCGCCGGCCGCGAGGGCCAGCGCCAGGAACAATGCGGTCCGGGCCGCGCCCGGTGTCTTGCGGATAGCCATATCGTTGTGTCGTGTGCAGTGAACGGACCTCCATGCTGCGTGCAGCCGGACGCCAAGGCAAAGAAGCGTTTCAGATATCAATATGAGTCCGGCGGCGCGGCTATTTCAGTTGCACGTCCGCCGAGACGATCACGCGCCGGTAGGTGGCGATGTCGTCGCGCACCGTCTGGTCCACGGCCTCGGGCGTGCTGGCGGCGATGGTGAAGCCCAGGTTCTCCAGCAGCGTGGACGTGTCCGGTTCGCGCAGCACCGCCACCACGTCGCGGTGGATGCGGTCCACGATGGCGCGCGGCGTGGAAGCCGGCACGGAAAAGCCCTGCCAGCTTTCGACCGTATAGTCCGCCAGCCCGGCTTCCTGGACGGTGGGCACGTCGGGCAGCGCCTTGGAGCGGTACGGCGTGGTGACGGCCAGCGCCACCAGCTTGCCGCTGCGCACGTTCTCGGTGGCCGCGGCCAGGGTGATCAGCATGGCGTCCACGTGGCCGCCCAGCACGTCCAGCGTGGCGGGCCCGCCGCCGGGATAAGGGATCTGGTTGGTCTTGGCGCCGATGCGCTCGTTCAGCAGTTCCACCGCCAGGTGCTGCAGGCTGCCGGCGCCGCCCGGCAAGGCCAACGAGATCTCGCCCGGCCGGCGCCGCACCAGTTCCACGAACTCCTGGAAGGTCCGCACGCCCAGGCCGGGGCGCACCACCAGCAACTGCGGGTTGACGACGGCCTTGGTCACGCCCCGCAGATCCCGCAGGGGATCGTAGGAAAGCTTGCCCGGCTGCAGGGCGTTGAGCGACAGCGCGTCGCCGGCCAGCAGCAAGGTATAGCCGTCGCCGCGCGCATGGGCCACGGCGGCGTTGCCGATGGCGCTGCTGCCCCCGGGCTGGTTCTCGACCACCACGCTCTGGTTCCACTTCTCGCCCAGCTTCTGCGCGACGGTGCGCGCCAGCTTGTCGGCGCTGCCGCCGGCCGACACCGGCACGATGATCTTGACCGGCCGGTTCGGGTAGCGGTTGGCGTCTTCGCCGGGCACGGGCGCCGAACCGGCGAAATTGCCGAGCAGGCCCACGCCCAGCACCACGGCGGCCAGCAGCCCCAGCCCTCCGCGGACAATGGATTTGCGCTCGATGCTCATGCGGCCGCTCCGGTGTCGATGCCGAAGGCGCTGAACGGCTTGCCCAGCACCGCATTGGAATGGCGGCCGTCGATGCCCGCCGGCACGTCGCCCTCCAGCGTGATGCGGTACAGCACCCGCTCCACGTCCAGGTAGGCGAAATCCCCCGGCCCCTGGTGCGCCGTGGCGCGGTTGTCCCAGAAAGCGATGCTGCCGGGCTGCCAGCGGAAACGCACCGTGTACTCCGGCCGCGTGATTTCGTCGAAGAACAGGTTCAGCAGGTGGCGGCTTTCCTCTTCGCTCACGTCCTTGATGCGCCGCGTGAAGCCCGGGTTGACGAACAGCACGCGTTCGCCCGTGTCGGGCAGCACCCGCACCACGGGGTGCTCGGACACCAGCGGGCTGGCCTGCACCCGCTGCGCGTACAGGCTCTGGTTGTCCAGGTCGCCGTTGTAGCCGCCGAACTGGTGCCGCGCCCACAGCCCGTCGGCCAGCGCGCGCACCGCGGGCGACAGGTGCCGGTACGCAACCTCGAGATTGGTGAACACAGTATCCCCGCCATATTCGGGCACTTGCCTGCCCGCGCGCAGGATGGAAGCCGCGGGCGGATTGACCACGCCCGTCACGTCGGTGTGCCAGCGCTCGCCGCGCCGGCCGACGGTGGACTTGGAGGAAATCGTGCGGATCTGCGGATAGCCTTCGGGCGGGTTGGCGTCGTAGGGATGCGCCGACGTCGGCCGCCCGAAATGCTGCGCGAAGGCCAGGTGCTGCGCATGGTCGATGTGCTGGTCGCGGAAGAACACGACCTTCCAGCGCCGCAGCGCAGCCTTGATCTGGTCGATCTCGTCCTGCGCCAATGGCTGCCTGAGGTCCACGCCGTGGATCTCGGCGCCGGTGAAGACGGAAAGCGGCCGGATATCCAGCCGCGTGCGTTCGAGTGTGGTCATGTGCCTGCCCCTATGGATATCGGTGAAAACAGGATAGGGGCGCGCAACATGCCCAACAAATACCGATACGCAATGTGAAAATGCCCGGCGATGCGCGCGATCGGGCCGCAAACCGGGCATGAGCAAAGAACCTCGCTATAATTGAGAACCATTGTCAATCGTATTTGGTACACCCTCACCGCGGGCCCGCCCCGCCGCGTCTTTCATGAATGTGCCTGCCGGCGATATCGCCACCCTCTACCAAGCCGAAGTCAGGCGCCTGCGCGCGTTCGTGCGCCGCATCGTCGGCAATCACGGCGCGGCCGAGGACGTGGTGCAGCAAGCCTTCGTGAACCTGTTGCGCAGGGGCGGCGACGGCGCCCAGGTGAACGCGGGCTACATCAAGCAGGCCGCGCACAACCTGGCGCTGAACCATCTGCGCGACGCCCGGCGCCGCGCGGACGTCGAACTGGCGGGGCTGGAGGTCGAACACATCGCCGACTCCCGGCCCACGCCCGAGACGATCGTGATGTACCGGCGCGAACTGCAACGGTTGCTCGAAGCGATCGCGGCCCTGCCCGAACGCCGCCGCCAGGCCTTCGTGCTCAAGCGCATCGAAGGCTTGTCCTATGACGAAATCGCCGAACGCATGGGCACCAGCCGCAACACCGTGATCTCGCAAGTCGTGGCCGCCATGGCACAGTTGGACGCCTTGCTGGATTCGCCGCCCGCCGCCGCCTGAGCCCATGTCCCATCCCGCCCAAGACCCGGTCTATCTCGCCGCGCTGGAATGGCTGGCGCGGCTGAACGACGAGGATGCCGCCGAGCAGGACCGCCGCGCGTTCGCGCGCTGGCTGGACGAAGACCCGGCCCATCCCGCCGCCTATGCGCGCGCGCAGGCGCTGTGGAACCGTTTCGAATTGGTGCGTCCCGCCGCCCGGCGCATGCAGCGCCGCCGCGCGGTGCTGGGCGCGCTGGCCGCGCTGGCGGCCGTGCCCGCCCTCTACGTCCTGTCGCGCCAGCACTTCCTGGCGGACTATCGCAGCGGCGTGGGCGAACGCCGCCGCATCGTGCTTGCCGACGGCAGCGCCGTCGAGCTGGGCAGCGACTCGGCGCTGTCGGTCAGTTTCGACGCCGGACGCCGCCACGTGACCCTGCATCGCGGCCAGGCCTATTTCCAGGTGGCGGCCGACGCCGCCCGCCGGTTTTCCGTGCAGGCGGGCGACGGCGTCACCACGGCGCTGGGCACCCAGTTCGACGTCAAGCTGCTGGACGGCATCGTCACCGTCTCCGTGACCGAACATGCCGTGGCCGTGCGGCCGCGCCCCGGCGCCGCGGCCGTCACCGTCGCCGCCGGCTGGCAGATGCAATACGGCGAATCCGGCGGCGCGGCGCCCGTCCGGTTCGACCAGGCCGCCACGCTGGCCTGGCGGCAGGACCGGCTGGTGTTCAACGACGTTCCGCTGGCGACCGTCCTGGCCGAACTGCAACGCTATCAGCGCGGCCCGATCTTCCTGATGGACGCGGGCGTGGGCGCCCTGCCCGTCACGGCGGCGTTCCATGTCTCGGATCCGCAGGAAGCCTTGCGCGGCCTGGCGGAGACCTTTCCCATCCGCCTGCGCGTCGTGGCCGGATACGCCACGCTGGTCTACGCCCGTTAGCTACGCCCGCCAGTCGACAAGTTACTTTTAGTTACCATCTTTCCGCCCCGTTCGATCATTGGTTCCGCGCCGCCGGGTGTTTGACAGAGAGAGGACGCGCCAGGCGCCCTCGCGACACCGAACCACGAACAAGGGCAACCGCACATGCCGGCCGCACACCAACCCTATCCTCTTCGCCATTCCGGCGCGCGCGCGCGCTTCGGCCGCCACCGCCCCAGCCTGCTGGCCGCGGCGCTCCTCGCCGTTACCGCATGGGGCGGCGCCCCGTCCGCCGCGCACGCCCAGGCCGCCGCCGCCAGCGCGGCCGCGGCGCGGCAGAGTTTCGATATTCCGAGCCAGCCGCTGGCCAGCGCCCTGCTTTCCTACACCGAGGCGACCGGCGTGCAGCTTGTGATGAGCGGCGACATCGCGCGCGGCAAGACCGCGCCCGCCCTGCGCGGCAGCTACACCCGCGACGAAGCCGTGGCGCGCCTGCTGGCGGGCTCCGGACTGGGCTACCGCCGCAGCGGCAACACGCTGATCGTGTCGCCGCTGCCCGCGGAGGCCTCCGGCGCCGCCACGCTGGACCCCATCAAGGTCCAGGGCGCGTTCGAAACCGCCGGCTACGTGGCCGAGGCGTCCGCCGCCGGCACCAAGACCGACGCCCTCCTGCTGGAAACGCCGCAATCCATTTCGGTGGTCACGCGCCGGCAGATGGACGACCAGGCCGCGCAGAACGTGCGGCAGGCCTTGCGCTATACCCCCGGGCTCACGGCGGAGTATCGCGGCGCGGGCGGTTCGCGCTACGACACCGTGATCTATCGCGGCTTCGGCGGCGGCATCAACTACGACTATTCGTACCAGGATGGCATGCGCCTGCTGGGCGCCAACTACGCCATCCCGCAGATCGACACCTACAACCTGGAACGCATCGAAGTGCTGCGCGGCCCCTCTTCGGTGCTGTACGGCCAGGGCACGCCCGGCGGCCTGGTCAACCTGGTCAGCAAGAAGCCGACGGCGGCGCCCCTGCACGAGATCGAGCTGCAGGCAGGGAGCCACGGCTTCGGCCAGGTCGGCTTCGACTTCGGCGGCCCCGTGGACGAGGCCGGCAAGGTGCTCTACCGCCTGACCGGCGTGGCCCACACGGGCAAGACGCAGATCGACTACCAGAAGGACGAGCGCGTGGCGATCGCGCCCGCCGTCACCTTCCGGCCCAATGCCGATACCTCGCTAACGATACTGGCGCAGTACCAGCACGATCCCTATGGCGGCTACTACGGCTTCCTGCCCGCCGTCGGCACGGTCGAGGACCTGCCCGGCGGCGGCCGCATCGGCCGCAGCTTCTTCGACGGCTCGCCCCGGTTCGACGAATTCAAGCGCACCCAGACCGCCGTCGGCTACCTGCTGGACCACCGGATCGACGACGTCTGGTCGGTGCAGTCCAACTTCCGCTATATGCAGACGGACGTGGACTACAAAAGCGTCTACACCACCGGCCTGAACGCCGCCGACCCGGCCAATCCGCTGCTGATGCGCCGCGCCATCGTCAACTACGCGAACATGGACGCCATCACGGCGGACAACCATGCGCAGGCCAAGTTCAACACGGGCGCGGTCGCGCACACGGCGCTCTTCGGCATCGACTACCAGCGCCTGAGCTACCGCGAAGAACAGGGCATGGGCGCCGCGCCGTCGCTGTCGATCAACCAGCCCGACTACTCGGCGCCGATCGACACGCCCGCCATCACGTCGCGCAGCAAGCAGACCCTGGACCAGATCGGCCTGTATGCGCAGGACCAATTGAAGATCGGCCAATGGACGGTGCTGGGCGGCATCCGCCAGGACTGGGCCGGCAACGACCGGCGCGAGCGCATCGGCGGCACGTCCACCGACCAGTCCGACCGCGCCTTCACGTGGCGCCTGGGCACGGTCTATGAATTCGAGAACGGCGTGGCGCCCTACCTGAGCTATTCGCGCTCGTTCCAGCCGGTCGCCGACGCCGACGCCGACGGCAATCCGTTCAAGCCGACCAAAGGCGAACAGTACGAAGCCGGCGTGAAATACCAGCCGCCCGGCCAGGACGCGTTCATCACGGCGGCGGTCTACCAGTTGACGCAGACCAACGTGCTGACCACGGATCCGGCCAACACCAACTACAGCATCCAGACGGGCGAAGTCCGTTCGCGCGGCCTGGAGCTCGAAGGCAAGGCCACGCTCACGCGCAACCTCGACCTGCTGGCGTCCTATACCTACATGGACAACGTCAACACCCGCAGCACCACCGCGCAGGACAAGCATCCGACGTACGTGCCGCGCCACACCGCCAACGCCTGGGCCAACTACACGTTCCGCGCCGGCGCGCTGGCCGGGCTCAGCCTGGGCGGCGGCGTGCGCTACGTGGGCGGCAGCTACGCCAACGCGGACAACACGATGAAGGTGTCGTCGTTCACCATCGTCGACGCCGCGCTGCGCTATGACCTGGGCCAGAGCATCCCGTCGCTCAAGGGGCTGACCGCCGCCATCAACGCCAGCAACCTGTTCGACCGGGAATACGTGTCCGCCTGCGCCACGGCGACCAAGTGCTTCTACGGCGCCGGCCGCACCGTGATCGGCACCCTGACCTACCGCTGGTAGCGCAACCCGTCCACCGTCCCCGCATGAACGACGATTCCACCGCGCGACTGCGCGCCTGGCGATGGATCCACACCTGGTCCAGCCTGGCGTGCACCCTCTTCCTGTTGATGCTGTGCATCACGGGGCTGCCGCTGATCTTCCACGACGAGATCGACGCCTGGCTCGATGCGCCCGCCGGCGCGGCGGTTTCCCGCCAGGACGCCCCCGCGCAGGACGTGGACGCCATGGCGGAACTCGTGCGCGGCCGGTATCCCGGGCGCGCGGTCCGCTTCATCGTCTGGCTGGACGAGCCCGACCAGTACCGCTTCGGCCTTTCGCCCGGCGCCCCCGGACAGAAGCCGTTCGCGCTGGTGGACGCGCGCGGCCCCGAGATCGCCGGCGAGGCCTGGAGCGAAAAGGACTGGCGCCACGGCGGGCCCATGGCCGTGCTGCTGCGCCTGCACACGGACATGCTGATGGGGCTGCCCGGCAGCCTGATCCTCGCCGGCATGGGCGCGCTCTTCCTGGCGTCGCTCGTGTCGGGGGTGGCGCTGTACGGCCGCTACATGCGCAAGATTCCCTTCGGCACCGTGCGCAGGCAGCGCTCGCGGCCGCTGCGCATGCTGGACCTGCACAATCTGGCGGGCATCGTGCTGCTGGCCTGGGCCGCCGTGGTCGGCCTGACCGGCGCCATCAACACGCTGGATTCCTTTGTCTTCGCCGCCTGGCGCGAACACGCGGCCGCCCGCCAATCGGCCGCGCCGCCCCCGGGCCCGCCCGCCGCGCGGCCGCTGCAGGCCGCGGTCGATCTGGCGCGGCGCACGCTGCCCGACCACGACGTCAGCTTTCTTGCGATGCCCGGCTCGCTGTTCTCGTCCGAGAGCGCCTACACCGTGTTCATGCAGGGCCGCACGGCGCTGACCCGGCATCTGCTGCATCCCGTCGTCGTTCGCATCCATGACGGCGCCCTCATCAGCGCCGCCCCTCCGCCCTGGTACATGTGGGCGCTGGAAGGTTCGCGGCCCCTGCATTTCGGCGACTATGCCGGGCTGCCGCTGAAGGTGATCTGGGCCCTGCTGGACCTGGCGATGATCGCCGTGCTGGTCACCGGACTGTACCTGTATCTGCCGAGGCGGCGGCGCCGGCCAGGCCCGGCGGGCAGCCCGCGCCCGGCGCCTTGAGGCCGGGGCCGCCCGGCCCCCCGCGCGCGGACGATTGGTGCCGCGCAGGCAACATGGTGATCCCCTCGCCGCGTCTACCGCGGGATTCCCTCGACGCCTACGATTTGTCCGTTGCCCGAACCCCCGCAACGTACTCTTCGGCCCGCCCCGCGGGCAGCGTCCACCCACCGAGGGAATCATCATGAGCCAACGCGTCAACGCCTTCACGCAATCCCCTGAGCTGTTCAAGAAGTTCGTCGAATTCGGCATGCTTCTGCAGTCGGGCTCCATCGAATCGCCGATCCTGCATCTCGTCGAGATCCGTGCATCCCAGATGAACGGCTGCGGCTTCTGCCTGGACATGCACGTCAAGCAGGCCAAGATCCACGGCGAACGCGAACTGCGCCTGCACCACATCGCCATCTGGCGCGAATCCACGCTGTTTTCGCCGCGCGAGCGCGCCGCCCTGGCCTGGACCGAAGTCCTGACCCAGTTGCCCGCGCAGGGCGTGCCCGACGAGATCTACGAACGCGTGCGCACGCAGTTCTCGGAACAGGAAATCTCGGACCTCAGCTTCGCGGTCATGGCCATCAATGGCTGGAACCGCCTGAACGTGGGCTTTCGCACCGTCCCGGGCTCGGCCGACAAGGCCTACGGCCTGGACAAGGCCAAGCTGGACTAAGGAGACCGCCATGAAAATCCTCGTCATCGGCGGAACCGGCCTGATCGGTTCCAAACTCGTCAAGATCCTGGCCCGGCGCGGCCACGACGCCATTGCCGCGTCGCCGGCCACGGGCGTGAACACCATCACGGGCGAAGGCCTGGCCGAAGCCCTGGACGGCGTGGACGTCGTGGTGGACGTCGCCAATTCGCCCTCTTTCGAGGACCGCGCCGTGCTCGAGTTCTTCGAGACCTCGGGCCGCAACCTGCTGGCGGCCGAAGCCGCGGCCGGCGTGCGCCATCACGTGGCGCTGTCGGTGGTGGGCACGCACCGCCTGGCCGAAAGCGGCTACTTCCGCGGCAAGATCGCTCAGGAGAAGCTGATCGAGGCCGCCGGCATCCCGTACACCATCGTCCACAGCACCCAGTTCTTCGAGTTCCTGGGCGGCATCGTGCAATCCGGCGCGGTGGGCCAAGAAGTGCGCCTGTCGCCCGCCTACGTGCAGCCCATCGCTTCCGACGACGTGGCCCTGGCCATGGCCGACGCCACGCTGGCTCCGCCGGTGAACGGCATCATCGAAATCGCCGGCCCCGAGCGGGTGCGGCTGGCGGCCCTCGTGCAGCGCTATCTGCTCAAGTCCGGCGACGGGCGCAAGGTCATGGCGGACGGGCAGGCGCGCTATTTCGGCGCCCTGCTGGAGGACGACACCCTGGTGCCCGGGCCTGGCCCGCGCCTCGGCGAGACCGGCTTCGAGACATGGTTCAGCCGTTCGAACGCAAGAACGTAAAGACGAACGGGACGAAAATGGCGGCTTCGGCGATCGCCGCCGCCACTTTCCCCGGAGCCGGCCCGACGGGACACTCATGAGCAAACTGCAACCTCCTCCCCTGACCCTGCTGGACAAGTACCGCGGGGAAGAATTCCAGCCCTTGTATACCGCCACCGTGACCGTGCAGGGAGGCGAAGCCGCGCATGGCCGGGCCTCGGGCATCGCGCGCTCCGACGACGGCGCGCTGCAGGTCGACCTGCGGCTGCCGCCCGAACTCGGCGGCCCCGGCGGCGGCAGCAACCCCGAACAGCTCTTCGCGGCCGGCTACGCCGCCTGCTTCCACGGCGCGCTTTGCCTTCTTGCGGCCAAGGCCGGCCTGGCGATTCCCGACGCCACGGTGAAGGCGGCCGTCACGTTCGGGCGCGACCCCGTGGACGGCCTGTACGCCCTGGCCGCGCACATCACGATCCGCCTGCCCGGGCTGGACCGGCCGGTGGCCGAGGAACTGGTGCGCAACACCGAGCGGCTGTGCCCCTATTCCAAGATGGCGCGGCAAGGCATACACAGCGTGGTCGTGCTGACGGTCTAGCGGTTCTTCAGCAACTGGCTGTCCAGGCTCTGCAGGTCCAGCGCGCGGATGCGCGCGGTCATGTAGTCGATGAACACGCGGATGCGCCCCGGCAGGTGCTGGCGGCTCAGATAGCAAAGGTAGTGGCCGCGGTCGTCGGGCGAATATTGCGGCAGGCAGGCCACCAGCGTGCCGGCGCGCAGGTGCTCGCTGATCTGGTAGCCGGCCATCTGCGCGATGCCCTCGCCGTCGAGCACCGCCTGCAGGACCAGGTCGGCATCGTTGAAGGCCAGCATGGCCGGCGGCGCGAACTTGCGCATGTGGCCGCCCACCTTGAACTCCCATTCGTACACGCGCCCCGACGCCAGCCGGAAATTCACGCAGCGGTGCCCGGCCAGGTCCTCGATTTCCCGCGGCAGCGGGTGGGCGGCGGCGTAGGCGGGCGATGCGCACAGCAGCATCTGCATGGGAATGAGCTGCTTGGCGATCACCTGGCTGTCCTCCATCCGGCCGTTGCGGAACGACACGTCGATCCGGTCCTTGGTGAAGTCGGTGGACGCGTCGTCCAGTATGAGTTCCACCGATATGTCCGGATAGGCGTCCCGGAATCCCTTCAGCAGCGGCGCGACGATCTTGCGCCCGAAGCCCACCGTCGAGCACACCCGCAGTTGGCCGGAAGGCGGCCCCTGGCGCAATTCGCGCATATCGTCCAGCGCCTGCACGATGCGTTCGACGCCCGGGAAGCAATTCTCATAGAAGCGTTCGCCCTCGCGCGTCAGCGACGTGCTGCGGGTGGTGCGCACGAAGAGCCGGATGCCCAGTTGGTCTTCCAGTTTCTGCACGCTGCGGCTGACGGCGGAACGGCCGATGCCCAGGCGATCGCCGGCCTTGGCGAAATTGCCTTCGGACGCGACGGCGATAAAGGCCACGACGCCGGCATAGCTCGTGGCGAAGCTGTCCGCCAGCGAATCGGCGCCCGTTCCCGGGGCGGCAAGAGGGTCGGCGGCAGTGTCGGCGGGGGATTTTTTGGTGTCCATATCCCTAAGACGCGCCAGCCGTCCGTTTTGTGACGCCGAGCGGGAAGTAGGATGGGTGGAGCGCGAGAGTTCTTAAGAAAGAACTCAAGTATCGAGCGCGCGAAACCCATGCTGCCGCAATCGATTGGACTGACGTCGGTAGATATCCCACCCGGCGTGCTTGCCCGGGTGTCTGACACCCGAGGAGACAAGGCTTCGGCTTGCACCGGCGTTTCAGGGGTGTCAGACACCTGCACCGTCACCCGAATCCTCCCCGGGTGTCTGACACCCGACGAGACAAGGCTTCGGCTTGCACCGGCGTTTCAGGGGTGTCAGACACCTGCATCGTCACCCAAATCCTCCCCGGGTGTCTGACACCCGAGGAGACAAAGCTTCGGCTTGCACCGACGTTTCAGGGGTGTCAGACACCTGCATCGTCACCCAAATCCTCCCCAGGTGTCTGACACCCGAGGAGACAACGCTTCAGCTTGCACCGGCGTTTCAGGGGTGTCAGACACCTGCACCGTCACCCGAATCCTCCCCGGGTGTCTGACACCCGAGGAGACAAGGCTTCGGCTTGCACCGGCGTTTCACGGGTGTCAGACACCTGCATTGTTTTCCGGCCGATGCCGGGCATTGTCTGCCCACGGCCGCATGGGTTTCGCGCGCTGGATACTTGAGTTCTTTCTTAAGAACTCTCGCGCTGCACCCATCCTACTGCGCTGGTAGCACCGCCGGAGCGCCCTGCTTCTTGATCAGCAGGACCAGGAACCTGGCCGGTTCGGTCTGGCTGGCGTTGCGTCCGACGGTATGGACGTCGTTCGGGCCTTCGTAGAAAGTCTGGCCGGGGTTGAGCGTCACTTCCTTGCCGCCCCGCAGTTGCATCACGATACTGCCTTGCAGGACGTAGATGAAACTGTCCGCATCATGCCGGTGGACCGGATCGGCCGCGCCCGGCGGGTAGTCCACCGTGATCATGAGCACGTCCTTCCCGGCGATGTCGGGCAGGTCCCGGGTCATCAGTTCGGTCACGATGGGGTCGGCCGGCTTGCCGGCATGCGCCGCCGCGTGCGGCGGCGCGGCAAACGCCAGCGGGCCCGCCAGCGCGCCGGCGGCGGCGAAGGGCAGCCCCTTTCCTATGATCTTCAACATGGCCTTTTCCTCGATGGTGAGTGGAAACAGGCCCATGGTAGGAAACCCGGCGGCGCCCCGGTAGATGCCCGCGCGGGATCACGATGTTGTCCGCGCAGCACCAATGCGCGGCCGCGGCTCAGCCTTCGAACCTGGCCGCCACGCGCGCCAGCTTGTCCGGGTTGCGCTGCACCAGCACGCGGACGATGCGTTCGCCGTCGGTTTCGTAGGATTGCACCGATTCCAGCTTGCCCTCGATGAAGCGCAGCAGCGTCCACTGCCCGTTCACCAGCGCCACCTCCACCCGCAGATCGTCCCCATACCGCCTCTTGCCCGCATAGAACAGTTGCGCCAGCCGCTTGCCGCCCACCAGGCTGGCGAAGCTGGGCACCTTGCCGCCGCCATCGCCGATCAGTTCGGCGTTGTCGTTGAGCAAGGCATGCAGGCCATGGAAGTCGCCCCGCCGCATCGCGTCGGCGAAGCCCTCCATCAGGCGATGGTGCGTTTCGCGCGGCACGGCATGGCGGGGAGTCTCCTGCCGCAACTGCTGCTTGGCGCGCCGCACCAACTGGCGACAGGCGGCCTCGGTCTTGCCGAGGGTGCGCGCGACGTCCTCGTAATCCTCGTCGAACACCTCGCGCATCAGGAACGCGGCGCGGGCCTCGGGCGACAGCCGCTCCAGCATGAACAGGAAGGCCACCGAAACGTCATCGGCGAATTCGCGGATTTCCTCGGGCGTGGCCGGCGCCGGCATCAGCACGGGTTCGGGCAGCCAGATGCCCACGTAGCTCTCCCGCTGCGCCTTGGCCGCGCGCAGGCGGTCGATGGACAGGCGCGTGGCCACCGTCACCAGCCAGGCTTCGGGATTGTCCAGCGCCGCGGGGTCCGCTTCGTGCCAGCGCAGCCACGTGTCCTGCACCACGTCTTCGGCCTCCGCGACGGCGCCCAGCATCCGGTAGGCGATCGCGTGCAGGCGCGCGCGATGGCGGTTGAACAGGCTGGTGGAGTCGGTCATGGGCGAACGCCCGCGCCAGGGCATGAAATGATCGGAGACGCGCGTTATTTTGCGGTCTCCCCCCGAAAACGGCAAGCGCCCCGGCCGGCCCGCGGCGATCGCGCCGCACACGGACACGGGGACGAGCGCCAGGCCGGTGGCCGCCCCCTCCCGCCGGTCATTCCACCGTCGCGCCCGACCGCTTCACGACTTCCGCCCAACGCGGGATTTCAGTCGCCATCAGGTCGCGCAGTTGATCCGGCGTGCTGCCGACCAGTTCCATTCCCATGGTCTTGCCCAGCTTCTCCTGCACGTCCGGCTCTTTCAGGATCAGCGCGATCTCCTGGGCCAGCCTGTCCAGGATGGGCTTGGGCGTGCCCTTGGGCGCGTACACCGCCTGCCAGGACGCCATCTGGAAACCCGGCACGCCGGCCTCCTGCATGGTCGGCACGTCGGGCGCCAGCGCGATGCGGTCCTTGGTGGTGACGGCCAGCAGTTTGAGCTTGCCCGTCTGCAGCAGCGGCAGCGCCGCCGTCATCTGGTCGAACATGAAGGTCACCGCGCCCGAGGACACGTCCACCATCGCGGGCGGCGTGCCCTTGTACGGCACGTGCGTGAGCGGCACGCCGATCATGCCGGAAAAGAGTTCGCCGGCCAGGTGCGTCGAGGTGCCGGCGCCCGAGGACGCGAAGGTGCGCTTGCTCGGGTCGCGCTTGAGCAGCGCGATGAGGTCTGCCACCGAATTCACGCCCAGGTTCGGGTCCACCAGCAGCACGTTGGGCAGGTAGGCGATCAGCGATACCGGCTCGAAGTCCTTGACCGGGTCGTACTTCAGGTTCTTGTACAGGCTGGCGTTGATGGCGTGCGTGCTGATAGTGCCGCCGAACAGCGTATAGCCGTCGGGCGGCGCCTTGGCGACATAGGTGGCGCCGATGCCGCCGGCCGCGCCGGGCTTGTTCTCCACGACCACGTTCTGGTGCAGGCGGTCGCCCAGCTTCTGGGCCAGCACCCGGCCCACCACGTCGGTCGAACCGCCGACGGTGAACGGCACCACATAGGAAATCGGTTTCTGCGTGGGCCAGTCGGCCGCGCGGGCGGGCAATGCCAGCATGCCCAGCATGGCGCCGGCCAGCAGCGCGGCCAGCGCGCCGCGTCGTTGCGTATTCATGATTGTCTCCTGCCTCTGGTTATCGGTCTGGGATGCCGGCGGCGCCGGCGGCAAGGCTCAGCGGCCCTGTTCTTTGCGCCATGCGGCGAATTTGTCCTTGGTGCCCGGATCGGTGGGCGGGTACAGGCCGAGGATGGACGCGCCCTGCCGCACCTGGTCGGTCACGAAATCCTCGAAGGCGGTCATTTCCACGGCCTCGGCCGCGATCTCGTCGGCCAGGTGCGCCGGGATCACCACTACGCCCTCGCGGTCGCCCACCACGATGTCCCCCGGGAACACGGCCACGTCGCCGCAACCGATGGGCGTATTGATGTCCAGCGCCTGGTGCAGGGTCAGGTTGGTCGGCGCCGACGGGCGCTGGTGGTAGGCGGCGAAGCCCAGCTCGGCGATCTCGGGCGAATCGCGAAAGCCCCCGTCCGTCACCACGCCGGCCGCGCCGCGCTTCATGAGGCGCGTCACCAGGATGGAGCCGGCCGACGCCGCCCGCGCGTCCTTGCGACTGTCCATGACCAGCACCGCGCCTTCCGGGCAGGTCTCGACCGCGACGCGCTGCGGATGCGAGCGGTCTTCGAATACCTTGATGGTGTTCAGGTCCTCGCGCGCGGGGATGTACCGCAGGGTGAAGGCCGGGCCCACCATGTTGGGCAGCGAGGCGTTCAGCGGACGCACGTCCTGGATGAACTGGTTGCGCAGGCCGCGCTTGAACAAGGCGGTGCACAGGGTGGCGGTGCTGACGCCGGCCAGCCTGGCGCGGGTTTCGGGATGCATTGGGGACACGATGGCTCCGGAGTGTGGGGGTTCAGAAAATCTCGGGTTCGGGCACGGGCGCGCCGAATCCGGTTTCCAGGAAGTCGAAATCGCAGCCGTCGTTGGCCTGGAGGATGTGCCGGGAATACATCCAGCCGTAGCCGCGCTCGTAGCGCCTGGGCGGCGGCGTCCAGGCGGCGCGCCGGGCCGCCAGTTCTTCGTCGCTGACATTCAGGTGGATGCTGCGGGCCGGCACGTCCACGGTGATCAGGTCGCCTGTCTTGACCAGCGCCAGCGGGCCGCCGATATAGGCCTCGGGCGCGGCGTGCAGGATGCAGGCGCCGTAGCTGGTGCCGCTCATGCGGGCGTCCGACAGGCGCAGCATGTCGCGCACGCCCTGCTTCACCAATTTGGTGGGAATGGGCAGCATGCCCCATTCGGGCATGCCCGGGCCGCCCTGCGGACCGGCGTTGCGCAGGATCATGATGTGGTCGGCGGTGACGTCCAGGTTCTCGTCGTCGACCGCCGCCTTCATGCTGGGATAGTCGTCGAACACCAGCGCGGGCCCGGTGTGCCGCAGGTATTGCGGCGCGCAGGCGCTGGGCTTGATGACGCAGCCGTCCGGCGCGATATTGCCGCGCAGCACGGCCAGCGCGCCTTCCTCGTAGATGGCGTTCTCCAGCGTGCGGATCACGTCGTCGTTGTAGACCTCGGCGCCGGCGATGTTCTCGCCCAGCGTCCTGCCGGTGACCGTCATGGCGGACGGATCCAGGTGGCCATGCAGGCGCGACATCAGCGCCGGCAGTCCGCCCGCATAGTAGAAGTCTTCCATCAGGTAGGTATCGCCGCTGGGCCGGATGTTGGCGATCACGGGCACCTTGCGGCTGGCGGCGTCGAAGTCGTCCAGGCCCACGGCGCAGCCCGCGCGCCGCGACATGGCGACCAGGTGCACGATGGCGTTGGTGGAGCACCCCATGGCCATGGCCACGTTGATGGCGTTCTTGAAGGACGCGAGGCTCAGGATGCGCTGCGGCGTCAGGTCTTCCCAGACCATCTCCACCGCGCGCCGCCCGCACTCGGCCGACATGCGCATGTGGTTGACGTCCGCCGCGGGGATCGAGGACGCGCCCGGCAGGGTCATGCCGATGGTCTCGGCGATGGCGGTCATGGTGCTGGCCGTGCCCATGGTCATGCAGGTGCCGTAGCTGCGCGCGATGCCGCCCTCCACTTCGGTCCATTGTTCCTGCGTGATCTTGCCGGCGCGCCGCTCGTCCCAGAGCTTCCAGGCGTCCGAGCCGGAACCCAGGATCCGGCCTTTCCAGTTGCCGCGCAGCATGGGGCCGGCGGGCACGTAGATACAGGGCAGCCCGGCGCTGATCGCGCCCATGATGAGTCCGGGCGTGGTCTTGTCGCAGCCGCCCATCAGGACCGCGCCGTCCACCGGGTGGCTGCGCAGCAGCTCCTCGGTCTCCATGGCGAGGAAATTGCGGTACAGCATGGTGGTCGGCTTGACGAAAGATTCCGACACCGAAATGGCGGGCAGCTCCACCGGGAAGCCGCCCGCCTGGAACACGCCGCGCTTGACGTCCTCCACTCGCTGCTTGAAATGGCTGTGGCAGGGATTCAGGTCGGACCAGGTATTGACGATGGCGATGATGGGCCGGCCCGCCCAATCGTCGGGGCCATAGCCCATTTGCATCATGCGGGAACGGTGGCCGAAGGAGCGCAGGTCGTCCTTGGCCATCCAGGCGGCGCTGCGCAGGCTTTCGTAGGAACGTTTCATAGGGGCAAGGCGGAAAACGGAATGGCGACGAAGCCATTTAAACACTAATATATTAGTGCGTCAGCTAGGTGAAAACCCGCTACACTTGGGCTTCCCCGTTTCCGTGACCCTGCCCTTCGCGCCCCCGATGCCCAGCCCAAAGCTCCGATTGGACCGCTCGCGCCACGCGGCGCCGCAGGTGTTCGAACACCTGCGCGAACAGATCGTCTCCCTGGAACTCGCCCCCGGCGCGCCGCTGTCGCGCGTGACGCTGGCCGACGCCTACGGCCTGAGCCAGACCCCCATCCGGGATGCCCTGATGCGGTTGGCGGAAGAAGCCCTGGTCGAGATCTATCCCCAGCACACGACCGTGGTCAGCCGCATCGACATCGCGGCGGCCCGCGAGGCGCATTTCCTGCGCCGTTCGCTCGAACTGGAAATCGTGCGGATGCTGGCGCAGCGGCCCGACCCGACGCTGTTCCAGCGGCTGCAGGCCAGCATCGACCTGCAACGCGCCAGCCACGCCGGCGGCCAGTACCAGCAGTTCATCGATGCCGACCAGGCATTCCACCGCGACATGCACGACGCCGCCGGCGTGACCCGCCTTTGGGAACTGGAACAGCGCTACAGCGGCCACCTGGACCGCCTGCGCCGGCTGCACCTGCCGGAAGCCGGCAAGGCCGAGCGCATCCTGGACGATCACCAGCGCCTGCTGGACGCCATCGTCGCCCAGGATGCCGCGCGGGCACAGCAAGTGCTGCGCGAACATCTTTCGGGCACGCTCAGCCAGGTGGCCGAGATCTGCAAGCGGTATCCTGAGTACGTACAGGCCGCGTAGGCCAAAAAGAGGCGCTCAAACGCGCCGCCCGCCGGTATGATCGAGGACACCCCGCGGCGGCGGGAGGGCCCGCCGGGCCATGGCCCGCCGCTTACCGAACGGAACGTTCCCCATGATCGCAAGGCATGCAAGATCCCGACTCGCCCTCGCCGCGCTGGTCGCGGCCGCATGGGGCTCCGCCGCCCCGGCCGCCCAGCCCGGCGCGTGCGAGACCATCACGGTGCGCGAGGGCGATCCGGTGCCGGCCAACGCCTGCGCGGTGAACGTGGTGCCGCGGGACCCGGGCCCGGCGGGCATGCTGTTCGGCGGCCCGGAATGGGTGCCGCTGGATCCCCAGGCCATGCCGGGCGTGTTCTATGACAGCGCCTCGATCAAGCCCCTGTCCGAACGCCCCGCCGTGGTGGCCGTGACCGTGGCCTGGTTCTATGCCCAGCCCCGGATCTCCGAGGCCAACGGGCAGTCCTACCGTTCCGTGACCCAGCCGGTCACGATGAACTGCTCGGCGAATACCTATACCGTTTACCGCACCCTGCACTACGCCGGGGAAAACGCCACCGGCTCGATCGTGGAATCCCCGCCCACGGCCGGCATCCACGACGCGCCGATCGCGCACGATCCCGTGCAGCGCAAACTGCGCGGCCTGGTCTGCCCCGCGGGCGGCAAAAGCACGCGCAAGTAAGGCCGGCCTACCCCCGCCAATAGCGGTACAGCGCGCGCGCCCCGGCATCCAGCAGGAAGCCCAGCACGCCTATCATCAGCACCATCGCCATCAGCTCCGAATACGCGAGGCGGTCGCGCGTATCCAGGATGAAATAACCCATGCCCGCCGACACGCCCAGCATCTCGCAGGGCACCAGCACGATCCACAGGATCCCGATCGCCAGGCGCACGCCCGTCAGGATATGGCCCAGCACCCCCGGCAGGATGACGCTGCGCAGCGTCTCCCAGCGGGTCGCGGCCACGCTTTGGGCCAACAGTAGCCAGCGCGGGTCCAGTTGCTGCACGCCCGCCGCCGTGTTCAGCACGATGGGCCAGACGGCCGCGAAGGCCAGCAGGAAGTAGACCGGGTCGTCGCCCACGCCAAAGACCATCACGGCTATCGGCATCCACGACAAAGGCGAAATCATCCGCAGGAACTGCATGGCCGGCGAGACCGCGGCCTCGAGCCGCCGGTAGCTGCCGATGGCCAGCCCCAGCGGCACGCCGATGGCCAGCGCGAAGCCCAGGCCCACGGCGACGCGCCGCAGGCTGACCAGGATGTGCGCGGGCAGGTCGGACCCCGTCAGCAGTTCGCCCAGGCTGACGAAGGTGGCGCCCGGGGAAAACCGCCGCGCCATGCCGCCCGCGGGCGACAGGACGTCCGTGCCCAGCCACCACAGCGCCAGCAGCGCGGCCAAGCCGCCGGCGCCCAGCGCGCAGCGCGCGGCCAGGCCCTGGCCGCCGCGCTTGCGGCCCTCCGCCGGGTCTTGCGCGGCGACCAATCCGGCCGGCGTACCGGCGGCGGACTCCCGGGCCGTCACGCCTGCACCAGCTCGGTCCGGGTGTACTGGTCGGGAAAGCCGAAACGGCTCAGGCCGCCCGCCGATTCGATGGCGCGCCTGACGTAGCGGTCGTCGACCAGTTCAGAGGCGGCGCGGGCCGGATCCAGGCCCGCCAGAAAGCCGCGGTCCGCCTCGATCAGCGTATCGCGCAGGCGGCGCACCAGTTCCTCGGTGTAGCTCGGGAAGGGATACGGCTGGAAGTCGATGCGGCGTTCGTCCCAGTCCGCATGCCGGATGGCACCGCTGGCCAGATATTGCTCGCGATCCGCGGGCGGCGGCGCCAGCACCTTGGACAGCGCGGGCAAGGCGTGCGGCGTGTAGCGGTTGATGCCTTCCTTGGACAGCAGCCGCGCCGTCTCGGCCCGGTTCTCGCGTATCCACAACTGGGCCTGCACGATGGCGTCCACCACCTTCTGCGACCATTGCGGACGCTGTTCCAGGTCGCGCTCGTGCATGAACACCACGCAGCAGGCGTGGTTGCGCCAGACATCGCCCGTGAAGCGCAGCACCTTGCCCACGCCCAGGGTCTCGGCCACCGCGTTGAACGGCTCGGCCACGATGTAGCCGGCGATGCGGTTCTGCGCCAGCGCGGGCGGCATGTCGGCCGGCGCCATGACGACCAGGTTCACCTCGCCCGCGCCCACCGTGCCGTCCTTGCGGGACACGGGCGCCAGGCCGTTTTCTCGCAGCAGGTATTGCAGCACGACGTTGTGGATGGAATACCAGAACGGAATCGCGACCGTCTTGCCGCCCAGGTCCTTGACGCTATTGATGGCCGGCGCCACGGTCAGGCCCGAGCCGCCCACGTGGTTCCAGGCCACCACCTTGGCCGGCACCTGACTGCCGAACCGCGCCCACACCGTCATGGGCGACAGCAGGTGCACCACGTTCACCTGCCCGGAGATGAAGGCTTCTATCACCTGCGCCCAACTGCGCAGCAGCGTGGGTTTTTCCGCCTTGACCCCGGCCTTCTCGAACAGGCCGTTGTTGTGCGCCACCAGCAGCGGCGCGGCATCGGTGATGGGCAGGTAGCCGATGCGCACCGGCGCGTCGGGTTCGCTCTGCGCGCGGGCGTTGAACGCCGACAGCAGGGAGGCGGCGCCGCCGGCCGTCAGCAGGGCCGAGAGTTTCAACCAGTCGCGACGCGACATGTGTTCAAGGCACATCGAAGAACTCCTTGTAGGGACTGCCCGCGGCGCGGGCCCCCGGGTCAGGCAAGCGCGGCTTCGCCGCGGACGGCCCGCAGCGCGGTGCGCAGGCGGGTAAGGATTTCCAGGCGCAGCGCGCCCATTTCCGGCAACAGGTCGGCGCGGGGCTGCGGCAGGTCCACCCGCCACACGCCCAGGATGCGGCCGGGCGCGCCGCCCAGCAGCACGATGCGGTCGGCCAGCACCAGCGCTTCGTCGATATCGTGCGTGATCAATACGGCGGCGGTATCGAAATCGGCCACCACCTTGCGCAGCAGCGCCTGCATCTCGCCGCGCGTCACCTCGTCCAGCGCGCCGAAAGGTTCGTCCAGCAGCAGCACGGAAGGCTGGCGCGCCAGGCAGCGGGCCAGGGCCGCGCGCTGCGCCATGCCGCCCGACAATTGCGCGGGACGCAGTTGCCGGGCGTGCGACAGGCCGACCTCGTCGATGGCCTGGTCCACCCGCGCGCGGCGCTGCGCCTCCGTCAGCGCCGGCTGGTGCTTGAAATCCAGGCCGAAAGCCACATTGCGTTCCAGCGACAGCCAGGGCAGCAGGCTCGGATCCTGGAAGGCCACGGCCACGCGGGGATGCACGCCCGTCAGCGGCGCGCCTTCCATCAGCAGGGTGCCGGCGCTGGCGGACTGCAAGCCGGCCAGCACGCGCAGCAGGCTGGACTTGCCGGCGCCGCTTGCGCCCAGCACGGCCACCACCTCGCCACGCGCCAGGTCCAGGTCCACGCCCTGGAACACCGCGCCGGCCGCCCCCGGGTAGCTGAGCGCCAGGCCCCGGGCCCGCAGCACCGGTTGCGGGGCCGTCGTCATGCGGCGGCCCCGGCCGCGAGCCTGGCCTTCCTTTTGGCCAGCTCGGTCTTCAACTGCACCAGGCTGGGCGTGACGATGGGCAGGAAGGCCGCCTCGCGCCAGCGCCGGGCAAAGCCCGCGCCGGCCGGCCGCAGGTAGGCCGCGCCGCCGCTGGCCTGCAATTCCAGTTGCACCGCCTGGTTGGCGGCGTCGGCCAAGGCGATGCGGATCTCGAACAGGGCCCAGGGTTCGGCCACGAAGCGCCCGTTGCGCACCCCCTCGATCAGGCTGTCGGACAGCGCGCCGACCTGCGCCCGCAAGGCTTCCAGTGGCGCGCCCAGGATCCCGCGCGACGCCTGGCCCTGCCCCGCCTGCGCCGCGGCCAGCAAGGCGCGGCGCGCCAGGCCGATGGACAGGCCGCATTGCAGGCCCGCGAAGGCCGGCCGTGCTTGCGGCAGGTACTCGCGGGCATCGGGATGGATCAGCCATTCCGGGCCGATGCGCACGCCGCGCACGTCCAGGGCCGCGGTGTTGCTCGACTGCAGCGCCAGCAAGGACAGGTCCGGGCTGCGCACCAGCCCGGCGATGTCGTGCGGCAGCGCGACCACGGCCGGCGTGCCGTCGGGCGCCGTGACCGCGGCGGCGACCAGGAAGCCCTGCACCCGCAGGTTCGTCACCCAGGGCATGCGGCCGTCCAGCACCCACTGGCCGTCCTCCGCTTCCCGCGCGCCGATCTGCAGGGACTCGATCCCGCTCAGGAACTTCATGGCGTTCGACAGCGCGGTCGCGCCCGCCTGTTCGCCGCCGAGCAAGGGCGCCAGCCAGGCATCGGCCAGCGCGGTATTCGGGCTGCGCAGCAGGTATTCGATGAAGACGCGCTGGCCCCAGGCCACGAACGCGCTGGCGACCGACAGTTCCGCCACCTGCGACACCGCTTCGATGGCGTCGCCGATGTCGGTGCCGGGCAGGCCGCCCCGCGCTTCGGGCACGCCCTGGCGGAACACGCCCGCCGCGGCCAGCCGGGGCAATACCGTGGCGGCGTCCAGCCTGCCGTCGTCCAGCGCGTCGGCGTGCTGCTCCAGCCACGCGCGCAGGTCTTGCGGCAGCAGGCCGCGCCCGGCTTCGACGCTTGCGGATTGCGGCGTCATTGCGCGCCGCTCCAGGCGTAGTCGCTCAATTGCTCGTTCAGCGGCGTCTGCGCCAGGTTGTTGCCGAAATTGCAGATGGTGGCCAGCCCCACGCCCACGATGACTTCGAGCGCGTTGCCGTCCGTGTAGCCCGCGCCGCGCAGGGCCTGGAGGGCCTCGTCGCTGACACGGCCGCGCGTCTGGATCACGGCTTCGGTGAAGGCGGCCAGGGCCTGCAGGCGTTCGTCCGGCAGCGCGCCTTGGGCGCGCAGCGCGTCCACCACTTCGGGCGACAGCCTGGCCTTGTTGCGCGCCAGCGCGGTGTGGCCCGCCACGCAGAAGGTGCAGCCGTGGCGCGTGCCGGCCACCAGTTGCACCACCTCGCGCTCCTGCAGGGTCAGCCCGGCGCGCGCGTTGATCTGCGACAGGGTCTGGTAGGCCTCCAGCGCCACCGGCGCGTTGGCCAGCACCCCCAGCAGGTTGGACAGGTACCCCGCGCCCTGCTCGGCGGCGGCCAGCGCCGCGCGCGTGGGTTCGGGAGCGCTTTGCGCGGTATGGACGGGCAAACGGGCCATGTGAGTCTCCTGACGGCTATCGTTGAAAGCCTCATTGTGCTTGCGCCGGGCCGCAAGCGACAATGCATGAAGATCGCAACTTGATGCTAGATCTTATCGACTTTCAGCTATGCGCTTATAACCAGATGCGTTCCGAAACCCTACCCTTGAACTGCTCCGGTCCATGGACCGTATCAGCCGCCGACCAGGCCGCGGTCGACGCCCTGCTGCTGTCCAGCCTGGAGGTGCAATCCAGCTTGTATCACCTTGGGCAGTATTGCGGCAATTGGTCGGCCAGCACCAGCGGGCGCGCGCGGTCCAGCTTCCATCTGATCCTGCACGGCGGCTGCCTGGTCGACGTGGGCGAAGGGCGCGAAACCCTGACGCTGGCCGCGGGCGACGGCATCTTCTTCCTGCGCGACATTCCCCATGCACTGACGCCGCTGGACCCGCCCGCCGCCGAAGGCGCGCAAGGCGCGCCGATGCAGCCTCTCCTGCCGCGCCAGGCCGACAGCACCGGCCTGGCCTGCGGCTTCTTCCAGTTCCGGCCCGGGCTCGCCGACCTGCTGGCCGACACGCTGCCCGATTACCTGGTGCTGCGCGCCAGCGACGAACGCTTCCGCACGGCGCGCGGCGTGTTCGAACTGATCCTGGGCGAGACCGCCCGCGATCCGGGCGCGTCCTCCGTCGTGCTGGAACGGCTGACCGACCTGCTTATCTTTTTCATGCTGCGCCATCTGGCCATCCACGACCGCCAGGCCTACGGCCTGTTCGTGCTGGCCCGCGATCCGGCCATGGCCGGCCTGCTGCAGGCCATCCTGGCCGAACCGGCCAGGCCCTGGAGCATGCAGGACATGGCCGACCGGGTGCACATGTCGAAGGCCACCTTTCATCGCCGCTTCACGCTGCACGGCGGGACCACGCCCGCGCAATTGCTGCAATTGCTGCGCATGCGCGTGGCGCGGCGCCACCTGAGCCAGGGCATGGGCATCCAGGACGCCGCCGAGCGCGTCGGCTACCGATCGCAGGCGGCGTTCAGCCGCGTGTTCCAGCGCACGGAAGGGGTGGCGCCTTCCGCGCTGCGCAGGCACCGCCCCGCCCTCGCGGGCGGCGGGTAGTCCTCGGGCTAGACCTGGGCCAGCGCCTGGTCCAGGTCGGCCAGCAGGTCGTCGATGTGCTCGATGCCGATGGACAGGCGCACCGTTTCCTCGCGCACGCCCGCCTTTTGCAGCTCTTCGGGATTGAGCTGGCGGTGGGTGGTGGACGCGGGGTGCGTGGCCAGCGACTTGGCATCGCCGATGTTGACCAGGCGGGTGAAGAGCTGCAGCGCGTCCTGGAAGCGCGCGCCAGCCTCGCGGCCGCCCTTCACGCCGAACGTGAACAGGCCCGGCGCCTTGCCGCCCAGGTACTTCTGCGCCAGCGCGTGGTCCGGATGGTCCGGCAGGCCTGCATAGTTGACCCACTCCACCTTCGGGTGTTCGCGCAGGTAGTTGGCGACCTTCACCGCGTTCTCGACGATGCGGTCCACGCGCAGCGCCAGGGTTTCGATGCCTTGCAGGATCTGGAACGAGTTGAACGGCGAGATGGCGGCGCCGGTATTGCGCAGCGGTACCACGCGGGCGCGGCCGATGTAGGCGGCCGGGCCGAAGGCCTCGGTGTAGACCACGCCGTGGTAGCTGACGTCCGGTTCGTTCAGGCGCTTGAAGCGGGCCTTGTGCTCGGCCCAGGGGAACTTGCCCGAGTCGATGATGGCGCCGCCCAGGCTGGTGCCGTGGCCGCCCAGGTACTTGGTCAGCGATTGCACCACGATGTCGGCGCCGTGCTCGATGGGGCGCAGCAGGTACGGCGACGGCACGGTGTTGTCGACGATCAGCGGCAGGCCGTGGCGGTGCGCCAGTTCGGCCAGGGCGGCGATGTCGGTGATGTTGCCCAGCGGGTTGCCGACGGATTCGGCGAAGATGGCCTTGGTGCGCTCGTCGATCTGCGCTTCGAAGGCGGCCAGGTCGGAGGGCTGGGCGAAGCGCGTGGCGATGCCGTACTGCGGCAGCGTGTGCGCGAACAGGTTGTAGGTGCCGCCGTACAGCGTGCTGGAGGACACGATGTTGTCGCCGGCCTCGGCGATGGTCAGGATGGCGTAGGTCACCGCGGCCTGGCCCGAGGCCAGCGCCAGCGCGGCGATGCCGCCTTCCAGGGCCGCGACGCGCTGCTCCAGCACGTCGGTGGTGGGGTTCATGATGCGGGTATAGATGTTGCCCGGCACCTTCAGGTCGAACAGGTCCGCGCCATGCTGCGTGTCGTCGAACGCATAGGCGACGGTCTGGTAGATCGGCACGGCCACGGCGCGCGTGGTGGGATCGGGACGGTAGCCGCCGTGCACGGCAATGGTTTCAAGCCGCCAGGGCTGCTTCGGGTCGGTCATGTGTCTCTCCAGGAGATGCGTTATCAAAAATTCCGGTCAGGCCGCGAACGCGCGCGCCGCGCGCAGGATGCGGTCGATATCGGCATGGTTGTTATAGGCGCCGACGGACAGGCGCACGTAACCATACTCCACAATGCTGGCCACCACGCCCTCCCGGGCCAGGTGGGCGAGCGCGAGCGCGGGGTCCGCCACCTTCAGCGCCGTCGTCGTGCTGCGCGACGCCGCGCCGGGCGGCGACACCACCTGCGCGCCGAGCGCGCGCAATCCCTCGCCCAGCGCCTGCGACAGCTCCAGCACCCAGGGTTCGATGCGTTCCGGGCCGGCCTCTTCGATCAGGTCCAGCGCGCCCGCCCAACCGGCGATGCCGGGATAATTCAGGTTGCCCGTCTCCAGCCGGCGCGCGTCGCCCGCGTCCGACACGCCAACCTGCCATTGCGGCCCGGACTTGTCCAGGGTGGTCACGCCCGACGGCCCCACGTACAGCGGGTCCAGCGCGTCCAGCAGCCCGGGCGACACGTGCAGCAGGCCCACGCCCAGCGGACCCAGCATGCCTTTGTGCGCGCCGCAGGCGAAGGCGTCCACGCGCCATTCGTCGACCCGGGCGCGCAGCAGGCCCGCGCCCTGGATGCCGTCGACGACCAGCCAGATGCCGCGCTCCGCGCAGCGGCGCCCGAGTTCCGCGATGTCGGTGCGGAAACCCGTGCCGTACTGCACCCAGGACACCGCGATCAGGCGCGTGCGGGCGTCCACGAGGCGCCAGAGGTCGTCCACTTCGTAGCGGTGCGCGTCGGCGCGCGCCACGCGAACCTCCACGCCGCGGCGGCGCAGGTTCAGCCAGGGCAAGGCATTGGTCGGATGTTCCTGGTCGTCCACGATCAGGTTGTCGCCTTCCCGCCAGGCCAGGCCCTGGGCAACCGTGTTGAGCCCTTCGGTGGTGTTCTTGGTGAAGGCGAGCCGGCGCGCGTCTCCGCCGATCAGCCGGGCCAGCCGCAGGCGCAGCGCGTCGGCGTCGCGCAGCCATTGCGGCTTGTCGCTGCGGGCGTGCGTAATGCCGTCGAAGAAATCCGCCACCGCCCCGGCCACCCTGGGCGACAGCGGGCTGGTGTAGGCGATGTTGGCGTAGGCCTTGTCGCGCGTGATGGGAAACCACTGCCTGAATTCATCCTGCCAGCTCATGCGCAACCTTCGACCTCGTTCATCGGACTGTATGGGGATGACGGCATTCTAGGTATATGACGGAAATCTGGATAAGGCTTAGTTCTTATATTGATATGACAATATAGTCGCTCGGAAAAGCGGGCCCGGCCCCTAGAATTCATGCCTTTCTTGCATACGAAAAATACGGGAACGGCATGCGTTTGACTCATCTACTCAAGGCCGCGGGCGCGGCCGCTGCGCTGGCCGCCGCCAGCGTCTCCCATGCGGGCACGGTGGACACGATCAAGAAGCGGGGCGAGCTGGTCTGCGGCGTCAGCCAGGGATCGGCGGGCCTGTCCATCGCCGACAAACAGGGCCGCTGGACCGGCCTGGACGCGGACCTGTGCCGCGCGCTGGCCGCCGCCGTGCTGGGCGACCCCGCCAAGACGCGCTTCGTTCCTCTCAGTTCGCAGCAGCGCTTCCCCGCGCTGCAATCCGGCGAGGTCGACGTGCTCAACCGCAACACCACGATCACGTCCGGCCGCGACGCGGGCCTGGGCATCGTGTCCGCGGGCATCGTGTTCTACGACGGCCAGGGCTTCCTGGTGCCGCGCAAGCTGGGCGTGAAGAGCGCCACCGAGCTGGACGGCGCGCAGGTCTGCGTGCAGCCCGGCACGGTCAACGAACAGAACCTGGTCGATTACTTCAAGAAGCACAAGCTCAACTACCGCCCGGTCGTCATCGAGAACCTGGTGGAACTGGAGCAGGCCTTCTACGCCGGTCGCTGCGACGTCTACCTGTCCGACGCGTCCACCCTGGCGGCCAGCCGCGCCGCGCGCGCGAGCCAGCCCGACGACTTCGTCATCCTGCCCGAGCGGATCAACAAGTCGCCGCTGGGCCCCTTCGTGCGGCAGGACGATCCCAACTGGACCGCCATCGTGCGCTGGACGGTGAACGCGCTGGTCGCCGCCGAAGAACTGGGCGTCACCGCCGCGAACGCCGACAGCCAGGCGCAGAGCACCGACGCCCAGGTGCGCCGCCTGCTGGGCGTGGATCCCGGCATCGGCAAGAGCTTCGGCCTGGACGAAGGCTGGGCCCGCAACGCCATCAAGGCGGTGGGCAACTACGGCGAAATCTGGGAGCGCAATCTGGGCGCCGCCACGCCGTTGAAACTGGAGCGCGGCCTGAACGCACAATGGAACCAGGGCGGCCTGCTGTATTCGCCGCCGTTCCAGTGACATGACGGCGGCGGCAGTCCCCTTCCCGGCGCCCGGCCCCTGGCGGCGCTGGCTGTCCACGGCGGCCTGGTGCCTGGCGCTGGGCGGCATGGCCGCCGTCCTGCTGCTGCACATCGAGTCCGTGCAGACGGCGCGCGGTATCCAGGGCGGATTCGGCTTCCTGTTCCAGCCCGCGGGCTTTCGCATTTCGGAAAGCCTGCTCGGCGTCACGCCCGACGATCCCTATTGGATGTCGATCGCCGCCGGCCTCGTCAACACCCTGACGGTGGCGCTGGCGGCGATTCCGCTGGCGACCGCGCTGGGACTGGGCCTGGGTCTGCTGGGCCTGTCGTCCCATCCGCTGGCCGCGCGCTGCGCGGCCCTCGTCATCGCGCCGCTGCGCAACACGCCTGTGCTGTTGCAGCTATTCGTCTGGTACGGCCTGCTGCTGCGCCTGCCGGACTTGCGGCAGGCCTGGTCGCCGCTGCCTTCCGTACTGCTCTCGAACCGCGGGCTGGCCCTGCCGGCCGTGCACGGCTGGCTGCCTTACGCGGCCGCGGCCCTGGCGGCGCTGGCGCTGGGCTGGCGCGCCCGGCGCCGCTGGGGCAACGCCGCGTGGTACGGCGCGCTGGCCGCGGCCCTCGCGGCCTGGGCCCTGCTGCCCGCCATGCAGGTGGACCTGCCCGCCCGGCGCGGCCTGGGACTCCAGGGCGGCTGGCAGCCCAGCATCGAATTCGCGGCCTTGACGATAGGCCTCGTGGTCTTCCACGCGGCCTACATCGCCGACATCGTGCGCGCCTCCGTGCGCGCCGTGCCGGTCGGCCTGGTCGAGGCCGGCCAGGCCCTGGGGCTGACGCCCCGCCGCGTGCTGCGGCTGGTGATCGCGCCCTACGCCGCCCGGGTCGCGCTGCCGCCCTACGCCAACCAGTGCCTGGCCCTGGTGAAGAACAGCACGCTGGCGATCGCCATCGGCTACCAGGAACTGATGGCCGTCATCAACACCGTCATCACGCAAACCGGGCTGGCGCTGGAGGGCATCGCGCTGGCGGTGGCGGTCTACCTGGCATTGGCGCTGGGCCTGGGCGGCGGCCTGTCCGCCTGGAACGCCCGCCACACTCGCCACGGCCCGGGCGACACGCACGGCGCGCGCCTGGGCGACCGCCCCTTGTCCGCGGCCGCCCCGGACGCGCGGCCATGGCGCCGGAGACTAGTCTCGGCCGTGCTCGCCATCGCGCTGGCCGCGGCGGGATGGGCCTTGCTGGACTGGGCCGTGCTGCGCGCGGTCTGGCTGGGCGATCCGGCCGCCTGCGCGGATGCCGCGGGCGCCTGCTGGGCCGCCGTAGGAGAGAATCTGCCGCTGCTGCTGTTCGGCACCATGGCCGAGGCGGACCGCGCGCCGGCGCTGGCCGCCTGCGCGGCGTTGCTGGCGGGCGTCGCCTTGACGCTGGGCGCCGGCCGCCTGCCCGCCCGCGCCCGCGCGGCGCTGCTGGTCGCCCTGCTCGCCGCCGTGGCCTGCGCGCTGTCGGGCTGGCCCTGGGGCGGCGCGGCGATCGGCCCGCAACGCTGGGGCGGGCTGCTGGTCACGCTGATACTGGCCATCGCCGCGCTGGGCGCCGCGGTGCCGCTCGCCTTCGCGCTGGCCTTGCTGCGGCGCTCCGGCAGCCGCGCCGGATCGCTGGCCGCGGCCGGACTGATCGAAGCCGCGCGCGGCGTGCCGCTGGTGACCCAGTTGCTGTTCGCGTCCTTCGTGCTGCCCATGCTGCTGGGTGGCGGCGTGTCGAAATTCAGCATGGCGCTGGCCGCGCTGACGCTGCACACTGCCTGCCTGCTCGCCGAGGTGCTGCGCGGCGCGCTGCAAGCCATCCCGCCCGGGCAGATGATGGCGGCGCGCGCGCTGGGCATGGGGCCGGCCGCGGCCCATGCCTACGTCATCTGGCCGCAGGCCCGCCGCATCGCCGCGCCGGCGGCGCTGGGCGTGTTCGTGGGCGCGGTCAAGGATACTTCCCTGGTCAGCATCATCGGCGTGTTCGACGTGCTGGGCGCGGCCAAGGCGGTCGTCGCCGGCACCGCCTGGCGGCCCTACCACGTGGAGGTCTACCTGGCGGTGGCCCTGCTGTACTTCGCGGCCAGCCTCGTCCTGTCGCGGGCCGCGCGCAGGATGGAACGGGTGGGCGCGTAGCGGCCGGGTCCGCTAGCGCCCTGCCCCGCCCAGCCTTTGCAGCCAGGCCGGCCGGGGCGATGCGTCCAGCCAGTTCTTGACGATCAGCCCCAGCTCCGTGTCGCCCGCGATGCGCAGGCGGCGCTGGAAGAACAAGGTATCGGCATCGGTTTCCGCGCGCATCAGCGCCAGGAAATCGGCCAGCTTCGCGCCCAGCTCCAGTTCCGCCGGCGCGCCGTCCCAGACCGTGCGGAACGCGCCTTGCTTCACCGCGAAGCAGTTGCGCAGTCCCAGGTCCTCGACGGTGATGGCGAAGCTGCGGCCTTCCAGTTCGGCCGGCGGCGACAGCCACTTCAGCCGGCGCGCCAGCTCCAGCCCAGCGACGAAGTGCAGCGACACCAGCGGCGTCGGCAGGCGCCGGCCGATCCGGGCAAAAACGGCGGGCATTGCGATGGACATGCTCATACGGCTTCCTCCAGCAGATCGATGCCGGGCCGTCCATGGAAGTAGCCGTTGCAGCGGTCGATGCCCGCGGGCGGCTCCACCGCGGCCGGCTTGCCGCCGCGGCGCGCCGTGTCCAGCGCGGCGATCGCTTCCAGCGTGCCGGCCGATTGCGGACTGACGCGCAGCACCTCCACGCCCAGCGACGCCAGCTCGGGCGCCCGCGCCAGCAAGTCCAGACAGGCGGCCGACTGCACCTGGATGCCGTTGATCGCCAGGAAGTCGCGCGATTCGCGGGTGCGCATGTCCAGGCCGTCGGGATGTTCGATGCAGCGGAATCCGCACTCGTCCTTCTTCAGGCGGAAGTGCCGCGCCGTGAAGCAGCGCGCCGAGAACGCCAGCGCCATGCGGCCCCAGACCATGACTTCGGCCTCCAGGCCCGCCGGCCGCTCCTCCAGCAGGCGCGCCAGCGTCTTGCCGTCCATTTCCAGCGGCGCGACGAAGCGCGTGGCGCCGCGTTGGGCCAGCCATTCCAGGGTGCCGCCGTGGTAGGCGTTCATGTGCGGGCCGGCCACGAAGGGACGGCCGGCCAGATGGCGCATCGCGCCCACTTCGCCGGCCTCGACCAGGAAGTCGTCCTGCTCGCACAGCTTTTTCAGGGCGCTGGCCTCCGCGCCGGTCTCGATCAGCGTGCGGCCGGACAGCACCACCGTCTTGCCGGCGGCGCGCAGGTCGCGCGCCAGCGCCATCCAGTCGTCGGCGCGCAGTTCGTGGCGGCGGCTGCACACGGTCTCGCCCACGTAGAGGATGTCGGCGGGGCTGTCGGCCAGTCCCGCGTAGAAATCCAGCGTGTCGCGGCGCGGCCAGTAGTACAGCAGGGGTCCGACAGAAATCCGGAATGCGTTGGGCTTCATTTCCATGGACGTTCGAATGCCCCCTGGGTGACTTGGGAACCCTCGGCATGGCGCGCCAGCATGGCGTTCCATTCGGGGCGCGGGGAAAAGCGGGCCGCGTCGGCGTGCACGCTGTCGAGCGCGGCGCGCAGCGTGGACACCACCTGCGTCACGTAGGCCGGGCTGCGCTGCCGCCCTTCGATCTTGATGGCGGACACTCCCATTTCCGCCAGGCGCGGCAGCAGGCCGACGGCGTTCAGGCTGGTGGGTTCCTCCAGCGCGTGGTCGGCCTGCCCGTCCACGTCGAAGCGGCCCTTGCACAGGGTTGGATACGCGGCGGGCTCGCCGGGCTCGTAGCGGTCGATGAGGATACCGTTCAGGCGCGCATCCATGCGGCCGTCGGTCTCTTCCCAGCGCACCGCGTGCGCGGGCGAACAGACGCCTTTGTTGTTGGGGGAATCGCCGGTGGCGTAGGACGACAGCAGGCAGCGCCCCTCGGCCATGACGCACAGGCTGCCGAAGCCGAACACTTCGACCTCGACGCTGACGTTGGCGCAGATGCGCGCGATCTCGGCCAGCGTCAGGACGCGCGGCAGGACCACGCGGCGGATGCCGAACTGCTCCTTCATCAGTTCGATGGCGTCGGTATGGGTGGCGGAGCCCTGCACCGACAGGTGCAGGCGCAGATCGGGATAACGGTCGCTGGCGTAGGCCAGCAGGCCCGCGTCCGCCATGATGACCGCGTCGGCGCCCAGGCCGTAGGCGGCATCCACGGCGGCGCGCCACTCCTGGGCCCGGCCCGCCTGCACGAAAGTGTTGATGGCGAACAGCACCTGGCGCTTGCGGCTGTGCGCCAGTTCGACGCCCGCGCGGATGTCGGCTTCGGTGAAATTGAGCCCGGCGAAATTGCGGGCGTTGGTGGCGTTCTTGAGGCCGAGATAGACCGTGTCGGCGCCCGCCTCGACCGCCGCCTTCAGCGCAGCCAGGCTGCCGGCGGGGGCCACGAGCTCCATGGGAGAGGTTCGATTTTCCATGACGGCCAGTCTAGGGGGTGGCCGTCACGGCCACCTTGTCGCAGATCAAGATCGCCCGGGTGTCGGAGGTCGTAGTCGATGCGGGGGGGGGGGGGTGTGGTGTCTCTGGGCCAGGTGTCTGACACCCGTACGAGATGCGCTCTCGTGTGGAAGCACGCCTCCCCGGGTGTCAGACACCAATGAGCTGGTTGGTGTCTGACACCCGGAGGCACCGTCGCGATTTCAACATCTTCTCGTACGGGTGTCAGACACCTGGCCTAGGCACCTGGCCCGTGCGGATGCCTGACACCGGGCCGTTCCGTCACTCCTCCGTGTACAGCCCGTGCTCCACCGCATACACCGCGACCTGCACGCGGCTGGTCAGGTTCAGTTTTTTCAGCACGTTCTGCACGTGGATCTTGACCGTGCTTTCGCTGACGTCGAGTTCCCGCGCGATGACCTTGTTGCTGGCGCCGCGCGCCAGCCATTGCACGATCTGCCGCTCGCGCGCGGTCAGGCGGTTGCGGTCGGAGTTGCCCGACGCCTGCGCGACCTGGCCGGCCTGGCCGCGGAATTGCTCCACGAGCTTGGCCGTCATGCTGTCCGCGATCACCGGTTCGCCGCCGGCCGCGCGGCGGATGGCGGCGGTCAGCGCGTCGGCGTCGATGTTCTTCACCAGGTAGCCCCGGGCTCCGTCGCGCAGCGCCTGGCCCAGCTCGTCCGCCTCTTCGGAGACCGTCAGGATGATGACGGCGCAGGACGGCAGGTCCTGCGTCAGCAGTTGCAGCGTTTCCAGGCCGGAGAGCCCGGGCAGGTTGAGGTCCAGCAAGACCACGTCGGGCTTGAGTTCCTTGGCGCGTTTCAGCCCCTCGACCCCGTCGCCCGCCTCGGCCACGACCTCGAAGTCGGGCTGGCGCTGCAGCAGCAGGCGCACGCCGGAGCGGAACAGGGTGTGGTCGTCGACGAGGAGAATACGGATGGGCATGGTGTGGGCTATGTCAGGCGGCCTGGCGCTCGCTGCCGGGCAGGGTCAGCGAAACGCGCGTGCCGGCGCCGGGCTGCGATTCGAGTTTTATCATGGCGCGCATCCGGGCGGCCCGCTCGCGCATGATGTGCAGCCCCACATGGGATTCGCCGCGCTCCGCCACCTCGCCGGGGTCGTAGCCCTGGCCGTTGTCGGCCACCAGCAGGCTGAAATCGCGGCCGTTGTCGACCGCCACCTCGACGTGGCTCGCCTCGGAGTGCTTGCGCACGTTCGACAAGGCTTCCTGCAGGATGAACAGTACCTGCAACTGCTGTTCCGGCGGCAGCGGCGCCCCCTGCCCCTGGTTGAACCGCAATTCGGTCTCGATGCCCGTCTGGCGGCGGAAACGGTCCACGGTGTCTTCGATCGCGGCCTGCAGGTCCCCCTGCGCCAGCTTGCTGCGGAAATTGGTCAGCAGTTCCCGCACGTCCTGGTAGCTTTCGTCCACGCCCGCGCGCAGCAGCGGCAGGATCTCTTCGATTTCCTCGGCGTCGCCCCGCTTGACCGCCGCGTCCAGCATCTGCAATTGCAGGTTCAGGAAATTCAGGCCCTGCGCCAGGCTGTCGTGCAGCCCCTGGGCCACCAGCCCGCGCTCCTGCACCACGGCCAATTGCCGCGCCTGGGCGCCCAGGCGCCGGTTGTCCAGCGCCACGCCCAGGTGCCGCCCCAGCGTTTCCAGCAACTGGGACTCGGCGGCCGTCAGGCGGCGCTGCTGGCGGAAATGCAGGGAATACGAACCCAGCACCTCGTCGCGTGTGACGATGCGGAACACGGCCACGCTGGCGAAGCCCTCGCGCTGGCAGTTCAGGTCCATGGCCGGCGGCGACCGGCGGAAGTCCTGGATGACGATGACGCCGTCCTGCCGCGTGGCGACGCCGCAATAGCAATCCTCCACCTTCATGCAGTGCTCGGATTCCACCAGTTCGTCGGACAGGCCCACCGACACCATCAGGTTCAGCTTTTCGTTGGTCGGGTCCAGCGCGCGGATGCTGCCGCCCTCGGCGTCGAATTGCAGCATCACGCGGCGCAGGAAACCGTCGCACAAGGCCTCGATCTCGTTGGGCTGGTTCAGGAAGGCCGCCATGTCGTACAGCGCGCCGATGTCCCGGTTCTGCGCGGCGAGCTGGGCGGTCTTTTCCTCCACCCGCCGCTCCAGCCCGGTGTACAGGTCCTGCAGTTCATCCGCCATGCGGTTGTAGCCGCGGGCCAGCACGCCGAATTCGTCCTGGCTCTCGACCGGCAGGCGCGTGCTGAATTCCCTTGCGGCCATGCGCTGCAGGCCGTCTCGCAGCCGCAGCACCGGATAAATGATCCATAGGTACAGCAGGTAGATCATCGCCAGCGTCCCGGCGCTGGCGATGGCGGCCAGCACGCCCTGGGACAGGCGCAGCGACGTGGTCTTGCCCGCGTTGTCCTGCTCGATCATGCGGACCAGGGTGTCCGCCCGGGAAACGAACTCCGGCAGCGTCTCCAGGTAGGTCGCGGCGTCCGGCTGCCCGAGGGCGCGGATGGCGGCCGGCTTCATGATGTCGTTCCAGTATGCCGCCACGTCGTGCCACTGGACCCGGATGGCCTCGTCGTTGGGAATGAAGAGCGGGCGCGCCGGATTGCCGCGCGCCAGGCGCGCGATCGTGTCCTCCATGGCCTGGATCTGCTCCTGGGTGCGGAACTCGCGGCCGGCCTGCGGCCGCATGAGTTCGACCGCGACCCGGTTGGCGCGCATGCGCAGGCTGCCGGTATCGTTGATCGCGGCGCCCGCGCCTTCCAGTTGCCAGGACAGCCACAGGGTCCAACTGACCATGGCCAGCACCACGATCAGCGCGACCAGCGAGCTGGCGATGATGCGCGTGGAAAGGCGGTGCCGGGGAGAAGGCAGGCCCTCGGACTCGGCGAAGGAATGGGTGGACTTCATGAAGGTGGCTGCTGTCTGCGCGCGCGGGGCGGATCGGCTACCAGTGTAGTCTCCTCTCGCCGCCCGCCTCCACTTCCCTGCGGCGCCGGCGCTCAATCCAGGCCCAGGGCGCGGCAAATGAACGCCGCGACGCGGTCGGGGTCGTTCAGCGGCAGGCAAGGCACGCCGGCCTCCAGCGGCGCGTCGGTCGCCACCGCCAGGAAACCGGCGTCCTCCGCGTGCAGCGGCGGCTTGCCCGCGGCGGGCCGGTACACCTCGATGCGGGGGATGGCCGCCTGCTTGAATCCTTCCACCAGCACCAGGTCGGCCGGCGCCAGGCGGGCCAGTTGCTCGGCCAGCGTGGGTTCGGGCGCGTCCCGCAGTTCATGGACGATGGCGTAGCGGAACGGCGACGCCACCATCACCTCCTGCGCGCCGGCCAGGCGGAAGCGCGCGCTGTCCTTGCCGGGCGGCTCCATCTGGAAATCGTGGTGGCTGTGCTTGATGACGTTGACCCGCAGGCCGCGCGCGACCAGCAAGGGCAGCATCGCTTCGATGAGGGTGGTCTTGCCGCTGCCGGAACGGCCGGCGATACCGAAAACTGGGGTCATGCAAGCTCCGAGAACGAGGGGCATACGATCGGCAGGAACGCGTCCGCACGCGCCGAGTATGCCAGCAAAGCGCCCGCCACCAGGTCGAAATACCAGCCGTGCAGCGTCAGCGCTCCCGTCTGGACCGCGCGCCTGACGAAAGGCAGGTCTTCCAGGTTGCGCAGCGAGATCAGGATGGACGCCTGTTCGCAGGCGCGCCGGCGCTCCGCGGCCGAGGCCGCGGGCATCTGTTGCAGCACCCGCCTGCGCGCCGGCTCGGCGATGTCCATCCAGCGTTTCAGGTAGTCGGTCTCGCCGTTGTCCTCGGCGCAGCCCAGGCCCCGGTCCATCAGCGTCCGGATGCCGCCGCAGTGCGCATGGCCCAGCACGATGACGCGGCTGACCTGCAATTGTTCCACCGCGAACTGGATCGCGGCCAGCACGCCCTGCAGGCCCCGGTCCGTGTTGGCCGGCGGCACCAGGTTGGCGACGTTGCGCACGGTGAAGATGTCGCCCGGGTCGCAGCCCAGCAGCATGGCCGGGTCCACCCGGGAATCGCAGCATCCGATCAGCAAGGTGCTGGGATGCTGGCCCTCGCGCAGGTTGCGGTAGAGGGAAGGCGCATTTTCGTAGTATTGCTGCTGGAAGCGCTGGAAACCGTCGACCAGGCGTTCGATGTCGCGCATCTCAGCCTCCCGTCTGCGCCATGAAGCGCACGATGCGTTCCGGGCGGCTGGTGAATTCGTGGCGCTCCGGCTTGGCGGCGATGCCAGCCAGGATGGCCCGGGTCAGTTCGGCGTCGCTGGCGCCGCCGCGCAGCAGCCGGCCCAGCGGCACCTGGTCTTCCTGCCCCAGGCACAGGTACAGCGTGCCGTCCACGCCCAGCCGGACGCGGTTGCAACTGGCGCAGAAATGCCGCGACATCGGCGTGATCACGCCCAGCACCGGCGCGCCGCGGCCGGTCGTCCAGTAGCGCGCGGGGCCGGCCCCGGCACCCGCCAGCGCGGGCATGAACCCCGCCTCGGCGGCCAGGCGCGCGCCCATCGCGTTCAGGTCGGTATGGGAAAAGCCCCGGCCGCACTCGCCCATGGGCATGGGCTCGATCAGGCGCAGCACGAAGCCCTGCGCCACCGCGTAGTCCAGCAGCCGCCGCACCTCCGCCTCGGGCGTGGCCGCGTGCACCACACTGTTGAGCTTGATGGGCGCGAAGCCCGCGCGCCGCGCGGCGGCCAGTCCGGCCAGCACCGACTCCAGGCAGTCCCGGCCGGTGATCCGGCTGAAAGCGGCCGCGTCCAGCGTGTCCAGGCTGACGTTCAGGCGGTCCACGCCGGCCGCGCGCAGGGACTGCGCGTGGCGGGCGAGCTGGGTGCCGTTGGTGGAGACCGACAGGTCCGCCAACCCGGGCATGGCGGCGATCGCGCCCGCCAGCCCGGCGATGCCGCGGCGCAATAGCGGCTCTCCGCCGGTCAGGCGGACCTTGCTGACGCCCAACGCCACGAACAGGCCGACGAGCCGCAGCATTTCCTCGTGGTCCAGCCAGTTCGACGGCGTTTCGAAGCCCTTGAAATCCTTGGGCAGGCAATAGCTGCAACGCAGATCGCAGCGGTCGGTGACCGAGACGCGCAGATAGTCGATGCGGCGTCCGTGGCCATCCTTGAGGGGTCCGGCAGGCGGCGTTTCCATCATGCGGCGCTTCCGCTGAAGACACGTTCCGGCTCGCCCTCCTCCAGGTCGATGCCCTGGATGTCGGCGCGGCCGATCAACAGCTTGACGTACTGCCGCCAGGCGATGTCGCGGCTCATGGCCGACAGCGCCGAGGCGATCTGCCCGGCCACGTGCTCGTATGGCAGCAGCCGCCCTTCGATGCGGTGCGTCACGCGCACGATGTGCAGGCCATGGCGGGTCTGCAGCAGTTGCGGCAGCAGGCCGCCGGCGGGCAGCGCGAACACCGCTCGCTCGAATTCCGGCACCGTGTCGCCGCGGCCCAGTTGGCCCAGGCTGCCGTCCACGGCGGCGGACGGGCAGTTGGACTGCTCGCGCGCCACGGCCGCGAAGCGCGACGGGTCTTCCAGCAGTTCGGCCAGCACCGCATTGGCGTGCGCCCGCAGCATGTCCAGGTTCACGCTGGGCGTGACCTGGAACAGGATGTGGTCGGCCTCGACCAGTTCGCCCACCATGAAGCGCTCGGGGTGCATCTGGTAGAAGCGGCGGCAGGCGGCCTCGTCGGCTTCGGGCGCGGTGGCCTCGCGGGCCAGCAGGCCGCCGATGGCGCCCTCCTCGTCCGCGGCGTCCAGCCCCTGCCGGGCGGCTTCGTCCAGCAGCACGCGGCGCAGCACCAGCGCCGTGACCGCCTCGCGCATGGGATTGCCGGCCTGCGCATGCAGCGGCAGCTCGCGTTCCAGGTCCGCGTCGCTCAGTTCGACGCCATTGACGATGACAGGCATGTTCGGCTCCTCGTGGCGGGTTTCAGCGCGGGCGGACCAGTTGCCAGGCGCGGCCCAGGTAGCCCACCGAGGCAAAGCCGCTCCAGACGTGGACCAGGCGGGTGAACGGGAAGATCACGAACAGCGTCAGGCCCATGAACAGGTGCGCCTTGAACAGGAGCGGCACGCCGTCGATATGGCTGGCGGCGTCGCCCTGGAACGTGACGATGTGCTGCGCCCAGGTCATCAGGCGCACCATCATTTCACCGTCCATGTGGCCGGCCGACAGCACGATGGTGGACAGGCCCAGCAGCAGCGTGACCAGGATCCACAGCAACAGCAGCTTGTCGCCGGGCCGCGTGGTGGCGCGGATGCGCGGGTCGCTCAGGCGGCGGTGGATCAGGATCAGCAGGCCGATCAGGCACATGCCGCCCATGACGCCGCCGGCGGCCATGGCCACGGTCTGCTTCAGCGTATGCGATACGCCCAGCGTGTCCCAGACCACCACCGGCGTCAGCAGGCCGGCCAGGTGGCCGAAGAACAGGCCCAGGATGCCGACGTGGAACAGGATGTTGCCCAGCCGCAACTGGCCGCGGTGCAGCAACTGCGAGCTGTCCGACTTCCAGGTGTATTGCTCCCGTTCGAAACGGACCAGGCTGCCCAGCAGGAAGACCGTCAGCGCGATGTAGGGATAGATGCCGAAGAAAAACTGATTCAGGGAGTTCATGTTGCGTCGTCCTGAAGATTAATGGGCCGCGCGGGGATAGAAGCGCACGGTTTGCGCGCCATCGCCCGAGAACGGCCGCAAGAGCGGTTCCACCCCGTCGGGACTGGAGCCGTACCGCTCCATCGCTTCGTCCATGTCGCGCACGGGCGCCTCGGTCTGTTCGCGCGGAACCACCCGCGACTGCGCGCGCAGCACCCCGAAGATGCAGGCGTAGGGGCTTTCGCTCCTGGCCAGGCGCGAACCGATGGCCGCCAGCACGTGGATGGCTTCGTCCAGCAGTTCCTGGGCCTTGCCGGGTTCGATGACGCCCAGGAACTCCAGGAACAGCGGCACGTGGTCGGGCAATTCGGACACGACCGGCTCGAACCCGTGCTCGCGGTAGGTGTCCAGCAGGTCCACCATGGCCTGGCCGCGGTCGCGGCTTTCGCCATGCACGTGCTCGAACAGGTGCAGCGAGTGCGAGCGGTTCCGGTCGAACGTGGCCACGTAGTTCTCCTGCAACGGAATCAGGTCGTGGGTGGCCAGGTACTCCATCAGGGGCTGTAGCGCTTCCTCGGCATCCGGATAGGCGGCCAGCGCGGCTTCCACCTCGCCCAGCGCGTCCAGCAGTTCGGCTTCGGGATAGCACAGCAAGGCGGAAAGCAGGCGGTACGGACTCATGGTTTTCTCCTTTCCTAGACCGAAGCGGCCTTCTTGCGGGATTTCGGCATCTCGATGAAGATCTCGCTGCCCTGGGGCTTGCGTCCGAACAGCGTGCCTTCCGACACCCCGCCGGAGCAGCCGTTGCCGAAGGTGAAGCCGCAGCTTCCCTTCTCGTTGAAGCTGTCCTCGACCACTTCCTTGTGGCTGCTGGGCACGACGAAGCGGTCCTCGTAGTCGGCGATGGCCATGATCTTGTACATGTCCTGCACCGTCGCCTCGGACAGCCCGACCTTGTCCAGCAGCGCCGTGTCGCGTTCGCCGTGCACCGATTCGGAACGCTTGTAGGCGCGCATGGCCAGCATCCGCTCCAGCGCCTGCACCACCGGGGCTTCCTTGCCCGCGGTCAGCAGGTTGGCCAGGTAGCGCACGGGGATGCGCAGGCTGGACACGTCCGGGATCATGGCGCTCTTGCCCACGGTGCGCTGCGGCATCTGGCCCGATTCGGCGGCCGACTGGATGGGCGACAGCGGCGGGATGTACCAGACCATGGGCAAGGTGCGGTATTCCGGGTGCAGCGGGAAGGCGACGCGCCATTGCACCGCCATCTTGTAGACCGGCGATTTACGGGCGGCTTCCAGCCAGGATTCGGGGATGCCCTGTTCGCGCGCGGCGGCGATCACCTCGGGCGAATTCGGATCCAGGAACAGGTCGAGCTGCGACTGGTACAGGTCCTGTTCATTGGCGGTGGACGCCGCGTGCTCGATCTGGTCGGCGTCGTACAGCATCACGCCAAGGTAGCGGATGCGGCCCACGCAGGTTTCCGAGCAGACGGTCGGCTGGCCGGCCTCGATGCGCGGATAGCAGAAGGTGCACTTCTCGGCCTTGCCGCTGTTCCAGTTGTAGTAGATCTTCTTGTACGGGCAGCCCGAGATGCACATGCGCCAGCCGCGGCACTTGTCCTGGTCGACCAGCACGATGCCGTCGTCCTCGCGCTTGTAGATCGAGCCCGACGGGCAACTGGCGACACAGGCCGGGTTCAGGCAGTGTTCGCACAGGCGCGGCAGGTACATCATGAAGGTGTTCTCGAAGGTCGAGTACATCTCCTTCTGCACGCCCTCGAACAGCGCGTCGCGGCTGCGCGAGCCGAATTCGCCGCCCAGGTCGTCTTCCCAGTTCGGGCCCCAATGGATCTTGTCCATTTTCTTGCCCGTCAGCACCGACACCGGCCGCGCCGTCGGCGGGGTCTGCGACAGCGGCGCGTTCTTGAGATGCTCGTAGTCGAAGGTGAACGGCTCGTAGTAGTCGTCGATCTGCGGCAGGTTCGGGTTGGCGAACAGGTTGGCCAGGATGCGCAGCTTGCCGCCCTGGGCCGGTTCCAGCTTGCCGGCGGCGGTGCGCTTCCAGCCGCCCTTCCACTTTTCCTGGTTTTCCCATTCCTTCGGATAGCCGATGCCGGGCTTGGTCTCCACGTTGTTGAACCAGGCGTATTCGACGCCGTCGCGGCTGGTCCAGACGTTCTTGCAGGTGACCGAGCAAGTGTGGCAGCCGATGCACTTGTCCAGGTTCAGCACCATGCCGATTTGGGCGCGTATCCTCATGATTGCTTCTCTTCTTGTTGCGGTTCTTCGACGAGCGGGCCTTCCAGCCAGTCCACCTTCTTCATCTTGCGCAGCACCACGAACTCGTCGCGGTTGGAGCCCACCGTGCCGTAGTAGTTGAAACCGTAGGCCTGCTGCGCATAGCCGCCGATCATGTGCGTGGGCTTGAGCACAGTGCGCGTCACCGAGTTGTGGATGCCGCCGCGCTTGCCGCTGGTTTCCGCGCCGGGCACGTTCACGATCTTTTCCTGCGCGTGGTACATCAGGCACATGCCCACCGGCACGCGCTGGCTGACCACCACCCGGGCGGTGAGCGTGCCGTTCACGTTGAACACTTCGACCCAGTCGTTGTCGACCAGCCCGGCCTGTTTGGCTTCGGCCTCCGACACCCAGACGTGGGGGCCGCCGCGGCTCAGGGTCAGCATGCGCAGGTTGTCCGAATACGTGCTGTGGATGCCCCACTTCTGGTGCGGCGTGATCCAGTTCAGGACCAGCTCTTTCTCGCCGTTCGGGTAGCGGCCCAGCATGGGCGCCACCGTCTTGGTGTCGATGGCCGGCTTGTACACGCAGAAGCCTTCGCCGAAATCCAGCATCCAGCGATGGTCCTGGTAGAACTGCTGGCGGCCGGTCAGCGTGCGCCATGGGATCAGCTCATGCACGTTGGTGTAGCCGGCGTTGTAGCTGACCTCCTCGCTTTCCAGGCCCGACCAGGTCGGCGCGGAAATGATCTTGCGCGGCTGCGCCTGGATGTCGCGGAAGCGGATCTTGTCGTGTTCGCGGCCCACGGCGAGGTGGGTATGGTCGCGGCCGGTGATCTTGCCCAGCGCCTCCCAGGCCTTGACGGACACGTGGCCGTTGGTCTCGGGCGCGAAGGTCAGGATCATTTCGGCCGCGTCGATCGCGGTGTCCAGGCGCGGACGGCCCTGGCTCACGCCCGGCTCGGCCACGCTCTCGTTGATGCCGGCCAGCTCGTGCACCTCGTGCTCGGTGTTCCAGTTGATGCCCTTGCCGCCGTTGCCCAGCTTGTCCAGCAAGGGGCCGACCGAGGTGAACTTGCGGTAGATGTCGTTGTAGTCGCGTTCGACCACGATCATGTTCGGCGCGGTCTTGCCCGGCACCAGGTCGCATTCGCCCAGTTTCCAGTCGCGCGGCTCGAACGCCTGGCCCAGTTCTCCCGGGGTGTCGTGCATCAGCGGCGCCAGCACCAGGTCGCGGCGCTTGCCCAGGTAGGGGCCGCCGATCTCGCTGAAACGCTTGGCCAGCAGCTTGTAGATCTCCCAGTCGGTCTTGCTTTCCCACAACGGCTGCACCGCTTCGCTCAGCGGGTGGATGAACGGATGCATGTCCGAGGTGTTGAGGTCGTCCTTCTCGTACCAGGTGGCCGTGGGCAGCACGATGTCGCCGTACAGGCAGGTCGTGCTCATGCGGAAGTCCAGCACCGTCAGCAGGTCGAGCTTGCCTTCGGCGGCGTCTTCCTCGAACGTGACTTCCGTCGGCTTGATCGCGGCCGCCTCGTCGCCGAACACGGCGTTCTGCGTGCCCAGCAGGTACTTCAGGAAGTATTCGTGGCCCTTGCCGCTGGAACCCAGGATATTGGAGCGCCACACGAACATGTTGCGCGGGAAGTTGGCCGGATCGTCCGGGTTCTCGCAAGCCATCTGCAATTCGCCCGACTTCAGCTTGTCGACGGCGTGGGCGACCGGATCCTTGCCGGCGGCGTCGGCCTCGGCGACCAGGTCCAGCGGATTGGTGCGCAGTTGCGGCGCGGACGGCAGCCAGCCCATGCGCTCGGCGCGGGCGTTCAGGTCGATCATGCTGAGGTCGCCGTACTTGCCGCGGTCGGCGGTGGGGCCCAGCACTTCCTGCACGTTCAGCTTTTCATGGCGCCACTGGCTGGTGTGGGCGTAGAAGAACGAGGTGCCGTTCATCTGCCGCGGCGGGCGCGCCCAGTCGGCGGCGAAGGCCAGCGGGGCCCAGCCGAACTGCGGGCGCAGCTTTTCCTGGCCCACGTAGTGGGCCCAGCCGCCGCCGCTCTTGCCCACGCAGCCGCACATCATCAGCATATTGATGATGCCGCGGTAGATCATGTCCATGTGGTACCAGTGGTTCAGGCCGGCGCCGACGATGACCATGGACTTGCCTTCGGTATCGTGGGCGTTCTGCGCGAACTCGCGCGCCACCTGGATCACCTGCGCGCGCGGCACGCCGGTGTGCTTTTCCTGCCAGGCGGGCGTATAGGGCACGTCCTCGTCATAGGAACTGGCGACATTGCCTCCGCCCAGGCCGCGGTCCAGGCCGTAGTTGGCCATTTGCAGGTCGTACACCGTGGCCACCAGGGCCTCGCTGCCGTCGGCCAGGCGCAAGCGGCGGGCCGGCACGTTGCGCACCTGGAGTTCGCCGTGCTCGCTGCCGAAGTACGGAAAGCCCACGCCGACCACGGCGTCGGACTTGCCCAGCAGCGTCAGCATGGGCTCGATCTCGCGGCCGCTGCCGCCGTCGCGGGATTCCAGGTTCCAGCGGCCCACCTTCTCGCCGCCGTTGACCGCGCCTTCGCCCCAGCGGAAGCCGATGCTGCCGTTGGGCGCCACCAGGTCGCCGCTCCCCGCGTCCAGCACCAGCGTCTTCCAGTCGGGGTTGTTCTGTTCGCCCAGGGCGCCGTCCAGGTGCGAGGCACGCAGGAAATGGTCGGGCGCGTAGAAGCCGTCGCGCTCTTTCAGCAGCACCAGCATGGGCATGTCGGTGTAGTGGCGCACGTACTGGCGGAAATAGGTCGACGCGCCCGACAGGTGGAATTCCTTCAGGATCACATGGCCCATGGCCATGGCCAGCGCGGCGTCGGTGCCCTGCTTGGGCGCCAGCCAGATGTCGCCGAACTTGACCATTTCGCCGAAGTCGCTGGACACGGCCACGGTCTTGGTGCCCTTGTAGCGGACTTCGGTATAGAAGTGCGCGTCGGGCGTGCGGGTCTGGGGCACGTTGGAGCCCCACACCATGAGGTAGGTCGAGTTGTACCAGTCGGCCGATTCCGGCACGTCGGTCTGTTCGCCCCAGACCTGCGGGCTGGCCGGCGGCAGGTCGCAATACCAGTCGTAGAAGCTCAGGCAGGCGCCGCCCAGCAGGCTCAGGTAGCGGGCCCCGGCGGCGTAGCTGACCATGGACATGGCCGGAATCGGGGAAAAGCCGATCAGGCGGTCGGGCCCGAACTTCTTGATCGTGAACGCGTTGGCGGCGGCGATGATTTCGGTCGCCGTATCCCAGTCGGCGCGCACGAAGCCGCCCAGGCCGCGCACGGCCTTGTAGCGCTTGGCGCGCACCGGATCCTGGCTGATCCATTCCCAGGCGGCGATGGGGTCCATCGTCTTGCGGGCCTCGCGCCACATTTCGATCAGGCGTCCGCGGATCATCGGGTACTTCACGCGCTGCGCCGAATACACGTACCAGCTATACGAGGCGCCCCGCGGACAGCCCCGCGGTTCGTGGTTGGGCAGGTCGGGCCGCGTGCGCGGATAGTCCGTCTGCTGCGTTTCCCAGGTGATCAGGCCGTTCTTGACGTACACCTTCCAGGAACACGAGCCCGTGCAGTTCACGCCATGGGTCGAACGCACGATCTTGTCGTGCTGCCAGCGGGCGCGGTAGGCGTTTTCCCACTTGCGGTCCTCGTTGACCGTCTCGCCGTGGCCGTCCGCGAAGGTGGACTTCACCCTCGACATAAACTTCAAGCGGTCCAGGAAATGACTCATTCTCTATTCTCCAAGAGCGCCGGCCCCGCCGGCGCGTACTGCGATCGTTGCTGTTGAAACCACTTTAGGCGCGGCGCGCTTCTAGGACTATTCCCCGGTGGCATAGGCCGGGCGCGGCAGAATGACTAGTCACCCGCGCCATCCCGGTATCCCTGGTGTCTGACACCCGTGGGAGATCGTCTTCAGCCTGAGCGGGCGTTTCGGGGGTGTCAGACACCTGGCCCGCCGATATCCCAGGTGTCTGACACCCGCGGGAGACCGCCTTCAGCCTGAGCGGGCGTTTCAGGGGTGTCAGACACCTGGCCCGCCGATATCCCCGGTGTCTGACACCCGTGGGAGATCGTCTTCAGCCTGGGCGGGCGTTTCAGGGGTGTCAGACACCTGGCCCGCCCATATCCCCGGTGTCTGACACCCGCGGGAGACCGTCTTCAGCCTGAGCGGGCGCTTCGGGGGTGTCAGACACCTGACCCGTACCTAGACCTGGCCATCTCAGCACGGCACCGGCGCGTTGCGGCGCCCGTAGTACCACCAGGTGATCACCAGGCAGGTGGCGTAGAAGCCGATGAAGCAATACAGCGCGGCCTGCACGCTGCCCGTCATCTCCAGCGAGGTGCCGAAGCTGCGCGGGATGAAGAAGCCGCCGTAGGCGCCGATGGCGCCGGAGAACCCCAGCACGGCCGCCGATTCCTTGGCGGCGTCCGCCAGGGCCTGCTTCTGCGCGGCGGCGTCCTTGCCCTGGGCGGCCTGCGTGCGTTCGCGCAGGAAGATCACCGGGATCATCCGGAACGTGGAGCCGTTGCCCAGGCCGGTCAGCGCGAACAGCACGATGAACATGATCAGGAAGCCGTTGAAATCTCCCGCGCGTCCGCCGGTCGGCAGGAAGGCCATCACGCCCAGCACGGCCGCGATCATGCCGGCGAACGTGAACAGCGTGACCCGCGCGCCGCCCAGCTTGTCCGACACCCAGCCGCCCACGGGACGCGTCAGCGAACCGACCAGCGGCCCCAGGAACGCGTAGGCCATGGGATCGACCTGCGGAAACAGCGTCTTGGTCAGCATGGCGAAGCCCGCCGAAAAGCCGATGAAGGAGCCGAACGTGCCCACGTACAGCCAGCACATCAGCCAGTTGTGCTTGCGCTTGAAAATGACCGCCTGGTCGGCGAAGGAAGCGCGGGCGTCGGCGATGTCGTTCATGCCGAACCAGGCGGCGATGGAGGCCAGCGCTATCGGGATCACCCAGATGAAGCCGGCGTTCTGCAGCCACAGGTTCTGCTGCGCGCCGTTCACGGTCACCGTCTGCGGAGCGCCGCCGACGGCGCCGAAGACCCCGATCGAAATCACGACGGGCACCACGAACTGCACCAGCGACACCCCCAGGTTGCCGATGCCGGCGTTCAGCCCGGTCGCCAGGCCCTTCTTCTCCTTCGGGAAGAAGAAGCTGATGTTGGCCATGCTGGAACTGAAGTTGCCGCCGCCCAGGCCGCAAAGCAACGCCAGGATCAGCAGGGTGGGAAACGTCGTGGTCGGATCGCGCAGGGCGAAGCCCATGCCCACCGCCGGGATCAGCAGCGAGGCCGTGGAGATGGCCGTCCACTTGCGTCCGCCGAAGACCGGCACCAGGAAGGAATAGAAGATGCGCAAGGTGGCGCCCGACAGCGCGGGCAGCGCCGTCAGCCAGAACATCTGGTTCTTGGACAGCATGAAGCCGGCGCGGTCCAGGTTGACCACCACCACGCTCCACAGCATCCAGATGCTGAACGCCAGCATCAGCGCCGGGATGGAGATCCAGAGATTGCGGTTGGCGACGCGCGCGCCGGTCTGTTTCCAGAAGCCGGGATTATCCGGCTCCCATCGCGCAAGGACTTGAGTGGACATAGGATTCTCTCAGGATGTTGGAGGGGATCAGGCGGCTTGCTGCCGGGCGATGGCCGCGCTTTCCGGCCGGAAACTGAAGTGCATGAAAATGAGGGAGACGCAGACGGTGCCGTACAGCAGCATGAAGGCGCTGGAGCGGATGCCCGTGAGGTCCAGCAGCACGCCGAACAGGATCGGCAGCACGAAACCGCCCAGGCCGCCGGCCAGGCCGACGATGCCGGACACCGCGCCGATGTTTTCGCCGAACTCGTCCGAGATGAACTTGAAGACCGAGGCCTTGCCGATGGCCATCGCGATGCCCACGATGAACAGCAGGACGGTGAAGCTGACCGGACCCAGGGCGATGTCGAAGCTGCGCGGGCCGCCGGCCGTCAGCACGGTGAAGTGCGTCTGCGGATAGCTGAGGATGAAGAACGCCACCCAGCACACCCACATCACCCACCAGGTCGTCTTGTAGGCGCCGTAGCGGTCCGAAATCCATCCGCCCATGGCACGCAGCACCCCGCCGGGCAGCGAGAAGCACGCCGCCAGCAGCGCCGCCAGCTTCATGTCGAAGCCGTATTCGCCGATGTAGTACTTGGTCATCCACAGCGCCAGCGCCACATAGCCGCCGAACACCACCGAGTAGTACTGGCAATAGCGCCAGACCCGCGGATCCTTCAGCATGGCCATCTGCGCCGACAGGCCGGCGCCAGTCGTCACGCGGTGCGCGGGATCGGACGCCGAGAACAGCCAGAACAGGACGGCCGTGACCAGCAGCGCCACCGCATAGACCTGCGGCACGATGACCCAGGCCCCGCCCGCGGCCGCGATCAGCGCCGGCGCGACGAACTTGGTGATGGCCGAGCCCGAGTTGCCGGCGCCGAACACGCCCATGGCCAGGCCCTGCTTCTTGCGCGGGAACCAGCGCGCCACGTAGGGCGTGCCGACCGAGAACGAGCCGCCGGTCAGCCCCACGAACAGCGCCAGCACCAGGAACTGCCAGTACTGCGTGGCGTACGACAGCAGCCAGATCGGCACGACCGCCAGCAGCATCAGGACGAAGAACACGGGACGGCCGCCGTAGCGGTCCGTCCAGATGCCCAGCGGCACCCGCACCAGCGAACCGCTCAGCACGGGCATGGCGGCCAACAGGCCGAACTGGGTTTCAGACAGGCCCAACTGCGTCTTGATGGGTATGCCCAGCACGGCGAAGATCATCCACACCGCGAAACAGATGGTGAAGGCGAATGTGCTGGATATCAGGACCCGCATCGGCGCGCCGGCCGAGGAATGACTTGCTGCCATGGTTACTCTCGCTTTGCTGACGAAGACATCTCACTTGCGGCTAGCGTAGGGACAGGACGCCGCGAGAACCATTCGCCGGCCGGGCAGAAGCCCGCGCCGTTATGACTAGTCACCCCGGTGTTGCGGGCTGGCTTGCGCTGGATCAAATCGCGGCGCTGGCGGGCGGCCGTCCGGCGTATTAATATGTATTTCAAATACACCTTTAAATCCGCAGGACCCCATGAGCACGCTGCTGTCTATCGAAGAACCCGCCCAGCCCCCGCGCCGCGCGCGCCCCCAATGGAGCGCCTTCACCGAAATGGGTTTCCGCCCGCTGTACCTGGCCGGCTGTTTCTGGGCGCTGGCGTCCGTGCTGCTATGGGTGCACGCCCCGTCCCTGCTGACGGGCGTGCTGGGCGGCATGCCCTGGCATGCGCATGAAATGCTGTGGGGGTTCGTCGCCACCATCGCGGTGGGCTTCCTGCTGACGGCGGGCGCCAACTGGACCGGCAAGAACCCCTTGCGCGGCAACGCCCTGGCCGCGCTGTGCGGGGTGTGGATCGTGGCGCGCGCGGGCTATCTGGTCCCGGGGCGGCCCGCTTTCGTCGTCGCCGCCGCGGCCGACCTGCTGTTCTTCCTGTGGGCCGCCGCCGCGCTGGGCCGCGCCGTCGCCGTCACGCGCAACCGGCGCAACTACGGCGTTCCCCTGCTGCTGCTGGCGCTGGGCGCCACCAATGCGCTCTATCTCTGGGCCACGGTGCAAGGCGACTACTTCGCGCTGATGCGCTACTTCAACGCCGGCCTGCTCAGCATGGCCGTGCTGACGCTGCTGATCGCCCGCCGCATCCTCCCATTCTTCGCCAAGCGCGCCGTGGCCGGGCTGGACATTCCGCCGCACACGCGCAGCGGCCATTGGCAATTGGGCACCGGGGTCGTCGCCATCGCCTGCCTGCTGGCCGACCGGCCCCAGGTGGCCGCCGCGGCGCTGGCCGCGACCGGCCTGATCGCGCTGGCGCAATGGATTTCCTGGAAGCCCTGGGCCGCACGCCGCGTGCCGCTGTTGTGGATCCTGTACGCGGGCTACGCCGGCCTGGGCATCGGCCTGCTGGTGGGCGCCGCGCAACTGGCCGGCTATGTGCTGCGGACCGCCTGGCCCGCGCACGTGATCGGCGTGGCCGGATTCTCGGTGCTGATCATCGGCATGGTGACGCGCACGGCCCTGGGCCACCTGGGACGGCCGCTGCAGACCGACCGCAGCATGGTCGCCAGCTACGCGCTGGTGATCCTGGCGGCCCTGCTGCGCCTGGCCGCCTTGCTGCCCACCACGGCCATGCTGGGCCTGCTGCATGCCTCGGCCACCGCCTGGGCGCTGGCCTTCGCCCTGTACCTGTGGCGCTTCTTCCCCATGATGATCCGGCCGCGGGCCGATGCCGCCAAGACCGCCGCGCCGGTGATGCGCGTGATGCCGGCGGCCCGGCGCCCGGCCGCCTGAGCGCGGGCGCCCGGCGCGCTCAGTTGCGCGCTTCGCGCCGGCGCGTCGCCGCCAACTGCCGTTTCATGGCCTTGAGCCAGGCCTTGACCTGCTGCATGTCCACGAACTGCTCCAGTTCGAACTCCAGTTCGCCGATGTACTCGCGCACGTCGGCGATCTCGGCGTCCAGGTCTTCCATCAGGTCGGCGGGATCGATGGACTGCTCGGGGTCGAACCGGTAGCGCGCCTTGAAGCCGCGTTCGGCGGCGGCGATTTCCCGGGCCACGCCCGCCAGCCGCGCCTCCAGGACGCGGTTGTATTCCGCGTAGCGGTCTTCGCCGGCCGCGTCCCGCTTGTCCGCCTCCATGGCCGCCAGGGCCCGGACTTCAGCCAGCAGGGCCGGCGCGGTATCGTCCGCCTCCGCTTGCGGGGCCGGCGGCTCTTCCGCCGGCGCCCCGGCCGCCTCCCGCTCCTCGGCGAAGTCGGCGTCGAAGTCGCCGCCGCCATGCTTGCGGTAAAGCGCCTTCAGGCGGTCCGTGTCGCATTCCGCCGGCGTGCCGTCCAGTTCCAGGGAGCACAGCGTTTCCTCCGCAAGCTGCGCCGCGATCTCGGAGGCGAGCTGGCGCTCGGCCTTGGTCAATTCCTTCTGCTTGCAGGCATGGTCGAAGCAGAAGACCAGCCTGGCCTTCAATTCGACTTCGACTGTCTCCAGCGGCGCCAGCACGTCCGCGTATTGCTTCTGGTAGTCCTGCTCGACCTTTCCCCAGAGAGCCAGCCTGGCGAGTTCGCCGTCCAGCGCCCGCGCCAGCGTTTCGAACCTGCCGCGCTGCGCCGAAGCGCCGGCCGCCGGCGGCGTGGCGGACGTTTTCTCTTGCATGGAAGAAGCCTTGTGTAGCGGCGCGGCCTGCCTGCGCCACCGAATGATGGGAAGCGCATTTTACGCGGTGCGCGCGCCCGCTTGAGCCAATTATTGTTATGTTATAACATCCCTTGTTTTATCGAAGCCCAAGATCGAAACGCGATGCCCCTCTCCTGTCGATTTTCCATTTCGCTCGAAAAGGAGCCTCCCCATGAAAGTCCTCTCTTCGCTTAAGGACGCCAAGACCCGCCACCGCGATTGCCAGGTCGTGCGGCGCCGCGGCCGCATCTACGTCATCTGCAAGTCCAACCCGCGTTTCAAGGCCCGCCAGGGCGGCGCAAAGAACAGGAACGCGTAATGCAGCGCCTGGACGCCGCCGTCGTGGGCGCCGGCGCCGCCGGCATCGGCATGGCGCTGGCGTTGCAGAAGGTGCCGGGACTGAAGTTCGGCGTGCTGGAGGCCGGGCGCGTGGGCGAGTCTTTCCGGCGCTGGCCGGCGCAGGCGCGCTTCATCACGCCGTCCTTTCACAGCAATCCCTTCGGCCTGGCCGACCTGAATGCCGTAAACGAACCCAGTTCGCCCGCGATCCACACCGGCGCCGAGCACCCCAGCGGCCCCCAATATGCCGAATACCTGAGCTTCATCGCCCGGGGGCATGAGCTGCCCGTAGCCACCGATTGCAAGGTCGCGGCGGTCGGGGCGGTGCCGGGAGGCGGCTTCATCCTGGACACGCCCAGGGGCAGGCTGCAAGCCGGGTTCCTGATCTGGGCCACGGGCGAGTTCCAGTTCCCCGACCTGGCGCCCTTCCCCGGCGCGCAATGGTGCCCGCACTACGCGCAGGTGGCCGACTGGACGCGTTTTCAGGCCAGCCGCTACACCGTGATCGGCGGCTACGAGAGCGGCGTGGACGCGGCGGTCAACCTGGCCGGGCTCGGGCGCGAAGTGCGGCTGCTCGCCCGCAAGTCGACCTGGGACCCGCAAGGGTCGCACGACCCGAGCCTGTCGCTCTCGCCCTACAGCCGCCAGCGGCTGTACCAGGCCATCGACACGGGCCGGCTGGAGATCGTGTTCGGCGTGGACGTGATCGGCCTGACCCGCGACGCGGCGGGCGGCTTCCGCATCCACGCGGGCGACGGCCGCTACTGGGACGAGAAAGCCGCCCCGATTCTGGGAACCGGATTTCTCAAGGGCGGCGGCGCGCGCCAGGTCGCCGAACTCTGGGATTGGGACGAGGACGGCCGCGTGGTGCTGTCCGACGCCGACGAGTCGACGATTACACCGGGACTGTTCCTGGCCGGTCCGCAGGTGCGCCAGGAACAGCGCATCTACTGCTTCATCTACAAGTTCCGCCAGCGCTACGCCCTGATCGCCCGCCGCATCGGCCTGTGCCTGGACCGGGACACGACCGCGCTGGAAACCGGCGCGGGCGCCTGGGGGCCGTTCGGCAACAGCGAATGCTGCGAGGGCTGCGAATGCTGACCGCGCTGGGGAACGCCGTCCGCGCGTCCGGGGTTTCCGTGCTGCTGACCGCCAGCATCGCCGCGGGCGCGGCCATCGGCCACCTGCGGCCCGCCGCGGGCGAACTGCTGGGCAGCCAGGTGGACGCCACCCTGCTGGCGCTGGTCACCCTGCTTTTCTTCGGCGTGCGCTTGGACGCCGTCGTGCGCGCCTGGGGCAATCTGCGCTTTCTGGCCCTGACGGCGCTGGCCACCTACGTTTTCGTTCCGGCCATCGGCTACGCCATCGCCTCGGCCATGCTGGCGGCGCACCCCCTGCTCATGGTGGGACTGACGATCTATTTCATGGCGCCCTGCACGGACTGGTTCCTGGGGTTCACCCGGCTGGCGCACGGCAACGTCGCCCTGGGCGCGGCCCTCATCCCGATCAACATGGCCGGGCAGCTCCTGCTCTATCCGGTCTATCTGCGCCTCTTCGCGCACGGACCCGTCGAAGTCCAGGCGGGGATCGTCGGCGATACGCTGTTGCACTGGTTTCTCGGGCCGATGGCCGTGGCCGTCCTGGCCCATTACGGCCTGCGCCGGCTGATGGGCGCCGAACGGTTCGGCCGGCTGCTGCGCCGCGCGGACCGGGCCGTTCCCTGGGCGATCGCGCTGCTGGTCATGGAGATCTTCGCCGCCAACATCGCCGTCATCCTCGAATACCGCGCCGCCTTCGCCTGGATCCTGCCCGCGGTCTTCATTTTCTTCGCGTGCACCTTCCTGCTTGGCGAAGGCATCAGCCGCCTGGGCCGGTTCGCCTATCCGGAACACGCCCTCTTCACGATGAGCATTGCCGCCCGCAACGCGCCCTTGATGCTGGCGGTGACCATGGCGGCGCTGCCCGGCGAACCGCTGATCTACGCGGCGCTGGTCATCGGCATGCTGGTGGAGTTCCCCCATCTGGCCGTGCTGCGGCGGGTGCTGGCCGGGCAGCGGCAACGCGCGAATCAGCGGGCAGCCCAGGCAGCGGGACACCGTCCTGGAAATAACCTTACAGTTTTCTGAGCGGAAAACGGTAATCATTATTATTCATATAGAATCCGAACTGTCCCCAATCCCCAAGCTTGGCAGTCCCGATGTCCCTGCCCCTCCCCGCGGGCCCTGGTTCCCCCCGTAAACGCCTGGTCCTGGCCGCCGCATTGGCGCTGGCCGCCCTCGCCGCCCTGGCGTTCTGGCTGGCCGGCCCCAAGGGTTCCCCCGGCGTCCGCCCGCCCGAATACGGGCAGATCCCCGTGGCCGTCAGCGTGGCCGCCGCGGCGATCGGCCCGCTGCAGCGCGACCTGCACGCGCTGGGCACCGTCACCCCGCTGGCGCAGGTCACCCTGCGCAGCCAGGTCGACGGCGAACTGCTGAAGCTGCATTTCACCGAGGGCCAGGCCGTGGCGCGGGGCCAGTTGCTGGCCGAGATCGACGCGCGCCCGTATGCCGCGGCGCTGGCCTCCGCCGAGGGCGAACTCGCGCGCACGCAGGCGCTGCTGGACAACGCCAAGGCGGACCTGCTGCGCTACCGCAAGCTGGCCCGCCAGGAAGCCGTGGCCGGCCAGCAACTGGACACCGCCGAAGCGCAAGTCCGCGCCTATTCGGCCCAGCGCATGAAGAACGAGGCGCAGGTCGCCGACGCGCGGCGGCTGCTCGGCCATACCCGCATCGTCGCGCCGCAGGACGGCCGCATCGGGCTGCGCCGCGTCGACGCCGGCAACCACGTCCGGGCGGACAACACCGACGGGCTGACCACGCTGGTGCAGACCCGGCCCATCTCGGTGCTGTTCAGCATCTCGGAAACTCGCCTGGACATCCTGCGGCAGGCGCAGGCTCGCGCGGCCGCGCCGCGCGTGCAGGCCTGGGACGCGGACGACCGCCGCCTCCTCGCCGAAGGCACGCTGGAAGCGCTGGACAACCGCATCCAGGCCGCCAGCGGCACCGTCCGGCTGCGCGCCCGCTTCGACAACGCCGACGAATCGCTGTTCCCCAACCAGTTCGTGAACGTCCGGCTGGCGGTGGTGCAGCAGGACGACGTCGTCACCATTCCGACGGCCGCGGTGCAGTACGGGTCCGAAGGCGCTTTCGTCTTCGTGATCGGAGAAGACCGGCGCGCCAGCCGCCGCGTGCTGCGCCTCGGGCCTTCCAACGCCGGGCGCATCGTCGTGGAATCGGGCCTGGCCCCGGCCGAGCGCGTCGTGGTGGAAGGCGTGGACCGCCTGCACGACGGCCGGGACGTGCACATCGTCGACCAGCAGAATCCATGAGCCTGTCACGCCCCTTCATCCTGCGCCCCGTCGCCACGTCCTTCCTGATGATCGCCCTGCTGCTGTCGGGCATCCTGGCCTGGCGCATGCTGCCGGTGGCGGCCCTGCCGCAGGTGGACTACCCCATCATCCAGGTGATCACGCAGTATCCCGGCGCCAGCCCGAACGTGACGGCCCGCGCCGTCACCGCCCCGCTGGAGCGGCGCTTCGGACAGATCCCGGGCCTGAAGCAGATGTCGTCCACCAGCGGCAGCGGCATTTCCGTGATCACGCTTCAGTTCTCGCTGGACGTGTCGCTGGGCGTGGCCGAACAGGAGGTCCAGGCCGCCATCAGCGCCAGCGGCTCGCTGCTGCCCGGCGACCTGCCCACCCCGCCCGTGTACCGCAAGGTCAACCCCGCCGACGTGCCCATCCTGACCCTGGCCGTCACCTCGGAATCCCTGCCCCTGCCCAAGGTCTACGACCTGGTCGACACACGCATGACGCAGCGCCTGTCGCAACTGTCCGGCGTGGGCATGGTGAGCCTGGCCGGCGGCCAGCGGCCCGCCGTGCGCGTGCAGGTCAACCCGATGGCGCTGGCCGCGCGCGGGCTGCGGCTGGCGGACGTGCAGGAAGCCATCGGCAAGGCGAATTCGAACCAGCCCAAGGGCAGCTTCGACGGCCCGGTGCGCTCGGTCATCATGGACGCCAACGACCAGTTGCAAAGCGCCGAGGAATACCGCGAGCTGATCGTGGCCTGGCGCAACGGCGCGCCGGTGCGGCTGGGACAGGTCGCCAGCGTGGAGGACGGCGCCGAGGACCGCTACCTGGCGGCCTGGGTCGACCGGCAACCCGCCGTGCTGGTGAACATCCAGCGCCAGCCGGGCGCCAACGTCATCGCCGTGGCCGACCAGGTCAAGGCGCTGCTGCCGCAACTGACGGCCAGCCTGCCCGCCGCCGTGCAAGTCCGCGTGCTGACCGACCGCACCGAGAGCATCCGCGCGTCCGTGCGGGGCGTGCAGTGGGAACTGGCGTTCGCCGTGGGGCTGGTCGTGCTGGTGACCTTCCTGTTCCTGCGCAACCTGCCCGCCACGCTGATCCCCAGCCTGGCCGTGCCGCTGTCCCTGATCGGCACCTTCGGCTTCATGCACCTGGCGGGCTTCTCCACCAACAACCTCACGCTGATGGCGCTGACCATCGGCGCGGGCTTCGTGGTGGACGACGCGATCGTCATGCTGGAGAACATCGCGCGCTACCGCGAACAGGGGCACAGCCCGATGTCCGCCGCGCTCAAGGGCGCCGGCCAGATCGGCTTCACGCTGGTCTCGCTGACCCTGTCGCTGATCGCCGTGCTGATCCCGCTGCTCTTCATGGAAGACGTGGTGGGCCGGCTGTTCCGCGAATTCGCCGTCACGCTGGCGGTCGCCATCCTCATTTCGCTGGCGGTGTCGCTCACCCTCACCCCCATGATGTGCGCGCGGCTGCTGCCGGCCCACGCCGAAACCCGCCCGGGGCTGCTGGACCGGATCCAGGCGCGCTACGCCGGCTGGCTGGACGCCACCCTGCGCCACCAGCGGCTGACCCTGGCGGCCATGCTGGCCACCGTGGCGCTCACCGGGCTGCTGTACCTGGCCGTGCCCAAGGGCTTCTTCCCGGTGCAGGACGGCGGCACCCTGCAAGGCGTGACCCAGTCGTCCCAGAGCACGTCGTTCGAGGCCATGGCGCGCCGCCAGCAGGCGGTGGCCGACAGCCTGCTGGCCGACCCCGACGTCGCCAGCCTGTCGTCCTTCATCGGCATCGACGGCATGAACACCACGCTGAACACCGGCCGGCTGCTGGTCAACCTGAAGCCCTGGGCCGAGCGCGGCGCGCCGCTGGCGGACATCATGGCCCGGCTGGACGCGCGCGCCCGCGAGGTCCAGGGCATTTCCCTGTTCCTGCAGCCCGTGCAGGAACTGAACATCGAGGACCGGGTCAGCCGCGGCCAGTACCAGTTCAGCCTGACCTCGCCGGACGCCGCGCTGCTGGCGCGCTGGAGCGGCCTGCTGACGCAGCGGCTGGCGCAGGCGCCCGAACTGGCCGATATCTCGTCCGACCTGCAGGGCGACGGCCGCCAGGCCTACCTGGAGGTCTCGCGCGACGCCGCCGCCCGGCTGGGCGTGACCATGGACGACGTGGCCCAGACCCTCTACAACGCCTTCGGCCAGCGCCAGGTCGCCACGCTGTTCACGCAGTCCAACCAGTACCGCGTGGTGCTGGAAGTGGACCGCAAGCTGGCGCTGAGCCCGGACGCGCTGGAGCGCGTCCACCTGCAGAGCGCGGACGGGCACGCCATTCCGCTGTCGGCGCTGGCCACCGTCAGCGAGCGCGCCGTGCCCCTGGCCGTCAACCACCTGTCGCAGTTCCCCGCCGTGAACCTGTCGTTCAACCTGCCGCGCGGCGGTTCGCTGGGCGAGGCCATCGCCGCCATCGAATCGGCGCGGCAGGAAATCGGCATGCCCGAAAGCGTGGAGCTGCGGCTGCAGGGCGCGGCGTCGGCGTTCCAGGCCTCGCTGTCGAATACGCTGTGGCTGATGCTGGCGGCGGTCGTCACCATGTACCTGGTGCTGGGCATGCTGTACGAAAGCGCCATCCATCCCGTCACCATCCTGTCCACGCTGCCCTCGGCCGCCGTCGGCGCGCTGCTCGCGCTGCTGCTCACCGGGCGTCCGCTGGACCTGATCGCCGTCATCGGCATCATCCTGCTGATCGGGCTGGTGAAGAAGAACGGCATCATGATGGTGGACTTCGCGCTGGAGGCCGAGCGCACGCGCGGCCTGGCGCCCCACGACGCGATCCGCGAAGCCGCGCTGCTGCGCCTGCGCCCCATCCTGATGACCACGCTGGCGGCGCTGTTCGGCGCGCTGCCGCTGATGCTGGCCACCGGCTCGGGCGCCGAACTGCGCCAGCCGCTGGGCTGGGTCATGGTGGGCGGGCTGCTGGTCAGCCAGGTCCTGACGCTGTTCACCACGCCCGCGGTCTACCTGTTCTTCCACCGACTGGGCCGGCGCGGCGTCTCCGCGGCCAGGCCGGGGGCTGAAGGCCCGGCGCCATGATCCGGGCCCTGCTGCATCGTCCGGTCGCCTGCATCTTCCTGGCGCTGGCGCTGACCCTGCTGGGCGCGGTGGCCTGGCGGCTGCTGCCGGTGGCGCCCCTGCCGCAGGTCGATTTCCCCACCATCGAAGTGCGGGCCGAACTGCCGGGCGCCAGCCCCGAAAGCATGGCCAGCACCGTGGCCGCGCCGCTGGAGCGCGCGCTGGGCAGCATCGCGGGCGTCAGCGCGATGACCTCCTCCAGCAACCAGGGCGCCACCCGCGTCCAGTTGCAGTTCGACCTGGACCGCGACATCAACGAGGCCGCCCGCGACGTGCAGGCCGCCCTCAACGCGGCCCGCGCGGACCTGCCCTCCGGCATGCCCGACAATCCCAGCTACCGCAAGATCAATCCCTCGCAGGCGCCCATCATGGCGCTGGCGCTCAGTTCCCCGACCCGCCCCGCCGGCCAGCTCTACGACCTGGGCTCGACCGTGCTGGCGCAGAAGATTTCGCAGATCAACGGCGTGGGCGAAGTGACGATGGGCGGCAGTTCGCTGCCCGCCGTGCGCGTGCAGGTCAACCCCAATGCGCTGTCCCACTACGGCGTGGCGCTGGACGACGTCCGCAAGGCGATCTCCAACGCGGCGCCCATGGGGCCGCAAGGCCAGTTGGATTCCGCCGCCCGGCGCTGGGAAGTCGGCACGCCCGAGCAGCCCCGCAGCGCGCGCGAATACGACAGCCTGATCGTGCGCTACCAGGACGGCGCCGTCATCCGCCTGTCGCAAGTGGCGCGGGTGAGCGATTCGGTGGAAAACCGCTACAGCAGCGGTTTCCACAACCGCAACCCGGCGGTCGTCCTGACCATCAGCCGCCAGCCCGGCTCGAACATCATCGAGACCATCCGGGCCATCAACCGGGCCCTGCCCGGCCTGCGCGCGCTGATGCCGGCCGACGTGGACCTGACCGTGGCGCTGGACCGTTCGCCCGGCATCGACGCGACCTTGCGCGAGGCCCACATCACGCTGGGGCTGGCCACCGCGCTGGTGATCCTGGTGGTCTGGGCCTTCCTGGGCAACGCCCGCGCGGCGGCCATCCCCAGCGTGGCGATCCCGGTGTGCCTGATCGCCACCTTCGCCGTCATGTACCTGTGGGGCTTTTCGCTGAACAACCTGTCGCTGATGGCGCTGATCGTCGCGGCCGGCCTGGTCGTGGACGACGCCATCGTCGTGCTGGAGAACATCTCGCGCCACCTCGAACGCGGCCTGTCGCCGCGCGCGGCGGCGCTGCGCGGCGTGCGCGAAGTGGGCTTCACCCTGGTCGCCATGACCGTGGCGCTGAGCGTGGTCTTCGTATCCATCCTGTTCATGGGCGGCCTGGTCGAACGGCTGTTCCGCGAATTCTCCATCACCCTGGTGGCGGCGACGGTCATCTCGCTGGTCGTATCGGTGGCCATCATTCCCAGCCTGTGCGCCCGCTGGCTCAGGCCCGCCGCCCGGCCGTCCCCCGGCGCCGGCGCGCCCGCGTCGCGGACACAGGCGGCCTATGCGCGCATCCACGCCTGGTACGGCCGCAGCCTGGCGCGCGTGCTGGGCCATGCCCGGCTGACCCTGTTGCTGCTGGCCGGCGTGGTGGGGTTGAACGTCTATCTATATGTGCAGGCGCCCAAGGGGTTCCTGCCCGTGCAGGACACCGGCCAGCTCATGGGCTTCGTGCGCGGCGACGACGGCTTCTCGTTCCAGGTCATGCAGCCCAAGATCGACGTCTACCGCCAACTGGTGCTCAAGCACCCCGCCGTGCAGGACGTCATCGGCTACAACGGCGGCGGCCTGGGCATCAGCAATTCGCTCTTCCTGATCCGCCTGAAACCCGCGTCCGAACGCAAGGAATCGTCGACGGAGGTCATCAACTGGCTGCGCGCGAACGCCCCGCCGGTGCCCGGCGGCATGTTCTTCCTGAACGTGGACCAGGACCTGCGCATGCCCGGCGGCTTCGGCAACTCGGGCGACCATGAACTCGCCATCATGGCCAGCGACGTCCCCGCCCTGCGTCAGTGGTCGCGCAAGATATCCAAGGCCATGCAGGAGATCCCCGAACTGCGCGACGTGGACGCCCAGGGCGACGGCGCCACGCAGCAGGTGGTGATCGACATCGACCGCAGCGCCGCCCAGCGGCTGGGCGTGGACATGGGCACCGTCAGCAGCATGCTCAGCAACTCCTTCAGCCAGCGGCAGGTCGCCACCCTGTACGACGCCATGAACCAGTACCGCGTGGTGCTGGAACTGGACCCGCGCTACACCGAGGATCCGGACGTGCTGGAACAGGTGCAGGTCGTGGCCGCGAACGGCGAGCGCGTGCCGCTGACGGCATTCGCCACCTACGAGTACGGGCTGGTCAACGACCGCGTCTACCATGACGGCCTGTTCGCCGCCGTGTGGGTCGGTTTTTCGCTCGCGGACGGCGTATCGCTGGAACAGGGCCTGGCCGCCATCGACGCCGCCATGGCCAAGCTGATGGTGCCGTCCTACATCCAGACCCGCCTGGGCGGCGACGCCCGCAACTTCCAGCAGAGCCTGCAGGACCAGCCCTGGCTGATCCTGGCCGTGCTGGTCGCCATCTACCTGGTGCTGGGCGTGCTGTACGAAAGCCCCCTGCATCCGCTCACGATCCTGTCCACCCTGCCCTCGGCCGGCGTGGGCGCGCTGCTGGCGCTGCGGCTGGCCGGCATGGAATTCACCCTGATCGCGCTGCTCGGGATCTTCCTGCTCGTGGGCATCGTCATGAAGAACGCCATCCTCATGATCGACTTCGCGCTCGGCCTCGAACGGCGCGAAGGGCTCACGCCGGAACAGGCCATCCACCGCGCCGCCATGCTGCGCCTGCGGCCCATCATGATGACCAACCTGGCGGGCCTGCTGGGCGCCCTGCCCCTGGTGCTGGGCATGGGCGAAGGCTCGGAACTGCGGCGGCCGCTAGGCATCGCCATCGTCGGCGGGCTGATGATCAGCCAGTTCCTGACGCTGTACACCACGCCGATCGTGTACCTGGCGCTGGAACGGCTGCGCCTGAGGTGGCGGGCCGCCGCGGTCAGATGAAGAGGCGGCGCGCGCGCCTTGTCAAGGCCGCCGCCTATACCGCTGGCGGGCTGGTCTCCCGTTCGGGATGGCGATGCCTGGCCAGGGCCTCGATGAACATGGGCGCGCTTTTGGCCGGCGCCCCGTCCACCAGCAGCAGGCCGCCGTCGGCCTCGTCCGGCTCGATGCCGGCCGCGGCGAACAACTGCTTGCCCTCGCCCATGCCCATCAGCGTCTTGCCGTGGCGGAAGGCATCGCGCAGGAATTCCAGCGCGCGCCCATCGGCCCGCAAGCGCTCGACGGCCGCCTCGCCGCCCGGCACCACCGCCCCGTCGAACAACGCCGACGGCTGATTGTCCAGGGACCCGTCGGCATCCAGCGCCTGGCCGCCCTCGGCCGCCAGCGGGCCGATGCGCTGGCCCACCAGCCGCACCGTGGCGCCGGCGCCGATGAGGGCGTCGGCCACGGCGGACACGGCCTTCACATCCACGCCCTCGGCCACCAGGATGGCGACCTTGCGCGTGGCGATGCCGCCATCCCCCGGCCTTGCGGTCAGCGACAGCGAGGGAGACACCTCGACCTCCGGCCGGGGCGGATCCTCGATGGCGCGCGGCAAGGGGTCCGGCAATTCCATGCCGAGCCCCTGCGCCACGGCCTGCGCCAGTTCGTCGGACACGTTGCGCAGGGACGCGACCATGCGCCGGCGGATGGCGGGCACCGTCACCTTGCTCAGTTCGAACGCGAAGGCGCTGGCGATGTGGCCGCGCTCCCAGCCGGCCTGGCTGGCGTAGAACAGGGCGGCCTGGTTGTAGTGTTCGGCGAACTTCTCCGGATGCCCGCGCAGCTCATCGCCCGCGGCCGGCTCGGGAAAGGACACGAAGCCCTCCATGCCCGCCTGGAACGGACAGCCGCCCGCCAGCGAGTTGGGCTCGTAGGCCACCCGGCCGCGGTGGATCGCCTGGCGGTGCATGCCGTCGCGCTGGTTGTTCTGCACGGGCGCCAGCGGCGCGTTGATCGGGATTTCGTGGAAATTGGGGCCGCCCAGCCGCGATATCTGCGTATCCACGTAGGAATGGATGCGCCCGGCCAACAGCGGATCGTTGGTGAAGTCCAGGCCCGGCACCACGTGCGCCGCGCAGAAGGCCACCTGCTCCGTCTCGGCGAAGAAGTTGTCGGGGTTGCGGTCCAGCACCAGGCGTCCCACCGGCACCACGGGCACCAGTTCCTCCGGCACGATCTTGGTGGCGTCCAGCACGTCGAAGCTGAACTGGTCCGCCTCTTCCTCGGTGAACACCTGGACGCCCAGCTCCCACTGCGGGCCGTTGCCCGCGTCGATGGCCTCCCAGAGGTCGCGGCGATGGAAGTCCGGATCGGCCCCGGAAACCTTGACCGCCTCGTCCCACACCTGGGAATGCGTCCCCAGCACCGGGTTCCAGTGGAACTTCACCAGCCGGGATTCGCCCTTGGCGTTGACGAAGCGGAAGGTGTGCACGCCGAAGCCCTGCATCATGCGGTAGCTGCGCGGAATGGCCCGGTCGGACATCAGCCACATCAGCATGTGCGTGGATTCCGGCATCAGCGACACGAAGTCCCAGAACGTGTCGTGCGCGGACGCGGCCTGCGGCATGCCATGATGCGGCTCGGGCTTGACCGCGTGCACCAGGTCCGGGAACTTCATCGCGTCCTGGATGAAGAACACTGGCATGTTGTTGCCGACCAGGTCCCAGTTGCCCTCGTCGGTATAGAACTTCACGGCGAAGCCGCGTACGTCGCGCGCGGTGTCCTTCGAACCGCGCTCTCCCGCCACGGTCGAGAACCGCACGAAGACCGGCGTGCGCTTGCCTTTCTCGGCGAACGGCGCCGCGGCGGTCAGGTCGGTCAACGCCCGCTGGCATTCGAAATAGCCGTGGGCCGCGGAGCCGCGCGCGTGCACGATGCGCTCCGGAATGCGCTCGTGGTCGAAATGGGTGACCTTCTCGCGCAGGACGAAATCCTTCAGCAGCGCGGGGCCGCGCAAGCCCGCCTTGAGCGAGTGCTGGTTGTCGCTGACCCGCACGCCCTGGTTGGTGGTCAGCGCCTGGCCGCTGGCGTCCGCGCGCACGCGCTCGAGCCGGCCGCCGGCGGCATTCACGCCCGGCTCGGCCGGGCCGTTCGTCTTCTCCGACGCCGCGCTTTCGGACAGCGAACTCGCCCCGGCGGACGGGTCCGCCGCCGGCACCGTGGCGCCGGTATAGGGACAGCGCGCAGCCTCTTCGCCGTACTCGGCCGCCTTGCCGGCGTTGTGGGGCATGGCCGCCGCCGCGGCGTCCACCGCCGCGGCGCGCTTCGAGGCGGGATGGCGCGCGGCGCGCGCCGGCGCGGAGGCGGGGCCGCTGTCGGTATTCAGGTAGGCGGTCTCCACCGCGGGGCCCGCGCCCGCCTTTCCTGCTGGTTTCTTGCTAGGCATGGCGGGTCTCCTAATTCAGCATCTTGCCGCGCGCCTGCTCGGCGCGGGATGCGCCGATCGCGGACTCGACCTGCTTGACCTCTTCGGGAGGCGGCAGCACGGCGGGAAATCCCAGGGCCTCGATCCACAGCTCGCGCGACCAGCCCATGGTGTGATAAAGGTGGTGCTCCTCGTCGGTGACGACCGCGTCGTAGGCCTGTTTGAGCACCTTGGCCTCGGTGCCGCCCTGCTGGTCGGCGACCGCGCCGATCAGCGCCCAGTTCGCGTGGTCCTTGGTCTCGGCCAGCACCACGCACTCCGTCGCGACCAACTGGGCGGCGTTCGCGTCTCCCGCGCTGATCGCCATCTTCATGGCCTTGACCAGCGCCTCGCCGATATGGCGCACCACCTCCCGGCCCGGCGGCTGGCGCTCGGGGTCCAGCCCCAGTTGCTCGAACACGGTCAGCAGCACGCGGCGGTGCGTGCGGGTTTCTTCCAGGTACTCCAGCCATTCCTTCTTCAGGTCTTCGTTGACCGCGCAGGACACGGCGGTCTCGTAAATGTTCAATCCTCCTATCTCGGTCTCCAGGGCCTGGTACAGCAATTCCTCTATCTGCGAGGCATTTCCGGCTTTGCGTTTCATTGGGCGCTCCTGTGTCGGGTCGTATCTCGATGCCGCGGCCGCGCGTCGGCGGCCTTGCGGTTGAGACGCGTGCCCAGCAAACCCCGTGCCCGCCGGCCCCCCTCGCCCTGGCGACCCTGGCCCCATTTCGCTTAGAATTGGAACCATTCTCAATAAAATCAGACCGTCCGGCTCGCGGCGGCATCACAATAAAGAGGCTCGTCCTGAAACCCGGTTTCCGCCTGTCCATGGCCTGGCTCCACACGTGGGCCGGCCTATGGTTCTCCTGGCTGCTGTTCGCTGTCTTCCTGACGGGCTCGCTGGCCGTTTTCTCCGAACCCATCACCCACTGGATGACGCCCGAGCACCACGAAGCGGAAGCCCTGGCGGCGCGGAAGGAAAGCGTCCCGGTGGACCGGGCGCGGCGCTTCGAACTGGCCGTGGACTACATGACGCGCAACCACGGCGGCGCCGGCATGTGGGAAATCTGGCCCGTCGACCGCTTCCACGACAACGGGCTGACGGCCTACTGGTTCGACAAGAACGGCATGTATGCCGACGCCGACCTGGATCCCGACACCGGCGCCGAACTGGACGACCACCATGAGGCCGCGGGCCGCGCCACCCTGGGCGGCTCGCATTTCGTCGACTTCCACTACACCCTGCACGACGCGAACCTGGGCCTGTGGATCGTCGCCTTCGCCAGCATGGCGATGCTGGTCGCGCTGATTTCCGGCGTGGTGACGCACAAGCGCATCTTCAAGGACTTTTTCACCTTCCGCGCCCGGAAGGGGCAGCGTTCGTGGCTGGACGCGCACAATGCGGTGGCGGTGCTGACCCTGCCGTTCCAGTTCATGATCGCCTACACCGGCATCGTGATCTCCAGCGCCGCGCTCATGCCCGCCCCCATCGCCGCGAACTACGGCGCGGGGCCGGACGCCGCCCGGCGGTACCTGGCCGAAATGGAGGGCGAGGAAACCCTCGTGCGCAGCGGCATCGCGCAGGCGGTGCCGGCCCTGGAACCCATCGTGGCGCATGGCGAACGATTGATCGGGCAGACGGCGCGCGCCATCGTGATCCGCAACCCGGAAGACAGCTCCATGCGCATCGGCGTATATGGCTGGAACGAAGACGCGGACACCTTCCGCAGCATCAGCGCCACCACCGGCATGGCGGAGTTTTCCGCAAGCGGCGAACTGCTGCGCCTGCGGCCGCCGGGCGGCGTGCTGGGCGGCGCGCCCTCGCTGGCGCGCCAGGTGATGGCCGACCTGCACATGGCGAAATTCGGCGGCCTGGCCATCAAGTGGCTGTATTTCGTCTGCGGCCTGGCCGGCGCCGCCATGATGGGCACCGGGGCGGTGCTGTTCATGGTCAAGCGCCGCGCCAGGCACGGCGACGAATTCGGCGGCGCCACGGCGCGGGTCTACCGCCTGATCGAAGGGCTGAACGTGGCCGCGCTGGCCGGGCTGGCCATCGCCTGCATCGGCTATTTCTGGGCCAACCGCCTGCTGCCCGCCGCGCTGGAAAACCGCGCGGCCTGGGAACTGCGCGGCTTCTTCCTGATCTGGGCGCTGACCCTGGTCCATGCCTGGCTGTGCAGTCCCCGCCGCGCCTGGATCGCGCAACTGGGCCTGTTGTCGGCGCTGTGCCTGCTGCTGCCGCTGCTGTCCTTCGCCACCCTGGGCGACCATCCCTATGCGCAGATCGCGCGCGGCGACTGGGAAAGCGCCGGCGTCGAACTGGGCGCCCTGGCTTTCGGCGTACTATCGGGCTGGGCGGCCCTCCATGTGTGGAAGCGGCCCGCATCGGCGCCCTCGCGGCGCAAATCCCGCGCGAACGAAGAGGCAGCGGCATGAACACCAACGATCTATACGCCGTTTCCATGGCCTTGCTGCTGACTTATTCCGGCATGGCCTGCCTGAGCCTGGCCATGCCGCGCCACTACGACCAGGTCTGGGGACGCGACCCGTCCGCCGGCCACACCCGGGCGTTGCGCGGAGCCGGCGTGCTGTTGCTGGCGCTGGCCCTGCTGCCCTGCGTCGGCCTGTGGGGCAATACGGTGGGCATGGTGGCCTGGCTGGGCTGGCTGTCGGCGGGCGCCCTGCTGTGGGTCGGGATGCTGTCCTGGGCGCCCCGCCCGGCGGCGCGCACCGCGGCGCTGGCCGTGGCGATATCGCTGGCCGGGGTCGGCATCGGGTTCTAGGGCCCCCGGTCGCGCAAACAAGGGCCCGATTGCGCGTTTGACGCGCATCAAGCCAGGCCGATATCCCGCGCTCGCGATGCGCCGCGCTCACCATATGTGGTGGTAGAGTTTTCATACCCTACTACATATGGTATCAGTCATGCATATCCAGCACATTCTCAAGCGCGACGGGCGGGTCGTGGCATTCGACCGCGACAAGATCGTCCAGGCCATCGCGGCGGCGGGCCAGAGCACCGGGGAACTGGACCTGGCTGGCGCGCAGGCGCTGACCGACGCCGTCATCGCCGCCCTGGCCGACAACCCGTGCCCCGGTGTGGAAACCATCCAGAACCGCGTCGAGGAAGCCCTGGTCCAGGCGGGCCACTGGCGCACCGCGCGCGCCTACATCGTCTACCGCGAACAGCACGCCCGCCTGCGCTCGCTGCGCCACACGCTGGTGGACGTGGAAAGCGCCATGGAGGAATACCTGGAGCAGCGCGACTGGCGCGTCAACGCCAACGCCAACCAGGGCTACAGCCTGGGCGGCCTGATCCTGAACGTGGCCGGCAAGGTCACCGCCAACTACTGGCTGTCCAACGTCTTCGCGCCCGAGGCCGGGCAGGCCCACCGCGAAGGCGACATCCACATCCACGACCTGGACATGCTCAGCGGCTATTGCGCGGGCTGGTCGCTGCGCCAGTTGCTGACCGAGGGGTTCAACGGCATCCCCGGCAAGGTCGAGGCCACGCCGCCGCGGCACATGTCGGCCGCCATCGGCCAGATCGTCAACTTCCTGGGCACGCTGCAGAACGAATGGGCCGGCGCGCAGGCCTTCAGTTCCTTCGATACCTACATGGCGCCCTTCATCCGCCGCGACGCCATGACGTACGGCGACGTGAAGCAGGCGATGCAGGAACTCATCTACAACCTGAACGTGCCCAGCCGCTGGGGCACGCAGACGCCCTTCACCAACCTGACCTTCGACTGGACCTGCCCGGCCGACCTGCGCGAACAGATCCCCTACGTGGGCGGCGAGGAAATGCCGTTCGCCTACGGCGACCTGCAAGCCGAAATGGACATGATCAACCGCGCCTACATCGAAGTCATGATGGCCGGCGACGCGAAGGGCCGCGTGTTCACCTTCCCCATTCCCACCTACAACATCACGCCCGACTTCGACTGGGACCATCCCAATACCGAACGCCTGTTCGAGATGACGGCGCGCTACGGACTGCCGTACTTCCAGAACTTCCTGAATTCGGACCTGGAGCCGCACATGGTGCGTTCCATGTGCTGCCGCCTGCAACTGGACCTGCGCGAATTGCTCAAGCGCGGCAACGGCCTGTTCGGATCGGCCGAGCAGACCGGGTCGGTGGGCGTGGTGACCGTGAACTGCGCGCGCCTGGGCTACACCTGCCGGGGCGACGAAGCCCGGCTGATGGCGCGCCTGGACCACCTGCTGGAACTGGGCCGCGACGTGCTGGAGACCAAGCGCAAGGTGGTGCAGCGCTACATCGACCAGGGACTCTATCCCTACACCCGCCGCTACCTGGGCACGCTGCGCAATCACTTCAGCACCCTGGGCGTGAACGGCATCAACGAAATGATCCGCAACTTCACGGACGACGCCGAAGACCTCACCACCGCGGCCGGCCACGCGATGGCGCTGCGGCTGCTGGACCGCGTGCGCGAGCGCATGACCGAATTCCAGGAACAGACGGGCCACCTGTACAACCTCGAAGCCACCCCCGCCGAAGGCACCACCTACCGCTTCGCCCGCGAAGACAGGAAGCGCTATCCCGGCATCCTGCAGGCCGGCAGCGAATCGCAGCCTTACTACACCAATTCCAGCCAGCTTCCGGTGGGCCACACCGACGATCCGTTCCATGCGCTGGAACTGCAGGAAGCGCTGCAAAGCAAGTACACCGGCGGCACCGTGCTGCACCTGTACATGAACGAAGCGGTCTCGTCCGCCGGCGCGTGCAAGCAACTGGTGCGCCGCGCGCTGTCGAACTTCCGGCTGCCCTACATCACGATCACGCCCACGTTCTCCATCTGCCCCAACCACGGCTATCTGACAGGGCACCACGAGTTCTGCCCCAAATGCGATGCCGAGCTGCTCGCCAAACAATCGGCATGCTGCGCCCCGGCCTAGGGCCCGCCGCTCCCGGCAGGCCCCGGACCGATCCGCCGGGCATCCGCCCGGCACCCTCTCAAAAGGAACCTCTATGCAAACCTTGACCGCCCCTGTAGTCACCGCCGCTTCCACCCCGAAGCTGGACGACAGCCAGCGCGTGCGCTGCGAGATCTGGACCCGCGTAATGGGCTACCACCGTCCGGTCGCGTCCTTCAACACCGGCAAGCAAGGCGAATTCAATGAACGCCGCTTCTTCGTCGAACGCCGCGCCTGAGGGGGCGCGATCCGGCCCGGCCTGCGGGCCGGGCGCCAGTCCGGCCACGCGCCGGCTGGCCGCCAGGCCGGCCTACCCGGCCCCGCCGCAGCCCGTCATCCAGCCCCTGCCGCGGCACGCCCAGGCGGTGGGCGGGCTGGTGCCCTTTTCCACCGTGGACTGGCCGGGCCAACTGGCCGCCGTCGTCTTCATCTCGGGCTGCCCCTGGCGCTGCCACTACTGCCACAACACCGAACTGCAGACCCGCGCCGCGCGCTATGACTGGCGTGAAATGCGCGCCTTCCTGGAAACCCGCAAGGGCCTGCTCGACGCCGTCGTGTTCTCGGGCGGCGAACCGCTGAGCGAGCCGCGCCTGCCGCAGATGATCCGCGACGTCCGGCGCATGGGCTACCGGGTCGGCCTGCACACCGCCGGCATCTATCCGCTGAGACTGGCCGACGTGCTGCGCCATCTGGACTGGGTCGGCCTGGACATCAAGGCCGATTCCCAGGGCTACGACGACATCACCGGCCGCCGCGATTCCGAGCGCCCCGCCCTGGCCTGCCTGAGCCAGTTGCTGTCGGCCGGCCGGGACTTCGAATGCCGCATCACTTGGCATCCCGACTGGCTCAACGAAACCCGGCTGCTGGCCCTGGCCCGGGAACTCGCCCGCCGCGGCGTGCGCCGCTTCGCCGTGCAGGGCGCGCGCCGTTCGCCCGACGCGCCGCCCTTGCGCAACCTGAGCTTGCAGGCGGAGGCCCTGATGAAGCAATGGTTCGAGGGATTCGACTACCGCTGAGCCAGGCGCTGCTTCAGCGTCGCATGGAACCGGGGCGATCCGATGGCGCCGACATTGCACCGGGACCAGGGCGACACCGCCGTCGGGTCCACGTTGAACACGCGCCCCGGCGCCATGATGACCTTCTCCGGCATCAGTTCGGCGGCCAGGGCAAGGGAATCGTCCACGCCCGGAAACGCCGACCACAGATAAAGGGAACTGGTCGGGCGGGCGAATACTTCGGCGCCCAGCGAATCGAGCACCTGCAAGGCGTTGCCGGTGGCGGCTTCCAGCCGCTGGCGCAGCCTGACCAGATGGCGCTCGTAATGGCCTTCCCGCAGCATCACGTCGACCATGCGCTCGCAGTACTCGGAACTGCTGACGTGCACCAGCGCCTTGAGGTCGGCCAGGTCGCTGGCCAGCGCCGCGTTGCACGCGATGAACCCCACGCGCAGCGCCGCCGAAAATGACTTGGAGAAGCTGCCGATATAAATAGTGCGTTCGAGCTGGTCCAGCGACGACAGGCGCACCGCCGAGGTGGGCTTGAAGTCGGCCAGCGGGTCGTTCTCGACCACCGTCAGGTTGTAGCGGTCCGCCAGTTGCAGGACCTTGTAGGCCTTGGCCGGCGAAATGTCGGAGCCGGTGGGATTGTGCGCCAGCGATTGCGTGAAGAACAGGCGCGGCTTTTCGCGTTGCAGCAGCGCTTCGAGCGCGGCGGTGTCGGGGCCGTCGGACAGGCGCGGCACGCCCAGCATGCGCGCCCCGGCCAGCTTCAGCTTGCCGAACAAGGGGTAATAGCCCGGGTTGTCGACCAGCACGGCCGCGCCCGGCGGCACGAAATAGCGGATCGCCAGGTCCATGGCCTCGTTGGCGCCGTGCGTCAGCACCAGTTGCGGCGGCGCCGCATTGATCCCGACGTCGCCCAGCTTGCGCACCAGGCTTTCGCGCAGCGGCGCATAGCCGAAGCGGCTGCCATAGCGGAACAGGGCCCCCAGGCCGGTGCGCACCACCTTCTGGTGATAGCGGTCCATGCGCATGTCGGCCAGCCACTCCACGGGCGGAAAGCCGTCGCCCACGGAGACCGCGTCGGGCTGGGTCTTGAGCTGCTCGCGCATCAGCCACACGATATCCATGGCGCGGCTCAACTGGCCGGGCTCCTCGTCGGCGGCCTTGCGCGCCCGGCCCGTCTCCAGCACGAAGAAGCCGGATCCCCGGCGCGGTTCCACCAGGCCCCGCGCGACCAGCATTTCGAACGCCACCACCACCGTGTTCTTCGCGTAGCGGTGCAACTGCGCCAGTTCGCGCAGGGACGGCAGCTTGTCGCCCGCGCGGTAGACACCGTCGGCGATCTGCTGGCCGATCAGCCTGGCCAGGCTTTCGGCTATCGGGGCGGCGCGTTGCGGCCTGCCCGGAAGGCTTGCTTCGTCCATGCTGGGATTCCCGCTGGGTATCGTCGAAATTGGTGCAGTGCAATGGTACTGTTTGCCCAAACTGTACCTCTCAATGCCGGTACAGTTTACCTAGAATCAGGCCACTTGATTCTGATATGGAGACACGCCATCGTGGCCGATTCACGCCTGCCCAATTTCCGCGCCCTGACCCCCGCCGAACGCCTGTCCGCCATCGCGGACGCCGCCGGGCTCACGCCCGAGGAACGCCAGTCGCTGGCCCATCCCGGCGCGCTCGGCCTGGCCCGCGCCGACGGCATGATCGAGAACGTCATCGGGTCGTTCGAATTGCCGCTGGGCGTGGCCGGCAACTTCCAGGTGAACGGCCGCGACGTGCTGGTGCCGATGGCGGTCGAGGAACCGTCCGTGGTCGCCGCGGCGTCCTATATGGCCAAGCTCGCGCGCGAATGCGGCGGCTTCGAAACGTCCAGCACCGCGCCGCTGATGCGCGCGCAGGTGCAGGTGCTGGGGCTGGCCGATCCGCACGGCGCGCGGCTGGCCCTGCTGCGCGAGCGCGAGCGCATTCTTGCGCTGGCCAACAGCCGCGACAAGGTGCTGATCGAACTGGGCGGCGGCTGCCGCGACATCGAAGTCCACGTCTTCCCCGACACGCCGCGCGGCCCCATGATCGTGCTGCACCTGATCGTGGACGTGCGCGACGCGATGGGCGCCAACACCGTCAACACCATGGCCGAGGCCGTGGCGCCGCTGGTCGAGGAGATTGCGGGCGGATCGGTGCGCCTGCGCATCCTGTCCAACCTGGCCGACCTGCGCCTGGCGCGCGCCCGGGTGCGCCTGACGCCGCAGGCGCTGGACACCAAGGAGCGCAGCGGCGCCGACATCATCGAAGGCGTGCTGGACGCCTATACCTTCGCCGCCATCGACCCCTACCGCGCCGCGACCCACAACAAGGGCATCATGAACGGCATCGACCCCGTCATCGTCGCCACGGGCAACGACTGGCGCGCGGTGGAAGCCGGCGCCCACGCCTATGCCTGCCGCGGGGGCCGCTACACCTCGCTCACCCATTGGGAAAAAGACAACTCGGGCGCGCTGGTGGGCTCCATCGAAATGCCCATGCCCGTGGGCCTGGTGGGCGGCGCCACCAAGACCCATCCGCTGGCCCGCCTGGCGCTGAAGATCATGGACGTGCGTTCCGCGCAGGAACTGGGCGAAGTGGCCGTGGCCGTGGGCCTGGCCCAGAACCTGGGCGCGCTGCGCGCGCTGGCCACCGAAGGCATCCAGCGCGGCCACATGGCGCTGCACGCCCGCAACATCGCGCTGGTGGCGGGCGCGGCGGGCGCGGAAATCGACACGATCGCCCGGCGCATGGCGGCGGAGCGGGACGTCCGCACCGACCGCGCGCTGGCCTTGCTGGAGGAGCTGCGCACCCCCCGATAGACCTGGCCGCCCCGGCCCCACAAGAACAGAGGCGGCGCCCGGATTCCCCCGGCGCCGCCCGACCACAGAGGAGAGAGACATGAATCCGAATACCCCGGCGCCTTCCACGCGCCTGGCGGAAGTCTGGAGCGACACGGTGGACCTGCGCCACCTCGCCTGGGCCATCGGCATCGGCATCGCCATCAGCGTGGCGGGCTTTTTCGCCGCCAGCCGCTGGCTGCGCGGCATCGTGGCGTCCGCCGAGCTGGCCCATGCCTACGCCATGCTGGCCGGCCTGGCGGGCTGCGTGCTGGCGGGCGTCGTCTGCGCCCGCCTGTTCCCGCCCAAGCGCGAAGTCATCGAGCACGGCTCCACGCAGGATCCCGCCTGGCGCGCCGAAGTGCTGGCCGAACTGGCCGAGCAGCCCGGCGGCCTGGGCACGCTTGCCGATCTGCCGGAACCGGTGGTGCGCGAACTGAAGGAACTGGACCTGTACGACCTGTTCGCCGAGCCCGCCGCCCAGCCGTCCCCGCCGTCCGCCCGCGCCCCGGCGCCCCAGGGTTCAGGCAAGGAGGCGCTGGCATGAGCGATCCCATCCTTCTCGAACAGATCATGGTGGCGGCCGCGATGGGCCTGCTGGGCGCGGTGGTGTTCGCGGCCATCGGCCTGGTGTCCGGCACCGACGAAACCACCACGCTCGCGCCGCTGACCCTGCTGGTAGTCCTGCTGGGCGTGCCGCCCGCGGGCGTCTTCACCTTTTTCCTGGCCGGCGCGGTCGCCAAGCACATGACGCACGCCGTGCCCACGGCCTTGCTGGGCATCCCCGGCGACACCCTGGCCACGCCGCTCCTGCAGGACGCGAACATGCTGCGCAAACTGGGCGTGCCGCACATCGCGCTGCGCAAGATGGTGTCGGGCGCCATCGTCGCCGCCTTCGTGGCGGTGCCGCTGGCGGTGCTGTTCGCCGTGCTGCTGGCGCCGTTCGGCGCGGCCATCACGAAGTCCGCACCCTGGATCTTCCTGGCCGCGGCGGTGCTGATCGCCTACTTCTCGGCCGGACGCTGGGCCGCGGTGGCGCTGCTGGTGCCGTTCGTCGTGGTCATCGTCGCGCTGCAAAGCCTGACCGCCAAGTACGGAGTGAAACTGAGCATCAGCTACTTCCTGGGCATCGCCATCGGACCGCTGATCGCGGACCTGTTCACAGTGGTTTCGCCGCAGGGTCGCTCGCGGATGATGCGCGACAAGGTGCGCACGTTCTCGCTGGCGCCCGACGTCAAGGGCTGGTCCGGGTATTTTCCCAATCCCCTGAAGGTCATGGACCGCACGCAGACGCGCTGGACGCTGGCCACCGCGGCGATCTCCAGCGCCACCTTCGTGTTCAGCCCGGTGGCCATGACCGTGGTGCTGGGCGAACTGGTCGGTTCGCGCATCAAGCATGCCTACCACCGCCTGACGACCGTGCTGAGCGCGCGCAACGGCGTCACCGAGGCCACCTACATCGCCGAGGCGCTGATTCCCCTGATCGCCTTCGGCCTGCCGCTGAGCCCCGTGGCCGCCGGCCCCGCCGCGCCGCTGTTCAATGCGCCGCCGCGGTTCACCGTGGACGCCGCCAGCGGCCAGACGCACAATCTGCACAACCTGCTCAGCCACTGGGAGTTCCTGGGCTACGGCATGCTGGCGGTGCTGCTGGCCGCGGTGGTGTCCTACCCGTTCGCCATGAACTTCGCGCGCCGCGCCGCGCTGTTCGTGTCGCGCAAGGTCAGCCATGAAGCCATCATCGCCACCTTCGTCGGCCTGATCATCGTGATCAGCGTCTGGGAAGGCCAGTTCCTGGGCCTGCTCGTGATCCTGACCATGGGCCTGTTTGGCGGGCTGCTGTCGCGCCTGTTCGGCTTCAATACCGGCGTCCAGTTCATGGGCTACTACACCGCCGTGCTCTCCGTGCCGGCGATCGTCAAGCTGCTGGGGTAAGCGGCTCAGGCCGGCAGCGGCGCTTCGAGGATCGCCCCGGTCGCGGATTCCGTCATCACGACGGAGCCGCCGCCGGGGCGAATCGCTACGTTGGTCACGGTGCTTCCGCCTATGGGGCTTTTCAGAAAATGCGTGACCTCGCCCCCCGCATTCAGCACGAAGACGCCCCCCAGGCTGGCGTGGGCCACCAGCAGCCGGCCGTCCGGCGTCGTGGCCAGGCCGTCCGGCCCGCTGGTGCCGAAGAAGGTCCGGAACGCCCCCATCTTGCTCACCGAACCGTCCGGCATCAGCGGCGCCCGCCAGACCTGGTTGGCCCGGGTGACCGCCACGAACAGCACTTTTTCCTCCGCGTCCAGCGCGATGCCGTTGGGGCTGGGCGCGTTCGCGAGCAGCAGGTCCAGGCGGCCGCCGTCGGCATCGTAACGGTAGACCCGCCCCTGCGGATCGTGCAGGCCGGTCTGTCCCTGGTCCGTGAAATAGAGGCGGTCCGCGCGGTCGAAAACCAGGTCGTTCACGCCTTTGAAGGCCTCGCTGTTGCGGTGCGCCAGCACGGTTTCCACCCGGCCGCTGCCTACGTCGCAGCGCAGGATGCCCAGGCGGTAGTCGGCCACCCACAGGCTGCCGTCGCGATGCAGGGCCAGGCCGTTGGGCCAGCCGCCGGTCTCGGCGACCGTATGCCAGTCGCGCATGCCGTCGACCCGCAAGATGCGCCCGTGCGGAATGTCCGTGACGTACAAGGCGCCCGAGGCATCGAACACCGGCCCTTCCAGGAAGCAATCGACAACCTGCCCCGCCTTGTTGGCGTCGGCCCAGGCGCTGCGCTGCCTGCGCCGCAGGCTCTCCGGCAGCGTGGCGATGACGCGCGCCTGAACGACGACCGGCGGCGTGAAGTCCAGATTCCACATGCTCGTCCCCTACTCCGGCTTGATGCCGACGCGTTCGCCCACGTCCGCCCACAGCACGATCTGCTCCCGGACATAGCCGCCGAATTCCCCGACGGTCATGGACCGGTGCCGGGCGCCCTGGCGCGCCATGTTCTCCCGCATCGCCGGGTCGCCCATCACCTGAGACACCAGGCGGTTCATCTTGTCGACGATGGCCGGCGGCGTGCCCTTGGGCGCGGCCAGCCCGAACCAGTTCAGCACCTGATAGGACGGAAGACCCGCCTGGGCGAACGTCGGCACGTCGGGCAGCGTCGCCAGGCGGGCGTCGCCGCTGACGGCAAGCGCCCGCACGCGGCCGCCCTGCACCGGCGGGATGGCGGTGGGCGCGGCCGTGATCAGCACGTCGATCTGGCCGGCCATCACGTCCGCCAACGCCGCGCCCGCCCCGCGGTACGGAATGTGCGTCAGCGAGATGCCCGCCGCGCTCTTGAACATTTCGGCCGCCAGGTGCGTCGAGCTGGCCTGGCCGCCCGAACCGTAGTTGAGCCTGCCGGGATGGGCCCGCGCATACGCGACAAGCTGCTCCATCGTGGTGAAAGGCGACTTTTCCGGCACCAGCAGCACCAGCGGTGTTTCGATGATCTCGCCGACGTGGATCAGGTCGTTCCGGTAGTCCCACGGCAGCTTTGCGAACTGCAGCGGCAGCATCGCATACGTGGTGTCGGTCACCAGAAAGGTGCTGCCGTCGGGCGCCGAACGCACCACTTCCTGCGTGGCGATCGTGCCGGACGCGCCGGTCTTGTTGTCGACGATGAATGTCTTGCCGGTCGCCTCGGACAGCTTCTGCGCGACCTGGCGCGCGGCGTAGTCCGTTGTTCCTCCCGGTGAATACGGCACCACCAGCCGCACGGGTTTGTCGGGCCAGTCGGCCACGCCACCGGCGGCCTGAGCCGGCAGGCAGGCCATGCCGATCGCGGCGGCGGCCAGGATGCGCGGCAAGGCGCCGCCGCAATTGAAAAACGATGTCATGAGAATGTCTCCTTCCGATTCCGGCCGGCCGCTTTAGGCAGCGGTCTGAATATTGGCCTCGCTGATGAGGCGGGCCCACTTTTTCTGTTCCTGCAGGATGTATTGCTGCGCCGACTCGGGCGCGCCGCCCATCGCGGTGCTGCCTTCGGCGGTGAACAGCGCCACCGTGGCAGGATCGGCCAGGACTTTCTCGACGACGCCATTGACCGCCAGGATCACGTCGCGGGGCGTTCCGGCGGGCGCCACCAGCGCCTTCCAATCCAGCGCCTCGAAGCCGTCGAAGCCGGACTCGGCCACGGTGGGGACATCGGGCAGGATGGGCAACCGCGCCCTTGCCGTGACGGCCAAGGGGCGCAGCACTTTGCCCTTCAGCATTTCCTGGGCGGCCTGCGGCGTGGCGAACATATAGTCGGTGTTTTCGCCCAACAGGTCATTCAACGCCGGCGCGGCGCCGCGGTACGGCACGTTCAGCACTTGGAACTTCGCCTGGTACGCCAGCAGTTCGCCCGCCAGGTGGCCCACGGTGCCCGACCCGGCCAGCGCCTGCTTGATGGAGCCGGGAGCCGCGCGGGCATCGCGGATCAGGTCCGCCAAGGTGTTCCAGCGGGCGTTGGCCTTCACCACCAGCACCACCGGCAGCGACGCGATCAGGGCGACCGCGGCAAAATCCTTGCCGGCATCGAAAGGCATCTTCGGCATCAAGGCGGGGTTGATCGCCAGATTGGAGGTCTGCCCCAGACCCAGCATGAGGCCGTCGGGCCTGGCCTTGGCGACATAGTCCAGGCCGATGTTGCCGCCTGCGCCCGGGCGGTTCTCGACCACGACGGACCAGCCGGCCTCGCCGGTGATCTTGGCCGCGATGGCGCGAGCCACGGAATCCGTGCCTCCGCCCGGCGTGTAGGGAACGATCAAGCGGATGGGACGGCTGTCGGGATAGCTTCCTGCGGTCTGCGCCCGCAGCGGCAACGCAGCCGCGCATAGGGCGGCGCCCAGGAACGAGCGGCGAGATAGAGCGATCATGAGGGTTTGTCTCCTTGTGTAATGTGCCTTGCCTTCAAGGCCGCGATTTCATCGTCGCGATAGCCGACGGCGCGCAGCAGCTCGTCGGTGTGTGCGCCCACGGCCGGCGGCTGCAGGCGGATGGGCGGCTGGACGCCGTCCAGTGTCAGCGGGGCCAATGGCACGCGCGTTTCCCGGCCATCCGGCAGCGTGACGGGCGCCAGCCCGCCCGTGGCCTTCAGGTGCGGATCGTCGAAGAGCTGTTCAGGGCGGGTGATGGGCGCGAACGGCAGGCCTTCTTGTTCGAAGCGCGCCGCCAACTCCGACGCGCGGTAGCCGGCCAGATGCGAACGCAGTTGCGGCATCAGCCAGTCGCGGGCCTGCACGCGGTCGTTATTGGTCTTCAGGCGCGGGTCCGTCAGCCACTCCGCCAGTCCGAACGCGCGGCAGAAAATGTCCCATTGCTTGTCGCTGACGACAGCCAGGAACACTTGTTCGCCGTCCTTCACGGTAAACACGTCGTACACGGCCCAGGCGGAAATGCGGCCGGGCATCGGCGCCGGCGCATTCCCCGTCATGGCGTGCTGCATCATGTGCTGGCCCACCAGGAAAACGTTGTTCTCGAACAATGAGGCCTGCACTTCCATGCCCTCGCCCGTATGTTCGCGCTGGGCCAGCGCCGCCATCGCGCCCAGCGCGCCGAACATGCCGCCCATGATGTCGTTGACGCTGGCGCCGGCGCGCAGCGGATCGCCGGCGCGGCCCGTCATGTAGGCCAGCCCGCCCATCATCTGCACGACTTCGTCCAGTGCGGTCCGGTTGTCGTACGGGCCCGGCAGGAATCCCTTGTGGCTGACATAGATCAGGCGGGGGTTGCGCGCCTTCAGCGCGCCGTACCCCAGGCCCAGCTTCTCCATCACGCCGGACTTGAAGTTCTCGCTGACCACGTCCGCCGAGTCGATCAGGCGCCGCGCGGCCTCGATACCCTCGGGCTGCTTCAGGTCCAGCGCGATGCTCTTCTTGTTGCGGTTGAACATGGGGAAGAAACCCGCGCCGGACCCCAGCAGCCTGCGCGTGGAATCGCCGCCTATCGGTTCGACTTTGATGACTTCGGCGCCCAGGTCCGCCAGCAGCATGCCGCAGGTAGGCCCCATCACCATGTGGGTGAATTCGACGACGCGGATGCCTTCGTACGGAAGGCGGAAAGGGAAACGGCTGGGCATGTGAAGCACCTTCAGGAACAAATGGCTCGACGCAGTGGAAGCGCGGCTCGGGCGGAACGCCGCCCTTGCCGCGTCGGCAAGCGGGCTAGCAAGTCGGCACGAAGCCCTTGGGCAGGCCGGCGTCCGGCGTCATGCCGTACAGCGGCTCGCCCGGCAGGCCTGCGGCCAGCGGCGCGCGCGCGGCGATGATTTTTTCGATCGAGATCCCCGTGCGCACACCCATCGCCTCGAACATGAACACCAGGTCTTCGGTGACCACGTTCCCCGAAGCGCCCGGCGCATAGGGGCAGCCGCCCAGGCCGCCCAGCGAACTGTCGAAGGTGCGCACGCCCTCGTCCCAGGCCGCCAGGCAATTGGCCAGGCCCAGCCCCCGCGTGTTGTGCATGTGGGCGGCGCCGGCCCTGGGCCCGAGTTCGCTGCGCAGGCGCCGGAACAACCGACGCACCTGGGCAGGGTTGGCATAGCCCACGGTGTCGGACAGGCCGGACTCGTCCGCGCCCGCTTCCACGCACATCGCGGCCAGGCGGATGACCTCGTCTTCGGGCACCCGGCCCTGCAAGGTGCAGCCGAAGGCCGTCGAAATGCCGGCCTCGAGCTTGACGCCAGGCGCCAGGCCATCGCGCAACTGCGCGATGGCGCGGACCTCTTCCACCATTTGCTCCGGCGTCTTGCGCACATTGGCCAGCGAATGGGCGCGGCTGGCGGAAACCGGCAAAGTCAGTTTGTGGACCCCGGCGCGCAGCGCGGCTTCGGCACCCCGCAGATTCGGAACCAGCGCCATCACGGTCACCCCCGGATGGCGGACCGCATGGGCGACCACCTCCGCCGCGTCGGCCATCTGCGGCAGCAGCCGGGCCGGCACGAACGAGGCCACTTCGATTTCGCGCACGCCCGCGGCGACCAGCGCATCGATCCACGCGAACTTGCCGGCGGTCGGCATGGTGGCCTTCACCGATTGCAGCCCGTCGCGCGGCCCGACTTCACTGATCAGGACGTCCGCCTGGATAGGGTCGTCATGCGCCATGGTTCTGTCTCCTGCTTGATTTCTTAAAATTCTATCTAATAGAACAATGTTCTTTCTAATAGAATTAAAATCGAACAGGAATGGGCTGTCAAGCAGGTTTTCCAGCAGGTCTATGCCTACAATGGCCGCCAATCGTTCTAAAGGATGGAATATGCAGACCGATCTGCGCCGTGCCGCCGGAGTTGGCCATGCCTCGTAAAGCCGTCACCAAGTCCGTTGCCGATGCCGATGCCGCCGAAGGCGGCGTAGCCGCGGTCGACCGGGCGATGAGCCTGATGGCGGTGTTCACCCCTGCCGACCGCACGCTGTCGCTGGGAGAACTGGCCGAACGCACGCGCCTGTATAAGAGCACCGTGCTGCGCCTGCTGGCGTCCCTGGAACACGCGCAATGGATCCGCCGGCTGGACGACGGGCGCTATGCGCTGGGCGCCGAAGTGGCCCGCCTGCACAGCATTTATTCGGCGTCGTTTTCGCTGGAACAAGTGGTCATGCCGGTCCTGCGGGACCTGGTGGCCGCCACTGGCGAAAGCGCGGCCTATCACGTGCGCCAGGGCGATGCCCGCCTGTGCCTGTACCGCGTGGACTCTCCGCATCCGGTGCGCGACCACATCCGCGCCGGCGACCTGCTGCCGCTGGACCGCGGCAGCGGCGGACGGGTGCTGATGGCGTTCGACGACATCCTGGGCCACGCGCCCGGTCCGGATCAGGCGCTGTACGCCCGGATCCGCCAGGACGGCTATTTCGCCGCAACGGGCGACCGGCTGAGCGAAGTGGCGGGCATCTCCGCGCCGGTCTTCCTCTTGTCCGGCGGCATCGCGGCCGCGGTAACGCTGACCGCGCCGGCCCATCGTTACAACCCGGACCACCTGGCTCCCGTGCTGCAGGCCGCGCGCAGGCTGACGGGCCGCGTCGGCTGACCGCCCGCCCCATTGCCTGCCCACTTGATCCAGCGCAAGGCGATACGCGGTCCCTTGCTCTAGCCTCTGTCCACTTGACCAGAGGAAAGACTTGACATGACGTGGTTCAAATCACTCACCCTCGCCGGACGCGAATTGCTGCCCATTATCCAGGGCGGCATGGGCGTCGGCGTATCCGCCCACCGTCTGGCCGGCGCCGTCGCCAGCCAGAACGCCGTGGGCACCATTGCCAGCGTCGATTTGCGCCATCACCATCCCGACCTGCTAGAAAAGACCGAGCGGTGCCATGACCGCGACCTGATAGACAGCGCCAACCTGGAAGCGCTGCACCGCGAAGTGCGCGCCGCCCTGGAGACGGCCCAGGGCCGCGGCCTGGTCGCCGTGAACGTCATGAAAGCCGTGCGCGACCATCCCGCCCTGGTGCGCCAGGCGTGCGAAAGCGGCGCCCAAGCCATCGTGATGGGCGCCGGCCTGCCGCTGGACCTGCCCGAAATGACCGCCGACTTCCCCAAAGTGGCGCTGGTTCCCATCCTGTCCGAAGCGCGCGGCGTGGCCGCGGTGCTTAAAAAATGGATGAAGAAGGGCCGGCTGGCCGACGCCGTCGTGATCGAGCACCCCGGCCATGCCGGCGGCCACCTGGGCGCCGCGCGCCTGGACGACCTCCACGACGAACGCTTCGACTTCAAGCGCGTGCTGGCCGATTGCCACAAGCTGTTCGCGGAACTGCAACTGGGCAAGGACACCCCCCGGCTCATCGTGGCCGGCGGCGTGGGCAGCCATGAACAAGTGCGCCACTGGCTGGGCCACGGCGCCGACGGCGTGCAGGTGGGCACCGCCTTCGCCGTCACCATCGAAGGCGACGCGCACGAAAACTTCAAGCGCGTGCTGATCGACGCCGACCCCGACCAACTGGCCGAATTCACCAGCGTGGCCGGCCTGCCCGCCCGCGCCGTGCCGACGCCCTGGCTGACGCGCTACCTGCGCCAGGAAAAAACGCTACAGGCCAATGCGCGCTGCGATGCGCGGCGCTGCAGCCAGCGCATGGACTGCCTGACGCAATGCGGGCTGCGCGACGGCATCTCGCGTTTCGGCCAATTCTGCATCGACCTGAAGCTCGCGGCCGCCATGCGCGGCGAAGTCAGCCGCGGCCTGTTCTTCCGCGGCGCGTCCAAGCTGCCGTTCGGCAACGCCATGCGCTCGGTGCGCGAACTGCTGGATTACCTGCTCCACGGCGAGATGCCCGCCGCGGCCTGACCCCGCACGAAGCGCCGGAGACGGGGCTGGACCGAAAATATTAGACGACGTACAATTTTGCTCATCGTCTAATATTTGCCGCCATGTCCCGTCCCGATCTTCCGATGCCCGCGGCCCCCGATGCCGGACGCCGCGAACGCAAGCGCCAGCAGACGCTGGACCATCTTGCCCAGACTGCCTATCGCCTCTTCGAAACGCTGGGCTACGACGCCGTCACGATGGAGCAGATCGCCGCCCAGGCGGACGTCTCCAAGGGCACGCTCTATAACCACTTTCCGGTCAAGGAAGCGTTGCTGGCGCATCGTTTCCATGGCGAACTCGCCGCCACCCTGGCGGCGCTCGGGCCCGCGCTGCGGAAACTGCCGTCGTTCGCGCAGCGCCTGACGCGCATCCTGCACGCCTCGGCGCACTGGTCGGAATCCCACCGTGCCTATCTGGGCCCCTATCTGCGCTACCGCCTGGCCACGCTGCAGCCCGGCGAAGACGGCGGCGGCCGCTATCCGCGCAGCGGCCTGCTGGACCTGTTCACGTCGCTGGTCGCCGATGCGCAAGCGGCGGGCCAGTTGCGCGCGGACCTGCCCGCGGCGCTGCTGGCCCACCAATTGCAGTTCCTGTACCTGGGCGCGATGCTGCGCTGGCTGGATCGGTCCGGCGCCGCGCTCAGGACCGAATTCGACGCCGCGATCAGCCTGTTCCTGCGCGGCGCCGCCGCCGCAGACGCGGCATGACGGCCCTGGTGCTGGACTGGGCGGCCGCGGCGCTGGCCGGCCCCGAAGCCGCGGGCGGCAAGGGCTGGCAGTTGGCCCGCATGGCGGGGCTGGGCGTGCCGGTGCCGGACGGCGTCGTGCTGTCGGCGCGGGCCAGCCTGGGCCGGCAGCCCGGCCAGGAAGTGCCGCCAGCGGTGGCGCAAGCCCTGCTGGAGGCGCTGCGCGAGCGCGGCTGGCTGGCGCGCCCGCTGGCCCTGCGTTCCTCCGCGCCGCAGGAGGATTCCGCGGCGGCCTCGTTCGCGGGCATCCACCTTTCCTGCCTGAACGTGCTGGGCGCGCAAGCCGCGGTGGATGCGGTCAGGCGGATCTGGGATTCGCAATGGACGCCGCAGGCCCGGGCCTACCGGCAGCGGCTGGGCCTGGACGCCGCCGGCGCCGGCATGGCGGTGGTCGTGATGCCGCTGATCGACGCCGTCTCGTCCGGCATCGCCTTCACCGTCGATCCCGTCTCCGGCCGCCACGACGACATGCTGATCCATGCCAATTGGGGCCTGGGCGAATCGCTGGTCGGCGGCCAGGCGGACGGCGACGAATACCGGCTGCGCGAAGACTACCTGCGCCAGGCCTGGCCGCTGGCGCAGCGGCGCGTGGGCGCCAAGCGCCAGGCCAGCCTGCCCGCCGCCGCCGGCCAGGGCACCAGCCTGGCCGGCACGCCCCCCGAACGCGCCGCGCAGGCCGTGCTGACGGACGCCCAGGCCGAAAAGCTGGGAGACATCGCGCGCGACGCGGCCCGCGCGCTGGATTACGCGGGCGGCGGCCACGATCTCGAATGGGCGTGGGACGGGCGGCAGTTCTGGATCCTGCAGGCTCGGCCCATCACCGCGACGGCGCGCCATACCTATCCGGCGCTGCGGTCGCAGCCCTCGTACTGGTCGCGCGGCAACACGCGCGAGGTCCTGCCGCAGGCCATGTCGGCGCTGGAATGGGACACCGGGCGGGTCATGGCCCAGCGCATGCTGACCCGCGGCTTCGAACTCAGCGGCTATGCGACGCTGCCGGGCGCTCGGCTGGCGGCGCTGTTCCAGGGCCGCGTGTACCTGGACGCCTCGGTCATCCAATGGGTCGGCTACGACGCGCTGGGCGTGCCGCCGCCGGCCATGAACGCGCTATTGGGCGGCCCCCAGCCCGCCATCGCGGTGCCGCCGGCCACGCCCGCGCAGCGCTTGCGGCACGGCCTGCGCATCCTGCGCTACCTCCGCCGCGCCGCCCCCTTGCGCCGGCGGGCCGCCGCCGACCTGCCGCGGCTGCTGGCGCGCGCGCAAGCCTGGCTGGAAGAACCCCTGCCCGATTCGGGCGCGGGGCTGGGCGCCCGCTTGCGCGAACAGTTCCTGACCGTCCTGGCCGCGGACGACCTGTTCTTCCTGCAGGGCTCGGGCGGCGGCGCGCTGTCCAAGCTGCTGGAGCTGGTCGAAAAGGCCTGCCCGGGCGAAGGCCACGCGCTAACGGCCGCGCTGATGGCGGGAGGCGAACCCAGCGTGACCGCCGAACAAGGCTATGCGCTGATGGCCCTGGCCGGGCTCGCCGCCACCGACGCCGAAGCGCAAGCCTGGCTGCGCGACCCGCGCCGCGACAGCGCCGCCTGGAACACGGCGCTGCCCGACGGCAGCCCGTTCAAGCGGGCGTTCGCGGACTTCCTGGCCCGCTACGGCCACCGCGCCGTCTACGAAACCTATCTGCGCAACCCGCGCTGGCGCGAGGCGCCCGCCTACCTGCTGGACAGCGTGCTGAACCTGATCGGCGCCGACTCCGCCACGCTGCGCGCCAGGCAGGAATCCGCCGCGCGCGGGGCCTGGCGGCGCGTGCGCGCCGCGCTGCCGTTCTGGCTACGCCCGCTGGCCGCCAGGCTGCTGGCCGCGTCCCGCCTCGAAGGCAGGCAGCGCGAAGCCGCCCGCAGCGTGCTGGTGGCCTACCTGGCCGCGGCGCGCCGCAGCGCGCTGGCCCTGGGCGAACGCTACGCCGGCCCGGAAGGATTGGGCGCTGCCGACGACGTCTTCCACCTGACCGCCGCGGAACTCTTCGCCCTGGCCGAAGGCCGGCTCGCTCCCGCGGCCGCCGCCCGCCGCGCGGCCCTGCGCCGCGCGCAGTTAGATGCATGGGCGGCGACGCCGGACCGGGACGTGATCGTCGAACATGCCCAGGACGACGGGCCCGCGCCGGCGGCCGCGCGCGCGGCGCGCATGGCCGGGGAAGACGCGCCCGGCACCTGGCGCGGCACGCCCGCGGCGGGCGGCCGGGCGCAAGGCGCCGCCTTCGTCGCCCGCACGCCGGACGAAGGCCTCGCCATGCCGGCCGGCGGCATTCTCGTGGCGCCTTCCACGGACCCGGCCTGGACGCCCCTGTTCCTGCGCGCCGGCGCCCTGGTGATGGAGGCCGGCGGCTACCTGTCCCACGGCGCCATCGTGGCGCGGGAGTTCGGCATTCCCGCCGTCGTCAATGTGCAGGGCATCCTGGAACACGTCGCCACCGGCGACATGCTGGACGTGGACGCCTCCCGCGGCACGGTCCGCCGCCAGCCGCCCGCCGGATAGGCGGGCGGGCGCCCCTAGGCCTGGCGGGCGGCCGCCAGGCCGAACTGGAACACCGCGCCCGATCCGGCCCGCTCCACCAGCCGGATCTCGCTGTGATGCAGTTGCAAAATGCGCTGCACGATCACCAGCCCCAGCCCGCCGCTCTCGCCCGGCCCCCGGTTCAGCGCGCTGGCCCGGGTGAACAGGCCGGCGCGCAGCGCCTCGGGAATGCCGGCGCCCGAATCGCTGACCTGCACCTGCACCCGATCCTGCGCGATGCCCAGCCGCAGCTCGATGCTTCCGCCTGGCGGGCTGTGGCGGATGGCGTTGTCCAGCAGGTTCGTCAGCACGCGCTCGATCAGCCCCAGGTCCGCGCGCACCGGCGGCAGTTCCCGCGGAATGTCGGTCGTCAGCCGCTGCTGGCGCGCCTCGGCCGCCAGCTCGAACTTCTGGATCACGTCCTGCACCAGTTCGGGCAGCGAAAAGGTCTCGGGCTCCAGCCGCACCAGCCCGGATTCCAGGCGCGCCAGCTCGAACAGTTCCTGCGCCAGGCGGCCCACCTTGCGGCTTTGCGCCAGCGCGATGTCCAGGTAGCGGCGGCGCTCGGCGGGGTCGAGCGTCGCGTCCTTCAGCCGCAGGGTTTCCAGATAGCCGTGCAGCGAAGTCAGCGGCGTGCGCAGATCGTGCGAAATATTGGCGACCAGGTCGCGCCGCTGCTGGTCCTGCCGCGTCAGTTCGCGCCACTGGTCGGAGATCCGCCCGCCCATCTGCACGAAGCTGCGCCGCAGCACCGCGATCTCGTCGCCGCGGTCGTCCAGCGCATCGCCCGGACGCTCCAGCGCGGCCAGGGCGATGCCATCGTCGCCGCCGAAGGCGCGCACCGCGCGGGTCAGGCCGCGCAAGGGGCGCGTGATCAGCGCGAATGCCGCCAGGCCCGCCGCCAGCCCCAGCAGCGCCACCAGCGCGATCGACCACAAAGTCGTGCGCAGCACCGAACTGCGCGACACCGCCATCGCCAGCGCATCGTGCGCCTGGCCCTGCAGCACCACGTAGACATAGCCCTTTTCCTGTCCGCCCACGCGCACCGGCGCGGCGCTGAATACCTTCTGCCCATCCCTGCTGCGCGGATCGTCGCCGGCGATGGGCAGCATCCCGCCGGCCAGCAGGCGCTTCACCGGGGCCAGGTCCACGCGGTCGCGCTTGATCTGGCCGTCGGGCGCGGCGTCGCCCACGATGCGGCCGTCGTTGGACAACAGGTACACCTCCACGGCGGGATTCACCGCCATCAGCATGTCGAACAGCGAGCGCACCGCCTGCGGCCGCCAGCCATCGGCGTCCATCAGTTCATTGGCGCCGGCGATGTGCTGCGCCAGGCCGCTGGACAGGCGCTGCACCACCTCCTGCTCGTAGCGGGAATTGGCGGCGATCTGCAGCCAGGCCGACGCCCCGCAGCATGCCAGCAGAAGCAGCGCGAACACGGCCGAAAGGCGTTGGGTCAGGGTAAACCGTTTCATGGCGCGCCTCCCGCGGCAGCCGGCGCCGCGGCGAATTTGTAGCCCCTGCCCCAGACGGTCAGGATGCGCCGCGGATTGGACGAGTCCGCCTCGATCTTGGCGCGCAGCCGGTTGATATGGGTATTGACGGTGTGTTCGTAGCCTTCGTGCCGGTAGCCCCACACCTGGTTCAGCAGGTCCAGCCGGGAGAACACCTTGTCCGGGTGGCGCGCGAAGAAGTGCAGCAGGTCGAACTCGCGGGGCGTCAGTTCCAGCCGGCGGCCGTCGACCTCGGCCGTCCGCGCGACCGGATCGATGGACAGGCCATGCAGGACCAGGCTGCCGGCGTCCAGGCGCGCGTTGCGCTCCAGGGCTTCGCTGCGTCGCAGCAGCGCCCGCACCCGCGCCACCAGTTCCAGCATCGAGAACGGCTTGGCCAGGTAATCGTCCGCGCCCAGTTCCAGGCCCAGGATGCGATGCACTTCGCTGGAACGCGCGCTGGTGATGATGATGGGGGTGTAGCGCGCCATGGCGCGGGCCCGCTTGCAGATCTCCAGGCCGTCGATGCCCGGCAGCATCAGGTCCAGCACCAGGGCGTCCCAATTGCCTTCCTCCAGCAGGCGCATGCCCACATTGCCGTCGGCGGCATGCTCGACCGCATAGCCCTCGTCCCGCAGATGCAGGCGCAGCAATTCCGCGATGTGGGCGTCGTCTTCGACTATCAATACGCGCCGGGGCGTGTCCATGGGCAGGAAACTCTAAAGAGGGCCGATACGCCTATTGTCGCCAATCCGGGCGGCCGAGTTATCACATTTAATTTAAGTTTGCGTGAGGACTTCGGTATCGGCGCGGGAGAAGAATGGCGCCAACGACAACGAGCACCGGAGTCCCGCCATGTTGGCCACCCCCGCAAGCCGCGACGCGCCGCCCGTCCCGCCGGCGGACGCCCCCATCCACCCGGGCTGGCTGCGCGCCCTGCATTGGCTCAATGCCCTGGCCGTGGTCGTCATGGCCATGAGCGGCTGGCGCATCTATAACGCCTCGCCCTTGTTCGACTTCGTCTTTCCCAATGAGATCACGCTGGGCGGCTGGCTGGGCGGGGCCCTGCAATGGCACTTCGCCGGCATGTGGCTGCTGTTTTTCAACGGCATCCTGTATTTGGCGATGAACCTCGCCACCGGCCGCCTGTGGCGCAAGTTCTTCCCCCTGAGCGCCCGCGGCCTGGCCGCCGACCTGGGCGCGGCGCTGCGCGGCAGGCTGTCGCACGCCGATCCGCGCCGCTACAACCAGGCGCAGCGCGCGGCCTACCTGTTCGTCATGGTCGATATCGCCGTGCTGGTGCTATCCGGATTGGTGCTGTGGAAGTCGGTGCAGTTCGATCTGCTGCGCGAACTGATGGGCGGATACGAGGCTGCGCGCCGGGTGCATTTCATCGCCATGGCCTTGCTGACGGCATTCGTGGCGGTCCATCTGGTGATGGCGGCCCTGGTGCCCCGCAGCCTGATCGCCATGATCCGCGGCAAATAAGGAGCCACTCGTGAGCAAGTACAAGCGCCCCCCTCTTCCCGGCCTGGACGGCCCGGCCATCCTCAAGGAAGCCGGAAAGATCCTGGAAAAACGGGTCGAACAGCCCTCGCGCCGCGCGTTCCTGCGCAGCAGCCTGACCCTCGGCGGGCTGGCCATGCTGTCGGGCTGCTCGTTATCGGACGATGAAAACGTGGAACAGGCGCTGGCCGCCGTCTCGCGCTTCAACGACCGGGTGCAGGGCTGGATCTTCGACCCCGCCAAACTGGCGCCGACCTATCCCGAATCCATGATCGCGCGGCCGTTCCCGTTCAACGCCTACTACGGCATCGACGAGGTGCGCCGCGTGGACGAGGAATCGTTCCGGCTGGAAGTGACCGGGCTGGTCGCCGATAAGCGCCGCTGGCGGCTCGACGAACTGCGCGCCATGGCGCAGATCGAGCAGGTGACGCGCCATATCTGCGTGGAAGGCTGGAGCGCCATCGGCAAATGGGGCGGCGTGCCGTTTTCGAGCTTCCTCAAGCGCGTGGGCGCGGACCTGGGCGCCAAGTACGTGGGCTTCAAGTGCGCCGACGACTACTACACCAGCATCGACATGCCCACGGCGCTGCACCCCCAGACCATCCTGGCGCTGACCTGGGACGGCCAGGCGCTGCCTCCGGAGTACGGCTTCCCCATGAAGCTGCGCATGCCTACCAAGCTTGGCTACAAGAACCCCAAGCACATACAGGCGATTTTCGTCACCAACACCTACCCGGGCGGTTACTGGGAGGACCAGGGCTACAACTGGTTCGGCGGAAGCTAGGTGCAATCACTCTTCCTGAAAGGAACACATCATGAAAACACTCACTGCCGCTACCCTGTCCCTATGCCTGGCTTTCGGCGCCGCGGCCGTCCACGCCGCCGACACCATGGGCAAGGACGCCATGGGCAAAAGCTCCATGTCCAAGGAGGGAATGGCGAAGGACGGCATGTCGAAAGGCGGGATGTCCAAGGACGCCATGCCGAAGAACAGCATGTCCAAAGACGCGATGGGCAAGGCTCCCACGCCCAAGGACGGCATGTCCAGGGACGCCATGGGCAAAGCCCCGATGTCCAAGGACGGCGCGAAGCAATGACCCTCCCACGCCCCTTCCTGTTCCGGAGCATTCCATGACACTCGACCGCAGGCATTTCCTGGGCCTGGGCGGCGCGGCGGCCATCGCCGCCGGCCTGGCCCCGGTCCTGGCCGCGCGCGGCGGCCCGGCGGCCGCCGCCCCGTCCTTCCCCTACACGCTGAGCGACGCGCAGTGGCGCGAACGGCTGAGCCCCGAACAATACGGCGTGCTGCGCCGCGAAGGGACCGAACGCCCCTATTCCAGCCCGCTCAACGACGAACACCGCAACGGCACCTATGCCTGCGCCGGCTGCGCCCGCCAGTTGTTCTCGTCGTCCGCCAAGTTCGACAGCGGCACCGGCTGGCCCAGCTTCTGGCAGCCCCTGGCCGGCGCCGTGGGCGAAACCAGCGACCGCAGCTTCGGCATGACCCGCGTCGCCGTGCACTGCGCCAACTGCGGCGGCCACCTGGGCCACGTCTTCGATGACGGCCCGCGGCCGACCGGGCTACGCTATTGCATGAACGGCGTGGCGATGACGTTCACTCCCCAGGGCTGACGCCGGCCCCCAACCCTCACAGGAACCGACGCCATGTCCCCGACCCTCCTGCCCCGCCGGCTTTGCGCCATGCTCGCCGCCGCCTGCTCCCTGCTGGGCGCCGCCGCGGCCTCCGCCGCCGAATCCGCCTTCATCATTCCCCCTCCCGCCCTGGATCAGCCGGCCGGCGGCGCCGCGCCCCAGAAGGCGGTCCTGGCCGGCGGCTGCTTCTGGGGCGTGCAGGCCGTGTTCCAGCACGTCAAAGGCGTGGCCGGCGCCGTCTCCGGCTATGCCGGCGGCGAAGCCGGCACCGCCAACTACGACGCCGTCAGCAGCGGCCGCAGCGGCCATGCCGAAGCGGTCGAAATCACCTACGACCCCGGCCAGGTCAGCTACGGCCAACTGCTGCAAATCTATTTCTCGGTGGCGCACGACCCCACCCAGCTCAACCGCCAGGGTCCGGACACGGGCCCCCAATACCGGTCCGCGGTCTTTCCCGCCGACGACGGCCAGCGCAAAGTGGCCGAGGCCTACATCGCCCAATTGAACAAGAGCGGCGCCTACCCCAAGGCGCTGGCCACCACCGTGGAACCGCTGCGGGCCTTCTACCCCGCCGAGGACTACCACCAGGACTACCTGGTGCGCCATCCCTACAGCATGTACATCATGGTGAACGACGTGCCCAAGGTCGAAAACCTGGCCAAGACCTTTCCCGGCCGCTACCGGGACAAGCCGGCGCTGGTGAAACCGTAGACCGCGGCCCGTCAGCGGCGCGCGCGAACCAGCCCGGCCGCCCCGCCCTCGAATCGCCTCAAGGCGGGACAGCCTCCCTCGGGGGGCAGCAAGCACGTGCAGCGTTGGGGGCCCGTCCGGGGGCCCACCATTCAGTGTCCCGTCGAATCCCCCTGGCGGCTGGCCTCGAACAGGAACCACGTGCGGCGTTCGGTTTCGTCGATCCAGTTCTCGATCAAACTGGAACTCGCGATGTCGCGATGCTCGTCGGTGATGTTGTGCGCCTCGCGCAGCGCCGCCGCCAGGACCTTGTTGTCTTCGCGCAGCTCGGCCAGCATGTCCAGCGGCTGCACGTAATCGGCGTCGTTGTCCGATATGCGCTGCGAACGCGCGATGTGCCCGATCGAGCGCAGCGTCATGCCGCCGATCTTGCGGATGCGCTCCGCGATGGGGTCCGTCATGGCGAACAACTGGTCGCCCTGCTCGTCCAGCAGCAGGTGATAGTCGCGGAAGTGCGGCCCGCTGACGTGCCAATGGAAGTTCTTGGTCTTCAGATACAGCGCGAACACGTCGGCCAGTATCTGGTTCAGCGCGGCGGAAATGTCGCGGGTGGCCGTCGCCGCCAGGTCGGTCGGCGTCGCCAGCGGACGCTTGCGCCGCTCTTTCAATGTCTTGGTGGTCTTCTCATCCAGTTTCTTGGCCATGACTAGCAACTCCTAGGAATGATCCGGAAAACGCACGCTCGGAAAACGCACTCGCGACGCGAGGTGCTTCGCGTTGCGATCCCCAAGGGTAAATCCGCTTGCCCGCTTTGCCAATGGTCCGAATCAAGACATCCGCAAGCTGAAATCCGGTTCGGCTAGGAGTATGCTACGCCGCGTCCAATCAGCCAGATTCCATCATCGCTATGCGCGGCAATCCCGACGCCAGACAAGGCGCCATCGCATTGCACGGGTTTTACTTCCTGTATTACGGCCTGCAAGGCGTCAGCATTCCCTTCCTGCCCTTGTGGTTCGCCAGCCGCGGCCTGGACCCCGCCCTCATCGGGCTGATCGTCGCCACGTCCTTCCTGCCCAAGATCCTGTCCACGCCGGTCGTGGCGCACGTGGCCGACCAGACCGGCCGCGCGCACGCCCTGATCGCCTCGGCCCTGGCCGCCTCGCTGGCGCTGTTCCTCTGCTATCCGTTCAGCGCGGCGCCCGCCTGGCTGCTCGCGGTCACCCTGCTGCTGAACGCCGTGTTCCCGGCGGTCCTGCCCCTGATGGACCGCATGGCCATCGCCAGCGGCCGCGGGCGCAGTTCCTACACCATCATGCGCGCCTGCGGGTCGCTGGGCTTCGCGGCGGTCACCGTGGCGGGCGGCTACCTGATCAAGACCTTCGACGCCGATTGGGTGATCTGGCTGTCCGTCCTGCTGATCGTCGCCTGCCTGGCCTGCGTCCGGCTGCTGCCCCGGGCCGCCCGCCCCGCGGCGGGGGAAGCGCCCGCGGAACGCGTACGCCTGCCCATGCGCGAAGTGCTGCGCGACCGCCCCCTGCTGCTGTGCATCGCCGGGGCATCGCTGGTCCAGGCCAGCAACGGCTTCCTCTACTCCTACTCCACGCTCTACTGGACCGGCGCCGGCCTGTCCACGGCCCTGATTTCCCTGCTCTGGGTGGTCGGCGTGGCCAGCGAAGTGCTGTTCTTCTTCCTGGCGCCCAAGGTCCTGGCGCGCACCGGCGCCCAGTGGCTCATCCTGGCATCCGCCGCCATGACCGCCCTGCGCTGGGCCGGCCTGGCCGCCACCACCGACCCCGCGCTCATGGGCACGCTGCAACTGCTGCAATGCTTCACCCTGGCCGGCAACAACGCCGCCATCATGTGGTACATCGCCCGCCACGTGCCCGCCGCCTGCAAAACCTCGGCCATCGCGCTTTACGCCCTGCTGTCGGGCGGCGTATTCATGTTCGGCAGCATCCAGTTGGGCGGCGCGCTGTACCGCAGCTATGCGCCCGGCGGCTTCCTGGTCATGACGCTGTGCGCGCTTTGCGCGATCCCGCTGATCGTGTATTCGGACAAGCTGCGGCGCACGGTCGGGACGGTATCCGGCGGCGGTGTCTGACACCCCCGGGACGCCCGCGCATGCCTGAAGCCCGTCTCCCCCGGGTGTCAGACACCAGAAAAATGGCAAGCCGCCCGGCTCGCCCCAAAAAGCAGAAGGCCTCGCTTGCGCGAGGCCCTTGCGTCAGCAGCAGCCGATGCGTTTTCTTCCGCCGTAGCGCGCGTCCTGGCGCTCGCGGAAGAATTCCTCGTAGCTCATCGGCTCCTGGTCGGGATGGGTGCGCCGCACGTGCTCGACATACGTCTCGTAGTCCGGCACGCCCACCATCAACCGGAGCGTCTGCCCCAGGTAGCGGCCGGCCGCGCCGGCCGCGGAACTCATATTACTGAACAACATGCGAGGCCTCCTGGGGGCGGTCAGTCCGCGCCGGCCGCGGCCGCTGCCGGCAGCGTTTCGTACGGCGTTTCGCGGGCCGTGGGCTTGTGCTCGTTGCGCGCGCGCTGCACCGAACGCAACCCGAACACCACGATGCTCACCACGACGAAGATGAAGATCCCGCACAGGCCGGCGTTGATGTAGTCGTTCAATACCACGCGCGACATTTCGGCCAGCGACTTGGCCGGAGCCAGGACCTTGCCGTCGGCGATCGCCGCGTTGTACTTGTCGGCGTGCGCCAGGAAGCTCACGCGGGGATCGGCATGGAACAGCTTCTGCCAGCCGGCCGTCAGCGTGCACGCCAGCAGCCACAGCGTCGGCAACACCGTCACCCAGGCGTAGCGGTCGCGCTTCATCTTGAACAGCACCACGGTGCCGAGCGTCAGCGCAATGGCGGCCAGCATCTGGTTGGCGATGCCGAACAGCGGCCACAGCGTATTGATGCCGCCCAGCGGATCCACCACGCCCTGGTACAGGAAGTAGCCCCAGGCCGCCACGCACAGCGCGGTGGCGATCAGGTTGGCGGGCAGCGAGTCCGTGCGCTTGAGCGACGGGGCAAAGGTGCCCAGCAGGTCTTGCAGCATGAAGCGGCCGGCGCGCGTGCCCGCGTCCACCGCCGTCAGGATGAACAGGGCTTCGAACAGGATGGCGAAGTGATACCAGAAGGCCATCATGCCCGGGCCGCCGATGGCCTGGTGCAGGATGTGCGCCATGCCGACGGCCAGCGTGGGCGCGCCGCCCGCGCGGGAGATGATGGTGCTTTCGCCCACGTCCTTGGCGGTCTGGACCAGGTCGGCCGGCGTCACCACGAAGCCCCAGCTCGACACCACCTGGGCCACCTGGTCGGGCGTCGTGCCGATCACGGCGGCCGGGCTGTTCATGGCGTAGTAGATGCCCGGCTCGATCACGCAAGCCGCCACCAGGGCCATGATGGCCACGAACGATTCCATCAGCATGCCGCCGTAGCCGATGTAGCGGGCCTGGGTTTCGTTCTCGATCAGCTTGGGCGTGGTGCCCGAGGAGATCAGGGCGTGGAAGCCCGACACCGCGCCGCAGGCGATGGTGATGAACAGGAAGGGGAACAGGTTGCCGGACCACACCGGGCCGGTGCCGTCGACGAACTGCGTCAGCGCGGGCATCTTCAGTTCGGGCGCCACCACCACGATGCCGATGGCCAGGCCCACGATGGTGCCGATCTTCAGGAAGGTCGACAGGTAGTCGCGCGGCGCCAGCAGCAGCCACACCGGCAGCACCGAGGCGATGAAGCCGTAGATGATCAGGATCCAGGTCAGGCCCTTGCCGTCGAAGTCGAACATGGGGCCGATCACCGGATGCGCGGCCACGTCCTGGCCGAAGGTGATGGCGGCCATCAGGCCCACGAAGCCGATGATGGACACTTCGCCGATCTTGCCCGGGCGGATGTAGCGCAGGTACACGCCCATGAACAGCGCGATGGGGATGGTGGCGGCCACCGTGAAGGTGCCCCAGGGCGAATGCGTCAGCGCCTTGACCACGATCAGCGCCAGCACGGCCAGGATGATGACCATGATCATGAACGCGCCGAACAGCGCGATCACGCCCGGGATCTTGCCCAGTTCGGACTTGACCAGGTCGCCCAGCGAACGGCCGTCGCGGCGGGTCGAGATGAAGAGGATCGTGAAGTCCTGCACGGCGCCAGCGAATACCACGCCGGCCAGGATCCACAGCATGCCGGGCAGATAGCCCATCTGCGCGGCCAGCACCGGGCCCACCAGGGGGCCGGCGCCGGCGATGGCGGCGAAGTGGTGGCCGAACAGCACGTGCTTGTTGGTGGGCACGTAGTCCAGGCCGTCGTTGTACTTCCAGGCCGGCGTCATGCGCGTGGGGTCCAACTGGAAGACCTTGTTGGCGATGAAGCGGCTGTAGTACCGATAGGCGATCAAGTAAACGCATACGGCGGCGATCACCACCCATAGCGCGTTGATGGTCTCCCCTCTGGCCAGCGCCACGGTGCCCAGCGCGAACGCGCCCAGTACCGCAACCGCCAGCCAGACCAGGTGCTGACCCAGTCCCTTACTGCTGGTTTGCATAAGTGCTCCTCTTGCCTCCCGCCATGCTTTTGGCGTGCGCCATCTTGCTGACGTGAAACGCTTTTATCGTCCCGCGGAAGGCAGACTCATTGTTGTGGGGTGGTGGGCGCGCGCGCCCACGCTGCGTCCTGTCGACGCGGACGCTAGTATTTCGTTTTGCCCCGGTGGCAACAAGCGCGAAACTACGCAAGCGGGCTACGTGTTACTACGCAATGCGCCGCAACATAAATTTCCGGAAACCGTAAAATCCGCGGTACATTCCCGCACCGGTCTCCTCGGGGATCCGCGAAATGATGCATCGCAACAAGCGCGCCCGCGCCGATACAAATCCCCTATGAAGCTGCGCCTGAAAATCCTGTTGCTGGCGGCGGTGCCCCTGCTGGTGGCGCTGGCCGCCATCACCGTGGCCGTCTATATGCAGGGCCTGCAACTGGCCCAGCGCGAAAAGCAGGTCGTGGAAAACGCCTGGCTGGCCAGCAAGGAAGGCGAACTGCGCCATTACGTCAGCCTCGCCTACAGCGCCATCGCGCCGCTGCAGGCCTCGGCCGACGACGACGCCACGCGCCAGCGCGCGCTGGACCTGCTGGCGCAGATGGAATTCGGGCACGACGGCTACTTTTTCGTCTATGACCTGCAAGGCAGGAATCTGATGCATCCCCGCCAGCCGGAGCTGGTGGGCCAGCAGCTCTGGGAGCTGCGCGACACCGAGGGCCAGCCCGTCATCCAGAACCTGCTGACGGCCGCCCGGCGCGGCGGCCAGCAAGGCGAGGCGGTGCACTACCTGTGGGAAAAGCCGTCCACCCACCAGACCGAGGAAAAGCTGGGCTACGTGGTGGTGCTGGAACGCTGGGGCTGGATGCTGGGCACCGGCATCTACCTGGACGACGTGGAGCAGGCGCTGGAACGCATCGACGCCGCCGCGCAGTCCAATATCCGCAACATGTTCGCCTGGGTCGCCGGCATCGCCGTCGTGTCCATCCTGGGCGTGGCCGCCTGCGGCCTGGCCCTGAACATCAGCGACCACCGCCAGTCCGACGCCAAGCTGCGCCTGATGGCCCGGCAACTGGTGCGCTCGCAGGAGGACGAACGCGCCCGCCTGTCGCGCGAATTGCACGACGGCATCAGCCAGGTGCTGGTTTCCAGCAAACTGTCCCTGGAGGCCGCCCGCGAACGGCTGCGGCAGTCCCTGCCCGCCGACCCGCGGGCGCTGGCCCATATCGACACCCCGCTGGGCGGCGCGCTGGACCGGCTCAACACCGCCGTGGGCGAGGTCCGGCGCATTTCGCACAACCTGCGCCCCACCCTGCTGGACGACCTGGGCCTGCCCGCGGCGCTGGAGCACCTGGGCCGGGAGTTCGCCATACCCAGCGCGGACGGCGCCCCGCCGCTGGCCGTGCGCCTGCACACCACCGGGCAGCCGGTGAAGCTGCCCGAGGCCTACGCCACCGCGCTGTTCCGCGTCACGCAGGAGGCCCTGACCAACGTCATCCGCCATGCCGGCGCCACCCGCGCCGACATGACCCTGGCCTACTCCGCGCGCGACCTCCGCCTGACCATCGCCGACGACGGCCGCGGCTTCGACTACGACGAGGTGCAGCAGGATCCCCGGCGCGGCATCGGCCTGCGCAACATGCGCGAACGCATGAACGCGCTATCGGGTAACCTGACCTTCCACTCCACCGCCCAAGGCACGATCCTGCAGGCTTGGTTGCCCCTGCCCGCAGCCGCGCCGCCCGCGAGCCAAGCATGACCGACAAGCCCGACGCCATCCGACTCCTGCTGATCGACGACCACCCGCTGGTGCGGGACGGCTTGCGCCTGCGCCTGGAGACCGTGCCCCAGTTGCGGGTGGTGGGCGAAGCCGGCAACGCCGCCGGCGCCCAGGCCTTCCTGGCCGGCTGCCTGGCCGAGGACCCGGCGGGCGGCACCCTGCCCCACCTGGCGCTGATGGACCTGAACATGCCCGGCGTGGGCGGGCTGGAGCTGACCGCCCTGCTGCACGAACGCTATCCACAGATCGCCGTGCTGGTGCTGTCCATGCACGACAACCCGGAATACATGGTCCAGGCCGTCAAGGCGGGCGCCCGCGGCTACCTGCTGAAGGACGAGCCGGCGCAGGAAATCGTCACCGCCATCGACGCCGTCATGGCCGGCCGCAGCTATTTCAGCGCGGCCGCGGCCTTGCGGCTGTCGCAGGCCAGCGCCCCGGCCACGCTGCTGACGCAGCGCGAGCGTGACGTGCTGCGCCATATCGCCAGCGGCCACGCCAACAAGCAGATCGCGCACACGCTGGGCCTGTCGGTGCGCACGGTCGAGACCCACCGCCTCAACATCAAGCGCAAGCTGGGCATAGATGGGCAGGCGGAACTGATTAAATACGCGGTGGAGAACCGCGGGGTCTGAAAGGGAAAGGCCCCCACGCCGCGCACGCTTCGCGCGCTTGCTGCCCCCCGAGGGGCTGTCCCACCTTGGGGCGGCCCGGCGGTGGGACGCCGTCCACGCCGCCCGCCTTGCCGCCTGCGGTAGACTTGGGTCACAACGCGACAGCAAATCACCGCCCCGAGCGCGCAGCCCCCAGGAGTCCCCGATGTCATTGGAAAAGCACTACACCGCCATTCTCGAACAATTGGGGGAGGATCCGTCCCGCGAAGGGCTGGCCGACACGCCGGCCCGCGCCGCCAAGGCCATGCGGCACCTGTGCCGCGGTTATGGGCAGAACCTGGACGAAATCGTCAACGGGGCGCTCTTCACCTCGGACACCCGTGAAATCGTCCTAGTTAAGAACATCGAGCTGTACTCGCTGTGCGAGCACCACATGCTGCCGTTCATCGGCAAGGCGCACGTGGCCTACCTGCCCAACGGCAAGGTGCTGGGCCTGTCCAAGGTGGCCCGCATCGTCGAAATGTACGCGCGCCGCCTGCAGATCCAGGAGAACCTCAGCCGCCAGGTGGCCGAGGCCGTCCAGTCCGTCACCGGCGCCGCCGGCGTGGCCGTCGTCATCGAGGCGCAGCACATGTGCATGATGATGCGCGGCGTCGAAAAGCAGAATTCGTCCATGGTCACCTCGGTCATGCTGGGCGAATTCCACGACAACCCCTCGACCCGGGCTGAATTCCTGAGCCTCATCCGCTAGCAGGATCCGGGTTCATCTTTCGATCTAGGCCGCGTGGCGTGTCGCTGAAAGGCGCTGGCGTTGCATGATGGGTGTCAGACATCCTTGCATGGTGGGTGTCAGACACCCTTGCCACACCCGCGCATACCGACATCCGTCTCGCCGGGGTGTCTGACACCTGGCAGAGATGGTGCGCAGCGTGGGGGTCCACACTTGGCTCCTACTGATCCGGGCATCTGGACCTAGCGTTCTCGGCGCATACGGGCAAACTGATCACCAGCATGCCGGTCGCGCCGGAGCGCGGCCGTTCCCTCCCGGAGATCACCATGAACGCGATATACCGCCTCATCCGCCGCTGCACCCTGGCCGGCCTGGCCGCCGCGCTGCTGGCCGCTCCCGCCTACGCCCAGACCAAGCTGGTGGTCGGCTACCAGCTCATCGTGGGGCCGTTCCTGTCCGCGATCGCGGACGGCAGTTTCGACGCCGCCCTGAAGGAAGCCGGCTACCAGGTGGACTGGCGCCAGTTCACCTCGGGTGGCGACATTTCCACCGCGCTGGCCTCGGGCAACGTGCCGGTCGGCGTGCTGGGTTCCACCGGCATCACGGCCGCGGCCACGCGCGGCGTGGACATGGAGCTGTTCTGGATCCTGGACAACATCGGCAAGTCGGAAGCGCTGGTGGCGCGCAACGGCTCCGGCATCAACGGAACGGCGGACTTGAAGGGCAAGCGCGTCGCCACCCCGTTCGTGTCCACGTCCCACTTCCACCTGCTGGTGGGGCTGGAGCAGGTCTGGAAGATCAATCCGCGCGACGTGCGCATCCTGAACATGCAGCCGCCGCAGATCGTCGCCGCCTGGCAGCGCGGCGACATCGACGCCGCCTACGTCTGGCCGCCCGCGCTGACCGAAATCGCCAAGACGGGCAAGATCATCGCCGACTCCGAACAGATCGGCGCGGCCAGCGTGCCCACCTTCGACGGCATCGTGGCCGACCGCGCCTGGGCCGCCAAGAATCCGAAGTTCATGGCCGCGTTCACCGGGGTGCTGGCCAAGTCCTACGCCGACTACCGGGCCAACGGCGCCAAGTGGACGGCCGATTCTCCGCAGGTCAAGGGCATGGTCAAGCTGATCGGCGGCAAGCCCGAGGACATGGTCGAGGCGCTGAAGCTCCTGGTCTTCCCGACCGCCCAGGAACAGGCGTCCAATGAATGGCTGGGCGGCGGCAAGGAATCGGGCGCGGCGCGGGCGTTCACGGCCAGCGCCAACTTCCTCAAGGACCAGAAGCAGATCGACCGCGCGCTGGGCGACTACAGCCCGCACGTCACGGACAAGTACGCCAAGGCGGCGGCGAAGTAAGCGGCGCCCCGGCCCGGCGGCCGTCCCGCGCCGCCGGGCCGGCCGCCGCCCCATCCAGGGGAGCCGGCATGACCATGCAGCATTCCACAAGCACCGCGCAGCGCCTGTGCGCGGAGAAAGTCAGCGTCACCTATCCCGGCATGCACGACAGCGGCCCGGTGATCGCCTTGCAGAACGTCAACCTGACCATCCAGCCCGGCGAATTCGTCGTCGCGCTGGGCGCCTCCGGCTGCGGCAAGACCACCCTGCTCAGCCTGCTGGCCGGGTTCCTGTCCCCCACCGAAGGCGAGATCACGCTCGGCGGCAAGCCCATCGTCGGCCCGGGCGCCGACCGCGGCGTGGTGTTCCAGAAGCATGCCCTGCTGCCCTGGCTGAACGTGCTGGAGAACACCGAATTCGGCCTGATGCTGCAAGGCGTGGACAAGGAGACCCGCCGCGCCCGCGCGCGCCGCAACCTGGAACTGGTGGGACTGCAGGACTTCCACCGCCACATGATCTACCAGTTGTCGGGCGGCATGCAGCAGCGCGTGGGCATCGCGCGCGCCCTGACCTGCGACCCCGCCATGCTGCTGATGGACGAGCCCATGGCGGCGCTGGACGCGCTGACCCGCGAGACTATCCAGGAGTTGCTGCTGGACATCTGGCGGCAGACCGACAAGATGTTCTTCTTCATCACGCACAGCGTGGAAGAAGCGCTGTTCCTGGGATCGCGGCTGATCGTCATGTCGCCCCGCCCGGGCCGGATCACGCACACCTTCACGCCAGACTTCAACCGGCGCTACCTGGAGACCCGCGATGGCCGCAGCATCAAATCCAGTCCCGACTTCATCGACATGCGCGAACAAGTCCTCGGCATCATCTATGGCGACGAACGCGCCTCCGCCTCCCCCCAGGGCGTCCATGTCTAGGAACCGATCCGGGCACAAGCCCGCGGTGCCGGGCACGGTGTACGGCGCGCCGGGCGCGGGCTACAGCGGGCACATCAGCCTCCTCACCAGCCTGGCGCTGATCGCGCTGTGGTTCCTCGTGACCGGCGCCGGCTGGGTGCGGCCGCTGTTCCTGCCATCCCCCTTCGCCGTCTACGACAAATTCGTCTTCGCGATGACGGAGGGCGTGGCAAACTCCACCCTGACCGAGCACGCGCTGGCCAGCCTGTCCCGCGTCTTCGGGGCCTTCTTCCTGGCCTGCCTGACCGCCATACCGGTGGGCATCCTGATGGGCGTGAACCGCTACGCGCGGGGCATCTTCGATCCGCCCATCGAGTTCTACCGCCCGCTGCCGCCGCTGGCCTACCTGCCGCTGATCATCATCTGGTTCGGCATCGGCGAATTCCCCAAGATCCTGCTGATCTACCTGGCGATCTTCGCGCCCATGGCGATCGCCGCGCGCGCCGGCGTGCGCTCGGTGTCCATCGAGCAGATCCACGCCGCCTACGCCATGGGCGGTTCGCGCAGGCAGATCGTCTGGCACGTCATCCTGAAGGCCGCCATGCCGGAGATCTTCACCGGCATGCGCATCGGCATCGGCGTGGGATGGACCACGCTGGTCGCGGCGGAAATGGTGGCCGCCGACCGGGGCCTGGGCTTCATGGTGCTCAATGCCGCCCAGTTCCTGGCCAGCGACACCGTGATCATGGGCATCATCGTGATCGGCGTGTTCGCCTTCGCGTTCGACCTGCTGGTCCGCTACGTGGAAAAGTTCGCGATTCCCTGGAAGGGACGGGTCTGACCGCCCGGGCAATCCCTCATTCCTTCCCCCATCCGGCTCCTCTATCCTGAGTGGCGGACCCCGGACGGAGGCGGCGCGCCGCGCGCCGTTTCCGCCCGCGCGGCCTTCACAAGGGGAGCCTTCATGTCCAGCCAGGCCTCGATGCTCAAGCCTGTGTTGTGGGAGCGCCTGTTCGAACGGGAAAGCGCGCCCAATCTCAGCCTGCAGGGCTGCGTGCGCCAGATGCTGGTGTCCGCCATCCTGAGCGGCCACCTGCCGCCCGGCACGCCGGTGCCGTCCAGCCGCCATCTTGCCGACCAGCTTCGCATCGCCCGCAACACAGTCGTCTTCGCGTACCAGCAACTGGTCAGCGAGGGCTACCTGGTGTCGCGGGAACGCAGCGGCCATTTCGTCAGCGACACGGTCATGCAGGGGCATTCGGGCCCGGCGGCCGACGCCGCCCATCCGGCCGACGGCGGCGCGCCCGCCGTGCGCTGGGAAGAACGGCTGCGCTTCCGGCCGTCCCGGCAACGCAACATCACCAAGCCGCGCGACTGGCAGAAACAGCCCTATCCCTTCGTCTACGCGCAGTTCGACCAGGACCTGTTCCCCACCGCCGAATGGCGCGAATGCTGCATCAAGGCGCTGTCCGTGCTGGACATCCGCAGTTGGGCGCCCGACCTCATCACCCACGACGATCCCGCGCTGATCGAACAGATCCGCACCCAGGTGCTGCCGCGCCGCGGCGTGTGGGCCGACGCCGAGGAAATCGTCATCACCGTGGGCGCGCAGCACGCGCTCTACCTGCTGGCCGACCTGCTGGTCAACGACGACACGGTGGTCGGCATGGAAGACCCGGGCTACCCGGACGCCCGCAACATCTTCGCCAGCCATACCCGCAACCTGCTGCCGATGCCGGTCGACGAACAGGGCCTGTGCACCGGCACCCACCTGCTGGGCTGCGACTATCTTTTCGTCACCCCCGGGCACCAGTGCCCCACCACCGTCACCCTCTCGATGGAACGCCGCCAGGGCCTGCTGGCGCTGGCCCGCCAGGCCGACAGCATGATCATCGAGGACGATTTCGAAAGCGAAAGCCGCTGGGGCGAAGGCGCCATCCCCGCGCTCAAGAGCCTGGACCGCGACGGCCGCGTGATCTACGTGGGCAGCCTGGCCAAGTCGTTCGCGCCGGGGCTGCGCATCGGCTACATCGTGGCGCCGCGCGAACTGACCGGCGAACTGCGCGCGCTGCGCCGCCTGATGCTGCGCCATCCGTCCGCCTATATCCAGCGCGCGTTCTCGCTCTTCATTTCGCTGGGCCACCACCACGCGCTGCTGCGCAGGCAGTCGCAGGCCTACCAGAAGCGCGGCAACGAACTGTCCCGCGCGCTGGCGCAGCACCTGCCCGACTTCAAGGCCATCCCCATCACGGGGTCGTCCTCGTGCTGGCTGCAAGGCCCGCCCTGGCTCGACGCGGCCGAACTGTCCGAGGCGGCCCTGGCCGAAGGCGTGGTCGTCGAACCCGGCGACGTGTTCTTCATGAACGGCGCCCACGCGCCCCGCAATTTCCTGCGGGTGGGCTTTACCTCGATCCGCCCGGAACACATCGAACCGGGCGTCGCCAGGCTGGCCAAGGTCGTCGCCCGCTACCGCGCCCGCGCCGAAGGGAAGCGGGCCGCGGAGGGCCCGGACCTCAACGCCCTAGAGCAATTCGTCTCGTAGGTAGTACCAGCGGTACAGCAGCCCCTGGCCCAGCCGGCGGAACGGCGCGAACGGATGCCCGGGCAAGGGCGAATCGTAGATGGGCAGGTTCCAGGCCACGCCGTCCTTGCCCATCATCCGCTGCGCCAGCCGCCTGCCCGCGTGGGCCGAGAACGCCACGCCGTTGCCGCCGTAGCCGAACGCGTAAAACACCGGCTGCGCCGGATCGGGCTGGGTCACGCGCGGCATCATGTCGTGGCTGACGTCCACCCAGCCCCACCAGGAATACGCCACTTCCACGCCCTTCAGGGCGGGGAACTTGCGCGCCAGCCCGTCGCGCAGCAGCGCCAGATGGCGGGGATGCTCCGCGTCGGCGCCCCGCAGGGCGCTGCGGCTGCCGATCTGCATGCTGCCGTCGGGCAGCAGCCGGTAATAGAAGCGCAGGGTTCGCGTATCGGTGATGAACACCGTGCTCTTCAAGCCGGCCGCCTCGCGCTCCGCCGGAGACAGCACGCGCGTCACCAGCGAATTCGACAGCACCGGCATGATGCGGTTGTCCAGCAGGCGGTTGACGCCCTGCGCGGTATAGCCGCCGGTGGCGAACGCGACGCGGCGCGCGCGCACCACGCCCCCCGGCGTTTCGAGCAGCACCTTGCCGTTTTCCATGCGCCAGCGCAGCACCGGACTGCCGGGATGCACGCGCACCCCCAGCTCGCGCGCCTGCCTCAGATAGCCATAGGCCAGCTTCAGCGGATGCACGCCCACGCCGTCGGGCTCGTGCATCGCGCCCACGGCCTCGCGGTCGTCCACGTAGCGCTCGCGCAGCGCTTCCCGGCTGAGCATCTTCGTGTCGTAGCCGAAGACCTCGCGCATGACGCGCGCCTCGTTCTCCAGGAACGCCATCTTCTTCCGGCGGTGCGCCGTATACAGGTGCCCGCCCGGCTGCGCGTCGCAATCCACCTGCGCGACCAGGCTCTTCCAGTACTCGAAGCCTTCGCGGATCTCCGCGTCCAGGCGCTTGGCGGTGTCCAGCCCCCAGCGCGCGATCCACTGCGAACGGTACAGCCGCCCCGACGCGTTCTGCCCCTGCCCGCCGTTGCGGCTGGTGCAGCCCCAGACCACGCGATTGGCCTCCAGCACCACCGCCTTCACGCCGAAGTCCCGCGCCAGGGTCAGGGCCGCGGACAGGCCGGTGAAGCCGGAGCCGACGATCACCACGTCGGCGTCGATGTCGCCATCGACCGGGCCGTCGTCCTCGGGCGGCGCGCCGGCGGTCGCGACCCAGTAGGTGGGCGCGTAGTCCTGCCCGCGGCCGGGCGGCGACACCAGCGGATCGTAGGCCGGGTTGTACGCGCTGATTGCTGCCCCGCCCGAACGGGCCGGGCCTTCAGGTTGGAAGGACATTTGGGTATCCATGCTGCGGTTCCGGTTGCTGAATGCGAAACGCCGGCCTCAGGACCGCGCCGGCAGGGCTGGCCGCTGCTTGCGGAATGCGTTCTTGACGCGGATCTTGCCGTCCTGGAACGTGAAGACGTCGACCATGTCGGCTTCGACCCTGGACCCGTCCGCCGCGGTGCCGGTGAAGGTGGATTCGGACACGCCCCGGTCTCCGGCGACCCAGTGCCGCCCGTTGCGCCATTGCGCGTCGGGAAAGGCGGCCCATGCCGCGGCGAAGGCCACGCGCACCGCGTCGCGCCCCGCGTGCCGCGTGCCCCATTGTTCGGGTCCGCCCACGGTTTCGAATACGCAATCGTCGCTCATGAAGGACATCAGGGCGTCGATATCGTGGCGGTTCCAGGCCGCCGCGAATTCGGCCAGCATGTCCGCGGTGACGGTCTTGTGCATTGCGTACCTCCGGTAGAAACCGGCGCGGATTGCGCCAGCGTTCACGATCCAAGGTAAGTGAGCCGCAAGGCAGGGTCTAGAACCAGAAAAGGGAAATCGCTTGCACCAGAACGGACGCCGGCGTCAGGCCGCCGCGGGCGCGAGCCACGCCGCCACCGCGTCCGGATCGACGGCGCCGCGCAGGCCGATCAGCACCAGCGCCGGCTCCGCCAGGCCGGCCGGCGGCGTGGCCCGCGTGTCGTAGCGCACCCGCCGTCCCGCCAGTTGCACCAGCACCAGGCCGTGCCGGTCCGTGCGCACCCAGCCCTTGGCGCGCAGCAGCGGCCGCGGCAACTGCCTCAGCCTCTCGGCCAGCCTGTCGGCGTCGAGCATGGCCGGCGCCCGCCACAGCCAGCTCTCGAACGGATGGCCCGGATCCCCGGCAGGCGGGCCGGCCCCGTGCGCGGGATGGCCGCAATCCTCCATGCCGCAACCGTGATGCGCGGGATGCCCCGCGGGTTCTCCGAGCAGATAGCGCAGGTCCACGCGCCCTTCCCTCGCCTCGATGACGGGCGCGCCGCCCGTCGCTTCGTCCAGCCAGGCCCGCAACGGCGCGCGCTCCCGCGGCGGCGCCAGGTCGGTCTTGTTCAGCACCAGCAAGTCGGCGGCCTTCAGTTGGCGCCCTATGGTGTCGGCCAGCAGCGGATCCGCGGCCAGCGCGCGCACGTTCGCGGCATCGGCCACGACCACCACGCCCTCCAGTTGCAGCATCGGATCGGACATGCCGACCTGCGCGATGCGGGCCGGATCGGAAACGCCGCTGGCCTCGATCACGATCCATTCGGGCAGGGGGTCCAGCGCCAGCACGCGCGCCAGCGCGTCGTCCAGCCCCCCTGCCATCGAGCAGCAGACGCAGCCGTTGGCCAGCCGGATCACTTCGTCGGCGCGCTGCGCGATCAGGCCCGCGTCGATATCGACCGGCCCGAAGTCGTTCACCAGCACCGCCGCTCGGCGGCGGCTGGCGGCCAGCACGTGGTTGAGCAGGGTCGTCTTGCCCGCGCCCAGGAAGCCGCCCACCACCGTCAGCGCGATGCGCGCGGGCGCCGCGCCTTGCGCCGCCATGTCAGCCCTCCCGCAAGGCCAGGGGCCTTCCGCCGATGACCGTGCCCGCCACCGGCACGTCCTTCAATCCTTCCGCCGGGACGGCCAGGGGATCGTCCTCCAGCACGCAGAAGTCCGCGTACTTGCCCACTTCGATCGAACCCACCAGGTGGTCCAGGTGCAGGGTGTAGGCCGCGCCCAGCGTGACGGCGTGCAGCGCGGCGTCCACGCCGATCCGCTCCGATTCTCCCAGCACCCGCCCCGAGGAGGTCCGCCGGTTCGCCGCGCACCACGCGGTGAACAGCGGCCCCAGCGGCGTGATCGGCGCGTCCGAGTGGATCGAGAACGGCACCCCCGCGCGCGCGGCCGTGGCGCAGGCGTCCATGCGGTTGGCGCGGTCCGGCCCCATGGTCAGCGCATAGTGCGCATCGCCCCAGTAGAAGATATGGTTGGCGAAGAGATTGGCGCACATGCCCAGGCTGGCCATGCGCCGGAACTGGGCCGCGTCGGCCATCTGGCAATGCTGCAATGTGTGGCGGTGGTCGCGCCGCGGGCTGCGGCGCAGGGCCCGGTCCACGGCCTCGATCGCCAACTGCGTGGCTTCGTCGCCGTTGGTGTGGATGTGCAGTTGCACGCCCGCGTCGTGGTACGCCTGGACCAGCGTGTCCAGCTCCGACGGCGCGATGACCCAGATGCCGTTGGGCGCGCCGTTGTAGTAGCCCGGCCAGCGCACCCTGGCCGTAAAACCCTGGATCGACCCGTCCACCACCAGCTTGACCATCCCGAAATGCAGCTTGCCGTGGTTCAGCCGCCGCGCCTCCTCCACCTTCGCCAGGCAGCGCGCCGGATCGCCGGCATACGTCAGGGCCGACGCGGCCGGCACGATGCGCACGGGGTAGTCCGGTTCGGCGGTGACGCGGGCCAGCGTCGCCAGCCCCTCGTCGCCCAGTTCGTTGACCAGGTCCGTGGCGGTGGTGACGCCCGCCCATTGCGCGACCTTGCCGAACATGCGCAGCCCGTCTTCCGACACGCCGACCGTGCGGAACGGGCTGCCGATCAGGCGCATGACCGGGAACATGGCCGCGAATTCGCAGAGTTCGCCGCTGGGCTCGCCGTTCTCCATCCGGGTCACGCCTTCGATATCGGTATCGCGGTCGATGCCCGCCCGCGCCAGCATCGGCGTATTGACGTTCATCAGGTGCATGCTGGCGTGCATGACCACGACCGGCCGCCGCGGGGACACCGCGTCCAGGTCCCGGACGTCCATCCGCCGCCCCTCGAAGAAGATCGGATCGAAGCCCCAGCCGATCAGCGTCGCGTCCGGCGCCAGGGCGCTTTCGGCCTCGCGCAGCCGGGCGGCGACAGCCTCGAGACTTTTCAGCCCCTCCCAGAGCCGGCCGTCGGGCCCGCGCCGGTCGTAGAAGCCGACATAGACGAACTTCCACATGCCGCCTTCGGGCAAATGGCAATGCCCTTCCACCAGGCCCGGCATCAGCACCTTGTCCGCATAGCGGTCGTCGAGCTCGGCGGGGCCCCAGCCGGCCAGCGATTCCTTGCTGCCCACTCCCAGGATGCGGCCGTCGCGCACGGCGACGTGCGTGGCCCGCGGCTGGGCCGGATTCATGGTCAGGATGCTGCGCGCGGCATAGATGGTCGTGGCAGGCTGGGTCATCTGGCTCTCCTCGGAGTCTCTTGGGTTCAACCCCGCAGCGGCGACTCCAGGACGCCTGCGCGGAATTCGACGAAATGGCAGGCCACGCGGTGGCCCGGCACGACTTCGCGCAACGCCGGCTCGCGCGCCGCGCACAGTTCCTGCGCGGCCGGACAGCGGCCGGCGAAGCGACAGCCCGGCGGCGGATCCACCGGGCTGGGCGGGTCGCCCGACAACCGCACCCGCCTGGCCGCGAGTTCGCGCCCGCCCTTGACCGTCGGCACCGCCGACATCAGCGCGACGCTATAGGGGTGCAGCGGACGCGAGAAGAAAGCCTCCCGCGAGGTCTGCTCGATGATCTTGCCCAGGTACATCACGGCGATGTCATCGCAGATGTGCTCGACCACCGCCATGTCGTGGGAAATGAACAGAAAGGACTGCCCCTGCTCGCGCTGGATCCGGCGCAGCAGGTTCAGGATCTGCGCCCGGATGGCGATGTCCAGCGCCGATACCGGTTCATCGCAGACGATCAGGTCGGGCGCGCTGGCCAGCGCCCGGGCCACGTTCAGGCGCTGCCGCTGCCCTCCGGAAAACTGGTGCGGAAACAGTTGGCGCTGCTCTGGACGCAGCCCGACCAGTTCGAACATCCGGGCCACGCGCGCCTCGCGCCCGCCAGGCGGATCGATGCCCATCAGGTCCAGCGGCGAACGCACGATGTCGCCGGCGCGCTGGCGCGGATTCAAGGACGAATACGGATCCTGGAACACCAGTTGCAGGCGCCGCCGCATGCGGCGCAGGTCCGCGCCGCGCAGTGCGGTCAGGTCGGTTCCGTCGAAGTGGATGGAGCCCGCGGTCGGGTCGGCCAGGCGCAGCACGGAAAGCGCCGTGGTGGTCTTGCCCGAACCGGACTCGCCCACGATCGCCAGGGTGCGTCCGCGCTCCAGGTCGAACGACACGCCGTCCACGGCCTTGACGACGACCGGCTTGCCGTCGCGTCCGCGGCCGCCGATGGGGAAATGCACGGCCAGGTCCCGCACCGACAGCAAGGCGGGGGCATGCGGCTGCGTCATGGCGCCGTCTCCGGGTAGAGCCAACAGGCCACTTCCTGCGCGCCGCCCACGCGGGTCAGCGGCGGGAAGGCGTCGCGGCAGCGGGGCATCGCCTGGCCGCAGCGCTCCAGGAACGGACAGCCCGCGCCGCGCTCCCAGACCGACGGCACCACGCCGGGAATCTCCGGCAGGTCCGGACGGATATCGCTGGGCTCGCGGTCCAGTTCGGGCAGGCAGGCGATCAGCCCGCGGGTATAGGGATGGCGCGGATGCGCCAGGATTTCACGGACGCCGCCCTGCTCCACCACCCGCCCTCCGTACATGACCACGACGCGGTCCGCCATTTCCGACACCGCGCCCATGTCGTGCGTGATCAGCAGCACCGCGGTGCCGCGCCGCGCCTGCTGTTCGCGCAGCAGGTCGAAGATCTGCGCCTGCACCGTCACGTCCAGCGCCGTGGTGGGCTCGTCGGCGATCAGCACGTCGGGGTCGCAGGCCAGCGCGATGGCGATCATCACCCGCTGGCGCATGCCGCCCGACATCTGGTGCGGATAGTCGTCCACGCGCCGCTCCGGCAAGGGGATCCCGACGGACTTCAGCATGTCGATGGCGCGTTCGCGCGCCTGGGCCTTGCCCAGCCCCTGGTGCAGCCGCAGCGGTTCCGCGATCTGGTCGCCCACCGTGTACACCGGGTTCAGCGCGGTCATGGGCTCCTGGAAGATCATGGAGATCTTGTTGCCTCGCACCCGGCGCATGGCCTCCTCGTCGTGGCCGGCCAGGTTGTCGCCGCGCAGGCGCACGCTGCCGGCGCCGATCCGGCCCAGCGGCGGAATCAGCCGCATGATGGCCAGCGCCGTCATGCTCTTGCCGCAGCCGGACTCGCCCACCAGGCAGAGCGTTTCGCCCGGACGCAGTTCGAAGCTGACCGCGCTCAGCACCTCGGCCACGCGCCCCCGCGCCCGGAACTCCAGGCTCAGGCTGTCCACCTCGAGCACGGGCGGCTGTTCCACCGCGTTCATGAGCGCCCCCGCGAGTTGGGATTCAGCGCGTCGTTCAGGCCGTCGCCGATCAGGCTGACCGCCAGCACCGTCAGGAAAATGGCCGCTCCCGGCAGGGTCACGGCCCACCAGGCGGTCAGGATGTAGGGCCGGTTGCTGCCTATCATGAGCCCCCAGCTCATGATGTTCGGGTCGCCCAGCCCCAGGAACGACAGGCCGGCCTCGAACAGGATCGCCATGCCGATGGCCAGCGTGGCGGACACGATCAGCGGCGCCAGCGCGTTGAGCAGGATCACCCGCCAGATGATCCGCGCGTCGCCCGCGCCGATCACCCGCTCCGCCAGCACGTATTCCCGCCGCTTCAGCCGCAGGAACTCGCCGCGCGCCAGCCGCGCCGTGCCCGTCCAACTGACCACGCCGATCGCGACCGCGATGGTCGCGAGCGACGGCGAGAACAGCGTCACCAGCACCATGGCGAACAGCAAGGTGGGCAGCACCTGGAAGAACTCGGTGATGCGCATCAGGGTTTCGTCGACCCAGCCGCCGTAATAGCCCGCCAGCGCCCCGACGGTCAGGCCGATGGCCATGGACAGCACGGCCGCCACCACGCCCACCAGCAAGGTGGCGCGGCCGCCGTACACCATGCCGGTCAGCACGTCGCGTCCCAGGTAGTCGGTGCCCAGCAGCGCGTCCGCGCCCGGCGGGCTCATCGGCGCCCCGGCGATTTCGAAGGGGTCCGCCTCCATCGCCATGGGTCCGAAGATCGTGACCGCAAGAATGGCCGCCAGCAGCAGCACGCCGGCCACCGCCGAGGGATTGCGCGCGAACACCCGCAGGGCTTCGTAGGATTGCCGCGCCGGCGGCCGCGTTGCCGCGCCCGCGGGAGCGGCGATGGGAACGGCGGGAGGAACCTGGCTCATGTCGTCTTGATCCTGGGATCGATCAGGCGGTAGGCCAGATCGGTAAGCTGGTTCATCACCACCACGAGCAGCGATGCGAACAGCAGAATCCCCAGCAGCGTGGGGTAGTCGCGCCTGAGCACGGAATCGAACGCCAGGCGTCCCAGCCCGGGCCAGTTGAAGACCGTCTCCACCAGGATGGCGCCCGCCAGCACATTGCCGAACTGGAGGCCCAGCATGGTCACCACCGGCAGCACGCCGTTGCGCAGCGCGTGCTTGTACAGCACCGACCGTTCCGGCAGGCCCTTGGCCCGCGCGGTCCGGATGTAGTCGGCCGACAGGGCCTCCATGACGCTGGCGCGCGCCAGCCGGCTGTACTGCGCCAGGTACACGAAGGCCAGCGTGAAGGCCGGCAGCACCAGGTGGTGCAGCACGTCCAGCACGCCCGCCCACCCGTCCTGCGGCCCGCCGGCGGAACGCATGTCGGACACCGGGAACACCGGCAGGACCGACGCGAACAGGAGGATGAGGATGATCCCGGTCCAGAACACCGGCGCGGAATAGCCCACGACCGACAGCAGCGTGATGCCCTGCGACAGCGGCCCGTTGGGCTTGCGCGCGGCCAGCGTGCCCAGCAGCGTGCCGGCCACGAACGCGCCCAGCACCGAGGTCACCACCAGCAGCAGCGTGGCGGGCACGCGCTCCCAGATCAACTGGGCCACGGGCACGTTGAAGAAGTAGGAATAGCCCAGGTCGCCGCGCAGCACCTGCGACAGGTACAGGCCCAGTTGCACCGCGAAAGGCTTGTCCAGCCCGTACTGCGCGCGCAGTTGCGCCCGGAGTTCCTCGCTGATGCCGCCCATCGATCCGGCGATCGTCTCGACCGGATCCCCGGGCGAGATATGGATCAACAGGAAGTTCAGCGTCACCACGGCCAGCAGCAGCACCAGCGCGTAGGCGAGGCGGCGCAGGAGATAGCGCGTCATGGCGGCCCCCCCTATTGCAGGTAGGTATCGTCCATGGGCGACATGACGCCCCAGATCCCGTCGGGCAAGGCGTGCACTTTCTTGGACGCGAGCGTGTGGTACGGGATGACGGTCAGGAAATCGATAGGCAGGTCTTCGGTGACGATGCGCTGGAATTCGCCGTACAGCGCCCGGCGCTTGTCCACGTCGGTCTCGGTGCCCGCCTGCTCCAGCAGGGCGTCGACCTTCGGGTTGGCGTAGGACTGCGTATTGGTCCAGATGATGTCGCGGATGTTGCTGGACAGATAGGTCCGGTGCACGCCGATGACCGGATCGCCCCAGTTGAAGACGATATCGGTGGTCATGTCGAAATCGTGGCTGGCGATGCGCTTGGCCCAGGTCGGGAAGTCCGGCGACGCGCGCACCTGCACGGCGATGCCCACCTTCTTCAACTGGCTGCGCAGGTACTCCGCCACGTTCTTGCCCTGCACGTCGGAGCCCGGCATGTAATCCACGGTGAGCGCCAGGCGCTCGCCCTTGCCGTCCTTCTTGAAGCCCGCCTCTTCCAGCAGTTGCTCGGACTTCTTCAGGTCCAGCGGATACTTCACGACGTCCTGCGTGGCGAACGGACTCGTGCCGATGATGGGGCCGTCGGCGGGCTTGGCGAAGCCCGCGTTGAGCGCCTTGGTGATGAAGCCCTTGTCGACCGCGTAGGCGATGGCCTGGCGCACCCGCAGGTCGTTCAGCGGCTTGCGCGCCGTGTTGAAGGCCAGCCAGCTCAGCGCGCCGATGCCTTCATAGCCCTTGCTGGTCATGGTGAGGGCCGCGTTGTCCTTGGCACGCCGCAGGATGGTCGGCTCGGTCATGAACGGCAAGGCGGCGATGTCCCCGCGCTCCAGCCCGATCAGCAGATTGGTGGCGTCCGGGTTGATCTTCACGACGATCCGGTCCAGATAGGGCTTGCCCGGCAGGAAGAATTTGTCGAATTTCTCCAGCACGATTTCCTGGCCCGGCTTGAATTCCTTGAACTTGAACGGCCCGGAGCCGATCACGTTGGCCGAATTGCGCGGATGCGTCTTGAGGTCCTGGCCGTCGTCGTAGATGTGCTTGGGCAGCACCGGCATCAGGGCCGGCGACAGCGCCAGCAGGATCGCCGGGTGCGGCTTGCTCATGCGAAGCACGGCCGTGTAGGGATCCGGCGTATCGACGGCCTCGACGGGCGCGAACATGGTCTGGAACGGATGGTTGTTCTTGACCGCCATGACCGAGAACGCCACGTCGGCCGAGGTCACCGGCTTACCGTCGTGGAACAGGGCGTCCTTGCGCAGGTGCAGCGTCAACGACTTGCCGTCCGGCGCAAGCTCCCAGGATTGCGCCAGGTAGGGCTGCGGCTTCCAGTCGGCGTCGTAGCGCAGCGGGCTGGCGAACAGTTGCGCGCTGGGCAGCGCGGTCGCGGTGCCAGACTGCACCGCGCCGTTCAGGTGCCGCGGCACCTGCGTCGAACCGATAACCAGCGTGCCGCCCGGCTTGGGAGCGTCCGCCGCCACGGCCGCGCCGGCCATGGCCAACGCGGCCAGCATCGTGGTCAAGCATTTTCTTGCGCTGCGCATGTTCTACCCCTTGGCGTTCTGTGTCTTGAACCATTCAACGGATGGCCTTGGAAGTAGCGTAGCGAGCCAACGGGTCAGGGCTTAGTACCAAACCGCCGGACTTTTTGGAGCCAGGCGCCATCTCGGACCCGCGGCGGTCAGGCGGCGAGCGCGCGCGCATAGAGCGCGGCCACCGCGCAACTGTTCACGCGGGCCAGCATGGAATCGGAGCGGCTGGTCAGCAGCACCGGCACGCGCGTGCCCAGCACCAGCCCGGCCGTGCCCGCGCCGGCCAGCCAGGTCAGTTCCTTGTAGAGCATGTTGCCGGCCTCGATGTCCGGCACCAGCAGGATGTCGGCGTCGCCCGCCACGCGCGAAACGATGCCCTTCTGGTCCGCCGCCACGCGCGAGATGGCGTTGTCGAACGCCAGCGGGCCGTCGATATCTCCGCCGCGGATCTGCTGGCGGTCGGCCATCTTCGACAGGGCCGCGGCGTCCAGCGTCGCCGGCATCGACGGATTGACCGACTCGGTGGCGCACAGCACCGCGAGCTTGGGCCGCTCCACGCCCAGCGCGCGCGCCAGGTCGATGGCGTTCTGCGCGATGTCCGCCTTTTCCTGCAAGGTGGGCGCGATGTTCACCGCCGCGTCGGTCAGGATGAAGAGCTTCGGATACGCCGCCACCGCCATCACGAACGCGTGGCTGATGCGCCTGTCGGTGCGCAGCCCGGCGTCGCGCGCCACCACGGCCGACATGAAGTGATCGGTGTGCAGGCTGCCCTTCATCAGCATGCGCACCGCGCCGTCGCGCGCCAGGGCGGCGGCCGCGCAGGCCGCCAGCTTCTCGTCGTCCGGCGTATCGACCACTTCCAGCTCGTCTTCGGCCAGGCCCGCCTCCGCCATCAGGGCATACAGCCGGCGCGCCGGCCCCACCAGCACCGGCTCGATATAGCCGGCGTCGCGCGCCTGGACGGCGGCGCCCAGGCTCGTGGGGCACAGCGGATAGGCCACCGCCGTGCGCAGGCGTCCGGCCGACAGCGCGGCGCTGCGCAGCGGCTCGAACAATCGATCGCTTTCCATGTGTTGCTCCTGCCGCGGACGAGCCGCAAGGACTGGCGGGGGAATCCCGGCGCGGACGGCGCCGCGCCGGGCCTGTCGCGGTCAGCCCCTGACGGGATCGATCGGCAGCGGCACCTCGCCCGGACTGAACGGCTGGTTCACGTAGGGCTTGTACTTGTCCAGGAAGCGCACCGGCTGCTTGAGGGCGTCGCGCCGGAACGGGTCGCCCAGTTCCTGGCTCACCATCATCTCCAGCACGGTGGTCTTGCCCTCGGACTGCGCCCGGCAGGCGGCCTGCAGCGCCGCGCCCACCTGGTCGGCATGCTCCACGCGGATGCCTTCCGCGCCCATGGCCCGCGCCAGTTCGGAGAAGTTCGGATTCTTCAGGTTGCTGCCGACGAAGCGGCGCCCGTAGAAGTCCACCTGGTTCTTCTTCTCGGCGCCCCATTGGCCGTTGTGGAACACCACGGCCGTCACCGGGATCTGTTCGCGCACGCAGGTCAGCAGTTCCTGGAAGCTCATGCACCAGGCGCCGTCGCCCACATAGGCCACCGCCGGCCGGTCGGGCCGGCCCAGCTTGGCGCCGATCAGCGCCGGCAGCGCATAGCCGCAGTTGCCGAAGCTCATCGCGGCCAGCATCGAATTCGGCTCGTCGAAGCGCAGATAGCTGTTGGACACCGAGCAGATGTTGCCAATGTCGGTGGACACCATCACGTGCTTGGGCATGGCGCGCTCGAGTTCGCGCAGCATGCGGCGCGGATGCATGCGGCCGCCGCCGTGCTCGATGATGTCCAGGCTCCAGTCGTCGCGCTCGTGCGACCAACTGTCCAGTTCCTTTTCCCACTCGGCCTTTTGCGCCGCGATCTGTTCGCCGCGCGCCGCCTTGGTACGCGCGCTGGCCACCTCGCGCCCCTTCAGCTTGGCGGCGAGCGCGGCGGCCGCGGGCTTGGCGTCGCCGCAGATGCCCACCGAAACCGGGCGCACCAGGCCCAGCATACGGTGGTCGGCGTCGACCTGGATGATGCGCGCGCCCTGCGGCCAATAGTCCAGCCCGTGTTGCGGCAAGGTGCCGAAAGGCCCCAGCCGCGTGCCCAGCGCCAGCACCACGTCGGCCTGCGACAGCAGCTTCATGCCGGCCTTGGCGCCCTGGTAGCCCAGCGGGCCGCACCACAGCGGATGGCTGGCCGGGAAGGCGTCGTTGTGCAGGTAGCTCGTCACCACGGGCGCGCCCAGCAGTTCGGCCAGCGCCACGCATTCGGCCTGCCCATCGGAAAACAGCACGCCGCCGCCCGCGACGATGACGGGGAACTTGGCCTGCGCCAGCAGCGCCGCCGCCGCCTCCAGGTCCTCTTCGGCGCCCGGGCCGCGGCGGACGCGGCGCGGCTCGGGAATGGCCACGTCGATCTCGCCGTAGAAGTAATCGCGCGGGATGTTCAGTTGCGTCGGCCCGCGTTCGGCCAGCGCATTGTCGAAGGCCTTGGCCGTGAATTCGGCCATGCGGTCGGGCCGGTTCACGTGCGCCTGGTACTTGGTGATGCGCGAAAAGATCGGCAACTGCTCGGTTTCCTGAAAACCGCCCAGGCCCATGCCCGAGGTGCCGGTCTCCGGCGTGATCGCCACCACGGGGCTGTGCGCCCAGTAGGCGGCGGCCACGCCGGTGACGAAGTTGGTGATGCCCGGGCCGTTCTGCGCGATGCACACGCCGTGGCGGCCGGTCACGCGCGAATAGCCGTCGGCCATGTGCGCGGCGCCTTGCTCGTGCACCGTCGGCACGAAGCGGATGCCCGCGGCCGGGAACAGGTCCAGCGCGTCCATGAAGGCCGAGCCGACGATGCCGAATACGTCCTTGACGCCCTGGGCGACCAGCGTTTCGACAAACGCTTCGCTGGGGGTCATGTGTTGCTTGCTGCTCATGGTCTCTCTCCTGGCAGGCCGGCGCGTGTCGGATTGCATATTGGCCGGCGTGATCCGATACTGCAGCAGAACGTCCGCCGATCCCACCCCATGGCGTTTCATTTTCTGCAAAATCCGTGCGAGGATAGGGATCACACCGCCGAATCTTCAATTATTGAAAGATGAAAGACGAATCCTCCGCGGCGCTGCGCGCGCTGGCCCTGCTGGAACAGGTCGCCCGGGCCGGGCATCCGGTATCGCTGGCGGCGCTCACCGAGGCCACGGGCCTGCCCAAGCCGTCCGTCCTGCGCATCCTGTCGCGCCTGGTCGACGCCGGCATGCTGCTGCGCGAACCCGCCGGCAAAAGCTACGTCAGCGGCCCCCGGCTGAGCGCGCTGGCCCGCGACACCCTGCTCAATTCGCCGCTGCGGGGCGAACGCCACCGGATCCTGGACAGCCTGGTCGACGAAATCGGCGAAACCTGCAACTGCACCATGCTGGACGGCGACGAGGTCATCTACCTGGACCGCGTCGAAACCGCCTGGCCGCTGCGGGTCAACCTGCAATCGGGCTCGCGCGTGCCGCTGCACTGCTCGGCCAGCGGCAAGCTGTTCCTGGCGCATATGCGGCGGGAAGCGCGCGAACGCCTGCTGGCCGCCGCGCCGCTGCCGCGCTACACGCCCAATACGCTTTGCGACGTGGCCACGCTGGAGCGCGAATTGCGCGCCATCAAGAAAGAAGGCGCCAGCTTCGACCGCGAGGAATTCCTGCTCGGCATCGTCTGCATGGCGGTGCCCATCCTGCACGGCACGCGCGCCATTGCCGCCGTGGCGTTGCACGCGCCGGTGGCCCGGCTGTCGATCGACGGCGCGCGCGCCTGGCTGCCGCGCATGCAGGAGGCCGCCCGCAAGCTGGCCGGCACCTACGAGCCGCAGGCATAGCCAGCGGCGGCTCGTGTCCGCCGCGGGCTACGCCTGCCCAGGCGGTACACTCTGGGACGCACCGGACATTCCGTCCCCGCCGCGCGCCCCGCCCGGCGAAAAGCGCCTTTTTCCCCTTATTGTGACCAACAGCTCCTTCACCTCCCTGCCCCTCTTGCCCGCCCTGCTCGGCAATCTGCAAAGCCTGGGCTTCGAGCAAATGACGCCCATCCAGGCGCAAAGCCTGCCCTTGATCCTGGAAGGCCGCGACCTCATCGCGCAAGCCAAGACCGGCAGCGGCAAGACCGCGGCGTTCGGCCTGGGGGTGCTGCAGAAGCTGGACCCCGCCCGCCTCGCGCCCCAGGCGCTGGTGCTGTGCCCCACGCGCGAACTGGCCGACCAAGTCGCGCAGGAATTGCGCCGGCTGGCCCGGCAGATCGCCAACATCAAGATCCTGACCCTGTGCGGCGGCGCCGCCGCGCGTCCCCAGGCCGAATCGCTGGCCCGCGGCACGCACCTGGTCGTGGGCACGCCCGGCCGGATCCAGGACCACCTGGCGCGCGGCAGCCTGGACCTGTCCGGCCTGAACACCCTGGTGCTGGACGAGGCCGACCGCATGGTCGACATGGGCTTCTACGACGACATCGTCGCCATCGCCTCGCATTGCCCGGCCAAGCGCCAGACCCTGCTGTTCTCGGCCACCTACCCCGACAACATCCGCAAGCTCGCCGCGCGCTTTCTGCGCAACCCCGCCGAGGTCAAGGCGGAATCCCAGCACGACGCCAGCCGCATCGAACAAATCTTCTACGAAATCGACGACCGCGACAGGCTGGACGCGGTGGCGCGCCTGCTGGCGCATTTCCGGCCGGCCTCCACGCTGGCGTTCTGCAACACCAAGGTGCGCAGCCACGACCTGGTCGAACGCCTGCAGGCCGAAGGCATCAGCGCCCAGGCGCTCAATGGCGACCTGGAACAGCGCGAGCGCGATGAAATCCTGATCCAGTTCGCCAACCAGAGCTGCGCCGTGCTGGTCGCCACCGACGTGGCGGCCCGCGGCCTGGACATCCAGAACCTGGGCGCCGTCATCAACGTGGACGTGACGAAGGACACCGAAGTCCACGTGCACCGCATCGGCCGCAGCGGCCGCGGCGAACAGAAAGGCCTGGCGCTCAGCCTGTGCTCGCCCGACGAAATGCGCTGGGCGAACCTGATCGAGCAATACCAGGGCGCGCCGCTGGTCTGGGCCGACATCAAGTCGCTGCGGCCCAAGGCGGACCGCCCGCTGCGCGCGCCGATGATCACCCTGTGCATCCAGGGCGGCAAAAAGGACAAGCTGCGCCCCGGCGACCTGCTGGGCGCCCTGACGGGCGACGGCGGCCTGGCGTTCGAACAGGTCGGCAAGATCAATATCTCCGAGTTCGTCTCCTACGTCGCGCTGGATCGCCAGATCGCCAAGCAGGCCTTCTCGCGCCTGTCCAACAGCAATATCAAGGGCCGCCGCTTCCGCATGCGCTTCCTGGAGGAGTTCTGAGCGCCTCCCGGCACCCGTAAGCATTTGTTGAAAAAGCGTCGCGGCGCCACGACAAATGCTTGATGGTTTTGCTCGGGTTTTGCCATAATGGCCCAGCCCGTCCCCGGTTCGCGCCCTCGCCTTGCGAGATGCCCCGGGGCGCGGAACCAAAGGCTCGCAACGCGCTCCAACGGCCGCTGTCCCGTTCAACCATTAGAAGAGAACCCACCATGATCAAGTCCGATGACACCGGCAAACTGATCCTGCGCCTGACCCTCGGCATCCTGATACTCCTGCACGGCCTGTTCAAACTGACCGGCGGCGGCGTCGGCGGCATCGGCGGCATGCTGTCCTCGCATGGTTTGCCCGGCTTCCTGGCCTATGGCGCCTACGTCGGCGAAATCCTCGCCCCCATCCTGATCATCGTCGGCATCTACACTCGCCTGGGCGGCCTGCTGATCGCCATCAACATGGTCGTCGCCATCCTGCTGGCCCACACCGGCCAGCTCGGCAGCCTGACCAACAACGGCGGCTGGGCGCTGGAACTGCAAGGCATGTTCCTGTTCACCGGCCTGGCCATCGCCTTCATGGGCGCCGGCCGTTTCAGCCTCGCGGGCAACGGCGGCCGCTGGAACTGAAGCCCGCCGCGCACGGCAAGCACCAGGGGTCGCTCAGGCGGCCCCTGTTTTTTTGCCAAGCGCCGATGGTGGGCAGCGTGAGGGCAACAAGCGCGCGCAGCGCGTGCGTTGGAGAGTGAGACTGTTTTGCGGCTCGTCGCAAAAATAGCCGCGCCGCCGCCGGGCCGCCCCAAGGCGGCGCAGCCCTCTCGGGGGGCAGCAAGCACGCAAAGCGTGCGCGGCGTGGGGGCTCCATCCTGATACGAACGACATTGACAGTCACGCGTGCGCAAACATCCGTCACCCGAAAGCTGTTTCGGAACGATTACAGACCAGAACTCCTCGCACAGGCCTATGGCCTAATCCTTACGAGCGCAACCAGGGCGCAAGCCGCGCCTGGCGCTTGGCAGGAGTTGCCAGATGAAAAAGAGTCTGTTGCTGATGCTGGCGGTGTCCAGCGCCTTGACCGGATGCGTCGTGGTGCCGGCCCGGCCGGCGTACTATCGCCCGGCTCCGGTCTATTACACGCCGCATTATTACTATCCGGCCTACCCCGCCCCACATTACTACTATCGTGGCTACTGATCCGCGCGCCCGTTGCGCAAAGGAAAAACCATGACCTCCCGCTACCGGATCTTCCGTTCACGGCCCATCGCCGCCGCCATCCTGCTGGCCGCCTGCGCCAGCGCCGCGGCGCAGACCTACGAACCGCCGCCCGCGCCCCCGGCTCCGGCCTATGACGGCGGCGACCCGGCGGACGCCAATCTGGCCCTGGTGGACCGCAGTCCCGAACCTCCGCCGCCCCTGCCGGTCTACGTCCAGCCGCCGGCGCCCTCGGACGGCTACCTCTGGGTGCCGGGCTATTGGAGCCGCAACCGCTACGGTTTCTTCTGGGTGCCTGGCGCCTGGGTGCTCGCGCCCTACGCCGGCGCGCTCTGGACCCCGGGCTACTGGGGTTTCGTGAACGGCCTGTACCTCTGGAACGCCGGCTATTGGGGCCCCCACGTGGGCTTCTATGGAGGCATCAACTACGGCTTCGGCTACACCGGCCTGGGCTATGCGGGCGGTTACTGGAAACGCGACCGCTTCTACTACAACCGGGCCGTCACGAACGTGAACATCACGCACGTCACCAACGTCTACAACCGCAACGTGGTGGTCAACAACGTCGACAACCGCCGTGTCAGCTACCACGGCGGTCCGTCCGGCATCCAGCGCCGGGCCGATCCTCGCGAACTGGCCGCGCGCAACGAACGCCATGCCCCGCCCACCCAGGCGCAGCGCGGCTACGTCCGCGACGCCGGCAACAACCGCGCCCAGTTCTACGACCAGAACAAGGGGCGTCCGCCCCAGGCCTCCGTGGATCACCGGCCCGAAGGCCGGCGCCCCGGCAGCGATGAGCGGCCAGGAAACGGGCCGGACAACGGACGCGGCGGCCGGGACCACGCCCAAGGAGGCGGCCCCCGGGACGGATCGCCAGCCCAGCCCGGCCGCCCCCAATCGCCGCAGGTCCAGCAACAGGACCGTCAGCGGCAGCAGCGCGACCAGCAGGTTCAGCAGAACCGCCAGCAACAGCAGCGCGACCAGGTCCAGCAGCAGGCTCGCCAGCAACAGCAACGCGACCAGGCTCAACAGCAGGCCCGCCAGCAACAGCAACGCGATCAGGCTCAACAGCAGGTCCGCCAGCAGCAGCAACGCGACCAGGCCCAGCAGCAGGTCCGCCAACAGCAGCAACGCGACCAGGCCCAGCAGCAGGCCCGCCAGCAGCAACAACGCGACCAGGCCCAGCAGCAAGCCCGCCAGCAACAACAACGCGACCAGGCTCAGCAGCAGGCCCGCCAGCCGCAGCAACGCGACCAGGCCCAGCAGCAGGCCCGCCAGCAGCAGCAGCAACGCGACCAGGCCCAACAGCAAGCCCGCCAGCAGCAGCAACGCGACCAGCAGGCTCAGCAGCAGGCCCGCCAGCGGCAACAGCGCGACCAGGCGCGCGGAGACGGCAATGGCAATGGCACTGGCCGGGGCCCGTCCGGACGCGACTGACGCCGCCGGGGCGTCGAACCGCCCTGGACCCCCGCCATCCGCCCGGCTACAGTAGGAAGAACGCCGCCGCGCGGCCCAAGAGACTGAAGGAGATTGCCATGAAGCGCACTGCCACCTGGTTATTGCTGTGCGGCCTGCTGGCCGGCGCGTCCGCCCACGCCGCGCTCAAGGTGGGCGCCCCCGCGCCGGACTTCAGCGCCCAGGCTTCGCTGGGCGGCACCGTTTTCACGTTCAAGCTGGACGAAGCGCTCAAGCAAGGCCCCGTCGTCCTGTATTTCTTCCCGGCGGCCTTCACGCAAGGCTGCACGATCGAAGCCCACAACTTCGCCGAAGCCACCGACGAATACAAGTCCCTGGGCGCCACCGTCATCGGCGTGTCGACGGACAATATCGAAACCCTGAACAAGTTCTCGGTCAGCGAATGCCGCAGCAAGTTCGCGGTGGCCGCCGATGGCGACGGCAAGATCATGAAAGCCTACGATGCGGTCCACGACAAGCGGCCGGAGTACGCGCAGCGCATCTCCTACGTCATCTCGCCGCAGGGCAAGATCCTCTATGAATTCACGGACATGAGCCCCGAGTCCCACGTCGCCAACACCATGCGCGCCTTGCGCGCATGGAAGGCGGCGCAATAGCGCGGACGATGCCCGCCTAGTTGAACGGCCAGACCGTGGGGTGGGTGCCCGGCGGGCTGGACGGACGGGTCCACCGGGCGGGCGTGGCCGAAAACTGCGCGGCGTGCCGCAGCGCGACCAGTTCGCCGAAGCCCGAGGGCCCGGTCTCCAGCAGGCCTTCGAAGCCGGGCATCGGACAGGCCAGCCCGCCTTCCACGCGGCCCAGGCCGCGCAGCCAGTGCGCGGTCTGCGCCAGCGATACCCGCACATGCCAGCTACCGCCTTCCGTCGCCTGGCGCGCCAGCGCCGCCTGCGCGCCGAAGGCCATCAGGTAGCCGGAGGCATGGTCCAGGATCTGCATGGGCAGCGGCTTGGGCGCTTCCTGGCCCGCCGCCTGCGCTTCGGCATGGTTGAAGCCGGTGGCCGTCTGCACCAGCGAATCGAAACCGCGCCGGTTGGCCCAGGGCCCCGCATTGCCGTAGGCGGACAGGGAAACGTAGACGATGCCCGGACGGATGCGCGCGGCATCCTGGGGGCCGAACCCCAGCGCGGCCAGGCCGCCGGGCCGGTAACCCTGCACGAACACGTGCGCGCTGCGCAGCAGGTTGCCCAGGGCGATGCGGCCGTCGGCCGTATCCAGGTCCGCCAGGACCGAGAGCTTGCCCCGGCTGGTGTCGATGATGTTGTCGATATTGGGCAATTGCGGGGAATTGACCAGCATCACGTCGGCGCCGTAGGCGGCCAGCGCCCGGCCGCAAACCGGCCCCGCGATGATGCGGGTGAGGTCGAGCACGCGGATGTCCCTGAGCGGGCGGGCGTCGTGCCCGTACTTGGGCAAGGGCCGCGGGTCGGCTTCGCCGATGCGTTCGATCGTCAGCAGGGGCTGCGCGGCCACCGCCTGGCCCTGGGGGTGGCGGTCCCATTCGTCGAAGCTGCGCATGGCGGCCACCGCCAGGCCGGCGTCGGCGGCCACCTGCTCGAAATCCAGCGCATTCCAGCGGCCCAGCGCGCTTTCCACCGCCGCTCGCGTCGCGCCGTCGCCCGGGGGACAGCCCAGCAGCGCCAGCGCGCCATCGCGATGATGCGCGAAATTGGCATGGATGCGGACCCAGTTGCCGTCGCCGCAACGGTACAGGCCGGTGATGGGATCCCAGGGATTCGGCGCGACCCCGTTGATCTTGAAATAGCTGCGGCATTCCTGCGCCGCGTGCAGCATGTCGACGCTGACCTGCTGCCTCGCGCCGCCGCGCAGGTGCCAGATTTCGGCGGCGGCCAGGGCGGCCGCGGCCATGCTGGCCTGCGCCGCCGCGCCAACCGCGAAAGACGAGGGAAGAACCGGATCGGCGCCTGTCAGCACGACGTGGCTCAGGGACTCGTCCGGCAGATCGACCGAGCGCCAGAGCTTCTGCAACACGTCGAGCGATGTCTTGCCGGCGGGCGCGCGACCCCTCAGAAAGGACGGGCGGAGGTCCATCAGATTTCCCATAGCGTTCATGTCTCTAGTCGTTTTACCTTGGATTACATGGCGGGGCCCGGGCGGCGTCAATACGTACGAAGCGCCAGCGTGTTTCATGGTTTGACGGCCGCGCGGCCCCGCCGCGCCCGGCTGGACACATCTACTCGTAGCTTTTACATCGTCTTCCAAGCCCCCGGGGGGCCGGCGTCCCCGCCTCCCCGCAATATAGAATGCCAGCCTCGCCCGCAAGCATCGGCCGCGAACCGCCCGCCCTGGAACGCCATGAATACCCTGCTCTGGCTGCGCACCGACCTGCGCGCGCACGACAATCCCGCCCTGGCGGCCGCCGCCGGAGGCGGCGCCGCGACCGCGCTGTTCCTGGCCGCGCCGGGCCAGTGGCGCCGGCATGGCGACGCGCCGGCCAAGGTGGATTTCTGGCTGCGCAACCTGCGCGAACTTTCGCGCGAACTCGGCCGGCTGGGCATACCGCTCAAGCTGCTGACGGTGCGGGACTGGAGCGAGGCGCCCGACGCGCTGGCCGGTTTCTGCCGGGCCCACGCCATCGGCCACGTCCATGCCAACGCCGAATGGGCCGTCAATGAACGCCGCCGCGATGCGGCGGTGGCCAGCGGCCTGCGGGCCATGGGCGTGGACTGGACCTTGCACCACGGCGCCTCGCTGTTGCGGCCAGGCACGGTGCTGACGGGCAAAGGCGATTGCTACCGCGTCTTCACCCCCTATGCGCGCGCCTGCCGCGAACGGCTGCGCACGGCGCCGCCGCGAGCCTTGCCCGCCCCGCGCCCGCAGGCCCCGCCCGCCTGGCGGGCCGATCCCCTGCCCGCCGCCTTCGAAGGTTTCAACGCCCCGGACGACGCCGTCCGCGCCCTGTGGCCCGCGGGCGAGGCCGCCGCCGGCGAGCGGCTGGCGGCCTTCGCCGACGGCGTCATCGACGCGTACCGCGAACAGCGCGACTTCCCGTCGCTGCCCGCCACCAGTTGCCTGTCGCCCTATCTGGCGGCGGGCGTGCTGTCGCCCGGCCAGGCCCTGCGCGCGGCGCTGGCGGCCAACCACGGCGAATTGGACAGCGGCAAGGCCGGGGCCGCCGCGTGGATCGGCGAACTGCTGTGGCGCGAGTTCTACCAGCACCTGCTGGCCGCCCATCCCGCCCTGTCCATGCGCCAGCCCATGAAACCCGAGACCGCCGCCGTGCCCTGGCGCCAGGCGCCCGAGGACCTGCGCGCCTGGCAGCAAGGCCGGACCGGCATTCCCATCGTCGACGCCGCCATGCGCCAGTTGCTGGCGCTGGGCTGGATGCACAACCGCCTGCGCATGGTGGCCGCCATGTTCCTGTCGAAGAACCTGCTCATCGATTGGCGCGAGGGCGAAGCCTGGTTCATGTCGCACCTGGTGGATGGAGACCTGGCCTCCAACAATGGCGGCTGGCAGTGGAGCGCGTCCACCGGCGCCGACGCGGTGCCTTACTTCCGCGTCTTCAATCCGCTGTCGCAATCGCGCCGGTTCGATCCCGACGGCGCGTTCCTGCGCGAATGGCTGCCGGAACTGGCGCACCTGGACGCGCGCGCCATCCACGACCCCAGCCCCATGGAGCGCGCCACTGCCGGCTACCCCCTGCCCATCGTGGATCTGGCGCAAAGCCGGTTGCGCGCGCTGGAGGCGTTCGGCGGGCTCCCGCGCCCGCCCGCCGGCAACGCATGACGCGCCTCAAGCGCCGGCGGCCTTGTCCAGCCGCTTGAGAAACACCTGCAATTCCTTCACCACCTGCTGGTCGCCGCGGTCGTGCGCGGCCTTCAGGCCGGCCTCCCAGGCGGCTCGCGCGCCCGTTTTGTCGCCCCGTCCCAGGCAGGCCTTGCCCAGCCACTTCCAGGCGACGGAATAGGCGGGATCGAACGCCAGCGACGCGCGCAGGTGTTCCTCGGCCTCGCGGAAACAATCCTGTTCCGCGTAGGCCTTCCCCAAGGAAAATCGCAACAGCATGTTGTCCGTTCCCTTGGCCAGCATCGCTTCCAGGCGCTCGATCATCCCTTCCATTGCCGCCCTCCTTCAGGCGCTTGCGTGTCCCTGCCTGCCTCATGATAGGACGGCCGCGGCCCGGCCCCGCCAATGGCCCCGCGCCGCGCCCGGGCATAGGCGAAAACCGGATGCGATCCGTTTCCTTGCGTTTCAAGACGCGCCCGGCGGGGAATCCCCCGGCGATTATCCTGTCTCACCTCGAATTGCCCCAAGGAAGGTCTCCGCCGCATGCCGCTGTCGTGTCTCCGCCTTCGCCTCGCCGTCCCCCCGCTGTTGCTGTTCCTGTCCGCCGGCACCCTGGCGCAGCCGGACGCCGGCGCCAAGGCGCGCGACGCCGCGCTGGTCGACCGCGTGACCTGGGGCGCCACGCCTTCCGAGCTTGCCCGCATCCGGCAGATGGGCGCCGAACGCTATCTGCGGGCGCAATTGCATCCCTCCGCGCAGGACGCGCTGCCGGCCGAAGTGCAGCAGCGGATCGATGCGCTGTCGATCTCGCGCGTATCCGATGAAGCGGCGCGGGCCACGCAGCTCGGCATGCGGCAAAAGGCGGAAAAACTGCCCCCGGACCAAAAGCTGAAGGCCATGCGCGAAGCGCGCCAGTTCTCGATCCGGCGGGCCTCGGAAGTCAGCGACCGGGCCCTGTGGCGCGCGCTCTATTCGGCCAACCAGTTGCAGGACCAGATGGCCTGGTTCTGGATGAACCACTTCAACGTGGACCTGGGCAAGGGGGACGCGGGCGTTTTCCTGTCGCAGTACGAAGACCGTGCCATCCGTCCGCACGCGCTGGGCAAGTTCCGCGACCTGCTGTCCGCCACGATGCGCGCCCCGGCGATGCTGATCTACCTGGACAACACCCGCAACGCCGCCGGCCGCATCAATGAAAACTACGCGCGCGAACTGATGGAACTGCACACGCTGGGCGTCGATGGCGGCTATTCGCAGGCCGACGTCCAGGAGCTGGCCCGCATCCTCACGGGGCTGGGCGTCGGCCAGCAGGCCGAACCGCCGAAGGTCAGGCCCGAATGGCGCGCGAAGGTCGTGCAGGAGGGGCTGTTCCTCTTCAATCCGGCGCGCCACGATTTCGGCGAAAAGCAGTTCCTGGGCCACCGCATCGCGGGAACCGGCATGCCGGAGGTCGACGAGGCCGCCCGCATCCTGGCGAGCAATCCGGCGACGGCCCGGCACATCAGCCGGAAATTGGCCGTGTACTTCACGGGCGACTCGCCCCCGACCGCGCTCGTCGAGAAAATGAGCAAGACGTTCCTGGCGACGGACGGCGACATCGCCGCCACGCTCGGGACGCTGTTCGATTCGCCGGAGTTCTCGGCGTCCCTGCAAAAGGGGGTGTTCAAGGATCCGGTGCATTACGTCTATTCCTCGCTGCGGCTTGCCTATGACGGCATGCCGCCCATCCGGAATCCCAAGCCGGGCATCGGCATGCTGAAGCAGCTCGGCCAGCCCCTGAACCAGCGCCTCACGCCGGACGGCTATCCCATGAGCCAGTCCGACTGGGCCGGATCCGGGCAGATGACGGCGCGCTTCGAGGTCGCCAGCGTCATCGCCGGCGCCCCCCAGCGGTTCTACAAGGAGGACGGCGACAGCGGCCCGGTCGAGCTGCCGCGGCTGCCCGGCCTGCTGAAGGCCAACGCCGGCAATGGCCTGTTCGCGGGGCTGTCGCCCGCCACGCGGGAGGCGATCGAGCAAGCCAAATCGACCCGGAACGCCAACATCTACCTGCTGGCCTCGCCGGAATTCATGCGCCGTTAGGGCCTGTTGACAGCAAAGGAGCCTTGCACGGGCCCCAGGAGAACACCATGGATCGCCGCCGCCTGCTACAACTGATGGCCGCCGCCCCGCTGGCATGGGCAAGCAGCCGCCTCTACGCCGCCCCCGCGGCCTCCGGCAACCGCCTGCTGGTGGTCTTCATGCGCGGCGCCTATGACGCCGCCAGCCTGCTCGTGCCGGCCTCCAGCGACTTCTATTACGAATCCCGGCCCAACATCGCCATCGCGCGTCCGGGCAGCGGGCCGGGCGCCGCCCTGCCCCTGGACGACGGCTGGGCCCTGCATCCGGCGCTGGCGGAAAGCCTGCTGCCCTTCTACGAGCGCCGCCAGCTTGCGTTCGTGCCCTTCGCCGGCACCGAGGACACCAGCCGCAGCCATTTCGAAACCCAGAACGGCATCGAACTGGGGCGCGGCGCCGCCCCCGGCGGCGACTACCGCTCGGGCTTCCTCAACCGCCTCGCGGCGGACCTGGGCGCCCGGGACGCGCAGGCGGCCGCGTTCACCTCTGACGTGCCGCAGATATTCCGGGGCGGCACGCGCGTGCCCAACATCGACCTGATCGGCGCCGGCCGCAAGTCGCGCCTGAGCCCCGACGACAACCGCGCCATCGAATCCATGTACCAGGACACCGATCTGCACGCCTCGGTCGCGGAAGGGCAGCGCATCCTGGGCGCGGCGCGCGAGGAAATCGAGGCCGAGATGCAGGCGGCCAGCGGCAATGCCGTCTCCGCCGACAAGCTGGAACAGGAAGTGCGCCGCATCGCCCGCTTCATGATCGACCGCTACAACCTGGGCTTCGTCGACGTCGGCGGCTGGGACACGCACGTCGGCCAGGGCGCCGCCAGCGGCGTGCTGTCGAACCGGCTGGGCCAACTGGGCCGCGCGCTGGCGGCCTATGCCGACGCCATGGGGCCGGCATGGGGCCAGACCACCGTGGTGGTCATCAGCGAGTTCGGCCGCACCTTCCGCGAAAACGGCAACAAGGGCACGGACCACGGCCATGGCACCGTGTACTGGGTCATAGGCGGCAACGTGCGGGGCGGACGCATCGCGGGCCGCCAGGTGGCGGTCAAGCGCGATACGCTGTTCCAGGACCGCGACTATCCCGTGCTCAACGAATACCGCTCGGTGTTCGCCGGCCTGTTCGCGCGGCTGTACGGGCTGGACGGAACGCGCCTGGCCCGCGTGTTTCCCGGCGTGTCGCCGGTGGATTTGAAGCTGGTGTAGCCTGGGCGCACAAAAATAAGGGTATACCCTTAATTCCAACAGGGCCTTTCCGACGCGCCGCCACCGCGTTGCCCTAGAATTCCGCCCTTGCCTTTCATGCGCCGGCGCGCCGCTTCCCGCCGCCCGGCCCGCCCCTGCCTTCCATGCCCCTGCACCTCATTGCGCTGGCCGCCGCCGCTTTCGGCATCGGCACCAGCGAGTTCGTCATCATGGGCCTGCTGCCCAACGTCGCCGAAGACCTCCACGTCGGGATCGACATCGCGGGCCTGCTGATCACCGGCTACGCCATGGGCGTCGTCATCGGCGCCCCCATCATGGCCATCGTCACCGCGAAGCTGCCGCGCAAGGCCGCGCTGATCGGCCTGGCCAGCACCTTCGTGCTGGGCAACCTGCTCTGCGCCCTGGCGCCCAGCTACGGGCTGCTGATGGCGGCGCGGGTGTTCACCGCGTTCTGCCACGGCGCGTTCTTCGGCCTGGGCGCGGTGGTGGCCGCGGACCTCGTGCCGCGCAACCAGCGCGCCAGCGCCATCGCGCTGATGTTCACCGGGCTGACCCTCGCCAACGTGCTGGGCGTGCCCCTGGGCACCGCGCTGGGCCAGGTGGCGGGATGGCGGTCCACGTTCTGGGTGGTCAGCGGCATCGGCCTGGCCGCCGTGGCCGCGCTGGCGGCCTGGCTGCCGTCCCGCATCCCGATGCAGCCCGGCAACATTCTGCGCGAGTTCAAGGTGCTGCGCGACGCGCGAGTGGTGTGGCCGCTGGCCGCCAGCGTGCTGGCGTCGGCCGCGCTGTTCTGCGTGCTGACCTACATCGCGCCGCTGCTGCGCGAAGTGACCGGCGTGTCCGAACGCGGCGTCACCGGCGTGCTGCTGCTCTTCGGCGTGGCGCTGACCGTCGGCAGCACCTTGGGCGGCAAGCTGGGGGACCGCAATCTGGAAACCTCGCTGCGCCGCATCTTCGTCGGCCTGCTGCTGGTCTTCCTGGCGCTGAGCCAGGCCATCCACTCGCTCGCGCCCATGCTGCTCACGACCTTCGTCTGGGGCGTGCTGGGCTTTGCCGTGGTGCCGCTGCTGCAGACGCTGATCGTGGACCAGGCGGCCGAGGCGCCCAACCTCGCGTCCACCCTGAACCAGGGCGCGTTCAACCTGGGCAACGCCGGCGGCGCCTGGCTGGGCAGCCTGGCGCTGGGCCGGGGCCTGCCGCTGACGGACCTGCCCTGGATGTCGGCCGGCATCACTCTCGCCGTGCTGTTGCTGACGCTGTGGGGAACACGCTACTACGGCCGCCACGCCGGGGCTACACTCGCGGAACAAGCCGGCGCGCTGACGCCCTCGCGTTCTGACGCCTGACCGGCAGGAGCCCGCATGAGCACGATCTACGATTTCTCCGCCCGCGGCATCGACGGCGCGGAACAATCCCTGGACACCTATCGCGGCCGCGTGCTGCTGGTGGTGAACGTGGCGTCCAAGTGCGGCTTCACGCCCCAGTACTCGGGCCTGGAAACGCTGTACCGCTCGTACCGCGACGACGGGCTGGCCGTGCTGGGTTTTCCCTGCGACCAGTTCGGCCACCAGGAACCCGGCGACGAAGCCGAGATCCGCGATTTCTGCAGTATGCAGTACGACATCACGTTCCCGCTGTACGCCAAGATCGAGGTCAACGGCAGCGGCGCCCACCCGCTGTACCGCTGGCTCAAGGGAGAAAAGCCCGGCGTGTTCGGCACCGAGGGCATCAAATGGAACTTCACCAAGTTCCTGGTCGGCCGCGACGGCCGGGTGATCAAGCGCTACGCGCCCACCGACACGCCCGCGAGCCTCAAGGAAGACATCGAAAAGGCGCTGTCGGCGCCCGTCTGAACCGGACGGGCGCTACCGCAGCGGTGGCAGGCGGCGGCGCACGGTGTGCGCCTTCACGATCGCCGTGTTCGTCTCGGCGAATTCCGTCACCCGCTCCAGGATGCCGTCCAGGTGCGAGATCGAGCGCAGCACCACCCGGGCGATGAAGCAGTCGTCGCCCGTCACCTTGTCGCATTCCACGAATTCCGGGATCTCCTGGATCAGCCCCTCGACGTGGCGCAGTTGCCCGGGCAGGGGCCGGATGCGCACGATGGCCTCGAGCGTGTATCCCAGCGCCACCGGATCCACGTTGAGGGTATAGGCCCGGATCACCCCCGACTCCTCCAGCCGCCTCAGGCGGTCCGCCACGCTGGGCGCGGACATCCCCACCTGGCGCGCGAGGTCGGCCGTCGTGGTGCGCGCATTGGCCGAAAGCGTCTCGACCAGGCGGCGGTCGATACCGTCCAAAACCGGGTTTTCATTTTTTAGGTCGTTTTGCATAAATTCCACCTAAACAAAGGTTTCATCATCTATTGACCGCATCAACATCATATAACCAGCTTTATCCGCCTGGGATAATTTCTCCATCGAATTTCGAGGCCGCGACGCCTCCCGGAGAATCCTCATGAATCCCTCATCAGAACGCCTCGGCCTGGCGCAAATGGCCGCCGCGATGACCCTGTCCGGCACACTGGGCGTCTTCGTGCTGGAATCCGGCCAAAGTGCCTGGAACGTCGTCTTCTTCCGCTGCGTCTTCGGCGCCTTGTCCCTGTTCCTGTACTGCTGGGCCCGCGGCCTGCTCAGGCCGGGGCTGTTCACCGCCAGGACACTGGCGCTGGCGCTGGCCGCGGGCGCCGCGCTGGTGCTGAACTGGGTCCTGCTGTTTTCCGCCTACCGGCTGGCCTCCATCTCGCTGGCCACCGCCGTCTACAACGTACAGCCTTTCTTCCTCATCGGCCTGGGCGTCCTGTTCCTGGGCGAACGCCCGACGCGGGGCAAGCTGGCCTGGTCCGTCATCGCCTTCGCCGGCCTGATGCTGGTGCTGCGCCTGTTCCATGCCGGCGGCGCGGGCGGCGGCGCCTATCTGTCCGGGCTGCTGCTGGGCCTGGGCGCGGCGGCGCTCTACGGCGTGACCGCCATCATCGTCAAGCGGCTCAAGGGCATCCCGCCCCAGGTGCTCGCGCTCGTGCAGGTCACCCTGGGCGCGGCCATGCTCCTGCCCATGGCGGACTTCGGCGCCCTGCCCGCCGCGCCCCTGCAATGGGGCTGCCTGGTGGCCCTGGGACTGGTCCATACCTGCCTGATGTACATCCTGATGTATTCGGCCATCCAGAAGCTGCCCACGACCTCCACCGCCGCGCTCAGCTTCATCTATCCCGCAGTCGCCATCATGCTGGATTTCGTGGTCTACGGGCACCGCATGGACGCCTCGCAGATCGCCGGCGTGGCCATGATCTTCCTGGCGGCCGCCGGCGTCAGCCTGAACTGGACCTGGAGGCTGCCGGGCCGCGCCCGCCCCGGCCCCGCCTGAAACCGCCGGGCCGGGTGCGGACCAAACCCGTACCCGGTCCCCGGTTATTCAGGCTGACGCCGGCGCCGGCCCGCTATCATGGCCGTTCCGTCCGCCGGCCATCGCCGGCGCCATGACCAGGACACCCCCATGATCGATCTCTATTACTGGACCACCCCCAACGGCCACAAGATCACGCTGTTCCTCGAAGAAACCGGCCTACCCTACAAGATCCACCCGGTGAACATCGGACGCGGCGACCAGTTCAAACCCGAATTCCTTGCCATCGCGCCGAACAACCGCATCCCCGCCATCGTGGACCAGGCGCCCGCCGACGGCGGCGCGCCGGTCCCGCTGTTCGAATCCGGCGCCATCCTGCTCTATCTCGCCGAGAAGACCGGCCGCTTCCTGCCCTCGGACTTGCGGGGCCGCGCGGAAGTCTCCCAGTGGCTCTTCTGGCAGATGGGCGGCCTGGGCCCCATGGCCGGCCAGAACCACCATTTCTCGGGCTACGCGCCCGAGCGCATCCCCTACGCCATCGACCGCTACGTCAAGGAAACCAACCGCCTGTACGGCGTGCTGAACAAGCGCCTGGCGGATCGCGAATTCGTGGCCGGCGACTACTCGATCGCGGACATGGCGGCCTATCCCTGGATCGTGCCGCATGCCAAGCAGGGCCAGGACCTGAACGACTTCCCGCACCTGAAGCGCTGGTTCGACGCGATCGCCGCCCGGCCCGCCACCCAGCGCGCCTACGCGCTGGCCGACACCGTCAACACGGCCCCGTCCGTCAGCGACGAGGCCTCGCGCCGCATCCTGTTCGGCCAGACCGCCCAGACCGTCTCCCGCTGAAGGAACCGCCATGCCCGACCCGCAACTGGTGTTCCGCCGCGCGCGCCTCGGAGACCTGCCCGGCATCGTCGCGCTGTTGGCCGACGACGAACTGGGCGCGACGCGCGAAAATCCCTCCCTGCCTCTCGATCCGCGCTACACCGCCGCCTTCGCCGCCATCGCGCAGGATTCCAACCAATACCTGGCGGTGGTCGAACAGGATTCGCGCCTGGTCGGCTGTTTGCAGTTATCGTTCATACCCGGCCTGTCGCGGCTGGGCCAGTGGCGCGGACAGATCGAGAGCGTGCGCATCGCCTCGTCGTCGCGCGGCGCCGGCCTGGGACGCGCCATGTTCGAATGGGCGATCGAGCAATGCCGCATCCAGGGTTGCGGCCTGGTGCAGTTGACCACGGACCGCGCCCGTCCCGACGCGCGCCGGTTCTATGAAAGCCTGGGCTTCAAGGCCAGCCACGACGGCATGAAGCTCAGCCTGTAGTCCTTTTACCGATTCTGATTCAGCAAGGAGCGCCCATGCATGGCGAATACAAAGTCCCCGGCGGCAAACTGGTCGTCGCGGATCTGGAAGTGCGCGACGGCCGCCTGGCCGATGTGCGCATCAGCGGCGACTTCTTTCTCGAGCCCCCCGAAGCGCTCGAAGCCATCAACCGCGGCCTGAACGGCATGCCCGCCGATTCCGGCGAACTGGAACTGGCCGTGGCCGTGCAATCGGCCCTGCCCACCGGCGCCGAGATGTTCGGCTTCTCGGCGGAGGCCGTCGCCGTGGTGCTGCGGAGGGCGCTGGCATGACGCGCACCGACTGGAACGACTACGACTGGGAACTGATCCACGAAGGCCCGCAGCCGCCCGCGCTGCACATGGCGCTGGACGCCATCATCACCGACGAGGTCGGCGCCGGCCAGCGCGCGCCCACCCTGCGCATCTGGGAATGGTCCGCGCCGGCCGTGGTGATCGGCCGCTTCCAGTCCCTGAAGAACGAAGTCGATCCCGACGGCGCGCGCCGCCACGGCATCGAGGTCGTGCGCCGCGTCAGCGGCGGCGGCGCCATGTTCATCGAACCCGGCAACTCCATCACCTATTCGCTCAGCGTTCCCCAGGCGCTGGTGCACGGCATGAGCTTCCAGGAATCCTATGCGTTCCTGGACGCCTGGGTGCTGACGGCCCTGCAAGGGCTGGGGATCAAGGCCTGGTACCAGCCCCTGAACGACATCGCCTCGGACATCGGCAAGATCGGCGGCGCGGCGCAGGCCCGCCGCTCGGGCGCGGTGCTGCACCACGTGACGATGTCCTACGACATCGACGCCGATAAAATGGTGGAAGTGCTGCGCATCGGCCGCGAGAAGCTGTCCGACAAAGGCACCACCAGCGCGAAGAAACGCGTCGATCCCTTGCGCACCCAGACGGGGCTGGCGCGGGAAGCCATCATCGACCGCATGGTGGAAACTTTTGCCGGGCTGCATCGTCTTACCTCCGGACAGGTGGGCAGCGGCACGCTCGCGCAGGCGCAGGCGCAGGCCGCCGACAAGTTCTCCACGCCCGAGTGGACGGGCGTCGTCCCCTGACCTGCCATGCCCTGATTCTCTGGAGGTAGTTCAATGCGTCGCACGTTCAGGCCGCAAGGCGCGATTGGCGGTCTCATCCTGGGCGCTGCCGCGCTGGCGCTTGCCGGCTGCAGCAGCGCGCCGCCGGCGGACATCACCCTGGCCCCGCAATCCTCGCCCGCGGCCTCCACGCCCGAGAAGGTGGGCGACCTGTCCACCGAACGCATCAAGTGGGCATCGAACAAGCCCGGCTGCGAGGGCGATTGCCCCCGCATCGAAATCGACAGCGTGGCGTTCCCGGACATCCCCAAGCTGACGGCCCTGGTGGACCACGTGCTGGCCTACATGACCGGCACCGACGCCAACCGCCGCGGCCCCTACGACACGCTGTCCGAATACACGCAGTACTTCTGGTCCACCGCCCGCCCGCGCGACGCCACGTACTTCAAGGCGGGCGTGAAGGACACGGTGGGCGACGTCGTGTCCATCGAACTGCATACCGAACAGTTCCTGACCGGCGCCGCGCATGGCATTCCGGCCACCCAGTACCTGAACTGGGAGCGCAGCCGCGGCCGCGTCATGAGCCTGGACGAAGCCCTGATCCCGGGCCGGCGCGCGCAATACGTCGCCGCCCTTCAGCACGCGCACGCCAAGTGGCTGGAGCAGAACCCGGACGCCCGCCGCGACCCGGCGGCCTACGGCAAAATGTGGCCGTTCCAGGAAAGCGACAACTTCGCGCTGACGCGCGAAGGCATCGTGGTCAAGTACGACGCCTATTCCATCGCGCCGTACTCCCATGGCGAACCGGAACTGAGCATTTCCTACGCGGACCTGCGCGGGATACTCAAGCCGGAACTGCTGCCCCAGCCTTGAACCTGCCGCCGCCAATGACAATCGCCCCATAAGGGGCGATTGTCATTTTGCCTGCCCTTCCCGGCGGCGCGTCGGGAAACGCGCCGCCGCGTCGGATATCAGGGATACAGGCCGCGCACCTGGCGCGCTTGCAGGATCCGCGTGCAAGCGACGATGAACGCCGCCGTGCGCAGCGTGACCTTGTGCTCGCGGGCCACCTGCGACACCGCCGCGTAGGCTTCGCGCATGAGGCGTTCCAGGCGCTGGTTGATCTCGTCCTCGCTCCAGAAGAAGCTGGAGAAGTCCTGCACCCATTCGAAGTAGCTGACCGTCACGCCGCCGGCGTTGGCCAGCACGTCCGGCACCACGTAGACGCCGTGTTCGGCCAGGATGTCGTCCGCTTCCGGCGTCGTCGGACCGTTGGCGCCTTCCACCACGATCTTCGTGCGCACCTTGGCCGCGTTTTCCGCGGTGATCTGGCTTTCCAGGGCGGCGGGGATCAGGAATTCGGTTTCCAGGGTCCAGAACTCGTTCTTGTCCATGGCCTGGCCGCCGGAGAAGCCGCCCACGCCGCCGTGCTGCGACACGTACGACAGCAGCTTGTGCACGTCCAGGCCTTCGGCGTTGTGCACGGTGCCGGTGTGGTCCTGCGCGGCGATGACCTTGGCGCCGGCTTCGTGGAACAGGCGGGCGGCGGTGCCGCCCACGTTGCCGAAGCCCTGCACGACCACGCGCGCCTTCGACACGTCGATGTTCAGGTCGCGGGCGGCCTCGCAGCCCACGACGAACACGCCGCGGCCCGTGGCTTCGACCCGGCCCAGGCTGCCGCCCAGCGCTATCGGCTTGCCGGTGACCACGCCGGTGGCGGTGGCGCCTTCGTTCATGGAGTACGTGTCCATCATCCAGGCCATGGTCTGGGCGTTGGTGTTCACGTCGGGAGCGGGGATGTCCTTCGCGGGACCGATGATGACGCCGATCTCCGAGGTGTAGCGGCGCGTCATGCGCTCGAGCTCGGATTGCGACAGCTTGCGCGGATCGACGCGGACGCCGCCCTTGGCGCCGCCGTAGGGCAGGTTCACCGCGGCGTTCTTGATCGACATCCAGGCCGCCAGCGCCATCACTTCGGACAGCGTGACGTCCTGGTGGAAACGCACCCCGCCCTTGCCGGGGCCGCGCGAGGTGTTGTGCTGGACGCGGTAGCCCTCGAAGTGCGCGATGCTGCCGTTGTCGAGTTCGATCGGCACGTCGACGATCAGCGAACGCTTCGGACGCTTCAGGGTTTCGACCCACCGCGCCAGAGAACCGAGATACGGGGTCACCCGATCGACTTGTTGCAGGTAATTACCCCAGGGGCCGAGGTCATCGGCGTTCAGATACGACGGCAAGGCATGGGTGGGAGTTTGAGACATGAGCATGCTCTCCTGACTAAGTTGCGCCATTTTATCCGCGAAAAATATCGCGTCCCCAATTTAAAAGAAAAATATTTAAATGGGGACATATAAATGTTGCGGACACTGAACGGGTCGCAAGCCCGGCCCTACAGTTGGTCCTATCCTAAGCCGCCGGCCCGCACGCGTCCAGCCCATTGCCCGAATGCGCCCCCCCTCTCTGCCCCAAGAAAAAATGCCTCCTGGCAAGTTGCTTTTGGTGCCAGACTGGAGAAACAGGCGGGCCGTGGTGGCAGAATCAGGAGGCGTATATCAGGAAGCGATGCTCGCCCTGACACAGCCGGGCGGCCAAAACGCTGTTCTCCTGCGCGCATTGCGCCACCAGCCCACCCAACCCGTCCAGCGAGTCGATACGATGCGTCTGCGCCAGATGCTGAAAGCGCCGGATCTCGGCCGACGTGCAGGCCCGGTGCGCATCCCGCAGCAAGCCATTGGCCTGCAACAGCCGCAGGCTCTCCGGGTGTATCAGCGCCAGCAGGCTTTCCGCCTTGCCAATCTTCTCCCGCAAGTGCTGCAAGGCGTCCGCCTCGGTCAGCACGCCGTACCGCTTCCATGCCGGTTCGTGATGGAATAAGCGGTTGCGGACGTCCCGCAGCGTGGCAACCAGATCATGCGCATGGGCCTGCATCGCGCCGGCCTGATGCACCGGCCAAGGCCCGCGAAACACACGGGACAGATGCTTGGGCCAGATCAGCCCACGCCCCATGAACTCCGCGTCCAGCAAGAACTCCCAAGTCGAGAATTCCGTCTTGGCGATGACACCATGATGGTGAGGCGCCACGTTGCCGCGCGCCCCATGGCGACGGCGCTGCTCGGCGGCATAATTCCGGGTAGCCTTGGCGAAGTTGTCGCGCACGGCCTGCACCGGACGCGGCGCATCCACGCCGGACGCGAAGGAGCGATAACGCAGCTTGCCGCCCGCCCACCAGAACCGCCCCAGGCCGGCGACAAGCGCTTGGTCGATGGCATTGCGCAAGGTAATCTCCACCGCCCCCATCAGCGGGTACAGTGCGCCGCAGACGTGCGCGTTCCAAAGGTATACGCCCATCAGCTCCACGTCGTTGGCCGGGTGGAATACGCTTTGATAGCTATTGATGCGCTCATTGCTGATGAGGGCATCGATCAGCACCGGACGGTATTGCAATGTATGGGGCATGTTGCCGAACCTGGAAAGCTGGGGGCAGCCGCCGAGGTTGACGGCGGCCGGCGGGAAAACCTACACTCCCCTCAAGGTTGGTGATGGCTTCCAATGGGCGCAAGCCTACGACCCATCATGTAAGACCTGATTCCCACCCCGGCCCAGAGCCGGGGCTTTTGTTTTCAAGCCCGGAAAACTTCACGCCAAGGCTGTTTCCTTTCGGACCTCCAGCCGGGCTGCCCCACAGGGGCGTTTTTATCGTGAGACGGCCCTGCGATGAAAAAAGGCGGCTTCCCGGCAGGAAGCCGCCCCTCATCCGCCCTGCCGGCCCGCCGGTCAGTTTGCGATCAGTTGCCAGGCCAGGCGCGCGGCGGCGCGGGCGCCGTGGCCGTCCACGTCGAAACCGGGGTTGTACTCCGCCATGTCGGCCAGGCGCAGCTTGCCGCTGGCCTTGACCCGCAGGACGATTTCCTCGATCACCGCCAGCGGCACCCCGTAAGGCGCCGGCGCCGACACCCCGGGCATGACCGCCGCGGGCAGCACGTCCAGGTCTATCGTCAGATAGACGTGGGCCGCGCCTTCCAGCAAGGCGTCCACGTCGGCCAGGCGGGCCTCCAGGTGGCGCTCCTGCATGTCACGGTCTTCCGCCCAGAAGGCCCCGATCTCGGCGGCGCGGGCGTACAGCGCGGGCGTATTGGCCAGCCGCGACACGCCCAGGCAGGCGTATTGCAGGGGCTGGCCGCGTTCCCCGCAGTCGCGAGCGATCTGGTCGAACGGCGTGCCCGAGCTGCCGGGCCGCCCGGTGCGCAGGTCGAAATGGGCATCCAGGTTCAGTACCAGCACGCGGCCCGCGTCCCCACGCGCCCGCAGCCAGCGGGCCAGGCCCTGGAAGCTGCCCCAGGCGATCTCGTGGCCGCCGCCCAGCACCACCGGACGGGCGCCCTGCTCCATCAGTTCGGCCACGCGCAGGCCCAGGCGTTCCTGGGCCTCTTCGAGCCGGTCGCCCTCGCACGCCACGTCGCCCGCGTCCAGCAGGCGGACCAGGCCGTGCGCGGGCAGGCCCGCCAGGAATTTCCGGATCCCCGCGGGACCGCCGGCGGCGCCGACGCGGCCCTGGTTGCGGGCCACCCCGGCGTCGCAGGCAAAGCCCAGCAGCACCGCCTCGCCCGCCCGGACCTGGCCGGCGGCCGGCTCGACGATGTGCGCCAGGCGGCGCGTGTCGCCCTGCTCCGCGCTGTCGTCGCGGGCCTTCCAGAGGCTCTTGTCCAATTGCGCCGCAGTCATGCCGCCCCTCCCGGCGACGCGTTCAGCACCGCCTGGAGGAATTCGCGGGTGCGCGGCTCGCGCGGCTGGCTGAAGATCACCTCTGGCGAGCCGGACTCCAGGATCACCCCGCCGTCCATCACGGCGACCACGTCGGCCACGTCGCGGGCGAAGCCCATTTCGTGCGTCACCACCATCATGGTCATGCCCTCGCGGGCCAGCAGCTTCATGACCTGCAGCACTTCGCCCACCAGCTCCGGATCCAGCGCCGAGGTCGGCTCGTCGAACAGCATGACCTTGGGCTGCATGGCCAGGGCGCGGGCGATGGCCACGCGCTGCTTCTGGCCGCCGGACAGGCTGGCCGGCATGGCCGACATCTTCTGCGCCAGGCCGACCTTCTTCAGCAGGTCCTCCGCCAGCGCGTCGGCTTCCTCGCGGCCCATGCCGCGCAGCTTGCGCGGACCGACCGTCACGTTCTCCAGCACCGACAGGTGCGGGAACAGGTTGAAGCCCTGGAACACCATGCCCACCTGCATGCGCAGGTGGTTCAACTCCGCCTCGGGCAGCAGCTTGCCGTGGTCCAGCAGGGTCTGGCCGCAGATGTCCACGGTGCCGGCCTGCGCCACTTCCAGCCCGTTGCAGCAGCGCAGCAAGGTGCTCTTGCCCGAACCGCTGGGCCCGATCACCACCACCACCTGCGACGGCAGCACGTCGAAATCGATCCCGCGCAGGACGGCGTGGTCGCCGTAGGATTTGCGCAGGCCGCGGATGCGGATCATTTCTTGCGGGCCCGCGGCCCGGTTCGTCGCGGCGTTCATTGCACCATCCCTCCCGCGCGCAGGCGATGTTCCACCTTGCGCAACACCACCATGGTGACCGTGGTCAGGACCAGATAGATCAGCGCCACCACCAGATACGTTTCCAGCGAGCGATACGACACGCTGATGATTTTCTGCCCTTCGTGCATCAGGTCATGGATGGTCAAGAGCGACACCAGGGCCGAGTTCTTGATCAACGCGATGAACTCGTTGCCCAGCGGCGGGATCATGCGCACGACGGCCTGCGGCAGCACGATGATGCGCATGGCCTGGCCGGAGGACATGCCCAGCGAGCGGGCCGCCTCCGTCTGGCCGCGGTCCACCGACTGGATCGCGCCGCGCACGATTTCCGACACGTAGGCGCCCGAATACATGCCCAGGCCCAGCACGCCGCAGGCGAACGCCGGCAGCGTCACCCCGAAATGCGGCAGCCCGAAGAACCAGATGAACAACTGCACCAGCAAGGGCGTGCCGCGGAACAGCAGCAGGTAAAGGCTGCACAGGTTGTAGATGACGTAGCGCCGCGGGTTGAGCCGACCCACGCCCACCAGCAGGCCGATGACGCATGCCAGCAGCAAGGCCCCCGCGGTCACCTCGACGGTGACCGCGGCGCCGTTCATCAGCGCGCCGAAGTCGGCGAAGACAGGAGAGAAATCCAGGTTCATTTCGCGGGCGCCTCGAACCACTTGTTCACGATGGCCTGGTAGCTGCCGTCGGCCTTCAGCTTCTGCAGCGCGGCGTTCAGGTCGCGGGTCAGTTCGGGCTTGTTCTTCGGCACGGCGATACCGTAGTCCTCGGTGGTGATCTGCTCGCCCAGCACGGTCAGGTCAGACGTGCTTTGCGCGAACAGCTTGGCCGCCGGCTTGCCCGTCACGGCGGCTTCGGCGCGGCCGATCTGGACCAGGTTGAACATCTCCTGGTTCTTCTCGACTTCCACGCGCTGCACCGACGGATAGTGTTCCTTCAGGTAGTTGACGGACTTCGTGCCGACCTGCACCGACACCTTGCGGCCGTCCAGGTCCTTCAGCGTCTTGACCGGGCCGTCCTTCTTCGTCATGACGACCAGGCCGCCCGCGTAGTAGGGATCGGTGAAGTCCACGACCTTGGCGCGCTCGGGCGTGATGTAGATGGCGGACACCGCGATGTCGGCGCGGCCGGCCTGCAGGGCGGGAATCAGGCCCTTGAAGTCGATGTCGATCCATTCGACCTTCTTGCCCATCGCGCCGGCCAGGGCCTCGACCAGTTCGATGTCGAAGCCCGTGCGCTTGCCGTCCTTGACGAACTCCATCGGCGGGAACGTGGCATCGGTGACGGCGCGGATGGTTTCCTGGGCATGCGCGGAACCGGCGCTCCAGGCCAGGCCCAGCGTGAGGGCGGCGGTCAGCAGTGTGCGGCGAGTGGTCATGGTGGGTCCTATGGAAAGTGATTACGGCGGTGGTTACAGCGATCGGTTGGGTGCGGGTACAGCGTGGAAATCAGGGAACGGCGTGAACGGCCGCGGCTCGCGGCGTCAATGGACCTGCAATTTCGAGGTGATGCGCCGGGCGGCCGCCACGGTCATCTCGATCAAGGCGTCGGGCCGCTGCGCGGCCCGCGTGGACGGGGCCATCAGGGTGATCGACGCCACGGCCTGGTGGGCGCGCTGGAAGATCGGCACGCTCACCCCCCAGACGCCGGCGTCGACCTCGCTGTCCGTCACCGCGTAGCCCTGCTCGCGGATGGCGTCCAGTTCCTTGCCCAGCCTGGCGGCGTCCACCCCCGCCTCGGCCGCCAGATAGGCCAGCGCGGCCTGCAGGCGAGCCAGCGGCATGAAGGCCAGCAGCGATTTGGCGGAAGCGCCGCGCGCCAGCGGCAGGCCGCGCCCTTTCGTGAAGGAACAGCGCAGCGGATGCTGGCTTTCGACCATGTCCAGGCACACGGCCTGGTCCTTGACCGCGACCAGCAGGCCGATGGTTTCGCCGGACGCGACGGCCAGCGCCGCCATGTCGGGCTGCGCCTCGTGGATCAGGAAGGAGGACTGGTCGAAGCCCCAGGCCAGTTGCACGCACAGCGGCCCGGGCCCGTACTCGCCGTCATGCTCGGCCACGAATCCCCAGCGCTTGAGGAGCGCCACCTGCCGGTACAGGGTGCTCTGCGCCAGGCCGGTCTCTTCGGCCAGCGCGGCGATGCTGAGCGGACCGTCGTGCCGGGCCAGGGTGGCCAGCACATAAAGCACGCGATCCGCGCCCGCCCCGACTGATTGATCCGCTTTCAACATTTGGCTCCAAGCTAATGGAGCGCAGATTATCAATTTATGGTGTTATTCCAGATTTCTATTCCCGAATACTGAGAATAATTCGGGAAAACCCCGAAAACGGGACGAAAAAAAGCGCCCGAAGGCGCTGAGGAATCCGTGCGGCGGCGAGGTGCGCGGCGTCCGGTACGGCCGCCGCGCACCCGCCTTCAGCGCGCGGGCTCGTCGTAATTATTCAGTTTCACGCCCGACACGCCCTTGACGGCGGTAGACGGCGCCGGCGCTTCGGCCTTGGCGGGCGCCGGGGCTTGCGCCGCGGCCGGGGCCGCAGCCGGAGCCGGAGCCGCCGCGGCGGGCGCCGCGCCCGCCGGACCGCCGGCGCGGCGCTTGCGGCGCGCTTCGTCCTGCTGCGCGATCAGCGTGTCCAGTTGCGCCGCCAGCGCCGTCGACTTGCCCGTGCGCGCCCAATCCGCGGCGGTCTGGCCCTTGGTGTCGCGCGTGCCCACGTCCGCGCCCGACTTCAGCAGCAGCTCCACCATGGGCTGGCGGCCCGACAGCGCCGCCATCATCAGGGGAGTCTCGCCGTTGGGCGCGGGCGCGTTGGGCATGGCGTGCTGCGCCAGCAGCAGGCGCGCCATCTCCAGTTGCCCCTTCGAGGCGGCGTAGTGCAGCGGCGTCCATCCCAGGCGGTTGACCTGTGCGCCGCGCGCGATCAGTTTCTTCGCCCTTTCGGTCTGCCCGGCGATCGCCAGATACATCAGCGGCGTTTCGCCGGCGGGATTCGCCGCGTTCACGTCGGTGCGCTTGTCGGCGGCGATCACGTCGAACACCTTCCAGGCGCCGTCGACGACCGCGCGCATCAGCGCCGGCTGGCCATTCTTGTAGCGCACGTTGGGATCCGCCCCCTGCTTGAGCAAGTCGCGGATATCGTCCGGATAGTCATTGGCGACGTAGACCCACCAATCCGCCGGATTGGCGGCCTGCGCCGCCGGCGCGGCCAATCCAACCGCCAGCGCCAGCAGCGCTCCCCGGCAGCACGACAACACGGCCCTGTGGGCGGAGGCGACGCTGATAGCCATGGATATCCTAGAATTGACTTTAAATAAATTAGATTCGATTACTTCTTTATCTTATTGAAAAGACGGAAGAAATTATCGGTGGATGCCCGCGCTACGTCCGCCACGGGAATACCCCGGAGGTCCGCGATCTTTTCCGCCACGTGGATCACCTTGGACGGGTCGTTCAGCTTGCCCCGGTACGGCACGGGCGCCAGATACGGCGAATCGGTTTCGATCAGCAGCCGGTCCAGGGGCACTTTGGCGGCCACTTCATGCACGAGCTGCGCGTTCTTGAACGTGACGATGCCCGACAGCGAAATATAGAAGTTCTGGTCCAGCGCGGCCTGGGCGACCTCCCAGCTCTCGGTGAAACAGTGCATCACGCCGCCGGCCTCGGCCGCCTTTTCTTCGCGCAGCATGCGCACGGTGTCCTCGGCGGACGCGCGCGTATGCACGATCAGCGGCAGGCCCGTGTCGCGGGCGGCGCGGATATGGCGGCGGAAACGCTCGCGCTGCCAGTCCAGCGGTTCCGACAGGCGGTAGTAATCCAGCCCGGTCTCGCCGATGGCCACGACCTTCGGATGCTCCGACAGGCGCGCCAGCTCTTGTTCCGAGGGATCCGGCGTGTCTTCGTAGTCGGGGTGCACGCCGACCGAGGCCCACAGATTCGCCTGCGGTTCGACGAGGGACATCAGCGACGGCCATTCCGGCATGTTGACGCTGACGACCAGCGCGTGCGTCACCTGGTTGGCGGCCATCCGCTCAAGAATGGCCGGCAGATCGGCGGCAAGCTCGGGGAAATTCAAGTGGCAGTGAGAATCGACGTACATGGTGAATCTGGGTGAAAGTGCCGCGGCGCCCCGCCCGCTCGCGGGCAAAGCGTCGTCGGATCAAAGGCTTACGCCTGGCAGGATAGCACCACGCGTTGCAGGGCGGCGTGGGCAAACAGCTTGGCGTTGAGGGGATGGGTGGCCAGCGCGCGCTGCCGCGTGAGCCAGCGCGCGGACTCGGCCACCCGGGCCGGATTCATGCGCGCGGCGACTTGCGCGACGCCGCCGGCCAGCGCCGGAAAATAGCGCGCGGGCGCGCCCGCGCCGGCCAGCATCAGGTCCGTATACAGCCGCTGCAAGGCATCGATCCATTCGCTGGCCGCCACCTTTTCCAGGGCTTCCGCCAGCGTGCCCACGTCGGGCGCCTGCCCGTTCGCGAGCGGCCCGACCAATTGCGCCAGCCAGGGCGGGCAGGCGGCCTCGCCCGACTGCGCCAGGCGCAGCGCCGCCAGCGGCGCCCCGCCGGCGGCCGCCAGCCACTCGCGCGCGGGCTCGACGTTCTGCTCCCGCAGCCACCGCAGCGCGGTTTCCGGATCGGGCGCCGGCAGCGGCAGGCGCCGGCAACGCGACACCAGCGTCGGCAGCAGGCGGTCGGGCGCGTCCGCCACCAGCAGGAAGACGGTGTGGGGCGGCGGCTCTTCCAGCACCTTGAGCAAGGCGTTGGACGACACCACGTTCAGGGCGTGGGCCGGGTACAGCAGCGCCACGCGCCAGCCGCCGCGGTGCGTGGCGGTGTTGAACCAGGACTCCAGCGAACGGATCTGGTCGATGCGTATTTCCTTGGACGGCGCGCGCTTGGCGGCGCCGGCGGCCGGCTCGGCGTCCTCCGCCGGTTCGGCCGCGTCCGCCCCTTCCAGCACGGCCACGGCTTCGGGCCGGATACGGCGCAGATCGGGGTGGTTGCCGCTGGCGAACCAGCCGCAAGCGGCGCAGCGCCCGCAGGCCAGGCCGTTTTCAGGCGTTTCGCACAGCAGGCTGGCGGCGGCGGCGACCGCGAAATCCAGCTTGCCGATGCCGGCCAGGCCGTGCACCAGCCAGGCGTGCGCGAACCGGTCGCGGTTGCCCAGCCAGGCCCGCGCTGTCTCCATCTGCCAGGGAAGGAATTGCGGTGCGCTTACTGGATTACCTTCATGCTGCGCACTCCGGTCTTCGCCCTTGGGGCGGCCCGGCGCGCTCATGCGCCCTGCTCCAGGAGGTCGCGCAGCCCCGCTTCGAGCGCGGCGCGGACCTCGGCGATGGACCGCGTGGAATCGACGATGCGGATGCGATCCGGATTGGCGGCGGCGCGCGCATGATAGGCCGCGCGGGTGCGTTCGAAGAAAGCCGCGCCCTCGCGCTCGAACCGGTCGGGTTGGCGCGCATCGGCCAGCCGCGCCCGCGCCACTTCCAGCGGCACGTCGAAAAGCCAGGTGCGGTCGGGCTGGCCCGCCCGCATCCAGTCCTCCAGCACGGCGATGCGTTCGGCGCCCAGGCCGCGACCCCCGCCCTGGTAGGCGTAGGTGGCGTCCGTGTAGCGGTCGCACACGACCCAGGCCCCGCGCGCCAGCGCCGGCTCGATCACTAGCCGCGCGTGTTCGCAGCGGGCGGCGAACATCAGCAGGGTCTCGGTATCCAGCCCCATCGGGTCGGCCAGCACCAGGGCGCGCAGCTTTTCGCCCAGCGGCGTGCCGCCGGGCTCGCGGGTGGACACCACGTCCAGGCCCTGCGCGCGCAGGAAATCGGCGATCCAGACGGTATGCGTGCTCTTGCCCGCGCCGTCCACGCCCTCCAGCGTAATGAAACGTCCACGCGAGGTCATTGGTCTTGTCCTTGTGCTTGTACTTGCGGTGCGCCCTGGTCGCCGGCCGGCCCCGGACCCGCGGGCGGGGCGGGAGCCGGGCTCGGGGCGGGATTCCGGCCCGGCGGCGCGGCCGGATTCTGTCCCTGCCCCAGGATGTAGCGGGACACGTTGCGGTTGTGCTCGGACAGGTTGACCGAGAATTCGCTGGTGCCGTTGCCCCGCGACACGAAGAAGAGGAACTTGTGCTGCTCGGGCTGCACCGCCGCCAGCAGCGCCGCCCGGCCGGCCGCCGCGATGGGCGTGGGAGGCAGGCCCGGCCGCGTATAGGTGTTCCAGGGAGTGTCCGTCTGCAGGTCGCGCTTGCGGATCCGCCCCTGGTAGGCGTCGCCCATGCCGTAGATCACGGTCGGATCGGTCTGCAGCAGCATCCCGACCTTCAGGCGGTTGGTGAACACGCCGGACACGCGGCGGCGGTCGGGGCCGTGGCCGGTCTCCTTTTCGATGATGGAGGCCAGCACCAGGGCTTCATAGGGGGTGCTCACCGGGATGTCCGGCTGGCGCTGGGCCCAGGTGTCGCGCAGGATGCGCTGGCCTTCCTGGTAGGCGCGGCGCAGCAGGTCGAAATCGGTGCTGCCCGGCGTGAAGATGTAGGTATCCGGGAAGAACAGCCCTTCCGGGTGCTGGATATCGGACCCCAGGCGCTCCATAAGCGCCTCGTCCGTGGTGTCGCCCAGCGTCTGCTTGACGTCGGGATTGGCGCGCAGCGCCTGGCGGATCTGCCGGTAGGTCCAGCCTTCCAGGAAGGTGATCTGCCGCTGTGTCATGTCGCCGCGGGCCAGCCGCTCCAGCAGCCGCCAGGGCGTATCGCCGTTGATCGCCTGGTAGCCGCCGGCCTTCATCTGCTTGTCCAGTTCGGACAGGCGCGCCATCCAGACGAAACCGGGTTCCCACATCGGCACGCCGGCCTCGTTCAGCGCGCGCGCGACCGTGCGCGGGCTGCTGCCCGGATCCACCACGAAATCGATCTTGTCGGCCGACAACTGCATGGGGCTGTGCATCCAGTGCCAGGCGGCGCCCACCGCCGCGGCGGCGGCCAGCACGATGAGCAGGAAAGACCACAAGACGTAAAAACGGAGTCGCTTCTTCATAAGTATTCGAAGTTTAATTGATCGCGCGGGCCTGCCGCGCCGAAAGAGGGGCCGGAGCGCGCCGCGCGCCCCTTTGCACGGCGGGGGCATGGCCCTGCCGGGCGGGGAACGCGGCTATCATTTGCTCTTTGATGACGCGATAACGCCGCCGCCATGCATGCTTTCCATTCTTCGATTCCCGCGCGCGCCGAAGGTTGCGCGCAATGCGCGCCGCTGGAGGATTTCCTGGTCTTCTCCGCGTCCGGCGCGGACGCCCTGGCCTTCCTGCACGGCCAGTTGACGCAGGACGTCACCGGCCTGCCCGCCGACGCCGCCCGGCTGGCGGGCTACTGCACCGCCAAGGGCCGCCTGCTGGCCACCCTGGTGATGTGGCGCGCGGCCCCCTCCGACGCGGACGACGCGCCCCAACTCTACGGCCTGGTCCGCCAGGATCTCGCCCAGGCCCTGATCAAGCGCCTGTCGATGTTCGTGCTGCGCGCCAAGGCCAAGCTGGCGGCCACGCCGCTGCATGTGGCGGGCGTGCTGGCCACGGCCGAACAGGCCGACGCCCTGGAAGCGGCGGCCGGCCCGCTTCCGCGCGCGCCCTGGCAGCGCGCCGACCTGCCCTCGGGCACCTGGATCGCGGCCCCTTCCGCCGATGCGCGCCTGCGCTGGTGGTGGATCGCCTCGGACGCGCAACTGGAACAGGCGGCCGCGCTGTCGGGTGCGCTCGGGCTCGCGCCCGCCGCGCAATGGCATGCCGCCGACCTGGCCGCGGGCATCCCCTGGATCGCCGCGGCCACCCAGGACGTTTTCATTCCGCAGACGGTCAACCTGGACCTGATCCAGGGCGTCAGCTTCACCAAGGGCTGTTATCCCGGCCAGGAAGTCGTGGCGCGCAGCCACTACCGCGGCACGGTCAAGCGGCGCATGGCCTACGGCACCATTGCCGACGCGGCCGCGCAAGGCGCCGCGCTGGCCGGGGTGGACGTGTACGACGCCGCCCGGCCCGGCGAACCCACCGGCCGCATCGTGGACGCCGCCAGCGAGCCGGGCGTGGTGTCGGTGCTGTTCGAAACCGCCCTGGCCGCGCTGCCGGAAGGCGACCTGCGGCTGGGCGCCGCCGACGGCCCGCGCATTTCCGCCGCCCCGCTGCCCTATTCCATCGCGCCGTAGGGCCGGACAGGCCCTAGATCGCCACGCCGAACAGCGCGCCCACCGCGGCGGTCGCCCCCATCGCCAAGGCGCCCAGGACCGTCACGCGCAGCGCGGCCGGCCCCTTGGGCGCCCCCCCGGCCCTCGCGGCCAGGGCCCCCAGGCCGGCCAGACAGGCCACGGACGCGCCGATGACCCAGCCGATCAGTTGCGGCAGGGGCGCCAGGGTAGCCATCAGCAGCGGCAGCGCCGCGCCCGCGGCGAACGACGCGGCCGACGCCACCGCCGCCTGCACCGGCCGCGCGCGGTTGTGGATGGAAATGCCCAGTTCGTCGCGGGCATGCGCGTCGAGCGCATCGTGGCTGGTCAACTGGTGCGCAACCTGCGCCGCCAGGTCGCGGGTCAGCCCGCGCTGCACATAGATATCGATGAGTTCGGCCAGTTCTTCGCTGGAGTTGCGCTTGAGCGAGCGCTGTTCCAGGCGCAGGTCCGCGGCCTCGGTGTCCGCCTGAGACCGCACCGAGACGTATTCGCCCGCCGCCATCGACAGCGCCCCGGCCACCAGCCCGGCCACCCCCGAGGTAAGAATGGCCTCGTGCGTGGCCTGCGCGGCCGCGACGCCGGTGATCAGGCTGGCCGTGGACACGATGCCGTCATTCGCGCCCAGCACTGCTGCGCGCAGCCAGTTGCTGCGAAAAATCCGATGATGTTCTCTAGGAGGCATTGCCAGCTACCCATGCAACGCGCGACAGGCCGCGCGGCGGGGCCCGCCCCCATGGACGGGTCCGCCGCGCGCGGAGTTCAGCGCGGCGTCACGCGCACCGCGGTAAGCAAGCCTATCACGCAAAGCGTGGCCTGCTCGCCCTCGTACGCATGCACTTCGACCTGGCAGATCGACAGGCGCTTGCCAGGCTTGACCACGCGGCCGCTGGCGACGTAGCGGTCGCCCTTGGCGGGCGCCAGGAAGTTCATCTTGAACTCCGAGGTCAGCACGTCCTCGCCCGGCTCGAACAGCGTGTACGCGGCATAGCCGCCGGCGCTGTCCGCGATCGTGGTGGAAATGCCCGCATGCAGGAAACCGTTCTGCTGGCAGAGGTCGGCCCGGTACGGCAGGACGATGTCCACCCGGCCCGGCTCCACCACGTCCAGCCCCGCCCCCAGCAGGACCATGATGCTTTGCTGGCCGAAGCTGGCCCTGACCCGCGATGCCGGATCCGCCGATGCCTGGGGTTGCGCCATGTCAGTCCTGCTCGCGCTTGACCAGGTTGACGATACTGGAGAAGTCCAGCTTGCCCGATCCGCCCGCGCTGTGCAGGGAATAGAGATTGCGCGCCAGTTCGCCCAGCGGGATCGAGGCCCGCGCCGACAGGGCCGCCTCAGCCGCCAGGCCCAGGTCCTTCAGCATCAGGTCCACGCCGAAGCCGCCCGCGTAGCCCTTGGACGCCGGGGCATGGTCCATCACGCCGGGCCAGGGGTTGTAGAGTTCGGTCGCCCAGTTGCGGCCCGAGCTCTTGGCGATGATGTCCGACAGCACCTTGGGATCCAGCCCGTTGGCCACGCCCAGGGCCAGCGCTTCGGAGGTGCCGGCCATCAGGATGCCGAGCAGCATGTTGTTGCAGATCTTGGCCACCTGGCCCGCGCCCGCCGGGCCGGCGTGGAAGATGTTCTTGCCCATTTTCTCCAGGACCGGACGGGCGCGCTCCAGCGCCGCGGCCTGGCCGCCGACGATGAACGTCAGCGTGCCGGCGACCGCTCCGCCCGTGCCGCCCGACACCGGCGCGTCGATCATGGCGATGCCGCGGACCTCGGCGGCCAGGGCCACCTTGCGCGCCGAATCCGGCGCGATGGTGCTGCATTCGATGACCAGCGCGGAGGACGGAATCTTGCCCAGCAGGTCCTCGTCCAGGTACAGCCCCTCCACGTGCTTGCTGGCCGGGAGCATCGAGATCACCACCTCGGCGCCCTTGACTGCCTCGGCGGCGGACGCGGCCGCCTTGGCGCCGGCGTCGGTCAGCCCTTTCACGGCCGCCGGCACCAGGTCGAAGACCGTCAGGCTATGGCCGGCCTTGACCAGGTTCAATGCCATGGGCGCGCCCATGTTGCCCAATCCGATAAACGCGATGCTGCTCATGATGTCTTGTCTCCTGTTGCCATTGCTGTAGGTATGGAATCATCGTGTACTGCGTAATGGGCGCCGGCCGCCGCCGCGGGGCTACCGCCCTTCCTTGCCCAGGTCTTCGAGCGGATGGGGCTCGCCTTCGGGCCACGGTTCCTCGAAGAACTTCTGCACCCAGGCGTCGGTCGCCATGTCCATGACCGCGGGATTCCAGCGCGGCTTCTTGTCCTTGTCGATCAGCAGCGCGCGGATGCCTTCGGCGAAATCGCCATGCGCGGTACATGCCAGGGCCGCGATGTACTCGGCCCGGAACACGTCGTCGAGCGAACGCAGGCGCATGCGCTGCTGCAGCGCGAACGACAGGCGCACCGAACCTGGCGAGCCCGCCAGCATCGTCGCCGCCGCGCGCGCCAGCCAGGGGTCCTCGTGGTCTTTCAGGGCGGCCAGTTCTTCATGGATGTCGTCCAGCCGGTTGCCGCTGCACAGGCTATTGATCAGGAACGAGTGCTGGCGCAGCGGGCCCGGATCGAGCGGCGTCTGCGGCTCCAGCGCCGCCAGGGCGCGGCGCAGCAGGCCGTCGTTGATCGAGCGCGGGGGAATGGTGCCTTCGGCCGCGCCCTGTGGCTGGCCGGCCCAGGGCTGTTCTTCGAGCGAGGCCAGCAGCCTGGGCCAGTCCGCGTGATTCAGGCGGAAATCCGCCAGGCCGGCGAAGAACGCGTCGGACGTGTTCATCGGCGCGCCCGTCAGCGCCAGGAACAGTCCGGTCCGGCCCGGCATGCGGTTGAGCAGCCAACTGCCGCCCACGTCCGGGAACAGGCCGATCGTGACTTCCGGCATCGCCAGGCGGGACGTCTCGCTGACCACCCGGTGGCTGGCCCCCATCATCAGGCCGATACCGCCGCCCATGACGATGCCGTGGCCCCAGCACAGCACGGGCTTGGGATAGGTGTGGATGCGGTAGTCCAGCCGGTACTCGTGCTCGAAGAAGCGCCGCGCGTAGGCGTTGCTCCAGCCGGACCCGCCGGCGTTCTCGCGCATGCTGCGGTACAGCCCGTGCAGGTCGCCGCCGGCGCAGAACGCCTTTTCGCCGGCGCCCTGCAGGACCACCAGGACCACGCCGGGATCGCTCGCCCAGGCATCCAGCCGGGCGGCCAGCAGGTCCACCATTTCCAGCGACAGGCCGTTCAGGGTCTGCGGCGAATTCAGCGTCGCGATCCCGAAGCGCATTCCATTGGCAGCGGTTTTTTCTTCGAACAGCACCGGTGCATTCATCTTATGTCGGCTCCTTTTTCCAACAATTGGCGGGAAATGATCACTCGCATGATCTCGTTGGTTCCCTCCAGAATCTGATGAACGCGAGTATCGCGCACCAAGCGCTCCAAGGGATAGTCCCGCAAGTAGCCATAGCCGCCATGGATCTGCTGCGCATCCAGGCAAATCTGGAAACCCATGTCGGTGGCGAAGCGCTTGGCCATGGCGCAGTAGGTCGCCGCGTCGGGCGCGCCCCCATCCAGCTTGCACGCCGCCAGGCGCACCATCTGGCGGGCCGCCACCAGGTGGGTGGCCATGTCGGCCAGCTTGAATTGCAGCGCCTGGAACTCGGCCAGGCGCCGGTTGAACTGCCTGCGCTCGTCCATGTAGCGCCGGGCGGCGTCCAGCGCGCCTTGCGCCGCGCCGACCGAGCAGGTGCCGATGTTGATGCGGCCGCCGTCCAGGCCCTTCATCGCGATCTTGAAGCCTTCGCCTTCCTGGCCCAGCATGTTGGCGGCCGGCACCCGGACGTTCTCGAACACGATGGGCCGCGTGGACTGGCTGTTCCAGCCCATCTTCTCTTCCTTGCGCCCGTAGGAGATGCCCTCGCTGTCGGCGGGGATGGCGAACGCGCTGATGCCGCTGGGGCCCTCGCCCCCGGTGCGCGCCATGACCACCAGCAGGTCGGTGTCGCCGCCGCCCGAGATGAACGCCTTGGCGCCGTTGACGATGTAGTCGTCGCCCTGGCGCTGCGCCCGCGTGGACAGGGAGGCGGCGTCGGAACCCGCGCCCGGCTCGGTCAGGCAGTACGAGGCCAGCTTCTGGCCGCTGGCCAGCAATGGCCCCCAGGCCTCGCGCAGCCCGGGCTGCCCCCACTTGCCCACCATCCAGGTGGCCATGTTGTGGATCGTCAGGAACGCCGTGGTGGACGGATCGACCGCCGCCATTTCCTCGAACACCAGGGTGGCGTCCAGCCGCGGCAGCCCCAGGCCGCCGATGTCTTCGCTGGCGTAGATGGCGCAAAAGCCCATCTCGCCCGCCCGGGCGAAGGCCTCGCGCGGGAAGATGCCCTCGGCGTCCCAGTGCGCGGCGTGCGGGGCCAGTTCGCCCTCCGCGTAGTCGCGCGCGGCCTGCGCGAAAGCGCGCTGTTCGTCGGTCAGTTCCAAGTCCACAGCCTGTCTCCTGTTGTAGTCGGTATTGTCTGTCGGCGCCGCCGCCGTCTCATGAACGTCGGCCTGTCGATTTTGACATGACGTTGACGTAAACGTAAGTGCGTACCGACGTTTATGTTACGCCGGAAGCGCCGGCGTGATTTGTCCTACTCGCGACAATGTGTCCCCGGGTCTTCCCGGGGCGGACCTACAGCAGGCCGGCCGGACGGACGCGCCCGTTCCTGGCCGTCCTGGCGCGGCGGTGCTCCGCGCGGCGGCGGCGCGATTCCTTGGGGTCGAAACTCAGGCCGCGGTAGATTTCCACGCGGTCCCCGTCGGCCAGCCGCGCCTGCGGCTCGGCGGCGCGCCCGAAAATGCCCACGCCGCGCTCCCAGGGCTGCACGACCGGAAAGGCGTCGGCGAAGCCGCTGGCGGCCAGCGCGTCCGCCACGGTGGCGCCCTCGGGCAGGCTCAGTTCCCGCATCCAGACGTGGCCCGGCAAGGCGTAGCACACGCTGACGCGCACTTGCCCCGCCGGAGACGGCTCATTCGCCATACTTGGCCTGCGCGCGCTTGGTGAAAGAGTCGATGAAGCTGGTGGCGATGCGGTTGAACACCGGACCGACCACCATCTCGAGCGCCCGGTTGGAGAACGCGTATTCCATGGTGAACAGCACCTTGCAGGCGTCCTCGGCCAGCGCCTGGAATTCCCAGTGCCCGACCAGGCTGGAGAACGGGCCGTCCACCAGTTCCAGGTCGATCCGGTCGGGATAGGCATGGGTGTTGCGCGTGGTGAAGCGCTGCTTCATCCCCGCGAAACTGATCAGAATCGAAGCCTGCATGCCGTGCTCGTTCCGGCTCTGCACCTCGGCGCCGCCGCACCATGGCATGAACTCGGGGTACTTCTCCACGTCGGCGACCAGGTCGAACATCTGGGCGGCGCTATAGGGCACCAGGACGGATCGTTGTACTTTGTGCATCGGCTATCGCAAATGGCTAGAATGGCAGGATTTTACCAATAGGCACAGGCGGGCATGCCCCACCCCCGAAGCGCTGCGCGCTTCCCCCTCAAGGGGGCGCCGCTGGCGGACTGGCAAGGCCGGATCCGCGCGGCCCCATGTGTGGGTCCATGCTGGCGGCCACGCGGCATTTACTCAGAAGCCCGTCCGAAAATCAACCGCTGGCAGGCTCCGACGACACGTACAGAACAGGCTTTATGAGCATTATCGACAACCGCAAGGCCACGCACGACTATTTCATCGAAGACCGCTACGAGGCCGGCCTGGTGCTGCAAGGCTGGGAAGTCAAGGCGATCCGCGACGGCCGCGTGCAACTCAAGGAAAGCTACGTCATCGTGCGCGACGGCGAACTCTACCTGCTGGGCATGCACGTCAGCCCGCTGCCCACGGCATCCACGCACATCCACCCCGACGCCATGCGCACGCGCAAGCTGCTGCTCAAGGCCGAGGAAATCAGCAAGCTCATCGGCAAGGTCGAGCAGCGCGGCTATACGCTGGTCCCGCTCAACCTGCACTACAAGAACGGGCGCATCAAGCTGGACTTCGCGCTGGGCCGCGGCAAGAAGCTGTTCGACAAGCGCGATACCGCGCGCGAAAAGGACTGGCAGCGCGAGAAAGAGCGCATGATGAAGCACGACACCCGCGCCCCGCGCCGGAGCAAGGAAGACTGATTCACGCCGCCGCGGGCAGCGGCTGGCGCTCCAGGTCGGCGCCTGGCCCCACGATGCGGTTGCGCCCCGCCTCCTTCGCCGCATAGAGCTTGCGGTCGGCCCGCTCGAAGAACGCCTGCAGGCTCTCGCCGGGTATCCAGTCCGCCACTCCCGCGCTGAACGTGTAGGAAACGGTGCTGCCGCCGTGCGCGCACGGCGTGCGCCGCACCGAATCCAGCAGGCGTCCCGCCACCTCCAATACCGCATCGCTGCGCATATCGGGAAACAGCACGGCGAATTCCTCCCCGCCCACGCGGCCCACGTGGTCGCCCGTGCGCAGCGTGGCGGTGGCCAGCAGGCCGAAATGCCGCAGCACGGCGTCGCCCGCCGCATGGCCGTGAGTATCGTTGAGGCGCTTGAAGTGGTCGATGTCCAGCAGCAGCATCGCCAGCGGCCTGCGCGTGCGCAGCGCCTGCGCGCAATAGCGCTCGGCCTGCAGCCACCACGCCTTGCGCGACATCAGGCCGGTCAGGAAATCGGTGTTCGCCTCGTGTTCGCGGTCCGCCAGCATCCGGTCGTGGATGATCATGATGGTGCCCAGGGTCAGACAGGGCATGGTCAGCACGCCCAGCGTCATGAACGCGATGTTCCAGGCAGTGGGCAGCAGCAGCGCCTGCGGCTGCGCGATGTCCAGCAGATAGACCACGGCCCGCCCGGCGCACACCGCGGCGGACACGAGCGCCACCACGCGGACGAAATGGTAGCTGTAGCGCGAACGGTTCATCGGCATGCCATGGCCCACGGTCACGGCGACGGCCAGCATGAAGCCGGCCATCAGCACCGACATCGCCACCATGCGGGCTCCCACCCGCGGATCGATGTAGGTGTAGGCCGCCAGCACCAGCAGCGTCGCGCCGGAGGCCAGCGCCATCAGATGCTTCGGGACGGGCCGGCCGACCAGCCTGCACAGGCCCGCATAGTACGCGCACAGCGCCAGGGCGACGGCCGTATTGGCCAGGATCACCGACAGGAACAAGGGCGCGTCGGAGGCCTGGAAGGCAAAGGCGCCGAACGCCACCAGCGTCAGCAGATTGGCGCGTATCGCCTCTTTGATGCCGGCCATGCCGCTGCGGGCCAGGGACCCGAGCACGCACAGCGCAAGCACTCCCGCCAGCGCTGCTACCAAAAGCAAGTTAACGGGAGCGATCATCGTCGGTGCGCCGGCCGGCGCGGTTGTCAGCTATTCCGGGTGGACTTCACGATGGTCATGGCGGAGGCGATCATGCCGCCCACGTCAGACAGGTTCGCCGGCAGGATCAGCGTATTGCCTTCCTTGGCCACGTTGCCGAACGCCTCGACGTAGCGCTCGGCCACCTTGAGGTTCACGGCTTCCATGCCGCCCGGCTGGCGCACCGCGTCGGCGACCTGCGTGATGGCCTTGGCGGTGGCCTCGGCGATCGCCAGCACCGCCGCGGCCTCGCCCTGGGCCTGGTTGATCTGCGCCTGCTTCTCGCCTTCCGAACGGGCGATCGCGGCTTCGCGTTCGCCCGTGGCGATATTGATCTGTTCCTGGCGGCGGCCTTCGGATGCCGCGATCAAGGCCCGCTTTTCCCGTTCGGCGGTGATCTGCGCCTGCATCGAACGCAGGATTTCATTGGGCGGCGTCAAGTCCTTGATCTCGTAGCGCAGGACCTTCACGCCCCAGTTCAGCGCGGCCTCGTCCAGGGACGAGACGATGTTGCTGTTGATGGAGTCGCGCTCTTCGAAGGTGCGGTCCAGTTCCATCTTGCCGATGACGGAACGCAGCGTCGTCTGGGCGAGCTGCGTGATGGCGGAGATGTAGTTGGACGAACCGTAGGAGGCGCGCATGGGGTCCGTCACCTGGAAGTACAGGACGCCGTCCACCTGCAGTTGCGTGTTGTCGCGCGTGATGCAGACCTGGCTGGGCACGTCCAGCGGGATTTCTTTCAGCGAATGCTTGTACGAAACGCGCTCGATGAACGGAATCACGAAGCCCGCGCCCGGCGAGAGGACCCGGTCGAACTTGCCCAGGCGCTCGACCACCCAGGCGTGCTGCTGGGGCACGATGGCGATCGCCTTGATGACGATCAGTATCGCCAGCGCGACGATGACGAGCAGGACGATGGTGGAAGTGTCGATCATGATTCGGAGCCTCTCCTTCTGGTAAGTACGTTCGCAGCGCCCGCCAGGACGGCAAGGGCGGCTGCTGCCGGCCGCGCCCGCGGCGGGCCGGTTCTGCTCATGCCGAGCCGGGCGTGCCCTTGGGAGTCAGCACCAGGATCGAACCGCGCATTTCGGTAATCGTCTGTTCGCCGGCCAGCGGCGCCTGCCCCTGGGCCAGTTCGGCTTGCCAGTGCGCGCCCCTGTACCAGACGCGCGCGGTGCCGCTGTCGGACCAGGCCTCTACCGAGACCGTCTGGCCGATGTCCAGGTTGACGTCGGCGTTGCTGGCCGAATCGACCTCGCGCTTCTTCAGGACGCGGGTCTTGCGCAGCACCAGCAGGCCCAGCAGCAGCACCACGCCGCAGGCCACCAGTTCCCATTCGAGGCCGGCGCCGAACCATGCGGCCACGCCCCCCGCCGCCAGTCCCAGGGCCACCAGCAGCAAATAGAACGTACCCGTCGCCAATTCGCCGATCAAGGCCAGCGCGGCCAGTCCCAGCCATATCCACATAGTCTTTGTTCGCCCGTAAGGATGAGTTCCTGTGCCGGATTGTACGTATTTCCGGGACGGAACGGTAAGGGCGGCGTGCCTCAAGGACAATAGCGCTGGATTATGATGTGCGCTGGCGGTGGAGATCCATCAGGACCCGGCGCCCGCCCCTCTTACGCAAAGCCCCCAATGACCGCTGCAATTCCTTCCGCCCTTCCCGTCCTGATCCTGCATACCGGCGACCCGGACGACACGCTCAAAAGCCTGTTCGGCGGCTATGCCGACCAACTCGCCCAGGCCGCCGGCCTGACGCCCGACGCCATGGAAATCGTGGCCGTGCACGAAGGCCGTCGGCCGCGCTCTCCGGCCAGCTATCGCGCCGCGCTGATCACGGGGTCGCCCGCCATGGTGACCGACAAAGAGCCCTGGAGCGAGGACACCGCCGCCTGGCTGCGCGAAGCCGCCGCGGCGGAACTGCCCATGTTCGGCGTCTGCTACGGCCACCAGTTGCTGGCGCATGCGCTGGGCGGCAAGGTGGGCTACAACCCGGCCGGCCGCGAGGTCGGCACGCAAACGGTGGAATTGCTGCCCCCCGCCGCCGGCGACAGGCTGCTGGCCGGCCTCCCGCCCACCTTCCCGGCCCAGATGCTGCACGCGCAGACCGTGCTGCAACCGCCGCCGGGCTCGGCCGTGCTGGCGCGGTCGGACCTGGACGAGCACCAGATGATCCGCGTCGGCCGCAACGTGTTCTCCACCCAGTTCCACCCTGAATTCGGTCCCGATTTCATCCGCGCCCACCTCGAGCGTTTCGGCCGCCGCTACGCCGCCGAGAACCTGGACGTGCCGGGCCTGTCCGCCAATGTGCGCGCCACCCCCGTGGCGGGCGGCCTGCTGCGCCGCTTCCTGGATGCCTACGCTTCCGCCTAGCGCCGCTTCCAGCCCGGCCCGCGCAACAACCGGAGTGCGGCCGACGGCGGGCCTTGAGACGATACGGTCAAGCGCGCAAGTCCGCGCAACCGCCAGGAGTCCCTTATGAGCCACGCCGCCGCCTCTTTGAGCAAACAGCACGCCGCCGCCGTCGAGCGCGCCTGCCGCGCACTGGAGTCCGAGCAGCCGCCCGACCTCGCCACACTGGCCGAACAGGCGGGCATGAGCCGCTTCCACTTCCACCGCGTATTCAAGGCGGCCACGGGCATCACCCCCAAGGCCTATGCCACCGCCCTGCGCGCCAACCGCGCGCGGCAGCGCCTCGGGCAGAGCGCCAGCGTCACCGACGCCATGTACGACGCCGGCTTCAATTCCAGCGGCCGCTTCTACGAAGCCGCGCCCGCCATCCTGGGCATGACGCCCACCGCCTTCCGCAAGAACGGCGCGGGCGTGGACATCCGCTTCGCCGTCGCCCAATGCTCCCTGGGCGCCCTGCTGGTGGCCGCCAGCAGCACGGGCATCTGCGAGATCGCCTTGCACGAAGACCCGGAGCAGCTCGTCCGCGACCTGCAGGACCGCTTCAAGGCCGCGCGCCTGATCGGCGCCGACGCGCAGTTCGAAAGCTGGGTGGCGGCCGTCGTGGGCTTCGTCGAAGACCCCAAGCGCGGCCTGGACCTGCCCCTGGACGTGCGCGGCACGGCCTTCCAGCGCCGGGTCTGGGAAGCGCTGCGCGAGATTCCCGTGGGCGCGACGGCCACCTACACCGACATCGCCGAACGCATCGGCTCGCCCCAGGCCGTGCGCGCCGTGGCCCGCGCCTGCGCCACCAACAACATCGCCCTGGCCATCCCCTGCCACCGCGTGGTGCGCACCGACGGCTCGCTGGCCGGCTACCGGTGGGGAATAGACCGCAAGCGGGAATTGATTGCGCGGGAGGCGTTGGCGGCGTAGGGGGGGGTGTTTGCGTGGGGGTGTCTGACACCCGGCAAGACCTGCCTCAGCCGAGACGGCGTCTCGTACGGGTGTCAGACACCTGGTTCACGCGCGGGAGGGACACTCAGTGTCTGACACCCATACGCACCTAGTTCACGCGGCCAGTGTCTGACACCCGTACGCACCTAGTTCACGCGGCCAGTGTCTGACACCCGTACGCGATGCTCGTCCGCCCAAGCAGGACCTCCCCGGGTGTCAGACACCTAGTTCACGCGGCCAGTATCTGACACCCGCGGCCAGTATCTGACACCCATACGAGACGCTAGTCCGATCAAGCAAGGCCTCCCCGGGTGTCAGACACCCCCGCAAAAAAAGCTCATTGAGCAAAAAAAACCCCGCGCCCTCCCGGACGCGGGGTTTTCAAATCGGAAACCCGATCAGTTCTTGGCCAAACGCTGCCACGTATCGACAACGGTGTCCGGGTTGAGCGACATCGACAGGATGCCCTCGTCCTTCAGCCACTGCGCGAAGTCGGGGTGGTCGCTGGGGCCCTGGCCGCAGATGCCCACGTACTTGTTGGCGGCCAGGCAAGCCTTGATCGCGCGGCGCAGCATGAACTTCACGGCCTCGTCGCGTTCGTCGAAATCGGCCGCCAGCAGTTCCATGCCGGAATCGCGGTCCAGGCCCAGCGTCAGTTGGGTCATGTCGTTCGAACCGATCGAGAAGCCGTCGAAGTACTGCAGGAACTCGTCGGCCAGGATGGCGTTGGACGGCACTTCGCACATCATGATGAGCTTCAGGCCGTTTTCGCCGCGGGCCAGGCCGTGCTTGGCCAGCAGGTTCACCACCTTCTCCGCCTGTCCCAGGGTGCGCACGAAAGGCACCATGATCTCGACGTTGGTCAGGCCCATTTCATCGCGCACCTTCTTCAGCGCTTCGCATTCCATGCGGAAGCACTCGGCGAAGTCCTCGGCGATGTAGCGCGACGCGCCGCGGAAGCCCAGCATGGGGTTCTCTTCCTCGGGCTCGTAGCGCGAACCGCCGACCAGCTTGCGGTACTCGTTGGACTTGAAGTCCGACATGCGCACGATGACGGGCTTCGGATAGAAGGCGGCGGCGATGGTGGCCACGCCTTCGGCCATCTTCTCGACGAAGAACGCGCGCGGGCTGGCGTGCCCGCGGGCCGCCGATTCCACGGCCTTCTTCAGTTCGCCGTCGACGTTCGGGTAGTCCAGCACCGCCTTCGGGTGGATGCCGATGTTGTTGTTGATGATGAATTCCAGGCGCGCCAGTCCGACGCCGCCGTTGGGGATCTGGGCGAAGTCGAACGCCAGTTGCGGATTGCCCACGTTCATCATGATCTTCAGATCGATGGCGGGCATTTCGCCGCGGCGCACTTCCTCGACTTCGGTCTCGATCAGGCCGTCATAGATGCGGCCTTCGTCGCCTTCGGCGCAGGACACGGTCACGGCCTGGCCTTCCTTCAGCACGTCGGTCGCGTTGCCGCAGCCCACCACCGCCGGAATACCCAGCTCGCGCGCGATGATGGCCGCGTGGCAGGTGCGGCCGCCGCGGTTCGTCACGATCGCGGAAGCGCGCTTCATCACGGGCTCCCAGTTGGGGTCCGTCATGTCGGTGACCAGCACGTCGCCCGGCTGGACCTTGTCCATGTCGGAAATGTCGCCGACCACGCGCACCGGGCCCGAGCCGATCTTCTGGCCGATCGCGCGGCCGGTGATCAGGACCTGGCCGGTGGCCTTCAGGCGGTAGCGCTGCTGGACGTCGGAGGCGCCCTGCTGCGACTTCACCGTTTCCGGACGCGCCTGCAGGATGTAGATCTTGCCGTCCACGCCGTCGCGGCCCCATTCGATGTCCATCGGGCGCTGGTAGTGCTTTTCGATGATGACGGCGTAGCGGGCCAGTTCATTGACCTCGTCGTCGGTCAGCGAGTAGCGGTTGCGCTCGGACACGGGCACGTCCACCGTGCGCACGGCGCGGCCTTCGGGACGCTCGGGGTCGAATTCCATCTTGATCAGCTTGGAACCGATGCGGCGGCCCACGATCGGGAAATGGCCCTGGGCCAGCGTCGGCTTGAAGACGTAGAACTCGTCGGGGTTCACCGCGCCCTGCACCACGGTTTCGCCCAGGCCGTAGGACGAGGTGATGAACACCACGTCCTGGAAGCCCGATTCGGTGTCGATGGTGAACATGACGCCGGCGCTGCCCTTGTCGGAACGCACCATGCGCTGGATGCCGGCCGACAAGGCGACGTCGGCGTGGGCGTAGCCCTTGTGCACGCGGTAGGAAATGGCGCGGTCGTTGTACAGCGACGCGAACACGTGGCGGATCTTGTCGAGCACGTCGTCGATGCCGACGACGTTCAGGAAGGTTTCCTGCTGGCCGGCGAACGAGGCGTCGGGCAGGTCTTCGGCCGTGGCGGACGAACGCACGGCGAACGAGCCCTTGCCGTCGGCGTCGAGCTTGGCGAAGGCGTCGCGGATCTGCTTTTCGAATTCGGCCGAGAACGGCGCTTCGACGATCCATTGGCGGATCTGCGCGCCGGCATTGGCCAGCTCGCGGACGTCTTCGGGGTTCAGCGTGCTCAAGCGCTCAGCGATGCGCTTGTCCAGGCCCGAGGCCTGCAGGAAGTCGCGGAAGGCATCCGCGGTCGTGGCGAAGCCGCCCGGCACGCGGACACCCGCGCCAGACAGTTGGCTGATCATTTCGCCTAGTGATGCGTTCTTGCCTCCTACCGAGTCCACGTCCGTCATGCGGAGCTGCTCGAACAAAACAACATACGACATTGAAGTCACCTTTTACAATGGAATGAAAGCGAGTTTGGTCAATGCATAGAAAGCCGGGTTTTCACCCTGCCCCTACGCGCTGACCAAACTGGCCTTGGACCGCCCTTGGGGTGACTTATAGGGGCCTGATTGTACTCGGTGGAGTACGTCCGGCCATCCGCCTGGTTGGAATTTTTTACACATGACATCTACCCCGATCGCACGCACGGTATACATCGTTTCCGACAGTACCGGCATCACCGCAGAAACCTTCAGCCAGTCAGTGCTTTCGCAGTTCGAGGGAGTCGATTTCAAGCCGGTGCGGCTGCCCTTCGTCGACACCCTGGAGAAAGCCGCGGAAGTCGCCATGCGGATCGACCGCAGCGCCCAGGAAGCGGGCGTTCCTCCCATCGTTTTCAGCACCCTGGTCAATCCCGACATGCTGGCCCGTGTTCGACAGGCGAACGGCATATTCCTGGACCTCTTCGGCACCTTCGTGAGCCACATCGAGCAGGCGCTGGGGCTGAAGTCCAGCCATTCCATCGGCCGCTCGCACATGCAGGCCAATTCGGAAAAGTACCGCAACCGGATCGACGCGATCAATTTCAGCCTGGCGCACGACGACGGCCAGTTCGTGAACCAGCTCGACCAGGCGGACGTGATCCTGGTGGGCGTCTCCCGCTGCGGCAAAACCCCCACCAGCCTGTACCTGGCCATGCAATACGCCATCAAGGCGGCCAATTTCCCCCTCACGCCCGACGATTTCGAGCGCGGCACTCTGCCCTCGACCATCGCTCCGCACCGCGGCAAGCTCTTCGGCCTGTCGATCCAGCCCGAGCGCCTGGCCGAGGTCCGCAATGAACGCCGGCCCAACAGCCGCTACGCCAAGCTGGAGCAATGCCGCTACGAAGTGGCCGAGGCCGAGCGCATGATGCGCCGCGAGGGCATTTCCTGGCTGTCCAGCACCACCAAATCCATCGAAGAGATCGCGACCACGGTGCTGCAGGAAGTCGGGCTGGACCGGGGCTGAAAGCCGCAAGGGCGCGCCGACGGCGCGCCCTTGCGGCTCTGTTTCAGGGGCTCAGCTTCACGCGTTCGCGAGATCCCGCCCCCCAGTACCTGAGCGGCTCCATTTCCTGCCTCGCGGCCGCCTCGGACTCCTCGAGCCGCATTTCCTGCCGGCCCACGCTGGACGAATTGCCGCTCACACCCTCGATGCTCACGCGCACATACCGCGTCTGGCCCGGAGCCAGCGTGAACGACAGCGCTTCGCCATCGCGCAGGGTATCGACTTCATAATTGCCCGCCGGACGGTTCACATAGAAAAAACTGCCCGGCTTGGACCGGCCGACCTTCACGCCGTTTACACGCAGATAGGGCTGATTGGACACCACGCCAGCAGGTGCCGGCGGCTGGTAGAAGTAGATGCGTCCCGCGTCCGGCGCCATGACCGGGACGGAGTTCGCGACGTCCTTGTACCGGGGGCCGCCGCAGCCGGACAGCAACACCGCCACGCCCAGCGCGGCCATCCCCGATTTGATCCAGTTTTTCATGCCTCGTCCTCGTTCAAACTGCGCGCGCCTTGCGCAAACGAGGCAGTATAAGCAGGGAACGGGCCCTTCAATCCGTAGAAAAACGGCTAAACCGGACCGTATCGGCCGGACACCGGGGCCGCGGTCACCGCCGCTGCGAAAACGGCAGCGGGACGGGCTTGGGCAGCGGCTGGAACAGGCTGCCTGCGGGCAGATAGAAGCCCAGCAGCCTGCCCGAGGACGCGACCAGATAGGCCTCGGCGCCCCCTCCCTTGCCCAGCCTCAGCGGCTCGTCCAAGGGGCGGTAGACGTCGCCCTGCACCAGGGCGCCGATCCGGCGCCACCGCGAGCCCTCCGGCAGCGTGTAGGCCGCTCCGTCCGAGAACGCCACCGCCACGTCGCGGGACAACTGCGAAATGCCCGCGGCGTCGCCCGCCACCACCGGCACGTACATGGCCCGGACCGGCGAATCGGACGCGCAGGCGCCCAGCGCCGCGGCAACGCAGGCCATCGCGGCCAGGGTCAGCGCCGGCCTCACGCCGCGCCCGCCCTCGCCTGGCGCCGCTGCTCGAACAGGCAGATCGCGGCGGCCGCGCCCACGTTCAGGGACTCGACCGCGCCGGCATTGTGCGGAATCCGCAGTTTCAACCCCGCCGCCGCCAGCAGGTCGGGCGCCACGCCCTGGCCCTCGTGCCCGAAGACCCAGGCGCAGCGTGGCGGCAAGCGTCCTTCGTACAGGTCCTGCGCGCCGTCGAGGGCGGTCGCCACCAGGGGCACCCGCAAGCGCGGCAACAGGGCTGCGAGATCGACGTGTTCATGGATCGCCAGCGCGAAATGGGCGCCCTGCCCGCTGCGCAGCACCTTGGGCGACCAGGCCGCGGCCGTGCCGGTCGCGAGGAAGACCCGCTTCACGCCGGCGGCCGCGCAGGTGCGCAACAGGGTGCCGACATTGCCCGGGTCCTGGATGCGGTCGAACAGGACGCAGTTCTCGTCCACCGCGCCGGGCAGGTCCGCCGCCGGCGGCGTGACCAGGAAAGCCACGCCCTGCCCGCTTTCCACGCTGGCCAGGGAATGCATCAGCCGCGCGTCCAGCGCCAGGCAGTCCCTGTCGGGCACGGCGGCGGCCAGCGCGGCGATATCGGGCTGCGACAGGCGCTCCACGTCGAATACCGCCTGATCGGGCGCGCCATACTGCTGCAGCCAGGCCTGGCACAGGTGCACGCCGTCCAGCAGCACCGGCGCGCCGCGCTTGCCCGCCGTGCCGGCCAGCCTGGCCAGCGCCTTGACCGCGGGGTTGTCGCGGGAACTGATGTGTTTCATGGCGTCAGGCTGAAAGCCTTGATGGGCGCGAAGCTGCGGCGGTGCTCGGCGCAAGGGCCGTGTTCGCGCAGCATTTGCAGATGCAGCGCCGTGCCGTAGCCCTTGTGCTGGTCGAACGCGTATTGGGGGTACAGGCCATGCAGCCGCAGCAGATCGGCGTCGCGGGCGGTCTTGGCCAGGATGGAGGCCGCGGAAATGGCGGGCACCAGCGCATCGCCCTTGATGACCGTTTGCACGGTGCAGCCGAGCTTGGGCGCCTGGTTGCCGTCCACGAGCGCCAGTTGCGGCAGGACGGACAGGCCCTGCACCGCCCTCTGCATGGCCAGCATCGTGGCGCGCAGGATGTTCAGGCTGTCGATCTCGGCGACGCTGGCGCTGGCGACGAACCAGGCCAGCGAGCGCTCCTGGATCTCCAGCGCCAGGGCTTCGCGCGTGGCCGCCTTCAGCACCTTGGAGTCCGCCAGCCCGTCGATGGGGCGGGCGGGATCCAGGATGACGGCCGCCGCGTAGACCGCGCCGGCAAGCGGGCCGCGGCCGGCCTCGTCGACGCCGGCCGTCACCATGGCGGGCTGCTCGGGCGCGGTGAACAGGTCAGGCTGCTCCACCGGCCACCTCCAGGATCGCCTGCGCGGCCAGCGCCGGCGTATCGCGCAACAGTTCCTGGTGCAAGGCGGTGAAGCGGGCCTCGACCCGCGCCGTCAGCGCCTCGTCGGTCAGCGCGGCCCAGGTCGCCTCGGCCAGTTTTTCGGGCGTGGCGTCGTCCTGCAGCAGTTCGGGCACGGCGAAATCGCGCAGCAGCACGTTCGGCAGGCCGACCCACGGCAGGTAGGGACGCTGCTGGCCGGACTTCCAGGCCATGATGCGGCGCATCCAGGGCGACAGCACGTAGGAGATCACCATGGGCCGCTTGTACAGCGCCGTCTCGAGCGTGGCGGTGCCGCTGGCCACCAGCACCGCCGTGGCCGCTTCCATGACGGACCACGCCACCGGCGACTGGCGGTCGCCGCCCTCGCCGTGCAGGTCCTGCGCGGTCACGCAGCGCAGCCCCGGCACCGGATACCGGGCCAGGATGTCCTGGAATTCGGCGCGCCGCTGGTCGTTGACCATGGGCACCACGCACTGGAGGGCCGGGTCCTTTTTCTGCAACAACTGCGCGGCCTGGAGAAAGCGCGGTGCCAGCAGGCGAATCTCGGACGAACGGCTACCGGGCAGGATCGCCAGCACGCGCGCGTCCTGGTCTATGCCCAGCCGCGCGCGCGCCGCGGCGCGGTCCGGCTGCATCGGCACCGCCCCGGCCAGCGGGTGGCCCACGTAGGTGACCGGAATGCCTTCCTTGCGGTAGATCTCTTCCTCGAACGGGAACAGCACCAGCATGTGCGACACGGCTTCGCGGATCTTGTTGATGCGTTCGTAGCGCCAGGCCCAGATCGACGGCCCGACGAAGTGCACGGTGGGCGTGCCGGCCTGCCGCAGCTTGTGTTCCAGGCGCAGGTTGAAATCCGGCGCGTCGATGCCGACGAAGACCGCGGGCGGCTCGGCCAGCCAGCGGCGCTTCACGTCGCCATAGGTGCCCAGCAAGCTGGGCAGCCGCTTGAGCGCATCGACGTAGCCGAACACGGTCAAGGCATGCATGGGATGCCAGGCGTCGAAGTCGCGGGCCTGCATCTGCGGCCCGCCGATGCCTTCGCAGCGGATGCCGGCGTCGCGCGCTTGCAGACCGGCAATGATACGACCGGCCAGCAAGTCGCCCGAAGGCTCGCCAGCCACCATGCCGATCCGCGTATTCATGGCCGGATGATGCCGCGGCTGGCGACGTCCAGGAAATCGAGCAGGGTCTGCAGATGGCGGGCGACCGCCGGTTCCTCTTGCTGGCGGGCGCGCATTTCGGCCCGCGCCGCGTCCAGGGGCAGCCCGCGGCGATAGATGATCTTGTAGGCGTCGCGCAGCGCCGAAATCTCGGCGGCGGTGAATCCACGGCGCTTCAGGCCTTCGACGTTGATGCCCACCGGACGGCAGGGGTTGCCGGCGGCCAGCACGAACGGCGGCGTGTCCTGCATCAGCGAGCTGTTGCCGCCCGTCATGCTGTGGGCGCCGATGCGCGCGAACTGGTGCACCCCGGTCAGGCCGCCCACGATGGCCCAGTCGCCCACGTGGACGTGGCCGCCCAGTTGCACGGAATTGGCCAGGATAGTGTTGCTGCCGACGTGGCAGTCGTGCGCCACGTGCACGTACGCCATGATCCAGTTGTCGTCGCCCAGCGTGGTGGCCCCGCCGTCCTGCACGGTGCCCGTGTTCAGCGTCACGAATTCACGCACGGTGTTGCGGTCGCCGATCTCGAGGCGGGTCGGTTCACCCTTGTACTTCTTGTCCTGCGGCATGCCGCCGATCGAGCAGTACCGGTAGAAGCGGTTGTCGCGCCCGATGGTCGTCACCCCGTCCACCATGCAGTATGGGCCGATCTCGGTGCCCGCGCCGATGGTCACGCCGGGACCGATCGTCGCATAGGGCCCGACAACCACGGTCGGGTCGATTCTTGCCGCCGGATCGACGACAGCGGTGGGGTGAATGTTCCCTGCCATTTACTCTTCCAGACTGCGAATCGCGCACATCAGCTTGGCCGAGGCGACTTCCTGGCCGTCCACCGTCGCGCGCGCATTGTATTTACAGATGCTGCGACTCAAACGCTCGGCCTCCGCCTCGATGCGCAACTGGTCGCCCGGCACCACGGGGCGGCGGAAACGCGCGCCGTCGATGCCGACCAGGTAGTACGCCGTCTTGGAGCCTTCGCACTTCAGTCCGCCGTCCTCGTCGGTGAACGAGAACAGGGCCGCGGCCTGGGCCATGGCTTCCACGATGAGCACGCCAGGCATCACCGGGTGATGCGGGAAGTGGCCATTGAAAAACGGTTCATTGATCGAGACGTTCTTGATGGCCACGATGGACTTGCCGGGCACCATTTCGACGACGCGGTCAATCAGCAGCATCGGGTAACGATGCGGCAACCTCTCCATGATCCCCTTGATGTCGAGTTCCATTTTTCTATGCTTTCCTGCAAAGTGAAATAATTTCGCGGCGCGGACGCGCCGGGGCGGCAACCGCGCCCTACTCTTTTTCCAGCGTCCGCACGCGGCGGCGCAATTGCGCCAACTGCTGTATGACGGCGGCGTTGCGCTGCCAATCTCCATGCTCCGCATACGGGAACACGCCCGTATAGCGGCCAGGCTTCGAAATATTGGACGTCACCGCCGTGCCGCCCGAAATGTGCACGTCGTCGCCCAGCGTCAGGTGCCCCGACAGCATCGCCGCCCCGCCGATGGTGCAGCGTTCGCCGATGGTGGTCGACCCCGCCACGCCGACGCAGGCGGCCATCGCGGTATGCGCGCCGATGCGGCAGTTGTGGCCCACCATGATCTGGTTGTCCAGCTTCACGCCGTCGGACACGAGGGTGTCTTCGAGCGCGCCGCGGTCGATCGTGGTGTTCGCGCCGATTTCGACGTCGTCGCCGATGGTGACGCCGCCCAGTTGGGGAATCTTGCCCCAGGCGCCCTTGCCCAGCGAAGGATCCGGCGCGAAGCCGAATCCGTCCGCGCCCAGCACGGCGCCGCTGTGGATGATCGCCCGGGCGCCGACGGTGACGCCTTCGTACAGGGTGACGTGGGCGTGCAGGCGGCTACCCGGGCCCACGGACGAACCCGCGCCGATGACGCAGCCCGGCCCGAGCACCGTGTCCCGGCCGATGCGGGCGCCGGATTCCACGACGCAATGCGGGCCGATGCGCACGCCGGCCTCGATCGTGGCGTCGTCGGCCACCACCGCGGACGGATGCGCGCACGCGGGCAGTTCGGGCCGCCTCGCGGCGTCGAACCACTGCGCCACGCGGGCGTAAAGCAGGTAGGGATGTTTGCAGACGACCAGCGCGAACGGCGGCCGGGGGCTGTCTTCGGCCTCCAGGGCCTCGGCCACGTCGTTCGAGACGATGACCGCCGCCGCCCTGGTGGCGCCGAGCTGGCTCTGGTAGCGCGGATTGGCCAGGAAGGAGATTTCCTGGGGGCCCGCCGATGACAGGGTTCCGATGCCGCAGACCCGCAAGGGGTCTGCGCCCGGCGCCGCGCTGATGCGCCAGTCCAATCCCTGGGTATTGGCGGCGCTCAACAGTGCTTCAAGCGTCGGCGCGCGGACAAGATCCAGTAAAACCGGCATGGCTGACAGATACTGCTTACTTGCCCAGGCTCTGGATCACCTTGTCGGTGATGTCGATGCGCGGGTTGACCGTCACGGCGTCCTGGATGATCAGGTCGTAGCTTTCCTGCTCGGCGATGCGCTTGATGGCCTCGTTGGCCTTCGTCACGATGCCCGAGAATTCTTCGTTGCGGCGGCGGTTGAAGTCTTCCTGGAACTCGCGGCGCTTGCGCTGCAGGTCGGTATCCAGGTTGGACAGCTCGCGCTGGCGCTTGACGCGGTCGGATTCCGACAGGACGGGCGCGTCCTTGTCGAACTTCTCGGCCTGCGAGCGCAGGTTGTTGTTCAGGCGCTGGAGTTCATCGTCGCGCTTCTTGAATTCGGCTTCGATCTTGCTTTGGGCGGCCTTGGCCGGGCCCGACTCGCGCAGGATCCGCTCGGTGTTCACGAAACCGATCTTGGTGCCTTGTGCCTGGGCGGGAATCGCCGCAGCCGAACCGAGAATGAGCGCACCCACCAGGGCAATGGTACCGCCCAGCTTGCCGCGGCGCTTGGCACCCAGCGAATTCGATGTTTTAAGTGCGGAATCAGACATCATGAAAATCTCACCTTCCAGTAAGGCAAAGCCAAAGTGTGTATTGTGCCACTAAACAGCAAAGGAGCCGGCCCGCCGGTCTCCTCCCTTGTTTTCAAGCGTAACGGCGCTTAGAAACCAGTCCCGATCTGGAACTGGAAGCTCTGCTTGTCGTCGCCCGCCTTCGAATTCAGCGGACGGGCGTAGGACAACTGCAACGGCCCCATCGGCGACTGCCACGACAGGCCGATACCGGCCGAGAAGCGCCAGCCGCAAGGATCTTCCACCTCGCTGCCCGGCTTGCCGCCCGTGCAAGACAGGCCGCTGCCGGAAGCCACCTGGCCGGCGTCCGAGAAAACGAACCAGCGCAGCGTGCGGTCCTTAGACGCGCCCGGGAACGGCAGGTACAACTGGGCGTTCGCCACGATGCGGCGCGTGCCGCCCAGGTAGTCGCCCGTCTTCGTGTCGCGCGGACCCAGCGACGAGCCTTCGTAGCCGCGCACGGTGCCGATACCGCCCGCGTAGACGTTCTTGATGACCGGATAGTCCTTGCCGCCGTAGCTCTGGCCCCAGTCCATCATGCCGTTCAGGGCCAGCGTGTAGGAGCCGCCCAGGGGCACGAAGTACTGCTGCTGGGCAGTCAGCATCGTGTACTTCAGGTCGATGGTCGACAAGTCGGCCTTCAGGCGGGTGTACGAACCCTTGGTAGGCGCCAGCGCGCTGTCGCGCGTGTCCTTGGACCAGCCGGCGCTGAAGATGACCGAGTTGGTCGAATCGCCGTAGTCATCGACGAATTTCTCGTACGCGGCCGGCGAGTTGTTGTACAGCTCGATCTGGTTGCGTTCGAAGTTGGCGCCCAGGAAGATCCGGTCGTATTCCGAAATCGGCACGCCGAAGTTCATGCCCAGGCCCATGGCCTTGACGCGGTAATCGCCGTCGTTGTTGTTCCAGGGCTCGGTCACGCGGTAGTACGCCGACGAAGTGCGGCTGATGCCGTCCTTGGTCCAGTACGGATCGGTGTGCGACAGCACGATCGCGCGGTTGGTCTTGCTGGTGTTCAGTTGCAGGGTCAGGTTGGTGCCGCTGCCGAAGACGTTGTCTTCGCTGATGCCCGCCGACAGGATGGCCTTTTCCGACGAGCCGTAGCCCACGCCCAGGTTGATCATGCCGGTGGGCTTTTCCTTGACGTCGACGTTCACGTCGACCTGGTCGGGAGAGCCCGGGACCGGATCGGTCTTGACGTTGACGTCGCTGAAGTAGCCCAGGCGGTCGACGCGGTCGCGCGAGGTCTTGATGTCCTTGGCGTCGTACCAGGCAGCTTCCTGCTGGCGCATTTCACGGCGCACCACTTCGTCGCGGGTGCGGGTATTGCCGCCAATCTGGATGCGGCGCACGTACACGCGGCGGCTCGGATCGACGTAGAACGTCAGGTCGGCCTCGTGCTTGGCGCGGTCCAGTTGCGGGTTGGGGTTGACGTTGGCGAACGCGTAGCCCAGCTCGCCCAGGTAGTCGGTGATGGCCTTGGCCGAATCGTTGGCCTTGGCGGCCGAGAAGGTCTCGTCCGGCTTGACCTGCAGCAGCTCGTTGATTTCCTTGTCCAGGCCCAGCAGGTTGCCCGCCAGCTTCACGCTGCGCACCTTGTAGGGCTCGCCCTCGTGCACGGTGATCGTGATGCGGATGTCCTTGCGGTCCGGCGAAATCGTGACCTGCGGCGGTTCGACCGAGAACTCGAGATAGCCCTGGTCCAGGTAGAACGAACGCAGGCGCTCCAGGTCACCCTCGAGCTTTTCGCGCGAATACTTGTCCGTGTCGGTGTACCAGGTCAGCCAGCCCGGCGTGGTCAACTGGAACACGTCCATCAGGTCGCCTTCGGAAAAGGCCTTGTTGCCGACGAAACGGATTTCCTCGATGCGGGCGACCGAGCCTTCGAACACGTCGAAGCTCACGCCCACGCGGTTGCGGGGCAGCGGCGTCACCGTGGACGTCACTTCGACGCCGTACTTGCCCTTGGACAGGTACTGCTGCTTCAGTTCGTATTCGGCGCGCTCGAGCATGGAGCGGTCGAAAATGCGGCCTTCGGCGAAACCCACCTGCCCCAGCGAGGTGGTGATGGCCTTGGAGTCGAACTCGCGCATGCCGTTGAAGTTCACCGAGGCGATCGTCGGACGTTCCTGCACGACCACCACGACGACATTGTTGTCGGTCTGGATCTGCACGTCGGAGAAAAAGCCCGTGCCGTACAGGCGGCGGATGGCTTCGGTGGCTTCTTCTTCAGTGAACTGTTCGCCGACCTTGACGGGCAGATACCCGAAGACCGTGCCGGCGTCGGTTCGTTGAATACCCTCTACGCGGATATCCCGCACGACAAAAGGGTCGAAGGCGTGGGCGATGGCCGGTACCAGCAGTGCGGCGATCAAACCCGGCAGTACACCCTTTTTGTGATGAAACATCCGGCGAAAAGACATCCTTGAGTATCCTCGGTCGTGCAAATGGCGGGGGATTTTATGCTAAATCGCGCTTAAGTGAACAAACGCGTGAAATCATTGAACAGCGCAAGCCCCATCAGGCCTGCCAACAAACCTATTCCGGCGCGCTGTCCGATATCGATCCACCTGGCTGGCGGCGGGCTGCCCCGCACAATTTCGACGAGATAGTACAGCAGATGGCCGCCATCCAGCATAGGAATCGGGAGCAAATTTAGAACGCCGAGACTGATGCTGATCAAGGCGATATACGCGATGTACGCAACAATTCCGATTCTGGCGGTCTGTCCGGCGTAGTCGGCGATGGTCACGGGGCCGCTGACGTTGCGCCAGGATACGTCGCCCGTCACCATGCGGCCCATCATGCGCAGCGAAAACCAGGCGGTATCCCAGGTGCGGACGGCGCCGCGCCACAGGCTTTCGAACACGCCGTAGCGCACCGTCACCATGGAGACGTCGCCGCCCAGTTGCACGCCCAGGCGGCCGATCTCCTGGCCGTTGACCATTTCGGCCCGCGGCGTGACGTTCAGGGAAACCGGGGCGGCGTCGCGCAGCAGGGTCAGCGCCAGCGTCTTGCCGGCGCTGTCCTGGATCTGCTGGACCAGGGCGCCGGTGTCGGGCGTGGGGTCGCCATTCACCGCCACGATCAGGTCGCCCGCGCGCAGGCCGGCCGCCTGCCCTTCCCCGCCGTCGTTGACCACCCGCACGACCGGCTTGGGCTGCGCCAGCCGGATGCCGGCCGCCGCCAGCGGGTCTCCGCCAGCGGGATCCATCGTATTGGAGGGAAGCACCAATTCGCGCTGCTGCACCGCGCCGCCGGCGGTCCGGACCTCGATCCGCGCGTTTCCGCCCGTGGACATCACGTCCATCAGGCGCCAGCGGGCGTCGGACCACGACGCGATTTCCTCGCCGTCGATGGCCAGGATGCGGTCGCCCGGCGACAGGCCGGCGTGCGCGGCGGGCGTGTCGGCTGCGGGCTGGGCGATGACGGCCACCGGTTCCTGGGTGCCGGCCATGTTCAGCCCGGCATAGAGGAAGACCGCGAGGATCAGGTTGAAAATCGGGCCGGCCGCGACGATGGCGATGCGCTGGCCTACCGGCTTGCTGTTGAAGGCCCCCGCCGCTTCCTGGGCGCTGGCGCCGGCTGGCGGGTCGTCCTGCATTTTGACGTAGCCGCCCAGGGGCAGCGCGGAGACCGCCCATTCCGTGCCGTGCCTGTCGGTGCGGCGCAGAACGACCTTGCCGAATCCGACCGAAAAACGCAGGACCCTCACGCCGCACAGGCGAGCCACCCAATAGTGCCCCAGTTCATGGAAGATGATCAGGGTGCCAAGCGCAACCGCAAAGGCCAGCAGGGTGAAAAGCATTGGATTCGGAAGATCTAGGGAATCGGTCGCGGGCAGCCGCGGCAATGGCCGCCGTCAGGCTAGGCCCAGGTTGCCAGCGTATACGCGCGCGGCGGCGTCAAGCGCAAGTATGTCGTCAAGACTGTTGAGCGTAACAGATGCTTGCCGCGCCTGCCACTCCAGGGAGGCCTCGATCACCCTCGGAATCCAGGTATAAGGCAGCCGGCCGGCCAGGAACGCTTCGACGGCGACCTCATTGGCGGCGTTCAGGGCCACGCAGGCCCCCTGCCCGGCCCTCAAGGCCGCGAAGGACAGGGCCAGGCACGGGAAACGGGCCAGGTCGGGCTTTTCGAAGTCCAGCCGCCCCACGCGCGTCAGGTCCAGCGGGCCCACGCCGCTTTCCAGGCGTTCCGGGAAACCCAGGCCGTAGGCGATCGGCGTGCGCATGTCGGGCTGCCCAAGCTGCGCCAGCACGGATCCGTCGTCGTACTCCACCATGGAGTGCACCACGCTTTGAGGATGCACCACGACCTCGATGCGGTCGGCCGGCATCGCGAACAGCCAGTGCGCCTCGATCACTTCCAGGCCCTTGTTGAGCATGGTGGCGGAATCCACCGAAATCTTGCGGCCCATGCTCCAGTTGGGATGGGCGCAGGCCTGGGCCGGCGTGACGTCGTGCAGGTCTTCCAGGTCCCGGCTCCGGAACGGGCCGCCGGAAGCCGTCAACAGCAGGCGCCGCACTCCCGGCGCGGAGGCGTCCGGGGCCACGGCTCGGACGCCCTTGGGCAGACATTGGAAAATCGCGTTGTGTTCGCTGTCGATAGGCAGCAGTTCGGCGCCGTTGTCGCGGATAGCCCGCATGAAGAGCGAGCCGGCGGCGACCAACGCCTCTTTGTTGGCCAGCAGCACGCGCTTGCCGCTGCGCGCGGCCGCCAGGGCGGCGGGCAGCCCCGCCGCGCCGACGATGGCGGCCATGACCGAGTCGCATTGCGGGTCGGCCGCGGTATCGGCCAGCGCCTGCGCACCCACCCGGATCTCGGGCATGGGCCGCGAGCCGTTCCAGGCGGCGGCGAACTTGCGGCGGGCGGCGGCGTCGGGCACCACCACCACGGCCGCGCGGCTGGCCAAGGCCTGCTCGGCCAGGCGCTCCATCCGGCTGTATGCGGACAAGGCATAAACCGCCAACCGCTCGGGGTGGCGGGCAATCACATCCAGCGTGCTTTCACCGACCGAACCGGTCGATCCCAGCACCACGACGCGTTGAAAAGCCGTCAAAACAACACTCCAGACAAAAGTAGCGCGAACGGCGCGACGGGAAGGATCGCGTCGATGCGGTCATACACGCCGCCATGGCCGGGCAGCAGCGTGCTGGAATCCTTGCGGCCCGCGCGGCGCTTGAGCAGCGATTCGAACAGGTCGCCCACGATGGACACCACCCCCAGCAGCGCGGCGATCGGCAGCGCCAGCCAGAACGTCCAGCGTTCCACCAGGGCATGGCCGAACGTGCCGCCCCACAGGCTGGACAGGCCGATCCAGACCACCGCGCCCAGCACGCCGGCGATGGCGCCTTCGATCGTCTTGCCCGGGCTGACCCGCGGCGCCAGTTTACGCCTGCCGAACGCCCGGCCCGCAAAATACGCCGCGATGTCGGCCACCCAGACGAGCGCCAGCAACGACACCACGAAGCCGGCCCCATGCGCCACGAACATCTGCGCCAGCACGGCCCAGGCGGTGAAGGCCGCGGGAATGGAAAACAGGGACCAGCCCAGGCTGGCCGGGGGTGCGTCGGAACGGCCGCGCACGACCGCCGCCACGCCGAAGAACAGCCAGACGGCGGCCACGGCGGGCACCAGGTAGCGCAGCACCCAGGCCGGATCGGCCACCCCGCCGCGATCGCCCGCCAGCCAGGCGGAAGCCAGGGCCAGCATGCCGGCGAACAGCAGCGCGGCGACACCGACGGAAATCAGGGGGGAAGGCGGTTGCGGCAGCGTCAGGCGCAGCCACTCCCAATTGGCGCAAGCGGCCGCCAGGGCCAGCAAGGCGACGAACCACCAGGGATTCGCGCTGATCATCGCGGCGGCCAGGACGGCCAACAGGATGACGGCGGTAACGATACGCTGGCCCAACATGTGACGGTCTCCTCGTGTACGGCTCTGGAAAGACGCGCTTGTCGCCGTCTGGTTTACTTGCTTACTGCGCGCCGTCTTCGCCGAGCTGCGCGCTGGTGCGGCCGAAACGGCGTTCGCGCGTGCGGTACCAGTCGAAAGCGGCCTGGAGTTCCGCGGCGCCGAAATCCGGCCAGAAGCGGTCCGTGAAGTAGAACTCCGCGTAGGCCATCTGCCAGATCAGGAAATTGGAAATGCGTTGTTCGCCGCCCGTGCGGATGAACAGGTCGGGCTCCGGCGCCCAGGCCATGGAAAGGTGCCGGGACAGGCGCTCTTCGTCCACCCGTTGCGGCTGCGCCGCCAGCCCGGGCTCGGCCGCCAGCATGGCGCGGGTGGCCTGCAGGATGTCCCAGCGGCCGCCGTAGTTGGCCGCGACAGTCAGGTGCAGGCGGTCGTTGTGGGCGGTGCGCTCCTGGGCGGCGAAGATGAGCTCCTGCAAGCGGGGCTCGAACGCGCTCAGGTCGCCGATGACGTGCAGCCGCACGCCCTGCTCTTCCAGCTTGCCGACTTCGCGCTCCAGGGCCTGCACGAACAGGCGCATCAGAAGCGACACTTCCTCGGCGGGGCGGCGCCAGTTCTCCGAGCTGAAGGCGAAAAGCGTCAGGTAGCGCACGCCGGCGCGGCCGCAGGCCTCGACCACGCGCCGCACCGCCTGCACGCCCTTGGCGTGCCCCGCCGTGCGAGGCAGCAGCCGCCGCGTCGCCCACCGGCCGTTGCCATCCATGATGATGGCCACGTGCTCGGGAATGTCGCGGGTATCGGGAACCGCCTGGGTCGAACTGGTTGCCATGGGTCTGGTGCTGCGCGCGGAGAGCCGGCGAAAAACGGAAATACGGGGAAAAACCTGCGCCGTCGTTCCATCGCTACGTAGAAATACTGCGAAACAATGGACAGGACGGCGCGCAGGCAAGAAATCCTGGGCCCGGGCGCGGCCATTGGCGGTCGCGCCCGGGGCGTGCAGGAATTATACGGTCATGATTTCCGCTTCTTTCTGAGCCACCATCTTGTCGATGTCGGCCACGCTGCGGTCGGTCAGCTTCTGGACTTCGTCCTGCGAACGGCGTTCGTCGTCCTCGGAGATTTCCTTGTCCTTGACCAGTTTCTTCAGCGCTTCGTTGGCTTCGCGGCGCAGGTTGCGCACGGCCACCTTGGCGTCTTCGCCTTCGCTGCGGACCACTTTGGTCAAGTCGCGGCGGCGCTCTTCGGTCAGGGCGGGCATCGGCACGCGGATGGTGTCGCCCATCGAGATGGGGTTCAGGCCCAGGTCCGATTCACGGATGGCCTTTTCGATCGGGCCGGCCATTTGCTTCTCGTAAGGCTGCACGCTGATGGTACGGGCATCCACGAGGTTCACGTTGCCGACCTGGCTGATCGGCACGGGCGAACCGTAGTACTCGACCTGCACGTGGTCCAGGATGCCGGTGTGGGCGCGGCCCGTGCGGATCTTGGCCAGGTTGGTCTTGAGCGTGTCAAGCGACTTGGCCATCCTGGCTTCGGCGGATTTGCGGATTTCTGCGGCGCTCATGGAATTTCCTTTTCTTTAAACGTGTACCAAGGTGCCTTCGTCTTCGCCGCTGACCACCCGCTTGAGGGCACCGGACTTATTGATCGAAAACACTTTGATCGGCAGTTTCTGGTCACGGCACAGCGCGAACGCGGTGGCGTCCATGACTTCCAGACGGCGCACGATCGCTTCGTCGAAGCTGATGCGCGCGTAACGCGTGGCGGTGGGATCCTTGTTGGGATCCGCGCTGTAGATGCCGTCCACCTTGGTGGCCTTCAACACGATCTCCGCGCCGATCTCGGCGCCGCGCAGGGCGGCGGCGGTGTCGGTGGTGAAGAAGGGGTTGCCGGTGCCCGCCGCGAAGATGACGACCTTGCCCTCTTCGAGGTAGCGCAGGGCCTTCGGGCGGATGTAGGGCTCGACGACCTGATCGATGTTCAGGGCCGATTGTACGCGGGTGTCGATACCCTTGTGCTTGAGCGCGTCCTGCAGGGCAAGCGCGTTCATGATGGTGGCCATCATGCCCATGTAGTCGGCGGTCGCGCGGTCCATGCCCTGCGCGCCCGGGGCGACGCCACGGAAGATGTTGCCACCGCCGATGACGATGGCCAGTTCCACGCCGGTGGCGGCGACTTCGGCGATCTCATCGGTCATGCGGACGATGGTGGAGCGATTGATGCCGAATGCATCTTCGCCCATCAGCGCCTCGCCGGAAAGTTTGAGAAGAACCCGTTTGTATGATCTGCTGCTCATAGGTGATATCCCGAAGAACAATCCGACGAAAGTGTAAGACAAGAAATAGGCCGGCCTGATTTTAGTCAGTGCCGGCCTCTAAGCAAACTACCGATCAGGCGCGGCCGGCGGCGGCGGCGGCAACCTCGGCGGCGAAATCGCTGGTCTTCTTCTCGATACCTTCGCCGACGACGAACAGCACGAACTTGCTGATCGAAGCGCCCTTTTCCTTGAGCATCTGCTCGACGGTGTGCTTGTCGCTCTTGACGAACGGCTGCGACAGCAGGGTGACTTCCTTCAGGAACTTCGCGACCGAACCTTCGACCATCTTGGCGACGATTTCAGCGGGCTTGCCCGATTCGGCGGCCTTCTGTTCGGCGACCGAACGCTCGGCGGCGATGTCGGCCGGGTTCACGCCATCGGCGTTCAGGGCCTTCGGCTTGGTCGCGGCGATGTGCATCGCCAGGTCCTTGCCCACTTCTTCCGAGCCGGTGTACTCGACCAGCACGCCGATCTTGCCGCCGTGCACGTAGCTGGCCAGCGCGTTCGGGGTCTCGATGCGCTCGAAGCGGCGGATCGAGATGTTTTCGCCGATCTTGCCGATCAGGGCGGTGCGGGTGGTTTCGATCGTGCCTTCGCCGAAGGGCAGCGCCGACAGGGCGGCCACGTCGGCCGGGTTCTGCGTGGCGACCAGTTCGGCCAGCTTGTTCACGAAGCCGACGAAGTCGTCGTTCTTGGCGACGAAGTCGGTTTCGCAGTTGACTTCGATGACGGCGCCCTGCTTGGCGTCGGCGGAGATGAACAGGCCGATCAGGCCTTCAGCGGTCACGCGGGCGGCGGCCTTGCTGGCCTTGTTGCCCAGCTTGACGCGCAGGATTTCCTCGGCGCGGGCCAGATCGCCCTCGGCTTCCGTCAAGGCCTTCTTGCACTCCATCATGGGGGCGTCGGTCTTTTCGCGCAGTTCCTTGACCAGGGCAGCGGTAATTTCAGCCATGTTTGCTCCAATTTTGCTAGAGACTTGCCCCGGCGGGCCGGGACAGTGGTGTGATTCGATGGGACATCCGCGATTCGCGGATCGGGAAGATGGGAGCCCACCTTCGCTGTGCCGGCGAGGCGGGAGCAGGCCGGAATCCCGGACCGCTCCCAGACGCTAACCGCCGGACATGACAACTGGCTTAGGCCTGGTTGTCCTGCACTTCGACGAACTCTTCCTGGCCTTCGCCCAGTTCTTCGACCAGGCCGTTCAGGTTCTGTTCGCGGCCTTCCAGCACGGCGTCGGCGATGCCCTTGGCGTACAGCGCGATGGCCTTGGCCGAGTCGTCGTTGCCGGGGATGACGTAGTCGATGCCGTCGGGCGAGTGGTTGGTGTCAACCACGGCCACGACCGGGATGCCCAGCGTCTTGGCTTCGGCGATGGCGATCTTGTGGTAGCCGACGTCGATCACGAACATGGCGTCGGGCAGGCCGTTCATGTCCTTGATGCCGCCGATCGACTTGTTCAGCTTGTCCAGTTCGCGCTGGAACAGCAGGCCTTCCTTCTTGATCATGCGCTCGGCGCCGCCTTCGGCGACCACGGCTTCCATGTCCTTCAGGCGCTTGACCGAGGTCTTGACCGTCTTGAAGTTGGTCAGCATGCCGCCGAGCCAGCGGGCGTCGACGAAGGGCATGCCGCAACGGGCGGCTTCGGCGGCGACCAGTTCGCGCGCGGCGCGCTTGGTGCCGACGAACAGGATGTTGCCACCGCGAGCAGCCAACTGCTTCACGAACTTGGTGGCTTCCTGGTACTTATCAACCGTCTTTTCGAGGTTGATGATGTGAATCTTGTTGCGATGGCCGAAGATATACGGGGCCATCTTGGGGTTCCAGTAACGGGTCTGGTGACCGAAGTGGACACCCGCTTCCAGCATTTCGCGCATCAAAGACATAACTTTCTCCAAGGGTTGGTTTCTTGCGCCGCACCTGCATCAGCCTCTGGCTGACACCCTGGGTGGTGTTGCGCGCGATTTCCCGCAACATGCGGGATGACAAAATTTTAACCGGGCCGGCCGATCACTGCCGCAATAACTCCGGCGTTCCAGGCAAGTTCGCCCTGGACGCCCCTTACTACGCTGCCGCGATAAACCCAGACGGCCGCCACGACGAGAACCTTGCGCCGCATGCTGCATCGCGTCTCCCGACCCGCCAGGAATTTCCTGGAAGTTTCTTCGAGACGCACCCGGACCTGTTTTGTTGGCGGCGAAATCCAGCTCTGGAAAATCCAGCTCTTCGCGTTCGGGCACGGGACCGAAATCCCACTCCACTCGACCGCGCATCGGACCATCGGGGCATTTCTTAAGAAAACACGAGTGTTTTCAAGAACTTAATCCGACGTCCATACCGAGCGCAGATCCTGAACCTGCATCGCCGCTCTAAAACATGACCAGGCTTGCAAGCACGCCGCGCCCCGGTTCGTGCCAGCCATGGAACCGCCGCCGCCCGCGCCTCCCGGCCCGCATCCGCTGCGCGCTTCCCGCCCCCGGCACCCGCGGCCTGCCCGATTTCGCTCCACAACCTTCGCTTGCGGTGAAACTTCGGGGCCTGCCGCCGATCCCAATGACTGGATCCGCACAACTGGAATACCTGCCGGGCTTGCAACAGACTGGCGCCAACGCCACCTGCCAGCACCCGCCGGGATCGGCTCTTGCCGTTACCCAGTAGTTGTACTGCCTGTATTGCCTACCACTACTACTATGCATCCCTAAAAATTTAGGGAAGCCTATAATTCTACTATCCTTTCAAGCAGACATTCAAGCGACTTTAGTCAAGCTACTCCATGGGCACCATTACCAATCAAGCCGACCTGGCCAAGATGCGCGCGGCCTGCCAGGACGCCGCCAAGATCCTCGATTTCATCACCCCCCACGTCAAGCCGGGCGTCACCACCGGCGAGCTGGACCGCCTGTGCCTGGAATACCTCACCGACGAGCTGCGCGTGAAATCCGCCACGGTGGGCTACGCGCCCCCCGGCTACCCGCCCTTCCCCGGCGCCATCTGTACCTCGGTGAACCATCAGGTCTGCCACGGCATCCCCGGCGACAAGGTGCTGAAAAACGGGGACTCATTGAACATCGACGTCACCATCATCAAGGACGGCTGGTTCGGCGACACCAGCCGCATGTACGCCGTGGGCGAACAATCCATCCTGTCGCGCCGCCTCAGCGAAATCACCTTCGAGTGCATGTGGAAAGGCATCCAGCAGGTGAAGAACGGCGCCACGCTCGGCGACGTGGGCAACGCGATCCAGAAGCACGCCGAGGCCAACGGCTTCTCCGTGGTGCGCGAATTCTGCGGCCACGGCATCGGCCAGCGCTTCCATGAAGACCCGCAGGTGCTGCACTACGGCAAGCCGGGCACGGGCGTGCCGCTGACGACGGGCATGCTGTTCACCATCGAACCGATGATCAATGCCGGCCGCCGCGAGATCCGCCAGTTGTCCGACGGCTGGACGGTCGTCACCCGGGACCACAGCCTGTCCGCCCAATGGGAGCATGCTGTCTGCGTGACCGAGACCGGTTGCGAAGTCCTGACCCTGTCGCCCGGCATGCCCCAGCCGCCGGCCTTCATCGCCGAACCCATCGTCATCCCCGCCGTCTGAAGCCCCGCCGCCCGCCGCCATGACCGCCGACACCCTCAGCGCCCTGCGCGAACGCATCCAGCAATCCCGGCGGACGGCAGTGGCCCAGTTCCGCGGGCACGAACGTCCGGACACCCTGCTGTCCGAACTGCGCCGCATCGTGGACGCCGCGCTGCGCGACCTGGTCAAGCACTGCCCGCTGCCGGCCGGCGCCACGCTGGCGGCCGTGGGCGGCTACGGGCGCGGCGAACTCTACCCCCATTCGGACGTCGACCTGCTCATCCTGCTGCCGCACGCCCCCACGCTCGAGGACGAGGCGGCCATCGAGCGGCTGGTGGCCTCGCTGTGGGACCTGGGCCTGGAACCCGGCCACAGCGTGCGCACCATCGAGGACTGCGAACGCGAGGCCGACGCCGACATCACGGTGGAAACGGCCCTGCTGGAATCCCGCTGGCTGGCCGGCAGCCGCGCGCTGATGAAGAAGTTCGAGGCCGCGACCAAGTCCCGCCTGGACCCGCGCGCCTTCTTCCGCGCCAAGCGCGTCGAAATGCAGCAGCGCCACGCCCGCTACCACGACACGCCCTACGCGCTGGAGCCGAACTGCAAGGAATCCCCCGGCGGCCTGCGCGACCTGCAGGTCATCCTGTGGATGGCGAGGGCGGCCGGCTTCGGCGATAGCTGGCGCTCGGTGGCGCAGGCCGGCCTGCTGACCTCGTCCGAGGCGCGCGACCTGCGCAAGGCGGAACAGGCGTTCAAGCGGCTGCGCATCGAACTGCACCTGCTGGCCAATCGCCGCGAGGACCGCGTGCTGTTCGACCTGCAGCCCGCGCTGGCCGAGGTCTACGGCATCCACGCCACCGCCACGCGCCGCGGCAGCGAACTGCTGATGCAGCGCTACTACTGGGCCGCGCGGCTGGTGACGCAGTTGAACGGGATCCTGGTGCAGAACATCGAGGAGCGGCTGTTTCCGCGTCCCGACAGCGATGCCCGCGACATCGACGACGATTTCCGCAACCTGCGCGACCGCTTGGACATCATTCGCGACGACGGCTTCGAACGCAATCCCACGTTGCTGCTGCGCGCCTTCCTGGTGATGCAGCAGCACCCGGAACTGACCGGCATGTCGGCCCGCACCCTGCGCGCCATCTGGCATTCGCGGCACCGCATCGACGCGCAGTTCCGCCGCAACCCGGTCAATCGCAAGCTGTTCCTGCAGATCCTGCAGCAGCCGCGCGGCATCGTGCACGAGCTGCGGCGCATGACCATGCTGAACATCCTGCCGCGCTACCTGCCGGTCTTCCGCCGCATCGTGGGCCAGATGCAGCACGACCTGTTCCACGCGTATACCGTGGACCAGCACACGCTGGCGGTCGTGCGCAACCTGCGCCGCTTCACCATGCCCGAGCACGCCCAGGAATATCCGCTGGCCAGCCAGTTGATCGCCGGGCTGGACCGGCACTGGCTGCTGTACGTGGCGGCGCTGTTCCACGACATCGCCAAGGGCCGCGGCGGCGACCACTCCGAACTCGGCGCGCGCGAAGTCCGCAAGTTCGCCCAGGATCACGGCATGGAGCCCGAGGACACGGCGCTGGTCGAGTTCCTGGTCCGCCAGCATCTGCTGATGTCGGCCGTGGCGCAGAAGCGCGACCTGTCCGACCCGGCCGTGGTGCAGGACTTCGCGGCCACCGTGAAGGACGAGCGCCACCTGACCGCCCTCTACCTGCTGACGGTGGCCGATATCCGCGGCACCAGCCCCAAGGTCTGGAACGCCTGGAAGGGCAAGCTGCTCGAAGACCTGTACAAGCTGACCCTGGCCGCCCTGGGCGGCGCGCACGCCGACGCGCACACCGTGCTGACGGAGCGCAAGGAGGAAGCCGCCCGCCTGACCCGGCTGGCGGGGCTGCGCGACGACGCCCGCGAAGCCTTCTGGAACCAGTTGGACGTGGCGTACTTCCTGCGCCACGACGCCTCGGACATCGCCTGGCACACGCGCCACCTGTACCACCAGGTCGAGCCGGCGCAGGCGGTGGTCAAGGCCCGCCCCACCGAACACGGCGAAGGCCTGCAGATCATGGTGTACACCCGCGACGCGCCCGACCTGTTCGTGGCCATCTGCGGCTATTTCGACGCCAAGTCCCTGTCCATCCAGGACGCCCGCATCCACACCACGCGCCACGGCTGGGCGCTGGACAGCTTCATCGTGCTGCTGCCGGAAGGCGCCAGCGACCTGCGCGCCCAGGCCACCCTGGTCGAACACGAACTGGCCGAACGGCTGAAGGATCCGCAGGCCGCGGCCCAGCCGCAGCACTCCCGCGGCGGCTATTACGGCCGCGGCCGCCAGTCCCGCGTCTCGCGGGTGTTCCCGGTCATGCCGCAGGCGGAACTGCAGCCCGACGAGCGCAGCACGTCCTGGCGCCTGTCCGTGACGGCCACCGACCGGCCCGGCCTGCTGCACGCCCTGGCGCGCGTCTTCGCCCGCCACGAAGTGAACCTGGTCATGGCCAAGATCATGACGCTGGGCGACCGGGTCGAAGACGTGTTCATCGTGGACGGCTCCGCGCTGGCCCGGCCGCGCAGCCAGATGCAGTTCGAACGCGACGTCCTGGACGCGCTGGCGGGCGAGGAAGCCGGGCAGCAGGCCGCCTGAACGCGGCGGGCTTTCCCGCCGTCGCCAGCGCCGCGCGGACGGCATACAATCCCGGTTTTCGGCCACGCGGCGTCCGTTCCTATGCAGCTCAATGACTATCTGCGCGTTTTCGGGAGCAGTTTTTTCTTTGCGCTGGCGACCCTGCTGCCTTTCCTGAATCCGCCCGCGATCGCGCCGATCTTCCTGTCGCTGACCGAAGGGGCGTCGTCCTCGACGCGGGTGGTGCTGGCCCAGCGGGTCGCCGTCAACGTCTGCCTGATGCTGATCGTGGCCATGGTCGCCGGCAACGTGCTGCTGAGCTTCTTCGGCATTTCGCTGTCCATCGTGCGGGTCGGCGGCGGCATGCTGGTGATCGCCAGCGCCTGGCGGCTGGTGAATTCGCCCGACGCCGACACCGAGCGCGTGGCGCGCATGGCGGAATCGTTCACCCCTGAAATGGCCAAGGCCCGCGCCTTCTATCCGCTGACCTTCCCCATCAGTTGCGGCCCGGGCTCGATCGCCGCCGCCATCACCGTCGGGGTGTCGCTGCGCGACCAGAACCACGTGCTGAGCCTGGTGCGCCTGGGCGGATCCATCCCCGGCATCATCGTCGTCTCCGTCACGCTCTACATCTGCCTGCGCTTCGCCGCGCAGATGCTGCACCGGCTGGGCGATAATGGCACCGCCGTGTTCATGCGCCTGTCGGCCTTCATCATGTTGTGCCTGGGCGTGCAGATCTTCTGGGAAGGCTCGCGCGAACTGTTGCTGGGCGTCCTGCAGCAAGTGATGCAACCAATTCCGGTTCCCACGGCCTAAGCAGTTCGCGCCAAAAGGGCGCCTCGCGCGAGGCCCCCGCGTCGCCGGACGCCCGGCCCCTCACAACCCTTACCGCAGAACAATGACTTCACGTTCCGAACGCCTGCTCCGCCTGATCGCCCTTTTCTGCTTCGGCGCCGTCGGCGTCGCCCTGGTTTCCCAGCACGTCTTCGACATGCCTCCCTGCGCCTGGTGCGTCATGCAACGCCTGATCTACCTGGTGATCGGCGTGGTCGCGCTGGTGGGCGGGTTTGGCGGGGGCCGCGCCCTGACCCGCGCCTGCGGCGTCCTGGCCGCCCTGCTCGCCGCTTGCGGCGTGGCCGCCGCCTGGTACCAGTACAGCGTGGCGGCCAAGATGCTGTCCTGCGACCAGACCTTCGCCGACCGCTTCATGACGGGCATCGGGCTGGACGGCGGCGTGCCGTGGCTGTTCGGCATCTACGCCACCTGCATGGACGCCATGGTGTCCGTCCTGGGCGTCGAGTACGCGCTCTGGAGCCTGGCGCTCTTCGTCATCCTGTTCTTCATGGCGCTGCCCGTCGTCTTCAGGCGCGGCCGCGCGCTGTAAGCGCGGTGCGGACCCCGGCGGAAGCGCCGCAAGCGGCCGCGCTGCGCGCGCTGGTCCTGGCCCATGCGCCGCTGATGCGCTGGCTGCGCGCCGCGCGCGACCACGGGCCGGCCGGCGGCTGTATCGCGGCAGGCGCGATCCGGTCGCTGGTCTGGAATCATCTGCATGGCTACCCGGCGGGCAGCCATCCGTCCGCCGACGTCGATTTCGTCTACTACGATCCCTCGGACCTTACCCCCGGCCACGAGGCAAGCGTCGCCCGCCGCCTGCGCGAGGCCGCCCCCGACGCCCCCTGGGAAATAGTGAACCAGGCGCGGGTGCACTTGTGGCGCCGGAACCGCCACGGAGACGCGCCGCCCCCGGCCGCGTCGCTCGCCGCCGGCATCGCGTCCTGGCCCGAAACGGCCACCTGCGTGGGCGTGGGGCTGACGCCCGACGACCGGGTGCGCATCGTCGCCCCGCATGGGCTGGACGACCTGTTCGCGCTTGTTCTGCGGCCCAGCCCCGGCGCCGACCTCCACGCCTATGCGCAGCGGCTTGCCGCGAAGCGTCATCCCGAAACCTGGCCGCGCCTGACCGTCATCGCTCCTGCCCTACCCTGACCGTGCCCGCCCTGAAATACCTGACCGGATACCCGGAACCCCTGCTGCTCCAGACCCGCAAGCTGCTCGACCAGGGCAAGCTGGGCGCGGCCTTGCTGTCGCGCTATCCGGCGGGCGCGCATGGCGTGCGCACGGACCGCGCGCTCTACCAGTACGTGACGGACCTGAAGAACACCTACATGCGCAACGGCGACCAGATCAACAAGGTCGCCTTCGACAGCAAGATCCACGTGATCCAGCACGCGCTCGGCCAGCACACCTACGTCTCGCGCGTGCAGGGCGGCAAGCTCAAGGCCAAGCACGAGATCCGCGTGGCGACCCTGTTCAAGACCGTGCCGGCGGAATTCCTGAAGATGATCGCCGTCCATGAGCTGGCCCATCTCAAGGAAAAGGACCACAACCGGGCCTTCTACAACCTGTGCCTGCACATGGAGCCGCAGTACCACCAGTACGAATTCGACCTGCGCCTGTACCTGACGCACCTGGAAGCCACGCGGGAAGCTTTGTGGAATCAAGGCTGAATTCCGCGCTTTTCTGAATGGAAACTGAACAAAAAATCGTCTTTTCTTCCGAGAAACAAGCCCGCTAGGGTTAACGATAGCGAAAACGGAAGATCCCGGCCAAAGATCGAAAGCCGACTGACAGAAGCCGTCACTAGACTCCCTCAGGCGTTTGTAAGGGAGCGGCGGACTTGCCTCTCCCGGAACGCCACCACAACGAGGAGAAGACAAATGTTCAACGACGGCGGCAGCCTGCGCGGCGGTGGGATCCGCGCATGCATGAGCAACCAGAATTTCGTCAGGGGCGTGTTCATCATGGCGTTCGCGCTGCTTTTCGGCATCGCATCGCTGCGATATCCGATCGGCAGTTTCTCCAGGGGCGGCCCGGGGCTTTTCCCCCTGATGGCAAGCGCCGCATTATTCGTGATCGGCGCGATCGCCACGGCATATTCGTTTTTCGTCGAACCGGAACCGATGAGCCACAGCGTGAAGAACATCGCCATCATCATGCTGAGCCTGGTGGGATGCGCGGCGATATCCGGCATCGTCAATATGATCGCGGGCATTGTTTTTCTGGTGTTCTGCTCGTCGCTGGCGGCCACCTCATATTCCACGCTGAGGAACGTGAAGATATCGGCCGGGCTGATCGCCGTGGCGTTCGGGTTCAAGAACCTGCTCGGCCTCAGCCTCCCCTTGCTTTGAACGGAGCATGCGATGGAAATTCTGAATAACCTCGCGCTCGGTTTCGAGCACGCGCTGACCTGGCAGAACCTTCTTTATTGCGCGGCCGGATGCGTGATCGGCACGCTCGTAGGGCTGCTGCCCGGACTCGGGCCCTTGTCCACCATCAGCCTGCTGCTTCCCCTGACCTATTCCATTCCCACCAGCAGCGCGCTGATCATGCTGGCGGGGATTTACTACGGCGCGCAATACGGCGACAGCGTCAGCGCGATCACGATGAAAATCCCGCACGCGAGCAGTATCGTCGCGTGCATAGACGGCTATCAGATGAACCTGAACGGCAAGACCGGGCTGGCATTGTTCACCGCCGGCGTCTCCAGCTTCATCGGCGGGACGGTGGCCATCGTGGTCTTGTCGACCATGACGCCGATACTCGGCGAAGCCGCCTTCCTGTTCGGACCGGCCGACTACACCGCGCTGATGCTGATGGGATTCTTCTGCGTCAGCTTCGTGAGCAGCGGCAATATGCTGACGGGCCTGGCGATGGCCATCGTCGGCGTGCTGCTGGCGTCGATCGGCACGGACGTGAACAGCGGCATGGCGCGCTTCACGTTGGACTACGCCTTCCTGCAGGACGGCATCGGTTTGATCAGCATTGCGCTGGGGTGCTTCGGCATTGCCGAAATCGTGAAGAATCTCGACAACCGCAACGTGCTGACGCCCTTCAACGGCAAGATCAAGCTCATGCCCACCTGGGCCGAGTTCAAGCGGATCATTCCGAGCGCCTTGCGGGGCAGCGTGATCGGCTCGGCATTGGGCATCCTGCCCGGCGGCGGCCCGACCATCGCCCAGTTCGCGGCCTATGCCGCGGACAAGCGGTTCAGCAAGCACAAGCATGAAATGGGCAACGGCGCGATCGAAGGCGTTGCCGGACAAGCCGCCGCCGACGAGGCCGCCGCCCGCACCAGCTTCATTCCCCTCATGGCCATCGGCATACCCGAGAACGCGGTCATGGCCCTGATGCTGGCGGCATTCATCATCAAGGGCGTGCAGCCCGGCCCCAACATGATCGGCACCCACCCGGACCTGTTCTGGGGCCTGGTCGCCAGCATGTGGATCGGGAACTGCTTCCTGCTGCTTCTGAACGTGCCGCTGGTGCGCTACTGGCTCACGGTGTTCAAGATCCCGTACACCGTGCTGTTTCCGTCGATTCTGTTCTTCTGCATCATCGGAACGTTCAGCATCAACAACAGCCTGCACGACATCTACATCACCGCGACGTTCGGCCTGATGGGCTATGCCTTCCTGCGGCTCGGCATGGGCGCGGCGCCGCTGATGCTCGGCTTCATCCTGGGCCCGATGCTGGAAGAGAATTTCCGCCGCGCCATGCTGTTGAGCAGAGGTTCGTTCGACGTGTTCGTCTCCCGGCCGATCAGCGCCACGCTGCTGGGCGTGATCGCGCTGGCGGTTGCCTGGAAACTGGCTGCGTTCGTCCGGTCCTTGCGGCAGCCCAGGGCGGTCGGCGCCGCCTCGTCGTCCTGACGCGGGCTGGGCCTGGGACGCCCGCCAATGGAAAAACCCCTCGCGATCGGTACTGCCCGCCAGCGCTTGGCTGACTCGCAGTACCTCTCGGAGGGGTTTCCTGCCGCGCGAGGCGTGCTATCGATCAGGCGTCGTTGGCGGCGTAGCCCATATTGAACTGCAGGCCGCTGGCGGTTCCTTCTTCGCCGGCTTCGCCGCGGGACTGGCCCAGGCGGGCCAGGTACTCGGCCGTGATGTCGCCCGTGACGTACTCGCCGTCGAAGCAGGATGCTTCGAAGCGCGACAGTCTCGGGTTGAGGTCCCGGACCGATTGCTGCATGTCGTGCAGATCCTGGTAGACCAGGTTGTCGGCGCCGATCGCGTGGGCGATTTCTTCATCGCTGCGGCCGGTGGCGATCAGTTCGCTCTGCGTGGGCATGTCGATGCCGTAGACGTTGGGAAAACGGACCGGAGGCGCGGCGGAGGCGAAATACACCTTGTTGGCGCCGGCGGCGCGGGCCATGTCCACGATCTCGCGGCTGGTGGTGCCGCGCACGATGGAGTCGTCGACCAGCAGCACGTTCTTGCCCTTGAACTCCATGCCGATGGCGTTGAGCTTCTGGCGCACGGACTTGCGGCGCACCGCCTGGCCCGGCATGATGAACGTGCGGCCCACGTAGCGGTTCTTGATCAGGCCTTCGCGGTAGTCCAGGTTCAGGCGGGCGGCCAGTTGCATGGCGGCCGGACGCGAAGAGTCCGGAATCGGCATGACCACGTCGATGTCGCCCAGGCGCATGGTGCGCGCCACCTTGTCGGCCAGGTATTCGCCCATGCGCAGGCGCGCGTCGTAGACCGACACGCCGTCGATCAGCGAATCCGGGCGCGCGAAGTACACGTACTCGAAAATGCAGGGCACCAATTGGGGATTGTCGGCGCACTGGCGGCTGACGAAGCGGCCGTCCAGGTCGACGAACACCGCTTCGCCCGGCTCGACGTCGCGCACGAAGGCGAAGCCGCTGCCTTCCAGCGCCACCGATTCCGAGGCGACCATCCATTCCACGCCCTCTTCGGTTTCCTGGCGGCCGATGCACAGCGGACGGATACCGTTGGGGTCGCGGAAGGCCAGCAGGCCGTAGCCCGAGATCTGGGCCACGACGGCATAGGCGCCGCGCACGCGCTTGTGCACCGCCGACACGGCGCGGAATATCGCGTCGTCATCCAGCGAGACGCCGTTGGCCGCCGATTGCAGTTCGTGCGCCAGCACGTTCAGCAGCACTTCCGAATCGGAATTGGTGTTGATGTGGCGGCGGTCGACGCGGTACAGGGATTCGCGCAGTTCGCGCCAGTTGGTCAGGTTGCCGTTGTGGGCGAACATGATGCCGAACGGCGCATTCACGTAGAACGGCTGGGCCTCTTCCTCGCTGGCGCTGGAGCCCGCGGTGGGATAGCGGACCTGGCCGATGCCAGACGTACCCGGCAACGCGCGCATGTTGCGCGTACGGAAGACGTCGCGCACCAGGCCATGAGCCTTGTACATATTGAATTGGTTGCCTTGCGACGTCGCGATGCCCGCGGCGTCCTGCCCGCGATGCTGCAACAGCAGCAAGCTGTCATAGAGTAGCTGGTTGACCGGCCCGCGCCCGATGACCCCTACGATTCCACACATGGTGAGATTTCCTGGTTGATTTGAAGCAGATCAATACGGCAGCCACGTCGCCAGGGATGGCGGCAGCCACGTCTTGATATGTTTGATGGCCTCGATGGCCGAATGCGAAAACATGGCGTCCTTCCACCACGGCTCTTCCGGCAGCGGCGTGTAGCCCGCGGCGGCGACCAGCGCCAGCACGATCAGCAGGCCCCGGGCCAGGCCGAACATGCCGCCCAGGCCGTGGTCGGCCGGGCTCAGGCCGGTACTGCGGATCAAGGCGGCAAGCGTCATGTTGACCAACCCCACGCCAAGCAGCACGATGATGAATACCGCCGCGTATGAGACTCCCATGCGCAACAGCGTCGTTTCAATATAGGGCTCCAGCCAGGCGTAGACCGTGGGGCCCCACCATATCGCGGCCACGAAAGCCAGCAGATAGGCGACCAGCGACAGCACCTCTTTGAGCAGGCCGCGCACCAGGCCCAGCACACCCGAGACCGCCAGGATGGCCAGCACGACGAAATCGAAGCCGGTCACTATTGCGCGGCGATGAAACCATTGTCATAGCCCAAGGTGCGTAAACGCGCCTGGGCCGCCTGCGCCGCCTCGCGCGAGGGGAACGGCCCCACCCGCAGACGGTACTGCTGCTTGCCACCGATCGTGGCCTGTTCGACGAATGCGTTCGTCACGCCGGCCTGGTGCAGCTTGCTGCGGCGCGACTGGGCGTCTTCCGAGGTCGTGTAGGCGGCGATCTGGAGCACGAAATTGCCCTTGGCGGCCGGCTTGGGCGCGGGAGCGGGCGCGGCGGGCGCCGCGCGCCCTTCCAGCAGCGCCAGGGCGCGCGCGCCGTCGTCGGAACGCGTGTCCGGCTTGGGCGGCGTCGCCGGCTTGGCTTCGGGCTTGGGCGCCGCCGGTTTGG
>NZ_UFQC01000093.1 GCF_900496975.1 Achromobacter veterisilvae
CGCGTGGAGCAGCAGTTGCGCAAGGCGCGCCAGGCGGCCGATTCGGCCAACGCGGCCAAGTCGGCGTTCCTGGCGGCGATGAGCCACGAGATCCGCACGCCGCTCAACGCCATCCTGGGCAACCTGGAGCTGCTGTCGCATTCGCCGCTGAACGCGGCGCAGCGCGACCGGCTCGACACGATCCGCTCGGCTTCCGACGGCCTGCTGTCGGTGGTCAGCGACGTGCTGGATTTCTCCAAGATCGAGGCGGGCGAGCTGCGCCTGGAGGAGATCGAGTTCGATGCGCTGGAGGTGGCCTCGCGGGCCTTGAGGATGTTCGCGCCGATGGCGCAGGCCTGCGGGCTGGCGCTGGTGGGCGAGCTGGGCCTGGCGGTGAGCCAGCCGATGCGGGGCGATCCCACGCGGCTGGGGCAGATTCTGCACAACCTGCTGTCGAACGCGATCAAGTTCACCAACGCGGGCAAGGTGACGCTGCGGCTGGCGCTGGACGAGGCGGGGTCGCAGGCGGCGTTCGAGGTCGAGGACACGGGCATCGGCATGTCGGCCGAGCAGATGGCCCGGCTGTTCCGGGCCTTCAGCCAGGGCGACGCCACCATCAGCCGGCGCTTCGGCGGCACCGGGCTGGGCCTGGCGCTGTGTTCGCGCCTGGCGCAGGCCATGGGCGGGACGATGGCGGCCGAGAGCGAGCCGGGGCTGGGCAGCCGCTTCACGCTGCGGCTGCCGCTGGGCGAATGCGCGGGCGAACGCGATCTGCCGCGGTTCGACGGCCAGTCGGTGGTGCTGGTGGCGGCCTTCGAGGCCGAGCGCGCCTATGTCGGCCAGGCGCTGTCGGCCTGGGGGCTGCGGCCGCAGGGCTATGGCCATCCCGCGCAGGTCGGCCAGCGGGAACTGGAGGGCGCGGCCGCGCTGGTCCTGTGGGGCGCCCGCCAGACCTGGCTGGCCGCGGACGAGAACCGCCTGATCGAGGAATCCGCGTGGGTGATCGACTGCGCCATGTCGGGCCCGGGCCTGCCCACGGCGGCGGGCCGGCTGCTGAGCGTGTCCATGTATGGGCTGGGCGGGTTGGCGGGGGCGTTGCGGCATGCGTTGCAGGGCCGGGCGCTGGCGCCGGCGTCGCCGGGCCGTCGCGTGCTGGCGCGGCCCCTGCGGATCCTGGTGGCCGAAGACAACCTGGTGAACCGCCGGTTGTTCGAGGAGCAGCTTGCGTTGCTGGGCTGCGAGGTGCGCACGGCCGAGGACGGGGAAGCGGCGCTGGCGTGGCTGGAGCGCGAGGAGTACGACGTGTTGCTGACGGACCTGGCGATGCCGGGGATGGACGGCTACGCGCTGGCGCGGCGGGCGCTGCGGCGGTGGCCGTCGCTGCCGGTGGTGGCGGCCACCGCCCACGTCACGCCGCAGGAGCGCGAGCGCTGCGCGCAGGCCGGCATGGCGCGCGTGCTGGGCAAGCCGCTGTCGCTGGAGGA
>NZ_UFQC01000066.1 GCF_900496975.1 Achromobacter veterisilvae
AGGTATGTGCTTAGACTTGACATCTAAGGTACTTCACTTCTAGTGAGCACTTGATTTCATTGTGCTTGTGATAAAGCTGAGGTTTAAATCTCAACCCATCACCGCACCCGCATCAAGCGCCCACACTTATCGGTTGTTTAATTGTTAAAGAGCGGTACTGCAAATTCTGCACTGCCTGCCGACTGGCCCGACGCTTTCGCGTCGTTCGCTGTGTCAGCAGCAGAGAAACGAGATTATGAAGAAGTTTTTATCGCTTGTCAAGTCAGCTTCGCGGGGTTCGCTATGCTTTCTTGCCGCGGCCTCTTCAAGACCTTTTCCTCTTTAGCAGCTATCGAAACATCAGGGTAAACCCTAAATTTTCGGCAACTGCCAAGCCCGAAACTATAACACGACTTTTGCAGATTATGCAACCGGCTTTTGCCTAATTTGCATCCTATCTTGCAACCCGCGGCGCCGCTGAACCTCCAGCCTTGCCATCGCCCTGAAACCAGGGGCCGGTCACTTCGGGTGGCTAATGATTCGTAAGGGTAAACCCTTGGTTCGCTTCACCAGCCAAGCCCAAGACTATAGCATATTGTTTCGAACGGCGCAACTGACTTCTGTCTGATTCGCGCTATCCATGCAATGATGCTTGCTTGGCCCCGCGCTTCGAAAAACTGCCCGAACCGCGAAGGAGCGAGACTATAGCACAAGTTTTCACAACGGACGCGGCCCCTTCCGCTGGGCCCACCTTCTATATATATAGAGAGAGGGGAACGGAAGGGGCCGCGGCACGGCGGCGGCAGGCCTGCGTTTACCAGCGCAGGTAGTTCACGTCGCGAAGCCGCGTCAGGTCCCGCTCCACGGCGGCTTCGTTGACCAGCCAATTGGGCGCGCCTACATCCCGCAGCATGTGTTCATCCAGCTCTTTCGCCAGGCTGCGCAGCCGTGCTTCGTTGCGATGTTTGCGATAGGCGGCCCATATCCGGCCGAGGAAACCGCCGCCGGAGGACGCCGCCTGTTCCAGATCCGCGCGGGCCGCCGTGGCGGCAATGCCGTTGCCGTGCAGGGCGGGCTGGTTCCGCTCGGTGGGCAGCGGCATGAATGAAGCGGAAGATGAGGGGCAGGTTTGCGCTGACATGGTGGGCTCCGTATGGAATACGCGTTTGGTAAGCGTAATAGGCCAACCTCCTGATGAAAATCGAATTGTTCTCGGGTTATCGGTAAGGTATGCTGACCAATCAAGTCATCCTCGGATCGCCCCCATGCGTTTGCCTCTGAATACCCTCCCCGCTTTCCGCGCAGTGGCCGAATTGCAGAACCTGCGTGCGGCAGCGGAACGGCTGCACCTGACCCATAGCGCGGTCAGCCAGCAGATCAAGGGGCTGGAAGAACAACTGGGCTTTCCGCTGTTCGAACGCAGCGGGCGGGGCATCGTCCTGAATACGGCCGGAGCCGCCCTGCTGTGCGCAGTCCAAGGCGCTTTGACTCAATTGGATGAAGGGGTGCTTGCGGCGTCGGCCGCCGCCACCGGCAGCGAACAGCGCTTGCGGGTGTCGGTGCTGCCTTCTTTCGCGCAGCGCTGGCTGCTGCCGCGGATGGCCCGGTGGCGGACCCGCAATCCCGGCCTGGCGCTGGAGATCGACTCTTCCCAACAGGTCGCGGATCTGCTGCGCGACGGATTCCACGCGGCGCTGCGTTTCGGACGCGGCCCCTGGGCGGGCGTGGAATCGGAACCCCTGTTCGACATGCCGTTGCCGCTGATTGTCCTGGCGTCGCCGGAAACGGCGGCCGCGCTTCCCGACAATACGCCGGAAACCCTCGCGCGGCAGCCCCTGCTGGGCGAACGCGAGATCTGGCAACACTGGTTCAACGCCGCCGGACTGCGCACGCCCGTCACGCCGGTGGCGTCGTTCAATGACGCGGGCATGATGCTGCAGGCCGCCGAGCAGGGACTCGGCATCACGCTGGGGCGCGAACTGCTCGCCGCGGACGCGCTGTGCGCCGGGCGGCTGGTGCAGGTTTCCCCGGTGAGCGTCCATTATGAACAGGCGCAGACGTATCACCTGGTCTATCGCCCCAGCCTGCGCGACTGGGGGCCGCTGGTCGCGCTGAAGCAATGGCTGCGCGACGAGCTGGAAATGTCCCGCCGCAGCCTGGTCACTCCCGATCCCGAGCCGGACCAGGAGCCGCGGGCGAAGTAACGGCGGCGCCAGCCGCCGGGGCCTGGCCTCAGGCCACCTTGCGCGCAGCCGGCTTCGAAGGCTGCATCGAGTCCGTTTCGTTGAACCGCTGGTGCCACGAGAACGCTTCCTCGAGCAGGTGCGGGGTCTGGCCGCCGCGTTCACAGGCGCGATCGAAATAGTCCTGCAGGGCGTCGCGATAGGACGGGTGCACACAATTCTGGATGATGGCGCGCGCCCGTTCGCGCGGCGCCAGCCCGCGCAAGTCCGCCAGCCCGCATTCGGTGACCAGCACGTCCACATCGTGCTCGGTGTGGTCCACGTGGGACACCATGGGCACCACGCTGGAAATGTCGCCGTTCTTGGCCATGGACTTCGACACGAAAATCGCCAGGTGCGCGTTGCGCGCGAAGTCGCCCGACCCGCCGATGCCGTTCATCATGTGCGTGCCGCCCACGTGCGTGGAATTCACGTTGCCGTAGATGTCGAATTCCAGCGCGGTATTGATCGCGATGATGCCCAGCCGGCGGACGATCTCCGGCGCGTTGCTGATCTCCTGCGGGCGCAGCACGATGCGCTCGCGGTAGTGCTCCATGTTGGCCAGGATCTTCTCGTAGACGGGCTTGGACACCGTGATGGAGGACGCCGAGGCGAACGCGAGCTTGCCTTGGTCCAGCAGTTCGATCGCGCTGTCCTGCAGCACTTCCGAATACATGGTCAGGTTCTGGAAGCTGGACGATTCGAATCCATGCAGCACGGCATTGGCGATGGTGCCGATGCCCGCCTGCAGCGGCAACAGGGAATCGGTCAGGCGGCCGGCATCGACTTCACGCCGCAGGAAGGCATTGATATGGCCCGCGATGGCATTGGTTTCCGCGTCGGGCGGCAAGGCGTTGGATGGGCTGTCCGGTTCGTGCGTGATGACGATGGCGGCGATCCTGGCCGGGTCCACCTCGATGAAAGGCTGGCCGATGCGCTGGTCGGCCGACACCAGCCCGATGGGCTGGCGCGCCGGCCTGTCGCCGGGCACGTAGATGTCGTGCAGGCCTTCGATGGCGCCGGGCATGCCCATGTTCAGTTCGATGATGATCTTGTCCGCCTGTTGCGCGAACGAAGCGGAATTGCCCACCGACATCGTCGGCACGATCGCGCCGGTCTCGGTGATCGCCGCGGCCTCGATGATGGCCACGTCGATCGGGCCGATATGGCCCGCGCGCAGTTGTTCGACGGTCTCGGACAAGTGCTGGTCGATGAAGGCGATTTCGCCCTGGTTGATCTTGCGGCGCAAGGTCGTGTCGACCTGGAACGGCATGCGGCGCGCCAGGGCGTTGGCCTGCGCCAGCATCTTGTCGGTGTCATGGCCCAGCGAGGCGCCGGTGATCAGGGTGATGGAGAGCGGCTCGCGCTCGGCGCGGGCCGCCAGCGCCGCGGGCACCGACTTGCAGTCGCCGGCGCGCGTGAAACCGCTCATTCCGACGGTCATGCCGTCCTGAACCAGCAGGGCCGCCTGATCGGCGGAGGTGATCTTGGCGCGCAGCCCAGGGTGGCGGATACGGTCGAGATGCATGGTGTCTCCAGATTTAAGGGCCAACGGCTCGCGGCCGGGCGCGGCGATGCCGCCTCTGCGCCCAGGCACCGTCTGACGCGGCGTTTCCCGAGGTCCCGCGGCCGGATCCTGCCGGCGCCGGGACGAATTTTCCGCAGTATAGGAAGGCCGGCCCAAATCTCGTAATGACTTAAAATCATCCAAATCAGTCGTTTTTTTCATCGTTTTCTTGTTTGCGCGCATCGCGCGAAGGGAGGCCGCCGGCCATGGACGTGCGCGCATTGCGGTATTTCGTGGAAACCGTCAGGCATGCCAGCTTCACCCAGGCGGCCAAGGCGCTGTTCGTGACGCAGTCGACCGTCAGCAAGATGATTCGCCAACTGGAGGAGGAAGCGGGCACCCCGCTGTTGATCCGCGACGGCCACACGGCCCGTCCCACCGACACCGGCCAGGTCATGTACCAGCGCGGCTTGCAGGTGCTGGAGACCATGCGCCAACTGGCCGAGGAATTGCGCCAGACCACCGACTTGCGCCGCGGCGCGCTGGAAGTCGGCATCCCGCCCATGATCAACCTGCTGTTCACCCCGGTTGTGAAACGCTTCCGCGAACGGCACCCGGGCATACACCTGACCTTGCGCGAAGGCACGGGCCAGGCCGTCGAAGGCCTGGTCGCCAGCGGCGAACTGGAAGTGGGCGCGACCATCCTGCCGATCGCGCCCGACGGCGGACTGGCCGCCCAACCCTTCGGCAGCTACCCCATCTGGGTGATCGGTCCGCCCGATGCGCCCTGGGCGGGCAAGACCTCGTTGCCGCTGAGCGCGCTGCGCGACGCGCGGCTCCTGATCCCCACGGACGACTTCGCCATGACGCGCCGCTTGCGGCAAGCCTTCGCCGACGCCGGCTTCCAGCCCGGCATCGCGGCGCAGAGCGCCCACTGGGATTTCCTGGTGGCCATGGCTTCCGCCGGCCTGGGCGTGGCGCTGCTGCCCGAACCGCTGATGCAACGCATGAAGACGCGCGGGCTGAGCACGGCGAAACTGGCCAAATCGGGCCTGCAATGGGAAGTGGGCCATATCTGGCAGCACGCCGGCTACCTGTCCTTCGCCGCGCGCGCCTGGCTGGAAGTGTGCGACGAGGTGCTGGGCAAGCCGAAAAAGGCGCCGGCCCGGGCCTGAGTTGAATCCAAACGTTGGCCTCGTAAACTTGGATTGCGGGCAACGGCGCCCGCAGAGCGGCCTTTCGCCGGGATCGCAGGCCGATTCAAATGGGGCCAAAGCAGCAGTTTTGTTGCAACGGGCGGGACGGCGGCTTGTTATGCTGCCGCCTCGATGCGAGCCACTCGCCCAAAAACATGACACCGACCACCCTTCTCCTGCCCTTGCGGGCTCGACGCGCGCGCGCGTCTTTCTTTGCCGCGTCGATCGCGGCATTGCTGCTGGCGCTGTTCCTGATGCCCGCCTTCGCGGCGGCGCCGCCCACGCCCGCCGACACGGAAACCATGCTGGCCTCGGCGCGCAAGCAGATCGACGACATCCGCAAGCGCGTCGCCGACGAAACCGATGACGCCAGCCTGGTGAAACAGCGCGGCGACGCGCTGGACATCCAATCCAAGGCCGATGCGGCGGCCGAGGCCCTGACGCCGCAACTGGCCAGCGTAACGGCCAAGCTGAGCGAATTGGGTTCGCCGCCGGAAGGCGTCAAGGAAACGCCCGACGTGGCTGCCCAGCGCATGCAACTGGAAAAAAGCAGCCGGGCGCTGGATGCGCAGATCAAGCTGGCCAGGCTGCTGTCCGTGGACGCCGGCCAGGCCGCCGAACAGATCTCCGCCCAGCGGCGCACGCAGTTCCAGGCGCGCCTGGGAGAACGGCGGGACTCTTTTCTCTCCGGCGCGTTCTGGACGGAGTTCCGGGAAGAATTCCCGCGCGATCTCGATCGTTTGAAAGCCCTGGGCGACGACCTGTCGGCCGCCGTCGGGCAAACGCCGAAATGGGGCTGGCTGCTCCTGGCGACGGCGGCCGCGCTGGCGATCGCCCTGCGCGTCTGGATCGGCCGCATCCTGCTGCGCCTGACCGCCACTCGCGTTCCCCCCGGCCGCCTGCGGCGCTCGTTCCTGGCGGTCGCCCACGTGGTCCTGGCCGTGGCCACGCCCGGCGTCATCGCGCTGCTGATCCACATCGGGCTGGACTGGAACTCGCAGTTGACCGACAACACCTCGTCCCTGCTGGCGAACCTGGTGGCGACGGTCTGTTTCGGCGGATACGTATCGGGACTGGGCTATGCCCTCTTGTCCTCGAACCGGCCGTCGTGGCGCCTGCCCCCGATCAGCGACGCCGTGGCGACGCGGCTGCGCTGGCTGCCCGGCGTGCTGGGCGTGCTGGTGGTGATGATCTGGCTGGCCGAGCGCCTGCCCGTGCTGCTCAACGCCAGCCTGACCACGACGATCACGCTGACCGGCATCGTCGCCGTCATGACCATGGCGATGATAGGCGCGGTGCTCGCCATCGGCCGCCGGCTGCGCCGGCAGGCGATGCAGGAAAACGACGCGCCCATCCCGTTCTGGCTGTCGCTGCTGCTGACCGCCATCTGGACCGTGCTGGTCCTCAGCCTTGCCAGCCTGCTGGCCGGATACGTGGCGTTCGGCAGTTTCCTGGTCAAGCAGGTGCTGTGGGTGCTGATCGTATTGGCTTCCGCGTACCTGGCGTCCACCTTGATCGAAGACGGTTTCGGCACGCTGCTGGGCAGTGCGCACCGCGACGGCGGCGAACAGGAAGCGCCCAGCATGCGCGACCAGGCCGCGGTGCTGCTGTCGGGCGTCGGACGGGTGGCCGTCGGACTGCTTGCCATCGTCCTGCTGCTGGCGCCTTTCGGCGAAGCGCCGATGGATCTGCTGCAGCGCTTCGACCAGTTGCGCAAGGGCCTGGCCATCGGCGAAGCGCAGATCCGCCCCGGCGCCGTCCTGCAGGCGCTGCTGGTTCTGGCGCTGTCCCTGCTCAGCGTGAAGGTGCTGAAGCGGTGGCTGTCCAACCGCTACCTGCCCACCACCGAACTGGATCCGGGCATGCAGTTGTCGGCCGCCACGCTGTTCGGCTATGCGGGCTTCGTGGTCGCCGTGGCGCTGTCGCTGTCGGCCGCGGGCATCGGGCTGGAACGCGTGGCGTGGATCGCCAGCGCGCTGTCGGTGGGTATCGGTTTCGGCCTGCAGGCGGTCGTCCAGAATTTCGTTTCCGGCCTGATCCTGCTGGCCGAACGTCCGGTCAAGGTGGGAGACTGGGTATCCCTGGGCGGCGTGGAGGGCGACATCCTGCGCATCAACGTCCGCGCCACGGAAATCCAGATGGGGGACCGCTCGACGGTGATCGTCCCGAATTCGGAGTTCGTCACCAAGACCGTGCGCAACGTCACCCGCTCGAATCCGCTGGGCCTGGTGCAGATCAAGATGCCCCTGCCGCTGTCCACCGACGCGGAACACGTGCGCGAACTGATCCTGCAGGCCTTCGCGGACCACGAGGACGTGCTGGACGCGCCGGCGCCCAACGTGTTCCTCGACGGCATCGAAGGCGGCCACCTGATCTTCAACGCCAAGGGCTACGTATCCTCGCCCCGGGCGGCCTATGGCGTGCGCAGCGCCTTGCTGTTCACCGTGCTCAAGCGGCTGCACGACGCGGGACTGGAAGTGTCGTCCCCGCCCACCATGCTGCTCGCGCCGGCCCCGCAATCGCCGGCGGCGCAGGCGGCGGCTCCCGCGGCGGTTCCGCCGCCGGCCGCCCCCTAGACGCCGCGCGGTTCCGGCCGGACATGGCGTCCGGCCTCAACCGGGGGAATACAGGTCGGCGAAGGTCTGCCTGTCGAGCCGGGGATTGCGCAATGGCGGCGACGCCAGCGCGGCGCTCTGGACGGACCGCACCGGATAGGCCTGCGCCGTGGGCTGCGAGGGCGGAGGCGTCTCGGCCAGGACCGGCGCCGACGGCGCGACCTGGGCGACCGCGCCGTTGTCGAAACGATGATCGGCGGTGGTCAGCGCGGGATTGGTGCACAGCCCCTGCGCCACCAGCGCGGCCTTGGTGCGGTCGTCCGTCTGGCACAGGATGTCGATGGCGGCGGTTTCCAGGCGGCGCGCGCGGTCGGCGTCCTTGGTGGACGCGGCGGCCTGCATGGTGCGTTCGAAGTTGCGCCGCAAACTGCACTTCTGGTCCTCGATCGGGACGGCGACGTTCATGCCGAAGCCCACCACGGAACCGCCTCCCCCGGCGGACACCATGCAGCTATCGGATGAAAAAGAACCATAGAAACTCTGGCCGCCCACGGGCGGCGCCGAGCGCAGGGTGCTGGATCCGCTATTGTTGGAGTTGAGCGTAATGCCCTGGTTGTTGCCGGCATTGGTCGAACCCGACGATGCCGAGGTCGTGGCGCTGGAACTGCTGGTCTGGGCCCCGGCGGAAAACGCCGCCAGCGACAGGGAAATGGCAAGCACTATAGTCTTCATGATGTTCCCTCGCCCGGACGGCCGAAGCCGTCCGGATAATTGGGTCAGTGATGGAACCCTGCGACATGGCCCACCGCGCCGATGCCGTGTATCGACCCGAACCCACCCACATTCGCCGCATGGAACGACCCCGTGGCCGACGCGCTGGTTTCCGTCTGCCCGAACGTGGCGCCGCCGTTGGCGATGCTGTCGCCGACCATGATGGGGGCATTGCCCGATACATGGCCGTATGACTCGCTATTGGCGTACTGGCGCGTGCTGGTCACGACTTGCGTGCCGTCGCGGCTGAAGGTTCCGCCGACTTCCGCGATGCCGCCCGTGCTGCCGAACGATGTCTGGCTCGAAAAGCCGTAGCCGTTGATCTGGGTGGACACCGCGGAACTGCCGGTGGAAATGGATGACGCGGTGCCGTTGATGGCGCCGGCATGGCCCGTCACGGACCCGCCGACCGGGCCGGTGGCATAGGCCGTGGCGGCAAACAAGGACAACGCGGCGATTGCTGCGAGCTTTTTCATTTGAGCTCCTCCTGATCCGTGCGGGCACGGATACACGGTTGCCGGTGGCCGACCGGCGCGGACCGTTACCTCCCAGCCATGCGTGCAATGACGAAAGGCTTGGGACTTTCGTATTGGTACGGAATGATTGCGCCGTCCTAGGCATGTCGATATCGGCTAAACGGGCGACCGAATCCTGCTGGACGAGCGGAGGCGGTAACACTTCCGGCCAAATGCGCGGATAACGCGCGCCGCGCCATGCATATGGACGACGCGCAATGCGCGGGACGAATCGCGCGCGCGGAGGAACTCAACTTTATGGATGGGAGCGGCGGCCCGCGGCTCGGGCAACTTCCCTAGCGCGCCCGAGCGACTCGGCCCGGCGGAATCGGCGCCCGCCCGGCTCCAGCCTTTCGGCGGGCTGAATGCGGATTTTTCGGCCATACTATCCCCGCCGCCGGGCGCTACCCGGCCCATTCGTCGCACGGAGACAGAATCATGATCCAGGAGATTGCCGGCATCCACGTCCGCGAAGGACAGGAAGCGCTGTTCGAAGCGGGCGTCGCGCAAGCGAAGCCGCTATTCTTGCGGGCCCGCGGATGCCACGGCATGGAGCTGTACCGCAGCATCGAGCAGCCGCAGCACTACACGCTGGTCGTGGACTGGGAAACGGTGGAAAACCACATGGTGGATTTCCGCGAGTCCACGGACTTCCAGGAATGGCGCAGGCTGGTGGCGGGCTTTTTCGTCGAACCGCCGCAGGTGCATCACGAACAGAAAGTGCTCTGACGCCCGGGCCTGCGCGCAACCCCTTTCAGCGTGAACAGGCCCTAGAGCGGATCGTTGTATTTGCGCGCGCTGCCGCGAAAACGATCCGCCGGATATTTCCGCGCGTTCTTCACCATCTTGCCCGCCACGGCATCGGCGATATCGATGCTCAACTGGTCCGCCAGCGCGACCAGGTACATCTGCACGTCCGCGATCTCGTCGGCCGCTTCAGCCAGCCGCTCGGGCGGCATGCCGCGCGATTCGGCCTCGCTCAGCCACTGGAACAGCGACACCAGTTCTCCCGCCTCGCCCGCCAGGGCCATGGCCAGGTTCTTCGGCGAATGGAAGGGCTGCCAATCCCGTTCCACCGCGAAGCGGCGGACGGCAAGTCTGATCTGTTCCAGGTCGGACATCGCGGCTCCTGAGTTGAAATGGGCGCGTCAGGCCGCCGCCAGCCGCGCGCTGGCCGCCAGCGCGACGGCGACCGTAGTGCGCACGTCGGCCAGCGCCCGGTGGGTGGGATCCGAGGCGCCGACGTGGCGAGCCAGGATCTCCAGCTTGTGCGAAGGCAGTTCGGGCCAGGCGCGCCGCGCCAGCGCCAGCGTGCAATGGGTGGCATTCGAAAACGGCAGGCCGGTCTGGTCCGCGGCGGCCCCCAGGAAGCGCCGGTCGAAAGAGGCATTGTGGAAAAACACGGGCAGGTCTTCCACGAAATCCAGGAAGGACGAAAACGCCTGCACCACGGGCACACCGTGGCGGTCGACTTCCGCCTGCGTGATGCCGGTCAACCGGGTAATGAAAGACGGGACCGGGCCGCGCGTGCGCACCACCTGCGTGTATTCCCGCTCGTGCGCGCCCGACGCGTCCACGCGGACGGCGGCGAACTCCAGGATCTCGCAGGTGGCCGTGGACAGGCCGGTGGTTTCCAGGTCGGCCACGATGAATGGGCCGCGCAAGGCCCGCAGCGCCTCGGCCAGCGCCTCGGTTCCCGCCTTGCGCCCCGCCGCCGCGCGGACGGGCCCCGCACCGCTTGCGCGCGGCCGCCGGTAGAAGAACGTCACGGCCTTACTCCGCCGGCCGCAAAGGCGCGAAACGGGGCGAGCCGTCTGCCAGTTGGCCGAAGAACAGCGCCGCGGGGCGCACCCACAGCCCGCGCTCGTGAGGCCACAGATGTTCGTACACAACCATGGATTCCTCGGTTTCGGAATGGCGGGCGGTGCCCTGGTAGAGATAGAGGCCGCCCTTGTAATGGCGGTGCGAGGCGAGAGCCAGGGCTTCGGATTCGGTCATGGACGGTTGCCGCAAATGGCGCGGCCCGGGCGGTAGGGTTCCTGCCCGGGCCTGCGGGTTCAGACAATACCGTCTTTATAGCGCATCGGGCCGGCGCGGGCCGGCCGTCAGCAGCGCACGTACTGCAATTCGGGCGGCGCCGCGCGCCCCGGCTCGCCGGCCCGCTGGGTAATGTCCTCCGTGACGTCGCCGAGCTTGGCGGACTGGGCCAGGGATTCCTCCACCACCGCCGCCATGATTTCGGTGACGCGGCGGGACGAGGCCACGATATCGTCCATGGTAGTGCCCGCCGATTGGACCTGGCGCGCCCCGCCCTCGATTTGCTGGACCGACGACGTGATCAAACCCTTGATTTCCTTGGCCGCCGCCGCGCTGTTCTGCGCCAGGCTGCGGACCTCGGCCGCCACGACGGCGAACCCCTTGCCATGCGAACCGGCCCTGGCGGCCTCGACGGCGGCGTTCAACGCCAGGATGTTGGTCTGGAAGGCGATCCCGTCCATGACCCCGATGATTTCCGAGATGCGCCGCGAGCTTTGGGTGATGTCGCCCATCGTCTTCACCACCTCCTGCACGGTATGGCCGCCCTGTTCGGCCACCCGGCAGGCGTCCAGCGCCAGCGTATTGGCTTGCCCGGCGCGGTCGGCGTTCTCGGTCAGCCCCTGGACGGCGACGCGCAAGGTCTGGGCGGCGGTAAAGCGCCTGGTGATGTCAGTGGCGTACTTCACGATCTTGAACGGGCGGCCTTCGGCGTCGAAGATCGGGTTGTAGCTGGCCTCGATCCAGACCTGGCGGCCGCCTTTGCCAAGGCGCAAGTACTGCCCGGTGTCGTATTCGCCGCTGCGCAGCTTGCGCCAGAATTCCTTGTACGCGGCGCCGCGCGCCTCCTCGGGCGGGACGAACATGCTGTGGTGCCGCCCGCGCACCTCGTCGGCCCGGTAGCCCACCGCGTCCAGGAACAATTCGTTCGCGCGGATGATGGTGCCGTCGAGCTCGAATTCGACGATGGCCTGCACTTTGGAAATCGCCGCCAACTGGCCTTCGACGTCCGCCTGCCGCTGCTGCTGCCCGGTGATGTCGACGGCATACTTGACCACTTTCATCAACCGCTGGCGATTGTCGAAAATAGGGTTGTAGGACGCCTGCAGCCAGACGTCGCGCCCGTCCTTGCGAATCCGGCGGTAGCGCCCGGCATCGTGCGCGCCCTGCCTCAGCTTGTTCCAGAATTCCGCGTAGCCGGCCGACTCGCGCTCGTCGGGATCGACGAACATGCGGTGGTGGCGCCCCACGATTTCGTCGAGCGTATAGCCCAGGGTGTCCAGGAAATTCCGGTTCGCGGCCAGCACGTGGCCGTCCAGATCGAACTCCACGACGGCCTGGACATTATTGATCGCCGCGATCTGCCCATGCATGTCCGCCTTCTGCAGGCCGCGGTCCGTGCGGAACAATGGGCCGAGGGTGATCCATTTCATGGTGGCGTCTCCTGCCGGGGTCTGCCTGGCCGGCTGCCGCCCGGCCACGCCGTTATGACACAAATGGATATATTGGCGTATCAATTAGCAAACATTTAATCCTAAAAATGAACGGCCCTCAAGGTATTCCAGGCGTCTCATAAAAAAATGGCGTCCGGCAACACCAGGGTTAACACGGACTCAAGCCGCGTCCAATTCGCGATAGCGGCGAAAAATACCTTCCCCGAAAGGCAGGCGCCTGCCGCTTCCGAAATAGGCCTGCAACGCCTCCAGCGCCGCCACGCGCGCATGCAGCGCCATGACGTTCGGATAGTGCACCGCCAGGGTGGCCATGCGCTTGGGGAAGGCGTAGAGCAGGCCGTCGACCAGGTGGAACAAAGACAGATCCACGTAGGTCCAGCGCTTGCCGCCGGCCAGCCAGGCCTGGGGCCCGTCCAGCACCCGTTCGAAGTACTCCAGGAATTTGGGCATCCGCTCTTCGCGAAAGCCGCTCGCGCGCCGCGCCGCCTCTTCCTTCTGGTCTTCGTAGTATTCGCTGGCGGAGATGGGATGATGGGTATCGTGCGCTTCGGCCACCATGTCCGCGATGGTGAGCTGCAACTGGTTCACCCATAGGCGGCCTTCGAGGGAATCCGGCGCCAAGCCGTGCTTTTCCCCGAGGAACAACAGAATGTTGGCGGTCTGCCCCAGCGTCATTTTTCCCGCGACCAGGTAGGGCGGCGCGAACGGCGGATGCCTGCGGTCGGAACGCAAGTCCTCGACCAGCGTGTTTTCGTCCGCGCCGGGCTCGCGCGCGCATTCCCGGTACGGAATGCCGCCCGCCTCCAGCGCCAGGCGCACGAACTCCCCGCGCCCGGGAATGCCGTCCCAATACCAAAGGTCGTAAGTCATGCCGTCTCCTTCCTGTCGATGAAGGCCTGGGTTTGCTCGTCCTGGGTGGGAAATACGCTGATCTCGCCTTCGTGTCTGGCCGCCAGCACGCCGCGTGCCTGCTGGTACTGCCTGGGGGACAGGCCGAAATGCGCGCGGAAGTCGCGCGAAAAATGCGCGCCGTCCGCGAACCCGCAGTCCAGCGCGATCTGGGTGATGCTGCCGGGATTGTTCAAAAGCAGCCAGCTACCGTACTCCAGCCGCAACTGCCGCTGGAACGCCATGGGCGACATGCCGGTGGCCACGCGGAACGCGCGCTCGAGCTGCCTGCGCCCCACGCCGACATACCGGGCGATCGCGTCCAGCGGCGGCGGGCTGTCGATGCGCTGCTCCATGAAGTGCGCGGCCTGGCGGACCCGCAGGTCCTGGATGCCCGACAGGTCCGTATGGAAATGGGCCTGCGGCACGCGTCCGGACCGCGCGCCCTGCAGCATCATGTGCCGCACGGCCTGCTGGGCCTTGTCGCGCCCGCAATGCCGGGCCACCAGATACAGGGCCAGGTCGATGGCGGCCGTGGATCCCGCGCAGGAAATCAGGTCGCCCTCGTCCACGAACAGTCGGTCCACCACCGCGCGGGTCTGCGGAAACCGCTCGCGGAAGGTGTCCAGCACATTCCAATGCACGCAGACCGTGCGCGGCCCGATCACATCGGCCTGCGCCAGCGCGAACGTGCCGGTGCAAATGCCCAGCAGCCGCACGCGTTGCGCGGCCGCCCGCCGCAGCCAGTCGCGCAGGCGCTCGGGCATGCGTTCATTGAAATAGTCGTTGCCGCCGCAAACCGCCACGTAGTCGAACTGGGACAGGTCGTCGGGCAGGCTGTCGGCCACGTCTATCGTCAGGCCCGCGCTGGAGCGGCGCGGCTTGCCGTCCCAGCTCATGACGCGCCATGCCGTGTGGATCTGGCGGCTGCGCCCGCCGTGGTCGCCCGCCAGCCGCAGCACGTCCACCAGGCCCGCGAAGGCCGCCAGCGTGAACTGGTCCAGCAGCACGATGCCGACGGTCAGTGCGGGTTTCCCCTGGGATGGCTCGCGGGCGCCGTCGTCATAGGGAAAAGGCGCGGGCGCGGCGAATGTGGCGGTATCCATGTCGCAATTATTCAAGTTTATGTCCCGCGCCTTCAAGCTGGTTTTCCCTGGGATCGCCCAAGATGCGCTTGTAGCACCGTATCCGCGCCCGCCGGGAAGCACCGGAGCGGGCCGGCAAATTCACAAGGGGATACCGACATGGCAACACTTACCCGCAGCGCCGTCCGCGCCGCCCTGATGGGCGCCGGACTGCTGGTGGCCAGCCAGGCGCTGGCGCAGCAGCAGAAAATCACCGTCGCCTGGTACGGCGGCAATTGGGGCGACGCCTTCCGCACCTGCGTCGCCGAACCCTACACCAAGGCGACGGGCGTGGCCGTCGTGCCGGAGGTCGGCACCTCAACGACGACGCTGGCGAAATTGCAGCAGCAGAAGGGCGCGCCCACGATCGACGTCGCCTGGATGGACGGCGGCATCAGCGAACTGGCCGCCGAGGCCGGCGTGCTGGACGCGCTCGACCCCGCCGCCATCCCCAACCTGAAGAACGTGATCGACCAGGGCGTGTACCGCGGCGGCGACGCGGCCTACGCCGTCAGCACCGGCTACTACTCGCTGGGCGTGGCCTACAACACCAAGGAAGTGCCGCAGCCGCCGACCAGTTGGAAGGACCTGTGGAAGCCCGAGTACGCCGGCGCCGTCGCCATTCCCTCTCCGGCGAATTCGTCCGGCGTGCCGTTCGTGTTCTTCCTGGCCCGGGTCTTCTCCATCGACCCGTCCAACCTGGCGCCGCTGTATGCCAAGCTCGCCAGCCTCGACACCGCGCTGTTCTTCGACAGTTCCGGCGCCGCCACCAACGCCTACCAGAGCGGCGAAGCCATCATCGGCGCGCACTTCAACGTGGGCGCCTGGGACCTGATCGACAAGGGCCTGCCCATCGGCTTTGCCGTGCCCAAGGAAGGCGCCTGGGCCACGGATGCGCGCCTGCACCTGGTCAAGGGCGCGCCGAACAAGGCCGCGGCGCAGAAGTTCATCGACGCCGCCCTGACGCAGGACGCCGCCGCATGCCTGGCCGCGCGCCTCTACCTGGGCCCGGCGGTCAAGGACGTGCAGGTGCCCAAGGACGTCGCCCGCAAGCTGCCCTGGGGCGCGGACGGCTCGGTGAAGAACCTCAGCCTGTTCGACTGGAACCTCATCAACAGCCGCCGCGCCGAGGTCACGGACGCCTGGAACCGCCAGGTCGCCCGCAAGCGCTAGACCGGGGCCGAACATGTCCGCTTTGCTTACCATCGAAGCCGTGTCGATGCGCTTTGGCGCCTACCAGGCGCTGGACCGCATCGACCTGGAAATCCAGCAGGGTGAATTCGTGGCGCTGCTGGGCCCCAGCGGCTGCGGCAAGACCACCCTGCTGCGCTCGATCGCCGGATTCCTGCAGCCCGAGTCGGGCCGCATCCTGATCGAGGGCCGGGACATCAGCCGCCTGGCGGCCCATCATCGTCCGCTGAACACGGTATTCCAGAACTACGCGCTGTTCCCGCACATGAGCGTGCTGGAGAACGTGGCCTACGGGCCGCGCCGCCGGGGCGCCTCGCGGCCCGAGGCGGCGCAGCGCGCCCGCGCGGCGCTGGACATGGTGGGCCTGGCGGACTTCGGGGCGCGCTATCCCCGCGAAATGTCCGGCGGCCAGCAGCAGCGCGTGGCCCTGGCCCGCGCCATCGTGAACCAGCCCAAGCTGCTGTTGCTGGACGAGCCCCTCTCCGCGCTGGACCTGAAGCTGCGCAAGCGGATGCAACTGGAACTCAAGCACCTGCAGGCCAGGCTGGGCATCGCCTTCATCTTCGTCACGCACGACCAGGAAGAAGCCATGACCATGGCCGACCGGGTGGTGGTCATGCACGCGGGCAAGATCGAACAGACGGGCACGGGCACCGATATCTACCGGCAGCCCGCGACGCGTTTCGTGGCCGAATTCATCGGCGACGCCAATTTCATGCCCTATACCGCCAGCGGCGACGACACCCTGCTGCTGGATGCCCAGGGACTGCGGGTGCCGCTGCGCGGCAAGGCGGCGCCCGCGCGCGGCGTCGCCGTCCTGCGGCCGGAAGACCTGCGCCTGAGCGACGACCCGGCGGCGGCCAGGCTGACCGGCATCGTGACCGACGTGATCAACGTGGGCAGCCACAGCATGATCCACGTGGACATCGGCGGGCAGACCGTGGTGGCCCGCCACGGCGGCATCGCGCCCTCCGGACTGGTGCCCGGCGCCCCGGCCGGCCTGGCGTTCGCGCCGGAAAGCCTGCACCTGATCGGTGAACGGCCATGACCGCCCGCGCCTGGCGTTCGCCCGGCCTGCTGCTGGCGGCCCCCGTGCTGTTCTTCGCGGCGTTCTTCCTGGCGCCGCTCGCGGTGGTGGCGCTGGCCAGCGTCACCGGCGGGCCCGACGGCCTGACGCCGACCGCGCAGCAGTACCTGCGCGTGCTGGCCGACCAGTACCACTGGGACGTGATCCTGGTGACCTTCCGGCTGGCCTTCTTCACCACGGTCGCCTGCGTGGTCCTGGGCTATCCGCTGGCCTGGTACCTGGTGCGCGTGGTGCGCTGGAAGGCCTGGCGCCGCTTCTGCGTGATCCTGCTGGTGGTGCCGCTGTTCACCAGCAACATCGTGCGGGCCTTCGGCTGGATGGTGCTGCTGGGCCGCAACGGGCTGGTCAACCAGGCCCTGGTCGGCGTGGGCGCCGCGGACCGTCCGGTGCGCTTCATCGGCACGGAAACCGGCATCCTGATCGGCATGGTCTACGTGCTGCTGCCCTTCGTGGTGCTGGCGGTGGGCAATGCGCTGGCCCGGGTCGACCCCGCCTGCGAACAGGCTTCGGCCGACCTGGGCGCCAGCCCCGCGGCGACGTTCTTCCACATCACCTGGCCGCTGACGCTGCCCGGCGTGGTGTCGGGCGCCATCATCGTCTTCACCCTTGCCGTCAGCGCCTACGTCACGCCGGCCCTGCTGTCGGGCGGACGCGTGTCGGTGCTGTCCATGCTGATCTTCCAGCAGTACAGCACGGTGTTCGACTTCCATTACGGCGGCGCCCTGAGCATGGTGCTGCTGGTGTTCACCCTGATCCTGGTCGCGCTGGCGAACCGCGTCGCCGTCCTGCCTGGAGCCGCGCGATGATCCTCCGCCACCTGATCCGCCTGTTCGCGCTGGGCGTGCTCGCCTACCTGGCCCTGCCGCTCGTGGTCATCCTGGGCTCCTCGTTCACGGCCACGCCCTATCTGGCGTTCCCGCCCCAGGGCTGGACGCTGGAGTGGTACCGCACGCTGCTGATCGAAGCCGGCTACGTCGCCGCGTTCACGACCAGCACCGTGCTGGCGCTGGCGGCCACGGCCGCGGCGGTGCTGCTGACGGTGCCGGCCGCCCTGGCGCTGGCGCGGTACGAATTCCCGGGCAAGGCCGCGCTGGCCTCCGTGCTGATGTCGCCGCTGGTGCTGCCGCACATCGTGCTGGGCGCGGCGCTGCTGCAATACGGCGCCTACTTCGGCCTGACGCGCAGCTTCCTGTCCCTCCTGATCGGGCACATCGTCATCATCGCGCCCTTCGTGCTGCGGTCCACGCTGACCCTGCTGACGCCCGAACAGCGCGCCCTGGAAGAGGCGTCCGCCGACCTGGGAGCCAACCCCTGGACCACGTTCTTCCTGGTGGTGCTGCCCCAGATCCGGCCGGGCATCGTCACCGGCTCGATCTTCGCGTTCATCTCTTCCTGGATCAACGTGGAGCTGTCCATCTTCAACACCACGGCGGACCTGAACACCATCCCCGTGAAGCTCTTCAACTATGTGCAATACACGATAGATCCGACCATCGCGGCCGTATCGGGCGCCACGATCGTGGCCGCGGTGATCGCCATCGTCATCCTGGATTTGACCGTCGGGCTGGACATGCTGTCCGAACGCGGCAAATAAACCTTCTTCTCTTTCCTACTTGTCTGGAGCCACAGTCATGCGCAAGCAAGACGCGTTCGATGTCATCTATACCCATACCGAAGGCGAGCCCCTGTGCATCGTGCACAGCGGCATTCCCTATCCTCCCGGATCCACCATCCTGGAAAAGCGGACGTTCCTGGAACAGAACTACGACTGGCTGCGCAAGGCCCTGATGCGCGAGCCCCGCGGGCACAAGGATATGTTCGGCGTGTTCCTCACGCCGCCGTCCAGCCCGGAATACGACGCCGGCCTGATCTACATCGACGGCACCGAGTACTCGCACATGTGCGGCCACGGCACGATCGCCGTCAGCATGGCCATGGTCGCGCACGGCCTGGTGGCGCGCGGCAAGGACGGCATTACCAAGATCCGCTTCGAAACCACCGCCGGCCTGGTCGTGTCGGAAGTGGCATCCGAAGGCGACAACGTGCTGTGGACGCGCTTCGAGAACGTGCCGGCGTACGTGGCCGCGCAGGACATTCCCGTGGAACTGCCCGGCTACGGCAAACTGTCGGCCGACATCGTCTGGGGCGGCAACTACTTCGGCATCGTCGATCTGTCCGGCTGCGACCTGCGGATTTCTCCCGACAACGGCACCGAACTGTCCCGCATGGGCCTGATCGTGCGCGACCAGTTGAACGCCCGCCAGCGCATCCAGCATCCGACCGAGGCGCACATCAACAACCTGAACTTCATCACCTTCTGGCACCAGCCGACCATCGAAGGCGCGTTCTACAAGAACGTGCACGTCTTCAGCGCCGGCCAACTGGACCGCTCCCCCGGCGGCACCGGCACCAGCGCGATGATGGCCATGTTCGAGGCCCGCGGAAAGATGGGCCTGAACCAGCCGATCAAGTCGGAAGGCCTGCTGGGCAGCGGCGTATTCGAAGGCTGCCTGCTGGGCGAGGTGGACCTGAACGGCACCCGGGCCGTGCGCCCCACGGTCAAGGGAACGGCCAGCATCCTGGGCACGGCGCGCTGGGTCATCGACAAGAACGACCCGGTGGGCGCGGG